>CAVVRJ010000047.1:0-47007 GCA_963750205.1 uncultured Planctomycetota bacterium
AGAATAATGACTACCCAAACCTTTTAGTAGAAAGTTTTGGTATTAAAACATATGATGTTTTCACGGTTTACAAAATCATCAACACATTGAATTCCTGCTACTATCTGGGAGTTCATGGCACGGGAAGCCCCGCCGATGATTATCTTGGTTCCGGGTAGGCATTAGGTGGTCATTAAGAAGTATGGGAAGGAAAACTTCAGAAAAGAGGTGCTTTTTTCCTTTTTTACTCCTTCCGAAGCCTACGCCAAGGAGGAAGAACTCCTTAGAATGGCTCGGAAAGACCCATTGTGCTACAACTTGCATAAAGGGCAACCCGGTTCAGCCAAGGAAACCAGCAAGAGGATGAACAATTCTTACCCTCACAACAAAAAGAAACACTGGGAAAACTACAAAAAGTGGTGTCCTGGATGTAAAGCGTGGCTTCCTTTCGATAATTTTGGAAATTGCAAAGGCACCCCCACTGGGAAAAGAACAAGATGCAAAAAATGCTTCAAGGAACAGAATGCCCCGCATATCAGGAAATACTTGCACGGACTTTCCGATGCTGAGTCGTCTGCACAATGGGAAAGCCAAAATAGATGTTGTGCCATCTGCTATGCCTCCATTCCATTGCCATCCATAAGGAGATCCACCTCCGCCGGCCGATAGTAGCGCGGGTCGATTTCCACATAGTCGCGCAATTCAACCCCACGTAGCTGAAGGCCTCTTCACAGAACTCTCTGACCGAATGCGTTTCGCCCGTAGCGATCACATAGTCGTCCGGCTTGTCCTGTTGGAGCATCAACCACATGGCTTCGACATACTCCTTGGCGTAACCCCAATCACGCTTGGCCTCGAGGTTCCCCAAATAGAGCTTCTCTTGGAGTCCGGCTTTTATGCGTGCCACCGCCTGCGTGATCTTGCGGCTGACGAATGTCTCCCGCGACGAGGGGACTCGTGGTTGAACAGAATGCCATTGCACGCAAACAGATTATAGCTCTCGCGGTAGTTCACGGTCGCCCAGTAGGCAAAGGCCTTGGACACGGCGTAGGGGCTACGCGGATGAAAAGGGGTTGTTTCCCGCTGGGGTATCTCCGCCACCTTGCCAAACATCTCGCTGGAGGAGGCTTGATAGAAGCGCGCACCTCACGCCCGCTTCGCGGATGGCCTCGAGTATCCGAATTGCGCCCACGCGGTGACATTGGCCGTGTATTCCGGGATGTCGAAGCTGACGTGCACGTGACTTTGCGCACCAAGATTGTAGATCTCATCCGGTTGAAGGTCGTACAGATATTTCACCAAGCTGACCGCATCCGTGAGGTCCCCAAACCGGCCCAGGAAGCGGGGATGGGGTGCATGAGGATCTTGCCAGATGCCACTGAGCCGGCCCGTGTTAAAGGAAGACGAGCGCCGGTACAGCCCGTGCACCTCGTAATCTTTCGTCAGGAGAAACTCTGCCAGATAGGAGCCATCCTGCCCCGTGATGCCTGTGATGAGCGCCTTTTTCATCGTATCTCACACTGCTTATCTATCTTGTCCCGCCGCCGCCACGCTTAACTACGAAAGAACTTGCTCATGAGTTGTTCCAGCACGTCCAAGTGCCGATCCTCCACAAATTGGTTGTTGCCGATATAGAAGGCATTCTCATGCAGAAAATCCGCATTCGGATAGCGGGCAGGATCGTAGTATTGCCGCAGGAACGGCTGCCGGAGCAGGTTACCGCCGATGAGCGGCCGCGATTCAATGCCATTCTCTGCAATAATCGCTTGGAACGCTTCCTTGCACTGTTTGCGCCGGAAGAGAAACGGCAGTACGAACGAGGACGCGTCAGGAACTTCCAGCGTGAACAAGTGCTCCGGATAACGCCGACAAGCGGCAACAAAACGCTGGTAGTTGCAATTGCGGCGTCGGATAAACTTATTGATCCAAGCCAACTGGGCCAAGCCCAGCACCGCGTTGAACTCTGTGTTGCGCAGATTGAAGCCGTCGGTGAGGAAGAGAAACTTGAAATCCAAATCAGGATGCTCGCGGCACAAGGCCGCATGATCCTCTTCCGGCAACTCCCGCCAGCCCGTGAGAGCGTTTGAGTAAGCACAGTCTGTAGAAGGCGTCGTCTTGCGTACAAATCATACCGCCCTCTACGGTGGTCATGTGATGGCCCCAGTAGAAACTAAAGGTGCCAGCCAACCCTAGACTTCCCCACCTTGACGCCGCTGGTTCGGGCTCCCTGCGATTCACAACAGTCCTCAATAAGCTCGATCGGACGGTCGCCGATGATGGCGCGGATGCTGCGCGACATCGGCAGGAAAACCAAGCAGATGGGCCAGGAAGATGGCCCGCGTCCGCGGTGTCAGGGAGCGTTCCAATTGCGCAAGATCGAATGAGAGGTCCTGCAGATTCGCATCGACAAAGATCGGCTTCAAGCCCATCTGGAGCACCGGGGTAATGGTGGTGGGCCAAGTCACGGCGGGCACGATCACCTCGTCATCGGGCTGCCAACCCCGAAGTTCCTTCGCCGCAGCCACAGCGACGAGGTTGGCCGAGCTTCCCGAGTTGACGAACACACAATGTCGGCAGCCCTGCCATGCCGCGTAAGCCTGCTCAAATTCCCGCACCTTCTCATGCTGGGTGAAGCGTTTGGTGGACCGTATGAAAGCCACCAATGTGTCCAGATCCTGGTCGCTAACCATATTCTGCAGTCTCCAAAACATAGCTTTTGCTGTCATGTGCCGTTACTCAAGTACCACGAATATGTTCGGGCCAAGCCTTCCGGCAAAGACACCGTCGGCTTCCAACCCAATTGGCGGACCCGGCTGACTTCCAGAAGCTTTTGCGGGGCACCATCCGGCTTGGTCGCATCAAACCGCAATTCTCCCCCATAACCGACAGCAGCTTTCACCGCCGCCGCAATCTCAACGATGCTGTCGTCCTGACCCCATCCAATATTGACAGGCTCCGCTTCACTGTAACGGAGCATCAAGAGCACAGCCGCCTCCGCCAAGTCATCTACGTACAACACCTCGCGTCTCGGTTGGCCGGTGCCCCAGAGCGTGACGCTGTCGTATCCCTTGATCTTGGCTTCGTGAAATTTCCGGAGCAGCGCTGCGATCAGATGGGATTGTTCAGGATCAAAATCGTCATGCGGGCCGTAGAGGTTAGTCGGGACCACCGAGATGAAGTCAGCACCATACTGCTCCCGGTAGGCTCGGCACATCGACATACCTGCCAACTTGGCCACGGCATACGGCTCATTGGTAGGTTCAAGCTCGCCCGTCCAGCAATCGCCTCTCTCATCGGTTGAGGACAATGACGGGGATACACACATGAACTGGAGAAGAACAGCAGCTTGCGGACCCCAGCGGCGCCACGCCGAATGGATAATGTTAGTCTGGATCTGTAAGTTCGTGTAGCTGAACTCGGCGCGATAGGTTTGGTTGGCCAGAATGCCTCCCACTCGAGCGGCTGCCAGGAAGACATACTCCGGTGCCTCCTGGGCAAAGAACTGCTCGACGGCGTCCTGTCGCGTGAGGTCCAGTTCCGCGTGGGATCTCGTCACGAGATTCCCATAGCCGTGCCTCTGCAGACACCGCAACACCGCCGAACCCACCATGCCGCGATGGCCTGCCACGAAGATCTTACTCGTTGCCTGCAAATTCACTCCTCCTCACAGTTCACCGCTTCACGTCGCTGTACAGGCCGCGCTGCCAATTGATGGTGGCCCGTAGCCCTTGCTCCAGGCTGACATAGCCGCTCTTATGAAATTCGCTTTCCACTCGCGTCAAATCGACGCGCACTTCTTCCGGCGTGCCCGCGATCTCGGCTTGAATCTGCGGGAAAGCAATCGCGGCACCCGTCAGACGGGCGATGAGGTGCGCGAGTTCGGCCACCGTCACCTCGGAATGACCCCCGATGTTATAGACCGGATAGGTACCATTCAGCGCCACCTGCCACAACAACTCCACCGCATCGGTCACGTAGCAGCAGGTACGAACCGCTCGGCCAGCGTCCAGCAACTCGATGCGGCGCTGACACAGCGCCTTTTCGATGAACGAGTTGATCACCCGCTTGTCGTGCGGCCGCGTGCCAGGTCCGTAAGTAAGCGCGAGGCGCGCGGACGTCGCGTGCACGCCTTGGCCGCGGTAGGCGTTGCAGATCGCTTCCCCGCAACGTTTTCCTTCGATATAGGAAGCCCGCGGATGGAGAGGAGTCGTCCGACCAATATCCGTCTCCTGGGCCGGGGACTTCTTGAGGCCGCTGTAGACCTCGCTCGAACTGACGAACAGAAAAGTACCCCCGGAACGAAGCTTCTGCAGCAGCGTTGCGGTAGCCGTCGTGTTCACTTGAAGCGCAGGCACAGGATCAGACATGAAGAGAGTCGGTTGGCCGTACCCTCCCGCATGGATGATGATATCGGCATCCGGCAGGGAGGAACACTCCTGGTATTTCGCCAAGTTGGCGCGCCAGAGTTGGAAGCCGCCACGTTGGACAATCTCGGCAGTATGGAGCGACAGCTCCGATCGAACCTGAGCGTGAACTTCCAAAGGCAATCCCGATTCACGCAGATGGCAAAGGGTGGCCAAAAAAGAGGTCCCCAACAGACCGGAAGCGCCGGTAATCAGGATAGTCGCCTCCTGCAAACGACGGAGATCGACATGCTGGCAAACAACCTCCGCGTCGTGGAAGAGGACCGCGTTATTCATGCGATAGCCCGCTCCCATGCCCCTGCCCATGCTGGCGGAGTAAGACCCCATCCTTGCTCTTCGCGAGGGCTCCAGATCTCTGCGAGATTGGCATCTCCAGAAGATTCGCGTGCGGATTCCTTTCCGCTTCCGCGCCTATTTCTCGTTATAATAATCGCCATACTCCACGAGGATCGTGCTCTTGCCGTCGTTCCGTTCCAGGGCCTTCTGGTAGGCCGGGAATATGTCCTGCGGTTCCTCCAGTCTCAGGATGTCAATGTTCTTGCACATCAACCGGAACGCATCCGTATAATCGCCGACATGCTGACACTGTGGGTGCAGCGGGCGTTCGGAACCAATACCGGTACGGACGATGACCCGGGGACGGAAACCACCGTTGGACAGAAGGGGGAGTTTGTCCAGGTGATTGACGATTTGGTTCGCCGCGAGCAGAAGGAAGTTCCAACGAGGATAGAGGCTGACGGGCACATACCCCGCCAACGCCAAGCCATTGGTCACGCCCATCTGCAATTCCTCTGCGACCGGAAACTCGAGTAGCTTGTCGCGTGGGACATTCTTCAAGGTATTGGTCATGGCCGTGCCTGGCACTGCCACCGCCTGCCCCACAAACACCACTCGTTGGTCTCGGGCCAGGAACTCCATGGCCCGACACATTTCGTCATAATATCTCATACGAAAATGTCAAAACTGGACCCGCACGCCGGCCCCCGCATGGGGGTATTTCGTTCGGTACTTGTAGAAGACCACCATGGGATGTTTCTCGCGTTCATAGGTCAACGTGGATTGCCCCCACACTTCGCGTGTGTCCGTGCAAACGGACTTCCCATTGTCCTCCACGATAAAGCGAATAGGAAGTTGATGGTTGAACGAATACTTGATGCATTCATGGACAATACCGGTTTCCGAGGTCATGTCGCCCAGAAAACAATGCACGTGTGCCGTCTCGCCGCGGCGTTGGAGGCGCTGCGCCACGCCAACGGCGATGGGCACGATCCCGCCTACGATCGCCGACGACAGGACCCGGTATTCAGGAAAACACAACGAGATGGACCGGCCCGCCAGGATTTCGTTGCGAGGCGTTCCGGAGGAACACCCTTCAGAAGGCATTGGTAGTGACTTCGCCAGGTGCACATCACCCAGTCTTCCGGCTTGACTTCCCGAAAGACGTCCATCATCTGGTCTTCGTTCCCATCATACAGATGAACGGGCGCTGAATGCGCGCCGCGTTGAACAAGTCCGCAATTTCATTCTCAAATTGGATCAGGTCTTCACGCTGCAGCATGAGAATGTGGTTCCTGTCACTCGCAGGGATGGCTACGTACCGACTTCGGTACCTTCGGTCAGACATTCGGCAAATTGTCGGCGCGAACCCCTCAGCAAGCCGGCCAAGACCGCGATCATGATACCGCAGAGAATCAAAGCGCCGATCAGCGCCCAAGTCTCTCCCTGTAGATGTTGGAGGCCAACGATGAGGCAGACGGACCCGAGACTCAGGGCCGCCACGCGATAGATGGGAAAGCCTCCGAACACGACCCGGTAGCGCCGGCCCAGGACGATATTGGTAAGCACGGCAACGACGGCGTGTGAAGCCACGAACGCGCTGGCGAGCCCCAGCCCTCGGAACAACGGGATCAACCACCACGCCAGGGTCAGGCACGTGCCCGCCCAGAGGACGTTGCTGGCCACGCCAAACCACACCAGACCCTTGCTTTGGATCAGAGGGACGATGGGGTAAAACAGACCGATCTGAAGGGAATTCACGATCAACACCTGCAACAGGATGCCTCCGCTCGCATAATCCGAGCCAAAAAGCATCATCACCCAACGGGGGGCGGCGCACACCAACTGCGTGGGGCAACACCAGCCCGGACGTGAGACAGAAGGCGAAGAAAAGCGTGCGATCATACTCGCGGTGTCGGCCCGCCCCGATCTGTTCGCTCAAGATCGGCAACAGGGGGCCCAGCAGCACGCCCAGCAGAGCCTCGGGCACCTGTTTTACCAAGAGGACCGCATTATAGACCCCCATTTCGGCATAACCGTTGGGCTGATTCACCAAAATGGCCCCGCCCACCCAGGCTACGGGAATCGCCAGAATACCCCGGAGAGGACGGACGGCACACTGAACTTCCACAAAACGGATAATTCTCGACCGCAATTCCGGTGCGTAAAAGGGATGCCATAACGATGGGTCTCTCGGGCAAAGCCCAGTAGTTGAGCAGCCAGTTGATGCCAAGATTGATCAATAACGCCCAGACGGTTCCGGCGAGACCGCCGAAGTAAGCTCCCCCCAGGAGGATCGGAAACGAGCACAGGCCCACCAGGAGATTGACATACGCGATGGTCTTGAATGCCTCAAATCCCGTCAGGGCACCGGTCTGGGCACCGTTGATGGCACTGAGGAACAGGATCGGCGCCGATGCGAAGAATGCCACGGAGATGCGGGGCATTGATCGTGTGTTCCGCCAGCCACCGGCAAAGAGAAACAGGCCCAAGGCCATTATTCCGCCGCTGGCTATGGCAATGAGCCGCAACAGACCGATGATGCGGCCCGCCGCCGGATCGCTCCGGCGAAACTCCGCGACGTGTTTGGTCGCGGTCAGACCCAGGCTAAAACTCGCGAAAACGCCGAACATCCCCACGGTTGACTGAATGATTCCCAGTTCCCCGTAGGCGTCTTGCCCAACACGCGGGCAACGAAGACGGCAGCGACAAGCATGAGGCCACGCGAGATCACCGCACCACCACGACCAAAAGGTCCCCTTGGCCAACCTGAAACCAATCTTCGAGGCTTGGACCTTGACTATAACTGCCCTAAAACCCGACGGACGACAGGTCCGGATGGTCTGTCTGACGAGTGGGACAAGCACAATCACTTCCTTATTGCAGCAACAATCCTCTGACTGGCTTTCCCATCCCCGTAGGGATTGACCGCATTGGCCATCGCTGTGTAAGCTCTCTCGTCTGTGAGGAGGCCAGAGATCTGATCCACGATCATCCTTCTATCGGTCCCGACGAGCTTCACTGTCCCCGCTTCTATTCCTTCCGGCCTTTCCGTTGTATCCCGCATCACCACCACGGGCTTGCCCAAGCCGGGAGCTTCTTCCTGAATCCCCCCGGAGTCCGTCAGCACGAGTCGACTGCGATTCATGGCACAACAAAAGGCAGATAGGACAGAGGGTCGGTCAGATATATACTCTTCCGCACCGATAACATCTCGAACACCGGCGTTCTGACATTAGGATTCAAATGCACGGGATACACGAATGCTGTCTCTGGAAACTGCTGTGACAGATCACATATGGCCTGGCAGATATTCCGGAAGCCATCCCCAAAGCTCTCCCGCCGATGGCCTGTGATCAGAACGAGGGGACGAGCATCTCCGTTGAAGAACCCGCGTAGCACGCCGGGGACTTCGGGGAGATCATCGCGGATTTTCTCCACCGCGAGGTGCAATGCGTCGATGACGGTATTGCCCGTAACAAAGACCTTGTCTTCGGAAACGCCTTCTCTAAGAAGGTTGTCTTTCGACCACACCGTGGGGGCAAAATGCAGGTCGGCGATCCGACTGGTCATCACCCGATTGATTTCCTCCGGGAACGGCGAGAACTTGTCCCAAGTCCGTAACCCCGCTTCGACATGACCGACCGGGATACGTTGGTAAAAGGCAGCCAAAGCGGCACAGAATGACGTCGTGGTATCTCCCTGTACGATAACAAGGTCGGGCCTTTCCCGGCTTAAGTAACAGTCAATAGCGAGAATAGCCTTGGAGGTGAGTTCTGCCAGGGTCTGATTGGGCTGCATAAGCTTCAGATCGGCATCCGGAACGACCTCGAACACCTCGAGCACCTGATCCAGCATCTGACGATGCTGCCCCGTAACGCAGACCCGCGTTTCGAATGCCGGGTGTTTCTTCAATTCGAGGACAAGAGGGCACAACTTGATAGCCTCCGGTCGCGTGCCAAAGATCAACGCAATTCTCTTCATGTCGGCCACAATAAAAGAAAAGGGTCTGCGGTTCGGGGTATGATGCTTCTTACGTTCTGGGCTTCCTTCCGTCTTGCTGCAGGCAGACTCCGTCCTTGTCGGTTGCACCGAACCGAGTTCAGAGGACCCGCCTTGACCTCGATCCCAGCGACGCGTAGTCATCGCTCACCGGAGTCCCGGTTAGTTTGTCTGCCGGACAATGTCGTACCTGACTCAACTCTCCCGCGCGGCAATGGTCCCGGCAGACCTCAAGCGTGTCGATCCCGGCTCTGGCGAGAGTGGCACTTCCGTTCCACGATGGCGGATCCGTACGATGTATTCCCGGCTGAACGCCAGGAAGATGCCGAGCATGAACGCCGCGACTCCGGCCAGCATGCCCTTTCGGGCCGTGCCCCGGCCCATCGGGCAGTTCCGGGACCACCGCCGGATCGAGCACCTGGATCGTGGGCATGCTCCTGGCCTCTTCCATCTTGGCCATCTCGTACTGCTCACCAGGAGGTCGTACAGCATCTCCTGGGTCTTGGCCTCACGACTCAAGATGTTGTCGATCTTGCTGAGCTTGGCCTCGACTTCCTTGAGCCGGTTCTCCAGGAAGATTCTCTTGCTGGTGGCCTGGCCGGCCGAGAGCTTCTTGTTCCGCTTGTCCAGCTCCTCGACATAGGCATTGGCAATGGCGGCCGACGCGGTTCGGGTCTCGATCCAGGACAGTAACCTTCACAGCTCCGCCGTCGGTCGTCTTGACCGTCGTGTTCGCCTTGAGCTGCTCCTTGCATCGGACCGATACTGAATCGCCCTCGTACGAGTCCATCAGATGAAATCGATCGACGATGGCGTCGGCGACTTCCCGGCTCTGGAGGATCTCCACGTACATCTTGGCGATACTGCCGGCACGAGTGTCCATCATCTGCCGAAGGAGAGAGTTGTTCAGCGACCCGAGAGCGCCGCCGGATTCCTTTTGCAGGATATCGAGGGGAGGCACAATCGTGACGGCGGATTGATACTGCCGGGGTTTTCGTAGCGAAGTGACCACGGTCAGACTCATCGCGATGAGGCACAGGGCGAGGATCATCCAGCGATAGCGCCAGACCACGCGGAGATAGTCAATCAGATCGATCTCGTCATCGACCGCAAGCTTGGCCGAGGCGGGTTGCTGAGATTTTGCCTGAGAATCCGTCACTACGATACGTCCTTCCCACGTCATTTCACAGCCAAGAATGCCACGCCCGCCGTCGACGGCGATGTTGGCGAGAATCTGCGTGATGTCCTTCGTGGTCCTGCAGCCACATGGACTTGTCGATCTTTCGCGGCACGACGATCGTGTCGCCGGGCTCCAGGCGAACGTTCATGAATCCGCCCCAAGACCACTGGTTGTACTCCGAGTCCCAGGCGATCAGCCGGCCCCGGCCGCCCTGGGCCGCACTGATCACAGACCCATCCGCCTTGACCACGCTCACCTGCTTCTTGTCGGCCTCCTTGGTCATTCCGCCGACTCGACGCAGGTAGTAACTCACCGTTTCCCCGCGGTCGTAGACCAGGGAGGTTGCGTTGAAGACTTCGCCCACCACGTGCACTACGCCGGGGGTCTGCGGGATAACCAGCTTGTCCTTGTCCTCCAGCTCGAAATCGTACTTCGATCTGCGGAATTCCTCCAGGGGCGTCAGTCGGATCACTACGCGTCCCGTGATCTCGGCCGCCCGCAGCTTCGTCAGAAGCTCCTTCTTGGCTTCCAGGGCCGCCTGCTCCGTCTTGGCCGTATCCGGGTCGATGCGCCCCACTCATCTGCCGCTGGGCAGTACTGAGCATGGACTGCTCGACCTGGCGAATCAGCTCATCCAGCCGGCGACGCTGGAGTTCCATGGCGCTCTTGCGGGTGAAGACCGCACCCCGGAGGTAGGCCTGCTCGGTGTAGCCGCCGGCGCGTTCGATCAGCGAGCTGACCGTCTCCTGCTTTTGGATCGGATAGGTGCCGGGGAACCGCACTTCGCCCGTGATCTCGGCGGTCAGGCCGAACTGGAGGTCCGGGATCGGCCGGATCACCAGATAGTCATAGTCACGGAGAGGGATGTTGTTCTCCGGGATCGCCAGCAATCGCCTTTTCCAGATTGATTTCGATCTTCTCTGTGGCCATTCCCTCCTGGCTGATGTGCCGGCGGGTGATTTCCGCCGTGCGCAGGTAGGCGTTCTTCTGCAAGCCGCCTGCTACATCGATCAGGTCCTTCACTTTCATGTTGGGGACCAGACGATATTCGTTCGGGTCAAATACCAATCCCGACACGGTCACCTTCTCCGAGATTCGCTTATCCCAGCGGAAGACGCGGATCGTGTCGTACTGGGCCAGACTCGAGGTTCTGCGACGCGTCGCCGGCGAGCATCTTGCCCAAATTGAACGGGAATCGTGATAGGGTGCAGGTCCGGCGGAATCAAGCGAACGATCTCGCCATAGTCCGTATTCGGCTGCGGCAGAAGGATTTCGTAGCACGTCAGCACGTCTTTGAGCCGCATGCCCGGCTTCCACTCATACTTGCCCGGCCGCAGCACGTGTCCGTCAAGACGGACGACTTTCTCGTCCTGCGAGGCGACGCCAAAGACCTTGACCATATCCCCATCCTGCAGCACCGTGTTTTGCACGGCGGAGACGGCCTGCGACCCATCCCGCGAGATATCGAAATCCACGGCGATGCGCCGCTCGTGGTTCAGACACGCGTTCCACTTGCACCCGCTGCAGCCAGCCCGAGAACGTGACGCCCCCCGCCAGGTCCAGCACCTGGCGCAAGGTCATGGGGCCCACCATCTCGTAGATCGCCGGCCGTTTGACGTTGCCGGCCACGCCCACGACGGGGCCAATCAGCGGAATGAAGATCGTATCGCCATCCTGCAGCCTCACGTCCTTGGTTTTGTCGCCGCCCAGAAGGAAGCCATAAAGATCGAGCTCCACGGGCTCGCTCGTCGTTGCGCGCAAGCCGGATCTTGCTGAAGAGAGCCGTTCTTCGAGGGGCCGCCCGGCCGCAAAAAGGGCGTTGATGACGGTCGAAAGAGAGCTGACCGTGTACGTGCTGGGCGCCGCTGCCTCGCCGACCACAAACACCCGAATGGTCCGCAGCCGGTCCATCGTGACGGACATTTTGAAGTCCGTGTACTTGCGGGAAAGCTCATGTTGGAGATAACCCTCCAAGTCGCCGAACTTCATCCCCCACACTTTCAGGGCCCCCACTTCCGGCAGAATGACCTGTCCGTCGCGATCCACGACGCAACGAGTACTGGGCATCGACCCGGCCCCACAGCGTCAACGAGAAGCTGTCGCCCGGCCCGATGATATAGTCCGGGCCGACCGGCACATTGGTCACGGGGGCAAAGGTCGTCACCGGCTTGCTGAAGACGTCGTAGCCGAATTGCTTCAGGTTGCGGGAGACATCGTTGACCTCGGCGGCCTCCGGCCGCGAAAGCAGCAACTCGATCCTGGAGGGCTTCTCCGCCGCCTCCTTCCCTGCTTGGGACCGGAAGACGCCACCGCATTGGGCTCATTCGGCTCGCTGGGCTTGGGCTTTCTGACCTTGCTTCTGCTGTGCTTTCAGGGCCGCCTGAATCCGCTGGGCCTGCTCTGGGGAGATACTGGTCTGACCGGCGCCCATCTGTTGCATGAGGCCCGGGTTTGCCGAGAGTGCGCCCTGAGCCATTGCTGGATGGCTCCCCAGCACCACCGCAAGGAAGACCGCCGCCATGATAGCTGTAGCACTGCAAGCAACGAGACCTCGGCCCGACACAGTGATCCCCGGCTGCTTACGCCCACGCTGATGCGGATGGCACCCGATAGAGTTGCACTTCACTGGGCCGCCTTGAGCCCCACCTGCTCAGGAGGTCCATTCCACAGTCCCTTGTATCCAATATAAACAAATCCAGCAGCGAGACACTGTCCCCGCAACCACAAACAGCCTCCCCATGGGCATCCAACACTCTACGTGACAGGGACCTCCACCCTGTCGGCCCCAATGCTCCTTCTTTTCCCGGAGCAGGCAGTCCCGATAGTACAACGTCTGGCCGCCCCGTCAAGGCTTTTCTTCCGGGACTTCTGGCCCTGGTCCCCGACAAAAATCGAAGAAGATCCCAGTTCCATCGAGTCCGCGCCACGCGAAATGTCGCGTCAAGACCCCCAATCAGTCTGCCGGGCAGACAAAAACGATGCTGCCCAAGCCACGCTTATCGGACAAAGGCCGCAGAAGCCTTGAGGGAATCTACAGAAATAGACAGATTATCGGTTGTGCTCGGCTATCGGCTATCAGCCACGGGATGGCGATCAGTGGTTAGTGGTTAGTGGTTATCTTCACAGTGCTTTTCCCTTGACAGGGACCGTACGCGTATGGCCAGATGGGAAGAAAGCCGGGTCCATCCTCGCAAAACGGGCTGCCCGGCCATATGGGAACAACCGCAATCGCCCTACTGGGCCTCAAGGCGAGATGTACCGGGAATTGTAAAAATAGGTCCACCAACAGGCAGTACATGGATTCAAAATACTCTGGTTTTTTTGAAGCGAACCCCACCTTCCAGGAGAGGATGGAGGCGTTTACCTCCGGGCTGCTCACCCCAGATCCCAAATTGGTATCCCTGTGGTCCATGGAGGAGGGAGTATCCTATACGGCGGGAGAACTCTATCACCAAGTGAAGGAGTTCGTAGGAGACCGTCTGCCGATTTGCCGTCCGGCTATGTGGTCGTACTATCGGGGCACCAGCCGGTGTCCAGGCCCCCTCAAGAAATTCGGCTTCGTTGCGAACGAATTGGACGAGGCCATCCCGGGCCCCGTTACCTTCGAAAAGACTCCGGTCGCTGCCGACTTCGGCGATGCCCTGGCCGCACGTGCCCTATGCCTTTCCGGGAAACTCACGTCAAAGTACCGGTCCATGCTGAAGATCTTCGGTGGCCCACAGAAGAAAGAGGACGCAACGGCCAGGCGGGGCTTTGTGGTGTATAAGGTGGTGAAGTTGCTGGCGGAACAACCGGAAAACGTCTTTAGAACAACAGATGTTGCAGATCTCACCGGCATCTCGGCGACCATTCTTACGTTGGCACTGAACACCATAGCAGAAGCGGGCACTATTGACTATGAGTCCCCCTACAGGGACAAAGACGGCCACACGCCCAAGGGCTGGGCACAGTACCGGCTCGTGAACAAGGGCCTTCTGACAAGGGACTTGGACGAATTGTATGACGAATACCGGCAGGACAGGCCCTTCAGCCATCTGAAGGCACCTCTAAAGTCCGTGCTTGAATACATCCGCCGTCACCCCGAGGCCGTGTACTCGATAGCTACGTTGCCCGAAGTCGTCTCTGTAGACCGGAGTTACGTTTCGAACATCCTATCATTCCTGAAGAATAGGGGTTTCCTTGAATCTGGCTTCCAGGGGGGATTTGTGCACTCAAAGACCAGGGCGAACGAGAATACTTGTCTTCTCTGGGAGCACCTGCTACGACCGATGGAGGCGGTGGCAAACCGGCTTGTCCCGGCAGACTGCAAGGGTTTCTACGACGTCCTGGACTTTTACGCATCCCAGCCCGAGACGAGGAAGGACCACCTCCAGCAGATGCTGGCGCGGTATCAGGTGGAAAGGACACAACGGGGATTTGACGAGGCACGGGACGTAGATGCCGTCCTCCTGGCTTTGCCGCAAAAGGCGATGAAGCTCAGTACGATCGCCGAGAAGGTAAACGCGACAAGAGAATCCAGCCTCTCTTCCGCTTCAGTCCGCTCCTATCTTAGCGGATTGGTTCGGGCCGGCCGATTCGAAAAACCCGAGAAGGGGTACTACCGCCGGCTGTGAATAAGATTGTCCTCCCTCGTACCCTCACAAGTCGCGGCGGATTCAGATCGTCTATGGACGGCCATTGCAGTTACCCTGAGTTATCGACGCGGCTGCGTGGCCGCCAAGACCGCTCCGGGCGCGTACGGCCTGTGGCTGCTGTCCCGGCGCGGGGGTCAGTCTGTTGCACCTTCCGCTCACTTACGACTGTTCTCGCGGCACACCTAAGACTGCGCTAGTCACAAGAGGCCCCTGCCTCCAGCGCAGAAAATCGGGCGAAAGCACCTTCGGCAGGGACCTCGCATTAACCTCCGCAGAAAAGGGTACGCGAACGCCCTCTATCGGGCAGGGCGATCCTCTGGCACCTCCTTTTACACTTCCACAAGAAGACGCCCGCCGCGGTGACGATGTTGATAAAAAAATGGGTGGAAATGGAGACTGTAGTAAGGTTGCAGAGCGTAATGAGTCCAACCAACGCGGTGATAGCAGAAAAACGGCCTTCTTGTATGCCTTCAGCCGGTCTTTCGTGATAGCGCCTGTCAATCACGTGCTTCTCACTGATGTGTATTGATGTAACTCATTATGCGAACTGATGTTACGAAAACTCAGTTCTGTTGGCTTGCTACAGTCTCGGAAAGGGACGGGATTCCCAAGTGCGAATAATCGCACTTGGGGACCCGCCCCAACCGCGAGACATAGCGGTTGGGACCCGCACAACATGGCGAAACTGACACTCATCGTTGATTCCGCGCAGGCGGAGGAAGCCCTGCGCCGGTACGCCCAGGCGACGGACGGCGTGACCATCGCCAACCAAAAGGCGGTCGGCAGCCTGGGCGGCGTCGTCCAAGGGCTGGCGGCGCTCGGTCTGGCCTACAAGACCTATGACCTCGCCCGCTAGGCCCTGGCGCTCAGCGACGCGGCGGACCGCGCCAACCGGTGGGCGGGCCAGGTCGCCACGTCGATGAAGGCCGGCCAGACGCAAATCAAACAGGGGGCGGCGAACATCGACTTGATGCTCCAGAATATGGGGTTCAGCAACGATACCGCCTTCCAAATGACGCAGAACCTTACGACGCTGGCGCTGAAGCTGGAGCAAGTCGGCCGGGCCGCGCCGGGGCAAGCCCTCCAGCAACTCGAAAGCGGGCTGATGGGCAACGTCCGGACCCTCCGGGAGTTGGGCGTCACCGTCAATCAAACCCTGATCGACCAGTACGCCGTGAGTAAGGGCTGGATCGACGAGGGCCAGAAACTCAGCGAGACCGGCCGCGTCTACACGACCTACCAGATGATCCTGGACCAAACCGCCAAGGCTACGGGCAGCCTCGGGGACGCCAATCAGCGGTACGGCGAGCAGATGCGCCAACTCGGCGTCAACGTCGAGAATATCAAGGAAGCCACCGGCAGCGGTCTGAAGCCGGTGGTCGTCGAGGCCCTGTCCTCCATCAATACCTGGTTGGCAGACAACACCTCCAAGGTCAAACGGTGGGCCAGCGACTTCAAGGAGGGGGTGGGGGTGGTTCAGAGCGCCTGGCAGACCCTCCAGAACCAGAATGAGGATTCCCGGGATCTGTCCCAGCTATGGTCTACTCTGAGCCCCAGCATGCAGAAGGCGGTGGGGCAGGCGTACCAGTCTCAGGTCGGGCAGTTGGACCAAAACGGCAACTGGCAGGGGGAGGCGATACAGGCCAACGAGGTCCCCGGCGGAGTCCCCGGCTGGGGGGGCGTCAACGTGATGCTCCAGGGCGTCTCCGATCCTGACTATCTACGGCGGCTGATTGCCAGCTACACGCACACCTGGTCCGGCGTCACGACGCCGCAGCGCACGGCGGCCGAGCAAGCGGCCAGCGCGGCCTGGGGCTCCCGGCCGGGGGCGCATGAGCCCGCCACGGTCCCCACGGCCGAGGAAGCGGGGGCTGGCCCGGGGACGGCCGGCGGCCCGCCGCCGGGCATGGCCGACACCACAGCGGCCGACAAGCTCGTGCAGAGTCTCCAGCAGGAGCGCCAGGCCCTCTCCGCCTGCAACCTGGAACAGCAGCAGGCGAAGGCCCTCCAGCAGGCGGGCCTGGACAATACCGACAAGCTCACCGGAAAAACACGAGCCCTGGCGGGGGAAATCTCGAATGAGGTGACGCTCCTCTATCGGGCCAAGCAGGAAGTGGACGCCGACAAGATGCTCCAAACCTTGGAGGCCGAGCGGCAAGAACTCTTCCTGACCGACCAGGAGGCGCGAGGTTTCCATCGCCCTGCGCAAGCTGGAGATCGACCAGAGCGACCAACTGGCGGACAAGATCAAGAAAGAGATCGACGCCCTGGATCAGGCCCGGAAGCTCAAGCAAGTCGCTCAAGACACCGGGAACGCTTTTGACCGGGCCTTTGTGGATATCGCCTCGGGGGCCGCTACCGCCAGCCAGGCCGTGCAAACGCTCGCGACGGACATCGAGCGGTCCCTCCTGCACAACCTCATTGGCCTGCCCCTCAGTCAGTCGATCACCCAGGGGATCACGGGCGGGTGGAACAGTCTCTTCGGGGGCGCCGCCGCCGCCAAGACCGTCCCGGCCGGCGACGCGAGCCCGGCGCTGGTGCCGCTGGCGCACACGGGGGCGGTCATCGGTTACGACCGGACGGCGCTGCGGGAGGTTTCCCCCTTGCTCTTTGCGCACGCCCCGCGCTTCCACACCGGCCTCTTCCCCGGCGAGCAGCCGACGATTCTGCAAAACGGCGAGACCGTCCTGCCCGCGGGCAGCCGGCCGAACGTCACGGTCAACATCACGAACCACTCTTCGGCCCCGGTCACCGCCTCGGCGCCGGACATCAAGATCGACCTGCGTCGCATGGTGGTCGGCATCCTGCTCGAAGACCAGCAGACCAACGGGCCAGTGACACGAGGCTTCAAGCAGTAGCATGACCACCCCGGTATACCCCACGCTGTCGCCCGCGCAACTGCCCGAGCAGGACGGCTTCAGCCGCCTGCCGGCGTATGACCCGGTCCTGCGCCCGGAGTTCGAGAATGGCGTCGAGACCGCCCGCGCGCGTCACACCCAGGTCCCGTGGGCCTGGAGCTTCAATTACCGGGCGCTCAGTACCGGCAACCGCGACAGTCTTTTGACCTTCTGGGCACAGACGGTCCAGTGCGGCGCGGCCGTGTTCCAGTGGACGGACCCCACCGATAACGTCGCCTACTGGGTCCGCTTCGCCGATGTCCCGAAGGCCGAACTGGAGGCGGACGGCACGGGCACGTGGCGCGTGGACATCCAATTGCGGCAAGCCATCGGCAGCTACTCGTAGGAGAATCTCCGTGCTCACCATGAACAACGTCATCCTGGCCGAGAAGAACAAGCTCAGTCAAACCGGCGTGTGGCCGTGGCTCTTGGCGCTCACCCCGGCGGGGACGAATACCACTTCCTGCTACACGAACAACACCGAGGCGATCACCTACGGCGGCAATCTCTACAGCCCCATGCCCTTCCGCCTCGACCCCATCGAGCGCTCGGCGGACGGCACCCTCCAGATCCTCCAGATCGTCGTCACGGATATCGGCCTGACTCTCCAGCAGGCCATCCGGGACAACGACGGACTGCGCGGGGCGTCGGCGAGCTTGACCCAGGTCAACACCAACCTGCTCAATCAGGACTTCTCGGGCGACACGGTCACCTTCCAGGTCAACTACTGTCAGAATCACTACACCGACATCATCCTCTATTGCGGCATCCCCGGCGCCCTCAAGCAGCGGGTGCCGGAAGACCAATTCCTGCCCCTGCAATGCCGGCATGATTTCCGGATACCCAGCGGGGAGTATGGGTCCCGGTGTGGCTACACCGGCAAATCCATCGTCAGTATCACCCTGCCCCACGGAAGCCCGGTCCAGGTCCGGGTGACCGCGCATGGCTTCCTGGAGGGGCAGAACGTCCGCGTCTACGGCGCCGGTGGGCTGACGCCCTCTTTGAACGGTGACTACACGATCAACCTCTACGCTCCCGAACCGGCGAATGTCTTTGTCCTCGCGGGCACGGACGGGGCCAGCTTCTCCGGGAGCTACAGCGGCGGCGGCAAGGCCGGGTATGCCCTCTGTACCCGCCTCTTGACGTTCTGCCGGAGCTTGGGACGGAGCCCGAACTATGGTGGAACCGCCGCAGCGCCTCGGATTCAATCCGGCTCGCCGTATAACCAGTTGCTCGGAGAGTTCCTGGGCAAGCCCTTCGAGTCCGGTGCCACCGGTCCAGCGGCCTACGATTGCTATGGCCTGTGCCGGGCCTTCTGGAGTCGCCTCGGGGCCAGTCTGCCGGATTTGGGGCAAACCTCCGTCGAGCGTGCCGAAGACCTGTACCGGGACGCCCAGCCGGAGTTTATCAAGCTGACCTGGCCGCGCCCGTGGTCCCTGGTTTCCCTGCGCCGGGAAGCGGAAGTGGCGACGCATTGCGGGATCGTCCTACCCACGGATGGCCTGTTCCTCCACGCCCAAGAGAAAAGTGGCGTCGTCGCCCAGCCCCTCGCCCACCGGTACTGGCATCCCCGGATCGAGGGTTACTATTGGCCCAAGGGCATCGTCGAAGTCGTCTTGATGCACAGTCCGGCCGGCCTGGATCATAGCTGGGCCTTCTTCCGGGAGGGACTGACCCTCGCGGAAATGATGAACGTCCCGGACGACGAGCAGGCGCAGATTCGCGTCTTTATGGATGGCCGCGAGGTCCAGCGCGGCGCATGGGCGGCCACGGTGCCGACCGCCTTGAACCAGATCGTCGTGCGCCCCCTGTTCGGCAACGGCCAGCAAGCGGGCATGGCGATTGCGATGGTTGCCTTGATGGTCGTGGCCTCCTGGGCCGTCCCGGCGCTGGGGGCCGAGATGGGAGCGGGCACGGCCTTCGCGGTGGGCACGGTGCCCTACGCGATGGCGATGGCCGGCGTCATGATCGGCGGGTCCTACCTGCTCAATGCTCTGATCGCGCCGGATAAGCCCAATAGCTCTGACGCCGGTAGCAGCTACAGTTGGAGCCCGGAGACCGTGCAGCGGTCCGGCGAGCCTATTCCGCGCCTCTACGGGCAGGTGCCCGTCTACGGCAATATCATCATGGGCTTCGCCGACGTGTCGAACACGATGGCGACTTACTCGTACTACGAGTCCATCGCCTACCCGGGGTACGACGGCGAAATTTATTACAGTAGTGTCGATGTCCACAGCCCCTACCTGGCCGCCAGCGACTATACCTGGAACATCAAGCTGGCCCACGGCGACGGGCCGATCCAAGGCGTCATTCCGGGCACAGAGACGATCAACGGGCAGCCCGCCAGCGCCTATACCGGCATCCATTTCGAGCATAAACCGGGCACGGATATTCAGGCAGCGACGACCCTGGGGGACCGAGTCCAGTATGAGCCGCAGCTTAAGGTCGAGTACGGCACGCCGCAGAGCTACGTCTTCCCCGATACGGACGTGGACCGGCTGGCGGTCATCCTGGGATTCCCGCAGGGGCTGATCCAGTACGACGGCAGCGGCAACTCCCGGTACAGTTGCGTCCGGGTGCAGATCGAGATCCGCCCCGCGGGCGGCGCATGGCATACCCTGGCCAGCGCGGTGATCCAGGCCCAAACGACCAAGTGGATTCATGGCATCTACCTCACGGACGGGACCTACGACGGCGGCTCTCCCTTGGCCCTCACGCGCGGCACGCAGTACGAGGTGCGCGTTACGCGGCTCACCCCGCCCGGTGATACCACCGTGCGCGACGACACGTACTTCGAGGCCATCGAAGGCATCTATGACGATGGCTTCCGTTATCCTGGCCTGGCCTACACCGCTATTTCCGCCTTGGCCTCGGAGCAGCTCAACACCAGCCTGCAATTCCAGGCGGTAGCCCAAGGCCGCATCCTCCAGGTCTATAACGGGTCCACGTGGAGCCTCCAGTACAGCGACAACCCCGCCTGGGTCCTTTTGGACCTCTACACCCGCCCCGTCCTCAAGGGCGACGGCGGCGGCACCCCCTACAGCATCGAATACTACCGGGGTGTGGATCGCAGTTGGATCGACACGGACGCCTTCTATGCACTGGCGCAGTGGTGTGACACGCTCGTCCCGGACGGCAAGGGCGGCCCAGAGAAGCAGTTCGTCTTCAACGGCACCCTGGATACCGAAGACCAGGCGTGGAACGTGGCCCTGAAGGTGGCGGCCATGTGCCGGGCGTGGCCCTTCTTCAACGGCCGCCAGATCACCGTGGCCATCGACAAGGCGGCGACGCCGGTGCAGGCGTTCACGGTCGGCAACATCTTGAAGGGCGACTTTGACGAGACGTGGCTCGACGCCGACCAACGGGTTACGGAGATCGACTATACGATCCTGGACCAAAGCCAGAACTACGCTCGCACGCCGGTCTGTGTCGCCGATCAACAGGCGGGCTACCGGATGCCGCTTTCGGTGGACGGCTGGGGCATCACCTCGCAATCCCAGGTCTACCGCACGGGCATCCACGCTCTGACCGTCAACCGCCTCATGCCCCGCTCCGTGGAGTTCCCGGCCGATCTGGACGCCCTCTACTGCAAGATCGGCGATGTCATCTACGTCCAGCACAACAATATGGCCGTCAATCAGGGCGGCCGGGTTGTGGCCGTCAACGGCAATAAGATCACGGTGGACTTCGACCCGCCGTTCGACAGCCCGCCCTACAGCGTCCTGGTGCGGACCGCCAGCACAGCGAACGGGGAGTACCCCACGCTCTACGGCGTGGCCGGCGTCGGGGGCCGCGATATCACCATTGCCCTGCCCGACTGGGTCTACGTTCCCCAGATCGGCGACGTGGTGATGTACGGCCAGACCACCCAGATCAATGACCTCTACCGCATCCGCACGATGCAGCGGAGCCAGGATGGCCAGGTCCGCATTTTCGCCACGGCCTACGACGAAGACTACTATGGCCCGGACGCGCTGGCCCCGATCATCGCCACGCAACAGGCGGTCACGGCGGCCCAGAGCAATCGCCTGGCCCACACGGAGCCGCCCTCTTGGAGCCAGTTGAACAGCGCCTTCCCGCCGGCGCAGATCACCGGCAACGCGGTCGAGGCGCAGCCGCGTCTCTCCTGTCTGACCTTCGCCGGCAACGGCGTGGACACTGTGACTTGGGTGGGCAGCGACAGGGGCGGCTGCGGCTGTATGCTCTATCAGGGCACGTCCCATCCGATCGCGCCCAACTCCATCGGAACGACGAAGCGCTACATCTACTTCGACCCCACCGCCCAGAACCCCACGGTCCTGTATGCCACGGACAACCGGGCGGACCTGCTCGGCCTGGAGCAGTACGTTTACTGCGTCAATGACCACGGCGTCGCCTACCCGCAGCCGGGGATTCGTCTGGGACTCAACGCCAGTTTGATCGGCGTCGAGGAAGGGGCCGATGTTACCGCCGATCACCAGGCGGACATCAACGGCGATGAGATCACGCAGGGCAGCCTCGGCATTAAGACCTTCCATGACTATTTCGAGGACCCGAACAACAACGTCGTGGCCCGGTGGCTTAATCACGGCACCACGAACCTGACCATCCTGCCGGGCGGTTTGACCGGCGGCAAGTTCCTCCGCGTGGGAGACAACGCCGGCAACGACGAGGCGTGGCTGATCTACTATAAGAGCATCCCCTTTGACCCCGCGTTCCTGTATCAGGTCCAGTGCCGCGTCCGGCGGACCGCCGGCATAGGCACCGTTTACCTCGGCGTCGCCGGCCGGGACAGCACGGATACCGCCTGGGTTGCCATCGACGGCGCAAATACGCCCTACAACCAGCACTACATCTGCGCCAGCGCGGCCAGCCCCGGCAGCGATTGGACGGTCTATACCGGCTACTTCAAAGGCACGGGGGTGGCGGGAAACGGAACGGCGAAGGCCGATCCGGCGGCTCCCGGCGTCCTGCACCAGAACGTCCGGTGGATTCGGCCGATTATCATTGTCAACTTCACCGGCCAGGCGGGCGTCACGGACATCGACGATATCACCATCGACATCGTGCCCGCGCAGGTCCAGAATACGAGCAATGTCAATATCACCGGCGGCACGATCACAGGGATCACGGACCTGGCCGTGGCGGATGGGGGCACGGGCACCTCCACCGGCTCCATCACCGGCCCGGGGGCCTTGACCTTCGCCGCCGGCGGGAGCAACCAGAACGTCACCCTGACCCCCAGCGGCTCTGGTTATAGCCTGCTCAACGGCAACGTCGGTCTCGGCACGACGGCCCCCACCGCCAAACTGCATATCCTCGATACGGTGGGCACTCCGACCAACGGCGACTCGCTGATTCTCCACGCCGGCTCGATCATCTCCGGCGGAGGGACGATCGGGTTCTACAACTATTATGGTGGGAGCTATCCGGCGGCAACCTGGAGACTGGGGGCCGTGGGTGGGGTCTGGGACGCCGGAGCCACGGGGTACGGCGGGTCCCTGGTGTTCTACACCAACAACGATTCCGGATTGACGGCCGTCACCGAGAAAATGCGGATCAAACCCAGCGGTAAAGTGGGCATCGGGGTCGTCGCCCCGAACGAACTGCTGGAAGTCGGCGGCAAGATCCGGGCCAATACCAGCTTCAACCTGAACGGGACCGATGGCGTTTCCGACAGTGGCGCCGGCGTGCCGACGGTGCTTACCCTGTCCGGTGGTATCGTCACGGCGGTCACGAAGAGTGACTACCTGAATCAATCGGTCAAAACGACGGCCAGTCCGACGTTTGCGGGCTTGACCTTGACGAACGCGCTGGCCCTCGGACAGGGCGGTACGGGGGCGACTGATGCGGCGGGGGGGCGGACGGCCCTGGGACTGGTGATCGGGACGAATGTTCAGGCTTATGACGCGGAGTTGGCTGCTCTCGCGGGTCTGACGAGTGCTGCTGACAAAGTCCCGTACTTCACGGGATCTGGCAGCGCATCTCTGGCGGACCTCACTTCCTTTGGACGTTCTCTTATCGACGACGCTGATGCGGGAACGGCCCGCACGACGCTGGGCCTGGGGGGTATGGCGACGCAGGCCGCTAACAGCGTGGCCATTTCCGGCGGGTCGATCACGGGGATCACGGATCTGGCCGTGGCGGACGGCGGCACGGGCACCTCCACCGGCTCCATCACCGGGCCGGGGGCCTTGACCTTCGCCGCCGGCGGCAGCAATCAGAACGTCACCCTGACCCCCAGCGGCACGGGTTACAGCGTGCTCAACGGCAACGTCGGCATCGGCACGGCAAGCCCGCAAAACAAGCTGGTAGTTTCCAATGCCGGAGCACAGGGCGTCGAAATCGCACCCACGGGTGGAATCGGTTCCGGGGTCTTCATCCAGGGGTACGACCGCGTCGCTGGGGCGTACACCGATCTGACGTTCTATGGAGCCAATTTCCACTTCTATAAGGGCACGGCCCCCGCCGGCGAAGTCCTGACGATCAGCGGCAGCAACGTCGGCATCGGCACGACCGGTCCCGGTTGCCCCTTGGACCTTCAGGTGGACGCCGCCAAGCTGGCCAATTTCCAACGCGTTACCACGGCGACCGCGTCGGCTTACCTGATGGTGCAGAACGCCAAGCGGCTCCTTTTGGGCGTGGACAACTCCGCCGGGAACAACCTATTGGCCAGCGGTAGCGATGCTTATGCTACTGTTCTGGCCGCCCTTGACAATTACCCCTTAGTTCTCGCCACCTACAATGCCGAGCGGATGCGCATCACCCCTGGAGGTGACGTCGGCATCGGCACCGCCAGTCCGAACCAGACCGGCTGGACTAAGGCGGTCACCGCCTATTCCGCTTCATCGACCGCTGGCTTCGAGGCGGCCTCCGGAAGAACCAACGTCGGCGGCACCATCGGCGGCTTCAATATGGTGCTCTCCGCCAACTCCACGAACAAGGAAGGCGGCGGGATGTATGGCTTGGTCTACGGTTCCACCGCCGGCAACCAGGGCATGTCGCTGGTCTTATACACCAAGGACGACAATGCGGTCACCACGGAAAAGCTGCGTATCCTGGGCAACGGCAATGTCGGGATCGGCACAACGGCTCCCACCGCCAGACTGCATATCCTGGACACCGGGGCACTCCGGCTATTGCTGACAGCCTTATCCTCCACGCCGGGTCGATCCTGTCGGGCGGAGCTACAATAGGCTTCTACAACTATTACGGTGGGAGCTATCCGAGCGCGACCTGGAAACTGGCCAGTGTGGCTGGGGCATGGGAAGCTGGAGCGACCGGGTATGGCGGCGCTCTGGTCTTCAGTACGAACAACGATTCCGGCGCGATGGCAGTGACCGAAAGGATGCGGATTAGTCACACCGGCAACGTCGGCGTCGGAACGACGTCGCCGGCAGCCAAACTGCATATCCTGGAAGCCGGTGGCAGCGGCCTGGTAGACACGTTGCTCCTACACGCCGGATCGACCGGGGCCAGCGGGCCGAATCTGGCGTTTTACGGTTACTACGGTGGGGGCTTCCCCTCAAATACCTGGAGGCAAGGCAGCATCGGGATGGTATTCGACGGAGGCGTGTCCGGCGGGTCGATGGTGTTCTATACCAACGATAACGCCTCCATCGGTGGAACCAGCGAGAAAGTACGCATCCAGTATGATGGCAAGGTCGGCATCGGGACGACAAGCCCTGCTACAGAAGCTCCACGTGAAGGACTCCGTCCACACGTGGACGCAGATCGAGACTTCCGGCGCAGCCCACGTTGCTGGTGTGTACGCCTTTACGCCTACGACCGAATTGGACCTCATGAGCGATGGCGGCTACTCTATCTCCCGCTTTGGGATTTCGGCAGTAGGTTACAATGGAATCGTTGGTACTATCGGTGGTCTCATGGTCGGCACCTTAGGGGCCACGGATTTGATATTGGGGACGAACAACGCCGATAGGTTGCATATCCTCAGCAGTGGCAACGTCGGCATCGGCACGCCCGCGCCGGGGGCTGCTCTCTCCATCTATCCGGGTACGCTCCCCACCGGGACGATATCAACCGTGGCCGGGCTCGGCGGGCACTGCGTTCTCCTCCAGGTCGATGGTTCGGACCTGAACAGCAAGACCGGGTATTGGGCCAGGTGGACGAACAATCCAGGGATTGGCGCTGGCATGACCATCGGCAGGTCGGGCACCGGCTGGGGGACCTTCATCGCCTTCCATAACCACGCGGACCAAATCTCCATCATAGATAGTTCCCCTGAATTGGTCCGCATCGACCAAGCCGGCAACGTCGGCATCGGCACCACAGCGCCGGGTTTCAAACTGGATGTCAATGGGGCGATCCGCGCTACGGGTCTCAGTGCGCCCGCCACGGGAGTCGGCGTGGAGTTGGCCTGTGACGGTTCTGCCGGTTCGGTTATTGCCTACAACCGGGCAACCAGTGCACGCATCCCTTTCAACGTGTCTGGGCGAACGGTTACCCTGAGCGTGGACGACTTGGGCACAGGGATGTTCATTGATGCCACTGGCAAGGTTGGCATCGGCACCGCAGCCCCCACCGCCAGACTGCATATCCTGGACACCGTGGGCAGTCCAACCAACGGTGATTCCCTGATCCTCCATGCTGGCTCGACCCTCTCCGGCGGGGCCACGATCGGGTTCTACAACTACTATGGCGGGAGTTATGCGAGCGCTACCTGGAGGCTGGGCGCTGTGGGGGGCGTGTACGACCCGGGGGTGACAACATATGGCGGGTCCCTGGCGTTCTATACGAATAGCGGCTCTGGCTTGACGACTGTTGCTGAGGTAATGCGGATCAAACCCAACGGGAATGTTGGGATTGGAACAACTGCTCCTGGTCGTCTGCTCACCCTATTCACCACCCTCCCGACATTCGGGCTGAACGGTACGGGCGTTGCCTGGTCGGCGAATCAGAAGATGGCCTTTGGTTGCCTGGACAATGAAGTGGGCCTTGCTGGCCTATCCAGTGCGACCGATGGTGGGCTGGTCCTAACGGGTTGTGGCAAAGCGGCGGCAGCGACTTCTTTGGGATTGTTTTTGCAGTCCTACGTCGAGAATGATCCGTCTACCTACGGCGCGTTATTCTTTAACGCAACGAAACATGATGGCTCTGGCGGCTTGGCGTCGATTGGAGCCACAGGCGTCGTGTTGCTGGTCGCGAACAATGGGGCGGCCAAAATAACACTGCTGGGCAACGGCAAGACAGGTTTTGGAGTCACCAGCCCCAACGAAACTATCGAGGCGGCCGGTAAGATTCGTGCCAACACCGCTTTCAACCTCAACGGTACCGACGGTTTGGCCACTCAGGTTGTAGCCTTGGCTAAACTGACCGCCGGAGGGGCTAACGGCTCCATCACTATCACGGGCGGTATTGTGACCGCGTACACGGCTCCAACATAGGAGACCGATCCTATGAGAATCCAAACAAATACAGAAAGGCTAAAACATGGAGATTTCTCAGAAGGTTTACCAGTGCGATCAGTGCCCGAACCATACGGACGCGTTGCCAACGGGCGCACCGGCGCCGGAGGGGTGGAAGAGCTACCGGCTGGTACTCGGCATGGCCGGGCCGGTGCAGAATCTCACCCTCTGCCCGACGTGTGTGACGGCGCTGGCGTGGCCGGACACGGCCATCGTCTGCGACCGGTGCCAGGCCACGGGCGAAATCGACGCCGCCGGCAACATGCCCCTGGACTGGAACGTCCTCAAGCTCGTCGCCGGCCCCTTTGAGAACTCCCCGGCCAAGGTGATGCGCTTCTGCCCGGCGTGCAGCGGGACCTTGCACCTGTCCCATGCGACGGGCGGCCTCCCGGCTGGCATCATGCCCGGCATGACTGGGGACGACTCTATCGCGGCGGCGTTCACCACGTTCAACAGCGAGCAGATCGCCGCCCGGGCGGCCCAGCACGTCTCCACCCCGGCCGATAATGGCAGCACGCCCCAACAATAAGAGCCGGGTCAGGGCTGTCTGAGAGAAACGAGGTTTGTCATGTTGGCGACGGGACTGGAATACGGGGTTCGTGTCCTCTGGACTGGAGCGGGCGTCTGTACGTTGACCCTGGGGGCGGTGGCCGAGACGGATTGGGCCTTGCGTCTGGTCACCGTCCTCTGTGGCATCTTGACGTTGCTCTTGTCGCTCCTGTTGGGTGGGTTCGTGAAGCATATCGTGGGCCATGAAGCCTATAGCCAGGCCCTCTACGCGGAGTTGGACCGGCGGCAGGAGCGTCTGTTCAAGGCCCTGCACGGCACGGTCAACGGCGAGCAGTGCAAATCGACGCAAAAGGCGATGGCCGCCGCCTTCACCGGGCAACTGGACCTGGTCAAGCAACGGGTCACCGCCCTGGAAGACAAGGTCGGCACCGTCGAGCAAACCCACCGGCGCGGACCCAGTACCACCACCCATAAAGGGGAGTAAGCCTACCCATGACCCCTGACCGACGAACGGTTATCACCCCCGAACTGATCGAGGCGGTCCGGGCCGCCAAGCGGCGGACGCCGCCGCCGAGCCATCTGGAAATCGCCCGCGAGTTGAGTATATCCACCGGCACGGTCAGCAATATCTTACGGGACCGAGACCCCGTGGCGGGCGCGGACGACGGCAAGGCGGAGCCCGTGGCACGCACGGCCTGCGAAGCCGACTACCACGGCGACGAGGGCACCGTGACGATCACAGCCCGCTATCCCTCCGACGCACCGCCGGCGTGGATGCACCGGCCGGCGAAGTCCCTGGACATCCACACCCTGGAGCGCGCCTTGGAAGTCGCCAAGGTCGATCTGACCACCTGGACCGTGGACCGGTGGGCACCGAGCTTCTCGGAAGTCACGGTCCGCCTGCGCCAATATGAGGGCGATGGTAAACGGCTCACCGATACGCCGGTGACGTATACGAATTGCCATATCAAGGTCTGGCTCAAACGCAAGAGCCTCGAGGCGCGGTCCCTGGAGATTCTCCTGGAGGAGATCCGCCAGCACGGGCGGATCACCCTGCCGAAGGTCACCCGGCCGGCCATCCCGAAAGTACGGCCCCGCCGTCAACTCGAAATCTCGATCATGGACCCTCACCTGGGGCTCCAGTGCTACACGCCGGGGGCGGACCACGAATGGAGCATTGAAGAGTGTGGCACGATGGTCCTGTCGATCCTGGCGGATCTGATTAGGGCGGCGGTGCTCTACGGGCCTTACGAACGGATCATCTTCCCGTTTGGGAACGACTTCCTGCACGCGGACAACGTCTTTCACACGACGACGGCCGGCACGCCGCAGCCGGAAGCCCAGTCCTGGCAGTATACCTACGTGGCGGGCGAAAAGCTGGCCTTGGCGATGGTGGAGCGGCTCCGGGAGGTGGCCCCCGTCACGATCTACGTGGTCCAAGGCAACCATGACCGCCAAAGTGCCTTCACCCTCGGCCGGCTCCTGCAAGCCTACTACCATGCGGACAAGGACGTGGAAGTTCACGCGGACGCCTCCCCCTGCAAGTTCCACCACTTCGGCGTCAACCTGATCGGCTTCGAGCATGGCCATAGTATCCGGCAGGTCGTGCGGCTCGCGGCCCTGATGGCCAACGAATGCCGGGAGGCGTGGGCGCAGACTTCCTATCGGGAGTGGCACCTCGGAGACCAACACCGCAAGGGCTCCGGCCGGCCCTGTTCGAAGAGCAGGGCGTTTCGGTCGAGTACCTGCCCGGCCTCACCCCGCCCAACGAATGGCACCGGATCAAGTCTTACAATTGGCAGAAATGTGCCGGCATGGCGTTCGCCTGGGATCATGACGCGGGCTGTGTCCTGCGGCTTCAGACGAACATCGACAGCTACACCGGCAAGGTCATGGGAAGGATATAGGCGTGCCGGGGATAGCACTTGTCGGCGGGGACCCCATAATTCTGGGGTTCATCGTGGTCATCGTTCTCTTAGGGCTTCTTTCAAGGGTAGGCAGATGATCTGGCAGGATGGCGTCAACGGAGCCTATGAGTCGCTGGGGGCCTTCTTCGTGTTCCTCAACATCCTCAAGGTCCTGCATGACAAGACCGTTCGCGGGGTGAGCATTTTTGCTACGGCCTTCTTCACGTCCTGGGGCGTGCGGAATCTCTACTACTATCCGCGTTTAGGGCAGTGGTGTTCGTTTACGGGAGGCGTTGCCCTGGTCACGGCCAACGCCACCTGGATCGTTCTGATGCTGCATTACGTTTACAAGGAAAGGACCCGCCTGTGAAGCTGTGTCTCGTGATTATGCTCCTGGCTTTCGCCCAGAACGTGTCATTCTCGATCGTGAGCCGGAGCCGCAACCGCAACAATATGAACTACCACCTGATCGCCAGCATCTTCAGTAACGGCATGTGGTTCCTCACCTTCCGCGCCCTGGTGACATCCCAGATGAATCTGTTGCTCTTTCCCTTCTATACGGCCGGCACGGTGGCAGGCTTCTTGTGCGGGGCGTGGGTTTCCATGCGGATCGAAGCCTGGCTGGGCGCCGCGTCGGACGATCATCTCAAACGGGATCGCATGGGGGAGCTTGCCGCCTGGCTGGAGCAACTGGAGGTCGCGCTGCGATTTCCTCCAGGCGCTCCGCGATCTGCTTCTGGTAGCGAATCATCGCGTTGACGCGAAAGACGCTGCGCCACAGGGAGGCGTCGGCGCACCCTAAAAGGACTATCAGTCCCAGCAGGGGTACGGCCAGGACAAGCCAGGCCGGCAGGTCCCGGTACTCCGGGGATATCAGGTTCGTGCCGGAAACGTGTTGGCGGTAGCGCTCCCTTAGCTCGGCCGGCATGATCTCTTCCCAACTGACGATGGCGCCGCACACGCTTAACTCCAGGGTGGCCCCCACGTTCTTGCAGAACAAGGCAAACCGACTTTTGATCTCGCGCGGAATCCTCCAGCCCACGTTGGTTTTGGGACTATCGGCGCCGGCGTCGAGGTTGGTATCTGTTTTTGTTGCGGTGTACCTCATGGCGATTGGCCCCATTTTCACCCACAAAGCGTTTACATCTTACCGAGACTCTCTATACGCCCGGGATAATACTCTGCCGCGATTATAGCAGATTACCTACGTACAAATACGTATATTAGCTTAGTTTTCTCTTGCTAACTCCGCTGGATTTGTTATGCTTGTTTTTAATGACTTAATCACCTTGTGCAGTTTCCTGTAACAGCCTCCCTTGATCTGTTTTCCAATCAGCCTTCACGATCCCGGGATGGTCAGCCCCGTCTGGGGAGTAGCAACGGAGTCAACTTGATCCGAAGAAGCACGGTAACACGAACACCCACGGCTCCGTCGGCGTGGCCCGCCTTCCGAAATCCTACCGACTCGACCGGGCACCGGGCGTGCCCGCTTTTTCAACGCGGCGTAGAGCAGTGGGAAGCTCGCCAGCTTCATGGCCTGGAGGTCGCCGGTTTGATCCCGGCCGCCGCTATTGGGACTCTGTCTATCCGGTTCTACGGGGCCGGATACACCACGGAGTCTATCCGTCAGAGCCCGGGAGGGCTGCGGCGGCGGCGTCCCTGGGCCGGTGACGGAGCGTCATTGGTCTTTGTCAAGTGCATAGCGACGACGTAATCAGTGGAAGAAAGCAAATCAGGCGGTAGGCCGGCCCTGGATTCCTTTGCGACCCCGAAAGAGGTTGCCGAGGCACTCCGGATATCAGATGAGACGGTCTACCGCCTGATCCGCCAGCAGGACATCAAGGCTATCGACTGCACGCCGAGCCAGGATTCCGGTAGGGGATTGTGGCGCATCAAGTGGCAGTGGGTTGATGAGTTCGTGATGCGCTGTCTCGAAGCGCAGCCGGCGCGACCCCCCCGGCCCGAGCCTGGGAGATCGCGCTGCCCGTCCGGCGGGCGGCCGTCTATTCCGAATCGGTTGGATTCGTAATAGACTGATTGAGCCACTGCGCCATGTGTTCTATCGCCAGGTCCGCCTGGGGCGTCAGTTTGGCCCTCTGGACGTAGCGGCTGGCCATCTTCAGGTCCTTGTGCCCGAGAAATGCCTGCACCGCAAACACGTCGCCGGTCTGCGCCACGATGGTGGCACCGGTCCGGCGCAGCGTGTAGAAGCCCGCGCCTTTCTCCACAACCACGCCTGCCCGCTTGGTCAGTTTGGCAAATTCCGCACTGACAGGATTGTAGCCGTAGGACCTCTTGCCATCCTTGCCGGCGGTCAACCGCCAGGCCCAACTGTTGCCGGCTTTCGTGTAGAAGACGAGTTCGCCGCGCACGCCAACGGCCTTCAGGGCTGCTACCGTAGTAGGCCATAAGTTGAAGTTGCGCCCGACTTTCGTCTTGGGCCGGGGAAAATTCACCCGGGGAGCTTCCAGGTCCAGGCTTTGCCAACGCAACTGGGCACAGTCATTGCAGCCAAACCCGCAATTGAGGCCCAAGAGAATCATGGCCCGCATCTGCACGTGGGCTTGGGCGAGAAGCTGGGTGATTTCCTGGGGCAGGAAGGTCTGGCGGTCCACCTCGAATACGGGGATCTTCTCGATGCCATCCAGACGCGGCCCCTGTTGGATAAGGTCGATCCGCTCGCCCCAGTGGAAGGGGGCCTTGATCGACGCGATGGTGTTGTTGATCGTGTTGGCCGCCTTCTCTTCGCGAATCAGCTTTCTCTGGTAATTGACGACATCAATAGGGCGAATCTCAGTCACCAGCCGGTCGCGCCCCACATGGTCCGCAAAAGCTTTGAGGCGGCTCTTCATATCCGCATACTGCCGCGCCGTGATCTTCTTGACCTGCACCCGGTCCGCCTCGTGGTCCAGATACAGGTTGCATAGGTCTGCCACGGTGTAGCCCCCCTCGGGTGATGCCACGCGGCCCTGGCCGCTGTGCAGGGCCGCCGCTTCGCGGAGGTAGCGCTCATAGGCTGGCTGCTTGTCCTTCCCGAAGTAGTACATCTTGCCGTGGATTTTCTTGACCCATTGACCACACCGGTGTAGCGTAAGAGGAAACTTGCGTGTGCGACTCCCGGCTGCGCGGGCGCGGGCGAGGATTGGGTGGAACGCTGGGGTTCTTGGGCTTGCTCTGACATGGTGACCTCCAACACAACTTGCTGCTCTATCTGTATTAAAACGACTCACAGCATAATAATGGTTGTGGTAACGGTTGTGAAAGAGGAAGACCAGGGGCGCGTTAGATTACCATAAGCCCTTGTATATGCAAGACTTACGCCAACGTAGCTCAACGGTAGAGCTCCGGTTTTGTAAACCGGAGGTTGTGGGTTCGAATCCCACCGTTGGCTTTCCACCGATAAGCTCTCTCAAGATAGGCCCGCGTCCTTCTCGCGCACCTTCTGCTCCTGCTTTTTCTTGAACCGCACGAGCTGGTCGCGGAGGGCCGGGTCCGCCAAAGCGAGAATCTGCACGGCCAGGAGCGCGGCGTTCTTGCGCCGGCCTTGCCGATGGCGACCGTGGCGACCGGTACGCCGGGGGGCATCTGGACCGTACTGAGCAAGGCATCCATCCCGGCCAAGCCCCCCTCGCTGGTCAGCGGCACCCCGATGACGGGCAGCGTGGTCCAAGCCGCCAACGCGCCGGCCAGATGGGCGGCCATCCCGGCAGCGGCGATGATCACCTTGATGCCGAGGGCCTCGGCGGTCTGGGCAAACTCCGCCGCGGCCTGCGGCGTGCGGTGGGCGGAGAGGATCCGGACCTTCGGCTCGACGCCAAATTCGCGGAGCTGGTCCACGCAGCCTTGCATCACATTCCAGTCGCTGTCGGAGCCCATCACGACCGCCACGGGCGTTGTTTTTTCGAATGCCATTGCGTTTCTCCATCCTCTGGACTACAATGCTCTTACGGATTTCGGATTGCGGATTGCGGATTGCGGATTTGGCCACGGCCGCATTTCACGAATCCCGATGCGAGATTCCTTACCATAGAAGGCACAGACCGTCAAGACATGGGACTGGCAGGCCCAGTGCGATCCTCCGCACTCGGGATCCCGGTCCGGTTCTGCGGCATCTTGATTGCGGGTCACGCCAAGCGCTGGGAATCCGCAATCCGCAATAATTGATCCGCAGTGATGAGGTGGTGCTATGCAGATTCGAAAGCCGGTGGTGGCAGGTCAGTTTTATCCGGACGATCGGGAGACGTGCCTGAAGGAGATCCGGGCGTGTCTGCCCGCGGAGGTGCCGCACGAGGGTTTGCCCGAACGGCTGGTGGGCGGCTTGGTGCCGCACGCCGGCTGGACGTTCAGCGGCGCTACGGCGGCCCTGGTCTTCTCGGTCCTCAAGCACCAGCGGGGCACGGTCGGGACCTTCATCATCTGCGGGGCCGCCCACGGCTACTTCGGCGCCACGCCCGCCCTCGACGGCAGCGACGCGTGGGACACGCCCCTGGGCCGGACGATGATCGATGAGTCCTTGCGACAGGCCCTGCTCGAGAGCGGCACGGTCGTCCTCGATGCTTCCGCCCATCGACACGAGCATAGCATCGAGGTGCAGGTCCCCTTCCTGCAGCATCTATTTCCGGACGCTCGGATCGTGCCGATCATCGTACCGCCGAACAAGTCCGCACTGCCGCTGGGCGCAGCCCTCGCGCAGAGCGTGCAGGCCGCCGGCGCGACGGTGGTCTGCCTCGGTTCGACCGATCTGACGCACTATGGTCCGCGCTACGGCTTCACGCCCATGGGGGTCGGCGCGGAGGCCCTGCCCTGGGCCAGCGAGGTCAACGATCGGCAGTTCATCGACTTGGCCCTGGCCCTCGAGCCCGAGCGTCTGCTCGCCAACGCTCTGGAGAATGGCAACGCCTGCGGGCCGGGAGCGGCCGCCGCGGTCGTGGCGGCCGCCCAGCGGCTCGGCGCCAAAAAGGGCGTCCTTCTCGCCCATACCAACAGCAACGAGGTCATGCTGCGCGAGATGGGGACGGCCAGCCGGGACAGCGTCGGCTACGCGGCCATCGTCTTCTGATCTGGTAAGGACGTCCAGCGGCTTGCGACGCTCGTTTCGTCGGGCGGTTGCGTGAAGCGTCGGTGGGACGCCGCGTGACTTTGGACGCAACCGATCCGAGCCTGCGCAACCGAGGGACGTCTGACGATCGGCACCCTACGTCCGATATCGAAAAATCGACGCCGCTCCCATAATCCGCGGGGATTTTTTTGTTTGACAGCCCCCGAACGGCCGACTAACTATGATGCCCAAAGGCTCTACTGTGCGCATATTCACACCGAAACGAATTAGGTTGGAGACCATAGCATGGAGCAGAAGATTCAGTTGAAAGAGAGCGACATCCCCCGGCAATGGTATAACCTGGCCGCGGACCTGCCGACCCCGCCGCTGCCGCCGCTGGGGCCGGACGGCAAGCCGGTGTCCCCGGACATGCTGACGCCGGTGTTCCCGATGAACCTGATCGAGCAGGAGGTCAGCACGAAGCGGTGGATCGACATCCCGCCGGAAATCCTGGATATCCTCTACCGGTGGCGTCCGACGCCGCTGCGGCGGGCCGTCTATCTCGAAAGACATCTGAAGACTCCGGCACGGATATATTATAAGGATGAGAGCGTCAGCCCGGCGGGCAGCCACAAGCCCAATACGGCCGTCCCGCAGGCCTGGTACAACAAGCAGGCCGGCATCCAGCGGCTGACGACGGAGACCGGCGCCGGCCAGTGGGGCAGTGCCCTCGCCTTCGCCTGCCGGCTGATCGGGCTCGAATGCAAGGTCTTCATGGTGCGGATCAGCTTCGACCAGAAGCCCTTCCGCAAGCTCATGATGCAGGTCTGGGGCGCCAAGTGCATCGCCAGCCCGAGCACGGAAACGAACGCCGGCCGCACAGATTTTGGCGGAGATGCCGGACACGCCGGGCAGCCTGGGCATCGCCATCAGCGAGGCCATCGAGGCGGCCGTCACCGACCCCTCGGGCAAGACGCGGTACTCGCTCGGCAGCGTGCTCAATCACGTCCTGCTCCATCAGACGATTATCGGCCTGGAGGCCAAGAAGCAGTTGCAGACGGCCGGCGAGAAGCTGCCGGATATCATCATCGGCTGTGCCGGCGGCGGGAGCAATTTCGCCGGACTGGCCTTCCCGTTCACGGCTGATAAAATCAACGGCGCCAATATCGAAATCATGCCCATCGAGCCGGCGGCCTGCCCGAAGATGACCCGCGGGCCGTTCCGCTACGATCACGGCGACACCGCCTGCATGACGCCGCTGCTGGCCATGTACACGCTGGGCCACGCGTTCGTGCCGCAGCCCATTCACGCGGGTGGCTTGCGCTACCACGGCATGGCGCCGCTGGTGTGCCAGGGCATCGTGGAAGGACTCTTCAAGCCGAAGGCCTACCCGCAGACCAAGTGCTACGAATCCGCCATGACCTGGGCCCAGACCGAGGGGGCGATTTGTGCCCCGGAGACCAGCCACGCGATCACCGCCGTCATCGAGGAGGCCGTGAAGGCCCGCGAAGAAGGCAAGAAGAAAGTGATCCTCTTCAACTACAGCGGCCACGGGCTGATGGACCTGGTGGGCTACGACAGCTACCTGTCCGGCAAGCTCCACGACTACGAGTTGCCGGAGAACGAGCTGCTGAAGTACACGAAGGAGCTCGACAAGTTCCCGCACGGCCGCGATGCGAAAGACGGGTCGCTGGTAATTCGGAGAGTAGATAAATAGGAGAGACGCCATGAAACGCGTGGTTTTCTCGGTTATGCTCCTGGCGGCGGCCACGGCCGTCGCGGCGGAATCGCAAGGCGAGTCCGTCAGAGAACCAAAAAGCGCCCGCTGGCCATGGTGGGCGTCGTCGTATGACAGCCAGTACGTCTGGCGCGGCTTCGATATCTTTCGCGACGGCGCCGCCCTGCACGCCATGGCCGATCTGAACCTGTTCGACACCGGCTTCGGGGTCAGTGCCGTCGGGCATCAGAGCCTCTCGGACGGGTTCGGCGAGCTGCAGCGGTGGGACGGCACGTTCTACTATCAGAACGGCCTGTTCGCCGGCGAGACGCTGGCCACGAATTACCAGCTCGGGTACGTCTACTATTATTATCCCAAGCCCAACTTCGGCTTGACCCAGGACATGATGGAAGGACACCTGGTCCTCTCGTGGCCGAATCTGCTGCCGATCAAGGGCCTGCAGCCGAGCTACGTCTTCGCCTACATGTTGCCGGGGGCACGAAGAATCACTGGGCCCAGTCCAATGAACCCCGATTTCAACCACAACTCCACGGGCATGTTCCACATCGCCATGTTGGACTACGCCTTCACGCTCCCGGCCCTGCTTCCCTCGATGGACGAGCAGGTGATCAAGCTGCACTCCGAGGCGGTCTACAACAGCGGCGTGTCGCCGTTCGGCACCAACGTGAACCCCGGCATCTCCGATGCGGTCCTCGGGGCCTCGACCGACTTCGCCTTCGGCCCCGGCCGCAGCATCGTCCTGACGCCGTATGTGTACTATCAGTTCTCCTTCGAGAAGACCGTCAATCCCGACAACGAGTTCTGGGCGGGCGTCAGTTTGAAGTATGCTTTCTGACGGCTTTTCCTCCGATTCCCGATCAACACCCAGGGCCGGCTCCTACGCCGGCCCTTTTCGTTGCGCGGGGCGACGCACGCGTTGCCACAAACCAGGTTCTTGCTTTTGTCCGCCTGTCCCGCGATAATGGGCCGCAAAAAGCCCGCAGGCAAGGCGGCTTTGAAAGGATGGCAGCGCATGTCCGAATTCAAGAATGTGACGGTGGTTAAAGAGGCCAACGTGTACTTTGACGGCAGGGTCACCAGCCGGACGGTCCTGTTCCCGGATGGCTCCAAGAAGACGCTCGGCATCATGCTGCCCGGCGAGTACACGTTCAGTACCGGGGACAAAGAGGTTATGGAGATCCTCGCCGGCGCCCTGGAGGTCCAGTTGCCCGGCGCGAAAGCCTGGAAGAAGATCAGGGCCGGCGCGCAGTTCGAAGTCCCGCCCCAGTCCAAGTTCAACCTCAAGGTCACCGCCGTAACGGACTACTGCTGCTCGTACATCAAATAGAGTCCGCCGCGCCATGTGCTATCCCGGGCGATGTGTTCTCGCTCGTGCAAGTCCCCAGAAGAGCGACCAAGCCCACCCATGTTGGGTGGCCCGGACGAACTTGTTTGTCCGAGGATTCGTCAAGGGGTCCGTCCGGCAGATGGGCACCGACAAACGACCCCCGCCTCCGCGGGGTCAGGTCATTCCTGCGAAGCGAGGAATTGTCGATGCCACCCGTCGCGAGCCCAAATAGGTGGCCTCCCTGGTCTCGCCCCCCCGATGTCAATGCGCCCCTTGTTGATGCGTCTTCTTGTTGCCTTCTTCTATCCATGCGTCGATCTTCTTCCTAAATCTCGGAGAGTCGTCGCGGTACCCATCGTCAAAGTACCAAAGCCCCTCGACGATCTCTCTCGCTCCGTACTTAAAGCCGGGATACGGCTCCTTGAAGCTTTTGGAATAGGCAATCAGCCCGAAGTGATCGAAGGCTCCATGCATCACCAGGATGAGGCACCCCTCATACCGTATCTGAACCTGGCCCGGTGCAACGTCCAAGATGGCTTTAGGGAATTTCGCACCTTCTGGACTACGAGGGGTCCATCGGATGTTATACTTGCCGCCGACCTTCAGACCGCAAGCCGATGCATTATCCAGGACTTCCCTACAGGCTCTCAGGACAGCCTCGTAGTCTGTGTCACACAGCAACTTCTGACGTTTGGAGGTACAACCGCCGACTGTCGCAAGCATCAGGACAACTGCAATAACACGGATAGCGGGTCTCAGAAAGTCGCCTGTTCTCGAGTACCGTCTCATCTTCTTTGGTCCCATGCACCGTCCAAAGGCGTACATCCCGGTTGGCCGCTGCGGGTTCCCGGGCCGCCAGCCCACTCGCTGCAGTGGCGTTCGTGAAAAGTAATCTCCTCAATCCTGGTAGTGTGGGCGGCCCGCCTGGAAAGTCAAGGCGAAACAAGACGACACCGCCTTGGCACCCAGGGGACGGCACTCGCCCTTTGTGGCTAACTATCTCCAGATTTTCGGGCGACTTCGGGATGCCATCGTCCCCACCTCGCACGAATCTTGTCGGAACTCGTATAATGCAGACGGCCGGCGCCGCGTGGCAGGTAATGGCGGGAGCCCGCCGGCCGGAAGGGAACCTTGGAAATCTCGGAGTGGATATGAAAGCAAGAAACGTTCTCATCGCAATGGTCGTGGTGCTTTGCTCCGGTCTGGCGGGGGCCGCGGAACGCCCGAGTGGGCCCAGCGTCAGTGCCGAGAAGAAATTCGTGCTGGACTGGCTCAGCCAGCCGGCCGTCGTCCAGGAGTTCGGCAAGATTGCGGAGGCGATCTGGGGGTACGCCGAGCTGGGGTTGCAGGAGTTCAAATCCTCCGCCCTGCTCGTCCAGACCCTGAAGAAGGAGGGCTTCCACGTGGAGACGGGTTTGGCCGGGATGCCCACCTGCTTCGTCGCGTCCTACGGGAGCGGCAAGCCGGTCATCGGCATCCTCGCCGAATTCGACGCCCTGCCTACGCTCTCGCAAAAGGCCGGCGTCCCCCGCCAGGAGCCGCTGGTGGAAGGCGCCCCGGGACATGGCTGCGGCCACAATCTCATGGGCAGTGCCGCCAGTGCCGCCGCGATCGCCGTGAAGCGCTGCATGGAGCAGTACCATTTGCCCGGCACGATCAAGCTGTTCGGCTCGCCGGCGGAGGAAACGCTCATCAGCCGGCCCTACATGGTGCGGGCCGGCCTGTTCGACGGCGTCGAGGCGATCATCAACAATCACGCCAGCAGCGAGTTCTCGACGGCCTACGGCGTCACGGGCACCGCCGTGTATTCTCTGGTCTTTGTCTTCAAGGGCAAGACCGCCCACAGCGGCGGCAGTCCCTGGGACGGCCGCAGCGCCCTCGACGCGGTGGAGATCATGGACGTCTCGACGAACTACCTGCGCGAGCATCTGCACCTGACCCATCGCATGCACTACGTCATCCTGGAAGGCGGCGAGGCCCCGAACGTCGTGCCGGACCGGGCCAGCGTCTGGTATTATCTCCGCAACACCGACGAGCGGCTGGAGGACATGTACCAGCGCGTCGTCAACTGCGCCAAAGGCGCCGCCCTGGCCACGGGAACGGAACTGGCGGAGGTGCGGTGCCTGTCCGCCATTCACCAGTGCCACCATAACAAGGTCCTGGCGGAGCTGTACCAGCAGAACATCGAGCTGGTGGGGATGCCCAAGTGGACCGAGGAAGAACAGGCGTTCGCCCGGGCCCTGCAAAAGACCCTGGGCAAGGAGGAAAAGGGGATGCCGGCGGACGTCAACCAACTGAAAGACCCGGAGCCGGTGATGACGACCGGCGGCGCCTCGGACCACGGGGACGTGACGCTGATCGTCCCGACGGCGACGATCCGCTTCCCCGGCGAGGTGCCGGGCATGCTCGGGCACCACTGGTCCTGCGTCACCTGCAACTGCACGTCCGCCGCGTGGAAAGGGTTGAACGCCGGGGCCAAGGCCATGGCCGCTTCCGCCGTGGATTTGCTGACCCGGCCGGAGGTCCTGCAGAAAGCGAAGGACGAATTCGCCGCCTACAGTCCCAAGCACCCCTACAAGTCCTTCCTGCCGCCGGAGGCCCAGCCGCCGCTGGACATGAACAAGACCCTCATGGAGAAGTACCGGCCGCTGCTGGAGAAGTATTACCAGGCCGACCCCCAATGAGGTTGGTTGCAGTCTCCGGCGAGATTTGGTATGGATGGGGACCTTTGAGAGTGGTAGGGTGGGGCTTGCCCCACCGCTTTTCCACGCGATGCAGCTTCCGGTGGGCAACGCATGCGCGAGATCCGACCATCGGAACTGGGGCTCAAGCCCACCCTACGGAAGAGGAGATCCTTGTGAGCCTCGAATTGAAGAAGAATTGCCGCTATGCGTTGCTCGTGCCGACCAGCATGGGCGTTCGTTTGACGCCGGAGGAGGGCCAGCCGTTCCATTGCAGCCGGCGGTTCACCATGCAGGCGACCAGCGCCGAGACCAACGTCGCGAGCGTCGCGTCGTATCTCGGGCTGCCGGTCAAGGTGCTGACGACCTTCGTCAAGGGCAGCCCCATCGCCCGCTTCATCAAGGACGACCTCGCCGGCCGGCACATGGACTACGAGGGCAAGGAAGTCGATCAAGGCGGCCCCTGGGGCTACCGCCACCAGTTCAACCTGGCCGACAGCGGCTACGGCTCGCGCGGCCCGCGCGTGTCCAACGACCGCGCCGGCGAGGTCGGCCGGACGCTGAACGTCAAGGACTTCGACCTCGACCGGATCTTCGGCCGCGAAGGCGTGCAGATCGTCCACCTGTCGGGCCTGATCGGGGCCCTGTCGCCCGATACGGGGACGTTCTGCCTGGAGCTCGCCCGGGCCGCGAAGAAGTACGGCACGCGCATCTCCTTCGACCTGAACTACCGGGCCTCGTTCTGGAAGGGCCGGGAGAAGGAGCTGCGCGAGCATCTTCCACGAGATCGCGTCCGTCGCCGACATCCTCGTCGGCAACGAGGAGGATTTCCAGCTCTGCCTGGGCATCGAAGGCCCGGAGGCGGGCGGCAAGGGTCTGGCGGGCAAGATCGACAGCTTCAAAGTGCATGATCGACCGGGCCAAGCGGGCCTACCCCAACACCTCGGTCTTCGCGACCACGCTGCGCGAAGTCGTCAGCGGCAACACGCACCTGCTGGGGCGCCGTCATGGCCGAGGGGAGCAATTGGCACGTCGTCGAGCCGCGCGAGATCGGCGTGCTCGACCGCATCGGCGGCGGCGACGGCTTCGTCGGCGGCATGCTCTACGCGATCCTGCGCGGCTGGGAGCCGCAGAAGTGGGTCCAGTTCGGCTGGGCCACCGGGGCCCTCGTCGTCACGCTCCTGACCGACTACGCCCAGCCGGCCGACGAAGAGCAGATCTGGAGCATCTGGCAAGGCAACGCCCGCGTGAAACGCTGAGTTCGGAGTTCCGCGTTTACGCGGGCAGGACCGGTCTTATCCGCCTGAAGGCGGAACTCCGAACGAATCATTCGTAGGGTGGGTTCTTAATCCACGCGTTGAGTGCACACAAAGGGGAGAACTGACGGTTGGATTAGCTGGTGATTTGCTTGCGCCGACGAGGCGCCTTGTGCAGGGCTCAGTCCAGCAGGGCATTCAAAACCAGCACCGCTTCCTGTGCATGTTCATGATCTGGCGCAGGTTCTGCCGGGCCTTGGCGAGCTCTTGGGTAGCCCTTTCTTTCGCGAGCCGCATGCCGTCAGCTTAGCCTTGATTTCTTCAGGCTTCGCGTCCTTGTTGGCCAATAGTGTGCGCAGTTCGTTCAATCTCTGAGTCACCGAGGCCAGTCCCTCGATATCCTCTTTGCCAGAGGACGCCTGCAGGTGTGCCAGGCGATAGACGGCCACGATACGCGGCTGAACAACCGACCATTCCTCCGGCGAGAGTCCCAACTCTCTCTTGAGCCTCTCCAGGAGTTGCCGAAGCTGCCAGTCCTGCGTGACCTTGATCCGCTCTTCCGGGGTGTCGGCGTTCCATATTTGCTCAAAGAAGGCCCTCTGCTCTGGGTCCATCCTCTCCTGCATTCGTTGGAGCCTAGCCTCCCCGGCCTGGTGCATCTGCTCCTGGGTCGCTCCCTGTAATCTCTCCCGGGCCTGCTTCAGAGCTTCCTCGCGATCCTGACCAAAAGTGGAACGTGCCAGCAGATGGAGGAACGCCAGCGCCGAGGCTCCCGCGGCCATGCGCCTCGAAATCAGGCCACAAGCACTCCCGCAGGGACTGTGAGATTTGCTTTGGTTTCTTTCCGACTCATAGGGTGATCTCCCGTTAAATCTCGGTCGCTTTTGGACGTTTCTCATCGACTCTCGGGCGTTTCCCGGGGCCTGGTGAGTTCCCGTTCCTGTACGACGGTTCCCCGAATTCGTTCGCCCAAGTGGAAGTACTTCATCGCTCGGAACCTCTCCCTGGGCCGATTGCCCTCCTGGTAAAGCGGTCCTTTGATCATGGCCGTGAACCCATACCCACCGCGGTATTGGCAAAAGACGCCGGGATAGGGGGCGATTGCGCAAGAAAGGCCGTCTCCGGTAGAAGTTGCTGGGCAACTCGCGAGATCTCCCGGATCGTCCTGTCCTTCAGTTGGGAACTGGGTCCTGCATACTTGAACTTAAGGTAGACGTCATCCAGAAACTTCTCCAGTGGTGCGAGGCGTAACTTGAGCTTGCTCGCGAGTCTGACCTCTTCACCGATGGTGAGAGGGAATTTGAAAGCCGGCCAGAGCGGATCCGCCACGTAACGACGGAAGGTGCCCTCATGAAAGAGGAAAACGTCCTGGACATCGTTGGGGCCAACCATAGAGTCGAGGCCTCGTGCTTTTAGCAGGGAGTTGACCTGAAATTGAAGCTCTTGGGAAATCCTGTCAATCTGGGATAACAGGACCTCGTGATCCTCCGGCGTAGAGATATCGCAGAAAGACAACGCCAGAAACGTCGCCAGAATCGTATCAATCGGCTCCTTAGTTTTCTCTACCACAAGGGAGAGATCCGCGAGGCGCGAGCGATTCTATGAGCCGGGTCTGATCACCGCAGAAAGGCCCATCCCCGACGATGAGGTGAAGGGACCGAACCACATCGCTGACAAGCTTATCCTCCGCCTGGCAGGCTCCCTGCGCACAGACCTTCGTGAGTCCTTCGTCGAGAATGTGGCGAATGTCGCTCATTTCGAGCGCTCCCTCCGGAGGCGGCGCATCGAGTTGGGAAAGATACCGCCTTACGCTGGGCGTCGACTCGCAAGGATCCGGAGGCGCGATTCCCGGGCCATCTTTGAGGTTTCGAGTCTCACCGCCAAAGAATCCGCGGCGCGTTCCTCAATCAGGCCCTCGCGGGCAAGCTCGGCAAGAAGCAGTCTGCCATAGGTGAACCAACCGTTGCTTGCGACCTCAGCCATGAACGTGTCTAAATCAGGACTCGTTTCTCGTGCGCCATTCTGGACCATCTGAGCCACCAGGGGACGGAGGCCCTTTTCCATCTCCTGGGGATATTCTCTCTGGATGCGCCTGACATTCCGCCCAATTCGAAGAAGGCTTGAGATTTGGGTACGCCCTCACTTTGGCAAAGTCCCGCAATCGCCTCCTTCGCGGATTGCCAGACACAATTGCTGTCACCAGTCATCAGGGCTGTCTTGAAGCGGAGTCGATTCAGAGCCCGGCCCACCTCGGGTGGCTGTTGGTTATTCAGCAGGTAGCGCCTATTTTGTCGTGGAGCGACCGGCTGGAAGAACGTACCTCGGGCGACTTGCTCAGTTGCGCAGGTTAGGTCTAAGGACCAGTAGGCTCGGTATGCTTCCGGGACAAGCTCCCATTCACCCAAAGTCTGCGCATCGAAGGGTGCGGCTGTAGTTCTTATCAGGACATGCAATGCGCCTAACACTCACGGTGGTGACCGCCAGACTTTTCGAGCCCTTTTTCGCACACCAGACCAACGTTCCATCGGCCCGCGTGTTCTTCGAGTATTCCCTCCCGAAGGGCAGCTCGCATTGAGAACCCGCGCGACGGAATTGGCCCCGGCCACCGGCCAGCTTCCGACCGTCGCATCGGAGAAGGCGTCGTAATTGTACTGAGGTTGATCGCGGCTCCTTACAAAGAAGGTATCAACCTCCAAGGGGATATCCCCGTTTCTGGGCACTCCGCGGAGGCGGCTCACGACGCTGAAGGCTGAACGAACAACAGACTCGGGCGTCTCTTGCTCGGGTAAGGACAGGTCGCCTTGCGACATCCCGCAAACCGAAAGAGCGGCAGGTCGCGTCATCCCGTGAATCCAGTAATTGACTGCTTCCCCGTCGAAGATGAAGTCACTGTAACGAACGAAGGCCTCGGCCTCACAGAACATGGTGGGTTCAATCCAGTAAATGGCGATGCGCCGGCGGGCACCTTCCGAGGCCATCAACCGATCGATATGGCCTGACCCTACCGGGAGGTTAAATCCGCATCTGAATTCGAAAACCCGAAAATCTGGTGCACTATCTTCGTGGGCCCATAGGCCCGGATGCCCCATCAGGAGAAAAAGGAGGAGGACAGTGCCCCTGCCTGCGCCGGGTAAAACCTGCGGTGCCGACGAAGCGGCGAATTGACCCGTGCAAACGACCAACATGCGTCACTGCCCTCCGGATGCATCCTCAAGCGAGATATCCACGACTTTCGGTCATATCTCCATGCCGCAACTGCCGCTGCCGCTCCCATTGGCAGTGGCGACGCCGCCAGCAGGCGTTGAGGCCCCTGCTCCGGCGTAGGCGTTATGGCCGGCACCCACTCCCGAATAAGAACCGAACCAGGCGGCCCCGCCCATCCAGATCCCTGGCGGGTCGTCCGCTCCATTGTAGTCACCAGAATCTCCATAAAGCCCCAGGCCTCCCGGCCGCGACCCCGTCGCTGCCAAAAACGTCAGATGTTATGCCTGCCGTTCCACCGGCTGCAGCCCAAAATGCCGCAGCAGGTGGGGAAAAGGAAAGAGCCACGTGGCCGCTGGCAGACCCAGAACAGCTCCAGCTAAAGTAGCCCGCCTCTGTGGTTACCCAGCTTCCATGCCCCGCCCCAAAGGCCTAAGAACAGGGCTGCTGACCGCTTCCCGTAGCTGACACATCGTGACTCCAAGCGTCGCCACTGAAGCTCGCATCACCGGTACAATCATTGGCGTCAATAGCGGTTTCAGGGATAAGTTCAGCCAACGCGCGATTTGGAACAAGTAGCAGCCCTGCAATGAACACGCACCAGATTGAAAGTCTCATTTTCAAAACCTCTCTTCTGTCTCGGTGGATTAGGCATTCCTTTCCATTCCTCGCTCGACATTCCTCATCTCATAGGCCTCACCTCCTTTGGTGGCGAAACCACCCCCTGCTCGATTCTCGCCCTCTGCCGGCCTGCCCGATGGGGTTTCCTCAAGACATCCCGCCGTCTCCAAAGAGGGCCCCGAGCAGAAAGCTGAGGTATTCCGTCTGCCAGAGGGATAACCCCAGCCGTCGTTCTTGCTCGCGTGCGTCAGCTTCCTCCTGTAAACGCCACTTCTGAGCGGCCACGGTGGTGACCGCCAGACTTTTCGAGCCCTTTTTCGCACACCAGACCAACGTTCCATCGGCCCGCGTGTTCTTCGAGTATTCCCTCCCGAAGGGCAGCGCATTCAGAACCCGCGCGACGGAATTGGCCCCGGCCACCGGCCAGCTTCCTACTGTCGCATCGGAGAAGGCGTCGTAATTGTACTGAGGTTGATCGCGGCTCCTTACAAAGAAGGTATCAACCTCCAAGGGGATATCCCCGTTTCTGGGCACTCCGCGGAGGCGGCTCACGACGCCTAAGGCTGAACGAACAACAGACTCGGGCGTCTCTTGCTCGGGTAAGGACAGGTCGCCTTGCGCATCCCGCAAACCGAAGAGCGCAGGTCGCGTCATCCCGTGAATCCAGTAATTGACTGCTTCCCCGTCGAAGATGAAGTCACTGTAACGAACGAAGGCCTCGGCCTCACAGAACATGGTGGGTTCAATCCAGTAAATGGCGATGGCCGGCGGGCACCTTCCGAGGCCATCAACCCATTGATATGGCCTGACCCTACCGGGAGGTTAAATCCGCATCTGAATTCGAAAACCCGAAAATCGGTGCACCTATCTCCGTGGGCCCATAGGCCCGGATGCCCCATCAGGAGAAAAAGGAGGAGGACAGTGCCCCTGCCCGCGCCGGGAAAACCGCGCGGTGCCGACGAAGCGGCGAATTGACCCGTGCAAACGACCAACATGCGTCACTGCCCTCCGGATGCATCCTCAAGCGAGATATCCACGACTTTCGGTTATATCTCCATGCCGCAACTGCCGCTGCCGCTCCCATTGGCAGTGGCGACGCCGCCAGCAGGCGTTGAGGCCCCTGCTCCGGCGTAGGCGTTATGGCCGGCACCCACTCCCGAATAAGAACCGAACCAGGCGGCCCCGCCCATCCAGATCCCTGGCGGGTCGTCCGCTCCATTGTAGTCACCAGAATCTCCATAAAGCCCCAGGCCTGCCCGAGCCGCGACCCCGTTGCTGCCAAAAACGTCAGATGTTATGCCTGCCGTTCCACCGGCTGCAGCCCAAAGCGCCGCAGCAGGTGGGGAAAAGGAAAGAGCCACGTGGCCGCTGGCAGACCCAGAACAGCTCCAGCTAAAGTAGCCCGCCTCTGTGGTTACCCAGCTTCCATGCCCCGCCCCAAAGGCCGTAGAGATAGGGCTGCTCACCGCTTCCCGTAGCTGACACATCGTGACTCCAAGCGTCGCCACTGAAGCTCGCATCACCGGTACAATCATTGGCGTCAATAGCGGTTTCAGGGATAAGTTCAGCCAACGCGCCATTTGGAACAAGTAGCAGCCCTGCAATGAACACGCACCAGATTGAAAGTCTCATTTTCAAAACCTCTCTTCGTCTCGGTGGATTAGGCATTCCTTTCCATTCCTCGCTCGACATTCCTCATCTCATAGGCCTCACCTCCTTTGGTGGCGAAACCACCCCCTGCTCGAATCCCGCCTCCTCCGGCCTGCCCGATGGGGTTTCCTCAAGACATCCCGCCGTCTCCAAAGAGGGCCCCGAGCAGAAAGCTCAGGTATTCCGTCTGCCAGAGGGATAACCCCAGCCGTCGTTCTTGCTCGCGTGCGTCAGCTTCCTCCTGTAAACGCCACTTCTGAGCGGCGACTTCCTTCGCCA
>CAVVRJ010000048.1:0-240149 GCA_963750205.1 uncultured Planctomycetota bacterium
CACCTTATCCGGTTTATGGGGGTGGCGGCTTCAACGGACGTTACACGCGCTATCTGTTTGAAGAACCTAAAATTGTGATTGGTCGCGTCGGGGCACGTTGCGGCTGCGTTTTTGTGACTGAGCCGAAGGCGTGGGTCACTGACAACGCTCTTTACCTGACCGAAATATCAGCCGAATTGTATTCGCCCTATCTGGTTCACGCATTGACGACATTGGATTTGCGACAACAGGCAAACCAAGCCGCGCAGCCAGTTGTTTCACAGAAGAAAATCAATCCGATGCTGATTCCCGTCCCACCGCTCCACGAACAGCGCCGGATCGTGGCCGAGCTGGACGCGTTGCAGGCGGAGGTGGACACGCTAAAAGAACTGCAGCGGCAAACAAGCAAGGAATTGGAGGCATTGTTGCCATCCATTCTGGATCGAGCATTTAAAGGAGAATTATGAACCGCTGCCGCTCTGAAGCGTCCCGCCGTGGCGGGACCGAGACCGCCGTAAAGAACACGGGGCAGGCCGCCGCCGAGTTAGATGCCCTGCTCCCTGCCGTCCTCGACCGTGCCTTCAAAGGAGAATTATGAAAGGCTGTTTGTCCATCGCGTTGGTGCTGGTCTTTGGCGCACTGTTGTCGCTGGCGGCACGAGCGCAGCAAACCATCGCGGTAACGCATGTGACCGTGATTGACGGCACAGGCGCAAAACCGAAAACGGATCAAACCGTTCTGGTCGCGGGTGAACGGATTGACGCGGTCGGCAAATCTGGCAGGGTGAAATTGCCGGCGAACGCACTGGTGGTGGATGGCACCGGAAAGTTTCTCATCCCCGGCTTGTGGGACATGCACGTCCACCTGTCCGAGCTTCCGCATTTCTCGGAATTGTGCATTGCCAACGGAGTCACCGGCGTGCGGGATATGTTCGGTAACATGACGAACATCGTGGCGGAGCGCAAGGCCATCGCAAGCGGCCAACCCGGGCCGCGTATTGTGGCGGCCGGCCGGCTCATTGACGGGCCGAAGCCCGTCTGGCCTGATTCGATCACCGCCAAGGATGCCGAAGAGGGGCGCGCGGCGGTCATGACGGCAAAGCGGGAAGGCTCGGACTTCATAAAAGTTTATTCACTTCTACCACGGGATGCTTACTTCGCCATTGCGGCAGAGGCCAGGCGGCAGGGCATGGTGTTTGCCGGACACGTTCCCAATGCGGTGAGCGCGGCGGAAGCATCCGACACGGGCCAGAAGAGCATCGAACATCTCACCGGCGTATTGAAGGCGTGCTCAAGTCGTGAAGCCGAGTTAATGCGGCCCGGACACGACGCGTTCACCGACACGACCGTCATCAAAACCGTGCTCGAAACCTATGACGAAGGGAAAGCGCAGGCGCTCTTCGCCCGCTTCAAACGCAATCACACCTGGCAGTGCCCGACCTTGATGCCCATGCTGACCCTTTTCAAGTCCAAAGGGTACAGGATAGGAGACTATCCCATGGCCTATCAGTTGTATCAGAATGAGATTACCCTTCCTGTGTACAACAGCTTGACTCAAGAACAACTGGGATATGTCGTTTCCTCTGTTGTGAAAGCGTACGACGTGGTGGCGCAGGAGCAGTGCGCCATCTCCACAGCTAAGCGTGCGGGTTAACGAAATACGATGGGACCCGTGTGCCCTCATGCCTTCGTACGAGTCCATAGAAATGGATTTGTGAGGCCGCACAATGAATGATTGTCTCTCCCTGATCGGTCGGGATCAGCCGCTGTTTGCGGATGACCTTCGGACATGGGAACCGCAGATTGCGGAGCAGGTGCGAGGCGGTTCCTTTCTGGTGGTCGGCGGAGCAGGGTCGATCGGCCAAGCTGTGGTGAAGGAGCTTTTCAAACGGAACCGCCGAAACTCTATGTCGTGGACATCAGCGAGAACAACATGGTCGAGCTGGTGCGGGATCTGCGCAGTTCGCTCGGCTATATTGAGGGGGAGTTTCGCACGTTCATCCTTGATTGCGGCTCGCGCGAATTCGATGTGTTTCTCCGGCAGGAAGGGCCGTTCGACTACATTCTGAATCTCTCGGCCCTCAAGCACGTCCGCAGCGAGCGCGATCCATACACGCTCATGCGGATGATCGAGGTGAACATCCTCAACACGAATAGGACCATCTGCCATGCCATTGAGCAGGGGACTCAAAAGTACTTCTGCGTGTCCACGGACAAGGCGACGAATCCGGTCAACATGATGGGCGCCTCCAAGCGGATCATGGAACTGCATCTGATGCACTGGAGCCAGCAAATCCCGATCTCGACCGCCCGTTTCGCCAATGTCGCCTTCTCCGATGGCAGTCTCCTTCACGGCTTTTCGCAGCGAATTGCCAAACGGCAGCCTCTGTCGGCTCCCTATGACGTCAAGCGGTACTTCATCACAGCTCAGGAGTCGGGGGAGCTATGCCTCTTGTCCTGCTTGTTGGGAGACAACAGGGACATCTTCTTCCCCAAACTCAGCGAGCGACTCCATCTGATTACGTTCGCCGAGATCGCGCGCAGGTACCTGCAGGAAATGGGCTGGGAGCCTCATGAGTGCGCAACTGAGGACGAGGCGCGGGCCAGCGTGGAGAAACTCACCAGCAGGGGCCAATGGCCCTGCTACTTCTTCAAGTCCGACACAACCGGCGAAAAGGACTTCGAGGAGTTCACTACAGCCAATGACATCCTCGACCTGAAGCGTTTTCACAGCGTGGGAGTTATCAAGAACGGACCACCCTCCAACGGAGATCAACTCAGGCGGTTCTCCGCAGAAATTGACCGAATGCGATCCACGGGATTGTGGACGAAGGAGGAACTGGTGGACTTGTTCAATGAGATTATCCCCGAATTTCAGCATAGGGAGTTGCATAAGAGTCTGGATAATCGCATGTAGCGCGAAATCGGAGGAGGAGATTATGAAACGCCTATTGGATGTCCTGCTTTCCGCAGTGGCTCTCGTCATCTGGTCGCCCTTGCTGATTCCCGTGGCGATCATTCTACGGTGCACTGGAGAGGGGTATGTGTTTTACCGCCAGGAACGAGTTGGCAAGGGTGGTCAAACGTTTGGACTCTACAAATTTGCCACGATGCTCAGGGACAGCCCCAAGATGGCGGGGGGCCTTCTCACCACAAAGAACGACCCGCACATTCTGCCTTTCGGCCGGATCCTACGCCCACAAAGGTCAATGAGCTGCCCCAACTCCTCAACGTTCTTCTCGGGGACATGAGCCTTATCGGCCCTCGCCCGCAGGCGAGACCTCACTTTGAGGTGTTCCCGCAGTACGTGAAACGGGAGATCATTAAAGTCCGCCCGGGTCTTTCCGGCATCGGTTCCATCGTATTTCGCGATGAGGATTCCATTCTGGCTCAGTGCGGCAAGGATCAGCATCAATACTATGCCGAAGATATTGCGCTTATAAGGGCGAACTCGAGATCTGGTACGTGCAACATCAGTCGGTTGCGCTCGATCTGTTCCTGATGCTGCTGACTGTGTGGGTGGTGTTGTTTCCCAGGAACAGGTGGCACGCCAAATTACTCAGAGATCTGCCTCAGCCGGATTCGATCACTCTGTCTGCGACGTTGGCTTCCATGTGAGGTCTGGTGGTGCGACGCGGTGCGTGGTGGCGCCTACCGCACTTTTGCTGCGCTCTTCTAATATTTTCAGAACGTGACAGGGTGACGGACAGGAACTCGTGATGCCAGGAAAGGGCCGTTATCATAGATCGACTTGCGCCGCCATGGTCGTCACGCTCCTGATGTTTCTGGCTGGGCCTACGGCACGTTAGCTACACGACTCGGAGTGCGCATTACTACTCAAGTAATTGCTCCCGACGCGTTGGAAGAAGTCCCGAGGCAGATGGCCGGCTGGGTCGGTGGGGACATCCCCCTCGACGAAGCCGTAGTGCGAAGAACCGATACGGATGCACACATCAACCGTCTGTACTCACGCGGGTCGAAATCGGTCACTCTTTACGTTGGAGGCGGAACCAGGACCCGGGACCTGATCATGCATCGTCCTGACACCTGCTACGTCGGAGCGGGCTGGAGTCGGGCCGGTCGGTCTCTCCGGAAGTTGCCTTTGACCCACGGCGAGACGCTTCCCTGCGTTGTCTTTGCGTTTTCGCGAGGGGCCCTGGCTGCGACAGATAAGATCGTGGTTCTGCATTACTACATCGTGGATGGACATACTGCCAGACCGTCTCCGATTTGCGCTATGCCTTTTGGCGGATCGGCTATGTTGCCCAAGTACAGGTGGTGGCTTCGTGTGAGACGCTGACCATTGACGAAGCGACGGACCTTGCCATTGAATTCGCAGCCGACTCGGCCGCTCCGGTACGGGACGTGTTCGATCGTTTGGAGACCGGTCGGGGAAGAACCTCTCCCGGCGCGGTGTCAATCGACAAGTAATACTGATGAAAGCGGTTCACTACCAAGCTATTCGCACATACGCCTGCGAACCGTTCGCAAGGACCGATTTGAGACCACCCAGTATCGGTCTTAATCTTTGCCGTATTGGTCTTGCTCGCAGTCACGGCGTGGTCCTATCGGTCGGTTCTAACGGGCCTCTTCCATGAATGGCAGAGCAACGAAGATTACTCCGCGGGCCAACTTGTCCCCCTGGTCGCGATCTTCTTAGCCTGGAGAGATAGAGGGCAAACTCATACTTGTGCGTTGACGCCGTGTTGGTCGGGAGGAATCGTTCTCGGTCTTGCTGCGAGGCTGTGCGGCTATTCTCACTTTTTTTTCGCGTTCCGGTCTGGCGGAGCCATCGACGTTCGTGCTTACCATTGCGGGCTTGGTTCTCATGGTGGCGGGCTGGAAGGTATTCCGAAAACTTGTGTGGATACTGTTGTTTCTCTTCCTGATGGTACCTCTTCCCGGAGCCGTTCACAACGCGATTGCCGGGCCGCTGCGACAGTCTGGCGACGACCGGCTCGGTCGTGCTGCTGGAGGCGGTGCGGGCTGTGGTTGAGCAACAGGGAAATGTTGTTCTCCTCAATGACGATACGCCGATGGCGGTGGCGGAGGCTTGCAGCGGGTTGCGGATGCTGACCGCGTTCGTTATGGCGGCGGCGGTCCTGGCGTACATGGCAAAACGACCACGGTGGCAAAAAGGTATTGTGCTCGCGTCGAGCATTCCCGTCGCCGTGATCTGCAATATCGTCCGAATCTTTGCGACAGGGTTGGTCATGATGCATATCGGTAGCCAGGCGGGCGAGAAGTTCTTTCATGATTTTGCCGCCTTGGTGATGATGCCCATAGCGGTCTTGCTCCTCTTTGGCGAGTTGTGGCTGATGAAGAGACTGGTGGTGCCGGAGACGCGTACGACGGAGTCGCTCAAGGCCCGACGCCCGAAGAAATCAGAAGGGTATCCACAGATTACCCAGCCCGGCCTCGGGCTGCGTCCTCGGCCGGAACCATGAGTTCCTCTCGCCAAGTGCGCCAAGAGCGCCAAGGTACGGAGGACAGACGACGGAAGGCCGAGGACGGGACACACGCGAATTCTTTGCGAGCTTGGCGTCTTTGCGCGAGACATAACTCTTTTGCAGGCAGGGTTACATCACCTCTCTTACGGATTAGTAATACAGAACAAGCCGCGTTGATCGGGTATCTCTTGGTCTCGGCCTCTCTGTGTCTCTGTGGTAAAAACTTGTGCGAACTGAGCTTACGACGACTGTCCCCGAAGGGCGGGAAAAGTGACGCCCGTTGCGGTTTTTTTCGGAATTCTTCTTGACATCGCCGGCTGTTTGCGGCACACTGGAGAATGTGTGTTGGTATGGAGTGATGGGCAGATGATCGGATGGAGGAAAATCATCCTGGTTTTAGGGTTGGCGTTGACCGTCACGGGGGCGGTGCACGCCAATATGAAGCGACCATGCCAGGGGGATACAGAAGGTCGGCTGGCCCTCTATGCGGGCGAGCGGACGGATTCGGGGCCCGCAGATCTCTTCCAGTCGTGCGTCTTTCTCGCGGCTTCTCATGGTTTGGGTCCGCGGTGCGTGGGTTTTCTCCCTAATCCTCAGACGGATCCGGGCCAGAAGTGCAAAGAGCAGGCTGTACCACCGCTGACGGACGGCCGGGGCAGTCTAAGTCTTTATCTCTGCGGACTGATCAGCATGGGGGTGTTCCGCTCCGCGTCGTCGATCCGCAGATTGTCCCTGGGTGCGATTCCGGACTGGTACCATGACGCTGGTCCGTTCCAAATCGGCCACAGTCTTGCCATAGGACCGGATCTCCATTTCGCACCGGTTTGCTGCTTTGTTCAGCCGGACTGTAGGACGCAAGATTCTCTTGGGCCGCAGTATTATCGAGGGATCATTGCCTCCCTTCTGCGGAAATCTCAATTCATACCTACGATACTCGCCTCGCGCGGACCTCCCTGTTTGTCGCACCAGTAGAACTGTCTCACGCATGCCAGTGCTATGCGAAGCATTGAGGTTTCGCATCTCCTGGCGGAAGGGCAGATATGCTGTGTAGTCTGCCTTGTGCGGGGACAATCATCGGAAGGAGGCATGTTGACATGGCGAGTTCTTCGCCTAAGAATCTCATCAGGAGAGAGATCAATGACACAAAGGAGAATTCTGATAGTTTGCTGCATCAGCATTTTGATGCTGCTGGTGTCTGGCCCCGCGGCTATGGCTGGTCCGGCCTCCGCGGAATCGTGGGGGGAGGTTTATAACGTAACTTGGAGTATACCTCTCGGAACGCCCACGTATGAGTTGACCACCGGGGTTGTCCCGGGGCAGGGAACACCGACCGGGACGTCCGGATCATACTCGGAAGAAACGGGGACTGCATCTTGGGCTTTGGCATCCCTTAACGGCGTATCAGCGCCACGGCCAGGCATTCCGTCGGTATACGCCCATACGACAGCCACTCCGACGGGAGCTATGTCGTCAAGTGCTGATGCCACCAGTTCGCAGACGTGGGATTTCGCATTCAGCAACCCTGGGGCACCGACGAAATCCGTCAACTTGACATTTACGCCCCTTGCGGACTATTTGGTGACAGCTAACGCACCGCTCCCAGGCGAAGTGGCTAACGCAACGGTGGATCTTAGTATCATCCTAACTAAGAAGAGCACCAACACCAGCGGGGTTCAAAGCTCGGTAACTCAAGTGGACAGCGACTCGGGCTCGAGTGTTCCGCTGTCCGTGACTCTTGGCTTTAAGAATGGTGACATCGGGACGTTCACCATTAAGGCTGTGAGCCACGCGGACGCTACGTCGGTTGTCCCCCTGCCGGCTGCTGTACTGCTCGGTTTCCTCGGTTTGGGTACCACGGGCTTGGGATTGCGGAAGCTCTCGTAAGGAGAGGCTGACCGGTTGGCATCAAAGGTGTAATGAGGGGCTCTCCGTTGTAGGAGGCCCTGAATACCCTCGCATGTCCAAGGAGCTTTTACGTCGGGCGGTCGCAGTTGACGCGATGATGGCGTTCCTGCGACCGCCTGACGGGGAGCTCATCGCAGCGCCGTTCGGAGTTCCGCCTTCAGGCGGGTCAAACAGTCAGGACGACATCTGAAGTCCCGCGTTAGACGGGATGGAGCCGGCTGCGCCGGAAGACTCTCGGACCCGCCTCATGAGTTTCGACGAGCAACTTCGGTAACGGCCGGCGCCTGTGTTTGGAGGGTGATGGAGGAGCTGACTCCTCGTGGCATGGGCTTGACGCCTATGTGTATCGGCACGAGCCTGCCCCGCGCAGGCAGGGGATGCCAATACCACCCGGCGACGAGGGCCCAGACTGCCGATCTTGATCGTCCAAACTCATAGGGCGGAACTCCAAACGGCACAGTGACGATTAGGCATCCTATCGCAGTCGGCAGACTTGATTGCAGGTACATTCCATTGGTGGGGCGGCGCGGCGGCGCAGCCCACTGTGGATCTTGGATGGAGGATTAGACGATTCGCTCAGGGAAGCGCGAACACCGTAGTCACATATGAACGAAACTACTACTGGGGCCCCGACTATGGGACGGCTTCTCTTACTATTGGTGTGTGTTGTCGCCTTGGGCGTTGGAGCTACACCGGCAACGGCAGCTCTATTCGATTTCGGTTTCGGCAGCGTTCAATCGACGTTCACCCTCGACTCCTGCGGGACGACGGGCACGTTCACGGCAGCGAAGATCGACGGGCTTACCATCGGCAGTGTCACCCATCAGAGTCCCGCACCCACGAGCGTCGCGGCTTTCTTGTGGGGCTTGGGGTATACCGGTGGCGACTTCTCGCTCTCCATGGACATCACGAACATCTCTGCGAGTCTCATGACCGCCACGGGAAGCGGGCAGTTCACGATCGTCGACACCACGGACGACAAGATCACGGGAAAACTCTCGGGTACCTGGACGCGGGTCGGAGGAGCCAACATCTTTCAGGGCACCCTCTCCGACGTGAAGTTCGATAACGCCCATGGCGATAACCAGTTCAACGGTCACTTGGGCTCTGCGGCCAGCATGAACTTTTCCGCGCCTCAACCGTGGATCGGCGTCATGCAGGAGTTGAGCACGAACGGCAATTGGTTCAGTGCCGGCAGTTACACGACGAACTCAGGCAGCGTCGATCCGATTGTGTCTCAGACGCCAATTCCTGCCGCTGTCCTGCTCGGCATCCTCGGTTTGGGCACGGTCGGGGCGGGCTTGCGGCGGCTTTCCCGAGAGACGAGTGAGCTATGAAGAAGACACTGCTATTGCTGCTTGCAGTCGGGATTCTGGGGCTGATGACTTCGTCGGCCAGAGCGACGTTCATCGACTTCCATGTCGTCAGTGTGCAATCGAACTTCATTCTGGACCCGGGCGGCACGACGGGCACGTTCGGGGCATTGGAGGTTGCCGGACTGACCACGGGCAGCGTGAGCCACTTGGACCCCGCGCCTACAAGCGTGGCAAGCTTCTTGTGGGGTCTGGGATTCACGGGGGGCGATTTCTCGCTTTCCATGGCCGTGACCAACATCTCGGCCGGTCTCATGACCGCGACCGGAAACGGCCAATTCACGTTCACGGACACCACGGGCGATAAGCTCACCGGCGAGCTCCAGGGCAACTGGACCCGAACGGGTCAGGCGAACACCTTTCAGGGCACACTCTCTGACGTGACGTTCGACAATGCCCATGGCGACAATCAGTTCAACGGCCAGTTGGGCTCCGCCGCCAGCATGGCCTTCCCGACGCCGGGGCCATGGGTCGGCACTCTCGTGGAACTGAGCACGGCCGCCAATTGGTTCAGTGCAGGATCTTACACGACGACCTCCGGGAGTGTGGATGCATCGGTCTCACCGGCCCCCGAAGTCGTCGTACCGGCCCCGGGTGCGCTGGCGCTGGCACTGTTTGGCTTAGGATTTTGCGTGCGGCTGCGTAAGTCTGTGCGGCACGACGCCAGTCGCGAGAACCGCAATACGGCAGTTCGATGAGAGCGGATGCTCTGGAAGAAGACTCTTCGGATCGAAGGGGCGTTCCATATGGCTGAGGATAAGGGCCGCTAACGGAGTAGCGGGGTGATGATGGAGTGACGTAGGACTGCTGCCGGAGCTGACGCGACGCTGGCGAGCAGAGTCAGCTTCCGCGGCGACAGACTGCCGACGTGTCGGTTCATGACCGTGCGCCGGCAATTGACATGCGCTTAAGAGGCGACCCAGCCGCGTTCCGGGTCGGCTTGCTCCTTTCTTGACGCAGGTAGAAAGAAGGCAGACGGGGTCTCCAACGTAGCGCGTATCGTCAATTCCCGTTCTATGGGAGGACCATCGTGTCCCGGGCGTGGGAATCGCCATCGGCCTCCGCGGCTCACGAAGGACGCGGGATTCGTCGGGGCCGTGGTAGTGCGGCCCGATAACCTGCGGCAAACGCAGATCATATTGTCGCATTGCCCCTGGTGTCTTTGCTGGCACAAGGGCGTAGCGGGAATCCAGTCTCTTGACCGTTCCTCTCAGGGTCGGATAATCCACGCGCATGCCGTTGCCTGGGGCCTCGTTTCGGTCCGATATGCCAGGCTCAGGCACGGCGCAGGGAGACAGGGCATAGCCCGGAGACCTTCGGGGGGCATGGGATTCCGGACGGGCGGCCCCAATTCACTCAACCTCCTCGCATCGTACACCGTTATCTCTATGGAACGGAGAAGTGTCCCGATCAGGCACAAGCAGATATTCTGGAGAAGCTGTACCATGAGCCATCGAACCCTACGCGGGAAGATCAACGTCAGACTGCTGGCGATCTTGGTGGTAGCCTCGGGAGCGCTCGCGGCGTCGGTGTTCGCGGCCCGCCAGGTCAACCGGCGGATTGTCTCCAAAACCTCGTTGGACACCGGGGAGGCGGCCTTCGCGAACCAGGACTGGCCCACGGCCAGCAAGAACTATCGGCGTTACCTCGGCCGCAATCCTGATGACGTCGAGATCCTGAAGAAGTACGCCCAGGCGTGCCTTGCCGTTCGGCCGATGGATGTCAAGACGCTGTCGGGGGCGATTGCGGCGTACCGCCGGATCATGAGACTGGACCCGCAGGACGGCGCCGCCTATGAGAAGCTCGTCAAGCTCTACGACGCACTCGGCAACTACAACGAGCTCTCCGTTGTCGCTCAGAGCCGGCTGGAGCAAGCCTCGGACGACCCGAAGGCCCCGCTCTGGCTGGCGGATGCTTTGCTGCGGCTGAACAAGGGCCCGCAGGCCCAAGAGGTGCTGGCGCCGTTTATCGGCCGGATCGAGAGCCAGGCGGACAGGCGGGGCGACTATGCACGGGCATGTGTGAAAATGGCCGAAATCGCGATAGCCAAGGCCGCCGGCGACGGGAAAACGAAGCCCGACCCGAACACCACGGCCGAGGCGAAGAAGGTGTCCCTGGAATGGCTGAATAAGGCCGTGGGGCACGCTCCGGAGTCCGCCGAGGCACTCTTGGGCCGGGCGCGGTTCTACCGCGTGACCAGCGATATTCCCGGCACTGAGGATGAGAAGCGCTTGGGACTGGCCCGGAAAGACCTGGAGGAGGCCGGCGGTCGCGGTCCGGCAGATCCGCAGATTTGCCTGTACCTGGCGGCGGAATGGCTGGCGCACGGGGAGTATGACCGGACCATCGCCGCCTTGGACGCGGGGGACAAGTTCACGCCCGAAACGCTCCTGCAATACTTCCTCGACACCAATGACTGGGTGGCCGCGAAGTTCCTGCTGCGTACTGAGGTCTCGATGCGTAAAGGCGTGGCCGCAGACGCGGTGGTCTTGGTGGATGAGACACTTGGTCTGCTTACGGAGGGAAGACATCGAGCCCAAGTCCTGCCTTCGGCCGTCCTGATCTACGTGGCGGCCGGCAAGACGCCGGAGGCGAGACGGTGTCTCGATGAGTACCTGGAACTCGTGCGGGCCCAGGAGGGCTCGGCTCAATCCGCCTGGCGGACTCGCGGGCCTGCAAGCCCTCGTGGCGGGGGCGGAGAACCGGCCCTACGCCGTCATCGACACGTTGGCCAACGCGGCCGGCGGCAATGCCTCCAATGCCGAGATGTGGCGAATGCTGGCGGAGGCGTACAGCCGAACCGATCAGACCGGCCGGGCGATCAACGCGCTGAACCAATACCACAGGCTCAATCCCCAGGACCCGCAGGCCTCGCTGGAGCTGGCGCAGCAATACTCCAAGCTGGGCGACTGGAGGAAGGCGATGGAGGCTGCCAGCATGGCGGAATCTCAAGCGCCTGCCGAGCTGGCCCCCAAGCTGTTTCGTATCGGCGCGGCCATCAATCTGGCGATCGGGCAGCGGGGCGGTGTCGATACCGCGGCGCTCAAGAAGCTCTCGGCTGAGCTGGCGGACCTGCGCCAGGCCAATCTGGCCCAAGTCGATATCCGCCTGCTGCAAGCGATCATCGCGGATTACGTGGGCCAGCCGGAGGACGTCGAAAGGGAGTTGAAGCTGGCGGTCGCGGAATGTACAGATCCCTTGAGGGCGCAAATCCAGCTTGTGGGCCACTATGCCCGCGTCAAACGCATGAAAGAGGCGATTGCCACCTGCGAAACGGCCTGCAAGGATCATCCCGACACCGCGGAACCGTGGCTCTCGCTGGCCGATGTTCATGCGGCCAATACCGATTATGACGCTGCCCGCAATTGCCTCCGGCAAGGACTGACCACGATTGCGGACAATCGCGAGAAACGGTCCCTGTCGATCAAGCTGGCCCTCCTGGAAATCATCCACGGGGATCCGGCGGCAGGGACAAATCTTCTGCGCGAGATGGCGGCGCAGGACCCTCTGGAGATTCAGGCACGTCTGTTGCTGCTGGGCATTCGCAGCATCCGGGAGGATCGAGCGGCGGCGGAAAAGCTGATCGCCGAGCTGCGGCAGGCCGAGGGAGAAGGGGGGCTGTGGTGGCGTGTGCATCAGGCCGCCCTGTGGCTTATGTCCGACGATTGGCGCAAGAATCAGAAAGAGATTCAGACTTTGCTGCAATACTGTATCAACGCCAACCCGGCTTGGTCGGCCCCCGTGCTCCTGCTGACCCAAATGTACGAGCAGCTCGGAGACACCAAGCGAGTCGAAGACGTCTGCCGGCAGGCGCTCGGCGTCAACCCGTCAGCGGCAGATATCGCGGGCCGATTGCTCGCCTTGCTCGAAAAGCAGGGGCGTTTCTCGGATGCGCAGAAGACACTGGGACAGGTGGCCCTCGATGCCCAGCTTGTCAGTGCCTGGCAAGTGCGTATCGCCTTGGGGGCCGGCGACTTCTCGCGGGCTACGGACGAGTTGAAGCTGAGGGCGGCCAGTGATGACAAGGACGCCAACTCCCGTATCCAACTGGCCCGGCTGGTCTATCAGCAAACGAAAGACATCAACCAGGCCCTCAAGTACCTCAAGGAGGCGGAGGCCATCACCTCGGATACCCAGACGCTGGTCGCGGTCAAGGCGTCCATCTTGAAGGCGGAGGGCAAGGCCGCCGAGGCCCTGCAAACGCTGGATGAGTACGTGGCGGGCCACAACGAGTTCACGGCCTATTGGATGCGGGCGGTGTACCTGGCGGAGGCGGGCGATCTCGCACGGGCGGAGAAGGACTACCGCAAGCTGACCACCTTCGGACAGAATAACGAAGCGGGGTATGAGCTGCTGAGCAGTTTCTATGCGGGGACCAAAAGGCTGAACGAAGGCATCGCGGCCATTGAAGAAGGTCTGCGGGCCCATCCGGAAAGCCTGGGATTGAAGCGGACGCTGATGCGTCTGCTCTTCGTGCGCGGCCAGGACCAGGACCGCGAGAAGGCCATGGCCGTCCTTTCCGCCCTGGAACAGCAACTGCCGCAGGATGCAGAACTCCTGGCAATTCGGGCGGCCCAGCTATTGGAGACGCGTACCCCGCAGTCGGTGGCCGCCGCCAAGGCGAAACTGGAAGACGCGGTCAAACTGGAACCGACGATGGTCAACGCCCATTTGGGCCTCATTGGCATCGCCATGCAGCAGGGAGAATACAAGGAGGCATGCGATGACGCCGTTCGGGCCCTGGGGTCCAATGCCAACAACCCGGCGCTGCTGTTGGCTCGAAGCAGGGCGGAGCTGGCTCTCGGGTTCATTCCCATGGCCGTTCGTTTGGCACGTGAGGTCCTGCAGCAAGACCCGAACAACACGGAAGCCTTGAGTGTACTCGCCGATGGCGCGACGAAGGGCAAGGATTCTGCGTTGTCGCAGGAAGTAGCGAAGCGGATCGGCTCCGCGCTCGGCCGCGACCTGAAAAATGAAGGGCTGCTTGTCGCGCGGGCACATGTCTTGACGCAAATGGGACAGCCCGAGACCGCGATACCCGAACTGGAGGCTTATTGCCAGACGGGAAAGGGCGCCGGCAGTGTTACGGCGCTGGTGACTTTGGCCGATGTGTACCGCGTGATCGGCGACCCGCACAAGTCCCGGCAGGCAATTGAGCTGGCGCAGAAGGCCGACCCCGGCAGTCAGGCCGCCATCCATGCGCGACTCCGGTGGTTGGTTTGGCAGAACCGGTTGGAGGAGCTCAAAGGGATCAGTTCCTCCTATATTTCTGCCCGGGAGCAGGATCTCAGAATCCTTCTTAGCGCGGCCTCCGTCCTAACGTCGCTGAATTCGAGGGAACTCAAGCAGGAAGGACTCAAGCTCGCCGAGCACGCCGCGGCTCTGTCACCTACGTCGGGCGAGGTACAACTCACGTTGGCCGCCGCCGTTTATCAGACCGGAGACGCCGAACGGGCAGAAAAGCTCTACCGGGAATTCCTCGAGAAGCACCCGAACGTCGCAGACGCCCTGAATGACCTGGCCTGGGTCCTCCAGGAGCACTTCCACCGCTACGACGCGGCCCTGGAGCTTGCCAACAAAGGCCTGCGACTGGCGCCGGACGATCTGAATCTTCTCGATACGAGGGGTACCATTCTGATGAACCTGCCGGACCGCCTGGCCGACGCCAAGAACGACTTCGCCCGGCTGGTGGAGAAGCTGTCCGCCGATACGCCGGACCTGGCGAAAGCTTATTTCAATCTGGGGCGTATCTGCATGCAACTGAACGATCACCCGGCGGCAAGGCAGCACCTCCAGAATGCTTTGGAGATCGACCGCAAGCGGAACGTCTTCACTCCGGACGAACGCTCGGAGATCACCAGGATCATCGAGCAAGCGGGGACACAAGCCCGGCAGTAGGAACCGCATTTCGGGCAGCGGACCGCTGGTGCGGTCAAGGCAGACTACGGACGGTAGCGACGACAGGACATTTCATTGCGGACAACAGGGGCATAAATATGATGAGGGTCTTTGTCGCATTTGTCCTGGTGGGTCTGTGCTTCTGGGGCCCGCGCTGGCGGATCGCAGGGGTATGGCCTTACTACGTACCCGTCACGCTCACGGCCGTGTTGTTGTGGATGCACGGTATTGAACTGCGGAACCGGCGCATCGCCTGCAAGATTGTCCGGCTTTTTCCGGATCTCCTGTCGGCCCAGGAGCGAGAGATGCTCCTGGGCAGCCCTTCTTTGTTCATCAGCGATAAGGGATCACCTCGTGACGTTTTCTCGGGATGCGGCATGTCCTGCGTCGTGCAGACCGTTGTGGCGACCGCGCTTGCCTACAGCGCTGTCGCCGCATGCATCCAGGCATGGCTGCCCCTGATGTTTAGTACGTGCCTCTTTCTGTACGGCCTGCTGAGCCCCCTGGCCAACGCCTTCCGAACATCCTACCCTGTGGATAACGAGGCCCGAGCAGTGGATCGATGCCTGTCCCGTCGGCGCAGAAAAGACCGAAGGGGCAACCGCACGTCGCCGCAAGTGCCGGAAGACTTTGGCATCTGTTATTGGAGGACCCTCAGCAAGCTCTACGAAGAAGGCGGGCCGCTTTCTGGCAGGACGCCACTGAGGTTGAGTGCGCCACCCACCTGTGCCGCGGTAATTGAGCAAGAGGCGGGGCGGGTCTATGATAATAAGGACCTTTTGCCAGGAAGAGGTCCAGCAAACTACGGGACAGCCTGAGGAGTGGCGCGTTCTTAACACCGGCCGGCCTGGGGTATGAAGTCTGGGGTTCGATTCGGCGGAGTCAGTCCCGTTATGTGATTGAGGTTTTGCGGCCTTGGTTATGGGTTGATGAGAGTACGAATCCATGAAGATTCTCAATATTGTCGGTGCCCGCCCGAATTTCATGAAGATCGCGCCGCTCATGGCAGAGTACGGTAAGCGCAGTGGGATTGAGCCAATACTGGTCCACACTGGACAGCATTATGATGAGAAAATGAGCGGCCTGTTCTTCCGGGACTTGGGGATTCCCCGCCCGGATGTGAATCTGGAGGTTGGCAGCGGCTCACATGCGGTCCAAACAGCGGAGATCATGAAGGCGTTCGAGCCCGTTGTTTTGGAGCATCGGCCGGATGTGGTGCTTGTTGTCGGAGACGTCAATAGCACCATCGCCTGCGGGTTGGTGGCGGTCAAGCTGGGAGTCAAGCTGGTTCACGTCGAGGCGGGCCTACGGAGCTTTGACCGCACGATGCCGGAAGAGATCAATCGGATTCTCACGGACTCGATCAGCGATCTGCTCTTCTGCACGGAGCGGACGGGCGTGGACAATCTGCTGGCCGAGGGAGTAGCCTCGGACAAAGTGCACATGGTCGGGCACGTCATGATCGACACCCTGTTGCATCATTTAGAGAAGGCGCGGCAATCGACGATCATGGAAGACCTGCGCCGACAGGGATGTCTCAATGGCGGCCCCTTCGCCGTCTTGACCCTACATCGGCCCTCGAACGTGGATGATCCGGTCATCTTCTCCCGGATTCTGGATGCACTCGCTGTGATTCAGCGAGATATGCCCATCCTGTTTCCCGTCCATCCTCGGACGCGTAAGAACATCGCGTCTCTTGGCTTTCAGAGCAGGCTGGAAGAGTTGCCATGTCTCCATCTGCTCGATCCCCTCGGCTACCTGGATTTCCTGAAGCTTCAGGCGTCGGCTCGCGTCGTGTTGACCGATTCGGGAGGTATTCAGGAGGAAACGACCGTATTGAAAGTGCCATGCCTCACCTTACGTGAGAACACGGAACGTCCCATCACAGCGACCATCGGCTCCAACCAAGTGGTGGGGACGAATACGGAGAGGATCATCGCGGCCTATCGCAACGTTGTGACTGGCAACTGCGCCCGCCGCAAATCCCGCCTCTCTGGGACGGCCGGGCCGCGGAGCGGATCGTGAATATTCTTGAACAGAGGTTGAGCAGCAGGTCTCATGAGGAGGTCGTATGAAAGATCGGGGCGTGGGCCCGATGAATGATTCTGCTCTGGTTGCCGACGCGATCTGTCCTGGCAAAAGGGTATGTGACGGGAATCCGTATTCTGTCAGCCCCTCGGGGGAGAAGTTCGAGTTGCCGAAGTCTACCGATTATGCGGCGGAATTCCAGCGGCTGGAGGATCTCGCCGGAGCGGCCCGAGCCGAGGGCAAGGAGATCGTCGTGGTCATGGGCGTCGGCTTCGTCGGCTCCGTCATGGCGGCTATTATCGCCGATACGGTCGATAAGAAAACGGGTCAACCCAGCAAGTTCGTGATCGGTTGCGACCTGCCGAGTCCCCGCAGCTATTGGAAGATCCCGCTGCTCAATCGCGGCCAATCCCCCGTCAAGGCCGAAGATCCCGAAGTCGATCCGATGATCGCCCGTTGCGTGAAGGACAAAAAGACGCTGGTGGCCACCTACAACAACGATTGTCTCAAGCTGGCCGACTGCGTGGTCGTGGACATCCAGTGTGACTACACCAAGCACGATCTGGGCAACATGTGTACAGGCGAGACGGAAATGAGTGCCCTGGAAGCCACGATGAAGACGATTGGTGAGAAGATCGGGCCGGGATGTCTCGTGCTGATCGAAACGACTGTTGCCCCCGGCACCACCGAGTTCGTGGCCTGGCCCATCATGAAAAAGGCGTTTGCCCAACGGGGCATCGAGTCCGCCCCCTTGCTGAGCCACAGCTTCGAGCGGGTCATGCCCGGCCGGGAGTACGTCTCCAGCATCCGCAACTTCTGGCGCGTCTGCTCGGGCTGCACCCCTGAGGCCCGCGACCGCGTCGTCAAGTTCCTCCATGAGGTGCTCAATACCGAGAAGTTCCCGCTGACGGTTATGGACCGGCCCATCGAGTCGGAGACCACCAAGATCGTCGAAAACTCCTACCGGGCGACCACCCTGGCGTTTCTCAACGAGTGGAGCATCTTCGCCGAGCGGAACGGCGTGGACCTCATCAAGGTCATCAAAGCCATCAAGATGCGGCCCACCCACAGCAATATGATCTTCCCGGGTCCGGGCGTCGGTGGCTACTGCCTGCCCAAAGACGGCGGCCTGGGCTACTGGGCCTACAAGCATATCCTGGGCTTCGAGGATGGCGACGAGGTCTTCAAGATCACGCCAACCGCCATCAATATCAACGATACCCGTGGCCTGCACGTGGCGGAACTGACCCGCGATGCCCTGCGGAACATGGGCCGCTACATCGCCGGGGCCCAGGTGATCATCTGCGGGGCCAGCTACCGCCAGGACGTGGGCGACACCCGCTACAGCGGCAGCGAGATGGTGGTGCGTAAGCTCACGGAGATGGGCGCCGAGATGCGCATTCACGACCCGTACGTGGACCACTGGTATGAACTGGAGCAACAGGACACGTACCCGGCCCCCGGCCACTCGTGGTCGCGGTTCTTCCGCAATCAGGAAGGCCTGGTCAATACGCTCGTGGAAAAGGATCTGGCGAAGGCCATCCGCGGAGCCGAGGCGGTGATCCTGGCCGTGCCGCACGAGCCCTACCTGAAGCTCGACCCCGATCAGATTGTCCAGTGGGCCGGGGCTCCCTTGGCGGTGATCGACTGCTTCGGCATCCTCTCCAACGACAAGATTCGCCGCTATTTCGAGCTCGGCTGCGAGGTCAAGGCTCTCGGCCGCGGCCACATTCAGCGGATCAAGCAGGCCGTAGAGGGTTCTCACGCGAGCTGATATGAGTGCGGCGATAGGTTGCGGCCGGAGTGATGCATTGATCTCCAGGCGTGAGATATTGCGCAATGGTCTTCTCGGTTCGACCGCGTTGCTGCGGGCCGATCCGGTATGGGTATGTGCCCAGGTTGGGGCAGCGGCGGCTAAGCCTCAAGGTAAGGCCAAGTCAATTATCCAGATCTGGATGTGGGGTGGCCCATCGCATTTGGATATATTCGACCCCAAGCCGACGGCGGGCTACGACTACTGCGGCCCGCTGAACCACCCGATCCGCACCAAGGTTGACGGTATCATTATTGGCGAGTTGCTTCCTCTGCTGGCGAAGCAGGCGGACAAGTACGCCATCATTCGCAGCATGACCCACGGCCTCAACGGCCATGAGACGGCGGCCTACATGGTCCAGACCGGCCGGGCACCCGGCGGTCGAGACGTGTATCCCGGTGTGGGAGCGGTCGTCTCGCTGTTCAAGGGTTACAATACCGGATACACGGGGCTGATTCCGCCGTACATTGTGCTAACTCAGCCGCAGGGCCGGTTCTCGGAGGCCGGGTTCTTGGGCACTCGGTACAAGCCTTTTGCTACCGGCGGTGACCCCGCACAGAGCCGGTTTGCGGTCGAAGGGGTTGTGGCCCAGGGCATCTCCGAGCAGCAGCAGCAGAACCGTCGGGAGTTACTCCAGAAGGTGGACACGCTGGGCCAGGCTATGAAGGGCAATGGAGCCTTGAAAAGCTTCGACCAGGCGGCGGAGCAGGCCTACGATTTGATCCTGGGCGACGCGGGCAAGGTGTTCGATCTGACGCAGGAAAAGAACGAGCTGCGGGACAGCTATGGCCGAAACACATTTGGTCAATCCTGTTTGGTTGCGCGACGGCTGGTCGAACGCGGTGTCCCTTACGTCACGATTAACTACAGCGGCTGGGATACCCACGAGCAGCACTTCCAGGCCATGCGCCGCAAGCTGCCGGAGATGGACAAGGGCATGGCCACACTCCTCCAGGATTTGTCGGACCGAGCGCTGCTGGAGAGTACCATCGTCTGGTGGAGCGGCGAATTCGGCCGGACGCCCAAGATTGCGTGGGAGCCGCCTTGGAATGGCGGTCGTCATCACTACGGCAATGTCTTCACGGCCGTGGTCGCCGGCGGCGGATTCAAAGGTGGTTGCGTGGTGGGGGCGTCGGATGCAAGGGGCGAGGAGGTGAAGGACCGGCCTGTCTACCCCTGCGATGTGATTGCCAGTATGTACGAACTGCTTGGCATCGACGGCGGCGCCAAGCTGCCTCACCCTCAGGGTTTGGATGTTCGTGTGACGCCTGCTGCCGCAGAGGGCGTAAAGATGGGAGGACGCCTGAAGGAGATCATGTAAGAGAGGCATCCATGCAGGATTTCTGTCAAGCATAGGAAGATTCTCTCCAAACCGAAGAATCCATATCAATGCAGAGTCGGCTCTTCGGTTTTTTTCATGTCGCCTTTTTGTGTAATGTGGCATTTAGCTATCCAAACGTACAAGTTCCGCCGTCCGTTCGCGTTTTCGCGTACTCTCTGCGGGTTCATTCGTCAAATCCGGCGGGCAGAGCCTCTCCTGCTGGTGGTCTTCCTAAGCATCGTGCCGGTGGTGCAGGCTCAGTCGCGCGGCCCGCACATCGGGTACGTTTATCCCGCCGGGGGCCGGCAGAACGATGCCTTTCAAGTGGAGATTGGGGGACAGTACCTGGATGGCGCCGACCGCGTGTATGTCTCCGGCAAGGGCGTTCGCGTCACCGTGATCGATCACGTCGGGCCTCTCACGGGGCAGCAGAGGAACGAGTTGCAACTGCGGCTGCGAGATCTGCAAAAACAGCAGACAGACCCCGCGATCCGCAAGGAGATGGCGGAGATCAGGGCCCGACTTGACGCGGATGACAATAGGAATATCTACCCGGTGCTTTCGGAGAACGTCGCCTGCCTGGTGATGGTGGCTCCGGACGCCGAGCCGGGCGAGCGAGAATTGCGACTGCAGGTGGCAGGCGGATTGTCCAATCCGCTGACTTTTTGCATTGGCCAACTGCCCGAAGTTCGCGAAAAAGAATGGAAGGGCAGCACGGCGGATGCTCCGATGGGCGTTACTGTGCCGGTCACCATCAATGGTCGGATCGTGCCGGGCAGTATCGAACAGGATCGATTGCTGCGCGCCGATATCAGCCGTATCTGCCGGCCGACGTGGACCGGTATCGCTTCTCGGTACGCAAGGGACAACAGTTGGTTATCGCCGCCAGTGCCCGGAGCTTGAGGCCGTATCTGGCCGACGCCGTTCCCGGCTGGTTTCAGGCGGCCGTGGCCCTCTATAACTCCCAAGGTGAGGAATTGGCGTATGCCGATGGCTATCGTTTCCATCCCGATCCTGTTCTTTATTACGAGGCCCCTGAGGACGGCGACTACCTAGTCGAGATCAGAGATGCACTCTATCGGGGCCGCCAGGACTTCGTGTACCGCCTCACGGTGGGCGAACTGCCGTTCGTGACGGGTATCTTCCCATTGGGGTGCCAAATCGGCGACAAAGCCACGGTTGCTCTCCGGGGGTGGAATCTCCCGACCCACGAACTGACGGTGGACACTACAAGTAAGAAGCCGGGCGTCTACCCAGTCTCCGTGTGGGCGGGGAATGTGGTCTCCAACCACATGCCCTTCGCGGTTGACACGCTGCCCGAGTGCCTTGAAAAGGAACCGAACAATCAGCTTGGGGAGGCTCAGGCTGTGACGCTTCCGATCATCATCAATGGTCGCATCGACCCAAGCGGCGATCAGGACATCTTCTGCTTTACCGCCCGCGCCGGCGATCAGGTTGTCGCCGAGGTGTACGCACGCCGGCTTGATTCCCCGCTGGATTCTGTGCTCCGGCTCACCGATGCAAACGAGAGACAACTGGCCTTCAACGACGATCACACAGACAGGGGATTGGGGCTGAACACGCACGGCGCAGGATTCCCTGCTTTTCGTCACCATGCCGGCGGATGGGATGTACTACCTGCACATCAGTGACGCACAGCACCAAGGGGGACCAGAGTACGCGTACCGCCTGCGCATCAGTCCGCCGCGTCCTGACTTTGATCTGTGGGTGGCGCCGTCTGCGCTCAACGTCGTTGCCGGCGGGACTGCTCCCCTCACTGTCTACGCCTTGCGCAAGGACGGCTTCTCCGGCGAGATCATGTTGTCATTGAAGGGTGCCCCGCGGGGTTACGTGTTGCGGGGTGTCCGGATGCCAGCGGATAGAGACAGAGTGGAAGTGGCGCTCATCGCCCCCGCAACCGCGCCAGCGGAGCCTCTGAGCCTGACGGTCGAGGGTCGCGCCGCGATCGGGGGGCAGGAGATCGTTCGACAAGCCGTGCCGGCCGAGGACATGATGCAGGCCTTTGCCTATCGACATCTGGTTGTCGCACAAGACCTGAAGGTGGTTGTCACCAAGCGGCCCGACACGCCCGCCTCAGCCAAAGCTCTCGGAACCAAGCCGCAACCACCCACCAGCAGTAGACCCCCACCACCTGCGGTGCCGCCGATGCGCAGGTCCCCTCGTAGCATCCGGCCGGGCAATTGATAGCATCCAACGTCCGCTGACGCCGCTTGCTCCTGGGCCGGCAGCCGATACCGGGTCTCGGCACCAGAGAGTCCGAACATCACCTGTCGGAAGGGGTTTGGAGCCGACGGATCAATTGCGGCAGCGCATCGTAGCGGTTCAGACGCACGCCGAGAGCGCCGCCTCCCGGGTGGACCTCCACGAATTCCGGGGCCGGCGCCAAACCGAAGCGGCGATAGAATGCCACGCGAAGAAACTGTTTCACGTCCTCCGGCTGGGCCAGGCGCGTATCCACATGTACTTGGAAGTAATCCCCCTGTCCCGCCGCATTCACACGCACCGCCACCGCGTCCCGGCCGAAAGCCCGCTTGAGCATGGCCTCGGCCAGATCGAGCAAAGCCAGCCCGCGGAAGAAGTTCGACCCCTCCAATCGGTGGAACTCGGGTGGGTTCTCGGCGGACAAGGACCCGTCGTCCAGTCCCCGGTTGTAGTCGAACGGCGTGGCACCGTACTGCTCCAACCAGCGGTTCAGCAACTCCGGCCCGGTGCTGCCTTGCTCCCACGGGAGCTGTCCCTCCATTGCTTCCCGCGTCGGCAGTCGCTCCGGGACAATATCCACGCATCGGTCGCCGCATTGCGATCGGGTGACGTACTCGATCCACTCGTCCGGGTGGTGGACGAGGTAGAAGCACTTGGCGACTTCGCCGAACAGGTACGCCACTATCGCCCGCAGCGGCACGCCCTCCTCGGACACGATCTGCCCCGCCGGGGAGGTGCGCCGGAGCAGCGGATCGCGCCAGCCGGCAAATAGCGCCGCCAAGGCGCCGCCGGCCTTGCGGGTCGCCGCTGCCAAGTCGAGTCGCTCCACGTCCATGAGTTGCCTGGTATACCAATCCCGGTGCGCCTGCACTTCCTGCCACAGATCCTTCCGCCGGGCCAGCAGCGGCGTCTGCCGCAGGATGGAACAGATCCAGCGGCGGCTCTCCACGGACAACAGACCGTCGGACACCAAGTCGTCTTTGATTTGCTTGAAGAAGTCCGTGTCCAGGGGAAGACGCGTCAAGATCGCGGCCAATTCCGCGGCCTTGCCGGTCATCTTGCGCACTTCACCGGTCGTCAGCGCACCGGAGCCGGCGACCTCCGCATAGCTGCCCCAGGACCAGCGCCAGGCGCTGCGGTCACGTTCCACGCTGTACGGGAAGAGGATGCAAAAGCGATCCGTCGGGACCGGATACGTCCCAATGATCCGGTAGTTGTCCTTCGGATTGGAGGAGATCAGCGTTCCCTGTCCCGCCCTCCCTTTCTGTTCGGTTGCCTGATCCAGGGAGCCGGCGCGGACCCCGGTGCCATACTCGGCCTGGCAGGCCAAATGGACGAGCAGGTCCGGCGGGATCCCGAGGTTGAAAAGGGCGTTGAGCGCATTCTTCGTGGCCACGGTCACCGCGGAAGAGCTGGAGAAGCCGCCCTGCGGGATATTCCCGGTGGTAACGAGCCGCAGGCCTTGGAAGTTCTCCCGTCCGAGATACTCCTGGACCCTGGCCCCCAAGTTGCCGCTGCGCAGGGTGCGCAGGGAGGCAATGGCGTTGCCGACGAGCGAGAACGGACGCCGCAGATTGTTGCTGACCCAGAGCGAGGACGGCGGCAACGGCAGGTTCTTCTTGCTGCGGTGTTCCAACTCTTCGTCATTGAAGTACCCCAACGACAGCAGTAAGGTCTCGCTCATGCGGGTGCCGAACTCCTCGTAGGCGTGCAGGTCCGAGATTTCCTCGCCGGGGTACATCACACTCACGTCGGAGGGCACGAAATTGATGCTCTCGCGATACCGCGGATTGGTCGGAAACAGGTGAATACGGCGGTCCGCCGCTTCCTGCACGAGCACGACAATCTGTTCCTCGCCAAACACGTCGGCGGCCCCGATTGGCATCTGCCACGCCGGGCCGTAGAACCGGACCATGTCCGGGTGCATGAAGGCGATGCGTAGACGGCCGCCCGCAATCCCGATACCGACCGGGCGGTCCGGCTGGAACTCCAACGTTTCTTGCTGGGCCGTCAGCACCAACTCCCCCAATTGCCGGGCAAGAGAGGCAACCTGTCCGGCCGGTCGGTCCGCCGCCATTGTGCGCGCCGCTTGTTCCGTCTCCTGCTCTTCCGGGAAGGGCAGGCCGCCTGCGGTCGCGAGAAGGCCCTCCAACAAGGCCAGGTCCTTCGGCTGTGTCACATCGGAGCAAAGCAGATCGTATTCCGGGTCCGCTACCGTCGTTGTCAGCGTCCGCACGTCCCCGCCGGCCCGGCTAATCGCCTCGACGATGTCGGTCAGGTAGTATTGGCACTGGGCATTGGCATTGGTGAGGTTTTGCAGATGCCGCGCCAGGGTAGCGGCCCGGATCACATATAGCGGGCAATTCCCCTCTTTCAGATCGAGCAGAGTCTGTCGGGCCGCGTCATTCTTCTCCACGGCGATATCCCTCTCTTCGATGATCCGCAGGACGCGGCGGTTCTCATCCCGCAGGACCCGGCCCTTGCCCCGGTTCTTGGGTGGCTCGTACACCGCGGTCAGGAACGTAAGATCGGCCTCCCTCCCGCCCCCGCAGTGGATCTCCCAGAGACGGCGGAACACAGCGGAGGGCACCACGCGATCCCCCATCGTGATGATGACCGGCGGATTGCGCGCGACCAGCGTGGGGACACTGAATGCTTCAAAGGCCGCGAACGCCGTTCCTGCGGCCGGGTCGTCGGACCGGACATAGACGTTGTCCTCGCCCAGGGCGGCAGACACCTCGTCATGGCGGTAGCCCACGAGGCAGACCACCAGCGCCGGGCAGAAACGCCGGAACGCGTCGACGGAATGGCGAGCCAGCGGCGTCCCATGCACGAGCTGAATGCACTTGGGGTCTTGCCCGAACCGTGTGCCTTTGCCCGCGGCGAGGATCAAAAGGACTGGTGCGTCCGGCGTGATCCCCCCGTAAGAGGCCAACCGGTCCGGATTGAGGACCTTCTCCTCGCTCAGCCTGGCCGCCTCCCGGAGCGGCCGGGCGGTCGCCGATTTATGTGTCTCCCCGGGTGTCATACGTGCCACCTGCGCTCCATGGAAAGAACCGGGATCGGAGGACCCAACGGCGCCCTCCGTCTTGCCCAGTGCCATTGTACCAGGCGGGTGGTGGTGAGGGAAGGAGGAAAAGCGGGATACGGAGGGTGCAGTTCAGAACCGATCGTGAAGATGCTCCGTGAAGCCGGGGCCCGATTGCCCCCACTTCGACCGAACCGATGACGAACGGTCCGGCTGGCCTTGGGGTCGTGAAGGAAGCGTGTTGGCCCTGATGCACCCGCCCGGGGGACTCATCGACCTCGATCACTCCGACCGCCCGGCGGGATTCTGTTCGAACGCCGAGGGGAGCATCGCCGCCAAGTCAATCCAGAACGGATCGTTTGGTGCAGGCCGGCCACCTACCTGCTTCAGGTAGGCGGCGAACTCCGTCATCATCTTCTTCGCTTCTTTCCATCGCGCTTTGCTCTCCACACTATAGCGGCCATGCTTGTAGTGGGCCTTGCGCGAGCGGGCCAAGCCCTCCGCCGTACGGGGCCCGGTACTCTTACCCCCATGCAGCCGGCAGCGGCCGTTGGCCATCGCCGGCGCCCGGCAGGGGGTGCCCCTGCACGTTTGGGCCCCGCACCGCGGCGCGTTCATGGGGTCGCCCTGGGGATTGCCATTGCGCAGCAAGATCCGTCTCTTCTGTGTGGGGGTCGGGGGCGGTCCCTCCACATCTCTTCCCTCCTGATTTCGCCGGGTGGCCTCCAGAGGCCCCACGAGGGCCGGACCATCTTCTTCGACGTTGACCTGCTTTGTCACAAGCTGCATTTGGCGATCTCCTGTATCCCTATTTTAGATTGACGCTCTTGGGTCGCATTCTCTTGGGGCCAGGACCGGCGGCGGTGCCTTCGTCACCCGTTGCCCATCTCCTGTGTCCCTTGCCTCAGATCTGCCGTGCCACGGCCCTGTGTTCCTTGGCCAGTAATCAATAGCGGGTCTCATCCCCCCCCCCACATGATCCTCGGACCGAGGGTCCACATCATCCATATCCATCTTATCCCGCGGCAACGCCGGCACCGTCCGAATGAACTGCCGGCAGTAGCTAAAGACAAACAGCCGCGGCCCCTCCCGCTTTAGCACGTCCTTAAGCCGCTCCCGCAGTAGCGCCCACCCATTTTGCCGGCGGCCCGCCTCCTTATGGGCGGGTAGCCAGTACACGCCCTCACTGGCCATGCGGTCCGCAATGCAACGGCCGTCGTCCACCGAATAGATCGCCGTATCCGCCAGCCCGGGGTACACCCGGCCGCTCAGCTTCTCATCCATCGCTTTGACCTTGCGGGCGACTTCGGTGGCCAACTCCTGCGTTCCCTCATCTTCTTTGCCCGTCCAGCCGTACAGCTCGGCAATCCGGAACAGATCGCCGACACGAGTGTGCATGGGCGTCCCATCCCGCAACTTGATATCCGTGCCGTCGCTCTCCGCCCACCAGCCCACGGAGTAGGGCCGCGAACTGCCCCAGTCGAAAGACCGGTCCAGCCGCCAACTTGCGGGGATCGGGAAGGGCTTGATCACGTGCAGGGACTCCCGCCACAGATCCCCAAACATCCCGCCGGCCACGATGTTCCAGTTACCCAAGAGCCACGCCTCATGCTTGGGGCCATCCTGCGCTTCCAGCCGCCGGATATACTCGGGGTCATTCTCCATGAGGTGGGAGTTCTCCGTGCGCTCCAAGTGGATCGCTACACGGTATTGGCCGTATCATGTCCACGTACAGCTTGTCGTTAGGCCAGTTGGTCAGTTCCTCGAACGCCACCCAGGGGTATTCGTGGCCGTGGTAGTTGGCATAGTCGCGTTCTTTCGCCGCGTGGCGAAAGTAGAGCGTCTCGCCCGTGGGAACCCGCTGTGCGATCATCTGCTGGTGGGCCGGGGCTACTATTGTTCGGAGTGCGGCCGCAAGGTGGCTTGACAAGACGGGCGTCTCCCATTGCAATGGTGATTGGAGCCGGCACAACGCAGTGGGCCACTGCTCCATGTCTTCGATAAGCAGGTAGGGAACGTTCTGTGTTCGACAAACCATCGGGCACTTCGTTCAGTGAATTGAGTGCAGCGGTACTGCCCAAGGGGCGTATCGAACTCGAATGGAGCCCGGTCGAAGAGCCCGTAGGCAAGGATCAGAGGCTGCTCCAGGACGACTTATGGAAGCGGATGGGAGAGGGTTACGAGTCGTTTCTGCTATTCCTGGGGTTCTCCGACCGGTCGGTGCCGCTATCGGTCTCGCTCGACTACTGGAGGAGAGTGACCGGGCAGTTCGCCGGGGAGTTGGTCCGGACGCCCGACCTGGAGGTCTTGCGGCACAAGGCGACCGTCGCGCTCGACGGAGGCCGAGGCCGCCGAGCTGCTCGACAGCGCCCCTTCATGCCCGGGTTGGAGTACCTGAACCGGGAGTTGCTCGACGACCTGTGGTCCACGCTCAATGCCACTTATCAGCGGCAGATCAAGTCGTACCAGGGATCGGTCGCGGACTTCGTCGCTGCCCTAAGCCCGAAGGTACACCTGGTGGGCCGGGTGTTCTTCCATCTCGTCGAGAGCAAGAAAGATGAGTATCCGTTCGCCTTTCTCGCCACGTACTCCACCGGCCTGGACCAAAAGAGCGGCTGCAAGCACGTGCCGCTCAAGCATGCCCTGGCGGAATACGGCGCCGACAGCCGCAAGCTGCTCGATCTGCTCACCACGGTCCACCAGGCGGCGGCAGAGAGCCAGTTCCTCACCGGAATCCTGGACAGCGGCGAGATCTTCCATCCGCTGGCCCTCTCGGCGGGCGAGGCGTATACGGTCCTGAAGGAAATTCCGGTCTACGAGCGGGCCGGCATCCTGTGCCGCATCCCCAACTGGTGGAAGAACCGGGCGGCGGGGCTCCGCCTGAACATCCAGATCGGCGAGGCCCGGCCCAGCTGCGCTGGGGATGGACGCTCTTCTCGATTTCCACGCCGGACTGCTGGTGGGCGATGCGGCCATCTCGGAAGAGGAGGCCCGGAGACTGCTGGAGGAATCCGAGGGCTTGGCCTTCATCAAGGGCAAGTGGGTGGAGGTGGACCGCGAGAAGCTCGAACAGACCCTGCGGGCTTATGAGAAGGCCCAGGCCTTGATGGCCCAGGAGGACCTGACCCTGCGCGAAGCCATGCGTCTGCAACTGGACGCCGACCGGGCCTTGGGCTTGTCCGAGGAGAATGTCGAGGTGCGAGGTCTCGCAGGGACAATGGCTCGAATCTGTTCTCGCTCGGCTGCGCGAGCCGCAGCGCATTGATTCTGTTCCAGTGCCCGGCCGGTTCCAGGCGACGCTGCGGCCCTACCAGCGCCAGGGCGTGGACTGGCTGTGCTTTCTGGATGGCCTGCAATTCGGGGCCTTGCTGGCCGACGACATGGGCCTGGGCAAGACGGTGGAATTGCTGGCCATGCTCAGTGTCCGGACGGCCGAGACATCGAGGCCAGAAGCCCAGGACGAGCCTGCTGGTTCTGCCGGCCTCGCTGATTAGCAACTGGACCAGCGAGATCGAGCGTTTTCTGCCTTCGCTGCGGTACTTCGTGGCCCATCCCTCCGGCGGGGCCGACAAGGAAGTGCTGCGGCGCGGCCCGGCACTGGATGAGGTCGATCTGGTGATTACCACTTACGGCCTGTGCCAGAAATACGCTTGGCTCCAGAGTGTCCCGTGGGACCTGGTCGTGCTGGATGAGGCCCAGGCGATCAAGAATCCCGGGACGCAGCAGACCCGAGCGGTCAAGAAGCTGCACGCCCGGAACCGGATCATCATGACCGGTACGCCCATCGAGAATCGGCTGGGCGATCTATGGTCGCTGTTCGATTTCCTCAATCCGGGGCTGTTGGGCACGGCTCAGGAGTTCAGCGGCTTCAGCCGCAAGCTCAGTCGCGATGCGAGCGGCTACGCCCGGCTGAAGAAGGTCGTGGGGCCGTACATCCTCCGCCGGCTCAAGACGGACAAGACCGTCATCTCCGACCTGCCCGACAAGATCGAGATGAAGACCTACGCGGAATTGAGCCGCAAACAGATCGTCTTGTACGAGGACTTGGTCAAGGAGCTGCGGCGGATGCTGGAGGAGGAGCCCGAGGGCATCCGGCGCAAGGGCCTGGTTCTGGCCTCGCTGATGAAGTTCAAACAGCTTTGCAACCATCCGGACCAGTACCTGGGGCAGGGTGCGTTCGCGGAGGCCGACAGCGGCAAATTCCAGCGGCTGCGTCCGATCTGTGAGACGATCTTCGAGAAAAGAGAGAAGATGCTCGTCTTCACGCAATTCAAGGAGATGACGGGCCCGCTGCAGGAATTCCTCCAGACGGTCTTCGGGCACGAGGGCCTGGTCCTGCACGGCGGCACGCCGGTGGCGAAACGCCGGCAGATGATCGAGCGTTTCCAGAGCGACGAGTACACTCCGTTCATGGTCCTGTCCCTCAAGGCGGGTGGCGTGGGACTGAATCTGACGGCGGCCAATCACGTGGTGCACTTCGACCGCTGGTGGAATCCCGCCGTGGAGGATCAGGCGACCGACCGGGCCTTTCGCATCGGCCAACACAAGAACGTGGTGGTCCACAAGTTCGTCACCAAAGGCACGGTGGAGGAGAAGATCGACGCGATGCTGGCCGAGAAAGCTGAGCTTATCGCGGCAGATCATCCCGGACTCCGGCGAGGCGTGGATCACGGAAATGGACGATAAGGAGTTGATGAAACTGTTCACGCTATCCTTGTAGAGGAGACCCTATGGCATACTACAATGACTACGGCTTTCCCCCCTACGTGTCCGTGGCCGAGAAACGGGCCCGGGCGCGGCGTAAGCTCGAACAATTGCGAAAGAAGCACCCGGACATCCGCCCGGTGGTCATTGCAGGCAACACGCTGGTTCGCACTTGGTGGGGCAAGGCGTGGAACGGCAATCTCAGTAAGTACGCCGACTACGCGAATCGGATCGGACGCGGACGCAGCTACGTGCGGCATGGGGCGGTCCTGGACTTGCAGATCAAACCCGGTCAGGTCAAGGCCCTGGTGCAAGGCAGCCAAGGGAGTCCATACACGATCACGATCAAGATCAAGCCCATCAGCGAGCCGGTCTGGAAGCAGATCAAAGCGGCGTGCGCGGGTCAGCTTGCCTCCTTGCAGGAACTGCTGGAGGGGCGGTTCCCCAAAGGCTTGGCGGAGCTGTTCACGGCCAAAGGCAACGGCTTGTTTCCCTCGCCGCAGGAGATCGACTTCCATTGCAGTTGCCCCGACTGGGCCTACATGTGCAAGCACGTCGCCGCCGTCCTCTACGGCATCGGGACGCGGCTGGACGAGGACCCGGGCCTCTTCTTCGTCCTGCGCAAGATGAAGATGGACGACCTGATTACTCAAGCCGTCCGGGACAAATCCGCAAGACTGCTCCAACAGGCGAAGAAAAAGACCGCGCGGGTGATCGACGACGCCGACCTCGGGGCGGTGTTCGGCATCGAGATGGAGTCCGCTACAGCGGTTGAGAATCAGCGCCGCCGCTATCGGTGAACCCGAGACGGCACCGAAACCGAGAAACAGAGGGCCGGCCAGGGAGGCCAAGAAGGAACGGATTACGAAAAGGGACGAAACGATCGGTAAAAAGACCCAGCGGGACAGAAAGGCCGGGAAGGAGAAGTGATGCGTCGGGCAGTTGTGGCTCGTCTGAGGGGACAGCACGAACAGGACATTGGCACGAAAGGACAAGGACCTCACGTCTATCTGCAGGTCTTGGCGGAGGTGCCGGCAGACGAGGAGCCTGGATTCAAGGTAGACCTGTCGAAGTCGAGAAAAGGTTCATACCTTGTTCCACCGTGATGAGTGTGGAGGAAGAGGTCGAGTGTGCGTTCTGCGGGCAAAGAGAGCTTGCCCCGCGTGCATGACCCACCAGCAGGGTACCTGGTGTTGCCCGGCCGATACCGATTGCGGCCAAGAGCGAGCGGCCCAGGATGCCATCTTGGCCAGCCAGACCTATGCCCGCGATTGGACGGAGTTCGACGGCCGGATGTGCCTGTCGGCGGTGGGGGCGGAACGAGTGGGGCGGCTGTTCGCCATCCAGTACTTTGAAACAAGCTGGCAGAAGGAAGAGTTCACGGATTCGATCGGCAAAGGCTACCGCTACGTCTACGAGTGCCGGGCCGCCATGGGTAATCGCGTCACCTACGCCCTGGGCGTCTACAGCAGCCGGGATGACTTCCTGGGTAAGTGCGACGGCCAGTACAAGGCCCTGGAAGAGGTGGATGAGAACAACATCCGGCGGGCCGCCTACTCCCTGATGAAAGGCAATGCTATCAAGAGCCTCCTGGGTCTGCGTGGCATCCCCAAGGACGAGTGGCAGACCATGATGCGGAAGGTGGGACGCAAGGCCAGTCAAGCGGGCCGAGCCGCGTCGACTGGTTCCACACAGGTCACACCTGCTGGTCCGCAAGTAGCGAATCAGCAGACCGATAGCACACCAAGCTCGGGATCCCTGTCCGTTGCGATTCGTGGGCCGCCGCAGGATGGCTCGTGTTCCACAAGTACTATCTCCAGCAATAGTTACAATCTCTCGTCATGCTCCTCCGGCTCGGCGAACGAGGTGGGTCTATCCGCGAGTTCCGAGCTTCACGCCCCTGATCTCCCGGGCTTGCAGTTGATCCATCCGGACATCTCCAACTGGCATATCTTTCCGGCGAGCGTGCATGAAGAAGTTTTGTGGAAAGGGTAAGGTCAGCGGCGGTCGGACAGGCTGATGGCATCCGCGGCTCGTGGAAAGGGCCGCTCGGGCCGGTCGGCCGTACCGATGGGTTGGAGAGTCGCTGATGAAGAGAAAGCCCTCCACCGAGGTCCCCGTGGCGTTGTCTACCGCCCGTCGTCAATTCGAACAGTGGCGTCGGCAGCACCCCCATCCGAAACGACTGCCCGAGGAGCTGTGGGAGAAGGCCGCGGCGCTGCGCGCGTCAGCACGGGATCAATCCCACTGCTCGGGTGCTGGGTCTGAACTACGATACGCTCAAGTGGCGTCTCCAGGTCTGGACCGCCAACGCCGCCCCCGCGCGCCGGTGGCCCAGGAGTTTCTGGAGCTGGTGCCTGGAGCCCTGACGGCTCCGCCGGCCACCGCAACGCCGGAGAGAATCTTACCGTGGTCCTGCGGCAGCGGGCGGCCGCGCTGGACCGGCCCCTTCAGATGTGTGATGCGCTGCCCCAGAATCTGCCCGATCTGCCTCCGGAACTCCAGACGATGGTGGCTCACTGCTTGGCCCACGCCCGGCGGCACTTTGTGGACGTGGCGACGAACTTCCCCGAGGAGTGCCTCTACGCCCTGAAAGCGCTCAAGATCGTCTATACGAACGAGGCCCTGGCCAAGAAACAGGGAATGACGGCCCGGGAACGACTGGAGTTCCACCAAGCTCAAAGCCAGTCGACGATGGACACCTTGAAAGTCTGGCTGATGGCCCAACTCGAAGAAAGGAAAGTCGAGCCCCACAGCGGGCGGGGCGAAGCGATCACCTACATGCTCAAGTATTGGGAGCCACTCACTCTTCTTCTCCGCCAACCTGGTGCGCCCCCGGATAATAACGTCTGTGAAAGGGCCCTGAAAAAGGGCGATTCTGCACCGCGAGAATGCCTACTTCTACCAGACCGAAAATGGCGCCCGGGTGGGGGACCTGTTCCTGAGTCTGATCCACACCTGCGAACCGAACGGCGTCAATCCCTTCGACTACCTGACCCAACTGCTCCGGCACTCGAACGAGCTCGCTGCTCAGAAGCCACACTTGGATTCGAGACAGTTGCCTCAGCGCACGTCGTACCGCACGAATCCCGCGAACGCCGCTACGAAGAACACCACGTTGAACAAGCCGAGGATCCCCCAGTAAGGCAGCACGGGCGCAATTTGTCTTGCAACGGCTCCTCGCGGAAAACAAAACGCGGCCGGTCACTCACGTTCACGGAAGGCGTTTGCTCCGATGGCGGATTCTTCGCTTGCGCTCCCTCTTGTTTCTGGCATTCCATTCGTTTCTTGGTCCGATATGCTTGCAACTGATCACCGTATTGCTCTCGGACCTGGGCGAAGTAATCCAAGCCGCGCAGGCCCGTCCCGGTCAAATCTCTGGCCACATAGACAAAATTGGCATAGGGAGAAATGCAGGCCAGGTTCTTCGCAAGCTTGGTGTGCAGGGCCGCCTTTCGATGCACGTCCTCCAATATAGCCGCTTTTCTCTCCGCGTCCTTCGCCAGTTCAGCCGCTTTCGCCAAATCAGCGTCCTGCGGCGGCTCTTTCCGGATACGGCCCATTTCCTCCATGGCCTTGATATGCTCTGTACGGAAGGCCTCCATCAGGGCTTTGAATTCGGGATCGGCGGCGGCCCGCTGCGCGGCGGCTTGGGGAGACTCAGGACCCGCCTCTCTACCGAGAAGCAGCCAAGTGCCCATGCCTCCATATTCCGTGGATTCAAATTCGGAAAACAAGGGGCCATACTGGCTTTTTAGCTTCTGGGCCGCTGCCTGCATGATTTCCCGACCTGCCTGAATAGACTGCAACTCGATTTTACGCCGCGGATCGTTCTCCTCCTGCTGAACCCGGCTTTCATGCAGCCGGCGTTCGGCTTCTCGAACCGAGGGAATGCGACAAAACTCGGCCGCGATGTAGGGGCAAACATTCGGAATCACCAGAATCAGCAGGACCCACAGGAACAGGCAGTTCAGGATCGCGATCGTGGAGTATTTGGCCAACGTAGAGACCACCAGGCCCAGAAGGTAAAACGACGTGATAAAGGTAATTGCCGCGGCGGTCAACAAGCTCAGCTCGGCCCAGGCGGAACGATCCCACTGGATCGCGGGATGCACCGCCACGTACAGGACGCCGATCAAAAGAGCCAGGACAAAGGGGATGAGCAGGCTGATCGTGCCTCCCACCACCTTGGCCAACAGGACCTGGGCACGGGAGATGGAATTGGCGACCACCAATTTCAAGGTACCGCTTTGCCGCTCTCCGGCGACGGCATCGTAAGAAAACAGCAGCGCCAGCAGACTCATGATAATCGTCACGATGAAGAGAAAGTCCAGCGGGGGAAAGAGCAGGGGAAGCGGGTTGTAATTGAAAGACTGCAACTCGTCGTCGCCCGGGAGGCCAAGGATGAGCAGGCGAAATCGTTCGGGCGGCTTGTAGACGTCCGGCGTCTGCGTCTGCCTCACCAGTATGAAGTCTTTCGCGGCCGTTTCCGTGCCGAGGATTTCGTCCTGCAGGTTCCGCGTGGCCTCGTAGTCCTTTATCTCCCGCCGGTAATCCCCGGCCAGAACCATGATGCAGGCGATGGTGGCAGCGAGACATAAGACCAGACCAATCAGGAACCGCAGATTGAGGATGTTGTTCAACAACTCGCGTTTGATCAACGTTTTCAACATGGGTTCTCCCTTCGAGCGCAATCAACGGGCATCGTATCTCAGGAACGCCACGTACGCCCCGACGAAAAACAACAGGTTGAACAAGAGAAGAATCAAGGCATTACTCAGGCCTCCCTGGCCCAGAATCTCCGGGATCGAACTGCGCTGATAATGGAACGGGGGATCGCGCTGTTCCGCGCATTGACTCACCGCCTCCCGTTGCCAGCAGAGGTCGTTGTAGCTCTGCACCGCCATTTTCAGCTTTCGTTCTTCGGCCACGCCCGTACCCATGAGGTCGGTCGCCAGCAAGGTAAACGCCGGCGCGGGGGAAAGCCGGGTGATGCTCTGCGAGGCCTTTACCAGTCGGTAGAGACGGTTGCGGTAATCTTCATCTACTTTACTGGATTCTGCCGCAAAGCGGACGATCATGGCCGTCTTACGCTGCGCGACATCGGGTGCCGTCTTGGGAATCTGTTCCAACTCCGCATTCATCTGATGCCGGATTTGCCCGTGTCTTACGTCGACTTGCCGCGCGGTGGGAATCGGGACCACTTGCCGGGCCAGAAGATTCCCCAGATGCGGAATGAGAAATACCAGGATGGTCCAAACAGACAAAGAGAGAACCAGAGAAGTGGCGGCATGATGGGTCAGGCAGGAAATCAGGAGTCCCAGGGAGAAGAACGCCGCCAAGTAGAGCACCGCGCCCAGGAGGAACAGGCCCAACTTGGCCCAAGCCTGGGCGTTCATCTGCACCCGGGGCAATAAGGTCACAACAAGGGTGCCCAGAAGTACCGCGAGGAAGAAAGGCAGAATGAAGCTGACAAATCCCCCGATCCACTCCCCGACCAGGAGGGTCGGCCTGCTCACGCTGCCGCTCAGAGATTGCCGGAGGGTCCCTGTCTCCTTCTCCCCACCGACGACGTCAAAAGCGAACAGCATCGCACAAAGGGAGAGGATGACCCGGATGACGTACAACAGGTCGGGCGCGGTGAACAGCTTGAAGAGATCGTTCAGCGACTTCTGTTTGTCGCCGTAGACCAAGACCCTCATGAGGGCGTAGCGCCAGGCGCGGCAGAGGTTCTCATCCAAGCCCTTGGCGAAAATGCCCAGAGGGGTGGGGGCCAGAACCTGAGCTTGCACCTGGTGAGAACCGTTGAATTCCGCCTGCAGCATGTCATGATTATCCTGGGCCAGACAGTAATTGCCGTACATCACGAAGATGCTCACGAGAATCAACACGGTAGAAAGAAGGGTGATGATCGAGAACTTGTAGCTGAGAAGGTTACTCAGGATCGCTTTTCGGATGATGGACTTCAGCATGGCTTTCTTCCTTACTCCTCGCACCTTACCTGCACCCTCGTCTGGGCCGAGGCCTGGCCCAGACGCTCACGACGCGTTCTCGGCGGCCTCCATCTCGGTCAGGTAGATCTCCTCCGGGTCCGCGTGCCGGAAATCGGCCCTCTCGCGCACGGCGACCAGCCGGCCCTGCTTCATGATCCCGACGCGGTCCGCAATCTGTTTGGCCCGGAAGATGTCGTGCGTGGTCATCAGGATCGCCTTGCCCCGCTCCCGGAGCTTGCGCAATTGCTCCAGAAATTCGTTGGCGCTCTTGGGGTCCAGACCGCTGGTGGGCTCATCCATGAGGATCGCGGGCGGGTCCTTGATCAGGGCGATGGCGATGCCCAGCTTCTGACGCATGCCCTTCGAGAAGTTCCTCAGAGGGTGTGTGAGAAGTGGCACGGCCGCATGACGTTGTCCAACTCCTGATCTTCAGATCCTTCTTGCCCCGAGCTCCGCGAAGAACCGCAGGTTCTGCCGGGCCGTGAACATGCCAGTACAAGCTGCACGTTCTCCGAGACATAGGAGACGTGCTTTTTGGCCTCCAGGGGAAACTGTTGCATCCTGCCCGTGAGGAAGGCCGAACCGCTCGTGGGGCGGAGGAAATCCAGGAGGATATTGACCGTCGTGGTCTTGCCGGCCCCGTTGGCCCAGCAGGCAGAAGATCTCCCCCGGCTGGATCGTGTAGCTGACGTGATCCAGCGCCAGCACGCCGTCCTCATACCGCTTCGTCAATTCCTGCAACTCAATCATGTGTGTCGCTCCTTAATAGCCACTCACCGCATATCCTATGGGCCCAACCGCACGAAGGCCACCAGAAACAACAGGATCGCAGATGCCCGCCCCGGCATGCCGAAGGCCCTCTGCCAGTCCTTCGGCGCTCTGCGGCCGTCGACCGTGTCGGCCTTTGTAGACATCGGCTATCCTGCCGATGATTCATGGCTGGAAGCCCAGATGCCACACCAGAACCACAGGCCGCCGACCAGCAGCAGGGCCATGGAAAGGCCGCTCTCGGGATTGATGCGGACCTTGACGCGTTTTTCGATGCCTCGAACGTGTCACTGCCGGACCTTCCCCGGGCCTAGATCTTGGTTTTCGTACTCCCCGATGTCGTCATCGGCTGGAAGCCGCAGCCGGATCCAGAATCGTCTTTTTTTCTCACACACCCTCTAAGGCGTTTGGCTCACGTGCTCCCACCGCGACGGCGTGGAGAGCTTGGCTCGTCATTGACAAGATCGGCGTGCCGTTATTACGCAGGTCGGCGTGGATCATGCACCTCGTCCTGCCGCTTGATCTCCCTGTAGAGGATATCGATCAGGATCTCCAGGCTGCTTTTCGCCCCCCGGGAATGAGCGTCAGGCCCACCCGGCCGGCCCCGATCTGGGCGAGTCCGCTGCCGGTCACGGTGGCGTCCGGCGCTGTCGCTTCAATTTGTTGATCAGCTCCATCTGCGCGAGCGTCGCCACCCAGATCCGGAAATTGATCCCTGGTCGATCATCCGGACGTCCAGGTTGCGGGGGATGGAGGCCCGCAGGCTCAGGTTGTACTTGCTGGCCACCTGCGTAAACCGCACGCTCGTGATGCGGGAGCTGCCGGTCGCATCCATGAAATAACAGTTGATCTGCGCCGGTACGTTCGTCACGGCCAGCGCGAAGTTGCGGTCCGAGGTCACCAGCATCTCCAGGCTCAGGTCATAGCGGACCTCCGTGCCCAGTACGCCCTCCAGGGAGAACTGCGTCGTCAGGATCGTGGGGGTCTGTTGGAGGGACTCCTTCTCCAGGTAAACCGTATCCGTCGCGACCTGATCGAGGTACTGGAGCTTCACCCCCGCCTGTTCCACGTCGGTGAAGCGGCTCGAAGGTGACCTTCTTCTGCTGTCCGTAGGGCAGGACCTTGATGATCTCCTCGGTAGGGCTTGCCAATGCTGCCGGACGTGTTGATGATCGAGACGATAATGTTCTCAATGTCCAGCAGGGCCCGAATCTGATCAGGATTGCGCCCTGGTCAATCCCCCCGGCGTATTCGGTCTCCACCAAGGCGAGTGCGGACTCCGCCTACGTCAGGTTCGAGGCGTTCTTCCAACACGATATCGAGCATCCGCCGGCCTTCATTATCATAGTACTTCTTGGCCTCCAGAATTGTGATGCTGGGTGGCGTTGGCCAGGAAAGCTGAGCTGGTGTTTTCTCCAGGGTGATCTCGGCCTGGCGGAACTTCTGCAACGCCTGCTCGTTGGCCGAGATCGTGTTATCCAATTCCTTCTTCGAGATGATGTTCCTCCGGAAGAGCCCGGGGGCGTTGCCCAACTCGCGATGACAGCGGTCATAGACCTGCCGCGCATTTTCGAGGTCCACTTGCGCGGCCCTGAGGTTCAGCTCATTGAGCAGGTCGGCGCCGTGTCTTGCGGTCTGGTGCGGCCTGGGCGGCAGGGCCGTTGGGCCCTGCGCGGCAGCCCAGCCAGTCGCCTCCCAGCAGAGGAACAGGGCGAGCAAAATCCACCTCACCTCATGATTTCGGCTCATGCGAGTCCCCCTTGATTGGAAGTACCGGATCACCCTGCGCAAGTCCTCCTGCCGCTGCACGAGGAGCTGCTGCTGATGAAGTTTCTCGCCGCCCACCGCCACCATCTGCTCGCGGGCCTGTTTGATCTCGTTGCTGCTCGTGAAGGCCAACTGCAGGCATTCCGGGAGGGTCAAGACCCGCGGTTCTGTCATCTCCCGGAGCGAGACGTGGCGGGCGGGCTCTTGGCCGGTCTGTGCCGCCGGTAGGCCAGCGAATTCGGCTCGGAGGTGCCGGGAGCTGTCTCCTCGTTCAGACGCTGCTCCACCGCGATGGAGCTCCGGGACGAGCCTCTCGGACCCGCCGAATTCGGGTGATGCGCAGGACGAGCAGGATAACGTGAGCACAATCCACGCCAGATACAGCCATGCGGATGCCGCCAGTTGTACACGGACGGCCCGCTCCCCACTTGCCTAGATATCTCTGTTCCGCGTAGTACATCGTTCTCGTCCGACCCGATTCCTGCGGCGGAATGCCGGACACATGGTGGAGCAGTTCCTCCAGCCGCACTGTCCGGTACTCCGGCGCATTCCGTCCCGAAGATCGGGAAATACCTCTTCAAGGGTCGTCTGCCAGGAGACCAGACCCTCTTCACCGACTCGGGCCGCCAGCGTCGCTGTTATCGGGCTGGAGATCGACGCCAGGTGCCATGGTCGTCCGGAATCACGTGCTCCGGGAAGCCCTCGGCCCGCACGGACGGCGGTCACCTCGATTGCCTCCGAGTTCAAGGCCACGGCGGCTACGCCGGCAGCTTGTTGTCCGCCCGGACCTTCTCCAGGACCTGTGTGAGCATCGTGTCGCCCGCCTTGCCAGTCACGAATTCGGGGGGGCAACACCATGGAGGTGGCGTATGCCACCATGCCAAAGCATACAGCAGCGTGAAGATGATCCCATTGGAAAAGCCGTGGGCGAGGATCGGGCACAGCAGACTGCGGGTGCGGTACAGGGCCAAGGCGTAGTAGAGGCCAAAGCTCAGGCAGAAGGCCTGTTGCGGCAAGGAGAAGTTCGTGATGTGGAAGGGACGCCAGGTGTGGTTGACGTGGGCCAGCATGAACAGGGCGGTCGCCCACACGGCCGCGGCGGGAATGACCAGCCGGCCCAGCCGGAACTCCCGCGGCCAATAGAGCACCAGCACGCCCATAACGAAGGCCCGGTACAGGGATTCCTTGCGGGCCGACGAGCAGATAGTAGAAGCTCAGCCGGCCGGCGATGTTGCGGCCGGTCAGCGGAAAGTCGAAGGTGGGCGTCGTCCCACGCAGCAGATGCGGCCCAACTCCGAATGCCAGCGTGCAAAACAGCGCGAACCAGCCGAACCAGCGCGAGACTGGTTTTCACTCGTGCAAGTTGAACCCCCAGCGGGGCAGAGTGCCTGCGCCGCCAGAGGGCGATCACGACCAGAGCAACAAGAAGCTGCGCCACGTGGTGAACGCTCAGCCACGCGAATGTGCCGTCGGGATCGATGCCGGTGAATAGGCCGCTCCACCGATCGGCAGCGAGCGTCGCGACCTCCGGCACGATCTGCACGATCACGACCACGGCGAACAGCACCGCGACAGACCGCCGGGCATTGTTGCCCGCACGTCCTCACTAGACCGTCCACGTTCTACCTCCAGGCGCCCGTAACTCCTGGTGTCCTATTGTCTCCGCTGGCCGGTGGGCCATAGTAGAATGCAGACGATGTGGCCAATCAGGGCGGCTATGCCACCTTTCCGGAACGCATTGCCAGCCCTGGAAGTGTCACCGCGGCAACGAATGGATTTAGCGGAGATTTATCTGTGTCACAACACTCCGCCAACATCGGTCTGCTATAAGCAGCCCCCAGAAGTTCGCTGCCGATAGGCAGGTCGAGCCGGCGATCCCTTCTTGCCGGTAACGCCGGCTCGCTTGCATGCGCCAGGATGCTCTGCCGAGCACCTGACCTCCTCCATTCTATCCGCCTGTCCGCAGGAATTCAAGTGTCATTCATGACCCTGTGCGCCGGGTTCTGCGTGAGGGTCTGCGCGGGCCGCCTTGGTTGGGTGCGCCGCCAAATCACAGGGTCGTACCAGCTTCGCGGCGTGTGGCTGCGAAGCGGCCGATCCGTTCGAAGATGCCACCGAGGTGGCAGAAGTCTGAAGGAGGTAGGTTCAGACCTCCTGACATAGCCCCTTTATGATATGATAGGTTCGGCGGCCTGAACAGCCAAGCGGAGACGCAGATGGGTGCCGGGGAACGGGATGGCCAGGGCGTCGAGTTGCTCGCACAACGCCGCCAGGGCGGCCGTGCGATGCGGCGAGGATTGACGGCCGATGGTCACGCGCAGTTCGCCCTCGGCGACTTCCAACCGCGCGGGCGATTGGAACGCGGCATGAAGCAGCGTGCGGCCTTCCTCGTCGGCCCGGGCATAGTGGTCCTGGAGCATCCCCAGCAGTTCCGTCTCCACTTGGTAGGCGGCCATCTTGATCGCATCCGCGATGAGCTTCTTCTCCGTCTTCAGCGTCTTCAGGTCGCTGGCCGGGATCCGCTTCGGCGTCTTCTTGCGCTGTTCCAGCAGCCGCTCGATCTTGCGCCTCGGCCTTCTGGAGTTGTTCGCGGAGCTCGGCATGCGCGATCTTGAATCCACGCATCGTCGGTCGGGTCGCCTCCTCGTTGGCCGCGGCTTCTTTTCCCAGTTCGCTCTGAAGACGCGCCACCTCCGCCCGGGCCTCCTTCAGCCGCCGCGTGAGCCGGAGCCACTGGGGATTGCGGCGGTCGGTCGCTTCCGCCACTTCCTCCGCCCCGTATTCGACCAGCGCGTCCAGGGCAAACTCTTCCTCCGCGTACTTGAAGTAGTTCTCCTGACGCCAACGATGAAAGATGCGGTAGGCCACCATCACGGCCGAGAGGTCCTGGCGGTTGGTGAGGATCGGCGTCTGGCGTCCGTCGTCGCGCAACACCCGCACCTCCCGCATCCAGAGATACCGCTTCGTCGCCTTGGCCCGCTTGCCTCTTTCCCTTTTCCTCGGCGGGCAGCGCCCCCACGCGGACCCGTGGCCGGTCGCAGACCTTGTATTCCCGCCATGCGCCGTCGATCTTCTCGCCGCTGGACGGCGAACCGCCCCGCCGCCAGCTTCCTGACCTTGCCCTTGCGGTAGGTGATCACGTCGAACCCCGCGGCGATCAGCCGCGCGAACAGCTTGGGGCTGAAGCCGCCCCGGTCGAAGATCACCGTCATCCGCCGCTCGTCGCCCACCAGCCGCCGCACGTCGGCCAGGATCGGCTCCAGCACTTGCGTCAACTTCGCGTTCACCTCGCTGGTCACGACCAACAGCGGTTCGCCGTCGGCGTCATGCACCCAGGTGTCGGTGGCCGCGGGCGTGACCACTTGCCGCTGGGCCTTCTTCGCCTCAAACAGCGGGAATTTCCCGTGGTATTCCCGCACGTGCCCATCGAGGTACAGAAACGCCACGCGCTCCTCGTCCTCGGCGATCCGCCGGCGGGCCAACTCCTCCATCAACTGCTTCGCCGCGTTCCCATCGCCGCCAGACGCGTGAACTTCCGCCGCACCGTCTTGACTTCCGGCGCCCGGTCCAGCCCCAGGATCGCTCCCAGGTCCTGCGGGACGATATTCCTTCAAATGCTCGGGCCGCTTGATCCGCAACAACGCCCCGAGAAACAGCGTCACCACGATCGTCCGCAGACCGTAGAACGACGGGTGCAGGGAACCGTACACCTTCACGAACGCCTCGATCAGCCCGTGGCGGACCAACAGCGGCACGGCCAACAGCACCCCGGCACGCGGCAGGCACTCCTGCGTCGGCAAACAACGGCACCGCATCGTCCAACAGCCCCAGCGCGGGCCAAGACCCGGTCGCCGCTGCGGTCGCGAGGATCGTGGTCCAAGGTGAACGACGACGCCGACGCGGCCGCTTCGACCGAGACGTGGTGTTCTTGCCCGCACGGCCGTGCGGTGGCAGGCCGACGACGGCGGGCGACGGCGGTTTCCACCACGGCGCGACGTGTCGACCGGGCGGCTCGGTGTCGAGCGATCGCCTCGCCGCTGGCAGTCTCCGCGGCTCTGCTCCTCGATCTGCGGCAGCATCGGCGGAATCGCGGCAGGCTTGCGGGCCAATCCCAACCGCTTCAAGGTCCGACGGATCGTGGCCTCGTCGACTCCCAGCCGCTTGGCCATCTGGCGGTTCGAGCATCCCGCACTGGAACCACCGGCGAACAAAGCCCTCTTGGCTCTTGTCCAACTCGCGACCGCGGCCGCTGGGCTTCTTGGACACCAAGCCGTCGATCCCGTGCTTGCGGTACTGCCGCTCCCAGCGGGCCTGCGTCGATACGCTATGGCCGAACGCCCGGCAGATCTCCTCTTGCGTGGCCAGGCCCGACTGACGCAGCGCGACGGCCACCAACCGCAGATGGACCTCGTCGGCCAAGGCGACACGGTAGATCGGCTCGTGCCAGCGGAAGACGACGCGGTAGCCATCGCTATCGACGAACCACACCGAGGCGTTGAGAAAGGTGCGACCGTCGGGCGGGGTTCTTCCAGCGGCAGCAACGATTGGGTCGGAGGCGTGCGTGTTCATGCTTCTATGACGCACGGCGCGCCGGAAAAAGTTCCCGAAAACCCTTCACGTATTCCGCCGCACCATCCCCCGCGAAACCCGCGAAACCTCCGGAGAATCATGGGGCTATGTCAGGAGGTCTGAACTTACGAATAGCAAAGAGGTCGAAGCTGTCGGCGGAGTCATTGGCGGGAATGAATTCTGGATCAAGGGTATGGAGCCAGCGACAGTACGAGAGGGTATCTTGAGACTCGCTACAACAGCATGCCACACGGGATACTACTGCTTCATGACAATTGAACCTCTGGATAGAGACGTTTGAGTGTGGGCTTCCGGGGTCATCGGTATAGGGTCGGGGATACCGGGGACAGTCAGGAAGGCGGTCCCTTTAAGGACTTGAGAAAAAGAGGCCTCCCGGCCGATAAAACGAAGGACTTAAGGAGAGAATTAAAGGGGAGAGAATTAAAGGTACGCGGTCCATTTTCAAGAGGGGGATCTTTCAAGGAGGGAGGAGTGGAATGAAGCTTCGCCGGGCCCGTTGTTCTCCGGTCGGGGGCGGCTGGGCTAAACTGCTATCAGTTCACAATTCCCACCCCGGATCGGAGTCCGAGGTGACAAGGTTGTCAGTTCTCAGTGGCGGTCATGCACCTTCGGGACGCCTGCTGCCGGTGGGCGATGCGGCTACAATGGGAATATGGGTACAATGCCGGGACCAGCCCAAGGGCCGCAGCGGACTCCACCGGAGCCGTCGGGGGCGATACGGGCGGCGGTCGAGTATGGGATCGACATCGAGATGCTCCGGTCAATCTGCGCTGAAGCGGCCGAACGGCTCCGCCGACACCAGATGCCCTGCATACGGTCGAGATGCTGCGAAAGGCCATGAATCGCCCCCGCGACCGGGAGGCCATCCGCCAGCTACGAGCGATCAAAGAACTCGAAGAGCAAGGTGGGTAGGATGCGCGTATCCCCCGGCCACCATCGCAACTGGCCGGATGCCTGCAAGGGCGGCCCGCGCGTGCGGCCATTTCGGGTACGGGGCGAAACTGACGGAGATCGTCCTGCTCGGGGTCCTGTCCTTGCGGGCGGGCCAGCGGATCTACTGGGACGCCGCGAATCTCAAAGCCCGCAACCTGCCCGCGGCGGATGCGCTGATTCACGAGACTTACCGCGATGGCTGGAAGATCGGGTGAACAGTTCTCCGTCACGACAGACGGAGTGGTCTTGAGATCAGGCTGTCCTCTGTCTTCCGGCTCCCGTCCTCAGTCCTCCGTCTTCCGTCCTCCGAATTGCGCCGGGATCAGGCAGCCCTTGCAGGGGCAGAAGGCGCGGAGGTTCTCTTCGGGGGTGCCGGGGGGAACCTCGCAGCCGGGCTGGAGAATGAACCGTTGCCCGCCCATTGCGATGTTGCGACGGGCGGCGTCGGCCACGTCCTGGGGCGTGCCCTGGAGCAGGACCGCCGCGGGGTCGAAGTTGCCGGCGAGCGTGATCCCCGGTCCAACCGTGGCTCGCGCGTCGTCCAGCGGGACCATCCAATCGAGGTCGAGGACGTCGCAGCCCGTCTGGGCCATGAAGGGGACATTCCGGCGGGTGTCGCCGCAGATGTGGAGTTTGACGGCGGCCCCGGCTTGGTGGATCGCGTCGAAGAGCCTCTTCTCGAAGGGCAGCACGAATTCGCGATACATGGCCGGGCTGATCTGGCTGGCGACCGCGTCGCCCACGCCGATCATGTCCGCGCCGGCGGCGATCTGGGCCTGGGCGAAGCGGATTTGGTTTTCGATGAGGACCTCGGCGGCCGTGAGGTACATTTCCGGGTGGTCGATCAGGTCGAGGAACATGCTCTCGACGCCACGCAGGTCGGCGTACAAGGCCAAAGGTCCCTCTACCCAGCCGAGGACGCTGTGGGTGCGGCCGACGGCCTTGGCCATCTTCCGCACGCTCTCGACCCGCTGGCGGGGCCGGTCGGCCTGCTCGAGGGCGAAGGGTTTGATCCGAGAGACGTCCTGCGGCGTCTGGATGAGTAGTTGGCGAGGGCGGCCCACGCCGTGCTCCGGATAATCGAATTCCATGCCATAGGCCGAGGCCTCCCGCCAAGGGTCGCTGATCGCGCTGGCTTGGTCGAGGTTAAAGGCCTTCACGACGGCCAGTTGGGACTCCACCAGCACGTCACCGTCGAGGTAGTAGTCCCGGTAGGTGCGACCGATGAAGCCGGCCGCCCACGACATGAAGATCGGTGTCACCGCGGGGCGGTTTACCGGCTCACCTCGCAACGTCGCCTGAATTCGCTCTTTCGGGGTCATAAGACGAGTGTAAAGTGTGAAGTTGGAAGATGCAAGAGGCAAGCCGTCTTCACACTTCGCACTTGAGACTTTAAGACGCCTAACAAAATGAACGTCGATATGTCATTGCGAGGAGCGCAGCGACGAAGCAATCTCCATCTCACGTGTGGGTTTGAGATTGCTTCGCTGCGCTCGCAATGACATATTAGCCCCCTCTGCTGTTCATTTCTCATTCTATTAGACGCTCTTACACGCGCCTTTCGATTATCGGACTCTCGGCTTGGCAGTTTTTCGTTGCAGGGGCAAGAAAATCGTTTGGCGAAGCGCCGGGGGTTCTGGTAGAATTTTCGCTCACAGAGACCCTGGAGGCAGAGCCGTGTTGGCGTACAGGACTGGAATAGTGGAATACTGGAATAATGGAATACGGGGGAAGGCGCCCGTGCCTTGCCCATCATTCCGATGTCCCATTCTTCCAATATTCCAACGTTCCACGATTCCATTTCTTCCGCGGGAGGTGCCGCAATGTTGAAAGTGGGGATTGCCGGTTTCGGGTTCATGGGGCGGATGCACTTTCGGCACTGGAAGATGGTGCCGGACGTGACGATCGTCGCGGTCTGCGACGCGAATCCGAATATCATAGAGGACACGAAGAAGGCGGTGGGCAACATCGCCGGGGCCGAAGGAGAGATCGACCTGACGGGCCTCGGGCTGTTCCGCGACCTCGATGAGATGATCGCCAAGACCAGGCCGGACGCCATCTCCCTGACGCTGCCGACGTATCTGCACGCGGAGTATTCGGAAAAAGCCCTGTCCCAGGGGGTCCATGTTCTGTGCGAAAAACCGATGGCGCTGACGGTGGCCGATTGCGATCGAATGATTACGGCGGCCCGTAAGAGCGGCAAGGTCCTCCAGATCGGCCACTGCGTGCGTTTCTGGCCCGAGTACGCCAAGGCCAAGGAGATCGTCGAGAGCGGCAAGTACGGCCGGGTCGTGGCGGCGATGTTCCAGCGGCTGGGGGCCGCACCCGGCTGGAGCGTGGACAATTGGTTCATCGACGAGAAGCGCAGCGGCGGCGTCGCTCTCGACCTGCACATTCACGACACAGATTACGTCCAGTACCTTTTCGGCATGCCCAAGGGCGTGTGCAGCCACGGGGCCAAGACCCCGGGTGGGCAACTGATCCACCTGGTCACGACCTACGACTACGGGGACGATCGCGTGGTCATCGCCGAGGGCGGGTGGGGCATGACGCCCGGGTTCGGGTTCGAGATGAGCTTCAACCTGGTCCTCGAGAAGGCAACGATCGTCTACGACCTGACGCGCAAACCGATGTTCCGCGTTTGTCCGGCCGAGGGCGAGGAGTTCACGCCCGAGGTGTCTGGCGGCGATGGCTACCTGCGGGAGATCGAGCACTTCGCCAAGGTCGTGCGGGGCCAGCCCGTGGAGGAGATCCTCACGCTGGAACAATCCCGCAATTCGGTGCGCGTAGTCGAAGCCGAGAAGAAATCCATCAACCGCAAAGAGAAGATTATGATTCGGTAAGAGAAGTGGGAAGTTTGATGTTTGAAGTTTGAAGTAAGAAGGGATACTGCCAAATCCTGCTTCAAACTTGACACTTCAACTTCCAACTTCCCGGAGACGGGAGACAGCAGCTATGAGATGCAAGAACTGGCCCGTGGGGGTTTGCAGTTGGTCGCTTCGGACGGATGTGGCGGGTGTTGCCAAAGCCATGAAGGACCTGGGTCTGCGGCACGTGCATCTGGGGATTCGCCCGGCCGTGGAAGACAGCAGCGGCAAGGCCCTCCAGACGATCATGGCCCAGAAATGGACGATCACGAGCACGATGATCGATTTCCCGCAGGAGGACTACTCGACGCTCGAGAGCATCAAAGTCACCGGCGGCGTGGTGCCGGACGCCCATTGGCAGCAGAATCATAACCTCTTCATGGGGGCGGTCATCGCGACGGCCAAGCTGGGCGTCAAGTACCTCTCGATGCATGCCGGTTTTATCGACGAGAGCAACAAGGCCTACGTCGAGAAGATTTACAGCCGCATCCGGGACTTGGCGAACATCGCCTCCGACAACGGCGTGATCCTGCTCCTGGAGACGGGCCAGGAAAGTGCCAAGGACCTGCTGCACTTCCTCGAGACCCTGGACCACCAATCCGTGGGAGTCAATTTCGACCCGGCCAACATGATCCTCTATGATAAAGGCGACCCGATTGAAGCCGTGCGTGTATTGTCGCCCTGGATTCGGCACCTGCACGTCAAGGACGCGCTCCGCACGACCAAGCCCAGCACCTGGGGGGCCGAGGTTCCCTGGGGCGACGGCCAAGTCGGCGTCAAGCGGTTCCTCGACGTCTTGGACGAGATGGGCTTCGACGGCGCCATGGCGATCGAGCGGGAGGCAGGTGACAACCGCTTCGGCGATATCAAGCTGGCGATCGAACGCCTGACCGCGGCATGCAAATAGGACATTCCTGCACACATTAAGTAAGGAGACAGACATGATTTTCGGAATGCCCTCGGGCTTGTACCTCAAGCTCAGTGCTCTGATGTTTCTGGAGTTCGCAGTGTGGGGAGCCTGGTACCCTGTGCTGGCCACGAGGCTTCTGGGGCCCCTGAAGTTCAGCGGCAAGCAGACGGGTTGGATCTACGCGACCATTCCCCTAGGATCGATCTTCATGCCCCTGATTTTCGGCCAACTGGCGGACCGGTATTTCAATACCGAGCTGATTATCGCCGGGGCGCATCTCGCCGGGGCGCTGCTATTATTCGTGGCCGGATGGAAGAGACAGTTCAACGTGTTGTTCGCCGTCATGCTGCTGTACGCTCTGTGCTATGCGGGCACGATGCCCCTGGTCAACTCGCTGATGTTCCGGCACCTGAAGGACAATGGGGTAGACGCGAGCGCCTCAGCGTACATCTTCATGTGGGCACCCATCGCCTGGGCGCTGGCGGGTTATTTCCTTACCGGCTGGCGTTGGCGGTTCAAGACCGGGGAAGAGGGACGCGACTGCCTGGTTCTGGCGGCAGTTCTCTCGGTCATTATGGCTGTGGTCAGCTCGTTCATGCCGAATACGCCTCCTGCTGGCGGCGCGGGCACGATGCTGGACGCTCTCTCCATGCTGGGAACGCCCACCTTCTTGGTCTTCATCCTCATTTCGATTGCCGGCGCCGGCATGATGCAGTTCTATTTCTTGGGCACAGCCCAGTTCATGCAAGACAACGGCATTTCCTCGAAGAATGTTCCGGCTTCCATGGCGGTTGCGCAGGCGATGCAAGCCGGCGCCACCCTGGTCTTGCTGCCCCGGCTGGTGCCCGGCATCGGCTACAAATGGACCCTAACGGTAGGCACGCTCTCCTGGCTGGTTCTGTACGTGCTTTACGTGGTCCCCCGGCCGGCATGGCTCCTTGTGGCATCTCAGGGATTCCATGGCCTTGCCTATGTATTCTTCATGATCGCCGGGCAGATGTTCGCCGGCAAGGTGGCACCGGAGGGAGCGGATGCTGTCACACAGGCATTGGCTATCACGGCGCAGAGCGGTATCGGTATGTTCCTGGGGACCCAACTGGCCGGTATCGTGATGGACAAATACCGTGTGGAGGGACGCTTCCAATGGCGGCAGCTTTGGATAGTGCCTGGAGCCATCATGCTGGTCTGCACGGTGGCACTTATTCTGCTCTTCTGGCCGGGAGTCTAACGATCAGGCGTGAGAAACTCGCGTGGCATCGCTGAGGGCTTGCCTTTTGACGATGGCAGGAAGCCTTAGCGATGCCACCCAAGACTATTTCTGCCCGCCAAATCGCACCCCGGTCAGACGGTGAACTTCCGGAATTCCGCCGTGAGGGCCTTGACGCAAGGACCGGGACGGCCGTCGCCTATCACCGAATCGTTGAAGCGGACGACCGGAACAATATCCTTCGTCGTGACCGCGATGAACAGCTCGTCCGCCGAGGCGGCCTGCTGGGGTGTCAGGCAACGCTCCTCGATGGCCAAACCGGAGTTCTGGGCCGCTCGGGTCACGAACTGACGCGTGATCGACGGCAGGATGTTGGCCGACAAGGGAGCCGTCTGCAATGCCCTTTTGATGATGGCGAAGAACGCGGAGCCCGCGCCCTCGGTGATAAAGCCGGCCTCATCGACCAGGATCGCTTCGCTGAAGCCCTTCTCGGCGGCGGTCTGCTTGGCCAGGATGTTCGGCAGGAGGTTGAGGCTCTTGATATCGCACCGCTTCCAGCGCAGGTCCGGCTCGGTGCCGACGGCGATCCCCTTGGCTTTCTCCTCGGGATGATCCACCAGCTCGCTGACGGTGAGGAAGAAATTGGGCTTCAGGTCCGGCTTCCAGGTGTGGTTGCGGGGCTCCGAGCCGCGCGTTACGTGGAAGTAGATCTTGGCGTTGGCAAAGCCGGCCGTCTGGAAGGCCTGCTCGACCCGCTCCCGGACCGTGGCGATGTCGATATTCGTGATGCGGATGGCCGCCAGACTCCCGGCGAACCGCTGCATATGCTGTTCCAAGGCAAAAATCTTGCCGTTGTAGCTGCGCAGGACCTCGTAGACGCCGTCGCCGAAGTAGATTCCCCGGTCGAAATGGACCGGGTCCAGCTCGTCACAAGACACAATTCTGTCGTCCACCATCGCCAACTTCATGCCGGACACTCCAAAACCGTCGCCTGTCAACCCAAACGCATACCAAGCAGCTATTACTATCGGCCACGAGCGTACAAAAATAGTGCAGAAAAGTCTTTACAAAAAGGTCGGCGGACCCTATTCTATAAGTTTTTCCAAGATTCGAGTTTTGGACCGGGAGTTTCCCATGTACGCAGTAATCGAGCAGGGCAGCAAACAATATAAAGTGGCTGAAGGCGACAAGATCGAGATCGAGCTGACCGATCTGGCCCCGGAGGCCAAGACCATCGAGTTGAACAAGGTTCTCTTCATCGGCGGCGACGGCAATAACCGGATCGGCAAGCCCTACATCGAGGGCGCCAAGGTCATCGGCTCGTTCCCCTCGCCGGAAGCGGCGGTTGTCAAGGGCACGAAGCTCTACGTCACCACCTATCACTGCCGCAAGAGCTATCAGCGCCGGATCGGCCACCGCCAGAAGCACCTGCTGGTCACGATCGACAAGATCGAAGGGTAGAGATCTCCATCCCGCAACGGCCGCAACGGAAGTGTAACTCGAATTGGCGGCCGTCTTCATCCTCGAGGACCAGCGGTTCGGCCGGTTCTGAGCCGCTGGGCCGGCAGAGGCCCAATTCCCTCCGCAGACAGTACTTTGTCGTCATCACCACTTGGCCCGACAAGTCCAAGCCCGATTCGGCCGCCGGACCGATGCTCTCTACGCCATGACGTCGGTAAAACGCCCGGGCCTTCTCGTTGAGCACGTTGCCCAGATATGTCAGGTGCTTCTCGGGATAGGGGACTGTGTTGTTCTGCACACCACCGGCGCGGCGAGGACGATGGGCTTGACGGACCCGCAGAAGTTGCTCCACCAATTCGCGCTTGGCTGCGTTCAGACGTGAGACCGGCAGAAAGTACACGTCCTTCGTTTGCACTCGCAGGTCGGAACATGCGAAGATCGTGTGGCCGAGCTTGGCCAATTGCCCGGTGATCGTCTGTAGGGCAGCTTCTTTCTTCTGGGCAGGTTGTTTCTCTCCCGCGATCTCGACCTTGGCTTGGTTGCCATCTTCGTCGGTGCCGGAAAGGGTCAGGCCCTGTTCGGATTCCTCCAGAAGCAGGGAAAGGCGGATTTTGCGCTCCGCGATCCGGCCGGCGAGCTTGCGGGAGAAGGCGTAGTCGAAATTGCGGTAGATCTCCTGTCCGAGGTGGATGCCGTGCATCTTCTGCGGATAGACTTTCGGACCTTCGATGCGGTTGACGATCGTGCCGTCGAGGTCTCGCTGCCGGTCGAAGAAACAGATCCCGTCGGCATTGTGCAGGTCGTGGGCTCCCTCCAGAACAAAGCAGGATGGCTCCACGCGCACGACCGTTCCCACGTATTCGCCGATGGATTTGGGCGTATCGACCGAGGCGATAGAACAGGCGGCGCTGGTCAGGCCATAGTCCGTGAAGCCGCGATTGAAGGTCTTTTCCAAGTTCGGTTGGAAACCCAATCGCACCAGGCCCGAAGAGCTGCGCCGTAGACTCTTGGCGGGCAGGAGGGCGTCGAGCTTACGGCGGTAGAAACCCACGGTATTGGCGACGTAGGCGAGATCCTTGAGTCGGCCCTCGATCTTGAACGAGGTGATCCCGGCGTCGAGCAATTCTTCCAGGTGGTCCGAGAGATTCAGATCCTTCAAAGACAACAGGTGGCGGTCCTTTACGATGACCTTGCCGCGTTGGTCCTTGAGGCTGTAGAGCCGCCGGCAAGGTTGGGCGCATTGGCCGCGATTGCCGCTGCGTCCGCCCAGCGCGTAGCTCATGTAACATTGCCCGCTGGCGCCGACACACAGGGCTCCGTGGATGAAGCATTCCAGCTCGATCTGGGTCTGACTTCGGATCTCCCGGATCTGGTCGAGCGTCAGCTCGCGGGCGAGAATCGCGCGTGAGAACCCGACATCCTCCCAGAATTTCACCTTTTCCGCGCTGGCATTGTCCATCTGGGTGCTGGCGATCAGCGGCAGGGGCGGCAGATCCAACTCCAGAAGCCCAACGTCCTGGATAATCAAGGCATCGATGCCGATGTCATAGAGTTGACGAATCATCTTCCCGGCGGCCGGAAGCTCGCGATCGTGGAGCAGGGTGTTCAAGGTCACATAGACCCTGGCGTAGTACTGGTGAGCCAAATCTGTGACCTCCTGGATCGTGGCCAGCGTGTTGCCTGCCACCTCGCGCGCGCCAAAGCGGTCCGCGCCGATATAGACGGCGTCCGCACCGCACTGCAGCGCCGCCCGGGCAGTCGGGCCGTCTTTCGCCGGAGCCAATAGTTCGATTCTGCGGTCCATCCAAAGGAATTATATCGCTTCTTGTCGCGCGTTGTGCACGAGGTGAACACCTATTTTCTGAGCCCGGCCCCGACAACGCGCTGACGCAGACTTTGGGTCGCAGGCAGAGTATGTTATAGTTCGCCAATCTGTTCTGGCGTCAGACCCGTGTACGCGGCGATCTTGGCTATCGGCTCTCCCGCCGTCCTCATCTGCTTGGCGATCTGCCGAACGACCTCTGCCCGCCCCTCTGCCCGCCCCCTTTCCCACCCCTCTTCCCGGCCTGTGTCGATGACGTTCTTGAGGTCTCGGTAGATCTTGATGCTCTCCTCGTAGGCCTCGCACTCCAATGGATCGAACCGGGCGATCTCGGCCGCCTCGAAGAGCCGCTGAAACACCCGCTCTTGGATCCGCCGGGGCCGCTCCTGCAAGCGGGGCAGGTTCTTGATGATATAGAGCCACTTGTCGAAATGCGTCTGGAGCTCATCTTCCGTCTTGGTAAACTTGGGCATCTCCAGATAGATGTAGGTTAGCTTGTCGAAGAAGACCCTCTTCCGCCGGGTCTCCATCAATTGGACATGATGGTGGAAGTACTCGGGGCTGTCCTTATCTTCATCGAACACGAAATCGAGGATACCCACCGTGTACACGGCGTTCAGTTGGAAATCCCATTCCTGCCCGCGCTGGGCCTGCTCGCGGATGGGGAAGGTGGAGTAGAAGACGCTACGGTCCTTGAAGTATTTCTGCTTGGCCTTCTGCATCTCGACGATGAACTTTTCGCCGGTTTCGCTCTCGCAGTACAGGTCGAAGACCGCCCGCCGCTCGGCTTCCGATAGGCCCAGTTGCTCCGCCTTGAGGTAGGTCAAGTTCTGAATACGGCCGCGCTCCTTGATCAGCTCGTTCAAGAAGTCGATCAGCAGGTCCTTATTGGGTTCGCTGCCGAACAGCTTCTTGAAGCCGAAGTCGGTAAACGGGTTGAGGTAGCGTTCCTTCATATTTGTAGCCCTCGCATGGGCGACAGACCGTGTACAGACGATACGAGGGCAGGAGCGATTTGTCAAGATAACCAACCAGATCGTCGGCTCGGTGATCCCTCACGGACGCGCTGTGACCAGCGCATGGGCTCGCTCTCGCCAGGCAGCCGGACCGTTTGTGCGGAAGTACTCGAAAGACTCGTCGTCCACGAGCCGGCCCAACAGCATCTTGCGGTCCGCAACCGTGGGGATCTGCTCGATGATCTCCTGGCGGGCCCGTTCCAATTCGGCAAGGAATCGGCCATGCTCTTCGGTGAAGATCCCTTCCAGCTTCTTGCGGAGGTGGCCGGAGTAGGCGGGGCAGTATCCTTCCGTTCCGATAGCAATTTGCAGATCGCCGCGTTTGACGACGGCCGGCACGAAAAAGTCGCAGAGTTCCGGCTCATCGACTACGTTGCACAGGATTTCCAGCTCGTGGCAGTCCCGGCATACCTGCTCATTGACCTTGCGATCGTCCGTCGCCGCAATGACGAGAACGGCCTCGGCGATATACTGCTTGGCGTAGCGGTCGCGGATCAGCTCGGCGCTGTGGCGGGTACACAGATCGGTCATGGCATCACCGGGCTTATGGTCCACGACTACCAGCCGTGCCCCAGCTTCCAAGAGCGACTTCCGCTTTGCGAAAGGCTACCGCTCCGCCGCCGACGAGCACCACCCGCCGGCCGCCCAACTCCAGAAAGATCGGGTACTTCACCATGGGGATGATTATAAGGGAGCGTCATGCCCCAGAGCGACAGGAATCTCCCGAAATGCTTTGAGCCAATGGCGAACATGAGATACACTCGATGCTTGGTTGGCTCTGCCTCAAGACAGGGCCGCCATGTTACGGCACAGAAGGAGCAGGTTTGCGTGCTTCTGATGCCAAGGTTGCAGGGTTGGCGCGCACCTCCGTTTTGTCATTCCCGTGCAGGCGGGAATCCAGTAACCTATCGCGGCGTCCTGGATCCCTGCCTGCGCAGGGGTGACAGAGTCCTGCTCGGCGTCGCGTTCAAGAAGGACGCACGTCCATTGTGTGTGTTGGTGGAAGTTTCTGGAATGGGTTTCGGGGAGATAGATCGCGTGAAGAGGCTGTGTGCACCCCTAACTGAGGTTGAGGTGCGGCAACTGAAGGCCGGAGACGAGGTCGTTCTCGACGGGATTGTGTATACGGCCCGCAACATGGCACACCAGCGGCTTTGCCAAGCGATCGATCAGCGCGCAGAACTGCCGATCCAACTGGAAGGAGCGATCCTCTACTTCGTGGGCCCGACGCCGGCCCGTCCCGGCCGGGTGATGGGAGCGGCCGGACCGACGACCTCGGCGCGGATGGACCCCTTCAGCCCGAAACTGATCGCGCACGGTCTGGCGCCATGATCGGCAAGGGTTATCGCAACGAGGAGGTCCGCCGGGCCCTGAGGCAGTACGGAGCCGTGCATTTATCCACCCTGGGCGGGGCGGGGGCCCTGCTGAGCCGGCACATCGTCCGGGCCGAGGTGGTCGCCTACGAGGATTTGGGCGCCGAGGCGATCCGCAGGCTCGAAGTGGTTGATTTCCCCGCCATCGTAGCATATGATGCCGCCGGCGGCAGTGTTTACGACGAAACAGCGACGAAGGCAAGGGGTAAGAAGAATGGAATACTGGAATGATGGAATACTGGAATACTGGGGGAGGCGCCGCCGGTCCACCCCTTATTCCACTATTCCAGTATTCCACCGTTCCAATCCTCGCATGACTGTCTGGAGTATGAGATGAAAGCAGCGTTGCTTGGGCTCTCCCGATCCGGCAAAAGCACCATTCTCTCCGCGCTGAGCGGCAAGGCGATCCCTCCGGCCGGCCTGAACAATATCGAAGAGGCGATTGTGCGGGTGCCGGATCAGCGGCTGCTGTGGCTCGAGAAGTTGTACCAACCGCAAAAGAGGGTCCACGCGACGATCAATGCGCTGGACCTGCCGGGCTTCAGCTTCACCGATGAGCACGGGCGGACAGCGGCTCGGCGGCAGATTGGCCAAATCCGGACCGTGGACATGCTGGTCCTGGTGATTCGGGCCTTCGAAGACCCGTCTGTGCCGCCCTATCGGAACAGCGTCAATCCCAAACGCGACTTTGCGGAGTTGCAGACGGAATTGCTGCTGTCGGACCTGGAACTGGTGACCACGCGCATCGAGAAGCTGGAAAAGCAGGTCACGCGGCCCACCAAGACCCAAGCCCAGGACAAGGCAGAACTGGCCTTGCACAAACGGCTTCAGGAGACCATCGAAGCGGAAAAGCCCATCAGTTCCGCGATCCAGTCGGAAGACGAGTTGACCATCATCAAGTCGCTGGGGTTCCTGACCCTCAAGCCCATGGCGGTGGTGTTCAATGTTGGGGAGAATGACCTGAAGAAATCGTTTGATCTGGGCGACTTGATGGGTGGCACTATTCCGGTGGTCACCATGTCCGCCAAGCTGGAACACGAGTTGTCCCAGTTGGACGAGGACAGTCGTGCCACGTTCATGTCGGACCTCGGAATCAAGGAATCTGCCGCGGAGAAATTTGTCCAAATCTGCTATTCGGCCCTGGGATTGATCAGCTTCTTGACGGTCGGGTCGGACGAGGTGCGGGCCTGGCCCATCCACAAGGGGACCATTGCCCTCGATGCGGCCGGCAAGATCCATTCGGACATCAAGCGTGGCTTCATCCGGGCCGAAACAATGGCTTATGAAGACCTGAAAGCCCTCGGCGATGAGAAGGCCGTCAAGGCCGCCGGCAAGATGAGGCTGGAAGGCAAAGAATACGCCGTGAAGGATGGTGACATCATCAACTTCCGGTTCAATGTGTAGGAGTGTTTGGTAGATGAAAGCAGCGGTATTGACGGGACTGCGACGGATGGAGGTCAGGCAGGTTCCTGATCCGAAGATCGCGAAGGATACGGATGTTCTGCTGAAGATCGAGAAAGTCGGCGTCTGCGGTTCCGACGTCCATTACTTCGAAATCGGGCGGATCGGGTCCCAGGTCGTTCAATATCCGTTTATCGTGGGCCATGAGTGTGCCGCGACCGTGACGGCGGTGGGCAAGGGCGTCAAGCACGTCAAGGTCGGCGCGCAGGTCGTCGTGGAGCCCGCCGTACCCTGTCATAATTGCGATCAATGCCACAAGGGCCGGGAGAATACGTGTTCCAACCTGCGTTTTTTGGGTACGCCCGGGCAGGGGGGCGGCTGCTTCTGCGAGTATCTGGTCATGCCCGAAGAGTGCTGCCTGCCGACCCAGGGCAAGCTCACGTTGGAACAGGGGGCTCTGTGCGAGCCGCTGACCATCGGTTTTTACGCCGTCAAACAGTCCCGGCTGCCCCGTTCGGCCGATATCGCCATTCTCGGGGCCGGACCCATCGGTTTGAGCTGCATGCTTTCCGCCAAGGCCCAGGGTGTGCGGAACTGCTACATGACCGAGAAGATTCCGGAGCGGGTGCAGGTGGCCCGCAAGGGCGGGGCGACGTGGGTTGGCAATCCGCTCCAAGAGGACGTGGTGGCGGCCATCCTGAAGGAGCAGCCGCTGGGAATGGATGTGGCGTACGAGTGTGCCGGCCAGTTGGCGACGATCAATCAGGCCGTCGATCTGCTCAAACCGGGTGGCACGCTGACGCTGGTCGGTATCCCGCGGGAAGATCGTATCTCCTTGTCTGCGGACAAGATACGACGCAAAGAGATCACGATCGTCAACATCCGCCGACAGAACGCTTGCACGCGTGCGACGATGGATCTCGTGGCGTCCCGGAAAGTCCAGGCGGATTTCATGGTGACGCACCATTTCCCGCTCGACCGGATTCAGGACGCCTTCGAGCTGGTCGCGAGCTACAAGGACGGCGTCGTCAAGGCCATGATCGACATGTGAGAAACGACTTCCGTGGGTGATGAACACATCAAGAACGCCAGCATCCTCAGCATCGGCAACGAGCTGTTGAACGGCAAGACCGTCGACACGAACGCCGCGTACATCGCCGGGAGGCTCAGGACCATCGGTCTGCCGGTGGTAAGCGTACATAGCGTGCCCGACGAAATCCCTGCCATCGTCCGCGCACTGGCCTTGGCGACCGCCGAGGCGGATGTGGTTGTGGCTACCGGGGGGCTGGGTCCGACCGACGACGACCTGACCCGGCAGGCTTTCGCCGAGTTTCTGGGGGTGGAGTTGGTGTTTCGGCCGGACCTGCTGGAGAAGATGGAGCGGTTCTTCGAGCTGCGGGGGATCGAAATGCCCGCCCGGAACACGATCCAAGCCCACATTCCGCGCGGGGCGGATGTTATTGAGAATGAGAAGGGGACGGCCCCCGGGGTCCGGGCTCAAAAGGACGGAAAGCCGTTGTTTTCCCTACCCGGTGTGCCGACGGAGATGCGGCACATGTTCGACACCCGGGTGTTACCCGAGTTGCAGCCGCTCGTACGTGGGCAGGCCATCGCGGTCAGGAGGTTCAAGTGCTTCGGGGCGGGGGAATCGAAGATCGCCGAAATGATCGGTGACGCCATGCAGCGGGGCCGGAATCCTCTGGTCAATTGCACCGTTCAGACCGGCGTGATCAGCCTGGAGGTTGTAGCTACCGCCGGCGAACAGGCCCAGGCCGAGGAAATGGCCCAGCGGGAGGAACGTTCCCTTCGGGCGTTGCTGGGCAAGCTCGTCTATGGTAGCGACGATCAGACGCTGGCCGAGGTCGTGGGCGAGGGGCTGGGCGACAGGGCAAGACCCTCGCCGTCGCCGAGTCCTGCACGGGCGGCCTGCTGGCCAAGCTGATTACGGATGTTCCTGGTTCCAGCCGGTATTTTACTTACGGGTGGGTGACCTACAGCAACGAGTCCAAGAGCCGCACGCTGGGTGTCCCTGCCCGGATGATCGAAGAACACGGCGCCGTCAGCGAGCCCGTGGCACGGACCATGGCCCAAGGCGCCGCTGCAACGCCGACACAGACTATGCCATCGCTATAACCGGCATAGCCGGACCCGGCGGCGGCACCGAACAAAAACCCGTGGGACTGGTATATATTGCTGTGGACAACCAGGACGGCACCGACACGTCGCGATATGTTTTCTCGTCCGATCGCAGCTCGGTGCGTGTGCGTGCGGCACAGACAGCTCTGAACATCCTGCGATTGAAGCTGGATTTGACAGGTCCGGTACCGATCTGATATAATAAGAAGACCTGTTATAGCAGCGGCACATGAGGTTCGTATGACCAAACAACGCATGCACTTAGGGGAAATCCTGTATAAGGCAGGATTGGTCGAAAAGCAGGCGTTGATCAACGCGATCAAGACGGCCAAGACGAGCAACAAGCGGCTGGGCCAGGTCCTTCTCGAACTCGGTCTGATCAATGAGGACAAGCTGGCCAAGGCGATCGCCACACAGTTTGGCCTCAAGTACGTGGACCTCGATGAGGTCACGATCCCGCCTGATGCGACCAAAATTATCCCGGAAGATCTCATCAAGCGGCACAATATCCTCCCTCTGAGCGTCAACAATGGCCGGCTGGAACTGATCATCAGCGATCCGATGGACCTGGACATGATGGACTCGGTCCGGCTGCGCCTCAACAAAGAGTTGGACTGCCGGATTGCCAATCCGAAGAAGATCCGCGATTACATTGAGAACTCCCTGGCCGACAAGACGGTGGCCCCGGAAGATGACAAACTCAAGCACAGCATCGACGCGACGGCGGCGGAACTGGCGGCCGCCGGCCACGAGCTGCAGGCGGAGGCCATGCGCGTCCAAGCGGCCGGCGAGAACGAGGAAGGTCCCGTCATCCGGCTGGTGAACCTGATTATTGACACGGCCTATCACATGCGGGCCAGCGATATTCACGTCGAGCCGATGGCCGACCGTGTGCGCATCCGGTATCGCGTCGACGGCGTCTGTCTGGAGAAGGATAACATCCCCAAGAACATGCAGGCGCCTCTGGTTACGCGTTTGAAGATTCTGTCGGGCATGGATATTGCCGAGAAGCGTTTGCCGCAGGACGGGCGTATCAAGCGCACCATCGCCGGCTCGGACATCGATTTCCGCGTCTCGTCCCTGCCGGGCGTGCATGGCCCCAGCGTGGTGCTGCGTATTCTGCGGCCCGATGCCGTCAATATCGGCATTGAGTCGCTCGGGTTCGAGCAGGACAACTACGAGGAGTTCCAGGGCATCATCAAAAGACCCAACGGCATCTTCCTTGTGACCGGCCCGACCGGTAGTGGCAAGACGACGACGCTCTATGCCGCCTTGCAGGAGTTGAACAAGCCGGACAAGAAGATCATTACGGCCGAGGACCCGGTCGAGTACATGTTTGCCGGCATGAATCAGTGCCAAGTCAAGGAGGAGATTGGATTTAAGTTCGACGTGATCCTGCGTTCCATGCTGCGTCAGGCGCCGAACATCATTCTCGTCGGCGAGATTCGTGACCACGAAGTAGCCGATATCGCTATCCAGGCCGCGTTGACGGGGCACTTGGTGTTCAGCACGCTGCACACGAATGATGCGTGCAGCGCCATCACGCGGTTGATCAATATGGGGGTCAAGCCCTTCCTGGTCGCCAGCTCCATTCAAGCGATCATGGCTCAGCGGCTGATCCGCGTGATCTGCAAGAAGTGCAAGGTGGTGGACGAGCATCCGAATCCGACGCACCTGCGGTTGCTGGGCATCGACCCGGCGGAGCTGAAAAAGCGGCCGGTCTACAAGGGGGCCGGCTGCCAGGCATGTCACAACACCGGTTATAAGGGCCGTCTCGGCATTTTTGAAATGGTCGCGATGAGCGCTGAACTGCGGGAATTGGCCTTCAAGCGAGCCCCCACCAGCGAATTGCGGGTGGCGGCGCGAGCGGCCGGCATGCGCACGTTGGCCGAAGATGGGGTACTCAAGGTCTTCAAAGGGACTTCAACGGCCGAGGAGGTCTCCCGCAACGCTCAGATCGAAGGAATTATCGAGGAGTAGCTTTCGAGGGCAATGGTACAATGGGAAGTCTGAACATGGATCGACTGCTCCAGGCGTGCGTCACGCAGGGGGCCTCGGACATTCATATCAGCGTGGGGCGGCCGCCCGTCTTGCGGATCGACGGCCACCTACGGTCTCTGGAGACGAAGGTTCTCGAACCGGACGATAGCGTCGCTTTGATGAAGAGCATCACGCCGGATCAATGCCAGCAGGAGCTCCAGGAGGAAGGCGGCACGGACTACGGCTTTGCCTTTGGTGAGCAGGCCCGGTTCCGCGTGTCCGTATTCAAGCAAAAAGGCTGCATCTCGATGGTGCTGCGGCAGATTCCTAGCAAGATGCTCACCTTCGAGGAGATCGGCCTGCCGAAGATTTGCGCCGCCCTGTGCCGACGACCCCGCGGGCTGTTTCTGGTTACCGGACCAACGGGAAGCGGCAAGACAACGACGCTGGCCACCATGATCAACTACATCAATGAGAACTTTGACCGGCATATCGTCACGGTCGAGGACCCCATTGAGTACTATCATCGCCACAAGAAGTCGGTCATAAATCAGCGTGAGGTTGGGGTCGACGTGCCGAGTTTTGCCGAGGCCCTGCGGCGCGTGCTGCGTATGGACCCGGACGTGATCCTCGTTGGTGAGTTGCGAGACTTGGAAACCATGAGTAACGCCATCCGCGCGGCGGAAACCGGCCACTTGGTGTTCAGCACGGTTCACACGACGAGTGCGGCAGGCACGGTAAACCGTATTATCGACGTCTTTCCGGTCGATCAGCAGGAGCAGATCCGAACCCAGCTCGGCGGTAACCTGATCGCCGTGCTAAGCCAGGAGCTCTGTCCGCTGTCGACGGGACGCGGCCGGTGCGCGGCCTACGAGTTCATGGTCGTCACGCCGGCCATCGCCAACCTCATCCGCGAGAACAAGACCTACCGTATTGATTCGAGCATCCAAACGGGCAAGAAGCTCGGCATGCAGTTGCTCGACGAGCACCTGTGGACCCTTTACGACTCGGGCAAGATCACACTCGAGAGCATGATGGAGAAAGGTCGTCAGCCCGGGGCCCTGCAACAAAAGGCCATTAACAAGATCAACGGCGCCAAGGGTGCCAAGATGAAGAAGAAGGCAGAAGAGGCCGCCAAGGAACTGGACGACATGGGACCTATCCTCAAGACGTAGCCTTCGCGAGGTTTGCAGCAGGGACAGACACAGAAGGGTGGGGGCAGAGGGGGGGTCATCTCTTAAGCCAGACCGCAGGGTGAGAATGCCGTTTTTCTGGCATTTGCCGGTGTCTTATTAACCATATGTCCAATCCGTAATTTTCTTTGTAGACGCTGTTTACTGTGCTACAATTCATTCGTACTGGGTTATAGGATCTTAAGGGTGATCGTGATGGGAAAGAACAAGCCATTCGATAAACTCCCTCCAGTCGAGCAGCTCCGAGGCCGGCCCTTGGGAAGGATCCTGATAAAGATGGGCGTTCTGAGCCGGGAGAAGGTCCACGAATGCCTGGAGATCCAGAAACAACGGGGGGGCGGGGTTCGGATTGGGCAGATCTTCCTGGAGTTGGGGCTGGTGGAGGAGGTACAACTCCAAGTGGCCTTGGCGGCCAAGCGCGGGATGGAATACACGAGCATTGATGGGCTGGAGATCCCTGGTGACGTGATCGAGAAAGTGCCCGGCGCGATGGCCAAAACCTCTCACATCATCCCCATTGCCTATAGCAAGGAGAAGAACGAACTGACGGTGGCGATCGATAACGTCGATAACTTCCGTGCCACGGATGACTTACGTACGCTGATGGGTTTCAACGTCACAGCCAAGATGACTGACCGGGAGGGCTTGGAGAGCGCTCTGACGAAGTACTACGAAACGAAGCAGGATACCGACGACATCACGGGACTGATCGATGAGATTCAGTCGGATACTTTCCTGGCGGAGTTCGACGGCAGGAACACCAGCATCGACCTGGATGAGCTGAAAGAGCTTTCGGAGTCCAACCCCGTCAAGAAGCTTCTGAACCTGGTGCTGCTCCAGGCGATTCGGGACAAGGCCTCCGACATTCACTTCGAGCCGTTTGAGACTGAGTACAAGATGCGTTACCGCATCGACGGTGTTCTCTACGAGATGATCCCGCCGCCGAAGTACATTGCGGCCGCGTTGAGCTCCCGCATCAAGGTTATGGCGAGCCTCGACATCGCGGAGCGGCGTCTGCCGCAGGATGGTCGCATCTCGCTGACGGTACAGGGCAATCCCGTGGACTTGCGCGTCAGCGTGCTGCCCACCATGTTCGGCGAAAGCGTCGTGTTGCGTGTTCTGGACCGCAGCCAGGTGAGCTTCGATATTGAGAAGCTGGGCATGAGGCCGGATGACATCAAGACCTTCCGCGCCCTTGTCAACAAGCCCAACGGCATCGTGATCGTCACGGGCCCCACGGGGTGCGGCAAGACCACGACTCTTTACTCGGCCCTGAATGAGCTCAATACGATCGACAGCAAGATCATCACCACGGAGGACCCGGTCGAGTACGACATGGACGGCATGATCCAGGTCCAGATGAAGCCGGACATCGGTTTGACGTTCGCGCGGTGCCTGCGTTCTATTCTGCGTCAGGACCCGGACATCATCCTGGTCGGCGAAATCCGTGACCTGGAAACGGCGGAAATTGCCGCCCAGGCGTCGCTGACGGGTCACCTGGTGTTCACCACTCTGCACACGAACGACTCGCCGGGCACGATTGCCCGTTTGCTGGACTTCGGGATCGAGCCGTTCCTTCTGACGGCGACCATCGAAGGGATCGTGGGCCAGCGACTGGTTCGCAAGATCTGCACGAGCTGCAAGACGGCGTTCGAGCCGGATGCGGCGCAGCTCCGGGAGTTGCGCCTGACCGAGGAAGACATCAAAGGCAAGAAGTTCTATTACGGCCGCGGGTGCAGCAAGTGCAACGGCACGGGCTACAAGGGCCGGATTGGAATGTTCGAGATCATGGTGTTCAACGACGAAATCCGCGAGCTGATCATGAACCGTGCTTCGACGAACGTGTTGCGCGTGGCTGCCTTGAAGGGCGGAATGAAACAGCTTCGCGAGACCGGTATGGCGGCGGTCTACGATGGGATCACGACCATCGATGAGATCGCGAAAGAGACGATGATCGAATAGCGCCGGCGGCGGCTGCCGCAGGCGCGTGGGAACGGATAGCGTGAAAGTGAGGTAGGAACATGCCCGTGTTTCAGTATGTGGCGCTGGATTCTCAGGGGGTGGAGATCAAGGACGAGGTCGAAGCCCTCAGCGAAAAGGAGGCGATCAGTAAGATCCGCACCATGGGATACTTCCCGACGAAGGTCCGTCCGAAAGGGGCCACGAAAGGGACGGCGGCCAAGGCCGGCGCCAAGCCCAAGAGACGGCGGGGCGCGGCGCCAAGGTCAAAGTCAAGCACCTCACGCAGTTCGCGCGACAGCTTTCCACGCTCCAGGACGCGGGTTTGCCCATCTTGCGGTCGCTGCGCATTCTGGAAGAACAGCAGAAAGCGGGCAACTTCAAACGGATCATCGGGTACGTGGCCGACGACATCGAGGGGGGCTCGACCCTCTCGGAAGCGTTCGCCAAGTACCCCCGGGCCTTCGACCGGCTGTTCGTCAACATGGTGGCGGCGGGCGAGGCGGGCGGCGTGCTCGACCTGATCCTGGCCCGTATCTCGGACTTCAAGGAGAAAGCCCTCCGGCTCAAGGGCCGTGTGAAAGGTGCCATGATTTACCCCTGCGTCGTGATGACGGCGGCTTTCGCCATCGTGCTGGGCCTGATGACGTTCGTGATTCCGACGTTCCAGACCGTGCTGCAGGAAATGGTGGGTGGGAAACTGAACCCGATCACGACCACCGTGCTCGGGATCAGCGACTGGATTGCCCATCGCTATGGCTGGGCCGTTCTGATCAGCGTTCCGGTCGGGACCGTCTTCCTCCTGCGACTGATCCGCAAGGCCCGGGCGGGGCGGGTCGTGCTGGATACGATCAAGCTCAAGCTGCCGATTATCGGTCAGTTGTCGAGCAAGATCTCGATCACGCGGTGGACGAGAACCCTCGGCACCCTGATCAGCGCCGGCGTGCCGATCCTGGACGCCATCAACGTCACCCGGGAGACGGCCGGCAACGAAGTGTACGCGAACATGCTGTCGAACGTCCACAACTCGATTCGTCAGGGCGATACGTTCGCGGGCCCGTTGAAGGCCTCCAAGACGGTGGACCTGCTGGTCGCCAACATGGTGGCCGTGGGAGAGGAAACGGGCGATCTGGACAAGATGCTGCTGAAAGTGGCCGATCAATACGACGAGCAGGTGGACGTGCTGGTCGGCGGTCTGATGTCCATGCTCGAGCCGCTGATCATTCTCGTGCTCGGCGCCACTGTGATGTGTATCGTGCTGTCGGTGTTCCTGCCGATGATTCAGGTGATTACCAGCTTGAGCTCGGCGACGTAAACCCGAATTCCACAAGATCGAAGATCCGACTCGTGCCTCTGGAAAGGAGAAAGCCATGAAACCGACCGTGAGTCAAGCCCAAACGAAGAGGGCGTTTACCATCGTGGAGCTGCTGACCGTGATGAGCATCATCGTGATCCTCATCGGGCTGCTGGTGCCGGCGCTCAACAAAGTGAAACGGTTTGCCACCGATGTGAGGCAAAAAGCCCAACTCCACAGTATGGACGCTGCCATCGAGCTGTTCAACAGCGAATTTGACGGCTATCCGCCCTCCACCGCCCTGGACAGCATGAACCAGGCGTACTGCGGCTCCATGAAGCTTTGCGAAGCTCTCATGGGCCAGGACCTGCTCGGCTTCCACACCAATTCCGTGTTCCGGCGCGATGGGTTGGACGCGGCCGGCAAGACGCTCCTGTACCCGCCGAACATTGATACCCTGGGACAGGTAGGGTACAACAACTTGATTGCGCGGAAAGGGCCGTTCCTGCAAGCGGAGAACGCCAATGCACGGCGGCTCCAGGACATTTACGGCACCAACGTCGGGCAGTTTCTTCCCACCAGCTTCGTCCTGTGCGATGTCTATGCGCCAGATGGCGTCGGGACAGAAGACGGGCATGCCGATCCTCTACTACAAGGCGGATACAGGCAACAGTTACCACGATCCGAATCTGGCCGGCTCGATGTCGCGCGTAGACAGCAAGGGGAACATCTACAACTATTATGATAACCAGGACTTGGTGGCGCTCGGCAAACCATGGCAGACAGGGACTGGGGGGACGTCGAGTGGGTCGACGACAGCCCACAAGCTACTTGATCCGACGCGCTTCTACATGGACACCCAGAGCGATCAGATCACGACGACCCGCCGGCCGTACCGGGCGGACCAGTACATCCTGATCTCCGCCGGCCCGGACGGGGAGTATGGCACGGCCGACGATATCTGCAACTTCGAATGGAAGTACAAACAGTAACGGTGTCGATCTGTCCTGGCGGACGCCTGCTGGGTACCGGGGCGACGCAGTGGATGCTACTCTTGGATCCTGGTACGGAAAGAGGAATACCGTGAAAACGAGAACGTCAGGCCTAACGATTATCGAAATCCTGGTCGTGGTGAGCATCATAGCGGTCCTCGTGGGGCTGTTGCTCCCGGCGGTGCACACCGTTCAGAAGATGGCGAAGGAGACCAAGGAAAAGGCCCAGCTCACCTCGATCGAGCTGGGGCTGTCGGCCTTCAAGAACGACTACGGGGATTATCCGCCGTCGAGCTGGTTCAACCCCACTGTCCAAGGAGGTCGGACAGACTACTGCGGCGCCCAGAAATTGTCCGAGGCGCTGCTGGGCTGGGATTTGCTCGGCTTTCATCCGGACTCGAAGTGGCAGGCGAACGGTTTGGGATTGGACGCCCAGGGACAGCCGGTTGCCAACAGCGTCTATTTCGCTCCGAACAATCTGGACCAGAGGCGGGGTCGCTACGTGGAATTGGAACATGCCAATGCGTTCCGATTGGGCGACAGCACGACCGGCATGGGCGATGGATTGTTCCCGAGCACCGCCGGCGCCTGGGGCGGTCAGCCGTTGGCGTCCACGTATGTTCTGTGCGACGCCTTCACCGTGAGCAGCCGCAAAGTCCTGACCAATCCCAACACGGTCGGTGCGGCAGGGGTGGCGGCCCAGATGGTGTCGCCCGGCACGCCGATCCTGTACTACAAGGCCAATACGGCGAGCAAGGTCCTTGATGCGACCAATCCGGACGCGAGCATCTACGATTTCCGGGACAACTACCCCCTGATCAGTCTGGGGATGCTGGCGGACGTGGGGAAGGCGCAACGCCGGGCACATCCCCTCGCCGACATCAACTATTTCTACAATTATATTCTCGACCCGAAGGTGCAGGCGCGGGCCTGGCCGCATCGGCCGGATTCGTACCTGTTGATCTCGGCCGGCGCGGATGGCCTGTACGGCACGCCCGACGATATCTGCAACTTCGGGCAGTAACCGCGCAAGAGCGTGCGGGAGCGGCGTATGGCGGACTTGAGACATAACCGCGGCGTGACCCTGGTGGAGATGCTGGTCGTGCTCGGCATTATCATCGTGCTGGCCGGCATCGCCGTGGCGCTGACGCTCCGCGTCGACAGTCAGTCAAAGGAGAGGGTCGTGCGCAATACGTTCGCCATCGTGGGCAGCTCGTTGCGGGAGTACTATGAGTTCAAAGGCCAGTTCCCGCCCCAGCCCCAACGGATTGTGTGGCCGGCCCAGTCGAATTCTCAGTATCAGACTTCGCTGACCCAGGCGCTGGGGCACGTGGAAGGAATGATGCAGGAGCTGCGTGCGGTGCCGACTTCGCGGCAGGTGTTGGACCACGTCAGCGCCACGCTGGTCAAGAGCGAGGGCGGACCGGCGGACCTGCAGTCCCTGTGCGATCCGTGGGGCACCGTGATCGACTACGTTTACGTTCCGGGCGACACTTTTCCGGAGTTGATCTCCGCCGGTCCCGACCGCGTGTTCGGCACCGGTGACGACATCAGTAATAAGAGCAGACAATGAACCGTGCACGGCGGACAACCGGTTTGACGCTGGTCGAGATGACGCTGGTCGTCGCGACGATGGTGCTGTTGGTGGGCCTGGCCCTGCCGGCCGTGCGCGCTGCGGGACTCGTTCCAGACGCAGAACGGCGTCAAGAGCATGGTCGAAGCGGCGCTGAGCTCCGCCCGGGCCATGGCGATGAGCAGCCAGAACTACGTGGGCGTCCGCTTCCAGAAGCTGTGCGTCGCGGACAACACGGCCGATCCGCTCAAGAATTTGCTGAACGCGCCGCAGTACATGATCTTTATCCGGCATGAAGAGCCGAAGAACATGGGCGACCTGGCCAACGGGTTCCGGGCCGTGGAAGGGCTGGAGCCGATCCGACTGCCCGAGACGATGGGTGTGATGGATTTGAGCCAGCTCGCGAGCAGCCAGACGACGATAGACGGCCAGATCGATCAGCCGTTTGAGCTGAGCGATGCCACGACGTTTTCCATCATATTCGCGCCTTCCGGGAAGGCGACGGTGCATCCGGTACGCGTCCGCAACAGAGATGGCGTATATCTGCCCAAGAACGATGCCGGCACCGCGAAGGTGTCCAACGACGACGTGTTCAACTCGAGCGACAATATTTGCGGCGTGCGCATCCAGGGCGTCCTGGTCCAGCACGGCATGTTCCTCCAGGACGACTATAGTCAACGGAACGGCGTCACGCCCTTCCTGGAGCTGGGGCTGGGCAGCGAAGACAGTCGCACGAGCTTCGTGATCTACGAGGTGGCGAAGCTGCGTCCGGTCTACGAGATGGGAAAGGCCTGGTCCGGATATCTCACTCAGTTGACGGCCCAGACGTGGTACGTGAGCCCGTATACGGGGAACCTGATTTCGTCACAGTGAGGAACTCCGGCAAGGAACCGCGATGATCAAGGACAGGCGACAAGTTGGGTTCTCCCTGATGGAAACGTTGCTGGCCGTCGGCACGCTGGCGATCGGCATGATGTTCATCAGCGGCACGTTCCTGACGGGCGTCTTCTTCTCGACCACGTCGACGGAACGGACCACGGCGGCGGTGGCGGCGGATGAGGTCTTGGCCCGGATTCGTTTGGACGGCCTCAATCTCAGCAGCGGGGGCCTGAAGACCGATGGGTTCGCGCTGTACGAGCCCCTGACGGGTGGCCCGACCGATCAAACGCACCTGTATCCTTCGACGGGACTCGAGGCGCGACCGCAGTATTCCTGGTCGGTGCTTTGCCGGCGGACAAGCTCGGGCAGCCCGCTCGTGCAGTGCGTAGTCTTCATCAGCCGCCAGACGGCGGGGGCCGTGTACTGGGTCCGCCAGGAAGGGGCGAATTGGCCGCAGTTGGGGACCGCCGCCCTGCCTCAGCCGGTGCGAGTCAATATCGTGCAGGATGCCACCCTGGCCAAAACGCCGGACATTGTCCTGCTGCAGGACGCGGTCGCCGGCGATAAGATCGATGAGCTGTCCTTTGTCAATGACGGCGCTGTGCTGGTGGACGATGCCACCGGGCAGATTTACCGCGTCCTGGAGCGATTCGGCAGTCCGCCGAACCAGATCAGGCTGGACCGGCCCTGGGCGGGTGGTGCCATCAGCGCGGCGGCCGGAGGCTGGGTGTGGGTCATCCCGCCGGCGACCTCGGGTGGCCGGAGCCCGCTGGCCGCCGTTTACGAGGATGTGTTGCGGTTTCCGGGAAGCTGACAGGCAGGACAAGGTCTCTTTTGTCAAAGTCCGTTACGATGCGAAAAGCCTTCACATTGATGGAGATGGTGGTCGCGCTTGGGATCCTGGCGCTGGTGATGTCGTTTGCCGGGGTCATCTTCCGGGTGAGTATCGACTCGCATCGGCTGGCCCTGGCCAACGCGGAGATTCTGCAGAAGCTCCGTGCGCTCACGGAACAACTGGACGCCGATTTCCGCGGGCTGCGTAAGGATGGGGAGGTCATGGTCTTCTGGCGGGCGGGCCGGGCGAAGAACTACGGCGGGTCGAACCGCAATGCGGAAGAGGCTTTCGAGCGTTTCGATCGGATCATGTTTTTCGCCGCGGGCGACTTTCAGACCTACGGCACGTACAACAATCCCGCGGAACCGATCCGCGGCAGTATGGCGTGGATCTGTTATACGCTGGCGAACAAGCCGGCCGCCGTGGGCGCGTCGGACGCGAATCGGCCTCAGAATCAGAGACCAGAGACGCGCACCCTCGCACGCGTGGAGCATATCCTCGTACCGCCGACCGCGATAACCAATTCCGGCGATCCGTTGGGCATGAGCAAGTGGAGCGACAATCAGTGGCGCGACTGGATGAGCAAAACGGAATATGATCTTATCACGCTGCACGGCTGGGATCTGATTGCGCCGGCGCAGAAGGCAGACATTCTGTCCGTCATCGGCGACACCGAGGTCAACGCCGCGCCCTTCACCAGCCAGAAGTGCAAAACGGCCGGGGGGGTGACGCTGGACCTCGCCCAGCCGCAGTCGCTGTACGCGTTGTTGTGCCGCGGGGTGGGCCATTTCGAGATTCAAGGCTGGAGCGACACGGAGCTTCGTTGGATTCCTTCAGTCAATCCCAATGGGGATGCGAGTCTGACCGACGATTCCGATTTCCTGCTCAAGGGCAGCGATCTGGACCCGAATCACATTCCGGGCGTGTGGTATCCTTACGGACCGGCGGTCCTGCGCGGGTCGGAATATCGCGACAAGCTGGACGGCAATTTCAACCTGACGCCGGGGTTGGGGCGGGCCCTGAAGTTCACGTTCACTTTGTACGATTCCCGGGGCCTGATCAAGAACGGCAGGACGTTTACTCACATCGTCTATTTGGACAATTGACGGAACGACAATCATGGAACCGGCCCAATCAATGGTGACTGCTTCGCGGAGCCCCGCACGCGGCTCGGCCCTGATTCTGGCGGTGGTCCTCACCAGCCTGCTGGCGATCGTGGGCGTACTGTTCGTGCTGGGGGCCCGGATCGACAAGATGGCCAGCTCGGCCATCACGGACAACCGCCAGCTCAGTCTGGCCGTCGATACGGTCCTGGCCCAGATCAATCAGGCGCTGGTCCAGGATGTCCCGGGCGTCGGGACCAACCAGGAGTACTATGACTATCCGGACCCCAACAACGCGTGGCTGGCCAACCTGGAACCGTACTATGCGCCGATGAAAGCGGCGTCCGATCCCAACGTGTACCACTGGCGCCAGATCAGCGATATCCTCAAGGACAGCACGGGCCAGGCGCTGGACGTCAAGTCCGTGCGGGACGTCAACGCGGTGGTCGTGGGCGAACGGGACCCGATTCATCTGCAGTGGAACGCCGCGAACGCCGACGCGGATGGGGATGGCGTCACGGACGCCCGCTGGTTCGCAGTGCCCGGGGTCATGTCGAGCAAGGGCCAGCCCCTCTACGCCGCCGTGCGGATTATCGACAACGGAGGCATGCTCAACGTCAATACCGGCTACAAATTCGATCCCACCGCCACCGATCCGAACCTGGTGAATGGGAGCAGCCAGCGTCAGATCAACGTCCTGGCACTGGGCAAAGGCCCTACCCCGGCTGTCATGGACTTGGGCCTGCAGATGGACCGCGGCATCAACCCGAAGCCGCCCTGGGATTGGTCCTACTACGAGCGGCAGGTGCTCTGGAAGTATCCGGGAGACCCGGACCCGAACCGTTCCTGTCCTTTCACACCCTACGATCTGTCCGACGAGCTGGAACTACGGTACCGCTATCTGCTGAACCGCCCGGACGTCGTCACCCGCTTGGAGTCCTGGGGCCGGTTTGCGGACAACGCGATCTCTACGCCCAGGGATAGCCGCGGGCAATTGGCAGGGTGGTTCAGCCACGTGGCAGGAGATGGGTCCGATCCGAATTACGCTTTTCGGGCGATCGCCACGACCTACAACGCGGACCGAATCCTCACGCCGCAGGTGCTGACAACCGACACCGGGGTTTCGCTGAGCAAGATGGTGAACGTCAACGCCGTGGACAAGTCCGCCATTCGTGCGGCTGTCGCTACGGCGTTGTCCGAGGCGGACCCGACCGTGGGCCTGGACAGGGTGCTGCAAATCACCGCCAACATATGCGACTACATCGACGACGATGACGAGGTCACGGTGATCCCCGGCGGCTCCTCCGTGTACTATGGTTTCGAACGCCCGTGCATCTACCTTTCCGAGATCGCCTACCGGCAGGTGAAGGACTCCCTGGGCGTGCTGCACTCTTCGTACGCGGTCGAGCTTTTCAGACCCTATTTTGAGGACCACGATCCCAAAGCCGGCGATTGGAAGCTTGTCATCGACAACCCGACGAGTCCTGATGTCGAGATCGGCATCACGTGGTCCGGGTCGAGGCGGTTCCACGTCCTGCTGGCGGAGGACCCCGTGGCTCCTTTGAAGAAAGACTATGTTGTGTTCCAGGATACGGAGCCGGCCAATGCAAAGACTCTGTACGGCTACGACCCCAATGCCTACGCGCGAACGCCGCAAGATATGGGCAGCGCGACGATCGAGGCGGGAGCCACCATCTCCTTGCAGCGCAAGGTCCAGTCGGCCGCCAACTGGATCATCGTCGATTACAAGAGAGTGCCGGATGACTGGGTCCAGCCGGACAATGTTGCCCGCAGCATCCAGCGGGATATTTCGCCGAACAAGTGCATTCGGCGGCTCTGGGCGCCGGAGAGCCAGATATCGACTCCGGGATTGGGCAACGCGGTGGGCAATTATGTGGACACGACACGGCCCGAGATCATCCAGGCCCATCCGGCCAACAAGCCGCTCACGAACATCGGCGAGCTCGGCATGATCTTCGCTTGCAGTGCCTACAGTGTGGCGGAAGGGGCGACCGCGGCCGATTGCCTGATCGACCTGCGCAATCCCCTCTATCGCAAGCTCTTCAACTATCTCACCGTGATCGATCCGTACAACCCGGCCAAGCGGCCGGCAATCCGGGCCGACGAAACCCGCATCCTGGGACGCATCAATATCAACACGGCGCCGTCCTTCGTCCTCGGGCAGCTCCCGTGGATCCAGTACGAGGATACCAGCCTGCTCCAGAAGGCAAAAAGCATCGTGGCGTTCCGGGACAGCAGCCGCGGGCCCTATCGGAGCATCGGCGACCTGATGCAGAGGGACCCTTTGTTGGACCCTCTCTGCGTACTTGGCTCCGACAACCGGGACAACCAGCACACGGACAATCCGCCGGGGCCCGATCTGACGCCCGACGTAGCGAAAGATGACATGGAGGAGCGGGACCTGATCTTCACCCGGATCAGCAATCTGGTGACCGTGCGCAGCGACGTCTTCACGGCCTATATTCTCGTCCGGATCGGGACGACCGGACCGCAGAAGAGGATGGTGGCGATCCTGGACCGCAGCCAGGTGAACTCGGTCAATGACAAAGTCCGCCTCGTCGCCCTCTATCCGGTGCCCGACCCGCGATAAAGGACAATGATCCGCTCAAAGGCTAAGACCTGCCGTGGCAGATCGGGTGGCAGCCTCAAGTCCTCCGGACTTGGGGATGGCCAGCCCCATGAACGGGGACCAGCACGCCGTCAACGTCCAACCATCCCCAAGGCCTTCCGGCCTTGAGGCTGCCACCCAACAGACTATTTAGCCTTTCGAGCGGATCATTGATAAAGGATCGTCGAACGCGGGAGGGTTGGGCGGCTCGGTTGCGTTCGTAGTGACGCCGTCAGGCGTTCCTTCGGATCTGATCAGACGGGCCGCGCGACCAGCGAGCTTGACCGCCGGAGGACCATCCGTCAGCGAGCGGTGGTATACACCGTCCGGGGTGTCTTCATGTCGTCGGGAGCGTATTCCGGGCCGTACATGGCCATCGCTTGCACATGGATGTCGTGCATGATGGCGGCGAAATGCTCCTCGGGGATGATCCGCTTCTGCGGCCCATCCCCATAGACGACGTGCAGGATCTTGCCGCTCTCCCATTCGTGGGGCTCGATCTCCACCTTGGCCGCGAAGCCGTACTTGGCCAGCACGTCGAGCCTGGGGATCGGATACCGCATCGGCTGGGCGTCTCGGGCACTCCGGCACGTTCGGGATCAAGGTCGGCGTGACGTACCCGTCCTTGAGGCCGATGTCGAAGTTCCGCTTCTTCATATCGACCGCGAAGATGACGTTCCCGGTCCACCACTTGCCCCGCATGGTCTCGGTGGCCCGCTTGGCCGCATGCCCCGACAGAATCCCCAGTTTCTGCATCTCCTCATCGATAGCGATCTTCACGGCGTCATTGTACTTGTGCTGCGGATCCTGCAGGGCACGGGCCCCAACCATCGTTCCGATGAGATTGGAGTACGAGTCCTCCCAGGAGAAGGCGGAGGGGAACTCCGGGAACGGCCCCATGCACTTGAAGCCGTACCAAGTGAGGATCTCGTGCCAACTGGTCATCGTGAACGTCAGGTAAGGTCCCACCACCAGGGCTACCTCCTTGGCGATGGCCATTTGCTGGATCTTGGGCAGGCTGTTCCAGTTGTCAGGATAGGAGAAGGTGATGATCCCCTTCGAGCGGTCCACGGCGAGGCCGTAGGAGAAGCCGTTGTCGTGGTTCATCAGGTGCCGGTACGTGGCTGCCGCCAGGTAGGCGGTCCAGTCCGCCGCGATCCGCACGTGGATGACATCGATGGTGCCGCCGCGACAAGTGTAGGCAATGCCGTCTTTCTCCGAGATGCGGTAGCAGTACCCATGCGTCCCCAGATCCGGGCCTATGAAGAACGTGCCGATATTGGCGCTGGGATAGGAGCCGAACCGGACGCGGGGCGGGCCGCTGAACCCGTGGTAGATCACCTGGTCCGCCGGATAGGACAGGGCCTTATCCGGCATGACCCGGCAGCCGGCTCGCAGGCACCAGCGACAATAGAGCCACCCGTACAGTCCGGTTCTCCAAACGCGACGGTCTCGCGTTGGAGGACCTTCTCCCGAGCACATGAGGCATCATGACCAAACTCCAATCCCGCATGGCAATCAATGAATCATTTCTTTCAACGACTCACTCATGCAGGCAATTACGTCATTGGGTGAAGAGACCGACGAAGGGATTCCCGCAAATGCACAGCGTAATCCCCTCAAAGCCATCGGGCGGTATGAATGAGATTCCCCAACCAGGAATCCACGCCCCAGCAGCTTGAGACCCCCAACGCGACAGATTGCGTTTGGGAGCCCTCTCCAATCACCCAACTCCGGACGCCGTGCACAGAAAGACTCACAGGCACCCTGAAAAACACTCATTATACCACGTGCGCGGACCGAATTCCAGCAAATTGTGTGCCAAATGGGAATTGGCGAAACACCGGCAGCCTGCTCGGCGGGGGAACCATCCGGCGTGGCCATGCCGCCAACGAAAGGATCGGGGCGCCGGCAATCCGCCCGATCTTCCGGGATTCCACTGGACTTCCTGTGCCCAAGGCTACTATTTACTTCGTCGCCTCGTTGGCCTGGATCGGGCGAATCTTGATGTTGCGGAAGGACACTTGGCCGTGATCGCCTTGCAGGGCGATATAGCCGATGTCCGACTTGGCGAACAGGGGCATCTTGCCGAACTTGCTCTTGGCGACCCGCTGCTGGAAGTCCTCGCTGCCCAGCACGTACTCGAAGTATTTCACGCCGTTGATCTCGTGCTCGCACTTTTCGAGGCTGATCAGCAGGCGGACGTGGTTCCACTGGCCGACAGGCTTGGTGGCGTCGAGAGGCTTGCCGGTCTTGGGGTCGGTAGGGGGCTGATACAGCGCGTACAGCCAGCCGCAGCGAACCGGGTCTGCGGCGGCAACGTTGTCTTCGAGCTGGAACTCCGGCCCGGTCGCCCACGCGTTGCGCTCTCGTCCGTCACGTGGTACATGATGCCGCTGTTGCCGGCCGGCGTGATGTTGTAGTCGATCTGCAGCTCGAACCAGTCGTACTTGTCGTTGGTGCACAGGTCGCCGGCGTTATGGGGATCGGCGCAGATCAGGACGCCGTCTTTGACCTGCCAGCCGGGACGAACGGTGTCCATCGGAAGCTGTGCCAGCCGTCGAGACTCTTGCCGTCAAAGAGCAGCTTCCAGCCGGCCTTTTTCTCCTCGTCGGAGAGCGTATTGGCCTTGGCCGCCTCGGCGGCCTCGGCCGCGATCCTCTTTTCCAGGGCGGCCTTCCACTCGTCGCCCAGTTCCTGCACGGTATGGCCCGTCGCCGTCTTCCACAACTGGTCGTCATATTTGCCCTGGCGGGCCGCGGTGTTCAATCGCTGGACGATGTCCTTGCAGTAGGTCTCGGTGACCCAGTTCAGGAAGTTGGCGCTGATGCGATAGTTGCCGTCGTACTTCGCTCGGGCGATATTCCGGGCGGTGATTTCGGCGCCGTGGCTCTGCGGCTCGTACAGGAACCAGCGAATGTAGTCGCAAATCCCCTCGACGATCCATCCGGGGGTGCGGGTAGCGTTGGGGTTATTCCGCCGGGCCAGGCCGTAGTTCTGCACGACGTGACCCAGCTCGTGCACGATCGCGCCCTTCGCCTCGCCCTGGAGGTTCTGGCGGAACCAGCCGGCGGCGCACCGCACGCGGGTCCCGCCCGTGGCGGCGACGCCGTTCATGCTCGCACTGAAGTAGATGCTGAGCTGCTTGGGGGCCTCGTATCCCTCGCTGGGCAGCATCTTGACTAACTTCGGGTACCATTCCGCCACGACCGGCGCGAGGTCCTTGTGCGCCCAGTCCGTCAGGTCGGGCGTCTCGGTGGTGTCGATCGTGATCTCGTAGCGGCCGCCTTCTGCCTTGACGATCTCCCGGCATGCGTCGCCGGTCGCCTGATTGGCCGCGGCGGCCGGCACCGCCGGCGTGTTGGGATCGACCACGTCGATCTCGCTGTAGAACGTGTTGCCGAACGGATCGCTGTCTTCCGTGCGGAAGATGTCGAAGAGCAGATAGCGATACTTGCCGATCGGGCCGGCGGAATCGCTGATGCTCACGCCGTACTGGCCGCCCTCAGGACCATCCTTGGGCCGCGTGTCGACTTGGGCGATCTGTTTCCAGCCGCACTTCTGCGGGTCGGTCCCCCGCTTGGGCTGCGGATCGAAGCCGCCGGCATTGCCTTCACTGGCGTAGAGCGTGTAGACCTGCGGCCCACGCGTGGCCGGATGCCACGAATACGTGTTGACCTGCTTGATGGCCGTCACGCTGCCCAGGTCCACCAGGAGCCGGCCGCCGTCTGTGCCGGCATTGAAGAAGAAATTCTCGGCGGGCTGGTCCTCCTCGGTGGGGAGTTTGCCGTCGTGGAGCTGGCCCAGATCGCCGCCATTGGCATCCCTCCGGCCCTCCACCAGGGTGAACTTGGCCTTCGTCGCCGCATCCGTTTGTGAGAGGGCGGGAACGTTCTTGAACTTGAATTCCGGCGGTCGCCGACCCGTTGCCGTTGTGATCGACAACGATTTTGACCTCGGCCTGCGCGGCCACGGCCAAGAGCAGGACCACCAAGACGCCAACGATGGACACGGTGCACAGTTTCATATGATTCTCCTTCTTACTCGAGAGTGCACGATCATACCGTATTCACCTGTCCAAGGGAAGCCATACAGGTGCAAGAGAGAGCGGAAGCGACGTGAAGCCAAAGGTTCGGGTGGCAGCGCCAAGGGCTTTGGCCTTGGGGATGGGCAAACCGAGACGCAACGGGAGCCCCATCGTCAAGGCCTCGCGGCCTTGGGCGCTGCCACCCGGCACGTTGGACACGTGAGAATCAGGAACCGGAGTGGGGCCGCTATGGCTTCGAGACGAAGGGATTGCCCTTGATGTAGAACCGCAGGAGCCTCTTGGCCCAGGGGCCGGCGTAATCCACGCCGATGCGCGGCCGCTTGACGATGGTGAAGTCCGCCGGCGTGCCGGGATCGGCGATGTAGAAATCGTCGCTGAGCAGGTCGTGGCCGTTGAGATGCTTGTCGATGTGCATGGCCTTGCAGAGCAAGCCGGGGCCTTGGGTTCGACCTTCGACGTTCTGCACCGGCTCAACGGCCCGCAGCAAGACCGCCGAGGCCACCCCCTCGGGCTGCGTCACCACGTTCATGCAGTAGTACATGCCGTAGATCAGGTAGACGTACGCGTGGCCGGGCGGGCCGAACATGACCTTCGTCCGCTCCGTCAGCCCGCGGGCGGAATGGGCGGCCAGGTCGTGCGGGCCGAGGTACGCCTCGACCTCCACGATCCGGCCGATGCGCTCCACGCCTTCGGACGCGTGGACCAGGTGCTGGCCCAACAACTCGCGGGCGACCACGATGGGGTCTCGGTCATAGAATGTACGCGGCAGCTTCTGCATGACAGGCGACTACGAACTCCGGTGCTTGCGAAGGGAGAAATGTAGTGAGTTCGAGCCTTTTTGTCAAGGATCGCGCGGCAACTTGCCGAGACAAGAGATTTTGGGGGTCATTGCCGCGCCGGCGCAGGATGACAGGCCGAACATGTAAGCGATCGTGGGCGTAGCAGCAGGGCTTGAGTCCCCGAACACGTCGGTCTAATGTTCGAGGAGGCCCGACACCCTTCGAAAGATTCAGGAAGTATGAACGCACTATCCTTGGCTGTGAAGCGACTGCCGATCCGATTGACCCGCGACCCTTCGCACACGATCACCCGCTTCTTCTGGCTGGGCTCGGCCCGGGCCCGGAAGATCATCGACCGTGTGATGGGGCTGGAGGAGGAGCAGGTGTCGGAGCTTCTGACGGCGACCATCCAGGACTTCAGCCATCTGCGGATCGAGTTGGAGGATATCTTCCTTGCTCACTACCAGGAGGCGGCCCGGCGTGTGCTCATGCCGCCGGTTCTGTCGGCCGAGAGGAAGCGGCTGATCGGGGCGTACTTCACCCTCGAGTATGCCTTCGCCTCCGCCGCCCTGTTCAATCCGTGCATCGCTCCGGCCATCCAACAGGACGGCGTCCCGCCTGGGACACTGCGGTTTGCCATGAGCCTGCGGTGTGTCGGCGAGGGACACGTCAGCAGTATCGTGTTCCGGCGTGGCATCGTCGATGCCCTGGGGGAGGTCATGCTGGAGCCGGCGGGGCCGTACCGCGAGCCGAAAAGGAAAGTCGAAAAGCGTCTACTCAGCCGGGCCGAGTCGTACGCCAAGCTGGCCGCGATGGGCGTGCGAAAAACGGTCTTGGAGGAGCTCTTCGCTGGTCTGGACGATCCGTTCACGATGCAGGAGCTGCAAACGATTCTCTGCCGCATGCAGTTGGACCCCGCCGGTCCGCGGGTGGATGACGATGAGATTCACATGGTCGAGCGGCTCGCCACCTGCGACTACAACATCGAGATGCCCGCGAACGTCAACCTCAATCAGGTGATCCTGTTTCCCAACGGCGAGCCCGAGAGTCGCGGGATGGAAGACATGCGGCTCGTCCGCTTCACCAACGACGATGGCTCGATGTGCTACTACGGCACCTACACCGCCTACAACGGGTGGGAAACTCGACCGCAGCTCATGGAAATGCCCACGCCGGAGACCGCTCACATCCGCTCGCTCCAGGGCCGCTGCGCCAAGGACAAGGGCCTGGCCCTGTTCCCGCGCAAGGTGCAGGGCCGCTACATGATGATCGGCCGCATCGACGGCGAGAACCTTTACCTTCTGGAATCCGACAACATCCGCGTCTGGGATCGGGCGACCCTGATCCAGCAGCCAAGCTTCACCTGGGAGTTCGTGCAGGTCGGCAACTGCGGCTCGCCCATCGAGACCGAGGCGGGCTGGCTGGTCCTGACCCACGGCGTCGGCCCCATGCGCCGCTACTGCATCGGTGCGACCCTGCTCGACCGCGACGATCCGACGAAGCTGATCGGCCGGCTGGATGAGCCGTTGCTGACGCCCGGGCCGGATGAGCGGATGGGCTACGTGCCCAACGTCGTCTACTCCTGCGGCAGCCTCGTCCACAATGGCATCCTGGTCATCCCCTACGGCATCAGCGACGCCGCCACCGGCTTCGCGACGGTTCCCCTCGACGACCTGCTCGCCCGGCTCTGCTGACGGCCTATCTCATCCTTCTGGCGGGGCGAGCGCACGAATCGCGCAACAGGAGGGCCGGCATCATCGAGCCCAGCTTGGCGATGGCCATGCTCGTCTCTTTTCCCCAGGGCAACTGCATGTGACCGATGATCCAAAGTGGCATGGGCTTCCAGCCCATGCAGCATCGGCAGGATGCCGATGCCACAGGCTGAACCCGGCGAGCCGCGTAGCCACACGCAATTGCCCTGCTCTTTTCCCCTGGCGGATTTGGGACCGCCATTGTATGCTATCCCATGCGGCGGTAGGAGGCAAATTCCTTACAGGAGTAAGCATTCGCATGAATCGTGGGATCGCAGACGCAAGATTCACTCTGGGAGAGGTGGTCGCCAGCGGGTGGGACCTGTACTGCCTCCACTTCAAGCGCATCGTACCCATCTTCCTGGTCGTCTACGTTCCGATCAATATCGGCTTGTCCTTCCTGCCGGTCGCCGAGTGGACCAAGATGTATGGCCCCATCGGGCAGAGGATGTACATGGGGATCATTCAACTGACAGAATTCTTCATCGGCACTCTGGCGACCATGGCCCTGGCCAAGCTGGTGGAGGAATCTCTCTATGGACACACCATCACGTGGCTCCAGGCCCTGCGCCACGCGGTCTCGCGCTGGGGAGCTGTCCTCTTCACCAACCTGTTGGCCCTGCTGATTGTCTTCGGCTTGGTGCTGCTGCTGATCGTGCCCGGCGTTATTGGGGCGATCAACTACAGTTTCTTCCTCTTCGTGGTGGCCTTGCGCGGCTTGTCGGGCAAGCGGGCGCTCGACTATTCCAAGGCGCTGGTGGAAGGCCAGTGGTGGCGGGTGTTGCGGTATCTGCTGGTCATCCAGCTTCTGGCGCTCCTGGTCGCGATGGTGGTGACGGCTCCCTTCGAGGTCATGCCCAAGCACCGGCTCCTCGACATCCTCTCCAACACGCTGTCGGACCTCGTCGCCCCGCTTTTCCTGACGATGATGATTGTGTTCTTCCTGAATAACGACTACCTGCGGACGTGGGGGCAGCCCGCGTGTCCGCCCGTAGGCGACGAGGCAGGCATTCCGCCTGCCCCGCAGGGCTGAGGCCTACGCAGGCTCCTTCACCACACCTACCGCAATGCGACCCCTGCGATCAGAGTGTGGAGTAAATGGCAAGATAATTGGACGTGCCGCGACACGGCGCGTCCCAGAAGCAAAGAAGTCCGGGAATGGCAGGCACGCAGCGCCGCACCCACGCAGCGCGAGTATCGTCCGTCGGGCACGCGTCAAAGTTTTTTTCGCGCGAACGGTGGATGATCTCGCCGCTCTGCTCAGGGCGCGATCTCTTTGACGATGCGATCGGCATTGTAGACCTTCCGCAGGGCTTCGAGGATCGACGCGGAATGGACGGCCACGGCGCGGGCCTCCTGCTCCGTGTAGATGAAGTCGAGCACCAACGATTGGATGTTGCCATCGAAGATGATCCCGACCAGCTCATTGTTGCGGTTGACGACGGGGCTGCCCGAGTTGCCGCCGATAATGTCGGCCGTCGAGACGAAGTTGAAGGGCGTGTTCAGATCGAGCTGGCTCTTGCGGTCGATCCAGCGCTGGGGCAGCTCGAACGGCGGCACGTTGCCCTGTTCCTGCGCCCGTTCATAGAGACCGGCGAAGGTCGTCCACGGCGGGATCTGCTTGCCTTGCTCCGTGTAGCCCTTGACCTGCCCGAAGGCCAGCCGCAGCGTGAAGGTGGCATCGGGATAGACCTCGGTCCCGTAAATCGCGAACCGCGCCGCCGCCAGCTTGGCGTAGGCCTGGCGCAGCGGCTCCTCGACCTGGTCCTCGTAGGTCTTGCGCGAGGCTCCGCGCCTGCGGATCGACGAGCACGGCCAGCTGGATCATCGGATCGTCCGACTGCCGGATCGCCTCCGGGCTTCTCCGCCGCCAGCTTCTTGCGGACGTCTACGCTCCTTGAGCTTCGTGCCGCTCGACCAATTCCGCCGCCCGCTCTCCGCGGCGATTTGCCCGCCAGGACCTGCTTGACCAGCGGATCGTTGTACCCTTTCATCTCCGCCAGCATGCTCAGCGAGTCGGCGAGCGTCGCCGTCTCCAGGTCGTCGTAGATCGGGGCCTCGGAGAAGAGCTCGAACTTGAGCGATTCGAGGTTCGACTCGCGGTATTCGCGGAGGCGGTCGGCGTTGGGCTTGGCCGACTCGTCGGTCAAACGCAGGAGCGTCCGGGCAATGCCGAACAGACTGGCTGTGGAACGCGGAGCGCTGCTCCAGCAGGTCCCAGTCATAGTAGATGCCGTCCCAGACCTTCAGGGCGGCGGCCACGTCGGTCCAGGGATCGCCGATGGGCTCCTTGAGCAGCGAGGCCTTCTCCTGCACGGCTTGGCGGAGCTTCTGCTCCTCGGCGTGCTTGCGGCTCAGGATCGCGGGGTCCTGCAGGCCGGCCAGCATGCCCAGCCGGGCCTTGCGGCTGTTCTGGACGCCGAACAGGTCATCCTGCGCCCGGCGGGCGTTCTCCCGGCTTCGCGCGCTGTAGGTGGACAAGCGTGACCTCCCAGCGGAACAGCTTGCGCATCGTCTGCGGAAAGACCTTGTCGCGGAGGAACTCGATGTGGGCCATCGTGTCCAGCCGGTCGGTCCGGCCGGGATGGCCCGAGACGAAGACCAGCTCGTTGTCGCCCGGGCCCTTGGGGCTCCACTTGAGGTAGTGCTCGATCTTGGCGGGCTTGCCGTCCTCATAGACGCGGAAGAAGCAGATGTCGAGATCGTAGCGCGGATACTCGAAGTTGTCCGGGTCGCCGCCGAAGAAGGCGATGTCCTTTTCCGGGGCGAAGACAAGCCGGATATCGGTGTACTTCTTGAAGCGATAGAGGTGGTACAGGCCGCCGTGATAGAGGGTGACCACGTCGCTGCGGAGCCCGGTCTTGTCGAGCGATTCCTTCTCGACGGTGTTCATCGCCGCCCGGCGGGCCTGGTTCGCCTCGGCCGAGCTCATCCCCGGCTTGACCGCCGCGTTGATCCGCTCCGTCACGTCCTCGATGCTCTGCAGGACGTTCAGCTCCAGGTCCACGCAGCGGATCTCCTCCTCGAGCGTCTTGGCGTAGAAGCCCTGGGCGATCAGGTCCTGCTCCTTGGTGCTGAGCTTCTGGAGGCAGTCGGCCCCGACGTGGTGGTTCGTCATCACGAGCCCGTCGGCGGAGACGAACGAGCCCGACCCGCCGCTGTTGAACCGGACGCTGGACCGCTGCAGGTGCAGATACCAGTCGTCGCCCGGAGCGAAATTGTACTTCTCCTGCAGCAGCTTCTTGGGCGGATTATTGAACAGCCACATCCCCTCGTCGGCCCGACCCTCGACGGGCAGCACACCAGCCATAGCGATCATAGCAGCGATCCCAAAGATGACTCTTGGTCATCCGGTTCATAACGACAACTCCTTTCGCAAATCGGACAGACCAATACTATAACGTTGCCGGTTCGACGAGCCAATCAGCAAAATCCCCGAGTCTCCTTGCGCTGCCCGCCTATGATAGATACTGTGAAGCCGAGCGCTCGTGCGGAGGGCTCGGACTGCGCAGCGGGTTGGGGTGCGGCTGGAATGCGGTGGCCGCCCAGTAATTCTTGTAGTGCGGGCGTCCCCGCCCGCTCTTGGCGACCGTTCGCCAGTCTGCAAACGAGCGCCCACCCCTGCCGGGCAGGGGTGGGCGCTGTTATTCATAGCATGGGTTGGATTTCCCAAACGCCCACGAAAGATACGGACCAGAGACCCGTGCTACTTGGCCGGGTGACCGAACCCGATATCATCGATGAAGAGCATGCCGGTGCCGCCCGCCGCCGGGCTGGTCTTGTTGCCGACCCCGATGGTGATCTTCTGGATCTTGGTCGTCTTGAGGCCGGCCGCCGTCAGATCGCTCAGCGGGATCGTCCACTGCGTCCAGGTGGCCGCGTTGCGTGGCCGCCGGGTCGGCATTGACCGACAGCTTGCTCTTACCCGCGTTATCCGTCACCACCACGTACAGACCCGCCGGAGCGTTGTGCGGCGAGCTGTTGATCTGCACGCCCTGCCAGGTGCTCGGTGACGTTGCCCGTCGTGGTGATGTTGTCGAACTGCATCGTGCGCTGCTCGCCCGCCTGGTGCGCAGCACACGCAGATGCCGATATCGACCGGATTGGTCATCGAGATGGTCTGCGGCGTGCCCTGCTGGGTCCACGTCTTGCCGTCGGCGGACACATAGCCGGTGATCACGTTGCCCGTGCGGGTGAGCTTCACCCAGTACGGGGGCTTGCAGGACCGCCGTCGCATCGGTATTGCCGCAGGCGCCGTTGGCCGTCAGACGGTACTGGAAGCTGGCGCCGTTGCCGGCGGTCCATCGGAGTTGGCCGTCAGGACCATATCGACGAAGGTCGAGCCGGCGGTGAGGTCGCCGCGAATCATCACGCCGCCTTTGGCCCAGGTGTTGGTGCCGGTGCCGACGCTGACCACGCGGGCGACGATGGAGCCGTCGCCGGTGAGGGTCTTGTAGGCAAAGGCAAAGTCATCGGCGTTGTTCCAGATGTCCGTGCCGTCGCCGGTCAGGGTCAGCGCGCCGTTGGTCACGGTGACCGCCACGGTCGCAGCCGCATAGCCCTGGAACCACAGGTCCATGTGCGTGGCCCCGTTGCCCGTCCAATCCTGGGCCGTGCCCAGGTCCCGCGTCGTCTCACTGTAGTAACGGCGACTTGCTGTTGTCGTAGGCCAGCGGCATCGACTGCTTGCCGCCATGCACGATCGTCGTGTTCGGCAAACGGGGCCTGCATGTAGCCGACCGTCGAGCCGCTCTTGCCGTCGGTAAAGCCGTCGATCCAGGTATCGATAGATGCGGTTGTTGTCGTCGTTGTAGCTCTCGAAGTCGTCCACGGCCGCGAATTCCTGGGTCGTGAAGCTCCAGACGTCGCCCGGATAGGTGACGGTGTTGACCTCATCGACTCTCCAGTAGTAGGTCGTGCCGAACAGGAGCGCCCCCGGATCAAAGGCGTGGTCGGTGACCGTCTTGGCGGTCGCCGTGCCCTTCGCCACCGCGTTCGGATCGGTGCCGAAGAACACCTTGTGCGAGCCCGCCTCGCGGCCGGGCCGCCAGCTCAAGGTGGTGCTGACGCTCACACCCGTGGCTGCCGGCCGCCGGCTGCGGCGCTCGGGCCTGGACCGGGACATAGGAGAACCGGACTTCGCTCAGGCCGGTCATGGTGCTCATGCCGCCCCAGTTGCTGTTGATCGTCAGCTTGACGTACTTGGCCATGACGCCGCCGAAGCTGACGGTGGTGTTGGCGGCATAGTCCGGCAGACCGGGCGCCCGGGCGAACTGGGGCACGTTGGCCAACGCCGTCCAAGTGGTGCCGTCGGTCGAGTATTCGACCTTGACATCCTTGGCGCCGAAGCCGAGGATAGCTCTCGATCGTTTGGTTGGAGTTCCAGACCTTCAGATCCCACAGCTTGTAGACCTTGTCGAACTGGTACTGAATCCAGTTCGGCTGGACGCCCGTGCTCATCCACATCGTGGTCCCGTCGGTGCCGTGCAGGTCGCCCGTGAGGCCGGAGCCGTCGATGGTCTTCTCCGGGCCCATGCTGGGCTGCGAGCTGGAGGCCGTGGCCGTCACGCTTCGTGATCGGATAGCCGTAAGGCTCGACGGTGAAGGACCACACGTTGCCCTTGAAGATGGTGTTGTCGGGCGCCTTGTTGACCTCATCGATCCGCCAGTAATAGGTCTGCCCGTACGCGAGCGGCGTGGCGCGGCGTGTACGTGGTCGCCGTCTGGCCCTGGCTGGCCAGCAGGCCGGCCGGCTTGGCCCGGCTGGCGTTGTTCACGTCCGCGAGGGTCTTGCCCAGGTACACATCGTGCGTGGCGGCGAATTGCCCGGCGCTCCAACTGAGGGCCGTATCCCGCAGCACATCGACGGCCTTGTCGGCGGGGTTGGGATTGGCCGCCAGTTTCGGCGACCCCAGCATGACCAGCTTGATCTCGTCCGCCGTCAGGGCGTTGTTGTAGATCGCGGACCTCATCGATCGCGCCGATCCAGTCACAGCCCCAGCCGTCGGAGCCGATGAGGGTGGGGGTGGGGCTGCTGGTAATGGCGCCCATAGCGGTCGAATCGGTCTGCACCGCATTGAGATAGCATTTCACCGTCGTGCCGTCATAGGTGGCCGCGACATGGCACCACTCGTAGCGCGTCAGGTTCTTGCCGACATAGACCCAAACGGATCCAGCCGCCGTATTGAACTGATACCCCATGAAGGGCTTGGAGCTGCCCCACCCGTAGCGAACCTGGTAGCTCCAACTGGGATTCGCGTTCTGATCCGCCTTGGCCATCGGCGCCGTGGTGGTGGCATTTGCCTCCGGGTTATCGGCTTCCGGTCTGATCCACAGGGCGATGGTGGTCGGACCCGTGATGTCCAGGCTCGTGCCACTGGGGCAGGTGATGTAGTCCCCGCCGCCGCCGGCGACGCCCAGGCCGTGGAACTCCAGGGCGGCCCCCTGGACGCCGGGGATCCACGTCGGATGGTTCACAATCGTCCCGTCATTGCCCTTGCCGGAGGAGTCGGCGGCCTTGGTGCCGCTGCCTTCATCCAGTTTCCAGTACCCGACGAGGTCGCCCAGGGCGGCGCCCGCCGTGCTCAGGACCAAAAGACACACAATAGATACACCAGCCTCTTACCCATACTCTTCCTCCCTTCACAAATGTTCGAAGAACGATGCTGCGGTCACAGACTCAACGGAGTCTGGCCACGAGATTCACGGCAAGAAAGGTCATGGCGAGTGAGAATAGGGAAGGGGAGCGACTTCGTGGTGCAAGTCCGCTGTTGCGGTTGTATGCCTGACATGATAACTCCTCTTCCTGTCGAACCGGCGGAAAGAGTGGGGCCGTTGTCGCAACCGCGGCCCGTTCCCATGCTAGCGAACATATTCCGCATGCCTAATCGATATGGTTTATACCAGATTCCTGGTAGGACTTCAAGAAGAATCTCGGGACGTGTCCCCCATCTCCTGCGCAAATTGCCTTGTCGGCACGGAGCCGGTATCATAGCCGTAAGCCTCGACGGGAGTCGGGGATGAGAGAATACAGGCCGCCGATCGGGCGTGCACGAGGTTCACGCATGAAACTACGGACAATGATCCTGCTGACGTTGGGTCTGGCTTCGATTACGACGGAAGCCGCGACAATTCAACTCAAAGCCCTTCCGCCGACGATCCGCGTGCGGCAGGAGGGGGCTTTCCGCGGAGTCTGATGCGGTTGAAATCTTCGCCGCACGCGGCGAGGTGGAGTCGTTCCAAGTCGTCGTGACGGCCTTGGACGGGAATCTGCGGGGCGTCTCGGCCCAAATGTCGCCGCTGAAGGGTCAGGGCGAGGCAAGCATTCCCGAGAAGAACGTCACCCTCTACCGGGAGGTGTTCATCCCGGTTCGGTATTCGTCCCCGCAGGCGACGGAGCCGCCGGGTTTGACCGCCGATCCGCTGGTGCCGTTTGTGAACCCGTACACCAACGAGCGGGTGCCGGAGCCGCGCTGGGGCGACAAGGGGATGGAAGGATCGCGCTTTGGCGCGGTGGGCTTCGAGCTGTGGCAGGATCGGCATCAGCCACTCTGGGTGGACGTGCAGGTTCCGAAAGACGCGGCCCCGGGCGTGTACGAAGGCACCTTCTCCGTGCGGGCCCAGAATGCCCAGCGGGCCACAATCCCGGTGCGGCTGACGGTCTGGGACTTCGTCTTGCCCGACGGCCCGACGCACGAGAATCACTTCGGCAACTTCTCCTACATGGCTCGGTACTACAAGCTCGATGAGAATTCCGAGAAGTATCGCGTGCTGGAAGACCGGTACATCGCCATGATGGCGGCCCACCGGCTCAATCCGCCGCTGCCGCGCCGGCTGCTGCCCAAGGTCACGGACGACGGCACTGCTCAGTTCGATGAAGCGACGGACCGGCAGATCACGGAGTTCGTCGAACGCTACCACGTTACGAATATTGGCGTCCCGTCGAGCGCCGTTCCGGGACGTTCTGACCGCCGGCCGGAGCAAGGCGATTCGCTATTACCAATCGTGGTACGCCTATCTGCAGAAGAAGGGCTGGGCCGAGCGGGCGTACCTGTACATGCTCGACGAGCCGAACACAAAGCAGGCTTACGACGAGGTCCGGCAGTTGGGAGCCCTGGTCCATGAGGCGGCCCCGCGCCTGCGGCGTCTTGTGGTCGAGCAGCCCTACACGCAGGATCCTGCCTGGGGGACCCTGGACGAGGCGGTGGACATCTGGTGCCCGCTGTTTTCGTTCATCGAGGAGGCCAGCATCAAACGGGTGCAGAGCCGAGGGCAACGCCGTGTGGAGCTACACGGCCCTGTGCCAAAAGGCGCCGTCTTATGATCCGGATTACGCGAAGGTCAAGAACGACAACCCGCCATACTGGCAGATCGATTTCCCCGTCCTGAGCTACCGGATCGCCCCATGGCTGAATCGCCGCTATGGCATCACGGGCCTGCTCTACTGGGCCACCGTCTGCTGGAATAGTCCGACGCGCGACCCCTGGGACAGCCCGGGCTTTCGCGTGAATTTCAACGGCGAAGGCATGCTATTCTATCCGGGCGAGGACGCCGGGATCGAGGGCCCGATCGCCTCGATTCGCCTCAAGAACCTGCGCGATGGCATGGAAGACTACGAGTACTTCGTCCTACTGGAGAAGGCCAAGGGCAAGGAAGCGGTGGAGGAGATCGTCCGCACCGCCGTGCCGACCTGGGGCACGTGGGACCAGGACCCGTACCATCTGCTCAACCTGCGCGAGCGCATCGCTCAGGAGATCGTGGGCCATTGACGCGTCAAATCCAAGTCCCATACGGATTTGGAGGGATCCGTGCATCGTACGGACCCTGTCATCCGGAGGCGAAGCCGAAGGATCTGGCCACCGAACGGGAGGTCTCTTTCGCTCGCAGGCCCGATCCTTCACTTCGCTGCGCTCCGTTCAGGATGACACAAGCGATGCAAGCGCAGTTATGATCGATACTATGGATTCTTTGGCGACACGTCGGTCTGCTTGTAGGCTTCAAAGAGGGCTGGGATGCCGGCTTTCTGGGTGTCGCCGCTGTGGACGACGACCCGGTAGCTCAGGGTCAGCTTCTGGCCTTTGGGCAGATCGAAATGACCCTCCGGAAGCCAGTTCATCGGCGTCGGCGAGAAAAAGCCGTAATCGCGCGTGAACCATTGGGCCGGATACCACTGGTCGCTCGGATGCTGGAAGATGGCAAGGCCCTCCGTCACGCCGGCCCGCGTGCCGCAATAATCGCACCAAGGCGAAGCGACGCCGAACGTGCCTTTCTCCGCGGTCTTGCCCTCGGCGTTGATTAGCGTCCCGCCGGCGGTCACGGCCAATTCGGGCACGACACGGGCGGAGAAGAGCGAGTGGTTCGTCTTGTTGATGCGGATATCGACCAGGGGATTCACCGTCACCTGGAAATCGATGAAGCGCAGGTTGGCGTCCGGGGCCGTGATGACGATCCGCCGCTGGTCGCGAATGATGGGGTCCTTGCCGGGCTGCTTCCACAATCCCTCGTCCGTAAAGACGACCCGGGTGCCCGAGGCCTCGACGATCTTCGGTCGTTGGGAGAGGATCTGGCCGCGCTCGTTCGTGTCCTGCCAGTAATTGCCGCCGTTGACCATGTCGCAGCCGAAGAACAGCGAATGATGGTGCGGGTACGGCTCATGCGTCTCCGTCGTGACGGATTGGCCCGAGGCCGGGCCATTGACCGGCCAAAAGTAAGGGTACTTCTGCGACTGATCGAACTTGTAGCACGTGAACAGTTGTCCCCCCACATTGACGACCACCTGGCTCTTTTCGAGCCGGGCATCGACTTTGACCGAGCCCGATGGGGCGGAAGCGGCAAAGGCCGGCGGTGCCAAGAAGACTGAGCGTGGCGGTGAGCAGGATGCCTCGGGTACTCATTACAATGCTCTCCAAAGAAAAACCATGATTCACTTGCGATCAGATATGCCACGGGCTGCGCATCGAGCGGCCCAGCAGACGGTTGGCGGCGTCATCGCCGGGGAATTCCTCCTGGACGGGGTCCCATTTCAAGGACCGTTGGAGCTTATAGGCGATGATCGTCAGATGGCCCAGCGAGGCGCCGCGATGGCCGATCTCCTCGCCGCAGCTTGTCGGCCGGCGGGTGCGGATGCACTCGAACCAGTTGGCGTGATGGTTGTTGTCGCCGGGATTCACTTCGCGGGTGGTCAGCTTCATCTCGGCGAAGATCTCCGGCGGGCCGCCCTCGATGGGACCACCGGTGGTCATGGAAGTGACCCAGCCGCGCTCGCCGACGAAGACGCCGCCGAAATTGCCGGCCAGACGAGCGTCGGCGGGCACAGCCTGGTAGACGTTCTTGACCATGTCCCAGTTGTCCACGAGGTGCAGGAGCGTCCCGTTGGCGTAGCGGCACGTGAGCGTCGGATAGATGCCGCTGCTGGGATGAATGAACTCCACCGGGCCGCTGTTCTCGACGCCGAGGGCATACTGAATCACGTCCGCCGCGTGCGAATGATACCACGTGACGGCGGCGGCCCCGAAGTCCTCGTGGAACGCCCAAGGCACCACGCCGGGCGACGGATTCCTGTGGAGGGCGTTGTTATACGGCTGCCAGGGAGCCGGGCCCACCCACAGGTCCCAGTCCGAGCCCGTCAGGCACCGGCTCGGCGGGCAGGGCGAATGGCACCGGTGCGTACGAATCGACGCCGAGGCGACGCCCGATTTTGCCCCAGAGGGTAAAGACCGACTTGACCTTGCCCAGCCCGCCCGCCCGCACGAACTCGCAAACCTTGCGGATCGTGGAGATGGAGCGGTACTGCGTTCCCGTCTGAAAGACCCGGCCGTATCTGCGGACCGTCTCCACCAAACGGCGGCCCTGCTGGACCGTCAGCGAGATCGGCTTTTCGCAGTACACATCCTTGCCCGCCTCTACGGCGTGGATGGCTTGCAAGGAGTGCCAATGGTCCGGCGTGACAATCACCACGGCGTCGATGTCTGGCCGCGCCAGCAATTCGCGGTAGTCGTTGTACGCCGTGCAGCCTTTGTACTTGCCGGCGGGCTCACGGGCGGCGTAGGTCTCCTCCACGATTCGCTTGGCCTCTTCGCGCCGCACGCGATCCACGTCGCACACGGCCAGCACCTGGACCTCGCGGTCGCCCACCAGCCGATGCAAATGCCCGCCTCCCATTGCTCCGTGGCCGATCAGACCCATCGTAAGACGTTCGCTCGGCGGATTGCTTGCCGCAACGTCTTTCACCAAGGTTGGGACTATCCACGGGGCAGCAATCGCCCCGATCGCCGGGATGGCACGCGCGGCGAACTCGCGCCGTGTGATCTTCTCTGGGCTTCTATTGTATGTCATCGCTTACCTTCGCTCGCCAGCTTCAGAGCCAAAGTGTTGGTCTGCTCAACACGTCGAGACAACTCGTTCATTGTGTCCGCCTTGCCGACTGGGAAGTTGATGGCGAGAATGATGGGATCCTCGGGCCCGCGCCGAAAGATCTGATCGAAAGCTGAGCCGGTTTCTTTCTTGGGGACGCGTGGATCGGGCTTTCCGCTCTCTACCGGTTCGCGGGCAAAGCGCAATTCCTCGTTTTCGCGTAGATAGCTGCTGGCCCCCAGTTTTTTGGCGAACGCGAACATTCTTCGCTGTCCCATCTCATCGGCGGGCAACGGCTCCACGCGATACTGCAATAAGCGAACCCCAGCGCCATCCAGCTTCAAGCGGATTTGTCTGAGATCGTCGGGGCTGAGTTGGTCATCGAGGTTCTTTGGAATGTCTCGACTCATCTTCTGCTGGCTGCAACCGTCAACGTACAAGAGGCCCAGTTCCGCCGCCTTGTCGATCATCTCGAAAAGAGTCAATCCTGCGGACGGACGGCGGCGCAGGGTCACGCGCCAGCCGAGTTGCTCCTGCGCTCGAATCGCCGGGGTCAACTTGGCGCTCGGAGTCGTTGGGGCGGGCAGATCGCCCAGGGCGAACTGGGTCGCCGCCAAGTAGAACTGGAGCATCTTCGGGTCCCAGAACATGTACGGATTGTGGGCAAAGGTCGTGTAGAAGACGCGGCCCCGGCCGTACTGGCGGACCCAGGCCAGGGCGTAGTCGTTATCGGCCCGGGTGGTATTGCCGCGGGGCTGGCCTTGTACCTTGGTCTTGTTCATGTCGATGCTCAGGAGCACCCGGACCCGGTTGCGCGAGTAGGGCTCGTGAACGCGGAAGAACTCGTCGCGGTATTCGAAGTCGCCGCCGAAGGGCTGCACGAGGGGGTGAGTCGGGTCGTCCAGCTTGATGAAGACGTGCTCGTCGCTGTCGTAATGGTTCGCGCCGCGCGCGCCGAGCATGATACCGAACTCGGGCCAGTCTTCGACTGCGCCGGGCCATTTCGTGAACGCGACCGAGGTGCCGTGGACGCCCATCAACCCACCGCCGGCATAGACGAATTCGACCAGGCTCTGTCGCAGGGCGGGGTCCTCGAAGAGGTTGCCCACGGTGTTGTTGAGGAAAACTGCATCGAATCGCTTGAGACTGTCCGGCGCGAAAACCGCAGGGTCTTTGCTGATCTCGGTCTCGAACGCTCCCGGTCTTGGCGCCCATGAGCGTGAACGCCAGATTCGAGGTGCGAATGGAGGCGTGGCCGCCATAGTTGACGTTGAGATCGAAGATCAAAAGCCGCCGGGGCTTGCGCGGCGTGACGAACGCCTTGGCCGGGAGCGCCGCCTCCACTCGCTTTTGCTCTTCCGGGTCGGGCCCGACCTGGGCCTTTGCCCCCAAACGTCTGAGCCAAGGCATCATCAACAAGCCTCCCGTCGCCGCGGCACCACCCAACAGATGGCGTCGTGTCATTGAGTCCTGAGGTCTCATCATTTTCGTCCCCTCTTCTTACTTCGTTGGAGTTGGATTCGCCGCCGGCTGCTTGTCTGGCACGACCGGTACACTCTGCTCGGGGGTCGTGATGCCGGGCGGCAGCTCCATGATCCGGACGTTGCGGAAGTGGATCGGGGCGCCCTCCGACTCCAAGCAGATATAGCCTTTCTTCTGGCTGGCCTTGCTGATGCCGTTGACGAACTTGCCGTTGATGGACATCTTGATGACGCCGTCCACGCAGACGAGCGTGTACGAGTTCCATTCGCCTTTGCCTTTGCAGCGATTCTCGGCGGCCTTGCTGCGGGGACCCCGCGGATTGTCCGGCACGGTCGTCATGCCTCCCACCGGGAAGAGCTCGCCGTGGACATAGGCGTCCGTCACGTTGTTCTGTATGGCATACTCCAGCTCCAGAATCTGAACCTCCACGCCCTTGGGGAAGGGCTTGCCCTCCGGCACCGTGCCCTCGGCCCAGATGTAGGCACCGGAGTTGCCGCCGGCCGTCAGGTGCATCCATTCGAGCGAGAGAATGAAGTTCTCATACTGCCGGTCGGTGCGCAGGACCCCCATGGGTTTTCCGCGTGCACACGATCATGCCATCCTTCACGCTCCACGTGTCGGGGGCGGTATTGACGTTGACCCAGCCCGACAGGTCTTTGCCGTTGAACAGATCGCGGACCTGCAGGAGATCCTCAGGCCACGCTACGCCGCAGCACAGCAGCACAACGCCGGCGCACATCGACACCTTCGTCCAACTCCTCATGATTCTCTCTCCATCATCAATAGGGTTTCGTCTTGCCCGGCATGGCGCACGCGTACATGTGGTCGGGGCCGGGTGTGACCGGCGCCTCGGCGTCCCACGCGTAGCGCTTGGGGCCCAGGTCGGTTTCCGATTTCATCGCGTCGTCCCACGTGACGACCTGGCCCGAGTACGTGGCCATGCGACCGAGGATGGCGGTCATGGTGCTCGTGATGCCGTAATCACCTTCGTTGTATGGTTTGCCTGCATCCAGGGCGGCGAAGAAATCGTAGTGCTCCTGCTGATGGCTGGCGACAGGTCCCGCCTCGAAGCGGACCGGCTCCTGCCCGCGCACGGTGAGCACACCCCGGCCCAACTCGGCTTGGCCTTTCGTGCCGTGGGCAACGCCGCCGCCGCTCGTCCAGCAATTCGGGATGTGCCGGCAGAACAGGAACATCTTCGTGCCATCCTTGTAGGTGTACTCGACGGCGTGATGGTCGTAGATCTCGCCGTAATCCGGGCCGACCCGCACCTGCCGGCCGCCCATGCCCTGAGCCTCGATCGGATGATCGCCCTTGGCCCAGTTGACCAAGTCGATCGAATGCACGGTCTGCTCGACGATCAGGTCGCCGCAGAGCCAGTTGAAATAGTACCAATTGCGCATCTGGAAATCCATCTCGCTCTGACCGCTCTTGCGGGGACGGACCCACACGCCGGCGTTGTTGCCGTAGGCCCGCAGGAAAGTGATGTCCCCGATCGCGCCGTCGTGGACACGCTTGACGATCTCGCGGGCACTGTTCTGATGGCGGATGTTCAGACCCACCGCAATGGGCAGATTCTTCTGCTTCGCCTGCTCGTTGGCGGCCATGACCCGCCGGACACCCGGCACGTCGGTGGCAAGGGGCTTTTCCATGAAGACGATCTTGTTCGCCTTGACCGCCGCCTCGAAATGAAGAGGCCGGAATCCGGGCGGGGTGCACAGAAGCACCATGTCCACGTCGGCCCCCATCACGCCCGCGTAGGCGTCCATGCCGACAAAACGCCGGTTGGCCGGCACATCGACGCGGTCCGGATGCTCTTTGGAGATCGATTTGATGCTCTGATCGAGTTGATCCTGGAAGGCGTCGGCCATCGCCACGAGCTTGGCTCGTTTGCAGGCGGTGAGCGCCTGGGCTGCCGCCCCGGTGCCGCGGCCCCCGCAGCCGATCAGGCCCAGCCGCATGGTGTTGCCGCCGGCCGCGTAAGCTCTCGTGCGTATGCCGGCGGTCAGGGCCGCCAGGGAGGCTACCGTCGCTGTGCTTTTAAGGAATTGCCTGCGTGTCGTCTTCATTGCTGTCCCCTTTCCCTTTGTGTAGGGTGGGTTCTTAACCCACGCGTGAAGCACGCCTCGATCGGGCCAACGCGTGCGGTAAGACCGCACCCTACGGAATAATCAGCTTGCCCAATGGATACCAGCCATCGGCTGTTCTCCCTTTGATCGCCAGCCGGATCACCGGCTCCTTGGAATCCTCGCCAATGATCCCGATGGCGAGATCGTATTCGCCCTTTCCCAGGTCGCCCGGCAACGTCACGCGGTCGGTGACCTGGACTGCCTCGCCCGGCGGCAGGTCCGGCACTTCTTGAAGGAACTCCGCCGTGAAGGTCTTGACGGAGCCAGGCATCCATTTATTCACGGTCGTGCTGCCAGGAAGCACCCGGGCATGCCCATTCTGGTCCGCGACCCTGTAGGCGACTCGATAAGGTCTATAGCAAGGCGCCGAACCGATGTTCTGCCATTTCGTCCCGATCTCCAGTGTTTCACCGGTGATCCGTTTGGGGTATGTGGCTTCTCGCAGCACGAGGCGATAGCCCAGCCGCCGGAGGAACCGCTCGATCTCCGGCCGGACGTTCTCGCCTTCGGGCAGGGGGGCCGATTTGTTGTTGAGGTAAGAGCCATGCAGGGCCAGGGCGTAGTTGAAGATGTACCGCAGCGACCAGCCTTCTTTCACCCATTTTCGCATCTCCCAGCACGTCTCCCAGGCGACCGGCGCCATTTTCCAGGCATCCTCGATTTTCGCCGCTTGCACCTCCTTGGGGTAGGCGTCGCGCATGTGATACCAGCTTTTGGAGAAGCCTCCCATATCGCCCAGACAGTCCGCCCGCCATCCGGCGCCCTGTTCGGCCGCATGGGTAAGGCACTCGCCGCCGCCGATCAGCATCAGCAGGGGGGTCTTGCGGAAGGCCTTCAGGTAGGCATCGACGATCTGCCGACGCGTCCCCACCGTGGGCATCCTGGCGGTCTTCGAGCCGCTCATGTGCCACTCGCCCCACCAGCCGACCGAGCCGAGATCCACGTGATCGAGATCGGGGTGTCCATCATAGCGAGCGCCTAATCGTTCGATCAGGTGCAGGTGCCAGGCCAGAACGTCCACGTTGTCCAAGTCGGGGACGCGGAATCCTTCGGTGCCCTCGTAATCGACCGTGAGCACCTTGCCGCCGGCCTTTTCCAGCCAGTCCGGATGATAAGGCTGGCCTCGTGAGGTCGAGCAGCACATCACGCGAAATGCCAGCTTCTGCCCGGCCGCCCGGGACTCGGCCAGTACCTTGTCGAGAAACGCATAGTCGATCTCGCCCTGCCGGGGTTCGAGCACGCGCCAGCCCCATCGTTCATAATGCACCGTCGACGGAATCCAATTGGGCAGGTTCTTGTCCCTGTCGCGGGTCCGGCCGAACGTCTCCCAGCCGATGCCGGGATTGGCGAGTAGCTCGTCGGTCTCTTCGGGCAGGATGGTCATGACCTCGGCAGACGCCGGTGCGTTCTTGCCGCTATCTTGGCCCAGTGCGGTAAGGGCGGGGACACAGGCGAGAAGCGTCACGACCGGGAGGATGATTCTGAGTCGATCCATGATGGACCCTCCAAAGCACCGGTGCCGACATCATCAGATTCTCCGAGCACATGCCGCCATGATACCGATTGTGCGGGCCAGTGCAAGCCACAGAACGTGGATGGGTGCATGTCCGTTCTTGCGTCGCTCCAGTGACGTTCGGAGTTCCGCCTTTAGGCGGGTCAAACCGTCCGGATAGCCTTGGAAGTCCTGCGCCTGTATGAAGTGGAGCCGGCTATGCCGGAAGACTCTCACGCCCGCCTGAAGGCGGAACTCCGAACCACGCAAGAACGGTCCTGCACCCAATGTGAATCAGCGGCGGGTGCGCTGGCCGGACTGCATCTCTCGCAGCCACGGTGGCATCTGCTCCGGCGTGACGTCCTTCCATAGCCCCTGTCCGGCGGAACGAGCGCCGGCCTCCAATTGCAGGTACTTCTGGTAATAGCTGTGCCGAAACCGCCGGTCGGCGTAGGCGTAGCCTTGGGAAAGCAGCTCTTCGTTGAGGAATCTCCCGTCCGGCAATTCGATATAGGCCAATAGCCTTTCGTAGCGGTCCCGGCTGCCCGCGCGTTCGTCGAGGTAGATGCCCACTACTTGGTCCAGGGCCAAATGCCGCGCGAACGCCGTGGCCTCCTCGGCGAAGTACATCCTCTCGCTCTTGCTGGAGCCCATCTCCGGGGCATCGATCCCCAGGAGCCGGACCTTGGTGGTGGCACGCCCCAAGTCGGGTGCCGCGATGTGGAGCGTATCGCCGTCCACGACCCTGACGACCACGAACTTCTGTCCCTGGTAGCGGGTGACGTCTGTCGCGAACGCCGGATGGCGGGAAGCGGACGGCCCGGACCAGCGGGGCGACGCGACGTTGCGATCGAACCAAACAGCAAGAGCCGTCCCGATCAGGCAGATGCCGATCAGGACGGCTCGTGTACGCCTACTCATCGCGCGGTTGCTCTTTCGCCCGTGAGCCAACGGCTCAGGCTCCCCGTTCATCCGACCGGCTTGCGCTGCCGGGCCGGCTTATCCAACTCGAACGCCAGGCACACCGCCTCCAACGCTCTCTCGACCTGATCCTTGCCTACGGCACAACTGATGCGAATCTCGCTGGTCGTGATCGAGTCGATGTTGACTTTCGCCTTGCGCCAGGGCGGCGAACATCTTCTCGGCCACGCCGTACTGCGACCGCATGCCGACGCCGATCGCGGAGACCAGGGCAATGTCATCCCGCACAAAGACAGTCGTCGCAGTGGAGTTCTTTCTGGAGGTCCGCCGCGACCTCTTTGGCGGTCTGGAGGTCCGACGTCCCCACCATGAAGGCGATGTTCGCCTTCTCGGGGCTGACTTCGGTCTGGATGATGTCGTTGACCACCACTTTGGCTTCCGCCAGCCGGGTGAATACCTTCGCGGCCATGCCCGGGCACGTTGGGCATGCCAATCAAGCTGATCTTCGCCATATCTTTCTGGATCGTCGCACCGGACACCAACACGCCTTCCATCTGGGGCACCTCATGAGTTATGATCGTTCCCGGATTGTCATTTTCGCTGTTGCGCACGCGAATCTTGACGTTGTAGCGTTTGCCGAACGCCACGGACCGGATGTGCATCACGCCGGCCCCGAGGCTGGCCATCTCCAGCATCTCGTCGTAGCTGATCTCGTCGAGCATCACGGCGTTCTTGAAGACCCTCGGATCGGCCGTATACACGCCATCTACGTCGGTAAAGATCTCGCACTCCTCGGCTTTCAGTGCCGCCGCCAGGGCCACGGCACTGGTATCCGAGCCGCCCCGGCCGAGCGTGGTGATGTTTCCGTATTCGTCGATGCCCTGGAAGCCGGCGACGATGACCACGCGGTCCTCGCCCAGCTCGCGGCGGATGAACTCGGCGTCGATGCTCTTGATCTGGGCCTTCGAATACACGCCGTCGGTCATCATGCGAATCTGGCCGCCGGTGAAGCTGATCGCCTGGTAGCCCATCGCTTCGAGCGCCATCGCGAAACAGAGAGACCGTCTGCTGCTCGCCGGTGCTGAGCAACTGGTCCATCTCTCGCTTCGGCGGGTTCGGATTCAGTTCCAGAGCATCCCGGACCAGGTCATCCGTCTGCTGCCCGCGGGCCGAGGCCACGACGACCACCTGGTAGCCCGCCTGCCTTCTCTCAATGACCCGTCGGGCGGCCCGGCGGATTCTCTCCGCATCGGCTACCGAGGTGCCACCGAATTTTTGAACGATGATCGCCATAGTTCTTTAGTCACCTCTAAAAAAGTGCCAAGTGTGAAGCTCCAAGTTTGAAGCCGGAGATGTCAACCCTGGTCCGTTGCCGCCGTCACTTGAAACTTCAAACTCGAAACTTCCCCTAACTTCTGAGGAAGTACTCCATCAACTCGCATCCCTTCTCGATCCGCAGCCCCGCTTGGGCGGCGTTGGCCTCGCTGAAGCCCAAATGGAGGACGCCGGTAACCTGCGTGCCGGCCATGGCAAACGGGACCGGGTCGGCCGAATGGGCGCCGCCGTGGACGGGCGTCGGGTGGTCCGGGAGCACCAGAATACGCCAATTCTCGCATCGTTCCAGCGCTTTCAATACTGGCCCTACGATGTATCGGTCCACCTGTTCGATCGCCTTTTTCTTAGCCTCGGCGTCGCCCTCGTGGCCGGCCTCGTCCGGCGCCTCGATATGGACGAAGACCAGATCGTACTTCTCCAGGGCCTTGACGCGCCGCCTGCCCCTTGCCCTCGTAGTTGGTATCGATGAAGCCGGTGGCGCCGGGCACCTCGATCAGGTCGAAGCCGACGAGCTTGGCCAGCCCTCGGACCAGGTCCACCGCCGTGATCGCCGCCCCTTGGAGGCCGTAACGTTTGCGGAAGCTGTCCAGCCGGGCCTGCTTGCCCTGGCCCCAGAGCCAGATCGAGCTGACCTGGTTCTCGCCCAGGTCCTGCCGCACCCGGTTGACGTCGTGTCCGGCGAACAGTTGCTGCGACTGGTTGATCAGTTGGATCAGCAGATCGGCCCCTTTGCCGCGCGGCAGGATCTTCTCGACCGGTGTGCCGATGTGATCGTGGGGCGGATACGTGCGGACGTCGAACTCCATGCCGCGAAAGACGAGCAAGTGCCGATAGCTGACGCCCGTGTGGAGCGACACGCGCTCATCCGTGATATGGGCCTGCAGCTCCCGAATCAGAGTGCTGGCCTCTTCGGTCGAGATGTGTCCGGCGCTGTGATCGACCATCAGGCCGTCGGCGATGGTCACGAGGTTGCAGCGAAAGACCCAATCCTCAGGACCGAGCCGAATCCCCTGGGCCGCCGCTTCGATGGACGCCCGCCCGGTGTAGTACCGCGCCGGATCGTATCCCAGGAGGCTCATCTGGGCGACGTCGCTGCCCGGCTCGAAGCCCTCCGGCACCGTGCGCACCAGGCCTTGACGGCCTTCCGTGCTGATCCGGTCCATGTTCGGAGTCTCGGCGGCCTCGAGACGGCGTCTTGCCTCCGAGTTCCTCCAGCGGCTCGTCCGCCGCACCATCCGGAACGATGATCACGTACTTGGCCATAGCTGACTTGGATTCGTCAAACGTAAGGCGGTTGCGAGGCTCGTTTCGTCTGACGTCTGAGCGTCCCACGTAACGAGTTACGCAACCGACCGACATCCCACGATCGTCACGTGTCCTTATCCTGCGGAATATCCACGATGCGGATGCACACGGGCTTGCCGCTGATGACGTCCGTGCCCATCAATTCCGCCAGGGCCTCTCTCATGTTCTTTTCCGATGTCTTGTGGGTCGTGATCACCACCGGTACCGTGTTCGACGGGCCGGTCCCTTCGTGCTGGAGGACGCCCGAGATGCTGATCTCGTGGTCGCCGAGAATCTTGCCGTAGCGGGCGACCACGCCGGGCTTGTCCTTGGCCATGACGCGCACGTAGAACCGGCTCACGCAATCGTCGATCTTTTCGAGCAGCGGCTTGACCTCCTCCCGCGGCCGCAGCCGCAGGTTCTCGAAGATGGTCCGGGAATTGCCCAGGGCCACGTCGATCAGGTCGGCGACCACGGCGCTGGCGGTCGGCATCATGCCGGCCCCGCGCCCGTAGTAGAAGGTCTCGCCTACGGCGTTGCCGAAGACGCTGATCGCGTTGAACGAGCCGTCGACGCGGGCCAGCCAGGAATCGGCCGCGATGAACGACGGATGGACCCGCAGCGACACCTTGCCTTCCGCGTTCCTCAGCCCGATGGCCAGCAGCTTAAGGCAATACCCCATCTCCCGCCCGTAGCGGATGTCCTCCCGGGCGATGCCGTCGAGGCCCTGGACGTAAATGTCCTCCAGACCGATCTCGTAGCCGAAGCCGATGGAGGCGAGGATCGCCAGTTTGTGGGCGCTGTCGCCGCCGGAGATGTCCAGGGTCGGGTCCGCCTCGGCATAGCCGCGTTTCTGGGCCTTGGCCAAGGCCGCCGCGAAGGCGTCATCCTTGGTGCTCATGCTGGAAAGGATGTAGTTGCACGTGCCGTTGACGATGCCGAACATGCCCGTGAGCTTGTTGGCGGCCAGTCCCGTGCGGATGGCGCCGATAATGGGAATGCCGCCGGCACAACTGGCCTCGAAGGCGATGCACCGGCCGTTCTCGTGGGCGACCCGGTACAACTCGCCGCCGTGGACCGCCAGCAGGGCCTTGTTGGCCGTGACCACGTCCTTGCCCGCCCGGAGCATCTTGAGCTGAATCTCCTTGGCGATGCCCGTGCCGCCGACCAGCTCGATGCCCACGGTGATGCTGGGATCGTCGAGGAGCCGGTTCAGGTCGTTGGTCAGGACCCCGCAGGGCAGTTGGACAGGACGCGGTTTCTGCGTGTCCACGTCCACGACGCAGGCGAGCTCCAGGCGCACGCCCATCTTGGACGCGACGCGTGTCACCTTCTTCACAGATCAGCTTGGCCACGCCCGTCCCGACGGTGCCAAACCCGACCAAGCCAACGCGTACACGCTTCTCGTTCACAGGGCCACCTTCCCATGCGACTATGCTCACGGCCGATTCCATGCCGAAGAGAGCCTTTCACGAATAAACAATCTGCCCTCTGCGGTCAAGCAAAAACCACAACCTATTGATAAGTGACAGACAATGGGCTATGTTGGCCCCAGATTGGCACCGCCTTGAGGGTAGGGTGGGGCTCGCCCCACCGATTCCTCGGGCATTACGGATCCCGGTGGGGCAAGCGGGGCCCCAATCGCGATGAATCGCGATTGGCGAACCCGACCCACCCTACGAAAAGGAGACGCAGGATGGATTCGAGGACGATCGCACTGGGGGTGGTCGCGATGGCACTGGCCGGTTGCGCCACGAGCGGGACACAGACACAGACACAGGCACAGAAACAGGCCTTCAACCAGGACGTGGCCTTCCTGCAAAAGCACACGGATGTGGTGATCCTGACGGACAAGTCCGGGCAGGGACGGGTGGCCGTGCTGCCGAAGATGCAGGGACGGGTGATGACCAGCTCGGCGGCCGGCCCCAACGGCTACAGCTTCGGCTGGATCAACCGCGAGTTCGTCGCGTCCGGCAAGACCGATCCCGCACATGAACGCCTACGGCGGCGAGGACCGCTTCTGGCTGGGCCCCGAGGGCGGGCAATTCTCCATCTTCTTCGAGAAGGGTGCCCCGTTTGACATGGACCACTGGCTTCACGCCGGCCCCGGTCGATACGGAGCCCTGGGAACTGGTGGCTCCAAGACGGCCCAGTCCGTCGTGCTGCACAAGACGATCCAGGTGAAGAACTACTCCGGCACGGTGTTCGATCTGCGTGTGAGCCGGGAAGTTCGCGTCCTGGAGCGGGAGGACGCCTTGAAACTGCTGAGGGCGACGGCCGGCCCGGACGTCAAGATGGTGGCCTACGAGTCGGACAACCGCGTTGCCAACACGGGCAAGGAGCCCTGGACCAAGGAGACCGGCTTGCTGTCGATCTGGATCCTCGGCATGTTCAATCCGTCGCCCGAGATCACGATTGTGGTCCCGTACGTGGCGGGGCCCGAGGACCAGCTTGGCCCGGTCGCCAACGACTCGTACTTCGGGAAGGTGCCGGCCAACCGCTTGGTGAATAAGGACGGCGTCCTGTACTTCAGCGGCGACGGCAAGTACCGCAGCAAGATCGGTCTGTCGCCCCGGCGGGCCAAGACCGTGCTGGGCAGCTACGACGCCGTCACGGGGTCCTCACGCTCGTGCAGTACAACAAGCCCGAGGGCGTGCTGGACTATGTGAACTCGATGTGGCAGATTCAGGACCAGCCGTTCCGCGGGGACGTCGTCAACTCGTACAACGATGGGCCCAACCCACAAGACGGCAAGCTTCTCGGCCCGTTCTATGAGATGGAGACCTCCTCTCCCGCCGAGGCCCTGGCCCCGGGCCAGAGCGTTCTCCATACCCATCGCACGTATCACTTCGCCGGCAGCGAGGCCCAGCTCGACTCGATCGCGCAGGCAACTCTCGGCGTGACCATCGCCCAGATCAAGGCGGCGTTGAAGTAGGCATGTTTGCAGAAGTGAGAAGTTTGATGTTCGAAGTTGAAAGCAACGAGCCATTCAGCCCAAATCCGAAATCCGAAATCAAAAATCACACTTCAGGCGTTCCCAGACTGGGGTCGTTCTGCTGAGTCTGTGTTTGTGCGCAGTCAGCTTCGGCCGGGCTGGAGCAGCGGCTCACCAAGGCTCTGGGATCGAAGCAGGACCCCAGTGAGTATGCGATCCAGGTCATCGAGCCGAATTCGGGAACGGTGGTCTACAGTCACAACCCGCAGAAGCCGCTGATGCCGGCCTCCAACATGAAAGTCGTGACTACGGCGGCCGCCTTGAAGTATCTCGGGGCCGATTTCGAGTACAAGACGAGGGTCGGCCTGCAGAATGGCGCGCTGGTCGTCCTCGGCAGCGGCGATCCGCTCCTGGGCGACAAGATAACGGACACCAGGCACGAGCACCAGAGCGGCTGGATCTTCGAGAAGATCGTGCAGGCCCTGCGCGAGCAGAACGTCGCCGACGTCAACGATGTCCTCGTCGACTCCACCGTGTTCGACAATGAGCGGGCCCACCCAAGCTGGCCTGCACGGGATTTGAACAAGTGGTACGCCTGCGAGGTCTGCGGCCTGAACTTCAACGGCAACTGCATCGAGGTAACCGCCACCAATGTCGGCGGCAGCATAACGATCAGCATCGAGCCGAAGACCTCCTTTGTGCAGTTCATCAATGCGGTGGAGCCGGTCACCGGCGGCGCCACCGCCATCGGCGCCAACCGCACCGCCCAGCAGCCGAACAAGATCACGTTCTTCGGGAAGTGCCGAAACAGAGAAGGTCCGTTCCCCGTGGCCATCGAGCAACCGGCGGCGTTCTTCGGCTTTGTTCTGGCCGAGAATCTGGCCCGGGCCGGCATCGTGGTCAAGGGCAAGCTGATCGAAAAGCCCGTCAGTGTGGACGCCAATTTCAAGCCGCTCGCGGAGTTCACCACACCGATCGCCGACTGCCTGCGCCGGGCCAATACGGATAGTTTCGGCCTTGTGGCGGAAGCTCTGCTCAAGACCATCGACGCCTACAGCAGACCGGATCACAGGAACGGCGGCTGGACTGGCGGACGTGAGTTGATTGCCAAGTATCTGTCGAATCTTGGCATTTCCCCGGAGGAGTTCGTCATCGACGACGGCAGCGGCCTCAGTCGCCGCAACCGCATGACCACGCACGCGCTAGCGACGATTCTCCTGGACTTGTATCGCGGCAAGAATTGGCCTTTGTTCTTCTCCTCGCTGTCGGTGGGGGGCGAGGACGGCACGATCGGCAAGTATTTCGGCGAGGCCAGATACCGGGGCAAGATTCACGCCAAGACGGGCTACATCACCGGCGTCCGGGCTCTGTCCGGCGTCTGCCTGACGAACAGCGGCCCTTATCTCTTCTCCATCCTCTCGAACGGCCCAAAGGGCCTCAGCCGCGATGGCCTCAATAGCATCCCGAAGGCGATCATCGACGAATACGCCGGCGCCAAATGACTCGATCGGCTCGTCACTCTGATGAGTGTTGACGGGCGACTTCGGTAATGGTTGGGTGCCATGCCCACTGCTTTGCGTAGGCATGTCTTGCCCTCAGAGTCGAGCCTGTCTACGAGGCGTAGACATGGCACCCTGCAACGAGTGCGCTTTGGTGACCGATCTTATCCACAGAACTCTTTGGGGCCAGCGGTAGGTGCAGTCAAGCCAACCGATCTTGCTGTCAACTGAGAACTGACCACTGAGAACTCGTTTCTGCACCCGGTCGGCTCGGGGATCGTATAGAGATCAGTTGCGAGGCCCTGTATGCTACGGCGTGTGTGCTTGACAGAGGAATCAACAACACATAGAGTGAAAGAAATGGCGAAAACCCTGTACATCATTGACGGCCATGCTCATATTTACGCAGCTCATTTTGCTCCGATGAGGCAGCAGCTCACGAGCCCTTCCGGGGAGCCGACCAAGGCAACTTACATTTTCACGATGGCTTTGCTCGGGCTGATCGAGAAGCAAAAGCCCGACATGATCGCGGTGGCCATGGACTGCAAGGCCCCGACGTTCCGGACCGAGGTCTTTGCCGAGTACAAAGCCAATAGGCCGCCCATGCCGGAGGAGTTGCCGGTCCAAGTGGACCGGATCAAGGAGATTCTCGGCGCGATGCGCATCCCGGTCCTGTGCCTGGAGGGCTACGAGGCGGACGATATCATCGGTACCTTGGCCAAGCAGGCCGCCGGCGACGAGATTGACGTGCTGATTTGCTCCAAGGACAAAGATATCCTGCAGTTGCTCGACGACCACGTTCGTACCTACGATATCAAAACGGGCAAAATCACCGACAGCGAGGTGATGAAACAGGAGATGGGAATTGAGCCCCGGCAGATCGTCGATTGTCTGGCCTTGGAAGGCGATGCGATCGACAACGTGCCCGGCGTGCCGCTGATCGGCGAGAAGACCGCCCGCGAGCTGATCCGCCAGTACGGCGACTTGGACCATCTCTACGCCCACGCCGATGAGATCAAAGGAAAGCGGGGCGAGAACCTCCGTCAAGCCCGGGAGCAGGCGTATCTGAGCCGTCGGCTCGTCACCCTCGACTGCCACGTTCCGGTGGAGATCGACTACGATGCCTTGACTCTCAAGGACCCTGACAAGGACCGGCTCACGGAGATCTTTACCAAGCTCGGGTTCAACCGGCTCCTGAGCCAGCTTGGCACGCAGCAGGAGCAGCCGCAGCCCAGTCCGCCCAGCGAGCCAAGCGTTCCGTCGGCCGCGAGCACCATAGCGGCATCAGTGCTGCCGGCGCGATCTGACGCGGCGTGTCTCAGCCGGCACTCTGGCGCACACGTACACGCTCATCGACACCGCGGAAAAGTTCGAGACCTTCCTGGCGGAGCTGCTCCCGCAGATGCTCATCTCCGTCGATACGGAAACGACGTCACGCACCGCCATGCGGGCCGAATTGGTCGGCTTGAGCTTCAGTTGGCAGCCCGGCCGAGCCTACTATCTGGCGGTGCGAGGGCCACTGGGCTCCCGCCATCTCGATATCGCCGCCGTCCGGCGCGAGCTCGGCCCCATCCTGGCGGACCCGCGTGTCAAGAAGATCGGTCAGAACCTCAAGTACGACATGACCGTGCTGCGCAATGCCCAGATGCCGTTGGGCGGCGTCTATTTCGACACGATGGTCGCCTCCTATGTCCTCGACCCGGAGCGGATGTCCCATTCCTTGGACAACCTGGCGCTCGATTTCCTCAATTACGAATCCATTCCCATCGTCAGCCTGATCGGCAAGGGCAAGAACCAGCTCACGTTCGATCTGGTGGACCTGGACACGGCCTGCGAATACTCGGGGGAGGACGCCGACATCACGTATCAGATGTATCTGTGCCTCAAGGACCGGCTGGAGAAGGAGCCCCAGCTCGACCGCCTCTTCCACGAGGTCGAGATGCCGCTGGTCGAGGTCCTGACCGACATCGAGTACAACGGCGTCTCCATCGACACGGGCCTGCTGCGGCAGATGTCCGGCGAACTCGACGAGGCCATTGGGCAAGTGGCCGAGCAGATCTACCGGGAGGCCGGGATGGTCTTCAATGTCGACTCGCCCAAGCAACTCGCCGAGGTGCTGTTCGACAAGCTCAAGCTGATCCCCGGCCGGCTCGGCAAAGCGAATCGCAGCACCGACGCCGATGTGCTCGACGACCTCACCGACCAGCACCCGATCGCGAGTCTGGTCGTCGAATACCGCACGCTGGGCAAGCTCAAGAACACCTACGTGGACAAGCTCGGCGCCATTCTCGACCCGAAGACCGGCCGCGTCCACACGTCGTTCAATCAGACCGTCACCGCCACCGGCCGGCTGTCGTCGAGCAATCCGAACCTGCAGAATATCCCGATCCGCACGGAGTTGGGCCGCAAGATTCGGGCGGCCTTCATACCGCAAAGCAAGGACGACTGCATTCTCAGCGCCGACTACAGCCAAATCGAGCTGCGACTACTCGCCCAGTTCTCCGGCGATGAGACGCTTGCGGGCCGCATTCGCCGCCGACCAGGACATTCACCGGTTCGTTGCCTCACAGATCTACAGCGTGCCGCTGGACCAGGTCACGAGCGAGCAGCGGTCGCGGTGCAAGACGGTCAATTTCGGCATCATCTACGGGCAGGGGGCCCTCGGTCTGGCCCGCAATATCGGCATGAGCCCCGGCCGAGGCCAAGGAGTTCATCGCGCGCGTACTTCGCCCGCTACGGCTCGATTCGGGCCTTCATCGACCAGTGCATCGCCAAGGCCAAACGCACCGGCTACGCCGAGACGATCCTCGGCCGTCGGCGCAAGATCGTGGACATCAAAAGCAAGAACGGCGGCCGCCGGGCCCAGGCGGAACGCCTGGCGGTCAATACGGTCATCCAGGGTTCCGCCGCCGACCTGATCAAAGTGGCGATGGTCAAAATCCACCATCGGATCAAGACAGAGCAGTTACCGATCCGCATGATCCTGCAAGTCCACGATGAGCTGGTCTTCGAGGTGCCCGTCGCCGAGGCCGAGAAGCACGCGAAATGGATCGCCGACGAAATGACCAATGCCATTCGCTTCGACGTCCCCCTGAAAGTTGACACCACGTGCGGTCCCTCTTGGCTGACCGAGAAGTAGATACGGGACAAACACGACGACGAAGTCTACGTGGCGTGTGTGGCTGAACTGGAGGATTTGATGTCTGAATCTCTCCTTGAAGTGATTAGATAGGCGTGCTTGATTCGGAGTCCGAAAAAGTCACTATCCCTGATCTCTGCAGTGCCGTGTTCAATCTGAACAGCCCGTTGAAATGCGGCAAGCGAGGGGCGGTCTGGCTCGATCAGAACAATTCGAGACAACTTCACCAGTTCGCCTGCGTCGAGGATCGACCGTACCTTATCAGATAAGTATCGTAAGGAGCTTGGCCTGTCCTCGGCAATCCAAGGAGCGGCAACAACAAGATCCCATACGTCCGGTGCATCCTCACGCAAGACCACTGCAAATAGGAGAAATGCTCCCTTCTCGGCAGCCATTTCCTGTTCTGCACGAACGAGTTTCTCAACGATTTCTTTCATATCTTCTCCAGTAGCAGCTTCGCAGCCGAAATCATCAACTGCGCGTCTGGTCCTTTGGTCGTACCTATGGTCTGATACCTCGCATTCGGATTCCACTGAGCAACAGCCGACCATTCGGTGAAGAAACTTGTTTTCACGAACTCCTCGCGCCAGTCAGATGCAGCAGTACATCAAGATCGTGTGTTCGAAAGCTCTGGTAATCCTTGAACTCACCGGTTGTTGATGGATAACCTGGTCAGCTCAATGTCTGGCATATCTTGGCCTTCAGAGCCAACTCGACAGCATAGCCACAGAGATAGATAGCACCGTCGTATCTTTTTGACGCCAAGAGGATACTGGCATCCTCAAGACGCGCTCGGGCAATGTCTGCTACGTCCTTCGTCAAGATCATTGTTACTCATCATCTCCTATGTCGCGGGCAACCGTCCAGGAACGCCAGTCAAAACAGCATAGTACAATCCGCCAAGCTGTCAACAGGGTTTTCATGGAATCCAGTGTTTTCCGAACCTCTTTCTATCATCCACTATGGTTCATTGTCTACCGCAATGTTATCAAGATAGAAGACCGCTGTGTCGGTGGCGTTGCTGCTGAAGCCCAGCCACGTGAGTCGCTCAAATGAACGGCTGCCGTTCTTGAGGTCTTTGAACACCTTCGGTGGCTCGCCGGGTAAGGTAACGGTCAGGCTCCAAGTCCCGGCGTTCTTCTGCCCCAGGCCGGCAGTGACCTCGAAATGGATCCACTTGCCCAAGGGCAGGTGCAGAAGCGTTTTGCCGGCTACCTGTAGGGCATCGCCGACAATCGAGAAACTCGGGCCGACGCCGTAGGGGGAATTGCGCCAGTCACGCCATTCGTGGGTGAGAGAAACGCCTTGCTCGATTCGCAGGTCGAAGGTGCAACGGGTCGTGCCGGTGCTGTGATTCGGGGAGTAGACCAGGTGTGGGTCCCACACGTTTTCAGGCCGGGAGCATCCACGATCTTCAGACTATGCTTGCCGCCGGCCGCGGTCTCGTCCGTCACCGCGATCGAATCGCCTTTGTTCTCGACGTTCACCTCGGCGTTTTGCGGCCGTTGGCCGACGGGCGTCTTCTCGAAATCGTCCTTGATCGCCATCGGCGGCGCCTCGGGCGGCCACTCCAGCGGCGGATAGACAACCTCATTCGCCTTCGCGATCCACGCCGGATCGCCGTAGACGCCGGCTTTGGTGTAGTCGAACGGCTCGAAGCCGACCTTCAGGGCGGGGGAGTCGGGCTTCAGGTGGAAATCGTTGTGCTGGGGATCGACGAATAACGGGTCGGCGATGATGGAGTGCTGGTCGTGCCTCTGCTGTTGACGCCACTGGTCGAGGGGCAGACCCGCGAACGAGATCGACTTGCTCGCCGTGTTCCAGTAGCAGTTGTTGTCCATGTTGATCGTGAGCTTGGTCCAGGGACCTGAGAGCAGGGGGCCGGTCTCCCAGTAGATGATGTTCTTCTCGAAGGTGAACGACAGATGCTCCTCGACACGGGTCGCCTGCACCTGCTGGAGCAGGCTGTTGACGAAGATATTGTTACGGATGATATTCTCCTTGCCGTAGTGCTGGTGGAAGCTGCCGGTCTTGGTGTTGTAGACCAGATTCTTCTCCATCAAGATCCCCGTGCTGCCCTCGTCGGTGTAGAGGCCCCAGCCGCCGTAAGAATAAGCATAGATGTCGTGGAAAACGTTGTTGCTGACGACCGTGCCTTCGGAGGAGCCGAGCGTATAGATGCCGCCCATATCGCTCAGGACGGCCCAGCCGAGATGGTGCACATGGTTGAAGCTGATGTTGTTGCGTTTGGCGATGCTGTTGGAGTAGCCCCAGACCCAGCCGGCCGAGATGCCGGTGTAATACATGTCGGCGATCTCATTGTGCGTCACGGCGTTGTCGGCACTGTGGCCGATCCAGAGGCCGACCGCACACGGGAAGAGGCGTCCGCCGCAGCGGAGGATGTTGTTGTCGAGCGTGATATGGCCCGTCTGCTCCGGCTCGGTCCGGGGGACGCTCGCTTCGCCGATCCGGACGGCGCCGGCGCCGAAGTCATGCACATAGCACCTCTCGATGGTGCAGTTCTGGCAGCCCTTGCGAAACCAGACGCCGTAGCGGCCGATATGCCCGAACTCGCAATCTTGGATGGTCACGTTGCGGGCGCCATCGGCCATGACCGCCGCGTCGATCGGCGCCGCCGCCTGGCTGGCTTCGAATCCGCCCGGCGGCATGTGGTACTCGGCATGGAGGAACGTCAGACCCTTGATCGTGACGTTCTCGACGTAGTTGGCGTTCGGCACGTCGCCGGCGAAAATCAGGAGCTTCTCGATGACGGGAGCGACGACCTCGGCGGTGCGCATGTCCTCCCCTTGGCAGCGGCTTGTAGTACAGCCAGCCGTCGCGGGACAGGAACCATTCGCCGGGGGCGTCCAGCGCCGCCTTGAAGTTCTCCAGGTGATAGCGGTCGCCCTTGCCCCAGGCGTTCCAGGGTTTGCGGCCCTCGCCCGTCGTGATGATGGTGGAGTCCTTCTCGTTCACGCCCTCGATGAAGCGGGTCGTGTTGTCCCATTTGTGGTAGATGACCATCTGCACATCGTGCAGCTCACGTTCGCTGAGCAGTCAGCAGCGGCTTGATATCCTCGGGCCGGACGGTCACGGTCTGGCGGGCGCGGACTGCCCGTTGCCCGGACCGCCTCGGGCGAGGACCTCTTCCTGCACGTCGAGCATGTAGCTATAGAACTTGTTCGGAGTGCGGGCCCGTACGGCGCGGCGGCCGTTGACGAACAACTGCTCGAAGTACCACTGGCCGGCGGCCACGTCCGGAATATGCACCTTCCAGATGCCATCGGTAGTCCGGCTGGAAGCCGGTGATGGCCTTTCCACCCGTGAAGACAGGCCTGGCACGGGGGCGGCCTCATAGGTGATGCCGAACTGTTCCGTGCCGCTATCCTGCGGGGTCAACGTGAAGCGGCGCTGTCAGCGTGTAGGTCCCGCCTGCCACGACGACGCGGGCCGGCTCCTTGAGCCCGGCCTCGCTTTTCTGTCCGCCGCAGCAGGTCGCGGGCCCGCTCCAAGGTAGCGACAGGACCATCCGTTCGCCCCGCATTCGGCTGGGCGAGCCGCCCGGACCAACTGTCATTGCCGTCGGGCGCCATGTAGATGGTCACGCCTGCCGCTCGTGAACCAGAATCCTGCGGCTCCGACCGCCAGCAGAAAGAATGCAAGAATGTCCCGTCGTCTCTCCATTTCGGTGCCTCCCGTTATATTCGTCATGCGACACAGCCAGGACGGCTGTGTCACAATGTGTAGGGTGGGTTAAGAACCCACCCTACGAATTGCTCTATTCTGCACCTTTGGGGCCTTGCGGCGGCCACTCCAAGGGCGGATAGGTGACCTCGTTGGCTTTCGCGACCCAGGCGGGATCGCCGTAGACGCCGGCTTTCGTGTAGTCGAACGGCTCGAAACCGATCTTCAGGGCAGGGGAGTCCGGCTTCAGATGGAAATCGTGGTTCTTGGGATCGACGAAACCGGGATCGGCCACGATCGAGTGCTCATCGTCGCTTCAACTGCTGACGCCATTGATCGAGCGTCAGGCCCGCGAACTTGATCGGCTGGCCCGCCGTGTTCCAGTAGCAGTTGTTGTCCATGTTGATCGTGATCTTGGTCCACGGACCGGCCAGCAGGGGACCGGTCTCCCAATAGAGGATGTTCTTCTCGAAGGTGAACGACAGGTGCTGCTCCACGCGGGTGGCCTGAAGCTGGTGGTCCCGGCTGAAGGCCATGATGTTGTTGCGGATGATGTTCTCTTTGCCGTAGTGCTGGTGGAAGCTGCCGGTCTTGGTGTTGTAGACGAGGTTCTTCTCCATCACGATCCCGGTGCTGCCTTCGTCGGTATAGAGGCCCCAGCCGCCGTAGGAGTAGGAATAGATGTCGTGGAAGATATTGTTGCCGACCACCGTGCCTTCGGAGGGACCGAGCGTGTAGATGCCGCCCATGTCGCTGAGCACGGCCCAGCCGAGATGGTGCACGTGGTTGAAGCTGATGTTGTTGCGTTTGGCGGTGCTGCCGGAATAACCCCAGCGCCAGCCGGCGGAGATGCCGGTGTAGAAGAAATCGGCGATCTCGTTGTGGGTGACGGCGTTGTCCGGGCTGAAGCCGATCCAGACTCCCACGGCATCCATATAGATCCGGCCGCCATTGCGAATGATGTTGTTGTCCACGGTGATATGGTCGGTACGCGACGGCTCATTCGCCCGTGCCTGGCCTTCGCCGATGCGGACGCCGCCGGCGCCGAGATCGTGCAGATAGCAGCGTTCGACGCGACAATTCTGGCAGCCCTGGCGGAACCACAGAGCATACTCCGCCACGTGGCCGATCTCGCAATCCTGGATCGCGACGTTCCGTGCCCCGTCGAGCATAACCGCCGCCTCCGTGGCATAGGCGGCCTGGAAGGGGGCGTAGCCGGTGGCGGGGAGTACGTACTGCTGGTGTTGGAACGTCAGGCCCTTGAATGTGACGTGCTCGACAAACTTGCCGGCTTGCGGGCTGACCTTCAAAGACCACCAGCTTGGTCGCCACCGGCGCGACGACCTCGGCCTTGGCCATGTCCTCGCCCGGCAGCGGTTTGTAGGAGAGCGTGCCGTCGCGGGCCAGGAACCACTCGCCCGGCTCGTCGAGGGCGGCCTTGAAGTTCTCCAGGTGAAAGCGTGTGCCGGCGGGCCAGTCGGAGAAACTCGCCAGCTTCTCGCCCGTGGTGACGATCTGATTCGTGTCGAATTTGACGGCGGTGAGGTACCGTCGCGTGATGCACCACTTGTGGTAGGCGACGAGCACGACGTCGCGAATCTCGGCTTCGCTCAGGCCCTTGAGCGGTGCGAGGACCTCCGCGGGAACAGTCGTGGTCCGCAGGAATTGTCCCGGCTTGCCCTCGATCGGCATTTCCGTAGTTGGCCCCATGTACGAATAGAACTTGTTCGGTGTTCTTCGCCCGGGTGGCCCGGTGGCCGTTGACGAACAACTGATCGAAGTACCAGGAGCCGGCGGCGACTTCCGCGATATGCGCGACCCAGAGCCCATTCTCGTCGGCCTTGAATCCCTGGAGGATCTTGCCGCCGGAGAATACCGGGTGCGCCCCGGCGCCGCCTCATAGGTGACGCCGCTGTCTTCCGGCGTCAGTACCAACGGGTTCGCCAGTTGGTATCGGCCGTCGGCCACCACCACGTGCCGGTCCTCACCTGCCGTTGGTTTCTTCTGTCGCAGAATGTCCCGCGCTCGCTCGAGCGTGGCGACGGGGCCGTCGGTGCCCTGAGCGTTGGGCTGTGTGGTGGCCCCGGACCACTTGTTGTCGCCGGTCGGCGACACGTAAACGGTCACTCCGGCCGCGTAGGTCGGCAATACCCAGACAGCGGTCGCCAGAATAATGGATCGCAATTTTCCCATTCCGCACCTCCTGTGGCTTGATGTGTGCGAGGATTTGTAGCGACTGTGTTAAGAGTCAAGCGAGTTTTGGATTCCACGGCTGATTATTTTGAGTTCGTGCGTTCGTGCCCACTTTGGTGGCTCTTGGGGGCTCTGCCCCCAGACCCCCGGCATTTTCCGCTTTGGGCCAATAGCATGGTAGGCGGAAGAGACCAGAGGGCCCGCCCGCATCGCGTCGGAACTGCCCGTCAGGTGATTTGGGGATTCCATAGTTGATCCTTTTTGATCAGGGTATTGAGGATGGTTAGCAGCTTGCGCATGGCGGCGACCAAGGCGGTCATCTTGGGTTTGCCGTTGTCCAGGAGCCGCTGGTAGAAGCGGCGCAGCGTCGGATTGCAGCGGATGACCGTCAGCATGGGCATGTACAAGGCGGTGCGGAGGCGGACCCGTCCGCCGCCGGTGGTGCGTTTGCCACGGAACTGGCCGCTGTCGCGGTTCATCGGCGCCAGTCCCACCAAGGCGGCAATCTCCCGCCGGTTGACGCGGCCGAGTTCCGGCAGTTCGGTGACGAGAGCCACGGCCGTGGCCCGGGCGATCCCGGGAGTGGAATCGAGGATTTCCGCCTTGCGTTGCAGGTGCGGATCGGCCGCGACGGCGGCGGCGAGTTGCTTATCGATTTTGGCGATCTCCTTTTCTATTACGGTGAGAACCCGGCGGACACTCTGGACAATGGAGTTTTCGGTGGCGTGCTCCAGATGATTGCGTTCAGCCACATGCATTTCGACCAGTTGCCGCTTACGGGCCAGCCAGGCGAGCCGCTGGTGGGCTTCGACCGTGGGCAACTCCCGGGGCTGCACCCGCGGGCTCAGCGCGAACTCGGCGAGGACCCGCGCGTCGATTCGGTCGGTCTTGGCCAGTCGGCCCTGCGAGCGGGCGTAGTCCCGCACCCGCCGGGGATTGACCACGATGACCGGCAGACCGGCCGTCTGCAGGTCCAGGGTCAAGGCCCACTCGTAGCCGCCGGTGGCTTCCAGGACGACTCGTTCGGGGCGAACCTGGAGCAGCCATTGGCGGCACTGGGCGATGCCTTCGGCGTCGTTGGCATAGTGGGCGGTTTGGCCTTCGGGCAGGAGATGCAGATCGAAATAGTGCTTACTGATGTCGATTCCCACCACTTTCATAAAATTCCCCTTCCTTGCGTATACGAGCTCATGGGATACAATGGCTCCGGCGACTGTTCGGGGTAGTAGCAACGGTGCGACGACGGATCCGGCTACACACGGGCTCTCAGCCCCAGGATGGGACGACCTCGTCGCCGCCGCGGTTCGGTGGGTGGCCACCCACCGAACCGCCCGAACATCTCCTGCCAAAGCACAGAATATCTGGTTACCCGTAACATACAAGGATGGGCTTTAGCCCATGCTGTTCCGGCGCACATGCGTCCAATCATCCGCATGGGCTAAAGCCCATCCTACACGAGTTCATGATATCAATTGACAAATCTCGTCGGTCAAAAGCCGTCTTACGCCGTCAGGTTCTCCCATTTGATGCCCATCTTCTTGCAGGCGTAGCCGATTTCCTTCGTGTAGTCGCCGTAGCAGGTCATCCAATGGAAGCCCGGCATCCGCTCGGCCAGCAGCTTGCTGTCGCAGGCAAAGCCGACGTCGATCTGGCAGCGGCAGATGTCCATGAAGGGCACATCGACGATCTTGCCCTTCAGCCGACCCACCGCTTGATCAGGAAGTCGGCCACGACATTCGTCACGACCTGGCCCTTGGTCATCTCGACCTTGGGGGCCGCGCCGTAGTCCGACTCGAAGTGCGTCAGGATGCGAACCGGCTCGGCGTCCTTGCCGTTCATCGTGCGCGGGCCGGTGCAGTGGGCGAGCGTGATCACGCCGTCGTGCGGGTACGTCGGGTCGTTCATGAAATAAGGCTTGCCCGAGACGTTCGCCAGCAGTGCCCCCGCGGGGATCACCACGAAGTCGGACTCGCAGAACGCCATGTAGCGGGAGTCATTCAGAAGCGAGAGCGTCAGGCACGCCGAGGTCTCGGCCAGCGGCATGATCGTCCCCATGCAGCCGTTGATCGTAATAGCCTGGCAGTCGGCCTTCTTCATCAGCCCGACGAACACCTGTTCGAGCAGGAAGGCATTCTCGACGAACTCCGGCTTGGTCTCCAGCTTGACGTTGGGCTCCTTGAGGTACGCGGCCGCCCGCTCTTTCGCCTGGCTCACGGCGGCGCTATCGGCCCGGGCCTCTTTGATGAGCTTGCCCAAGTCATCGTAGGAGACCGTCTGGATATCGAATTTCCAGATCTGTTTGACCAGGTTCGGCACAACGCCGCCGGGCTGGGCCCAGGCCCCGGGGCCGCCGATGGCAATGATCCGCGTGCCGAGCGTATTCTGAAGGCCGCACAGGGCTCGCAGCCGCCACAGGATCTCGTCCTGGTTGTCCACAATCACGTCGCCGTCGTCGAGGCCCTGAATCTTGAGGGCATCCGTGTGCTGCCGCAGATAGCGGGGGCTGACGATCTCGTACCAGAGGTAGACCGGCCCGGATTTGTGCCGGCAGAAAAAGAGCATGTTCTTGCTGCGTTTGGCGATCGCGTCGAACGCGTTCTGGGGCCCGCCCGCCGCATAGACGAGGCAGACATCGGCCTTTTCGAGGCCCTCGATCTTGGCCACGTCGTTGGTGGTGCGAACTCCGACTGGCTTGGCGACATCGAGCGGGAAATCCGCCTTGTTCTTGATCTCGCCGAGTTCTTTCTCGATCCGGGCGAGTTCCTGCCGCGGCATCCTGCTCGGTCTGAATGCCGCCCCAGGACCGCCAGCTTGTCTGCGGCCGGCGGGTCGGGATTTCGTAGACCAGAACCGGCCGGACCGCGAGTGCTCGTCGCTGCGGTCCCTCCCGGCCGCCCGTTTGGGCCGCCGTGGAGATCGCCGACCAGGTCAAGCCGCTCAGGGCGATACCGACGGCCCCGGCCCCGCTGACGCCCTGCAAAAAGCCGCGCCGGCTGAGTCCCTCGGCGGCATGTTCCTGTCCGCACCCACACGGGCAGCACGTGGTACGCATCGGATTTCGTGTCTCATTCTGATTCGTCATGTGTCATCCCCTTACCCAGGTTCGAGAATCATGTCGGACTCGGCGGTGTCTGCCCATCCGCACCGGCATAGGCATGGCACCGACCCGTCAGCAATATACCGCCCGGTGAGCCCGGTCTCAAGGCGAAAAGTCGTTCGATGCGGTGACGGTCCGCGCCTGGGGGTATTGCCCTGAGGTCGCGATTTGCCTATAATGGATAGCGGTCCGACATGGTAGTATATCTGCGGATCTGAGCACGCGAGCGTCTCTTGAAGTCGGAGGTTGAGAGCATGACACGACGAGCCTTGTTCGTTACCGTCGTCTGCTTGCAGTCCACAGCCTGCCTGGCGATTCGGCCGCAGTTTCCCCTCTCCTGGTACGTGCCCTTCGATCGGCTCATTGCCAACACGGAGGCCTTCGTGAAGGACCATCCCAACGATCCGCAGGGATACTACACGTTGGCCCGCATCCACTACTTCATTTTTGTGAACCGGTACCCGCTGATCCCCACGCTGGACCCGAACAATGGTCTTTTCTACCTGGGCTTGGCGAGCCTGTACGACGATTATTTGTTCTATACGGCCGATGCCAATATCACCAGCCCGCCGCGCAACTGGCCTGTGTTACCGTGCCCAGAGTTCGCGTGACCTATTACCTGGCGTATCGATTTTCCATCGCGCAAGACCGCCTCGGTCCGAAACCCGGACCGCTATGGACCCCTCAGCAACTGGTAAGCTATGAGGCCGGCGCCGCCTATCTGCGTCTGGCACAGAAGGACCCCGTCATCGCGGATACCAATGCCCTCGCGGAGGTCCGCGCCAGCGTCGCGACCCTCGAAAGCCTCCCGATTACCGTCACCCCGATCATCTTCTCCACGCAGGGGCACACGTCGGTCTTAGACCTGCTGGACCCGAACACCCACGTGCCCTTCGATCTGGACGGCACCGGACGACATATGCAGTGGCCCTGGCTGAAGCCGACTACGGGTCTATTGGTCTGGGACCCGCAGAACACAGGCAAGATCATCTCCGGCCGGCAACTGTTCGGCACGGCGACGTGGTGGCTGCTCTTTGCCAACGGCTACGCCGCGCTCGACTCGCTGGACGACAATCGCGACGGTGTGCTTTCCGGCTCCGAGCTGCGCGGGATCGGCGTCTGGTTCGACAAGAACGGCAACGGCTGCTCCGACCCGGGCGAGGTCCAGCCGGTTACGGAGTTCGGCGTGCAAGCCATCCGCACCCGGTCCACCGGCTCCGATCATGGCATGCTCATAAATGCCCAAGGCATCGTACTGAAGAACGGTACTATCGTCCCGACATATGACTGGGTGGTATCTCGGATCTCTCGGAATGGAGAGCGGGGCGATTAGTCGAGTTGTGCCAAGACGATTATTTGGGAGTGGCAGGGTATGTTTCTCCCTTGGCGACTTCGACCGCCGACCGGTGGTGAGCAGACCGCGTTCTTCTGGGCGATCTTCGCGATCGTGGTTGGGTTCGGCACGCTGTGCCTGTTCTTGGGCTATCGGCGCCGGCGGAGAAAGCCCAGGAGGCTGCCGCGGCGATTCGCCTCGGCTGGGGCTTCCTCATCGTTGGTGTCCTGATGTACGTCATTCGCAGGTTCTTCACCGGTTTCTCAGACTGATCGTCTGGGCGGCCTCATCTGGCGCAAGGGCAGGTCGTTCGCCTCGCCTGATCCGATCAGGCTGCGTTTTCCGCTTTGCGGGTGCCGGTGGGGAGCAAGCCGCAAAGTGGCCCGCACATCCTGGATCGCCTGGCGTGGCGGCGTTCCCGGGAACGCTGCTCTCCTGAGCGGCTCTTCGAATAAGCCAATCGGGAGATTGGCGCTCCCGGGGCCCGGATGCGTCCTCCGGACGCCCGGCGGGTCTGCCCTTCTCCCCGTCGGTATCCGGAATGCGGTAAACGCCGCAGGGTCCAAGCGTCTGAGGCGGACGAACCATCCTCACACTGGGGGCTCGCAGGAACGGTCATGCCCCTCGTCCCGGGCGTATTGACCAAGCCAGTGGACCGCGTTATCATAACCACAGTGACTAATGGAGCTTGGAACAAGCGGCTTTCCGAAGCGGCATGAACAGCGTCCCTAAAGGAAGACGATGAGATACAAGGTCATCCTGGAAAAATCAGAGGAGGGCTACTCCGTTTTCGTCCCCGGGCTCCCCAGTTGCCATTCGCAAGGCGATACGGAAGAAGAGGCTTTGCAGGATATTTCTGACGCCATCGCGGAGTATCTGGAAGTCGTCGCGGAGTTGAGCCGGAACAAGATCACGCGGGAAGTTGAGGTCTGAGACATGCCGAGATTGCCCGGCGTAAATCACCTCGATGCGGTCCGTGCTCTGGAGAGGGCCGGTTTCTGGATTGCTCGTCAGGGAAAACATGTCGTCATGACCGACGGGAAGAGAATCGTGACCATTCCGCAACACCACCCGCTCCATTCGATAGGTATGCCTATGGAGACCGATCAATCCACCCGACAAACATCCCGGCACTTGACGGTCGGCTTGGTCACTCTGGGGGTGGCTGTCCTTTACGTGGCGCGGGTATTCCTTGTCCCCTGGCCGCCCGCTTGTTTCCTGATGCCTCTGACGCTCATGGCGCTGGGGTGTGGCGCCGTCGCCATCCTCATTGGCCTGACCCTGAAAGCCAACCGCATACGACGGCGTCTCTGGAAGCATGTCGGGGTCCTCCTGGCCATCGTCGTCGCCCTATACCTGCTCACGGTCGGTCCGTGCAGCTTCTTCGGACTCCTGGACCTGCAACTTCGTGCGGCCGTGGCGCGGACCGGCGGGCGGGACCAATTGCAGGCTTGGGCTATGGATGTTCTGGAGAAATCCCGCGATCACCTGGACGAACACATCGACAATTGGCCCCTCCCACCGGAGTCTTGGTCCGATCAGGTCCACCGTCTTCATCCCAGGGGTGTCTCCCTCTGGGTCAAATTCGAGGGCGATCGGAGAGGCGTTTGCCTGAACTATGGCGGCGGTTTCCTTCACTACTCGCTCCTCGTGGGGCCGCCAGGCTCGCGGCCGCGGCCCAGCCTCAGCGATCGCAGTAATCGCAGCTCCTTGGTTCGATGGGCGGATGGCATCTTCGTCTGGTTCTACGGGTAGCGGCTCACCGCCTCTCTGAGTTCGTGCCTAATCCAAGTGCATGGTCAGCCCGGGGGCGAAGCAGGGGTGGGAGTTGGACGACCAGCAGGCCGGCGAACATCAAGCCGCAGCCGGCGAGGTCACGCGGGCCGAAACGCTCGTCGAGCATCACGTAGCCGGCCAAGACGGCGAAGACCGTCTCCAGGCTCATCACGATGGCGGCGTGGGCGGGGGGCGAGGTGCGCTGGCAGATGACTTGAAGCGTGAAGGCGACGCCCGCCGACAGGACGCCACCGTAGAGGATGGGGATCGTGGCTTCAAGAATTGCGAGGCAGGCGCACCTCTTCGAACAGGACTGCGGCCAGCAGGCTCAGGATCGAACAGGTCGCGAATTGAAGGCAGGCGAGACAAAGCGGATTGGCCCGCTTGGCGAAGTAACCGATCAGATGGACGTGGACGGTCCAGAAGAAGGCCCCGACCAGGACGAGCAGGTCGCCCCGGCCGATGCTGAAGGACTCCCGGACAGTCAGCAGATATAAGCCGACCACCGCCAGCAGCATGCCGGCCCAGACGGACCAGCCGCACCGCTGCCCGAGGAATAAACCTGCGATGGGAACGAGTACGACGTAGAGGCTGGTGACGAAGCTGGCCTTGCCGGCCGTCGTGTAGAGCAGCCCGATCTGCTGCATGGATGCCCCGCCGAACAAAGCCAAGCCGATCAAAACGCCGCCGGACAGTATGAAGCGGAGGCTCCGGTGCGGGCCGCTTGTGTCAGGGCCGGAGCGGAGTAGCAGGAGCAATGGCAGCAAAGTCGCGGCCCCCAGCGCGAAGCGGACGGCGTTGTACGTCATGGGGCCGATGTAGTTCATCGCCCTTGCGCTGGGCCACAAACGTCGTGCCCCAGAAGAATGTCGCCACGAGCAGGAGCAGATCACTCTTGAGCGTCTTTGTTTGCATGGCCGCTACTATAGGGTTTCTCAACGCTTTCTCAAGCGGTGACCTGCCACAGATCCGGTTTAGGATGGGCTTCAGCCCATGCGGCTTGTTTGACGCGTGTGCGAGAAGTACAGCATGGGCTAAAGCCCATCCTACGAAGAGCCTGTCAGCCGCTTGAGGGCACCGTCTTTGTCGTGGGGATTCATGTGGCTGTGACGCACGGCCTCGGCGAGCGTGGCGATGGTTTGGTCGTAGGTGGGCCGGTCCACCGGGTAGGGGGTTTCGTCTTTGCCGCCGTGGGCGAAGGAATAGCGGGCGGGGTCTTCGTAGGAGGGCTGGGCGCCGTAGATGACCTCGCCGACCAAGGACAAGGCGCGGACCGTTTTGGGGCCAACGCCCTCCGTGGCCACCAGTTGCTCGTAGTTCTTCGGGCGTGCATCACAAAGCAGGCGGAGGATCTTCTCCAGGTAGCGGCTCTTGGAGAAATCCTCCAGGAGGACCGGGTGCTGGGTGAACTCCTTGTTCTCCAGTTGGAGGAAGGTCAGTTGCTCGCCTTCTTTGCGGAGGCTGACCATCTTGCTCAGCGGCGAGGCGTGAGCGCGAAGGATTTCAATGTCCTTCATCAGTGGTCGGTAGCCGGCATCCACCAACTCCACGCTGAGCTCGCGGGTCCCTTCGCTGTCGCGGGCGGTCAGGTTGAGGGTATGATCGAGTCGCGCCGGAGCGACGATGGCGGTGTGCGGCTCGCAGACGAGGTCGCGGGCGTTCTCCGAGAACCAGTGATAGCGCCGGGCGGAGGCATCCGCCTCGTTCATGCCTTGCTGCACGACCGCCCAGGCGCCGTTGCGGGAGAAGAAGAACGCATGATGGTAGATCTGGTAGCCGTCCTGGATCAGGCTGTTGTCCACCTTGGCGGCCATGCGCGAGTTGTAGACGAGGTTGCTCACCGAGCCGTCGGGCAGGCTGAGCGTATCGCCCCAGGCGGTGATCTCGTCGGGGGTCTTGCGGGAGGTTTTGCCCTTGCCGCCGCAGATGAACAGGCCCAGGTCCTTCTCTTCATTGCGGATCGCTTCCTTCAGGGCGGCGGTCAGGATCGTGGTCAGACCCGAGGCATTCCAATCGAAGGCCAGGACCGTGCCGAGCGACTGAAACCACACGGGATCGGCAATCCGGCGGATGAACTCATCCGGCCCGAACTCGGCCACCAGCACCCGCGTCATCTCCCGGCCCAGCTTGACCATCCGCTGGAACAGCCACGGCGGGCAACGCCCGGTGTCCAGGGTGAATGTCGCGATTCCTCTTTGCATCTACTTTATACTGGCTTTGGCGGCCTCCGGTGCGACCACCGGCAGCAGGATGTGGGAGGGATGGCCGGCATTCATGTAGATCGTGTTCGTGGCCACCTGGGTCTTGTCGTCCGTTCCGGAGGGCTGACCCGTGTTCGGGTTGGGCTCGAAGCGGGGCGCGTTGCTGGAGGAGATCGCCACGCGAACGCGGTGGCCCGGACTCACGACCAAGCTGGTGGCCCACAGGTCGATCTCCAGCTCATAGATCTTGCCGGGCTCCATCGGCTCGCTCTTGGCCATCGAGCTGCGGTGGCTGGCCCGGAGGATGCCGTCGAGGACGATCATGCTGCGGCCGTCGGGGTAGACGTCGCAGAGCTTGGCGGTGAAGTCGGTGTCCGGGGCGCGTGGAGGAGGCCCACAGCTTGACCTTGACGGGGCCCGTGATCTCCACGTAGCGGTCCAGGACCGGCGAGGCGAACAGCAGGACGTCCGGTCGGTCCTCGACCGGGCGCTGGTCTTTCGGCCCTTTGGTGATCGTCAGGTTGGCGCCGCCGATCGTGGGGACGGGGTTCTTCGGGTCGTACTTGTAGGCGAGCGAGCCGAACACCTCCTGCGGCGGCTCCAGCCGCAGTTTCTTGTCCGTATGGAAGTAGACCTTCACGGGGGTCGTCGGGACCGGCCAGTCGTCGGCGGTGCGCCACTTGTTGCCGGGCGTGTTCGGGTCCTTCGGGTCGCCCATGACGAAATACTGCACGGCGGGAATCTGCTCGATTCCTTTGCCGTCGTTCTTCATCCAGACATCGAACCAACCCCACGCATCGGCGGCCTTGGGGAGGTTGGCATTGGGAAAGACAAGGTCCTCGGATCGGCCGTGACCATAGGGTTCCATCACCAGCCGGCACTTGCCGCGGGCGTCGGCGTCGCCTTGCTTATTGATCGTCACGAAACTGTTGATCGTGCCGGCCGTGAAGATGTCATACCAGCCGCCCAGGAACATCGTCGGCACGTTCACGCGGGCGGCGACCGTCTCCGGGTCCATGGTCTTCCAGAAGTCATCGTAGTTGGGGTGGGCCCGGATCAGTTCGAGGTTCTTAGGATTGAACTTATTCTGCGTGAGCCAGTCTTCGAGCAGACTTTTGCGAAAGGCGCCGCCCTGGTAGGCGGACTGCGTGTACATGCTGGAGAAGGCCACGCCAACGTAGCAGCAGACCAGATGCGGCGGCCGGCTCGGGGCCGTCATATTCAGGGCGATGCCGGGAGCGCTGAGGCCCCAGCCGCCGACCTTGCCGTTGGACCACTTCTGTTTGGCGATCCATTCGACGGTGTCGTAACCGTCCTGGTGGTCGCCCCAGCCGCAGGAGGAAAAGACAGGGTAGTCCACGCCCTCCGAGTCACCCCGGCCGCGAAAGTCCTGGGAGACGAGAGGCATAGCCGCGTTTGCCGGCCTCTGCCGCGACCGGTTCCACCCCTTTGCGGCCGTAAGGTGTCATCACGAGAATCGTCGGCCAAGGGCCGTCGCCTGCAGGCAAATAGATCTCCGTGGCCAGCTTGACGCCGTCGCGCATCGGGAGCATCGCTGTTTCCTTCGCCTGGACGCACAGGGGCATCAAGATCGCAGTTGCCATGACGGCAGCCGCGAGGATCGCTCTCAGAGGTGATACGCGTTGCATGGCGGACCTCCAATCGTCTGGTACACCGACCGCGGCGGGGCGACGAAAGCCGTTCGTAGTGACACCGTCAGGCGTTTTCATGTCGAGGGTGTCCCGCCCTCGAATCGCGGGCAAGAGGCCCAAGACACAAAAGGATGCCCTTGCGGGCACACTACAAACAGGCCGCACAAACGCGACCGATCGATGGCCCATTCTATGGACCCAAGGATAGACGTGCAATCCCTGTTCGCATATTGCAGAAGAAACGGGCCGGGCCGAGTTTGACCGTAGCTCAAGCAGATCCGCCAGGAGGCCTTTGGCTTTCTGTTGCCGTCGGGGGGTTCAGCCGGTAATGTGTGGCACCAGGATCGCCGAGCCGGTTGGCGGCGTCATCGACAAAGAGATGCTTTGGAGTGGATATGGTCCAAGCAGTGTGGATCGCCATGCTAATAGTTGTGCCGTCGGGGCCGATAGCGCACGAGGTTGTGCCTCTGCTTCATGCCCATGCCCACAATGACTACCTACACGAGCGGCCGTTGGCCGAGGCGCTGGAGCACGGGTTCGCCAGCGTCGAAGCCGACATGTTCCTGGTGGGCGACAAGCTCCTCGTGGCCCACGAGGCCGACCAGGTCACGCCGGAAAAGACGCTCCAGTCGCTTTATCTGGAACCGCTCAAACAGCGGGTCAAGGCCAATGGTGGACGGGTTTACCGCAACGGCTCCCGATTCATCCTTCTGATCGACGTCAAGACCAAGGCGGAGCCGACCTACCAGCGGCTTCACGCAATCCTGGCAGGGTATCAGGAGATGCTCACCACGTTTGACGCGCAGGGTCGAAAGGATAAGGCCATCACGGTCATCATCTCGGGGAACCGGTCCCTGGAGCTGATGCGGTCGCAGCCGGTGCGGTACGCCGGCTATGACGGGCGCCTGACCGATCTCGAATCCGATCTCCCTGCCGATTTGATCCCCATGATCAGCGATACGTGGGTCAAGCAGTCTACGTGGAAGGGAGAGGGGACGATGCCTGCGGAAGAACGGCAGAAGCTGGACGACATAGTGCGAAAAGCCCATGCCAAAGGCCGGCTCGGTGCGGTTCTGGGCGACGCCGGATGCGCCGTCGCCGGCGCGGGAGGCCGTTTGGCGCGAATTGCTTTCGGCGGGGGTCGATCTGCTCAATACGGACGACTTGAAGGGCCTACAGGAGTTCCTGCTCCAACATGGACGTTGACGGGTTCATCGAGACAGAAGACCTGGCGAAGGTATACACGTTCGGGACGGTGGAAGTGGCCGCCCTGCGCAGCGTGACCTTGTCGATCGCCCGCGGCCGGCTCGTCGGTGTGACGGGGGCCTCCGGCTCGGGCAAATCCACGCTGGTGAACCTGCTGGGCGGGTTGGACCGGCCCTCCTCGGGCAGCATTCACGTCGCGGGCCGGCAGATCTCCGATCTGAGCAAAAAAGAGCTCGCCCTCTACCGCCGCAACACCATCGGCATGATCTTTCAGTCGTTCAATCTCATCAATGCCTATACCGCGGTGGAGAACGTGGCCTTTCCGCTCCTGTTCGCGGGCGTTCCGAAGAAGGAGCGGTTGCGGCGTGCGGCGGAGCTTCTGCAAACGGTTGGCTTGGAGGCGAGAAAGGACCATCGCCCGACCGAGCTTTCCGGCGGCGAGCAGCAGCGGGTGGCCATCGCCCGGGCCTTGGTCAACCAGCCGCAGATTCTGCTGGCCGACGAACCTACCGGCAACTTGGACAGCAAGACGTCCCGGCAGATCGTGGAGATCCTCTCCGACCTGAACCGGCAGCAGGGCCTGACCATCGTGATGATCTCTCACGAACAGGACCTGCTGCGGGAATTCGCGGACGAGCTGATTCGCCTGCACGACGGGGCCGTCGTCGAGCACGAAGTCCAGAGGCCATTATGAGGATTTCGGATTATGTCGGGCAGGCGAGTTACAACCTGTGGAAGAAGAAGCTGCGCACGATCCTGACGACTTCCGGCGTGGTGATCGGGGTCGGGGCCCTGGTCTCCATGTTCGCCTTCGGCCAGGGCGTCCAACGGAACATCACCGACCGGGTCAAGAAGCTGGACCTGTTCAACTACATCGATGTCTTTCCCCGCGGGGGACCCGAGCGACGGCTCGATGGGCCTCACGATCCCGATGAGGATAGGGCCGGCCGGCAGGCGGAGCGCAGAAAGCGCCGGGGCATGCCCATCCAGGGACCGAATGAGACGGCGACCGGCCCCCGGCTCGATGCGCAGATGCTGGAGCGAATTAAAGCCTTGCCCAGCGTGGAGGCGGCGTTTCCGGAATTGCGTTTTCCGGCCCAGATCGGCCTGGGCGGGAAAGAGGAATTCACCCTGGTCCAGGTATTGCCGGTCGATGTCTGCCGCTCCGGTCTGGTCAAGCTGCGGGCCGGGACATGCTATGCGGCCGATGCGAACGAGCTGGTCATCAGTGATGTCGCTCCTGCGCCGGCTCGGGGTCAAAGAACCGGAAAAGGCGCTGGGGCAGAAGATCCAAGTCGCCACGCTGACGCTGAAAGTCAGCTTCACCGGTCTGTGGCAGATGTTCGTCGGCTCGGGCCTGCAGGCTCTGCCGTTCGCACGCGAGAACTACTCGTTCACGGTCGTCGGCGTCATCGGCCGGATGGGTTTCGGCGGGCCGCTGCCGATCCAGAGCGACGTGCTGATCCCGCCTGCCGCCGCGGCGCAGGATGCGGAAACTGTCGTTTACCAGCGTTTGGGACCTGTTCTCACCCGTCGGCGGAGTGACCGGTTACTCGACCGTGAGCGTGCGCGTGCAGTCAGTGGAGGACGTGGGGCCGGTCAAGAAGGAGATCGAGGCCCTCGGATTTCGGACGTTCGCCTTGATGGACCAGTTCGACCAAATGCGGATCGGCTTTCTCATCATGGACATGATCCTGATCGCCGTCGGCATGATCGGCATCACGGTGGCCTCGCTGGGGATCGTCAACACGATGGTGATGTCCATCCTGGAGCGCTACCGCGAGATCGGCATCATGAAAGCGGTGGGGGCCACGGATGGTGACGTGCAACGCATCTTCCTGTTCGAGTCCGGCGCGATCGGCCTGCTGGGCGGCTCGATCGGCCTGGGCCTCGGCTGGGCCGTCAGCATGATCATCAACGAGGTCGATCAACATCCTCATGGCCCGCCAAGGCGCCCCGCACATCGACTACTTCAGCTTCCCCTGGTGGCTCTGCCTCGGCGCCATCACTTTCTCGATCTTAGTCAGCCTACTGGCCGGCGTGTACCCCACGCGCCGCGCCGCCCGTGTCGATCCGGTCGTGGCTTTGCGCCATGATTGAGTCGTGCCTGTCTTTGCCGCAGAGTGCCTCTACCCACAGCGATTGTTTCCTATGGGAGGGTTCCAAGCCGGATGCCTGGGATGTCGCCGTGAGGATAACAGTCCATCTTGGCCGCAGAACTATCGGCGGAGACACGAAGATCGAGCGCGGGATAGTCCTTCACGTGGAACTCTGCCACATCGCTTCCTTGGTCTATTGATAGCTCCTTGCATAGGTCGTCGAGGCTGGCGTAGCGTTTGTGCTTCTTCCAGGTGACGCCCCAGTTGAACAAGTCTTGACCCGGGCCCGGCCCGTAGAGATTGCCGTCGAACCTGAGATGCAGGTCTTCCAGGGACGAGGGCGTTTGTAGTGTGCCCGTGAGGGCATCCTCTTGTGTCGCGGGCATCCCGTTCGCTTCGCCCAGGGCAGGCTTGCCCGCGCTTCGAGGGCGGGACGCCCTCGACACGGAAACGCCTGACGGCGTCACTACGAACGGGCTGGTCTGCATGGCCTTGGGCCAGTGACGCTCGTCGGCGACGTCGAACCAGCCCCAGACCTGGGCATCCCGATTGTAGGCCAGGACATTGTGCCGGATGGTTTGGTCGTGATTCCAGATGGGCTCGGACTTGCGGTTGTCGATCCTCGGCGTGCTGCGGGACTGCTCGCGGAAGTTGAAGCCTTCCTTGTTGCCGAGGATGAGATTGCGCTCGATGATGCAGCCCGGCGAGCTGGACAGACTGATGCCGGCGGCGGCACCCCATGCTCCCGGCGTGAAGGCCAAGCCGTTGCCGATGATCACGTTGTCGTGGGCGTGCAGGCCGTACGAGATCTCGTAGAAGATGCCGGCGTCCTCGTTGTTGGCGATCAGGCAGTTGCAGACCTCGCAGTCCTCGTTGCCGATATCGAACCAGATGCCGTTGCCGCGGTTCTCGGTGAAGGTGCAGTGTTCCAGGACCGCCCCGCGCTCAGGCAGATCTTGTCGCCGCCGGCCTCCCAGCCGCGATCGAATCCTTTGGTGTTGTTGTCCCGCACCGTGCAGTCGGTCAGCCGCAGACCGTGGGCGCGGCTGGCGCCGAAGCCGAGTTGGCCGTTGTGCTGGAAGATGCAGTTGCGGACGACGAGGTTCTTGCCCGTGAATGTCGCGCCACTGGCGTTGGTGTACTCGAAAACACAATCCTCGACCGTGTCATGATCGCCTGCGAACTGGACGGCGCCTTGCTGGGCGTGGTTGGCCGCATAGCGAAAGCGAATCCCTTTGACGACGACGTAACTGCCTTTGATCTCAGGATTTGCTCGCGAGTGGACGCCTCCACCATCGCCTTGTCTTTGGTGATGTCCTGGTTGCCGGCCGGCTGGACATAGAGCCGCTGAGCGTCGATATCCGCGAAGAACGTGCCCCGGCTGAGCTTGTCCCGCTCAAGCACCTGGCGGAGTGGGTAGCCAGCCACAAAGACCTGCTCGCAACGTCCGATCAGGCGATGGTAGTCGTCGTTCGGATGCGTGTAGCTCTTATTCCACGCGACGAATTTGTGCGGCCAAGGTGTGCTGTACACCCGTTCGCCGCCCGGGAGGAGCGACCAATCGGTGAGCCGGTCGGCGCCCGTGAGGATCACGGTCTCGCCCTCGGCCGGGCCGATCGTGATGGGCTGTTGGGCCGTGCCGCTTCTATCAATTGTCACCGCTTCGCGGTAGACGCCCCCGTGCACTACGATCGTGTCCCCAGGCTCAAGATGTCGCGTCGCCTCGCCAATTGCACGCGTTTGGCTGTCGGCCTTGATCCCGGATAATGACTTCGGTGCGACATGCCAGGTCTTGGCTTGTGCCGGCGTGATCGAAGACAAGGCCAGCAGGACCGCCACTGCCCATCTGTTCTCAAACCCCAGCTTTGCCCACATCCCCTTTGTGCCCATGTCACGTGCCCGTCTAATCAATACCTTCTCAAATACATCACTCGGTCGCAGGATAGCCGGTCCCAGCCCATATGGCAACCGCGGGTCGTGCCGGTGAAAGTCGCAGGTGCGGCCGGCACAAGGTGACGGACTGGCGCCTCTTCGTAGCGCGGGCGTCCTCGCCCGCTGATTTGCGGGACGGCGGGGTCCCTGAGAGTCGTGCGAAGACGCACGATTGGAGGGCGGGCGGGGACGCCCGCACCACGAAGACTGCCTCGGCTGCCACCATATCTCGACCACGCCCAAGGTCGCTGCGGAAGAGCCTTCCCGTCTCCTTCTCACGGATTACACTGGTCCTCTATCGCAAGGGCGGGTAGACTCTGCGGCTCAGGTGGTGTATGTGGAAGACCTTGTGACTCTGGTCCAACGCGACCCACAAAAGAGCTTCGGGGCCGGTCCCTTTGGACGCGATCCTGTGGGGACAAACGTATGAAACGCCGCATCATCGATTTTCATACTCACGCCTTTCCCGAGGCGCTGGCCCCGCGTGCCATGAAGACGCTGCTGGCCGAGGCTCCGGGTGTCCAGGCGCACCTGGATGGGACCGTGGCCGATTTGCTGCGGTCGATGGACCAGGCCGGCATTGAAAAGAGCGTGGTCTGCTGCATCGCGACCAAGCCGGAGCAGTTCGAGCCGATTCTGCGCTGGTGCCTGGCCATTCGGTCGGAGCGGCTCATCCCGTTTCCCTCGGTGCACCCGGCCGATCCCGCTTGTGCCGAACATATCCGGCAGATTCGGGCCCAGGGGTTTCTGGGGATCAAGCTGCACCCCTTCTACCAGGACTTCTTCGCCGACGAAGACCGGATGTCCGCCTTTTACACGGAAGTGGTCCAGCAAGATCTTCTTCTTGTCATGCACACGGGCTATGACATCGCTTTTCCGAGAATCCGCCGGGCCGATCCGCAGAAACTGCTGGGCATCGTGGAGGCGTTCCCCAGCCTCAAGCTGATCACCACGCACCTGGGCGCGTGGCAGCAGTGGGATGAGGTACGCCGGCATCTTCTCGGCCGCAACATTTATATGGAGATGTCGTTCGCGCTGGAGGAGTTGGGTCCCGCGAGGCCCGCGAGATGATCCTGGGACATCCCGACGGCTACCTGCTTTTCGGGACCGATTCTCCCTGGACCGACCAGCGTGCGACACTGACGCTGTTGGAAAATCTGCACATTCCGGAAAAAAAGCTTCGGCACGTCCTGGGGGACAACGCTCTGCGCCTCCTCGGGCCGGCGTGAGCCGACCGTGAACGGGGAAAATGATGTTAAGTTTTTTTTACACAAAGACTTAGGTGCGGACAGAGACGGACGCAGACGGAGAGCAGGACTGAGCCCAGCGGGCGGCAAGGCGCGTGGTGACACCGCCGAACCAAACGAATTTTACGACGTTGTCCGAAAAGCCTCTTTCTTTTTGTACTGATTCTGCGCATTATCATCCGATTAAATAACGTTGGAGGCCGATTGCGCGTGCAAATCACGTGATGGGCCGTCTGGTTGGGCACAGAACGCTGGCAGATGAAGTCGCCCAGGTTGTCGGGGCCGAATTCGCTTCGTAGAGTTGGGCCTGCGGTGAGAGCCTGGGGTTTCAAAACTACAGTGCTCCGGGAGGTTAAGGAGAAACAAATGAAACAGCGAGTGTGGAAAGCCGGATTGATTGTGGGCCTTGTTGTAGCTGTCGGTGGTTCTGCTGCTCTGGCCGCCGCGGCCGCCGCTCCGACGAGTGAGCCTGCCCAACCAGCGGGTACTGCCGCTTCTGCGCAGCCGCCTGCTCCGGCGGCGGGCACTGCTACGCCGCCGCCCACAGGGACAACGCCCGCACCCGCCCAGGAGCCGGCCAAAGCAGCAGCCCCGGCCGCACCCGAGCATCAGGAGTTGCTGTGGCCGGAGTTCTGGCAGACCTTCCATCACCCGGCACCGTGGCTGACGATGGGGTTGGATGAGCGGCTTAGGATTGAAGCCGGCGAGAACTGGCAGACTCTGAATACCGGCGCGGCCACCGACCACCGCTGGGAATACGAGCGGTATCGCACGCGGTGGTCCACGAAGTGGGACCTGAACGATGATGTCAGCTTCAACACGCGGCTCGTGTGGGAGTTCCGGACGTGGGAGGAGCCGGAGAGCAAGGTCCAATACGTCAATCCGCGGGGCACGAATCCCCACGTGACGGATTTCAATCCGGATGAGGCATTGTTCGACTGGTTCAATGTCAACTGGCGCAACATCGGAGGGCTGCCTCTAACCGCGACGATCGGCCGTCAGGACATGGCCTTCGGTGCCGGCTGGCTGATCCTCGACGCTTCGCCGCTCGATGGCTCGCGTACGATCGGCGCCTTCGACGCGGCCCGATTCACGTACGACTGGTCGGAGATCGACACGAAGGTGGATGCGGTGTACGTGAACAACTACCCGGAATCCGACCGCTGGCTCAAGCCCATCAATGACCAATATCGCGGGCTGATGGAGCAAGAGGAACAAGCGGCGATCTTGTACTTGACGAATACCTCGTTCAAGCCCACTCAACTGGAAGGCTACTTCATCTACAAGCAGGATGAACCGCTGCCCGCCGGCAAAACCCTGACCAACTACCCCGCGATCTGGGCCGAAAGAGGCGAGGTCTATACGTTTGGCGGGGCCGTTTCGGGCGTAGCGGCCGAGCACTGGAAGTATCGTGCCGAAGGTGCGTATGAAACAGGCCGAAAGGCCGGCGACCAGCCTGCGGGCCAGCCCAACTCGTCGCCGTACGGGCCTACGGAAGACCTGAGGGCGTTGGGCACGTTGGACACCCTTGAGTACATGTTCAAGGATGCGCACGACAACGCTACGCACGTCACGTACGAGTATGATTCAGGCGACGATCCCGGCACGACGGACCGGGATGAGCGGTTTGATTTGCTCTGGGGCCGGTGGCCGCGCTGGAGCGAGTTGCTGATCTACACGTGGGCGAATGAGACGCGCGTGGCCGACACGACCAACCTGTACCGGCTCAACGTCGGTCATCGGATCAACCTCACCAAACAGTGGCAGATCACGGGTGATTACCATGCCCTGTGGGCCGACCAAAATACCGGCGCCGTGTCTGCATCAAAGCTGGCGTTGTCCAAGACGGACAAGTTCCGCGGCAGCTTGTATACGGCCTCGTTACGGTACAAGATGAACAGTCAGTTATCCGCCTACGCCTTGATGGAGTACTTCACGCCAGGCGACTACTACGTGTCGCCGAGCGACAAGAACGCCTACTTCTGGCGGATCAACTTCGAGTACGTTTTCTAACCTGGCCTGCTGGGGCCACGTGAAAGCACCGAGTCCCCGGGCCTCCCGGGGACTCTTTTTTTGGTGAAGTTCTTGAATCGGTCGGCGCCACGCTTATAATGAAAACCCTATGGCCAAGACAAAAACATCGAATCAGGCGTTGCTATCGGGAAACGAGGCGTTGGCCTACGGGGCCTATGAGGCCGGGTTGAGTGTGGCGTGTGCCTACCCGGGCACGCCCTCGACCGAAATCCTGGAGACCTTGGCTGCCCAATTCCCCGACGTGGACGCGCAGTGGTCGGTCAATGAGAAGGTGGCGTTCGAGGTCGCTCTCGGGGCCGCGATCTCCGGGGCCCGCAGCCTGTTTGCCTGCAAGCACGTCGGACTCAACGTGGCGATGGACCCCTTGATGACGGCCTCCTACACCGGCATTCTGGCGGGTTTCGTCGTGGTGGTCGCCGACGACCCCGGCATGCACTCTTCGCAGAACGAGCAGGACACCCGCTGGGTCGCCCTTTACTCCAAGCTGCCGATGCTCGAGCCGGCCAGCCCTGCCGAGGCCAAGGAGTTCATCCAGGAGGCGTTCAAGATCAGCGAGCAGTTCGACACGCCCGTCCTGCTGCGGATGACCACGCGGGTCTCGCACACGAAGGAAAACGTGACCGTGGGAGAGCGGCAGGTACCGCCCCGGCCCGAGTTCGAGCGGAATATTCCCAAGTACGTCATGGTCCCGGGGAACGCGTATCAGCGGCATATCCTGGTGGAAAAGAGGCTCCAGCAACTGCAGGCGTTATCGGAGAAGAGCCGCTTCAATCGCGTCGAGAAGGGTAAGGGCAAGCTCGGCTTCGTTACCTCGGGCGTCGCCTATCAGTATCTGAAGGAGAACTATCCGGACGCCTCCTACCTGAAGCTCGGTATGACGTATCCCTTCTGCGACCGCAAGATCAAGGCCTTTGCCAAGACGGTGCAGAAGCTTGTGGTGGTCGAGGAACTGGACCCATTCCTGGAAGAGCACATCAAAGCGCTCGGCGTAAAGGTCGCGGCGAAAGACCCGTCGTTCCGGATCGGCGAGTTGACGCCCGAGTTGATCCCGGCACTGGTGGCGGGCGAGGCGAAGCAGGAGGTGAAGGTCGTCAAACGTAAGCCGCGTCTTTGCCCGGAGTGCCCGCACTGGGCGACGTTTGCGGCTCTCAAAAAGCTGGACCTCTACGTCGCGGGCGATATCGGCTGCTACACGCTGGCTTGTTTGCCGCCCCTGTCGGCCCTGCACTCCTGCATCTGCATGGGCGCCGGCGTGACGCTGAGCGAGGGGTGGCACAAGGGGGCGCCGGGCAAGAAGATCGTGGGCGTCCTGGGCGACTCGACGTTTGTTCACTCCGGCATCACCGGTCTGATCAACGCCGCCTACAACAAGGCCAAGGGCGTGATCTTGATCCTGGACAACTCCACCACGGCTATGACGGGCGGCCAGCAACATCCGGCGACGGGACTGACGATCCGCAACGAGCCCACGAAGAAGCTCATCCTGGAGGATCTCTGCCGGGCGTGCGGCGCGGACCACGTGGACGTCGTGGACCCGAAGAACCTCGAAGAGTTCCGGACCATCCTGGAAAAGCGGGTGAACGAGGACGCCCTGTCGGTCATCATCTCCCGGCACCCATGCAAGCTGCTTCGGCGATAGTCTGATGGTGCGCAATCCGCACCCTACGAGATAGGAGCCTATGGACGACAAAGTATACAGCGTTACGTTCGGCGGCATCGGCGGGCAGGGGATCATCAAGGCCTCCGAGATTTGCAGTTGGGCCGCCCTGTATGCCGGCTATCACGTCAAGAAATCCGAGGTTCACGGGATGTCCCAGCGGGGCGGCTCGGTCGAGTCCCACGTCCGGTTCGGCCCGCAGGTCTATTCGCCGCTGGTGCCGACGGGCGGGGCGGATGTCCTGCTGTGCTTTCATCCGGAGGAGCATCCGCGGCTCCTGGCGTTTCTGAAGAAGGACGGCGTTGACCTGAGCGGCTACGTGGAGAAGGCCACGCAGATGACGGCGGACAACCCGCGCGGCCTCAACACCTGCCTCACCGGCGTGCTCTCCGCGCAACTGCCGATCCCAGAAGAATGCTGGCTGAAGGCCATCGAGACGGTCTTCAAGGGTAAGGGCGTCGAAGAAAACAAACGCGTGTTCCTGGACGGAAGAAAGTTGGGTCAATCATGATCTGGAGACAAGACGTCGAATGTGCGGCTCCGGCGGACCTCAAGGAGCTGCAATCGGGCTACCTGAAGAAACTCATTCCGTACATTTATCATAATTGTCCCGTTTACAAGCAGAAGCTGGACAAGGCCGGGGTGAAGCCGGACCAGATCAAGTCCATCGACGACATCAAGCGGCTGCCCTTCACGACGAAGGAGGACATGCGGGATTACTATCCCTATGGCCTGTTCTCCGCGCCGCAGGAGCAGATCAAGGAGATTCACGTCTCCAGCGGCACCACGGGCAACCCGACACTCGTCGGCTACACGAAAGATGACCTGAAGCTCTGGGGCGACGTCATGGCCCGTGTGCTGGGCTGTGCCGGGGCCGTGCCGGGCGATACGATCCAGATCGCCTACGGCTACGGCCTTTTCACCGGCGGCCTCGGCTTCCACTACGGCGCCTTGGAAATGGGGCTGCGGATCATCCCGACCTCCTCCGGCCAGACGGCTCGCCAGCTCAAGCTCATGCAGGACTTCAAGCCGAAGATCATCGGCTGCACGCCCAGCTACGTGCTCTACATGGCCGAGGAGGCCAAGGACCTGGGCATCGATCCCGCCCAGGGCAACTGGAAGATCGGCATCTTCGGGGCCGAGCCCTGGAGCGACGCCATGCGGCAGGAGATCGAGAGCATCTGGAACATGCTGGCGACGGACGTCTACGGCCTGTCCGAGATCATCGGGCCGGGCGTGGCCCAGGAGTGTCATCACAAGGACGGCCTGCATATCTTCAGCGACGTGTTCTATCCCGAGGTCATCGACCCCAAGACGGGCGAAGAGGTGCCCGAGGGCGAGGACGGCGAGCTGACGATCACGACGCTGACCAAGCAGGGCATCCCGCTGATTCGCTACGGCACGCGGGACGTCGTCAGCATCCGCTACGAGAAGTGCCGGTGCGGCCGGACCAGTCCCCGCATCAGCAAGATCAAGGGCCGGACCGATGACATGATCGTCGTGCGCGGGATCAACGTGTTCCCGTCGCAGATCGAGCACGTGCTGGTCGGGATCGAAGGCACCCAGCCGCACTACCAGATCATCGTCGATCGCCAGGCCCACAAGCTCGACGACGTCGAGGTGCTGGTCGAGGTCGAGCAGCGGTTCTTCTCGGATGAGATCAAGCGGCTCAACGAGATTCGCGACAAGATCCGCAAGGAAATCGAGAACGTGCTTTCCATCGGGGTCAAAGTGACGCTGGTCGAGCCCAAGACCATCGAGCGGAGCATGGGCAAGTCGCAGCGCATTGTAGACAAGCGAAAACTGTAGGGGTTCGCACATGAAAATCACGCAGATATCGATCTTTCTCGAAAATCGCAAGGGCCGGCTCTACGACGTCTGCTCGCTTCTGGGCACCAACAGCATCAACATCCGGGCGTTGACCGTCGCGGAGACGGAGAGCTTCGGTGTCCTGCGGATCGTCGTGGACAAGTCCGAGGCGGCGATCAAGCTGCTGCGCGACAATCATTTCGTCGCCAACTTCACCGATGTCATTGCCATCGAGGTCCCGGACAAGCCGGGCGGCTTGGCCTCCATCCTGAAGATCCTGGCCGAGAACGACGTGAACATCGAATACATGTACGGGTTCGTGGAGAAGTTCAGCGACAAGGCCCTGCTGGTCATGCGGTTCGAAGACACGGATTTTGCCCAGCAGATCCTGGCCAAGCACAACATTCGCGTGGTCGCCGAGAAAGACATCGAAGGACTTTGATTGATGTTTGATTTATGATGTTCGATTTATTGATTTGGCGAGGGTGGCTCGCGAGCTCTCCAATCCACGAATCAACAATCAGAAATCATAGATCAAATGGACGCGCCGTTCTGGAATAAAGACGTTGAGACGGCCCCGCGGAGCCGCATCGAGCAGATTCAGCTCCAGCGGCTCCAGCAGATCGTGGGGTGGGCCCTCAAGACGCCGTTCTACAAAAAGAGGCTGACGCAGGTCGGCATCAATTCCCCGGAGGATATCCGCGGCCTGCACGACCTGCAACGCATCCCGTTTACCACGAAGGACGATCTGCGGCTGAACTTCCCCCAAGGTCTCTTGGCCGTGGAGATGAAAGAAGTCCTGCGGATTCATTCCTCCAGCGGCACGACGGGCATTCCCACCGTCATCTACTATACGCGGGACGACGTGGACAACTGGACGGACCTGCTGGCCCGCAGCATCACCGGGACCGGGGCCACGGCCGGCGACGTGTTCCAGAACATGATGACCTACGGCCTGTTCACCGGGGGCCTGGGCCTGCACTACGGGGCGGAGCGGGTCGGCATGACCGTCATCCCCATCGGCGGCGGCAACACGAAGCGGCAGCTTCAGACCATGAAGGACTTCCAGACCACCGTGGTCCACGTCACGCCGAGCTATCTGCTGCACATCCATTCGCACTGGGCGAGGACGGCATCCAGCGCCAGGACCTGGCGCTGCGCAAAGCGTTCATCGGGGCCGAGCCGCATTCCGAGAACACCCGGCGCAAGCTGGAGGACCTGCTCCAGATCGACGCGTACAACTCTTACGGCTTGAGCGAATTGAACGGCCCGGGCGTGGCGTTCGAGTGCGTCTGCAAGAAGGACATGCACCTCTGGGAAGACGCCTACATCGCGGAGGTCATCAATCCGCAGACCGGCCAAGTGCTGAAGGAGGGCGAAGAAGGGGAGCTCGTCCTGACGAACCTCGTCCGCCGGGCGATGCCCATGCTCCGCTATCGCACGCGCGACCTCGCGTTCCTCTATCCGCAAGGCTGCGATTGCGGCCGGACGCACCGGCGGCTGTCGCGCATCCTCGGCCGCACCGACGACATGCTCATCATCAACGGGGTCAATGTCTTCCCGTCGCAGATCGAAGAGAAGATCATGAAGATCCCGGAGGTGGCGACCAACTATCAGATCCACGTCGATAAGAAGGGGGCTCTGGATCGGCTGACGGTCAAGGTGGAGATTTACCCGAAGCTGTTCCTCGGCGAGGTCGCGAAGCTCGAAGCCCTCAAGCAGAAGATCGTGGACGAGCTGCGGGCGTCCATCGTGATCAGCCCGCTGGTGGAGCTGCACGAGCCGGGGGCGTTGCCGGTCTCCGAGGGCAAGGCCAAACGCGTCGTGGACGAGCGACCGAAGGACTAGGATTTATGAATTATGAGTTATGAGTTGCGATTCGACTCACGCCGTCCAGGCCGAAATCAGTAAATCATGAATCGTAAATGATAAATGCGAAGGGGTCTATGGCGAAACAACTGACGATCTTCGTCGAGAACCGCCCGGGCCGGCTCCAGTCGATTGCGGAGAACCTGCACCAGAGCGGCATCGACATCCGCGCCTTCACGATCCAGGACCGGGGCGATTACGGGCTGCTGCGGCTGATCGTGGATAAGCCCAACGACGCCTATCTGGCGCTGGCCGACGTCGGCAGTGCCTGTGCTCTGAAGGACGTTCTGGCGGTCTCTGTGCCGGACCAGCCGGGCAATTTCCACAAGCTGACCGCCGCTCTGGCCGCCGGCGGCATCAACGTGCTCGATGCCTACGGGTTCGTCCTGCAGCCGCACCAGACCGGGATTTGCTGCGTGGAGATCGACAAGATCCAGATGGCGAAGGCCCAAGAGGTCGTCCGGCAGGCGGGTTTCGCGGTCCTGGAAGACGAGGAACTCTACGGCCTGTGAGCCCGGCGGGGCATGCCTGGGACCACGTTCAACAATTGTGAGGGAACTATTCATGAGAACGATGATGGTGGCTTTCTGCGTTGGCGTAGTGGTGCTGGGGCTGTCCTCCTGCTCCCATGTGGAGGTACCCGGCCGTGGTCCCGTGGCGGCAGGTGCTTTGCCGAACGAGCCGCTGCCGCCGGCCCAATTAGACTGGCCCCAGAATGCTCAGGTGGGTATGAGCATATCATTTGACGATGCGCGGGCGAGCCAGTTGGATGTCGGAGTGCCGCTGCTGGACTCCTACGGCGTGAAAGCGACGTTCTACGTATCGATCGAGCCCCTCCAGAAACGCGCCGACGGAGTGGCGGGCCGTGGCCCAAACCGGCCACGAGATCGGCAATCACTCGCTGCGCCACGCCTGCACGGGCAATTTCCCCTTTTCGCGGAAGAAGGCCCTGGAGGATTGCACGCTGGAGCGGATGGGCGCCGAACTGGATCAGGCGAGTGCGGAGATCGAGAAGTGCGTGGGGATGCGCCCCGTGACGTTCGCCTATCCCTGCGGCCAGAAGTTCGTCGGCCGGGGCGTGGACGTGAGGAGTTACGTGCCGCTCGTGGCGTCCCGATTCGTCGCCGGCCGCGGCTGGCGGGATGAGATGGCGAACGATCCGGCCTTCTGCGACCCCGCCCAGTTGCTGGGCATCGACTCGGACGGCCTGACGTGGGAGCAGCTCAAGGCCCTGATCGATGAGGCCAAGGCCCGGCATGCCTGGCTGGTGCTGGGCGGCCACGACATCGGCGAGAAGGGACGCCAGGTGACACGAGTCGACACGCTGCGGGCCCTCTGCGAATACGTCAAAGACCCCAAGAATGGGGTGTGGCTGGATACGGTGGCCAATGTCGCGCGGTACGTCGCTGCGCACAGAGCCAAGGCGGGTCAAGCGCATGCGACGTCGGCCGGCGACACGATGATGGGAGGAATCACAGATGACGACGAGGACTCTTTTTTCCGCGGTCTTGTTATGCGCGGGGATCGTCTTCCTGGACGGGGATTGGGCGGCCGGCTCTGTGAAAACGCCGCTCTATCTGGATGCTTCGCAACCGATAGAGGTCCGCATTGACGATCTTCTGAGCCGGATGACGCTGGCCGAGAAGATTGGACAGATCAACATGCCCTGCGTCTATGAGAGCCAGTTGGGCCGGGACGTGCCGAGCAAGACGGAGGGGTGCAAGAAGTTCACCTTGGGTCAAGAGCGTGCCGAGCGTCGGGCCGGGCGGCGGCTTCTTCACGATGGCCAATACGATTCTTCTCGAAGGTCCGGCCCAGCAGGCGAAGTTCTTCAATGAGCTTCAGCAATTGGCCATGAAACAGACCCGGCTGGGCGTCCCGCTGCTCCAGACGGAAGAGGGGACCCACGGCATGATGTGCTCCCTCGGGACCATCTTCCCGGAAGGCGAGGGACTGGGCAGCATGTGGAACCTGGACCTGGTCCGGGAGATCTACGGCGCTGCCGCCCGGGAGGCACGGGCGGTGGGCATCCACCAACTGTGCACGCTGGTCGTCGAGCCGGTGCGCGATCCGCGGTTGGGCCGCAACCAGGAAGGGTTCAGCGAAGACCCGTTCTTCTGCGGCCGCATGGCGCAGACGATTGTCGAGACGATGCAGGGGCACGATCTCAAGTCGCCGGAACACGTGGTGGCGGTCTTGTGCCATTATCCCGGCCAGAGCCAGCCCGTCAGCGGCTTGGAACGCGGCGCGATGGAGGTCTCCGAGAGGACGCTGCGGAGCGTCTTCCTGGTGCCCTGGGTCGCCGGGATCAAGAAGGCCGGCGGATTGGGCGTGATGGCGACCTACCCGGCGATTGACGGCGTGCCGACCCATGCCTCGGAGTGGATTCTCACGAAGATCCTGCGGGAGGAGCTGGGCTTTGACGGTCTGGTCCTGAGCGAAGGCGGCGGCATCGGTTCGCTGCTCTACGAAGGTCTGGCCCGGAATCAGCAGGAGGCCGGGGTGTTGGCCCTGCGGGCCGGCGTGGACGTGGGCATCTCCTATGAAGTCGGCCTACATGCAGGCGCTCGCGAAGGCCATCGAGCAGGGGCAGGTGCCGGAATCGTTGCTGGACCGAGCCGTGCGTCGCGTCCTGAAGACCAAGTTCCGGCTCGGCCTGTTTGAGAATCCCCTGGTGGACGTCGACCGCGCCGCACAGGTGGTCCACAACGAAGAGCACCAGAAGCTGGCCCTGCAGGCGGCCCGCGAGGGCATCGTGCTCCTCAAGAACAAAGGCAACCTGCTGCCGCTGAGCAAGAACTTGGACTCCATCGCCGTCATCGGCCCGAACGCGGACCATGCGAAGAACCAGATGGGCGATTATGTCTCTCATGCGGTCCTGCAACATGTCGTGACGATCCTGGAGGGCATCAAGGCGACCGTCTCGCCTCAAACGAAGGTGGAGTATGTCAAGGGCTGTGACGTGGTGGGCACCGCTTCCGACGAGATTGCCAAGGCCCGGGAGGCTGCGAAACAGGCCAAGGTGGCCGTGGTGGTGGTCGGCGAGAACGAATGGCAGTCGCCCAACAAGACGGGGACGGACGGCGAGGGGTACGACGTCGCGACGCTGGAGTTGACCGGCCTGCAGCTCGATCTCGTCAAAGCCGTCTACGAGACCGGGACGCCGACGGTGGTGGTCCTGGTCAACGGCCGGCCGCTGGCGGTGCGCTGGATCGCGGAGAACGTACCGGCGGTGGTGGAGGCATGGCTGCCGGGCGAGAAGGGCGGTCAGGCAGTGGCGGAAGTCCTGTTCGGCGACTGCAACCCCAGCGGGCGATTGTCCATTACCGTGCCGCGTCACGTGGGGCAACTGCCGGTCTACTACAACTGCAAGCCCTCGAAGACCTACTGGGTGGGGCAGGGCTGGGGCAAGCCCTACGCCGACCTGGATCCTTCGCCTCTGTACGAGTTCGGCTACGGCTTGAGCTATACGGAATTCGAGTACAGTAAGCTGAAGATTGAGCCCCGCACGATCGGCCCCGGCGGGACCGTCCGGGTCAGCGCGGAAGTCAAGAATAGCGGCGATCGCCCTGGCGCAGAAGTCGTCCAACTCTACCTCCACGATGTCATCGGCAGTGTCGTGACGACAGTGAAGGAATTGCGCGGGTTTGAGAAGGTTCCGCTCGAACCGGGCGAGACGAAGACCGTCAGCTTCGTCGTCACGCCGGAACACATGGCGTTGCTGAATCGCCATCTGGAATGGGTCGTCGAGCCCGGCGCGTTCGAAGTCATGGTGGGTCACTCGTCCAAGGACATCCGGCTCACAGGGAACGTTCGAAGTGGCGAGTCACTGACAGAGCAGTGGTAGGATGGGGCCGGCCGGACCAATCGTTTAGGCGATGGGAGCCAGCCTTCCGGCCTAGCTTGTACTGTCATCCCCTTGCACTTGCCGGGAAAGAGGAAGTCGGTATGCTCTGGCCTTTCTAGGCGGAACTCCGAATGGCGAAACGGTCGTCCTGTGTTTGACGAGGGACGCTCCTGCACCCGATTGCACTTGCCGGGGGAATCGGTATGCGCTGCCTTTCTGCGTCGAAAGGGCGTGGGCCAGATCGGCAGGGTATTATGGTTCAGGTAGTTGGCGGGCTGAGGCCCGCCGCTTTGCGAGTGCAGTGGATGCAATTGTTCGTGCTCTCGGGCGTCCACTTCCTCGTGGACATGTTCGGCAATACGTTGCCCGTGATTCTGCCGGCGATCTCGGGACGAGTTTCCTTGAAGCTGGCGATGGGCACGGCTGGTGATCGCGTCCCTGGGACTGGCCTCCAACGGCGTCCAGATCCTGACGGGCATCTGAGGCCCGACAAGACTGCGCCCTTTTTCCTGTATGTGGGCATGTTGCTGGCCGCAGCGGTCTGTCTGATGGCGCTGGCGCCCCGAAATCGGCCGGCCGGAGTCTTCTTCTGCTCGTCTTGGGCGCATCAGCGGCTCGGGCATCGCGGTAGCTCATCCGGAGGGGTTGCGTGCCGTGCACACGCTCCGTCGCATCCCGGCGTCCTGGAGCACGGCGATATTCATGACGGCCGGGTTCTTCGGCTCCGCCAGCGGCGGGGCGGTCTCCGCCTGTCTGGTCTCACGGGTACGGGCTTAAGGGACTCTATCCGCTGATCGCCTTTGCCCTCGCTGGGCATTGTGACGGTTGGCCTGTCCAGAGTGCGATTGGCGGCCGAGCCCGATCCCGTCGAACGGCAAGGGACACGCGGTCCCGGCCCCCGCCGACGTTCTGCCGTTTTCCGCAAGGTGATGCTGGTCGGCCTTCCGGCGGCGCTCTCGACCACGACCGTGCAGTGGCTGACGCCGACCTACCTCCACGAGTTGGGCTTCGCTTGACCTCCGGCGGTTTTGCCGCCGCCATGTTTGGGTGGGGCGGGGCCGTGGGCCCGTTCCTCTGGCCTGCGATTGCGCATCGCAAGGGCACTTGCCCGCCTGCATCTGGCCTTTCTGCTGGCCGGTCCTTTCCGCTCCTGTATCTCGTATGGCCGACACACGCGGCGGCCGTCTGGCTTCTCTTCGGTGTGGGCTTTTCTGCTCGATGTCGGGCTACATTCTGACCGTCACGTTGGCCCGCAGCGTCGCATGGGTTACCTCGGCCACCGGATGGCCTTGATCGTCGGGGGTACGTGGGGGATGGCACTGATCGATCCTGCTGTGCCTGATGCCGCTGGCCGATCGGGTGGGCACGGGTCGCATCCTGAGACTCACGCCGCTGGGTACATCTGTTTCGGCGGTATCTGCGCCTTCTACGTGTTGCGTCAGTATCCCCAGGCCACGCGGGCCCGTGTGCCTGCGGTTGCGGCGGAATCGCCCGCCCGGCAGCGGGCTTCCGCTTAGAGCCTCTTAGACTTGCGGGCTGGCGGCCAGCCTCGACTCGCTGGTCGTGGCAGGGGCCGAGGGACGGGCAAGGTCCGGGAGCCGGAGCAGCGTGCTCTTTCGTGTATGGGCCTACGCGGATGCGCTCGAATTGCTCCATGTAGGCCCCGGTGCCGAGCAGCTCGCCCAGGTCTCGGGCGAACGACCGAACATAGAAGCCGGGACCGGTCACCAGCCGGACGTCCACGTAGGGCCAGGCGTACCCGAGCAGCTCGATTTCCTTGGTCTCGACCTTCCGTGTCGGCAGATCGACTTCCTTCCCGCGCGGGCCCGCTTGTAGGCGGCTCTGCCCCCGACCTTGATGGCGGAGAACACTGGCGGGCGCTGATCGATCACGCCCAGAAACCGCGCCGAGCGTCTGGCGGACTTGCTCTTCGGTGGGGACCGGGCCGGTAGGGGCAACCGGACCCAAACGCGACGTATCGCGTTTGGGAACCCGACCCTGTGGTTGCCCTTCGCCAGGGCAGGCACGGGGCCTGCCCCTCGGTCGTCCAGAACACCTGTTCTATCTGGCCCTCGCGGTCCTCTGTGGTGCTGCGCCATCCGAGTTTGACCCGTGTTACGTACTCTTTTTCCGCGCCCGCGACCAGGCTCAATGTCTTGGTCGCGGCCCGGCCGACGCCGATCACGAGAACGCCTTTCGCGCAGGGGTCCAGGGTGCCGGCGTGGCCGACGCGTTTCTCGCCCGTGAGCTGCCGGACCGCGTCCACCACGTCGTGCGACGTCATTCCCTCCTCTTTGTAGATAGCAACGATGCCCTCAAGCATGATGCCCATCGTAAATGGGGAATCGCAAATAGGAAATGGTAATTGCCACGGTTTTGGTATAATAAGCTGGAAGGGTGAAGTTCTCAGTTTCAAGTAAGGGATCAACTTCAAACTTCCGACTGGGAACTTCTCATTTTTTCCGCAGAGAAGGAGGAATGGTATGATCGGGCAGAAGGGTAGAACGCAGAAGACGGGGGACGAGGACTCAGGCTGGAGGTTGGCAGGCCGGCAGGCCGGAGGCGCCTACGCAGCCTACCGCGCTACCGCCTACCGTCTTTGTCCTCTGCTGGGTTGCCTGCATCTGGGCGTAGCGGGCCCGCCGTTTCGGTGGCGGCGACGTATTCCGGCGGGAGCGGTACGGCGGCGGCGCCCTATCTGATCGCGACGGCCGCCGACTTCAAAGCGATCGGCGACAACCCCGGCGACTGGGGCAAGCAGTTCCAACTCACCCAGGACATCGACCTGTCCGACTACAATGAAGTGAATCTGCACATGATCGGCCATTGGGTCATGTTGGGGTCCACCGCCAACCAGCCCTTCCAGGGCGCGTTCGACGGCAATGGCAAGACCATCTCGAATTTCCGGTACAAGGACATGACCGATGACTACGTCGGCCTGTTTCAGTATGTGACCGGGACGATCAAGAACCTCAAGCTGGCGGGGCCGACGGTCGTGGGCAACAAGCTGGGCACGGGCTCTCTGGTCGGTTATTTGGGCAGCGGCGGGGGCGTCCAGAGTTGTTCCGCGACGAGGGTCAATGTCTCCGGCAATGCGCGCGTGGGCGGGCTGGTGGCGAGCATAGATGGCGGGGTGAGCAAATCGTGCTCGGATGGCTCCGTCCTCGGCGTCTCGTATGTCGGCGGCTTGATCGGGCAAATCGGGGCGGGACCGCCTCCCTGTCCTATTCCAAAGCGCAGGTGACCGGCTCGGACAACGTCGGCGGCCTGGTCGGCATCATGCTCCAAGCAGGGCCGGGCATCGTGCAATGGTGCTACGCCACGGGGGCCGTGAAGGGGACGACCTACGTCGCCGGTCTGATCGGGCAGGTGTCGGCCGGCAGCGTCTGGCAGTCCTATTCCGCCGGCAAAGTCACGGGCGTCCAGATGGTGGGAGGCCTGGTGGGCTACCAGAGAGCTTTGGCCCAAGTGCTGACCTCCGTGTGGGACACGCAAACCAGCCACCAGACCACCAGCGTGGGGGTACGGGCAAGACCACGGACCAGATGAAGACTGGTCGAGACCTTCACACGCGCCGTTGGACTGGGACTTCCTCAATGTCTGGACGATCTGCGAGGGAATTGGCTATCCGGTCCTGCTCTGGCAGATCCCCCCGGGGGACTTGTCTGTCCGGATGGCGTGACTTCCTGGATTTTGCCGTGGTTCGCGCTGGATTGGCGCCAGCGGGCTGCGGCGCCGCCAATGGCAACTGCGATGGCGCCGATCTGGACAACTCCGGGGCGGTGGATTGGCGCGACTTGGCCATTTTCGCGGAGAACTGGCTCGCCGGCCTGCCGTAATCATTGGCATGGTCGCGGTCTCTCCAGCAACGACGAAAGACGACAAGGAGGTGGTCGATGGGGAAGGCGAACGTGTCTTTGGCGGGCCAGATCGCGTTAGTCACCGGAGCGGCCAAGCGTATCGGCCGGGCCATCGCCTTGGCTCTGGCGCGGGACGGCGTCCATGTCGCGGTGCATTACAATCAATCCGACCAGGATGCCCTGGCCCTATGCGACGAGATGCAGAGGCTGGGTGTCTCTGCTTGGCCGATCCGGGGCGATTTGATGGATGCCGGGCAGACCCAAGCGGTCTTCCGGGAGGCCGTAGCGCAGGCGGGTCCGATCGATATTCTGGTCAACAACGCCTCCATTTTCGACGCGGGACACGCTTTGGGAGGCCTCCGAGGAATCCATCGCCAAGAATACTGCGCATTCATGCGGTGGCTCCCTTGATCCTGTCGCGGGAATTGGCCAAGCAGGGACGGGCGGCGCCATATCGTCAATCTGCTGGACACCCGCGTGGCGGTATACGATCGAGAACACGCCTCGTACGACATCAGCAAGATCGCGCTGCTGACCCTGACGCGCATGTTGGCGCTGGAATTGGCCCCGAACGTGGCCGTCAACGGCGTTGCCCCCGGCTCGATTCTGCCGCCGCCCGGCCAGAGCGAGGCGTATTTGGCCAAGCTGGCCCACACCAATCCGCTGAACCGTATCGGCGGCCCGGAGGACATCGCCGAGGCGGTGCTGTTCCTGGTGCGCAGTCGCTTCATCACCGGCCAGGTGATTTATGTCGATGGCGGGATGCACATGAAAGGGCACATCTATGACTGACGGTTCGGCGCGGAGGCCCGCGCCTGTGACGGGGGCGCCGGACCGCGTGTTCATCCGCGATTTGGCGATCCGCTGCATCATCGGCATCGACGAGCATGAGCGTCAGGAGAAGCAGGACGTCCTCATCCAGATCACGATGCATGTCGATTTACGCCGGGCCGGCCGCACGGATGCCCTGGAGGACACCATCGACTACCGGGCCCTCAAGAAACGCCTCCTCCAGCTCGTGGGGGAATCCCAATTCCATCTGATTGAAGCGCTGGCCCAGAGCATCGCCGACGAGTGCCTCCGGGACGACCGGGTCGAGCAGGTGGAAGTGGCGGTGGAAAAGCCGGGGGCCCTGCGTTTCGCGCGGACCGTGGGGGTGGAGATCGTCCGAAGTCGGGGCGGCTCAGTTGATGATCTTGTGATTCAGGCCTTCAGCCGCGACGGGGCGAGGCTGGTCCGTGCCGGCTCTCCGCGGATCACCAAATCATCAATCGTAAAGAGGGGGCTCCAGCATGGCGCCGGAGCCCCGGTAAGTCTCAAACCATCTGACGGTGCCGACTATCGACAATCAGGCAATCATCAGGCGTAAAGATCAGTAAGTCCCTTCGTCAGGCTGCTGGTCCGCCGATTGATCCTCGTCAGGCTGCTGGTTGCCGAGCTGCTGATTCTCGGGCGTCTGACCGCTGAACGGCTCGTTGCCGGGGATCTGGTTGCCGGGGGTCTGATTGCCGGGCATTTGGTTCCCAGGCATCTGGTTTCCAAACTGCGGGTTGGCAAACTGATCCTCGTTCGGGGGCATGTAGCCGAGAGGCGCATTACCGCCGGTCGCGGCCCCGCCGATATTCAGCGAGTTCTTCACATTCGTGACGCCGCTGATGGACTTGGCAATCTGTTCGGCCTGCTGCTTGGAGTTGCTATCCGGCACGAAGCCATCCAGCGTCACGGTGCCCCGGTTGACGATCACGTAGATGGTGCCCGGCCGGGCGATCTGAACATTCTGGACACCGCTCAACTGCTGCCGCAGTCTCTGGGCCACCTGCTGGGCCAGAGCCATGTCAGACTGGCTCGTCGCCATCTGCCCGGTATCTGCGATGAGACGCTGCATGTTCTGGCTCTGGTTAGACATCCCTTGGTTCTGACCGGACGTGCCCTGACCGGCGTTCCCTGGTCTGGTGCGTCTGGCCCTGACCCGGTATGTAGCCATAGGATGGATAGCCGCCGGCAGCGCCACCGATGACCCGCAGCGTGTCTGTAACATTACGCACGCCGGGGACGGCATTGGCAATCTGGTCGGCCTGCTGTTTCACATTCGGGTTCGTGATGAAGCCGTGCAGCATGACATTGCCTTGGACGGCCATCACGTAGATCGTGCCCGGCCTCATCAGTTGGATGTTCTGAATGCCGGTCAACTGCTGCCTAAGCTGTTGGACGACCGTCCGGGCCAGGGCCATGTCGGAGCGCTCATCCCGGCTCGCGGTGCACCCGTCGTGCCGCTCTGCCCGTACTGACTGCTGCCGCCCATGCTGCTGCTCTGGGCCATACTGGCTCTGGTCTGTCGTCCCGCCAAAGCCCTGCTGCGTGCTGCTCTGGCCGTACTGATCCTGGCTGCTCATGCCCGGCTGCGATTGGTTGGACTGGCTGGGGATGTACCCTTGGGGCTGGTAGGAGCCGCTCTGGTTGCTCGTGCCGCCCATGCTCTGGCCGCTCGTGCCACCGGAGCCCGGGGCCGTCGTCGTGCCGCCATAACCCTGGCCGCTGCTCGTGCCGCCGTAGCCCGGAGCGCCGCTGGTCGTGCCGTACGGGCCGGTCGTGCCGCCGTAGCCCTGGCCGGCCGCGCCCTGCGTGCTGAGAATGGTCAGATCATTCCTGACATTCTGGACACCCTGGATGGATTGCGCAATCTGTTGAGCCTGCTGCTTCTGGCTGCTATTCTGGACGTAGCCATGCAGGATCACGGTTCCGCGCTGAACCGTTACGTAGATGCTCTGCGGCTGCACCAACTGGACGTTCTGCCCGGGAGGCAACTGCTGGCGAAGCTGGTTGGCCACCTGGCGCGCCAATCTCAGATCGCTGGAACTCGCCTGAGTCGGCCCGCCCATGTAGGTCTGTCCACCCATGGCGCCCGGAGGGGCCTGGCCCTGGAAGCCCGGCGCACCGCTGGGAGGATAGGCTGCCCCTGCTGGCCCGGGGCGTAGCCGGACGGCGGATAGTAACCGCCGGCTCCGCCCTGCGCCATCGCCCCGGCTCCCGCGACGCTGAACTGGCTGTTCACTTGGGTGGCCCCGGCCTTGAACGCCGCATCGATGGCATCCGCCACCTGGCTCCAGTTATCCAGTTGCCCCTGGAGCGTGACCATTCCATTCTGGGCCCGCACTTGGACGCTCTGACTGAGATTGTCGCCCAGGTTGTCGTAGGTGTCCTTCTCCAGTTCCGCGTCGGGCAGACGTTTGGCCTGAGCATTCACGTGGAGGCGGTTATCTACCCTGCGCCGGAGGAAGCCTGCTTGGCGATATTCTCGGCTCCATTCTTCGTCCTCTGATCGGGCACGGTGCCCAGCAGAATCACGCGGTTGCCCGTGGCCAGAATCATGATCTCGCCCTGGGTGCCGTAGCCTTGCTGCCGCAGTTGGCTGGCGATCTGCTGTTCCAGCCGCATGTTTCGGACTTGGCTGGGGTTCTGGCTGCCCGCACCGCTGTAGCTCTTGACTTTGATCCTGGTACTGCGATTGATTGCTCTGGTCGTAGGCGGCGGTCGCGAAGCCGGGGCTCAGCATCATCACGGCCGCGATGCCGACAACCGCAAGCAGGTATTGGTGTTGTCTGAACGTTCTCATTGTGTGCTCCTTCACTATGGTTTCTTATTGTCTTCGTCGTATGACCACGACATGGAACTGGGTTCCCAACGCGAGGAACCGCGTTTGGGAATCTCCGCACTCGTTCCGACGTCCTTAATCCCAGTTCCTACCTCCTTTCCCCGGAGGACCGGTGCCGCGGGGGCCCCAAAGCCCTGGATCGCTTTCGCGGACCCCCTTCCGATTTCTCCGGACGTTCTGCTACTCTCACCGATTCACGCAAGAGTGTACGTCCATTGGACGGGAGGAAGCCGAACCGTCACAATCGGAGTTCTCCTGATTCCCGGATAGGGCATTGCCACAGGGCAGTGCCGGGGAACAGGAAAACAGGAGTGAGGTAATGCGCGGAGGAGAGGAGGGCGAAGAGAAAATGTGACGCTACGGGCCGCCGTCTCCGAGTGGCGTGGCCGTGATCGAGAGCTAAAAGGAACCGGGAAACGCGTTACTTCGCGTCGGGAAGCTCAACCCCTCCGGCAGGCTGCATTGCGCGAGATTCGAGGATGGTTTCGCGAACATAGCGCACGGCATTGCGGAAGATCTTGATGCCGTCGGGTTCGAGGTCCGGTCCGAGGCGAGACCAATGCGGGTGCTGGGTCCGGCGGACGTATCGTTCGGGGTGCGGCATCAGCCCCAGGACCCGGCCCGTGGCGTCCGTCAGACCCGCGATCGAATCGACGGAGCCGTTCGGGTTGATAGGGAAGGGGCCCTCCGCGCCGTTGGCATCGACGTACTTGAACGCGATATGGCCCTGCGACCTCAATCTCTGGAGCGATTCGTTGTCTTTGGCCACGACTTTGCCTTCCCCGTGCGCGATGGGCACATAAAGGCGTTGTTGCGGATCGAGGAACACGCAGCTGTCGGTTTGGGGAGCGAGGTAGACCCAGCGATCTTCGTACTTGCCGCTATCGTTGTTGGTAATCGTGACGTCTTCTTGCTTGAAACCGTTGCCGCCGGGCAGAATGCCGGCCTTGACCAGCACTTGGAAGCCATTGCAGATGCCGAGCACGAGCTTGCCATCATCGATGAACTTGCGCACCGGCTCGGACAGATGGTGCACGACCTGGTTGGCCATGATCTTGCCGGCCGCGACGTCATCGCCGTAGCTGAAGCCGCCGGGGAAGATGAGAATATGATACTGTTCGAGCAGCCCCTTATCTTCGATCAGCCGGTTGATGTGGACCCGATCCGCCGTCGCCCCGGCCAGCTCCAGGGCATACTCGGTCTCCAGGTCGGTGTTGATGCCTGCCGCCCGCAGGACGATCGCTCGTACGTCTTCCATCTTCAGCTCCATGATACTCTGTGCCTGGCTATGTCATTGCGAGGAGCACAGCGACGAAGCAATCTCATTCTGCGTGGGATTGAGATTGCTTCGCTTCGCTCGCAATGACATATATCGATTCCTCATGCCCAGTCAAACGTTCTGTTGCCATGCGTGTTTCAGAATGTCGATGTCCGCATCCACAATATTCCTGCCGTCTTGGGCCTTGATCCTCAGTTTCGGCTCCTCGACGACCGTGCCGAGTCTGTCCGAAGGGCAGGTTCAGCATGCGTTTGGCGAACGCGTCGTACTTGTCCGGCGTCACCTCGACGAGGTAGCGGCTGTTGGATTCGCTGAACAACTGTGTGTCCGGGCGCGAACAGTCCCGGCTCCTGGGCAGTCCCCGCAGGTCCGCCGCGACGCCCAGACCTCCGGCAAATGCCATCTCCGCCAAGGCCACCGCCAAGCCGCCCTCGGAGCAATCGTGGCAGCTCGCGACCAGCCCCTCGGCGATAGCCGCCGACAGCTTTCGCGCGATCCGCGGCGCCAGATCGAGGTCCAGCTGCGGGACATTCGCGCCCAGGACGCCGTGAATCTTGTAGTAGTGGGAGCCGCCCATCTCATTGCTCGTTCGGCCCACGATGAACAGAAGGTTGCCCGGCTGCTTGAGGTCCATCGTCACGCACTTGTCGATGTCATCGACGAGCGACATGGCGCTGATCAGCAGCGTGGGCGGGATGCGGATGACGGTGCCGTCCTCGCACACGAATTCATTGTGCAGAGAGTCCTTGCCCGAGATGAAGGGGGCCTGGAAGGCGAGGGCGCCATCGTAGCAGGCCTGTGCCGCCCGCACGAGCGTCCCCAGAACGTCCGGCTTGTCACAATCTCCCCAGCAGAAATTGTCCAGCAGGGCGATGCGATCCACCCGGCCGCCGACGCAGATCAGGTTGCGAATGGCCTCATCGATCCCGGCCAGGGCCATCCAATACGGGTCGATGTCGCCGTACAGGGGGTTCATGCCGCAGCTTATGGCCAGCCCGCGCTGCGAATCCAGCTTGGGCTGGACCACGGCCGCATCGCTCGGCCCGTCGTTGGCGACGCCCGACGAGCGGCTTGACCACGGAGCCGCCTTGGACCTCGTGATCGTACTGGCGGATGACCCATTCCTTGCTGGCGACGTTGCAGGACGACAGGATCTGCAACAGGTCGTCGTTGTAGCTGTCCTTCTCCGGCAGGGTCGGCTCGCTGAGCTTCGGCTGCTGCCAGACGGCCTGCCGACCGTACCTGCGGCACGCCGTCGTGGAGGAAATCCATGTCGATCTCGCCGACCTGCTGGCCGTTGTAGCGCAGGTGGAGCTTCTTGTCGCTCGCAAAGCGCCCGATGACCGTGGCCTCGACGTTCTCGCCGGCGAAGATCCGCTGAATCGCTTCGAGGTTCTCGGGCTTGACGGCGATCACCATGCGCTCCTGTGCTTCGCTGATCCAGATTTCGGTGTAGCCGAGTCCGGCGTACTTGAGAGGCACCTTTTCCAGGTCCACTTCGGCGCCAAGCTCACGGGCCATTTCCCCGACGGCGCTGCTCAGACCGCCCGCGCCGCAATCGGTGATGGCTTCGTACAGTCCGGCCTCGTTTGCTTGCACGAGCACGTCGAGCATCTTCTTCTCGGTGATGGCGTTGCCGATCTGCACGGCGTGCGAGAAGATCGTCTCGTACTCGTGCGTCATCTGGCCGCTGGAGAAGGTGGCGCCGTGGATGCCGTCGCGGCCGGTCCGACCGCCGACGACCACGATGAGATGGCCGCTCTGGGCGTTCTTATGGATCTTGGTCTTCTCCATGATGCCGATATTGCCGCAGTAGACCAGCGGATTGGCGATGTACCGGTCGTCGAAGTAGATCGCCCCATTGACCGTGGGGATGCCCATGCGGTTGCCGTAATCCCGCACCCCGGCCACGACGCCCTTCATGATGCGCCGCGGGTGCAAAACGCCCTTGGGCACCTCGTCCAGGCTCTTATCCGGCGTGCCGAAGCAGAAGATATCGGTGTTGGCGATGGGCCGGGCGCCGAGGCCGGTTCCCATCGGGTCGCGAATCACGCCGCCGATGCCGGTTGCCGAGCCGCCGTAGGGATCGAGCGCCGAAGGGTGGTTGTGCGTCTCCACCTTGAAGCAGACGGCGGACTCGTCGTCGAACTCGACCACGCCGGCATTGTCGGCAAAGACCGACAGGCACCAGTCCTTATTGAGCTCCTGCGTGGCCTTGAAGATCGTCTCTTTGAGCAGGTTGTCGAAGTGGATCTGCGTGCCGTTGGTCGTCATGTCCACGCCGCTGCGGAGCGTCTTGTGCACGCAATGCTCGCTCCAGGTCTGCGCCAGGGTCTCCAACTCGATGTCCGTCGGCTCCCGGCCGAGGCGCCGGAAATAGTCCTGAATCGTTCGCATCTCGACCACGCTCAGGAACAGGTCCTTCTCCTTGCTCAGCGCCTCCAGGCCGGCATCGTCCAAGTCGCGGATCGGCCAAGTCACGAGGTTCAGCTCGTAGGGCTTGAGATGGGGACTGGGCGGCTCCGCCTCATCGCCGATGACCACGTCCTCGATCACGTCGTTCGCCAGGATCTTGCGGGCGATGGTGTCGATCTGGCTGGGCTTGATGTCGCCCAGCAGGATGTACTTGCGTGCCGTCCGCACGCCCTCGGGCCGGCCGCCCATGTCCGCGATGGCCGCCATGACGGACTCGGCCACCGGATCGGTGACGCCGCTCTTGAGGTGCACCTCGATCAGCGTCGCTTTGGCCAGCCCCGGCGGCGGACCGCTGCGGCCGAGGTGGTACTCCTCGCAGACGGGGTCCGCCAGCAGCTCGCGGGCCACCCGCTCCGCAAACGCCGGATCGAAATCGGCCTCGATCAGAAACACCCGCGCCGACTGCACGGCCTCGATCGAGGTGATCCCGAGCTCGCGAATGTCGCTCAGCACGTGGGCGCCCTGCACATCCGCAAAACCGGGCCGATTGAAAACCTCAACACGCCATTGTCTCACGACGGTAGTTCCTTCTTCCGGATCTTGTATTTGACGAGTGCCGCGCGTTTGCGGCGGGCCGCTTCCAGCAACTGCTCGATCTGCTCTCGTTTGCCGCCTTTGATGGCCGCCCGCAGCTTGGATAGTTCCGCGATCGCGCGGTCCATGCCCGCGACGATATTCTCCCGATTGGCCAGCAGAACGTCCGTCCAGACCGTGGGCGGACCCGAGGCGATTCTCGTACTGTCGAGAAAGCCCTTGCCCGCGAACAGCATCTCGTCCTCCGCACTGGCGTTGACCAGTCCGGCCGCCATTACGTGAGGCAGATGGCTGATGTTCGCGAGTACCCGGTCGTGCTCGACCGGACTCATCACCTGGACCGAGCAGCCGAGGGCCGACCAGAAGCTCCGGAGGGTCTGGACCGCACGGCGATCCGTCGTTGGCGTCGTCGTCAGAATGCAGCGGGCCCGGTCGAAAAGGTCATCCCGGGCAAACTCCACTCCCCGCTGTTCCGAGCCGGCGACGGGGTGCGATCCGACGTACCGCACGCGTCCGGTCAGACGCTTCTCGGCCCACAGGTGCGGCAGCATCTTGGTCGAGCCGACGTCCGTGATGATGCAGTCTGGCGGCACGATTCCGGCCAGATCGATGAAATACTTCTCGAACGTGAAGATCGGCGTCGCCAAGACGACCAAGTCCGCGGTTGCCACGGCGGCTTTCAGATTCCCGGCGGTCTCCGTGACGACGCCGAGGGCCTTGGCCCGCCTGCGCGTGGCCGGCCGATGGCTGTAGCCGATGACGGCGGTGCCGGGCAGACGCTGGCGTACGCCCAGCGCGACCGAACCGCCCAGAAGCCCCAACCCGATGATGGAAACTTGGCGTAAACTCTTCACGAACAAGGCCTTACATGAGAAAGGTGCAGCACGGGCGATGCTCCAAGGTATAGTCGGCGAGGACGGCTGTCAATTTTTTTCTTGGATCGGCCGGCCGGAAATGCTAACATCTGGGGATTACTGGAGAGCCAAGGGACTTGGCACCGAAGAGCTCCGCCGCCTATGTTGCGGCTGGTTTTTTGTATAGGGACAGACGCGCCGGTAGAGCAGAAGGGGTGGATTCAGCGAAGGTATGGCGTCCGAAGGCAATAGAGTGGGAGGCTACCTGGATTTCGAGCAGAGGGTGGTCGAGCTGGAGCAGCAGGTGGAAGAGCTCCGCAAGCTCAGCGCCAAGAAGGGGATCGACTACTCCGTCGAGATCCGGCGGATCGAGAAGGAGAGAATCGCCGAATTGAAGCGGGTCTACTCGAACCTGACGGCGTGGCAGACGGTCCAGGTGGCACGGCATCCGCAACGGCCCATCTTGACCGACTATCTGAGCCTGATGATCCACGACTTCCGTGAGTTGCACGGAGACCGGTGCTTCGGGGACGATCGCGCCATCATTGTCGGGATCGGTCAGATCGCCCGGAACAAGGTGCTCGTTGTCGGGCAAAACAAGGGCCGGAGCGACCAAGGAGAAGATCGCCTGCAACTTCGGGTGCCCGAACCCGGAGGGATATCGCAAGGCCCTGGCGAAGATGCGGTTTGCCGAGAAGTTCGGTCTGCCCATCGTGACCCTGATCGATACCCCCGGCGCCTATCCGGGCATCGGGGCGGAAGAGCGCGGCCAAGCCCAGGCGATCGCCGTCAATCTGACGGAGATGTCACGGCTTAAGGTCCCGATCGTTTGTATCTGCATCGGCGAGGGCGGTTCCGGCGGCGCCCTGGGCATCGCGGTGGGCGACCGCCTGGCGATGCTCGAATTCGCGTACTACTCGGTGATCTCGCCGGAAGGGTGCGCCGCCATTCTCTGGCGCGACGGGTCGCAGGCCCCGGACGCGGCGCAGGCCCTGAAGCTGACCAGCAAGGACCTGCTCAAGCTCGGTCTGATCGATGCGATCATCCCGGAGCCGGTCGGCGGCGCACACCGGAGCGTGCATGACACGGTCCACAGCGTCGAGTCGTACATTGCCCAGGCGCTGACCGAATTGCGGCGGATGACCACGGAGGAGTTGCTGGACAGTCGCTACCGCAAGTGGCGGTCCGTCGGCACCGCCAGTGCCACGCGAACGCAGCGGAAGCCGACCCGCATCGTCACGGCCGGCGGGGCCGTCTCGGGGCGGCGTAGTTCCTCTCCGGCGCCGGTCTAAGGTGGGCCAGGGTAACCGGCTGCGCTCGATGCGGGTTCAGCCGAAATTGCTTGACGGTTCGGTTCGCGCGAGCTATGCTCATCTGCCTCAGGAATGAGGGCAGAACGTTGTCGCTGGAGTTGGTTTCGTATCATGGTTGGAGTGAATGGAGGAGCATATCATGAGCACCCGTGGAACGGTAGGCACCGTTGTCGCGATTTCTCTGTTGGCTTGTGCGGGCTGTAATCGGCCCAGCGGCAAGGCCCTGGAATCCACCGCGGAGTTCCAGCAGATCAAGATGTCGCTCGACGAATCGCAGAAAGCCAACGAGCAGCTCAAGCAGGATGCCAAGAAGCTCGACATTTCTCTCAAGCAAGCCGAGTCGAAATTGGCGGAAGAGACAAAGGCCAAGAGCGGCCTCCAGACGCAAGTCCAGGACTTGACCGTGTCTCGTACCAGCCTCGAAGCGAAAGTGGACGAACTGAGCAAGGCACGCGTCGCTCTCGACGCCAAGGTGAACGATCTCCAAAAGACGATCGACAGTCTGACCAAAGCCCGGGACGCGGCCCTGGAGGATGCGCAACGCTCAGGCGAAGGTGGAGGGGCTGAACGACAAAGTCAAGGCGCAGGCCCAGCAAATTACGGATCTGCAAGAGCAGATCAAGATGATTCGTTCCACGCTTGGGCAGTTGCAGCAGAAGCTGCAATAGGACGGCGGCACGCCAACGGGGTGGATAGTCCGCGGACGGTGACGTCCGAAGACGCTGGATGGCTCCCAACGACAATGCTATCCGTTCGCGATCGTCGCGGGGGTCGCGGCCTTCCTCGATCGCGATGATTTTATTCACGCGGCGTTGATGACGCCCGCCACCGAACTCGGTGGACATCCAGGTTTCCACGATCTTGCGGAGGAGCACTTCTCCGATCTGGTCGCCGGAGAGGCACAGGATGTTGGCATCGTTGTGGTCGCGCGCGATGTGGGCGCTCAGCTCGTCATGGCACAAAGCGGCGCGGATGCCCCGGACCTTGTTGGCGGCGATGCTCATCCCCAAGCCCGTGGCGCAGATGAGGATCGCGCGATCGACCCGTTTCTCGGAGACCGACTTGGCCGCCACATAGGCGAGATCCGGGTAATCGACCGGCGTCATGTTATTGGTTCCGACGTCCACGCATTCATGCCCCATCTGGCTGACGATCGCCATGATGAGCTGCTTGGCGCCGAAGCCGCGATGGTCGCTCCCGACGGCTACTTTCATATGACGAGCTCACTCACTCTTATCTTCACGGCCGCCTCGATGAGAGCGGCACAACTGTCGAAGCGTTGCTGAGGCTGGCCGATGGGATCGGGGATATCCCCATCCTTGGCCAGCAGGGAGCACTTTCTTTCCGCCTCGGCGGACAAAAAAAGAACCTGCTCACGATGCGACCGCGTCATACAGAAGATGCCATCGCTGGCGTCCACCAGAGATCGGGTCAACGGCCGGCTGATATGGCCGGCGATATCGACCCCTTGGGCTGCACAAGCCCGGATAGACTCGGCGCTCGCTGGTGCCCCGGCCATATCCATCGTGCCCGCAGAGATCATCTTATAGCCTCTGTCCTCGAGCTTCGTCAACGCCGCACCCGATTTTTTCGGCCAAGTATTTGCGGAAGAAGCCTTCGGCCATGGGGCTGCGGCACGTGTTGCCGGTGCAGACGAACAGGAACGTTACCTGGGACATTCTCTGAAGATCCGACGCCGAGTACACCCCTTCGCGCAGCAAGCTGGACCCCGTTGCTTGTCTACGAGGGCCACCGTGCTGCTTTGCTTGTGCTTGCAGGGGCCGCCGTCCAGAATCATGTCCACGTCGTCGGCCAGTTGCGCAGCGACCTGCTGCGCATCGGTGGCGGGCGGCTGGCCGGCGTAGTTCGCGCTCGGCGCCACGACCGGAAGATGGACCAGACGCAGCAGCAGGGAGGCGACCGGATGATCCGGGCAGCGGATGCCGATGGAGTTGTTCTTGTATAGCGTTTGCACGACCTCGGCATCGAAGCGGCTCTTCTGGGTCTCCATCTGGGCCGGGGTCAATTCAAATACCAGGGTCAGCGGTCCCGGCCAAGCCTCCCGGATCAGTTTCTCGGCGCGCAGGCCGATCTTCGGCACGTACTTGCGGTACTCGTCCATCTGCCCGATGTGCAGCGTGTAATGTTTGCTCGCGTCTCTGCCCTTGAGACGATCCAAGCGTGCCAGGGAGCTATGTTCCGCTCGGCACGCCAAGCCGTAGACGGTCTCCGTCGGGAAGGCGACCAAGCCGCCCGCCTCCACGACCTCCGCTGCTTTCTTGATCCGGTCCAGATCCCCTGGTTGACCACCAATGCGTACGACTTCTGCTGCCATGAGATTCAGGATACACAAAATACTCATAATCTGCAAGCACGCGGGAACCACCAATGCCGCAAAGAAGCGATTGCCACGACCGATAATACGCGGAAATTGACCTGCCGGCCGGGGATCGTCCACGAAAGAGCCACGAATTCCTGCACAAATGCCCACATTCCGTAAACTACCCCACTTTCCCGTGCCGATACCACTGCGGATGAACCAGACCTGCCCGAAAAGGTGGAAGGGGTGGGAAGAGAAAAAGGAGATCGAGAGCATGGAAACGTTGATAGAGCAGCGCAAGGAGGGGAGGACGAAGCTGTCGTGGCCCGTCAGCGTTTGGCTGCCGGAGGCCAACCGGTTCTTCAACGGCCGCAGCGCCAACATCAGCAAGACCGGCGTTCTGGTCAACGTACCCATCAGCACTCCGGCCCATGAGGGAAGCATCGTGGAACTGAACTTCCCGAGGACGGACGTGCTGGCGGAGGAGAAAGGGCAATACGCCCGCATCAAGCGAGGGCGTGTGGTCCGGGTTGACCGCCGCAGCACACTGGACGATGCGAGCATCGGTCTGGGGATCGCCTTCGAATGACCGGCATCGGCCCATCGGCCGAGCCATCTACGCACGGGGCAACGGAAAAAGCACAAGGCTGGCGGCTGACTTTAGGAGGAGGCCGTCAGCCTTGCGTATTTCCCGCCGGCCAGAACATCTCAATTTTAACGGGCCTTTTCGGGAGCGGCGTACGGATGCTTGCCAGCAGACGTCCGAGGCGAAAGGCTTGGTCGAGAGCATCCGGCCGTTTCAGAATCGCCCCTTTCTCATCCACCTGGTTGAGGCACAGACTGCCCAGGTAGTCTACTTCGAGATACTTGAAACAGGACTTGATGGGCTCGCGAACGCAGTCGAATTGCTTCTGACTGCGGGAACCGCCGACGGCGATGATCAGGCCGCGCCGGTCGCGTTTCGGCTCGAACAGAGGCTCGTGCAGCACGGTGTGGCGCACCCACAGGCACTGGCCGCGGTCGATGAGGAGTTTCGCCTGGGCGGAAACGGTCATGAAGAACACGGGCGTGGCGAGGATAAGCCGATCCGCCTCCAACATCTTGTCGAGGATCGGCTGATAATCATCGTGCAGGGAGCAATCGCCCGTGGCAGAGCAATCATAGCACTCCCGGCATCCCTCGATGCGATAATCGCACAGTCGCAAGAATTCCACGGCGGAGCCCGCCGCTTCGGCCCCGGAAAGGGCCTGCCGAAGCAGCAGGTCGCTATTGCCGTCTCGGCGGGGACTCGTGGAGATGCCCAGGGTCTTCACAGGATGAATCCCAGAAATAGCAGCAGCAGACCCACCGCGGCACTGCCCAGAGAGATTTGCAGCCAGCGCGTATACCGCGCGTAGGCCGGGTGCTGGTCCTCGAACTCGTAGTAGCAGTCGTCCAGGTCGGATCTGCCCTTGGGCCGCAGATGCACCCGGACATAGAGGTGGGCGACCAGCGACAGCAAGAACAGGGAGCCACCCGCCGTGTAGAGTAGTCGCAAGATCATCATACGGTCGATAATACGTCCTCCCGTCCTTTGAGCCAACGGGAAAATCCAGCACCAAGCGGCGGTTGACGGGTGGGTATGGATGGGCTATGGTTAAGGTCCGAGTGTGGTTGGCGACAGGGCGGGAGCGATTCCGGTCGGAAGGATGCTATGAACACGATTGATTTACGCAGCGACACCGTTACGCTGCCCACCGATGAGATGCGGGAAGAGATCTTCCACGCCGAATTGGGGGATGATGTATTCGGCGACGACCCGACCGTGAATCGGTTCGAGCAGATCGCGGCCGAACGCATGGGCAAGGAAGCGGCTTTGCTGGTCGTCAGCGGGACAATGGGCAATCTGGTGTCGATTCTGACGCACTGCGGGCGGGGTGCCGAGGTGATCCTCGGCGATCGCTGCCACACTTCCATCTACGAAGCGGGCGGTATCTCCGCTCTGGGCGGCATTCATCCGCGCACGGTCCCGAATCAGCCGGATGGCACGCTCCGGCTGGAGGACATCGAAGCGGCGATCCGCCCCGACAACGTGCATTTCCCCCGCACCCGCCTGGTCTGCCTCGAAAACACGCACAACCGTTGCGATGGAGCACCCCTGACTGTCGAATACACGGCACAGGTCGTGGACTTGGCGCATCGCCACCATCTTGCCGTCCATCTCGATGGCGCCCGCATCTTCAATGCGGCTGTTGCTCTGGGTGTCGATGTCAGGGACTCACGCGCGGCGTGGATTCAGTCAGCTTCTGCCTCTCGAAAGGTCTGGCCGCACCGATCGGCTCGGTCGATCTGTGGCTCGAAGAGTTTCATCGCCGAAGCCCGCCGGACTCGGAAGATGGTCGGCGGCGGCATGCGGCAGGCGGGGATCATCGCCGCGGCCGGGATCGTTGCACTGGACAAGATGGTTGACAGGATTCACGAAGATCACGACAACGCGGCCCGATTGGCCCAGGGGATCGCCCGGATCGATGGGCTGTCCATCGATCTGGCTCGCGTGCAAACGAACATCCTCTATTTCGACGTGGCCGCGAAGGGGATGAGTGCCGACGATCTCGTGAAGAAGCTCGGTGCTCGCGGTATCAGGGTCTTAAGCACAGGGCCGTCCCGTTTGCGCGCCGTCACCCACTATGGCATAGCACCAGACGATATCGACCAGATGCTCTCGATTCTGGCAGCCGTGATGCAGTCCCGGGAGTAGGGTGGTCATCGTTGGTAGACGATCTGGCCCGCCACAATCGTAGCGTAGACGGACAGGTCCTTGTCGAAGAGGACCAAATCCGCGTCGTATCCCGGTGCGATAGTTCCCTTCGTCTTCGCCAGACCTAGGACTTGGGCGGCGTTCTCGGTGACGGTCTTGATGGCCACGGGCGGCGGACAGGGCGTGAATTGGGTCAAACGGGCGAGCAACTGGCTCAGGCCCAGCGCCGTCCCGATCAGGGTCCCATCCTTGTACCACGCCGTGCCGTTCCTGGATTCGTATTGCAGGTTATTGTAGACGTATTGCCCCTCGGGCAGTCCCAGGGCCTGCATGCCGTCGGTGATCGTTATGAAGCGCTTGGGGCCGAGGGATTGGAAGGCCAGTCGCAGCACCGCCGGATGGATGTGAACGCCGTCGGTGATGACCTGGCAGGTGATGTCGGGCCGCTCGAAGATCGCCGCCAGGGGGCCGGGATCGCGATGGTGCAGAGAAGCCATCGCGTTGAAGAGGTGCGTGACGTGGGTGATCCCCATCTCGAAGCCGCGGGCCGTCTCGTCGTAAGTGGCCTTCGAATGCCCAAACGAGGCGACCGCTCCCTGGTCCACCAGAGTCCGGATGATCTCGGCACTGCCCGGCAGTTCCGGCGCGACCGTCATCATCTTGAGGGTGTCGCCCAGCGAGGCGTAGATGTCGCTGAGGATGGCGGGAGAGGGCAGCGTCAGGCAATCCGGCTGGATCATGCCGCGCTTCTGGGGCGAGATGAAAGGGCCTTCGAGGTGAGTGCCCAGCAGACGCGCGCCGCCGAGATCGCGGCCGGTACACGCCGCGGCGACCTTCAAATGCCGGTTCTCCTGTCCGGGCTTATAGACGGTCGTGGCCAGGAAGCTCGTGACGCCGAACCGCGCACAGGTCCGCGCGATCGTTTCCAGGGCTTGGGGCGTCGCATCGAGCACGTCGGCGCCGCCGGCGCCCTGGATGTGCACGTCGATCAGACCGGGCGCCACCTGCCGGCCTCCCGGCATCGAGCACTTGATCGGTGCGGTTGGCCCGTCCCACCTTGGCAATCGTCGCCGTCCCGAATCAGGATCGAGCACAGCGGGGCACTTTCAGAAGCATCATACAACCGACAATTGGTTATCAGGAGCGAGGTCATGATTCGTCCGTCCAACAATTTATGATTTACGGCTCACAGCCTGGGATTTATAAATGGTAAAGCGTAAATTGTAAATCATAAATCCAAGGGCCCGGACGCATGACCGATACACAACGAAGCTGGGAGAAACGCCTCGCCGCCAAGCCGGATGAGTTGACGGTGGACTATGTCGAGTCGCTGTCGTACGACCGGCGGCTCTACAAGTACGACATCGTCGGCTCGATTGCGCACGCCGCCATGCTGGCGCGGCAGAGATTGATCACCCAGCCGGAGTTCAAGGCGATCGAGAAAGGGCTCGTCGAGATCAGCGAGGACATCGAGGCGGGGCGGTTCGAGTTCGACAAAGCCGCCGAGGATATTCACATGGCCATCGAGGCCGCCCTGATCAAGCGGATCGGCGATCCCGGCGCCAAACTGCACACGGGACGCAGCCGCAACGACCAGGTCGCGACGGATATTCGGCTGTGGCTGCGCGACGAGATCGAGACGTTGCAGGCGGGCCTCGTCGCAACTGCAGAGGGCTTTCGTGGAACTGGCCGCGAAACACACGAACGATCCGATGCCGGCCTACACGCACTTGCAGCGGGCCCAGCCCATCGTCATTGCGGCCTACCTGCTGAGCTTCGTGGAGCAACTGGAGCGGGATGCCGCGCGATTGAAGAATTGCCGGATGATCCTGAACGCTTCGCCGCTCGGCGCGGGGGCCATCGCGGGGTCCACGCTGGCCATCGACCGCAAGAGCACGGCCCAGCAACTGGGCTTTGCCGATATCGTTTACAACAGCATCGACGCCATCAGCGACCGGGACTTCTGTGCGGAGTTCCTTTTCGACTGTGCCCTGATCGCGGCTCACCTGTCGCGCTTGGCGGAGGACTGGATCCTGTTCTCTTCGAATGAGTTCGGCCTGCTCCGCATCGACGATGCATTTTGCACGTCGTCGAGCATGATGCCGCAGAAGCGGAATCCGGACGTTCTGGAGTTGATGCGGGCGAAAACGGGCAGCGTGTACGGGGCGCTGGTGGCCATGCTGACGATCCTGAAGGGCCAGCCCTCCGGCTACAACCGCGACCTGCAGGAGGACAAGATCCACGTGTTCGGGACCGCCGACACGATGGAGAAATCGCTCGCCATCGCGGCGGCGGTTGTCGCTCACACGACGTTCCGCACGCCGGAGATTCGCGCCGGACTCGAGGCGGGGTTCCTCGATGCCACCGCGCTGGCCGAGTACCTGGTGCGGAAAGGGATTCCCTTCCGCCAGGCGCACGGCATGGTCGGCGCGCTCGTGGCCCAGTGTGAGAAGCAGGGCCGGCAGTTGGGACAGCTTTCTCTGGCGGAGTTCAGGCGTGCTCGTCCGCGATCGACGCCGACGTGTACGACTCTCTCGGGGCCGCCAACGTCGTGCGCCGCTACGTCTCGGCCGGGGCCGCCGGACCGGAGCAGGCCCAGCAGCAGCTCGCCTTCTGGAAGAAGCATCTGGCGGAGCGAGAAAAATGAAGGAAGACGAGATCACGGGTTGGTTCCGGCAGCAGAGGCAATTGTCGCCGGCCGAGATCCCCATCGGCATCGGCGATGACATGGCGCAGATCGCTCTGGACCGTGGGGCCTCGGTGCTGATCACGACCGATATGCTGCTCGACGGCACGCACTTCGATTTGGCGACGGCGACTCTGGAGCAGGTGGGCTACAAGTCGATGGCGGCCAGCCTGAGCGATTGTGCCGCGATGGCGACGATCCCGTTGGCGGCGGTGGTGGCGGTCGGCCTGCCGCACGGCTGGAGCGGCCGGCAGTTGCAGGAGCTGCACGCGGGCGTCGTATCGGCCGCCGACAAGTACCATTGTCCCTTGGTCGGGGGCGACATCACCAGTTGGAAGAGCGATGGGCGGTTTGTCGTATGCGTGTCCATGTTGAGCAAGCCCGGCGCCAAGCCGCCGGTTCGGCGCAACGGCGCTAAGGTCGGGGACGTTATCGGCGTGACCGGCTGCGCTGGGGGGCTCCGGCCGGGGCAGGCACCTGGCGTTCGAGCCGCGCGTGGCGGAGGCTTTGGAAATGGTGCGGATCGCCGACCTGCACGCCATGATGGACATCAGCGACGGCTTGAGCACGGACCTTAATCGTATCTGTAACCAAAGCGGCGTGGGTGCTCTGATCGAAGCCGCCGCGGTGCCGATCTCGGAGGAGGCGCAAGGCGCAGGCCGATCCGCTCGATGCGGCTTTGAACGAGGGGGAGGACTTCGAGCTGCTGTTCACGTTGGCGCCCGACCAGTGGGACCGTCTGCGGCAAGGGTGGAATCAGCCTGTGCCGCTCACGGCGGTCGGGCCGGATCACGAATACCGGACGTATGGAAATCAGGAGGCCGGACGGGTCGATCGCACGCCTGGAACCCGGCGGCTACGACCATCTGGGGGATTGAATGGAGCAGCGCACGGACCTATGGCGTGGAAACCAAATCGCCGCAGGAGACGATGGAGCTGGGGCGCCGGATCGGGGCCAGCTCCGGGGCGGCGAGGTCTTCGCGATTTGCGGACCTTTGGGCAGCGGCAAGACCCATCTGATCAAGGGGATTGCCGCCGGGGCGGGGGCCGCGGATCGGCAGAACGTGACCAGCCCTACCTTCGTCCTGGTCAACCAGTATGCGGGCCGGTTCGACCTCTATCATATCGACGCGTACCGGCTCGACTCCGTCGCCGATTTCGAGCGGCTGGGCTTCGACGATTTCTGCTATCCCGAATCCGTCGTTTTGATCGAATGGGCGGATAAAGTCGAGGCTGCTCTTGCTGGGATAGACCCCATTCGCATCGATCTGGCCCACGCCGGGCCGCACCAGAGGGTCATCCGCCTCCGGAACGTCCCGGAATATCTGCGTGTATCTATAGCCCCACGGCGCCACGCGCGACCGAACTCTCCACGCCAGATGTCGAAATTCGAAGCAAACGAAGACCTCTCTGGTCATTGTGCTTCGGGTTGCAGATTTGTTTCGGATTTCGAATTTGTGCTTCCGATTTTCTTATCTTCCGTCATTTGGCACGTTCCGGCGCACTTCCTATGTTTTGGATGAACTGAAATGGGGGCCGCAGATAACGCGGTCGAGCGTATTTCCGGCCGCAAATTAAGGCTCCCCCGATGCGTCACCAACAGCAAGCGTGGAAGTAGTTCGGTCGGGTGTCCGAGTCGTTCGTCAGATGCTTTGGGAGGGTGTGGCACTCAAGGCAGCAGATCCGTCAAGTGACTTGTCGATTCGGTCGATAAGGTTGAACGAAACAAAGTTCGGTTCCCTGTAGGAAGCTGATCACAATCACACATGTCCACTCGTGAGGAGGACAAACAATGCAAGCGAAACGTGGCTTCACCTTGGTCGAAATTCTGATCGTCGTGGTCATTCTTGGCATTCTGGCCGCGATCGTCATTCCGCAGTTCACCCAGGCCAGCACCGAGGCCAAGACAAACAGTCTGTGCAGCGACCTGCAGACGCTGCGGTCGCAGATCGAGCTGTATAAGGTCCAGCACAACGACACGCCCCCGGCGTTGGCCACCTTCACCAATCAGATGACGCTCACGACCGATATCACTGGCGCGGTCAAGGTAGCGCGACTCCGAAGGTGAAGAGCGGGCGCGTTCCAATACGGTCCCTATCTGGAGAGAGTTCCTGAGAACCCGTTCAGCGCCTCGGATACCCTGGCTGCCGCTGCTGCTGCCACCGGCGTTGGTTGGGCATACACCGAGGGCACGGGCGAAATTCACGCGGGTGACACTGGGACCGGCCACGACGCTCTGTAAGACATTTGGTAGATAGTCACTATGGTCATCCAGGCTGACCGTGCGAGGGCTTGCCCGTAGCCGGTCAGCCTTTTTGATGGGACTCCCCAACGCGAGGCGTCGCGTTGGGGGACCCTGCGACCTGGTGAACGGGGTAATAGAAAGGACCAACAATGAGACACACAAGGGCCTTCACCTTGGTCGAGATTCTGATCGTCGTGGTGCTGGTGGGCGTCCTGGCCGCGATCGTGATTCCGACCGTGGCCCATAGCACCACCACGGCGCGGGAAAGCGGCTTGGCTTCCGATTTGGCTCTGCTGCGGCGCTTCGTGCTGATCTATACGAGCCAGCACTTGGAGGTCGCGCCGGATATCCGGACGGGGCCACGACGGCGACGCCTACCGGAGATGTGTTCGTGGCCCAGGCCACCATGGCCAGCAACGCCAACGGCCAAACGGCGGCCCGCGGCACCGCGGGCTACAACTACGGGCCGTATTTGTCCCGCGTCCCGGCCAATCCTTTGAACAACCTGGAGACGGTGGAGATGGTTCCCAACGGAGGAGATTTCCCGGCGGCCGCGGACGGCAACTACGGCTGGATCTGCAAGCCCCAGACCGGGGAGGTCCGGCCCGACAATACGGGAACGAATGATGCCGGAGTCGCTTACTATGACTATTGACCGTCGCTGGACTCCCATGTCATTGCGAGCGCAGCGAAGCAATCTCGGTGTCCCATCCGCAGGGTTCAGAGGGCTCCCAAACGCGATTTGTCGCGTTTGGGAACCCAGATTGCTTCCCCTGCCTCCGCAGGGGCGGGCTTGCTGCGCTCCTCGCAATGACATACGGAGACGCTCCGGCTTCACGCTGGTGGAGGCCACCATGGCGATGGTCCTCCTGGGGATGGCGGCGGCCGGCGTGCTGTTGCCGTTCTCCCACGGTGCCGCGGTCCAGGCGGAAGGACGGCGGATCACTCTCGGGGCCAAGCTGGCCAGCGATCTGCTGGAGCGGATCGTGGCCACGCCGTCGAGCCAGATCGTCTCCACCTGGGACGGCTATGCCGAGGCCCAAGGGCAGGTGACGGATGCCGGCGGCACGGTGTTCACCGATCCGATGTACGCGAACTTCAGCCGTAGCGTGGCCTGCCACGAACGTTCTGGCGGCGCAGCAAGAGCCTGGCGGCGGATCTCATTCTCGTGTCTGTACAGGTCGGCTATCAGGGGCGGGCCATGGCGTCACTGAATCGTCTGATCAGCAAATGACTCGGACGGGCGCTCGGGGTAGCCATGAGGGATTGCCGAAAGATGTGTTTATGCATGGTGGAATCTGATGCGAAGCGGCTCGACACTACGAAGGCGTTTACGGTCATCGAGCTGCTGATCGGGATGGTGATCACGAGCATCATTCTCTCGGCGGTGGCCACGTTTGCCTTTGCCCTCAGCGTCGGCTGCACCGCCAGCGGTGACACGGCCGTCACGCAAGCGCAGGTGCGGCAGGCGACGCTGCGTCTCTCCGACCTGGTGGGAGGATGCAGGCTTCTCTGTGCCGCACCCGGCAACGATCTGGTCGTCTGGCGGGCGGACGATAACGCCGATAATCGGATCAATCTGAACGAGCTGGTCTATATCGAGCGGGGGGACAACTGCAGTTCGCTGCGGCTGTGCCAGTTTGCCTCGGTGCGACAACCCCCCGGTCAGCCTCAGCGATCTATGGCCCTGGGGACCACCAAAACGCAATTCCAGACGCAAGGCAATCCGGTCTACGTGCCGTTGATCCCGCAGGGCAAGAACGTGCAGTTCGCCTTTTATCCGGCCGTGCACGGTGACGCAAGCGACGTGCCTGATGGTCTCGTTTACGCTGACGGAAAACGGCAGCGATCACCGTATCAGATGGTTGTGGCGTTGCGGGGCGAGCGGCGAACCTGCTCACTCCGGCCGGCGACGCCCTGGTCACGACGGATGACGATTAGGGACGCGGAAGTTTCGCAGCCATGGACCTTCGGCCTAATCCATCCTCCAGAATCCAGCACCGCCGGGGCATAGCCTTGCTGATGGTTCTGCTGCTCATGATGGCCATCACGATCCTGGCGATCGGGTTTGTGGCAGGCACCGACACCGAGCTGGCCTGCGGCGACGAATATGCTTTTGCGGACGCAGATGGACCAATTGGCCGAGTCGGGTCTCGAGCACGCCCGAGGGCTGGTGCTCCAGCCGCAGGATGTGGATGCGGCTTTCTGGACGAACGGTGCGACGGGGCCAGCAACTCGTGGCGGGCAGCCAGGATTATTACGACGTGCACGTAAACCCGAACATCTCGCATTCCTTGGACAACTGCACGTTTGACATCACGTGCCGAGCCTATCGGATGACCGCGGGCGGCGTCGAAGACAGGGCAAAGCGGCCTGGCCGCCACCTTGCGGCTGGACCCGTGTCCCGCCCTGGGGGTGGGTGCCAACACCACGCTCTGGAACGGCGTGAAGGTCTACGGCGACGTCTATGCCAAGAGCGATCTGGTCAACAACGGCATGATCGGGGGGGATGTCTTCGCCACCAGCTTGACCGGCACCGGCAGCCAAAACGGGCCAGCTTAACCCGCAGACGTTGTCGCTGGCTTGGCCGCCGGTGACGGCCGGCTACAAGAACTTCGACTATCCGACCCGGATCATCGCCGCGCTGCCCGCCGGCACGTACACACCCGACAGTATCTGGCACTGCTCGGGCAACCTGAGCATCAGCGGGATCGTGCGGATCAGCGGCATGCTCCTCGTCAGGGCAATCTCACGATCTCCGATAATGCCAGCTTGAATATCACCGCGGCCCAGGGCCTGCCGGCCCTCTACGTCGGGGGCACGTCTGATGCACCGGGAGTGCCAGCGTCCTGCAGATCCAGGGGCTGGCGGTGGTGGGCCTGAATCTCTGTGTCAGCCCGACGGCCTCCAATATCGTCTTTGACGGGGGCCTGTTTCTCGGTGGCACTTTGGACCCGAGCGGGCTCGGCGCTGCGGTCACGATCATCGCGGACCCCATGAAGGCCGCGATCGTCGCCTGGAACACGGGCGTGCCGACAATGCTGGAGCCCGGCGGCCGGCAGCTTCTACAAGAGTATTCGGAGGCAGTAGCCGTCATGTCGAGAGAGCGGCCAGCGAACGACACGAAGCCAGCCCGCTTATCGGGCTTATCCGGCCGGACGGAGGAAAATCCTCCGGCTCCGGCCGGACGCGGGGCGCCGGATCGCTCCCGGCCCGCGCAGTGTCGCCGTCCGGGGGAAGCTCTGCCGGCGGGACGTTTTTCGGACGTTTGTCGTCGGATAGAGCGGATGTTACGGATGTATCGGCCAGGAGAAAGATTTGCAGACGTTCGTGGCGGCGGGCGACCGCGGCTGTGTGCCGGTGCGGCCGGGACTCGCCGGGCCGCCGCGGCGGAGCAGCGACGGACCGCAGTAAAGGCACGCCGCGAACGGACCGAATGGAACAACGGAGGTAGGGTAAGAATGGGCCGAAAAAATAATGCAAGAGGGACTCGACGCGGATTCACGCTGATCGAGCTGATGATCGTGATGGTGATCCTTGCCATCGCGGCGGCCATGGTCGTGCCGATGGCGTCGTACGCCGGGACGATGCAGGTCCGGGCGGCCGGGAACATGGTGGCCGCCGATCTGGAGTACGCCAAGAGCATGGCGATCAGCCGGGGGCAGAAGTACTCCGTCGTGTTCGACACGACGAACGAGACCTACCGCGTCACCGATCAAAACGGCAACACGATCTCTGACCCGGTCAAACAGGGGTCCAATACGTATACCGTGAATTTCCGCAACGACAGCCGGCTCAATCAGGTGAACATCGTCACTGCCAGTTTCGACGGGTGCGACGACGGTGAGCTTCGACTACCTGGGGAGCCCGTACAGACGGCAGTGGCGGCTCGGCCAACCCTGTTGAACAGCGGCGTGATCACCCTGCAGGCGGGGGGCGTAACCAAGACCGTCACCGTGCAACCCGTCACGGGGTATATCTCGGTGAATTGACCTGACTCGACTTTATGCTGACAGCGAATTGGATAACGGCGAACCACAGGATCCAGCCCATCGGCTTGGACATCGGCCACAGCAGCGTGAAGATGGTCCAACTGGCCGTGCGCGACGGCCGCGTGAAGGTGCTGGCCGCCCGCCGGGCCCCGGTGGACGTCGGTCTGCCCGGCGATGCCCCCGAACGGGGCCAGGCGATCGTGGCGGCCATCCAATCCCTGCTGGCCGACGGGCAATTCCGGGGACGCAACGTCGTCTCGGCGTTGCCCGTCGAAAAAGTCCGGATCACGTCGTTGCGCCTGGCGGAAGCGGAAATGGACCAGGCCGACAAGATCCTGCGCCGGGAGGCGGCGGAGCGCTTCGATCTGGACCCGGCCCGCGACGCGGTCAATTACATTCTGGCGGGCAGCGTGCGGCAGGGCGACGAAGTCAAGAACGAGTACATCCTGTTCGCCGTGGATCACGAGACGGTGGAAGACCATATTCAGTTGCTGGAGGAAGCGGGGCTGACGCCCACGGCGGTGGACGCGTCTCCTTGCGCACTGTTTCGCGCGTTCGAGCGAACCATGCGTCGCCAGGAAGACCGGGAGCGGACGATCATCTTCATCGACGTGGGCTACCGGTATACGACGGTGGTCTTCGGCCGCGGCGACGAGATCTGCTTCGTCAAGCAGATCGCCCTGGGCCTGGGACAATTCAATGACGATGTGGCCTCGGACCTGGGCATCACCGCCCCGGAGGCGGAATCGTTCCGGCGGCGGCTCCAACAGGAAGATGCGATCGACGCCGCCACGCGGCGCCACGTGGTCGATGCTCTCAACGTGACCGCCGAGCAACTGGCCGGCGAGATTTCCCTGTGCCTGCGTTACTATACGGTCACGTTCCGGGGCAAGCGCGTGGAACGGGCGGTGGTGGCCGGCGGGGGGGCCTATGAGCAGGTCCTGCGGGACGTCCTGCGGCGGCACCTGTCCGTGGAGATCGAAGTGGCGGAGCCGCTGCGCGGCTTCGGGCACTCCTTGGATGCAGACCGGCAGCGACGAGTCCGAACAGCTTCGCGGACCTGGCCCTGGCCGTGGGACTGAGCCTCAAAGGATGGGACGCACGCACGGCGGCGCCGAAGGAAGCGATGGCGCAGCGCGAGCGGGTGTTGGAGGAGCAGGCACCGTGAAAGAGCTCGACTTCCTCCCCGAATGGTACAAGAACGACCGGCGGCGCCAGGTGCACGTGCGGCGGCAGTACGGCGCCCTGGTGGTCGTCTTTCTCGTGATGATGACCTTCAACGTGACGGCGATTCACCGCGCGGGCAAGGCCTCGGCGGAGGGGACGCGTCTCGAAAATCAACGCGTGGGGGCGGAGGCCGTCGTGCAGGAATTCGACACGCTGACCAAGCGGCTCAACGAGCTGAAAACGCGGGCGGACCTGGTCGAACAGATGGATTCCCGCGTCGATATCGCCGCCATTCTGGCCGAGCTGAGTCATCTGATCGGCGACTCGATCGTGCTGCGGAAAGTGGAGATTCAGGCGGAGCCGTTCGGCCGCGCGGAGGACAAAGGACAGACCAAGAGCTCCGCGGTCCGGCTGGTCGACCGGCCCGCGACCGGCGAAAAAGAAATACCGCTGGGGCGCGTCAAGTTCCGGATCGTCTTGACCGGCGTGGCGGCCCATCCGGCGGATGTGCCCGACTTGGTGTGCCGGCTGGATGGGTCCTCGTATTTTCAGCGGGTCCATCCTTCGTTCTACGGGAACGCCCGGGGCCAGGCCGGGGCCAGGCCCGCCCTGCCCGCGCCGGAGGGCGGGACCACCGTCAAAGCGCTGAGTGCGTCGGAAGTGACGGAATTTGAGATCGCCTGCTATCTGGCCAACTATAAGGAAGTGGAAGATTGATGAATGCGACCGGTTCCAGACTGTCGCACCGGAAACAGCAGATGGCGGTGTACGTCATCGCCGGCGCTGTTCGTCTGTGATTTTGTCCTGTGCGGCTATCTTCCCTCGCACCAGCGACTGTTGTCGCTGCAGCGAGTACGCGCCCAGCAGAAGCAGACCATCCAGATGGCGGCGGCCCAGAGCACGGAGCTGCCGGGTCTCGAACGGCGGCTGCGCGACATGGAGAAAGCGGTCGAGGGGTTCGACCGGCGCGTGCCGGCGGAGCGGGCCCTGGGTTCGTTCCTGCAACAGATCGCCGGCATCATGACGGACTGCCATCTGGTGGATCAGGCGATCGTGCCCGGGAACGAGTGGCAGACCGACGCGCTGAAGTGCATTCCCATCCACGTGGCATGCCGGGGGACCCTGACGGACATCTTCGGGTTCTTCCAGAAGCTGCAAAGACTCGACCGGCTGGTGCGAGTCGAGAAGGTCACGCTGGAGAATGACAGCGACCTGACGGGGCAAGTCGGCGTCCAGGTGGAGGCGGTCATTTTCGAGCAGCTCGGCGAAGCATCGCCATACCCGGCGGGCCGGCCGAGGCGGAATCGGCAGGGGGTGTGAGCCATGGCGCCTAACCGAAAACTGAGCATGCCGGCGGTGGGGCGGGTTCTCGAACGTCTGCAGATGGGCGGGAAGAAGACGGCCATGGCCGGCGTGCTGTCTCTGCTCATGCTGTTCATGTGGGTCCGGGTCTTCCTGGGCCATCGACCCGCGGCCGCGGCCGCGGCGCCGCCAACCGCGTCCGCCGCGTCCGTCCCGCGCACGGCGCCGGTGAAGGTCAAGCTGGTCGATCTGCCGAAGGTGCCCGGGCGGCATGACACGATCGAACGAGATTTCTTCACGATCAAAGATCGGACTTATTTCCGGCGGAATCCCGCCGGTCGAGATACAGGCACTGATCATGAAGTACCCATAGCCTTCTCTGATGCGCAAGAAGTGATTCAACGAGTCGGACAGGCGAGTGAAGCTGGAAGCGGTGCTGTGGAGTGAGAGTCCCCAGGCGTTTATCAACGACCAGTTGCTGCGTGTCGGGGGCAAGCTCACCGTGAAAGACGGCGCCGACGTCCTGGAACTTGAAGTGTTGCAGATTTATGTCGATTCAGTGCTGGTGGAATGTAAGGGCATACAACTGACGCTGGAATTAGCGCAGGATCTCGAAGTAACCAAGTGATTGGTGTGCGCGTGCAAACGATGCGGGTGCCCTGCCTGCGGGCAGCGGCAGCCATGAAACAGGAGCAAGTATATGGTTCAGGACATGCATATGAACAAGGCATTGTTTTTCGGGAGGGGCCGGTGGCTGATGGCTCTCCTGATTCTCGGAGCGACCGCGGGGTCCGTGATGGCCGCCGGGCCGAATCATGCCGGCCCCGACCCCGGCCGCGGCGACAAGCGACAAGACGGTGGATCCGAGTGACATCCAGTACGACGCCGCCAAAGGCGTTATCACCTACATGGCTTTCACCAAAGGCATGACCATTCGGCAGGGGCTCAACATGCTGGGCACCAAAAGCCAGAAGAACATCGTGCCGGTCCTCGGGGGTCGATGTCCCCGTGCCGGTTTCCAAGCTCTACAATGTGACCTTCGAACAAGCCCTGCAAGCGATCCTGGGAAACGGTTTCAAATACGAGATCGAGGGCCAGTTCGTGCGGGTCTATACCGCCGAGGAATACAAGAAGAAGATGGAAGACCCCGCCCGGATGGAGGAGAAGGTTCTCACGCTGTACTACATTACGGCGGACGAAGCCTCCAAGCTCATCAAGCCGGTCCTGAGTCTGGCCGGCAAGACCGTGGCGACGACCGCCGCCAAGAAGACGATGACTTCCGTCAGCACGTCGAGTTCCGGCGACTCCAGTAGCGGTGGTTCCAGCGGCGGCTCTCTGGGTGGCGAGGGGAGCGGCGACACGCTGGCCCTCAACGATATGCTCGTGATCGTCGATTACCCCGAGAATATCGCGAAAGCCGAGGCGATTATCCGCAAGGTGGACGTCCGGCCCAAGCAGGTGTTGGTCGAGGCCACGATTCTGTCGGCGACGCTGAATGAGAGCATGCAGTTCGGCATCGACTGGAACCTGCTCAGCGGGGTGCCCGTCAACGTCGGTACCGGTGGCATCGCCAGCACCAATCAACATGACGAATAACGGTGTGCCGGTGTCGCCCTTCCCGGCGAACATCTTGGGGGGCCAGGGCACGGCCGCGCAGACCAGCGGCTTCGCGTCGCCCGGCGGACCGGGCTGACCTTCGGCTTCTCCGCCGGCAATGTCCAGGCGATCATCACCGCCCTGGAGGGGATCACCGATGTGACCTTGATGGCGAATCCCAAGATCCTCGCCGTCAATAAGCAGGAAGGCATCGTCCAGATCGGTAAGACGATCGGCTATCGCGGCAGCACGACCATCGGTCAAGGCGGCATCGCCACCCAGGGCGACGTCCAGTTCATGCCGACGGGCACCGTGCTGGTGTTCCGCCCGTTCATCGGGGATGACGGCTACATCCGCATGGACATCTATCCGCAGGACAGCACCGGGGCCATCAACCCGGCCACCAGCGTGCCGGACAAGACGACCGCCGAACTGCGGACCAACATCATTGTCAAGGACGGCGAGACGATCGTGATCGGCGGTCTGTTCCGCGATCAGACGTCCAAATCCAAGAACCAGGTGCCGATCCTGGGCAACCTGCCGCTCGTGGGCGCCCTGTTCCGCAGCAGCTTGGATGTCACCACGCGTCAAGAGGTCATCATCATGCTGACGCCTCACATCATCAATGAGCCGTCCGAGACGCATGCCAAAGAGCGTCTCAATGACATCCGTCTCAAGCACGAAGCCGCCAAGAACAGTCTCGAGGCCATCGATACGGCCCGGATCGCCGAGGATGCCTATGCCAGAGCGGCGAAGTACTACCTCGAAGGCGAAACGGAGAAGGCCCTGTTCAATCTGAGGATCGCGCTTGACCGTGCGGCCGACGTACCTGGAGGCCCTGCGCCTGCGGGAAAGGATTATTGCCGAGACGGATCCGGAGCAGTTCAAGAAGATCGACACCGTCGCCGAGCAGGAGGTCGAAAAGCAGGAGGCGGCCGGCTGGTCGAGAAACTGAGTGCGGTCCCGGGGATGAAACCCGGCCCGCGGATCGTTTATGGTTTCGGAGGAGTTGTGGTGAGAGGCCAACGAAGCATAGTCTGGAGCGCCACGGCGGCAGTGCTGCTCGCACTGCTGGTCGCGGCCCTGGCCCCCGGGCTGGGGACCGGCGTCCCCGGGCTGGCCTGGTTGCGCCTCGCCCTTTACTGTGCGGGGGCTATGGGCGTGATCGTCCTCGGCATCGGTTACCATCGATGCGCCGGGGTGGTCACGTCCATAGCCGCCCAAGCGGGAGAAACCCCCAATCCCCAATCCCGAATTCCAAAGGAGCACAAAGGCTCAAAACCCCAAAAGCAAAACGGTCTTGGGCCGGTGCATGGGTTTAGGTCATTGGAATTTCGGATTCTGAATTTGTTGGGGATTTCGGATTTCGAATGTGGAATTTCTGATTTGCCTCGGGCGATCCAAGACCGCTTGGCGGAGACGGACCAGACGATTCGCCACCTGCGCGAGCAACTGCAGGACCTTCAGGTCCGGTCCCGGTTGTGCGACCGCCAGAAGCGGCATGTGGAGGCGATTCTATACAGCCTGCGGGATGCGGTCCTCGTCGTGGACGGAGCGGATCGGCTTCTGATGGCCAACGAGCCGGCGGCGCAGCTCTTCGGCTTCGACGCCGGGCCGGCCTGTCATGAGCCTCTCGCCGAGGTGATCGGGCCGACGCACGCCGAGTTCGTCGAGCTGATCCGGCAAAGCCGCTGCCATCAGACCGAGGCGACGAAACGGGAGTTGGTGTTCACCCGGAGCGACCGGCCCCGGGCCTTCGAGGCGATCGTCTCCTGCGTGCAGGAGGACGGCAAGACCTCCGGCGTCGTGGCCGTGCTTCACGACGTCACCAAGGAGAAGGAAGTCGCCCAGATGAAGAACGACTTCGTCAGTCACGTCTCCCACGAGCTCAAGACGCCGCTGGCTTCGATCACGGCGTACTCCGAGATGCTCGCGGACGGCGAAGCGGACGACGAGGAGACCCGCAAGGAATTCTATCACGTCATTCAGACCCAGGCCCAACGGCTGAACCGCTTGATCGAGGACATCTTGAACATCTCCCGGATCGAATCGGGCCTGATCAAGGTCAAGAAGGAACAGGCGAGCTTGACGATCCTGATCGAAGAGCAGATGCAGATGATCCGCAGCTACGCCGAGGAGAAGAACATCACGGTGACCAGCGGTCGCCCGATCGTCTACGACCAGGTGTACGTGGACAAGGACATGATTTCGCAAGTCATCATCAATCTGTTGAGCAACGCCGTCAAATACACGCCGGCCGGCGGCCAGGTGACCGTGGGCACGGAGGTGGATGAGGCGGCGGGTCTGGCCCGCGTCACCGTGACCGATACCGGCGTCGGGATTCCCGCGGAGGAGATGGGGCACCTCTTCGAGAAGTTCTTCCGCGTCAGTGCCAACAACAAACAGGCCAAGGGGACCGGCCTGGGCCTAAACCTGGCGAAACAAATCGTCGAAAAAGTACACGACGGACGCATGTTCGTCACCAGCAAGGTGGGTGTCGGCAGCACGTTCGGGTTCGAGCTGCCGTTGGCGACGGCCGCGCAGGTCGCCGCGGTATAGGAGCGGTAGAATGGGCAGGGAAGAGAGAGGAATATGGGAATGATGGAATACTGGATGGGGAGCACCGGCAGGCCCATATTCCATCATTCCATGATTCCAGTATTCCAATCTTCGAAAGGACGAGAACGATGGCCAATAAAGTGCTGGTGGCAGATGACGAAATTCACATCATTCACGTGGTCGCGATCAAGCTCCGCAACAATGGGTATGAGGTCATTGCCGCTAACAACGGCGCTGGAGGCCTACGATCTCGCCTGCCGGGAGAAGCCGGACGTGATCGTCACGGACTACCAGATGCCCCTGATGACGGGGATCGAGATGATCACGAAGCTGCGCGAGGACGAGAGGACCAAAGAGATCCCGGTGATCCTGCTGACGGCCCGCAGCTTCGCCGTGTCGCAGGAGCAGCAGGAGAGTCTCGCGGTGTCCGCGTGCTTGAGCAAGCCCTTCAGCCCCAAGGAGCTGCTCAAGACGATCCAGGATATTCTCTATCAGCGGCAGCTCGCCGTCAAATGTTGACGTCGCGCCGGACGGGTCAAGAGTGGATGGGTATGGATAGGTGAACGCGTGGAAGTGCTCATGCCGAACATAGCGGACTGCCGCGAATGCTGGACCGTGCCGATCGCAACGGCGGGACTTGGAGAAGTTCGGAGAGAGGCTCGCCCACTTCGGCGTCAACTTCGCCGTCGTGGCCGCCGACGGTGCGCTCGTGGTCCGGGTCAGCGGCGGGCGGTTCGAGAGCGACGCCGACCAGCTTACGGAGGCGGGGCGGTACGTCCTCGACCGGGCCATCCAGCAGCACTGCGAGGGCGGCGAGATTCCCGTCTGGCAACTGGCGGACGCGAGTCTGCTGCTCGGCGTGCCTCTGTTGCGGCCGCCCGTGGCGGCGGGCTATCGCGACCCGGTCGGCGATCGCGCTCCTCGATCTCGGCGACTGCCGCCGCCGGTGGCGCCGACGGTGGAGTACTTCCGGGAGATGCTGCGGCTGGCCGCCCAGAACTTCCAGACCGCCGATCCGGACGGAGGAGCAGATCGAGACGGTGGGCGTGGAGCTGGCGCGCGTCTACGAAGAGCTGGTGCTGCTCCACCGGATCAGCACGAACATGCGTGTCACCGAATCGGACACCAACTTCCTCCAGCTTGCCTGTGACAGTCTGACCGATATTGTCCTGGTGGAAGGGATTGCCGTTCTCCTGGAGCGGATCGTGGAGGGCGACCGCAAGCTCGTCGTGGCGGCCGGCTCGGGGCTGATCGACATCGACGACGGCATGGCGGCGGCCTTGCAGGGGCGTCTGACCGAGGAGATGAGCCCGGGGCCGCGAGGCGTTGCTGGACAGCGAGGTGGACTCGCCTTTCCGGTATGCCTGGCCCGCCAGCGTCCGAAATATCATTGCCGTGCCCCTGTGCGCCAAAGATAAGGGCGATAGCAGCTCCGTGCGCCGGGGCAAAGGGACCGTCTCCATCATCGGCTTGATGGTGGCGGTCAACCGCGTCGATAAGCCCGACTTCGACAGCACCGATATCAAGCTCTTTACGTCCGTCGCCAGCGGCTGCGCCGTGTTCATCGAGAACGGCCGGCTCTTCAACGATCTGAAGGAGCTGTTCGTCGGCTCGCTCAAGGCGCTGACCAACAGCATCGACGCGAAGGACCCGTATACCCGCGGCCACTCGGAGCGGGTGGCACTGATCTCCCGCTGGATTGCCGAGCGGGTCGCGGAACGGGAACCGCTGGAGGAGGAGCAGATCCACAAGATCTATCTGGCCGGCCTGCTGCACGACATCGGCAAGATCGGCATCGACGAGAGCGTGCTGCGCAAGAACGGCAAGCTCACCCCGGAAGAGCGGGCGTGCATCTGCCGGCACCCGTCCATCGGGGCCAGCATCCTGCGCGGCATCAAGCAGATGCGCGAGATCGTGCCCGGCGTGCTCTGCCATCACGAGCGCATCGACGGCAAGGGCTACCCGGACGGCCTCAAGGGCGACGAGATTCCGCTGACGGGCAAGATCGTCGCAACTGGCCGACAGCTTCGACGCCATGACGTCCCGGCGGACCTATCGCGACGCCCTGAGCGTGGAGCACGCCCTCGAGCGAAATCCGCCGGGGCCTGGGCACGCAGTTCGACGCCCGGATCGGCGCGATCTTTCTCGAAAGCGACATGGACCGTCTGTGGGAGATCATTCAGCAGGACGGCCTGCGAGAGCTACGACACGGCGCACTTCGCCGATTACGGAACCGAGGCCGTGGGAACGCTGCTGCGATGAAGATCCCTTGGCAAAACTACAATGACGTGACGGTGGTGGAGTTGCGGGGCGAGGTGGACGGCGACACCGTCGAGCCGCTGCGCAGCGCGATCACCGAGATCATCGCCGGCCAGCGCGCCGGCATCGTGCTGAACCTGAGCGACGCCGAGTTCATCGACAGCCAGGGACTCGAGCTGCTGCTGTGGGTGCGCGATTACTGCCGGCAGAACCGCGTGCCGCTCCGGCTGGCGGGTCTGACGGAAAACTGCACCAAGATTCTGGAGATCACGCGGCTGCAGGACGAATTCGACTGCCACGCCGAGCTGACGGAGGCGGTGAAGAGTTTCGCGTGATCTGGAATCATGGAATATTGGAATGATGGAATGATGGGTATACGCGTACTGCCCAATATTCCATGATTCCAGTATTCCAATATTCCATTGTCCCTGTGCAATCGTTTGATTGAGAGAAGTGACTATGGGTCAGATTCTGCTCGAAAACAAGGCACAGCTCGGCCAACTGCTGTTGGCCCGGGGTGTCGTCAATGAAGAGCAGATCGAGCGGGCCCTCGCCGAGCAGCGGGACAAGGGCCATCGCAAGCTCCTCGGCGAGCTGCTCGTCGAGATGGGCTACTGCACGGATAACCAGATCGCCTCGGCCCTGGCGGAAGCGTATGGGGTGCCGTATGCCCAGGTCAGTCCGAAAATCTGCGACGCCAAGGCCGTCGAGATTCTGCCCCGCGAGTTCCTGGAAGAGCACATCGTGCTGCCGCTGTTCAAGGTGCACGACGTGCTCACGGTGGCGGTCAGCGAGCCCACGAACGTCTTTCTGATCGACGAGATCGAGCGGATCAGCGGGTGCCGGGTCCAGGTGGTCTGCTCCACGACCAAGGACATCAAGGCGACGCTGCAGACCTATCTGCCGGCGGCGAACGTCTTCGTCATCGACGACATCATCGACGAAGAGGGCCTCGAAGAGTTCACCCTCATCGAGAACATCACCCAGGACATCAGCAACCTGGAAGAGGTGGCGGGGCAGTCGCCGGTGGTCAAGCTCGTCAACTATCTCCTGTACAACGCGGTCCGGGAAAACGCCAGCGATATTCACATCGAGCCGGGGGACAAGAAGCTGCGCATCCGCTATCGCGTGGACGGCAAGCTCTACGAGAAGATGCGGCCGCCGTACCAGATGCACCCGGCGATTGTCTCCCGCATCAAGATCATGGCCGAGCTCGATATCGCCCAGCGGCGGCTGCCGCAGGACGGCGGCATCCACGTCATGGTCGAGGGCCGGCCGATCGACCTGCGCGTCTCCGTCATGCCCGGCACCTTCGGCGAGAAAGTCGTCGTCCGCGTCATCGACCCGCAGAAGATCCTCTACAATCTCGAATCGCTCGGGTTCACCTACGACAACCTGCGGCGCTTCCGCGAGGTGATTCAGACGCCCAACGGCGTGGTCCTGGTGACCGGCCCGACCGGCTCGGGCAAGAACACGACGCTCTACGCGGCCCTGGCCGAGCTGAGCAATGAGGAAGTCAATATCTGCACGGTCGAAGACCCCGTCGAGTGCAACATGTCGGGGATCAACCAGTTCCAGGTCAATACGTCCGTCGGCTTCGCGTTCTCCACCGCGCTGCGCAGCCTGTTGCGGCAGGACCCCGACATCATCATGGTCGGCGAAATCCGCGACGACGCGACGGCGAGCATCGCGGTCCAGGCGGCGCTGACGGGGCACCTGGTGCTCTCGACGCTGCACACGAACGATGCCCCCGGCGCGGTGACCCGCCTGCTGGATTTGGGCGTGGCCCCGTATCTGCTCAGCGCTTCGCTCAAAGGGGCGCTGGCCCAGCGGCTGGTCCGCCGGATTTGCTCCAACTGCAAGACCCAATATGAGCCGCCCGCGAGCATCCGCCGGATCGTGGAGGCCGAAGGCGGCGAAGTCCCCACGTATTATCGGGGCGTCGGGTGCAAGAAGTGCCGCAACACGGGCTACGCGGGCCGCATCGCGATTCACGAGCTCTTCGTCCCCGACGATGAAATCTCGGAGATGATCAACGAGCGGATCAGCACCAAGAAGCTGCGGGCCAAGGCGCTGGAGAAAGGCATGATGCCGCTGCACCACGACGGCATCGAGAAAGTGAAAGCGGGGATCGTGTCCATTGAAGAAATCCTCAGGACCGCGGTGATCGACGGCCCCATCCTATCCGGTTTAACGTAAGGCGGACAGTCATGGGTACCTTGCTGACTGCAGACACAAGACAAAGGACCGAAGGTGGAGGACCGAAGCCCGCGGGCGGAGGACCGCGAGCCTCTGTCCCTCGACGGTCCATCCGGTCGCGGCCCGAACGCTTGTCCAGGGTCCGCGCCAAGTCCAACGACCTGATCCTCTTCACGACCCAGTTGGCCATCATGCTCGACAGCGGCGTGATCCTGAGCGATGCCCTCGATGCCATCGCGGAGCAGGCGGCCGATGCCAGGTTCAAGGCGATCATTCTCGACCTCTCCGAGCGGGTCAAGGGCGGCGAACCTTCTCCAAGGCGCTTGTCCTGCTATCCGTGCATCGTTCAACTCCATGTTCATCAGCATGGTCCGGGCCTCGGAAGCTTCCGGCCGGATGGTCGAGATGCTCACCGTGCTCACGGGCTACCAGAGCTTCGAGGCCGACACCCGCAAGCAGATCCGCAGCGCCATGACGTACCCGTTCATCATGGTCCTCATGGCCATCGCGGCGACGGGCACCCTGATGTTCTTCGTCCTGCCGCGGTTCATGCGGATTTACGCCGCCCGCGGGGCAGTCGCTGCCGAAGCTGACGCAGGTGCTGGTCGGCGTGAGCAAGGTCCTGGGCAACTTCGAGGCCATGGCCAGCATCGTGACCACGGTCATCCTCGTCGGCGGCGTGTTCTGGTACTGGTCCAAAACGCCCAAAGGCCGGCGCGTCCTCGACGGCATCAAGATTCACACGCCCATCATCGGCACCATGTTTGTCGACATGGTCGTCACGCGCAGCATGCGGATCATGGCCACGATGGTCAACACCGGCGTGCGGCTGCTCGATGCCATTCGGGTGATCGAAGGCGCCGTGGACAACTACTACTTCCAGCGGCTGTGGTCCCAGGTGGACGAGAAGATCCAGGACGGCTACCAGTTGTCGGAGTCGATCATGCTGGCGGAAGGCGCCGATCTGATCTCGCCCGGCATCATCCAGATGCTGCGGGCCGGCGAGAAGAGCGGCCGGCTCGGCGAAGTCTGCGACAAGGTCTCGATCTTCTACCAAAAGCAACTGGAGACCTCGATCCGCAACGTCATGACCCTGATCGAGCCCCTGATGATCACCATCCTCGGCGTCATCATCGGGACGATCGCCATCGCCTTGCTGCTGCCGGTCTTCCGCGTCTCCAGCGTCATCGCCCATTAAGAAGGGAATGATGGAATACTGGAATGTTGGAATATTGGGGACGGCACGCGTGGCTTACCCATTATTCCACTATTCCATCCTTCCAATATTCCATTCCGCCAGGACCCTGCGGCAGGTGCAGTGGTTGCCGAGATGGCACAACGGCCAGCCGCGTCACGGCAAACGGGATCGGGAACGACAGACCCGGCGGTGCCTGGCCATAGCCGAGCGTAATATGGGGGAGGAAGTTCTCGTAGCTGGACTTCTGCGGGTACGTGCGAATCCAGTCCAGAGTCGACGGGCTGACCACCTCATCGTAGATCATCGCCTCCGTCGGTTCATAACGGAAGAACGGCGTCATCTCCTTCATGACCTGTTCGTGCAGTGCCTGCAGCTCGGGCGTCCTCTCGACCTCCAGGAGAGAGGTGGTCTCGCCGCGGGAATTGACTGAACCGATCACGCCCACGACTTTCAGTTGCCGCACGGTGGTCTTTCGGGCGAGGTCTTCCAGTCGCTTCCGAATGGCCTTCACGTCCGTCTCATCGATGCAGCCCATCGCCAGCGAGATATGCGGCAGGTGGTCCTCCTTGCTCAGCACGATCTCCGGACGCCCGTTGGTGATAAGCCTGCCGATTGATCTCGATAGCTCGATCGGTCATCGCCTCGTCGGGCAGCAGCACGACATCCACGGCCAGCCGGCCCGTGTCGCCTCCGACGATCTCCTCATCCTCCAGCCGCCAGGCGGGGTCCACGATACATAAGAAGACCAGGTCGTCGCCGCCGGTATTCTCAATGTATTGGACGGCAGTGCGGCGGAATGTAGACGGCCGACTCCGCGCCGACCTCGGCGGATTCGTCGTCAATGTGCATGCGGCCGCGGCCTGCGAGGATGTAGTAGACTTCGGCGGTTTTCAGCCGGTGCGGCTTGGTCCTTTCGCCGGGCCGGACCGTGGCGTGCGCGAGACTGTAGCGGATTGCGAGGTCGGCCTTGTCCGGGTGGAGCAAGCTCGCGCAGGATCGAACCGTCCCCGCGCGATGAATTCGTCGCAATCTCGCAGAGGTATGATTTTTGATTTTGATTTTTGATTCGCTTCTCCACGCGACACCTCCAAATCAACAATCAGCAATCATAAATCACTCATTGCCTCCGAGCAGGATCGATCCTTCCGTGAAGAATGTGCCGGCCACGCAGGCGGTCATCAGGCAGGCCAGCGTCGCGGCGACGAGGGCCCGCACGGCGATGGGGCCGATGCCTTTGGCGCACTGCGGGGCCAGGGCGCAGACACTGCCGACGAAGATCGCCATCGAGGCCACGTGGGCGAAGCCGCACAGCGCGTACGTCGTGATGACCACCGACCGTTCGTGGTGCACCAGCCCGTTTTCCATCGCCGCGGCCAGGTCGCCGTAGGACGCGACCTCCGTGACGATCAGCCGCTCGCCGATGATCTTGGAGACCATGCCGACGTCGCTGTGCGGCACGCCGAGCACCAGGGTCAGCGGGTAGAACACATAGCCGCACAGGCCGCCCAGCGACCATTTGCCCTGCGTGCCGAGCAGGGGGTTGACGGAGTTCCCGAGGGCCCCGAGCACCAGATCGACCAGCGCGACCAAGCCCGAGCACGGCGATGAGCAGGGCGACGATGCCCACGATCATGCGCACGCCGGCATTGGCCCCGTTGATGATCGCCTCGAAGAGGCTGTTGTCCCGCTCGTAGTAGGGCTCGACGTTCAGGCCGAGCGTCACCGGCCGGCCGTTCTCGGGCAGCAGGAGCTTCGACATCAGCAGGGCCGCCGGGGCGGACAGCAGCGACGCCGAGATCAAGTGCCCCGCGATGGTGGGAAATCGCTTCTGGAGCATCAGCACGTAGAGGGCCAGTACGTTCGAGGCGACGGTGGCCATGCCCGCCGTCAGGACGGTGCACAGTTCCGGAAGCGGTGAGACTGGCCAAGTGCGGCCGGATGGTCAAGTTCGATTCGACCCCGGCGAAAATGTTCGTGGCGGTCACCAGCGATTCCGCCCCCGATACCCGCATCAGGCGGGTGAAGACCCAGGCGAAAGCCTTGATGACACGCGGCATGATGCCCACGTAATAGAGAATGGCGATCAGGGCGGAGAAGAAGATGATCGTGGGAAAGCCCTGAAACGCCAGCATGAATCCCAGCGACTCCACGCCGTCCTTGCCGACCTGTCCCGGCCCGAGGGCCAGCCGCCCGAACACAAAGCGGGCCCCCTCGCCGGCCGAGTCGAGGAGCTTGACCACGCCGTCGTTGACCACGAGGAACACCTTGGCCCCGGCCGGGATCACGAACACGAATACCGCGATGAGCAGTTGCAGGCCGATGCCCCAGCCGATCACGCGCCAGTTGACGTTCCGCCGGTCGGCGGACAAGGCCCACGCCACGCGCCGCCAAGAATGAAGATCCCTGCGAAACTGACCAGATTGTAGCCATTCATGTCGCGGCATTTTACCGGCGCACCGGGTCCTGGCTACCGTTTTGAGAGACTCCAACAGATGAACTGGGGCAAAGACCGTCAGATGTCATTGCGAGCGCAGCGAAGCGATCTCTTTCGCGTATGACGCGATTGAGATTGCTTCGTCGCTACGCTCCTCGCAATGACATATGGGCGTTCATTCTGTTGGGGCCATTAGAAATCAGTTGGCCCGCCGGGGGTTTGGGGGTACACTGCGGCCCGGTGGTGTTTGATAAGGAGAACGATACATGGCTGATTCGGTTGCCCTGCCCCCGACCGCCGCCGCGAGACCCTGGTGGCGGGAAGTCACGAGGTATCACTGGCTGGTGCTGTTCCTGGCGTCGGGCGGCTGGCTGTTCGACTGCATGGGCCAGCGGATCTTCATCCTGGCGCGGGAGCCGGCGTTGCGGGAGCTGCTGGGGCCGACGGCGCCGGACGGCGCCCTGAAGCTCTGGGGCGGCCTGGCCACGATGATCCTGATGATCGGCTGGGCCACCGGGCGGCATTCTGTTCGGCATGATGAGCGACAAGTACGGCCGGGTCAAGAGCGATGGTCGCGACCTTGGTGGCGTACACGATCTTCGCCGGTCTGTCCGGAATGGCCCGCAACGGCACGGAGTTCTGTATCTATCGCTTTCTGTGCGGCCTGGGTGTCGGGGGCATGTTCGGCTCGGCCACCACCCTGCTGGCCGAGAGCGTGACGCCGCGTTTTCGCACGTTCGCCCTCGGCGTGATGCAGTCCTGTCGGCCTTCGGCAACATCCTGGCCTCGGGCGTGAGTCATGTGGATCGTGCCGAGCCGGGAGAATCTCCTGGGCCCCTGGAGCGGCTGGCAGGTGCTGTTCTTCGTGGGCGTCCTGCCCATCGGGCTGGTGGTGCCCATCGTTCTGCTGCTGAAAGAGCCGGAGCCGTGGAAGAGGGCCAAGGCCGAGGCCGCCGCCGGCCGGGGCAAGAAGATGGGCTCCTATGCGGAATTGCTGGCCAACCCCACTTGGTACTACACGGCCCTGGTGGCGGCCCTCTGTGGGCTGGGTTTTCTGGTAGTGCCGCGCGTCATGCCTGGCTCGTGGCCGAAACCTCCCATCAATGCCATGCTGACGTTGATCCTGGTCGCGGCGACTTTCTGGACGATCTGCGGCAACCGCAGCGGCAGCCGACTGGCGTTGCTTCTGATCGTGATCAGCATGGTCTTGGTCGGATTCCTCGCTCCGCCGGCGTGGCCGAAGGGGACTCTGCTGCTGTTCATGGCGGGCTTGGCCGCGGTGGCCGGGTACTTCATGCTGCGCTTCCTGCCCCAAAAGGAGCTGCCGTCCCAGATTCGGTGGCGCCGGAGCACGCACATCGGCATCTGTTTCGGCGTGGCGGGCATGGTCGGCTTGTGGGGCATCGCGTTCTTCTCGCCGGAGTTGATCACGGCGGCGTTCAAGAATCGGCCTTTGCTGGCCCGCGAGCTGATCCAGCCGGCGACGATCTGCGCCGGCCTCAAGACGCCGGCCAACTCCGCCGTGGCGCACGTCAAGGGACAACTCTCTCCCGAGGTGCAGCAACTGGTGGACGAGGTCGATCCCGGCCGGGCCCTGCCGGACGGTGCCCGCGCATACGCTCCTGGCCGACCTGAACCGGCTCATCCAGGACGACGAGCCTTTATGACGCCCAGGCATTCCAGTCGGTGACTCTGACGAAGGCCACGGCGAACCTGGTGCAATTGGTCCAGGCCAAAGGCGAGAAGCCGGACACCATCCTGCTGAACCGCCAGTTGGTGGAGCAACTCTTCCCCGGCACGATCGCCGAGCTGCAAAAGACGATCAACAAGTACAAGGACGTGGGACGCTGCTGCAGGATGTCGGGGCGATGCTGGGCATGCTGGCCTTCACGTGGGTCGCTTCGCGTTTCAACCGGCGCACGGCGTTCTTCCTGGCGTTCTCGTTCTGCCTGGTCGTGGTCGCGTTCGTGTTCTACGTCGCTCAAGACGGAGACGGACGTGTACTGGATGCTGCCGCTGATGGGCTTCGGCACGCTGTCGTGTTTCGCCGGATATTCGATCTACTTCCCGGAGATCTTCCCGACGCGCCTGCGGGGCACGGGCGTGGGCTTCTGCTACAACACGGTCCGCTACTTGGCCGCGCCGTTCCCGATGCTGCTGGGCTGGCTGACCACTGAACACGACTGCCGTTCCGCCACCGTGGCGATGGTCATGTGCCTGATCTACCTCGTGGGCATCGTCGCTCTGCTCTGGGCCCCGGAAACCAAAGGCCAGCCCCTGCCGGAAGATTGAGTGCCAGCGGTATCATCACTTGTGGCGATCTCCCGCGGGAAAACGCGGCAAATTTGTCACCGCGTCCCGGAGAGATGCCACTATTCGAGAAAGTGCGCGTGCGCGATTCTCGGGAATCACAGGAGAAAGTGTCATGATGAAGGCAACCGGACGACCTGTCTCGGCCGCAACGGTTTTTGCCCTTGTTGTTGATTCTGTTCGTCGGCAGCGGTTGCTCGGCGCTGATTTATGAGGTCGTCTGGCTCCAGTCGCTGCAACTGGTGATCGGCTCGTCCGCCGTGTCGCTGGGCGTGCTGCTGGGCACCTTCATGGGCGGCATGTGCCTGGGCAGCCTGATCCTGCCCCGCGTGGTCTCCGCGCGCCGGCACCCGCTCCGCGTCTACGCCTTGATCGAGTTGGGGATCGGTCTCGCCGGGCTCGCCATTCTCTTCGGAATGCCCTACGTCGATCAACTCTATGTCGCCCACGTTCACCCCGGCTTGGCGAGCATCTTGATGCGGGCGGCGGTCTGCGCCCTGTGCCTGCTGTTTCCCACCCTGTTGATGGGCGCGACCTTGCCGGCGATTGCCCGTTGGGTCGAGGCCACGCCGCAAGGCGTATCATGGCTGGGCTTCTTCTACGGCAGCAACATCGCCGGGGCGGTCTTCGGCTGTCTTCTGGCCGGTTTCTATCTGCTGCGGGTCCACGATACCGCCGTGGCCACCTATGTCGCCGTCGCCCTGAATCTCACGGTGGCGGTGATCGCTTTGCTTCTGTCCGGACGAACCAGACATGTAGCCCAGCCGCCGTCGGCGGGCGTCCGGTCCCAAACGCAGAATCCGCGCTTGGGAGCCCGTTCACGCCCCGAGGCGCGGGGGTGCCACAGTCACGGCTAAGGCGGGCATCGTCTACGTGGTGATCGCCCTATCCGGCTTGACCGCCCTGGGGGCGGAAGTCGTCTGGACGCGGATTCTGTCCCTGCTGCTGGGGGGAACGGTCTACACGTTCTCCATTATCCTGGCGGTGTTTCTGACAGGGCTGGGCCTCGGCAGCAGCCTCGGCTCGGTGATTTCGCGCCACAGCCTGCGGCCGCGAATGGCATTGGGTGTCTGCCAATTGCTCTTGATGGGGGCGATTGCCTGGGCGGCCTATGCTTTGACGAAATCGCTGCCTTACTGGCCCGTCGATCCCTCGCTCGCCAAGAGTCCCTGGCTCACCTTCCAGCTCGATCTGATGCGGTGCGTCTGGGCGGTCCTGCCGGGGGCGATTCTCTGGGGGGCCAGCTTCCCGCTGGCCTTGGCGTCGGTGGTTTGTCCTCAGGTAGGATGGGCTTTAGCCCATGCGGATGAACCACGGCTGACGGACGCAAAGCAGCATGGGCTAAAGCCCATCCTACAAGCGGACGATCCCCTGCTGGATACTTCCTATTTCCGACCTCCCACTTCTCCGGAGACGCCTGGCGGCGTCACTACCAGCGAGCCAGGGCGGGTGGTCGGCAGCGTGTATGCGGCCAATACGGTGGGTGCGATCATCGGCTCGCTGGCCTTCAGCATGGTCGTGGTTCCGTGGCTGGGCACACGCGGCAGCCAGCGCATGATGATCGGTCTGGCCGCCGTCAGCGCGCTGCTGCTTCTCGTGTCGGTACTGCGCCGGTGGCAGGTCGCAGAGATCGCGACGAAGTTGGTGCAGGTGTGGCCGATGTGGGTGGGGCTGCCGGCGGTGCCGGCCCTGGCCATCCTGCTGATCTGGCACGTTCCGCCGACGCCGTGGGGGCTGACGGCTTATGGGCGTTACATGGCTACCCGGGCCGACCAGTTGGTCCCCGGGATTACGCCCGAGCAGGACGTTCCCTCGGACGGCAACGTGTCGGACATCTACTGCCTTTATGCCCGCGAGGGGATGAGCGTCTCGGTGGCCGTGACCCAATCCACGCTGGGCGTGCGGAGCTTCCACGGCGCCGGCAAAGTGCAGGCCTCGAACGATCCGCGGGATATGCGGCTGCAACGCATGCTGGGACACATCCCGGCCCTGGTCCAGGGGCATCCGGAATCGGTGCTGGTCGTGGCCTGCGGGGCCGGCGTGACGGCCGGCAGCTTCGTGGTGCACCCCACCGTCAAACGGATCGTGATCTGCGACATCGAGCCGATCGTGCCGCGCTTCGTGGCCCCCCAGTTCAAGAAAGAGAATTATGACGTGGTGAACGATCCGCGCACGGAGGTGGTGTGCGACGACGGCCGGCATTTCGTCCGCACGACCCAGGAGAAGTTCGACGTCATCACGTCCGACCCGATCGACCCGTGGGTCAAGGGCTGCGCCGCGCTCAATACCCTGGAATACTACACGATGTGCAGGGAGCATCTGAATCCGGGCGGCGTGATGGCCCTCTGGATGCCCTTGTACGAGAGCAACCCCCAAACCGCCAAAAGCCTGATCGCCACGTTCTTCCGCGTCTTTCCCAACGGGATTCTCTGGAGCAACGACAGCTCCGGCGACGGCTACGACGCCGTCCTGTTCGGCCAGGTCGAGCCCACGCAGATCAACCTGGACGAGCTGCAACAGAAGCTGGATCGCCCCGAATATCTGGCCGTGACCCAGTCGCTGCTGGACGTAGGATTTCCCACGGTGACCAGTCTGCTGGCGACCTATGTCGGTCGTGCGTCCCAATTGCAGGGATGGATGCAGGATGCTCAGCTCAACACCGACCGGAACCTGCGTTTGCAGTACTTGGCCGGCATGTCGCTGAATTCGAATCAGAGCACGGCGATTTTCGGCGAGATCGTGCGCGAACTACGAGTTTCCCAGCGATCTTTTTCTCGGCTCCAGCGAGCGCGTGACCGCGCTGCGACAGGAGCTCGGACACGCCGGCCGAGTTCCCTATCTGTCGCCGCCCCAACCTTGATGGTCTTGACGAACGACCTTGCTCAATGGCTCGCGAGCCGGGCTGAGGGTCCCAATGCGATATTTCGCGTTTGGGAGCCCTGCCATGCCTACGGCTTTGCGTAGGCGTGCATCTGCGTGCATGAGCGTCAGGCATGTCTACGAGGCCGTAGACATGGCACCCAGTTGGTAGGGCGCGTATCATGCACGGCTCTGTCTTACGGGCCTGGGGAGGCGTCTCCGGTGCTGCCGGCCGCGCAGCAGGAACACGCCGGGGATGCAGGCAAGGGCCATGACGGCCAGCAGCCGGAAGTCATCGACGTACGCCCACAGGCTGGCTTGCCGCGACAACTGGGCGCCCATGATCGCCTGCGCGGTTTGGCCGGCTTCGTAGGTGCCGCTGTAGGGCGTAAGGGCGGACTGGATGCCTGTGCAACTGCTGCTCGTAGGCGGCGTCGTAGGGCGTCATGTGGGAGACCAGAGCCGCCTGATGGACCTGGGCGCCGCGGGCCAGGAAGGTGGTCATCAGCGCGATGCCGGCGGCCGCGCCGATGTTCCGCAGCAGGTTATAGATGCCTGTGGCATTGGGCATTTCCTCGTTTCGCAGCCTTCCCATCGCGCTGGTCGTCAGCGGCACGAAAATGAATCCCATCGCCAGACCGTTGAGGATGTTCGGCCCGATGACGTTGATCGGGGCGATCTCGAAGTTGAGATTGCCGAGGGCATAGGCCGAATAGCCCAGGGCCGAGAAGCCCACGAGCAGGAGGAGGCGATTATCAACCAGGCCGACCAGGCGTCCGACGACAAACATCCCGACAAACGATCCCAGGCCGCGCGGGCTTACGGCCAGGCCGCTTTGCAGGGCGGGATAGCCGAGCAGGGTCTGGAGAAACAGCGGCAGCAGCGCGGTGGAACCGTACAGAATGGCTCCCACCACCGTGATCAGCGCGCAGCCGGTCAGGAAGTTTCGATTCCGCAGAATCCGCAGGTTGACGATCGGCTCTTTCGCCCGCAGCTCCCACAGCACAAAAACCGGGAACGCCAGCAGCGTCATGACCAGTAAGCCGCGGATCAGCGAAGAACTCAGCCAGTCCTCCTCCTGCCCCTTGTCCAGCATGATGTGCAGGCTGCCCACCCACAGGGCCAGGAGGATCAGGCCGACAAAGTCGATGCGGGTCGCGCGGGCATGACGGATGTAGGGCGGGTCCTCGACGAACGCCTGGACCAGCAGGACGGCCAACATGCCCACCGGCACATTGATGTAGAACACCCAGCGCCAGGAGTAGTTGTCGGTGATCCAGCCGCCCAGCGTCGGCCCGATGATCGGCGCCACGACGATGCCCATGCCGAAAATCGCCATCGCCACGCCGCGCTTGGACGGCCGGAAACTCTCCAGGAGCACCGCCTGGCTGATCGGCTGCATGGCGCCCCCGCCCAGTCCCTGGATGATCCGTGCCAGGATGAGAGCGTCCAGGGAGTTGGCCACCCCGCAGGCGATCGACGCCAGCGTGAACATCGCGATGCAGCCCAGCAGCAGCCTCTTGCGTCCCAGCAGGCTGCCCAGCCAACCCGTCGCGGGCAGCACAATGGCGTTGGCGACCAGGTAGCTGGTGAGCGACCAGGTGGCCTCGTCGGTGCTCGCCGACAGATTGCCGGCGATGTGGGGCAGGGCGACGCTCACCACCGTGCCGTCGAGGACGACCATGAAGGTGGCGGACATCACGGCGGCGGCGATCAGCCAGGGGTGAGCCCGGGGCTGCCAGGGCTCCGCCGAGCTGACGGCGGATTGGGGTGGATGTCTGTGACATGACGCCGGTGCTCCGCGGAAAACTCGTCAATGGGAAGACGGAAGCGCCGTGTGTTCCGCCGTCGCCGCAGGAGCGGATGCCGGTGCAATCGGCAACGGATGCTGCTGACCGCCGACGCCCACATATACTCTCGGAACCACGGACATGCCCGGGGCCAGCAGCCACTGGCGTGAGGCCTCGGCATCGAACACGATCTTCACCGGCACGCGCTGGACGACCTTGACGTAGTTGCCGGTGGCGTTTTCGGGCGGCAGCATGCTGAACCGGGCGCCCGAGCCGGCCTGAATGCTGTCCACCTTGCCGTGAAAGACCTGATCCGGGTAGGCGTCCACTCGGATTTCCACGTCCTGCCCCTGGCTCATGTGCGTGATCTGGTTCTCCTTGAAGTTCGCCGTCACCCAAACCTCGGGCGGCACCAGCGCCAGCACGGCCTGCCCGACCTGGACATACTGCCCCGGGCGGGCCGTCCGCCGCGTCACGCGTCCGCCCACCGGGGCCACGATCGTCGTGTAGGACAGGTTCAACTCGGCCTCGTCCAGCGCCGCTTTCGCCTGGTCCACGGCGGCCTGGGCATTCTTCGCCTGGGCCGCCGCGGCCGCGACCTGCTGCGGGCCGGTCTTGGCGGCGGCCAACATCCCTTCGGCGTAGGCCTCCTTGGCCTGGGCCTCCACCACGGCGGACTCGGCGGCCGCCGCCTGCTTTCGCGCCGCCGCGAGATTCGCCTCGGCCGCATCCGCCGCCGCTTGCGCCGCATCCAATTGCTGCTGCGACACGGCCCGCAGGTCCAGGGCCTTGTAGCGCTTCAGATCGGCCTGACGGCGGGTCGCCTCGGCCTCGGCCGCCGTAACGTTCGCCTGGGCCGAAGCCACCTGAGACCGGCTCGCCTCGATGGCGGCCTTGGCCTGCTGCACGCCGGCCTGGGCCTCGGCCAGTGCGGCCTCCGTGTTGGCCCGGATCAGATCGACGTTGGTCTGGGCCGCGTCCGAGCTTGGCTTGGGCGGCTTCGAGGGCGGCTTTCGCCTCGTTCCGTTTGGCCTGCAGATCGCGCGGGTCGATGCGCACCAGGACCGTGCCGGCCGCGACGTCCTGATTGTCCTGGACTTCGACGCTCTGGATGATCCCGGGCACTTTCGCGCTGACCTGCACGATCTCGCCGTCCACGAAGGCATCGTCGGTGTGCTCGTACTGCCGGGCGTGTTGCCAGTAGGTGAAGCCGCCGACACCTCCGCCCACGACCGCCAGCGGCAGCAACACCAGAAGAATACGAGTTCATGCGGGAACGTTTGCGCGGTGGCCGCCGTTCTTGGCCCCTTCCGGTGCCGGCGGACGATTCCCCGGCTGCTGTCCGCGTTCTGTTTCATTTCGGTCCTGATTATGGTTCGTCATGTTGCTACATTCTCCGATACGTCAAAACACGTCACCCCCCGGCGGCCTGCTCCTGTGCCTGCTGCGGCTCCGTGGGCTCGGGCGGATGGCCCGTCTTCCCACCCGCCTCCCAGGGCCTTATACAAGGCGACCAGCGACGTGGTGACGGCGGTTTCGCTTTGCAGCAGCTCTTCCTGCGACTGGTAGAGCTGCCGCTCGGCATCCAGCACGCTGGTGAAGTCCGTCAAGACCCTGCCGGTAAAGCCCCTCGGCGAGCTCGGTAGATTCCTCATTGGCTTTGACGGCCGCCTGCAGGGACTTGCGCCGGTCCTGCTCCGTGATAAAGCCCGTCAGGGCGTCATGGACCTCCTCCAGGGCCTGGAGAACGGTCTGCTCATACAGCGCCAGGGCTTGTTCCTGTTGGGCGTGGCGCACCTTGACCACGGCCCGCAGCGCCCCGGCGTCGAAGATCGGCCACCGCACCGCCGGACCGAACGCCAAGGCCCGGCTGTCCCCGTTCAGCAGTTTGCTCACGTCGGAGCTTTGCAGGCTGAACGAGCCGGTCAGCGAGAACCGGGGATACAGGTCCGCCACCGCCACGCCGACGCGGGCGGCCGCCGCCGCCACTTCCCGTTCGGCCCGTCGAATGTCGGGCCGCCGCCGCAGCACGTCCGCCGGCACGCCCGTGGCGACCTCGGCCGGGGGCACGGGCACCGGCTTGGCCGGCGCCAGCGTCGGCACCAAGTCCCCGGGCTGGTGTCCCGTCAGCACGGCCAGCCGGTGCATGGTCTGCCACTGCAGGTTCTGCAGCCGGGCCAGACTGGCCTCGGTCGTGGACGCCTGCGCCGTTGCCCGCGCGACATCCAGTTGCCGGGCCACGCCTTTTTGCGCCTGCTCGATCGTCAGCTCCAGCGTCTGCCGCTGGGCCTGCAGGTTGCGCTGGGCGATTTCAAGCTGCTGCTGCAAGCCGCGCAGCTCGACGTAGTTGCGTGCCACCTCCGCCAGCACGCTGACGAGAACGGCTCGTTGGTTTTCTACGCTGGCTTCGAAGTCGGCGTTCGCCTCCTCGACCCGCCGGCGGACCGCCCCGAAGACGTCCAGCTCCCAGGAGGCGTCGAACCCGGCCTGATAGAGGTTCGCCTCCCACGGAAAGCCGGGCAAGTCACTGAAAGCATTATAGGGCCAGGCGTTCTTGCTGGCGCGGTTGTAGGCATAGGAGGACCCGACGTTGACCTCCGGGTACTGCCCGGCGCCGGCGATGGCCCGCCGGGCGCGGGCCTCCCGCACGCGGGCGGTCGCCACGCGCAGGTCGTGATTCGCTTCGACCGCCTGCTCCATCAGGGCGTTCAAATCGGGGTCGTTCAGAGTGGTCCACCACTGGGCTGCGGGACCGGCACCCGTCGTAAGGGCATAAGGCGGCGTGGTGGTCTGCGCCGGCAGGTGCTCGAACGCCGGCTCGACCGCCGTCTGCGGCTTTTGGTAATTCGGTCCGACGGTGCAGCCGGCGACGAACCGAACACACCGATAATAGGAGAAACAAAAAGCGTGACATGCGTATCTCTTGCAGGGGGATTAACTCGCTTTCCGCACCAGTGCCTCGGCACTTTCTGCGCGGCGCATCGGGTGACTTCGTCAGGCACGATCTCATGGGGCCGGCCGGTCCGGAAAAGACCCTTGGCCGCCGCCATGCTGTGATTTTTCTTATCCATCGTTCTCCTGGCCTCTGCTGGCATCGACTGACCAGTCAGTCAAGCCCATCTTTGTACCACAAGTACGATCCGCCTGCAAGGGAAAAGACGCTGGACAGACGCGACCCAGCCCGATATACTTAGCCTTACTAACTATTTGCAGAGGTAACCAAATGAAGACATCAGCGGCAGACTGTGCCGTCGCCATGCTGGAGGCGATCCCCGCCGCGATGTGGATCATCCGCCGGCATATGCGCGCCCACCGGCTGCCGGGCATGTCCGTGCCGCAGTTGCGCGTGCTGGCCTACCTGGACGGTTACGGACCGGCGACGCTGTCCGCCGTGGCCGAGCATGTCGGCACGACGCTGCCTTCCATGTCGCGGATGATCCAATCCCTGGTGCAGGGACAAATGGTCCGGCGTCGGGCCGGCTCGCCCGGACCGCCGTACCATCCGCCTGGAAATTGCGGCCAAGGGACGTCGCGTTCTGGATATCGCCCGCCGGGCGACGGTGCAGCAATTGGCCGCCCAACTCGGCACGCTGCGGGCCGAGGAAAGGGGCCTGCTCAAAGAGGCGATGGGCTTGCTGCTGACGCGTGGTCGCCGCCGGGGAGGGGCCCTGCTCGATGTTGATTGAAACACATTTGCTGCGGCGCTGCTTTGGCGACCTCGTCGCCGTGAGCGGGCTTTCGTTGACCGTGTCACGCGGCGAGATCTTCGGCTTGGTCGGACCCAACGGCGCCGGCAAGACCACCGTGGTGAAGATGCTGACCACGCTGCTTGCCGCCGACCGCCGGCAGCGCGATCGTAGCGGGCTGCGATATCGTCACCAACTCCGCCGGAGTCCGCCGGGCCATCGGCTATGTCCCGCAATTGCTGTCGGCCGATGGCGCGCTGACCGGCTACGAGAACCTGTTGATCTTCGCCAAGCTCTACGACATCCCCCGTGCCGAACGCGTGCCACGCATCGCGGAGGCACTGACGTTCGTGGAGTTGCAGGACGCGAAGGATCGCCTGGTCCGCACGTATTCCGGCGGCATGATCCGCCGCCTGGAGCTGGCGACGGCGCTGCTGCACCGGCCCCGCGTGCTCTTTCTCGACGAGCCCACCGTGGGGCTTGACCCACTGGCCCGGCAGTCGATCTGGCGGCAGATCCGCTCTCTGGTTCAGTCGCACGGCACGACCGTATTGATGACCACCCACTTCATGGACGAGGCGGACGTGCTGTGCGGCCGCGTCGGCATCATGAACCGCGGCGACTTGGTCGTCGTGGGCACGCCGGAGGAGCTGAAGGCGGCGACGGGCGTCGCGAATGCGACTCTGGATGACGCCTTTGCGTTCTTCACGGGCAACCGGCTTGCGACCGAAGGAGGTTATCGTGACGCCGCTCGAACCAGGCGTACCGCCGCCCGTCTCGGCTGAGGGGCAAGCAGTCCGGCCGCGTCTGCTCTCGCGCCTTCGCTCGCTGCTGCGCAGCACGCTGGCCGTTGCCGAGATGGATTTTCGCAAGCTCCGGCATGACCCGCTGGAACTGCTCACGCGTGCGATTCAACCGGCGCTGTGGCTGCTGATCTTCGGCCAGGTCTTCGCGCGGACGCACGCGATCCCCTCGGGCAACCTGCCGTACCTGGACTTTCTGGCGCCGGGCATTCTGCGCAAAGCGTGCTGTTTATCGCCATCTTCTACGGCATCGCCGTCATCTGGGAGCGCGACTTGGGCTTGGTACACAAACTGCTGGCGACGCCCGCGCCGCGGGCCGCGCTGGTCGCCGGCAAGGGCCTCGCCGCCGGGGGCGGGCCTTGTCGCAGGCAGCGTTCATCTATGTGCTGGCATGGCTGCTGGGTGTGAAAGTCAACGGGGCTCCCGAGGCCGTGGCGGGCGTGGCTTTCACGGTCATTCTTGGAGCGGCCGTCTTCTCGACTTTTTCGCTGGTCGTCGCGTGCATCGTCAAGACCCGCGAGCGCTTCATGGGCATCGGCCAGGTCCTGACCATGCCGATGTTCTTTGCCAGCAACGCGATCTATCCCATCGACGTAATGCCCGGCTGGCTGCGGGTCGTCGCCCGCGTCAACCCGCTGACCTATCAAGTGGACGCGATCCGCTCCCTCATGGTCCTGGGCGGGCGCAGCACCTACGGCTTGGCCGCGCGATTGGGGCGTGATGCTGGTGGTCCTCATCCTTCTGACCGCCCTCGGCGCCCGCCTCTACCGCGGACTGGTGCTATAGCTGAACTCCTGCTGGTCTCATTAGCCGTCTCAAGGGCGGCCGCCAAGAGAGTATGTGAGAGGTGGCACGGGCATCCTGCCGATGATGCATGGGCTGGAAGCCCATGCCACAACGAAGCGGCTTTCGCACACCCTCTGAGATCCGGCGGACGCTCGTGCCCATCTGGGGACGCGCGGCGTTGCGCCTCGGGTGGCACGACCAAACTCGTAGGGGTTCGGGTCCCCAAGTGCGAAACAGTGCACTTGGGAGCCCTTCCCACACGCGACTTATCGCGTTTGAGGGGCCCTTGACCGTGCAGGTGCCCGGGAACGCCGTTCCGGCCCCATCCCCATTTTCCCTTGATTTCCCGAATGCTGCGTGCAACAATGAAATCGCCCGGGGGTGAGTCCGGCGGCGTCAGGCGAAGAGACGCTGCGGGACCCTTGCCCATCACTGCGAGCCGGGGATGGTGAAGGGAGTGAAGCGACGCGTGGTTACGATGTGAAGGGAGATCAGCCATGGCAGACGGAGAAAACAAGCGGGGTGTACAGGCCAGAGACTTTGGATGGAAAGATTTCCCGGTTCTGGCAGGAAATGATGATGCCGCCAAATGCGTCTACCTTGCGGCTGTTTACACCCACACAGTCGAGACGGCCAAAGATGCCATCGCTTGGTACCTCATCAACAAGGTGCCCCAAAAGCGGTGGGCGAGAACGACACGATTTGTTGCCATCCTCTTCACGGCGGTTGGCGGTCTTATTCCTCTGATCGCGGCGAGTCGGGTGCTCGCCACGTGGACGGCCAGCATTGAGCTTTCGCAGTTTGGTTACGTGTCTCTCGCCTTGGCCGGAGCCTGCATCGGGCTGGACAAATACTTCGGCTACTCCTCCGCTTGGATCCGCTATCTGACCACGGCGACGCTGCTCCAGCGGCTCCTGCACGAGTTCTGCCTCGACTGGGCGGCCCTCGATGTCTGTCGTGAAGGTCAGGCCCCGCAGTTCGAGCCGATGCTGCGGCGTGTCCAGACCTTCATCACGCGGATCCGTAGCGAGATGGAGAAGGAGACCGCCGACTGGGCCGCGGAGTACCGCAGCAATCTGGCAGAGATGGAGAAGTCCGTGCGCGAGCAGCTCGACGCGAACCGCCCGGGCAGTATCGGTTTGACGGTGAACAACGTGTCGAAAGTGGTTGACGGCGGCGTGACGGTCCTGCTCGATGGGGCGACGATGCAGAAGATCGACGTGCCGGATTGTTTGCTCTCGCCCGTCTTCGCGGGCGAGCACGTCGTCACGATCCGGGGCAAGATCAAGGACGCACTGCGCAGCCTGTCGACGTCCGTGCACGTCGAGCCGGGCCGACCCTGCCTCCTGACCCTGAAACTGCCCGAAGACAACACGTAGCCCCCGCCCCGGGATCCGGGCTTGGTCCATTGCCATTTTCCTCTTGCTCTTCGGAACGTCCCCTGTGACAATAATGACGTCCCGGGCGGGACCGGGTGCCGCCGCGCAATGACGGCCGGCCGCCCAAGTTGGAGGTTGAGAAGAGGATGAGCGAGCAGTGCGAATACGACGTCTTTCTGAGCCACAACAATTCCGACAAGCCGCAGGTGCGAAGACTGGCGGAACGGCTGCGGGCGGCGGGACTGCGGGTGTGGTTCGATGAGTGGATCATCCAGCCGGGAGACGACATCTACTTAGCCATCGAGCGCGGTCTCGATGCTTCGCGCACGCTCATACTTTGCCTATCGCAGGCGGCGTTGGATTCGGACTGGGTGGGGCTGGAGCGCAGCACCGTACTATTTCGCGATCCGGCCAACGCCGGTCGCCGCTTCATTCCGCTCCTGCTGGCCGACTGCAAACTCCCGGGCACGCTGCGCCGGCACAAGTATGTCGATTTCAGAGATGACCCGGACGCCGCGATGAGACAGCTAATCGAGGCCTGCCGGAATAAGTTGGGGGGAAGTCTGTCCGGTGGGGAAACTCAGATTCGAGTGGTGGTTTCAAACGCTCCCCCGAGTCCCGTGCCGTTTGTAGGCCGGCAAGGTGACATCCGGCGAGTCTTGGAACTCCTGGACGCGGAAGCATCACCCGGCAGGCAGACCGTTGGAATCCATGGAAAGATCGGCGTTGGAAAGTCTACTTTTCTGGCCCACGTGGCTTGGGAGGACGCCGTCCAAAGCAGATTCGACGACGGCGTTTATTGGGCGGCGCTAGGGCAAAGTCAAGCCGCGGAGTCCATGCTGCTCCAGGAGTGGTGCAGGCTCGCTAAGGTGGATTCAGCAGGGCTTCTGCCGCGGGACATGGCGACCCGCCTCGGCCAGGAGTTTTTGGGGAAGCGTGTGCTGCTGTTGGTAGACGATGTCTGGCAGGCGTCCGACCTTGGACTCGTCCAGCGCCTTCTGCATCCCACGGTCCAGCTCGTGTTCACCTCGCGCCTGCCTCGTATTGCTCACGAACTCTCTCCGGAAAGCAACTTGGTCCTGATGCCACTGGATGAGGCAGCGGGTCTCGACCTTCTCCGGCACTTTGCCGGTCAAGCTGTTGAGGATTATCCCGAGAAGTGCCGCGAACTCGCCCGGCGCTGGAGGGGTTGCCCCTGGCCCTCCAAGTTGCGGGCCCGCTGCTGGCGTCGCACTATGAACTTGGTTTGGGAGTGGATTCACTTGTTGACTCGCTTAGCCAGGGTGCCGCTCTGCTCGCCAGGAACGTGCCGGCCAACATGCGGCCGTTTCTCGAAGAAGCCAACCATAACACCACTGTGGCGGAGTTGTATAACCGGAGTGTTGACCGTCTGCCGGCGGAGGTGCGGAAAGCTTTCTTCTGTCTGGGCGCCATGGCGCCGAAACCCGCCACGTTCGATTTGGCGGCGATTCGCGACTTGTGGTATTTCCTTCCCGACCCTTTGCCTGCGCTTGCGGCGTTGGCCGACTCGGGCCTGTTGGAGCCACTGAGCAACGGAAGGTTTCAGATGCACGCGATGCTGGTTGCCTACGCCAGATGGCGGTTGAAAGGAGCGGAGAAGCTTGACGATCTATGAGGAGATGGTGCTCCGGCGCGGGTTCGGGCTGCAAACCCGGTTGTCCCAGATTGAGCGTGATCTTGTAGAAGGGAGGGTCCCACAAGAGGAGACGTTGAGGCGTTTCAAACTGGAGTGGCCGGGTGTGGTCAACGTCTGTGCATGGTGTGCGGACCAGAAAAGCGAGGATGTGCGTGCCGCCACATTGCTTAGTAAGCTGGTTGGCGTGGCGGGGAATTTGGCGAATCAAGCCCTATCGGTTTCTGAACAGATCTATTGGCGCGAGAAGGCATACCTGGCGGCGCGAGTCGCCGGCCTGGCCAACGATGAATTGGGACACGGAGCCCAGGTTGCCTATCTCCATTTTGTCTCGGGGAACACAGAGCAGGCTCTCACGCTCCTGGATGAGTTGCTGGTTCGCAACGGGAACTTGGTGGAATCCCCCGGAGACGCGAGGCTCACCGGTCGGGCCAAGGTGGAGCGTTCCGCGGAGGAGCGCCAGGCGGTACGGGCGACCATTTTGAGTCACCGCGGGATGTTCCTCGCCACCACTAACCGCGATGAGGAGGCGCTTCCCGTGTTGACGGAGGCTGCGGCGTATTTCCGCGCATGATCCCGCGGCGTTGGCGCGGTGTCTCAACACCCTCACCGTTGTTCAGGACCATATGGGGAAGCCCGAAGAAGCCCTCAAGACCGTCGATGAAGCCCTTGCCTTGGCTGTACCTGACTCGAAGGCGATGGTGCTGGTCAACCGCGGGGGCTATCTAGATTCACTGGGCCGAGTGCGTGAGGCCCTCGCGTCGCTGGAGGAAGGAGACCGTGCCGCGCAGGCCAGCGGGGAGCGGAGCGCGGTGGCGCTGGCATCCGCTCAACTCGCCCTCTGGCGGATTCGACATGGGGATGAGGTTCAACGAGCACAAGCAGTGAATTGGTTGGAACGAAGTCTCGATCTGTGTCGCGATGTAGGTGATGAGCGGCTTCGCCTACGCGTCTTGGGCGCCCTGGAGCGGGTGCTTGTTGCCACGGCAGAGTCCAACGAGGCGAGTGCCGAACAAAGAACCGGAGCTTGGCGAAACCTCGCTGCTGTGCGAGAGCAACTTGGCAAGATGGAGTCGGAGGCAGAGGCGGCACGGCAGTATCTGGCCTCCGCTCCGGAAGATCTCGAAGCTCAACTCGAAGGGAATATCCGGCTCGGGCATGTCTTCGCGAGATTGAAACAGCCCAAGACGGCGTTATCCCACCATGTGAGCGCGCTTGGGGTCTTGGCCGAAACTGCGCGAGCAGAATCCGGAGCAGCGCCTGGAGAAGGCGGAAATTGAATTGCTGTTGAGCATGGGACAAGCTTATCGGGCGAGTGGAACCCCGGAGAGGGCGGCGGAAACCTACGAACACGCGATGGAGATAGCTGAAGCCCTTGGCGACGACGATGCGCTGTGGCGTGCCCGCGGAAACCTGGCCCTGGCCCAGGTTGATTGCGGCCGTCTTGATCAAGCCGTCCTCGGGTTAAAGCAGGTGGTTTCGTACTATGGCCAGGTGGGCGTTTCCGCCGGCAAGCCCGACCTTCGCCTTCTGGGTCACGCTCGGTTCGATCTCGCCTACGCCTATCATCGAAATGGCAGTGCGGATGCCGCGCCAAGAGGGAAAGGAAGCCTTGCGGATTCTGGCATTGGCGAACGATCAGGAAGGCCTTGAGGTGATCACCCGGCAAATGAGCCGGTGGTGAGGGTAGGTGCGCCATCCCTCGTCAACTGCCGCCTGGTGAAGAACAGACTACCGGGCGGGGTCGCCTAATCCTCTTCTTCCCGGAGGAACATGCCAGGGCGGAGACATGGCCATCTTCGAGGGATTTGTCCTGGTCCATGCCAAGCGCCGTGCGGGATGGCGTGGCGGCGACTGGCGCGGTTCTCGCGTGCCCCGACGGCGGGGCCCCAGGGACTGACAGCTATGTGAAGCGCCTCCGGGAGAAGCGCCTTGGCCCGCCACCGATGCCATCGTGAAGGGCCGGGCGAGGGTTATGGATCTTTCTGGTGAAGCGCTGACTCGTACGGTGGGGTTCGATCTGCTTGAGGGCAGTCTGGGCGGGGAGGTCAGGTCTGCGATCAAGACGGCTCTGGCAAGTGGGGCTGTCTTTCATGGGGGCAGGTCCGCGGAAACGGGAATGGGGACGCCATCCTCCTTGCGCGGGCAGACGGAGGATGGCGTCCCCGTGACTCCTGCCGGACTCTTAGCAGACAAGGAAGCCCATATAAGTCTCTATAGGCTACCCTGCAACTCAAGGGATGATTCCCCAGATCCTGCCGTCAGGCGGTCCCCCGGCAGCTACTTGGCCGCCAGGGCGGCGGAGTAGACCACCAGCCGGGGCCGGGCGTCCGGCGTGGTCGAGCCGGTCGTGTGAATCTGCCAGCCATCGGCGGTGCCGTTGGCCTGGATGGAGACCCCGTAGTCGGCCGCCCCGGTGCGCACGCCCTCCAAATAGGAGGTCACGTCGAACCAGACTTCCGCCCCGCGGATGAAGCCTGTCATCGAAGCGAGAACCGGGCCGATGTCGCCATCGCTGACCTGCAAGCCGTTGACCTGCCCGAAGGACGAGTGCAAGGAGGTCATGTCCCAGGGCCGCAGCATCGGATACGCCGCATAGGGACCCGTGCTCTGACAACTCCCGCTGGTGTTCCCGGTGGTGATGACGACCCACGCCTTGGCCACGGGCACGTCCTTCGGGGCCTGATCCGGCGCCGTGCCGAACACGTTGGCGAACTTCAGGATAGTCAGATCGTCGGGCGAGTTGGTGTTGCCCTTGCTGTCGATGAAGTTGACTCCGTCCAGGAAGGTCTGGTCGAGCGTCGCGCCGTCTTCGGTTTTCTCGGGGTTGGTGAGGGCGTCGGTGTCCTTGATCAGGGCATTCGGGCCGCTGCGGACGATGGCCATCGTCGTGTCGGCGTAGCCCTTGCGCCCATTCTGGAACGTATGCTTCACGACGGGCACGGTCGCATAGGAGACCTTCAGCTTTGGCCGCTCACTGACCAGGGGGTCGCCCGTGGTGCAAATCGACCAGCCGTCTGAGGTATTCGCCTGCTGGTTGACCGTATCGCTGAGGCCCGCTTGAATCACGAACCCATAAGCCGGGCACCGTCCGCCCAGGATTGCACGACCGAGGTCACGTTTGCGCTGTCCGTGGCGCCCTGCGCTCGGCGCCGTAGCCGCCCACGGGCCGGGTCGCCGTGCCGTCCTGCCACCACGGGCCGCGACTGCCCATGTCGGTGGTCGTGGTGAAGTTCACGAAGTAGGACGTCTTGGAATCGAAGGGCTGGAGCAATCCCGCCACGCCGTAAGGGCCGGCCGTCTGGGCGTTGCCGGCCAAGCTCGTGGTCAGAATCAGCTCGGCCTTGAGAATGGTCGCCCCGGCCGGGATATGGTTCGGATCGTTCCCGAAGATGCCGTCGAACCGCACCAGTGCCTGCGTGTCGGGCGAGGTCCGATCCGGTAAGAACCCGTCCAGGAAATAGTTCGCGACGGTGCTCCCGTCCCGCTCATCCCCACTCCGCTCGCCGATCAGGCGGTCGAACGTGCCGCTGTACCCGTTGACTCCATTCTGGAAGCTGACGGTCACGACCTGAGCGGCCGCGCTTCCGGCCCAGGCCAGGCAGAGGCTGCCGGCCAAAGCCAAGCGAAGACTCGATTTCCTCAATCCCATCTGCAACATAGTTTCCTCCATTCCATAAGGACCCTGACAAGGCAACGTTTCACTGCGACACGAATGCTGATGACCTCATGCCGATCTCCCGGGACACCGACCGGTCGGTCATCCGACCACAAGTGTGTTACGAAGCGATTACGAGAAGGATAAAGTTGGCTTAATTTCTCGCTAAAAAACAAATCAAAGTTTAGCGCAAATCCAATACGGGCGCGAAAGCCAGGGAGTATAGTGGCCCTTCATTCACGGGAAGGCGCACGGTTGGTGGATGGGAACAGACGGCCGTCCTCTCGAGGCGTTCGGAACCAGAGCTGCCGGTGCGGCAGAGAAATGACACGGACAGGAAATCCATTATGAAGGCGGAAAGAAGAACCAGGGAAGCGTTCACGTTGATTGAGTTGCTGGTCGTCATTGCCACGATCGCGGTGCTGCTGAGCATTTTGCTGCCGGCGGTCGGAAAAGCCCGGAAGGCCGCCCAGCGCATCACGTGCGCCGCCCATCAAAGAGGCTTTGGCCTGGCCTTTCAGGCCTATCTGCAAGACAACGACTACTGGTCGCACTGGGGGCCGAACCGGGGGTTCTGGTACATCGTCGACCCGCGCAACCGCAATGCCGCTCCGAAAATGGCCGACAAAAACAGCACCGACGCCTACTGGGGAATCGCGTACTACCCCTACGTGCAGAACATGGACGTGTTCCACTGCCCCAGCTCGCGGTATCAGCTTCAGACGTGGGATTCCATGACGGACCTCGAGCTCTATCGCTGGGCCCATTTCGGCCTGAACGGCTTTGCCGCCAACCGCAAGCTGTCCAAAATCAAAGTGCCGGCCGAGATGATCGTTCTCCAGGATCACTTCGAGCAGAAGCTCGACAACAACGGCGACATGATGCACATCCGGCCGGGAGACGTCTGCAACCTGCCCCAGTGGCGTCACCATCCGCAGTTCCCGGATGCGTTGCTGGAGATCTTCCGTCACAATCGCACGGCCGATACGATCAAGGACCAGTCCCCCTGGGACCCTCAGGGCACGGGCTTCTCGAACACGCTGTGGCTGGATGGACATGTTTCCCCCATTCAGCAGACCCGCGGCCAGGACGTGCCGGCCCGCTGGTACACCGGCGGCGTCGGGGACGGCGGGCAAAGCTGCTGGGTGGGCAATTCCGAGAAAGAGGCGCTACCCCTACGATATTGAGGTCGATGTTCTCACGTCATCAGGAACCTCAAACCACGATGGCTCCAAGGACCACCGAATAACGGCGCGTAGCATGTAGGTGGGTTCTCAACCCACGCGTCGAAAGGCTTGTCTTTGTCCGCCGCAAGCGGCGCCCGTTCTGCTCCTTGATGAGCAATCTCCTGCTGACCAATAGGCGTTTTGCCTACCCGGCAGCACGGGGAGGCAAATCTCAGCGTAGCTATACTGTATGCGAGCAGAGGCCCTATTTGGGGGTGCGCACTACCGCAGTCCGGTCGGGCACACCGCGAATAGGCGGAAAGACCGGTTCGGCTTGAGACCCGCGGTGTGCCAGACCAAAAAAAGGGGCCCTTTAGGCTAACGAAAAGAGCAATCTTGTCGCTTTCAACAAGCGACGGAGGTGAAGACATATGAATGGGTTTATGGCAATTGCAGCGTCGATCGTAATGCTGGCGACGACTGGCCTGTTTGGGAAAAGCTGGGCGGCGCCGGCAGGGGTGGATAAGGTCGCAGTAGCCCAGTATGCCGTCGATCATCAGACCGTCGGCCTCATGCAGCCGTCCGCCACGCTGAGTGCCCCAGTGGTTCTTGCCGCCGGTCGAGGCGGGGGCGGGATGCACGGAGGCGGGGGGTTCCACGGCGGCGGGTTCCATGGTGGAGGATCTCATGGCGGAATAGTCGGCGGTGCACCGTTCCATGGTGGTTTTCACAGGGACTTCGACTTCCATCATGGCTACCGAGGCTTCAATAATTTCGGCTTCGGGTTCGGCTACTATCCTTACGGCTATTACCCCTACAGCTATTTCTATTATCCCTACGGCTATTACCCTTACGGCTACTACCCCTATAGCGACTACCCTTATAGCTACTATTACGGGAGTCCGTGGTACGTGTATCCCTATTTTTCTCTCGCGTTCGCGTGGTAATAGCGCCGCGGGAGTTCGCCGGTATGAGGGGGAAGGAGAGCGTCGACGGCCGGACGAGACTCCCCTCAAACGGGGAGTGGGGGCAACGACATTCGCGGCCGTTGACGCTACGGGGGGGACAGGCTTGGCCTTAGGAAGCAGCATCTTAGAGTTGCAGGAAAGCAAACACGGTCAGAGCAAACTCGGTCGTGTCACGTGGGACTCCGTTTGTCCCCCGTTGCCTGTTTCTCGTCATGCCACTTCTTGACAATCCCACCTCTCTCCCGCACAATGGGCAAACGTCTGGTTGGTTCACTATCGCCCCCGGTGAAGTACGAGGCGAAGTGGAAGGTCTGGGGAACACTGGTTGGAGAAAAGAACTTGCGGCTCCCACGCTGCTTGTCGAGCAGCATCTGAACCATCGAACAGGTGACCCTGTGCCTTCGTAAGCCAGTGTTGTCACTGAAACCGAAGGAGCACGTCTTGTGTTGGGATGCCGGCCGGGAATGGTCTGATTGTCTTCTGCTCTCTGCGGCTCGGCATCTCTGCACGAGTTGGTTGGTCGCAATCGGACGCCGTGTTGGGTTTGTTCTTGCTTTTGAAAGGAGTGCCTGTGTGTACCAAAACCCTCTGTTTCCTGTTGTGCTGCGTCGGGATAGCGCCCGTGCTGCGGGCCGATGAGGTGTACCTGAAGAATGGGGACCGCTTGACCGGCAAAATTGTCAGCGTCATTGAGGGGAAGATGCTCTTGAATTCCACCCTCTCCGGGCCGGTGACGATCGAGATGAAGAATATTCGGACCTTCAGCAGCGAGGGGCCCATCGAGATCCATCTCAAGGATGGGACCGTGCTGCATCAGCCTGTGGCGGCCGCGGAGCCCAATGAATTCTCGCTCCAAGGGCCTACGCCGTTGCAGGCGCAGAAGGTACCCCTGGGGGAAGTGGCCGCGATCAATCCGCCGCCGGTGCCCAAGGCGAAATGGACGGGCAGCGTCTCCGGGGCCGTGGGCGTCACGACCGGCAACACCAAAACCAATACGATCGCCGGCAGTTTCAATCTTTCCCGGCGGACGGAACAGGACCGCAGCTCACTGGGCGGCGATATCGCCCAGAGCAACCAGACGGACCCGGTCACAGGGCAAGGCCGGACCACGGAAAACTGGTGGCGGCTCCACGGCCAGTATGACTACTTCTTCACGAAGAAGCTCTACGGCTTCGGCAACGGCCGTTACGAGAAGGATGAGATTGCTCTGTTGAACCGCCGAGTTGTGGTCGGCGGCGGCGCCGGTTACCAATGGATCGAGGACAGCAAGACAGCCTTTTCCACCAACCTCGGTCTGGCCTCGCTGTACGAGAAATACGACAACGCAGCCGGGAGCAACAACCAAGTCACGTTACAGGCCGGGTATGCTTTCAGCCGGGAATTATTCAAGAACGTGAAGTTCCTGAACGACCTGACTTGGTATCCCAGCCTCAGCCACTTCTCGTCGGACTACTTCCTCACGTCCACGGCCGAGGTGCGAGCCAACTTCGCCAAGAACATGTTTGTGAACTTCAAGGTTATCTTCAACTACGACTCGACACCAGCGCCCGGTCGGGAGAGCACCGACGTCAAGTACCTGCTCGGCGTCGGCCTCAACTTCTGACGCGTCCCGTCCGGAACAGACTATTACTCCGGCTACCCTCAAGCGGTGGGTGGCAGCGGCAAGTGGAGCCCTCTTCGGAGCCTGCCGCTGCCACCCGATATCCAACAAAATAGCATAGCCGGAGTACTATGCTGTCTGGGGGCTTGCCTGCACGCGCCCCCAGACAACGAGTTGGCACAGCGTACTTGTCACCAGAGCCGCGTCACGCCGACGCAGCGTCGCTCGTGGCGACTCTCTTGGTTGTGGGGGTTGGCGTGGGTACCGCCGTCTCTTCCCACAGGGTTCGATAGACCTGTCCAGCCAGCCACGCTCCGGCCAGCGGCGCCAGCCAGAAGAGCCACAACTGGGCCAGAGCCCAACCGCCCACGAAGAGCGCCGGTCCGGTGCTTCGGGCCGGGTTCACCGACAGGTTGGTCACCGGAATACCGATCAGATGGATCAGGGTCAACCCCAAACCGATGGCAATTGGGGCAAACCCGGCAGGAGCCCGACGGTCCGTCGCCCCCAGAATGATCATCAGAAACATGAACGTTAGAACTACCTCGGCCACCAAAGCGGCGGTCAGGGAGTACCCGCCGGGAGAGTGGGTGGCATACCCATTGGCGGCGAACCCGCCGGTGAGGCTGAAGCCCTCCTTGCCGCTGGCAATCACATAGAGCACGGTCGAGGCCACGATGGCGCCGATGACCTGCGCTAGGGCGTAAGGAATCACTTCATTCCAGGGGAAACGCCGGCCGGAAGCCAGGCCGACCGTCACCGCGGGGTTGAGGTGACAGCCGGAGATGTGCCCGATGGCAAAGGCCATCGTCAGCACCGTCAAGCCAAATGCAAGGGATACGCCGAGCAAGCCGATCCCAACCTGAGGAAAAGCGGCGGCCAGCACGGCGCTGCCGCAACCTCCGAACACGAGCCAGAATGTTCCTATAATCTCAGCCATGAATCGCTTGGACAAAGACATAGTAGTTCCTTTCGCCTTGTGGTTGGATCTTCCTCGTTGCCAACGCGCACATTCATGTTATGGTCTTGCCGGCACACTCCTTTCCTTCCCTCCCCAAAGCCAAAACCGGACGGCCCACAGGGGCCACCGTGAAGGTCCCAACCGCGGTACCTACACCTGACTTGCCCAGATCGCTCTCCCACGACCTTTGTGTCTGACATACTCTATCTGTCGAGACGTCATGGTGTCAATAGCTTCGAGTGATGAGTCCATACATGTGCAGGACCGCCCGCTTGTGGAGTGCGGGTTTCGAATTGCGAGTTTCCCAGGCAACGCTGTTCTATCAGTCACCGCCCGGCTCAGTCGCTCGTGTCGAGGACGCTCATGAAGGCTTCCTGCGGGATTTCGACGGAGGCGATGCTCTTCATCCGCTTTTTGCCCTCTTTCTGCTTCTTGAGGACCTTCATTTTGCGGGTGATGTCGCCGCCGTAGAGCTTGGCCGTGACGTCCTTGCGGTAGGCTTTGATCGTCTCGCGGGCAATGATCTTGCCGCCGATGGCGACCTGGAGCGGGACTTCGAACTGCTGCCGCGGAATCGCCCGGCGGAGCTTGATGATGAGCTTGCGGCCGCGGGCCTCGGCGTTGCTGCGGTGAATGATCAGCGACAGGGCTTCCACCAGCGTGCGGTTGACGAGGATGTCGATCTTGACGAGGTCGGCGGCCTCGAAGCCGGTAAATTCGTAGTTCATGGTCGCATAGCCGTGGCTGATGCCTTTGATCTGGTCATAGAAGTCGTAGACGATCTCGGCCAGAGGGGCCTTGTAATCGAGCATGACGCGGGTCGGGATTGAGGTAGTCGGTCTTGATCAGCTTGCAGCGGCGGGCCTCGGCGAGCTTCATAACGCCGCCGATCGTGTCGGTCGTGGTGATGATCTCCAGGCGGACGAAGGGCTCGCGGATCTCCTCGATTTGCGTGCGGTCGGGTAGCTCGCTGGGCGAGTCGATCCGCTTGACCGTGCCGTCGCTCATGAGAATCTCGTAGCTGACGGTCGGGGCGGTCTGGACGACGTCGATGTCGTTCTCGCGCTCCAGCCGCTCCTGGATGATCTCCATGTGCAGCAGGCCCAGGAACCCGCAGCGAAAGCCGAAGCCCAGGGCCTGCGAGTTCTGCGGGGCGAAGGAGAAGCTGGCGTCGTTGAGGGCCAGGCGTGTCGAACGCGGCCCGCAGACGCGGGTATTCGGTGTTGTTGCCCGGGTAGAAGTCGGAGAAGACCATCTGCATGGGCGGCTTGTAGCCTTTGAGGGCATCCGGGGCCGGGCGGACGTCGTCGGTGATCGTGTCGCCGATGCGAACGTCGCCGAGGTTGCGGATGTTGGCGATAACGTAGCCGACTTCGCCGGTGCCGAGCTGCTCGACCGGCCGCATGTCCGGGCGGAATTTGCCCAGTTCCGTGATCTGGTACGTGGAGCCGAGGCCCATGAGGCGGATGCGCTGGCGGGGCTTCAAGCGAGCCGGAGAAGACGCGGACGTAACAGATCACGCCGCGGTATTCGTCGTAATGGCTGTCGTAGATCAGGGCCCGCGTCGGCTCCGTCGCTGCGGTCGGCCGGCGGCGGCAGCAGCTCGCACACGGCGTCGAGCAAGTCCTTGACCCCCACGCCGGTCTTGGCGCTGATCCGGAAGCACTCGTTTTTGCGAATGCCCAGCACATGCTCGATCTCCTCCGCGACCAACTCCGGCTGCGCTGCCGCCAGATCGACTTTATTGATCACGCGCCAGAATCTCCGCCCCCGCCTCCGTGGCCAGGTACGCATTGGCCAGCGTCTGCGCCTGAATCCCCTGGCTGGCATCCACCACCAGCAAAGCCCCCTCGCACGCCGCCAGAGATCGGGATACTTCGTACCCGAAATCGACATGCCCGGGCGTGTCGATGAGGTTCAGCATGTAGGTCTGCGCCGGCGTGCTGGTACTCCATCGTGACACTGGAGGCTTTGATCGTGATGCCGCGCTCGCGCTCGATATCCATGCTGTCGAGAATCTGGTCCTTGGCCTCGCGCGCGGTGATCGTGCCGGTGAGCTCCAACATGCGATCGGCCAGCGTGCTCTTGCCGTGGTCGATGTGGGCGACGATCGAGAAGTTTCTAATGTGCTGGATGTCCATCGATTTCCTTACTCCAAAGCCGCAAAATCGCACAAGATCGAGTCCGCAATGGGCAACGCCTGCCCGGTGAGCCGGACCGCGCGGTCCGTGACCTCGATCAGGCCCAGGTCCCGGTGATGCTGGATCGGCCCGGCAAAGGTCCGGATCGCCTCGCACCCCGTCCTCTCCCGGAACGCGGCCAAGTCGATCCCGGCCCGTGTCCGCAGGGTCAGGACCGCCGTTTCGCAGATCGCATCCTCCCAACTCACCGGCTGGACCTCGCCCGGGATCTGCGCGCCGCTCTCCACAGCCGCTACGTACGCGCTCGATATCCGGATCGTGCGTTATCCTGCGTAGTTGAGCGGAACGAAGGACAGGAGCGCCTCCTGTAGGCGGCCGGAACATGTAGCACAGCCGCCCTCGGCTGTGGCTCTGAAGGAGTCCGTTGCTTTCAAGGACTGCTACGGACTGGTCCGGATTCACCCCCGAGGGCGGGGGTGCTACATTGCCTTGCCCGTACGACGCCGCCCCCGGCCCGACTCCGACATACGGCCGATTGGCCCAATAGCCGAGATTATGCCGGCACTCGAACCCCGGCCGGGCAAAATTGGAAATCTCGTACTGCCGGAGCCCGGCTTGCCCCAGCCGCTCCATGGCCCACTCATACATGGCCCGGTCCAACTCCTCGTCCACCGGACTCAGCCGTCCGGCCTGCCGCCAAGCGTCGAACACCGTCCCCGGCTCAAAACTGAGGCTGTACGCGGATACGTGCTGCACGCCCAAATCGATCGCCGCCTCCACGCTGTACTGCCAATCGGCCAAGGTCGAGCCCGGGATCGCGAAGATCAGGTCCAGACTGAGATTGTCGAACCCCGCCTGCTCTCGCCAACTCCACGGCCCGGCCGATCTCCTCGACCGTATGCCGCTCGCCCCAGCAACTCCAACTCCGCCGCCCGAAACGACTGGGCCCCGAACGATAGCCGATTCGCTCCGGCCCGCCGCAGTCCCGCCAGAAGCTCCGCATCCACCTGCCCCGGATTGCACTCGACCGTGAATTCCTCGACCCTGCGGCCACCGCCCGCGATCCGCCGAACCAGCGCGAGCAATTGCTCGGCCGGTAGGGCCGTCGGGCTGCCCCCGCCGACATAGGCCGTGCAGAACTCGGCTCCCTCATATCGGTCCAACTCCCGCAGCATCGCCGCGACCAATCGCCCCGTATCCCGCCCCGCCGCCGGCACGGAGTAGAACCCGCAATACCGGCATTTGCTCCGGCAGAACGGCACATGGACGTACAGCCCCGCCGCGGCGGCGGTTGATGCCCTATTCCCGGTTGTAGGGGCAGGCCCCCGTGCCTGTCCCAATAACGACCGCGGTTCGCATACCGCTGGCATAGGGCAACCAACCGGGGCAGGGCAACCACAGGGGGTTGCCCCTACAGTCCTGTTCACGAATTTCACCATTCCAACGTTCCCAGGGATCAAAAGGGCTCCCAACACGATGTATCGCGTTGGGGGACCCAACGAGACTTGGACGGCCTCAAACCGCCTTATTGTACCAAATCCACCGCGTCAGGCAAGGGTCTGGGGTCCACCACCTTCTGTCGTGTTGGGGCCTCTCTCGCCACCCTTATTACGCTCTCCCGCCTGCTCCGTTCTCGCCCAAACCGTCCGATGACCGCAACGGCGATCCGGGTGCGACGGACCGAAGGCTACGTGTGCCTGCGTGTTTCCGATCGGGGACAGGGGTTCGATCCGCAGGGACTCCGGGAGACGCCCGGTCTCGGCTTGCGGAGCATTCGTGAACGGGTCGGGCTGCTCGGCGGACGGATGCGGATCAAGAGCACGAACGGGAGCCGGACCGCCGTCCGGATCGTCGTGCCGGACACGTGCAATTAGGGAATTCCCTTAGTTGCTTTTCAGGAGAGTTCGCCGTAGGGTGTGAGGGCACAAGGGGAAGGAAGCGCTTTGCTGAATCGGCCAGATCGCACGTGGGTCGCTGGGGGCCCCGGAGGGGTAACGATGGGTAGGGAACTGAAGCACGGGACAGGCAGAAATATCCGACGCCTCGCCGACGCCGAACGCCAGTATGCGGAGCGGGCCCTGCGCGACGCGAATGAGAATCTCTGCGTACAGGCGGAGCAATTGTGGACCCTCAATGAGGCCCTGCGATTCCATCAAGGGAAGTTGGAGACCGCCAACGAGAACCTGCGCGAGCAGGAGCAAGAGTTGCGTCGTCAGGCGGAGGCGCTGCGGGAAAGTGAGGAACGGTATCGCACTCTGTTCGAGACCGCGCCGGACGCCATCGTTGTACACCGGGACGGTCGGTTCCTCGCGGCCAACGATGCCGCCCTGCGTCTGACCGGAGCGGGCCATGCGCGAGCGCATCGAGCTGCTCGGCGGGCGGATAAAGATCAAGAGTGCCAAGGGCAGGGGGACCACGGTCCGGATCGTCGTACCGGACAACCCACCCGAGGACGGGAAATCCCGAATTCCAAACGAATTCACGGTCTCAATGACCTAAACGCTGTCCGCCTGCGACGGCCTTGTTGTGCCTGCCCTTATCAGTTTTGACGAACCAGTTCGGTGGTGCTTGGGTGGCATGCCTACGGCTTGGCGTAGGTATGTCCGGCTCAGGGAATATGGCATGTCTACGGGGCGTAGACATGGCACCCCGCAGTAGGTAACTTCGGATTCCCGGTTTTGTTCGTCAAAACTCATTAGAGTCCTGGGACGTCCCCGTCCTTGGAGTGAGATTCCCGGCCTCGGGACGCATTTCTGCAAAAAAAACTGCCGATGATGTATGAAACGCGCTTGGACCCCATCTGTATTGATAGAGAACGACATGGTGATCGACAGAGAACAAGATGAATCGGAATTGGTTGTCGCCGCGAGTAGCGGGGACAAAGAGGCCCTGCAACGGCTCTTGAAGGCCAACTGGGGGTGGCTCAAAGGGCTGGTGTACAGCGTCCTTGGGGGGGCGCAGGACCTCGACGACGTGATGCAGGAGGTTTGTGTGCGGGTCATCCAGAATATTCGGACCTTGCGGGACCCGGAGCGGTTTCGCGGGTGGCTGGCGGTGCTGGCCCGGCGGGAGGCGTTGAACTGCCACCGTCGCCGACCGCAGAAGATGATCTCCCTGGACGGGGCGACTCTGCCGGAGTACGCGGATGACGACGTGGATGACCCGCTGGAAGGGATTGAGAGAAGAGAGTTGTGCGGCCGGGTGCTGGAGGCGGTCCAGCGGCTGCCGGAGAAGTACCGGGAAGTGTTCATCCTGGCCCATACGGGCGAGTTGACCTATGCCCAGATGGCCGAGGTGTTGGATGTTCCGATAACCACCATGCAGATCCGTCTGGTCCGGGCGCGACAGATGATTCGGGACCAGGTCTTCGGGATCGGTGGGCATGAGGTGCAGGATAATGAGCGATACGCTTGATCAGATGGGAAATACGAATCGGCCGGTTCCTGGACGGCGAGTTGTCGCCCCAGGAGCGTAGCCGGCTGGAAGCCCAGATGGAGCAGGATAAGCAAGCCAAAGAGCTTTTTGAACGAATGCGGGTTCTGCATGAGTGCAGTTGTGGGGTGGTCACTCATGAAGTATTGGAACGAGGAGCAGACCCGGCGGATGTCTTCGAACGTGCCTGGCAGCAAAGCAAGAGGTCATTTTGGCGCAGAGGCGCCCGGGGGGGCCTGGAACGTCAGGGAGGGCGGTGGGGGGCTCGAGCAGATCGGTATCTGCGCTTTGCGGTCGGGGTCGCGGCGGGGTTGCTGCTGGGTCTGGTCCTTCGTTTCACACCGCTCTCGAATAAGCAAACCCTTTCTAACTTACCCTCGCAGCCACAGGTTGCCGGAGACGTCCCCTCCCGTACGTATAGTCCGGTTGAGGTGGGCTCCCCAACGCCTGACAACACGTTGGGGGGCACCCTCACGCCGGTGCGGGCCAACCCGCGCCGGGTCACCCGGGAGGTGAACTGGTACGTCTATACGGACGGGGACGGCAACCAGTGGCTGATTGAGGGAACGCAGCAAGGCCGGGTGCGGTCCGCCGCCTATCCCGAGGGCCTCTGAGAGATTGGCGAATAACCTGTACATGAGCGAAAGGAAATAATCATGAGAAAAGAAGTGGCTTTCTGGAGTTGTGTCACCTTGTTGGTCCTCGGCTCGCTGGCGTTCGCCGGGCGAGCAGCATCCCTTCATCGGCATGAGCCTGGATGGGGCGCCGGTGCCGGACTTGCTGACCAAGCATCTGCGGCTCGATCCGGGCCAGGGTATCCGCATCAATAATATCATGATGGGCAGTCCGGCGGACCGGGCCGGACTGGAGCGAGATGACATTGTGGTGGCCTTCCAGGGGCAGAAAGTCAGCAGTACGGCGCAGCTCACCGGCGCCATACGCAAAGCCGGCGTAGATGCCGCCGTCACCCTGGAAGTGATTCACCTGGGCCAGCGCCAGACGGTGCAGACCAAGCTGGAGCCGGCGCCGGAGCCCACGGCAGTGAAATGGAAGTACCCGGTGGAACCGGATATGGTGACGTCCTGGCGTCCGGGGCGGGTCTTCAAGATCGGGCCCGACGGCCAGAGGATCGAGGTCCCTGTCGACAAAATCCCCGATATCGGTCTGGACGTGAAGAAGTACTTCAAGCAGAGCTACACGTATCACCATACGACGGGCGGCGACAACTACAGCATCACAATCGAAGGCGATCCGGCGGACAAGAATTCTCTGATCCGTGTGCAAGACGGTAACACGGAACACTCGGCGACCGTGGGCACGGTGGAGTCGCTCCCGGAGAAATATCGCGAGCCGGCCCAGCAAGCTGTGGAGGACGCGCGGACCAACCTGAAGACGGATATTCGCATCGAGTTTCCCGATGCCCTCAGCCCGGAGGCCGGCCGCCAGTTCTTCGAGAGCATTCCCCGGCCGGACCTGGGACGTTTGTCCGAACAGAAGGACCAGGTGTTACAGAAGCTCCAAGGGCAGATGGAGCAGTTGCAGCAGCGTATCAAGGAGATGGAGGACCGCAACCGCGAACTGGTCGATAAGCTGCTGCAGAAGTACGACACGAACAAGAGCAAAACCTCCGAACTCCAAACACCCGCACCCTCGGAGCCGAAGCCGAAACCGGCCCTCTGAGCGGGATGGGAATCTACCTGCACGGGGCCGATTTAGGGAAAAATCGGCCCTTTCCCTTTGCGCCCGCGGCGGACAGGACTTAGGGCGTCCCACAGAATGAGCACTGAATAGCGAGGAGGAACTCGCCTGTCATGGCGAGCGCAGCGAAGCAATCTCCAACCCACGCGTGAGGTTGAGATTGCTTCGTCGCTGCGCTCCTCGCAATGACATATGGACCCTCATTCTGTGAGAGGTTCTCAGGGGCGGATCAGGCCGATCAGTTTCACATAACCTCGGTACTCGCCCAGGGGCAGGCCGGGGTCCGTCGCATTCCACGACACGTCCACGGTCACATTCTGGCTGAAGACGGCCGCGGGTGCGGCGGTGAAGGTGCCCGCTGCGCTCACCATGCCGGTCCAGCCGGCGGGCAGAAGGCCCGGCAGGGGGCTGGACTGCCAGGACAACAAGGAATTGCCGCATGCGAGAGCGTGTCCCGAACCGCAGGTGATCCAGACGCCGGCGCCGGCTACCGGAATGCGGTAGGCGGACAAGGGATTGCCGGCTTGGTACAGGTCCGTGCACGCCACCTGCAATTCCACCTCCGGCGCATTGGCTTGGACGCGGAATTGGACGTGGGCGGGAATCGGGGACCCGTTCTCATGCTCCTGGAGATTGACAGCGATAACTACCGGCGCACTGATGGTGATATGGGCTGGCACGCGGGTGACGATGCGGGCCGTGGCTTGACTGGAGGCGCGTCCGCGTGGGCGAGAGCCGCCGCGCCGCCCAACGTCCTCGTCGTGAGGATCGCCAATAACAACCGCGCTCTCAGCCCTGCACGCTTCATGCTGTGAGTATAAGCTTGGTTGGGCGGAAGGATATCGTCAAGAACGCGGATCGCTGTCCCCAATTAGGTGGATTACCGTCCGCCGCCCAACGTCCGATTTGCTCGCCCTTCTCGTCCCTGCAACCCGCACACGTGGCATATTCCGCGATCCCGCCCGCACTTTCTGCGGCTTTTCCGGAAGGGCCGGTGATTCCGGCGCCGGGTCGCTAAACCAGCGTAGATCGGGGGTCGATGTAGTAGTCGATGGTCGTTGGGCATGACTGTGAGTCGGCCGTGTGTACCCCGACGACGAACGGCTGAGGAACGCTTTGGCCCTGGATGGCGGGCGCCGCGAGGCTCTCCGCCCGGTAGGAGGGTGCCATGATCTTCGACATTACGCTGAAAGACTATCTCAAAGAGATCGACGAAGCCTCTCTGTTGACGGCCGAGGAGGAGTACGAGTACGGCCGGCGGGTCGTGGATGAGAACGATCCTTTGGCCCGGGAGCAACTCGTGCGGAGCAATCTGCGGCTGGTCGTGAATATCGCCAAGAAGTACGGGGGACGCGGGATGAGCCTGGGCGATCTGATCGAGGAGGGCAATCTCGGCCTGATCAAGGCGGTCGATTACTTCGATCCCGACCGGGGCACGCGCTTCAGCACCTACGCGGCCTGGTGGATCAAGCAGAGTATCAAGCGGGCCCTGCTGGAGAACGTCCAGCCGGTGCACGTGCCGACGTACATGGTGACCCTGATCAGCCAGTGGCGACGTACCGCCTCCGAAGTCGAGAGCCGGGTCGGCCGGAAGCTGACGGTCGAGGAAATGGCCGACCTGATGCACCTGCCCGTGCGGAAGGCCAGTGTGATCCACCGGATCGTCGAGGTGCTCGGCAACTCCGGCGAGAGCCTGAGCCCCGACGACCAGGACGAGAGCCAGACCCTGGAATCCACGCTGGAAGACCTGAATTCCGGGCGGCCGGAAGACTGTTTGGTCGAGGTGGAGGAAAAGGCCAAGGCGGTCCGGCTCCTGGACGAATTGGAGTTTCGCGAGGCCGAGGTCCTGCGGCTGCACTACGGCATCGGCGAGAAGCGGCCCCTGAGCCTCAAGGAGATCGGCAAGCGGATGGGACTGACCCGGGAGCGCATCCGCCAGATCCGCCGCGACGCCCTGACCAGCCTGTACGAGTACATGGAAGGGGAGTGAGGGCCTCACGCCAAAGTTTAACTTGGTATCCGGCGCTGGAATATCCGCTATCGGCTTGGCCGTCTACTGTGGTCGGCGCGGAAGCTTAGCCACGCAGGTTCTCCAACCCTGTGGTTCTGACCCCGCCCGGCTCGACGATCTGACCGTTCCCGCCCATCAGTGACGTGGTCATGACGCCGCGACAAACCTCTTGCCCTGCTGCTTGCAGAGGGTCTTGATCGCGGTGCGGCCGGAGAGGGCGTTGGTAAAGAGGGAGCCGGCCGAGGTGGCCCATTGGCCCACCATGAGGAAATTGGCCAGGCCCGGCAGCGTCATCTCCCAGCCTTTGCCGAGGACGCTGGCGAGGAGGTTCACTTTCCTATTGGGCATGCCGGCGAAGCCGTGCCAGCCGCCCATGTACCGCTCCCAGGTCATCGGGGTGGGCACGTCGATCGCCTCGACTTGACTCTTGATCCCGCTGAAGTGGTTCTCCAGCAAGTCGACCACCCGCTGAGCTATCTTCTGCTTTCCCTCATCATACCTGGGCTTGTCCGCATAGAGGGCCTTCCAGTAGGAATACCCGGAGACCAGTTCCACCTTGATAACCCCTTTGCCTTCGGGGGCCATCGTCTTATCGAAGCCGTAAATCTGCATCTCCAGCGAGGCGTTCGTGTGTCCCGCGATGGTCACGGGCTCTTCCAGCAGCATGACGAGAGAGGAAGGCTTGTGGGACAGGTCCCGATTGACGCCGAGAAAGACGTGGACGGCCCAACTGGTCTCGTCCGGCGGGTCGGCACAGTAGCCCCGGAGGCGCTCGTCCATATACCGGCCTTCGAGCATCTCCAGGATCGTCCGGCGCCCATCGGCGTCGGAGATCACGAAGTCGGCCCGGTGTTCGCGGTCGTCCGCCAGGCGGACACCGACGGCCTTGTCGTTTTCGGTGAGAATTCTCTCCACCTTGCCGCCATAGTGGATTTGGCCGCCCAGGTCCTTGTAACGTTTCTCCAGGGATCGGGCGAATTCGAGCGAGCCGTGGACGGGCCACTGCACGGCATTTCGGTAGCCGTAGGCATGCTTGGCCAGATGGACGATCAACGGGACTTCCGGGAGCGAGTACTCCAAGAGCGGAAAGGCCTGCCGCAGGAAGGGGTCCGAGAATCGCTGGGCGTACTGCTGCATCGTGACCTTGGACCATCTCATCGTGGCCAGCATCCTGGGCAGTACCTTGAGCTTGCCCGCGGCCGACCCGAGCATCATCTCGCCCATGAAATCCGGGCCGAGCAGGGACCGGATGGCCCGGATGTACTCGTCGATCACCTTGGTGTCCCGGGGCGACAGGTCTTCCAGATGTCGTTGCAGCGTCTCCAGGTCATAGTAATCGCGGAACAGCTTGCCGGCGGGGGACAGGACTGCCGTGCATTCCTGCGTGCGGACAAGGTCCCGGGGCATGGCGCCGAACTCGTGCCAGAGATCGTAAATGCGGGAGCTGGGGTCGCAGCCGAACAGGTGATGGATGCAGGCGTCGAAGGTGTATCCCTGGCGTTTCCAGGCGGTGCACTGGCCGCCGGGCAGGGTATGCATCTCGAAGATCTGCGTCCGGTAGCCGTTCCGCTGGCCATAGATGCCGGAGGCCAGGCCGCCCATGCCGGCGCCGATGATGAGGATGGATTCATCCGCCATGTTTCACCTCCGTTGCCCCTGAGGATTATGGCAGGCCCTAAGGCAGCGTACCACCGAGTCGGGGGTTGTTCAAGCTCTGCTGTTCCTTGGCTCCCTAAGGAATTCCCTTGCGATACGCACGCACCCGGGTAGCGATCTCCGGGACACGAATCCTCGTTGAGGCTCGCAGGCTCAAGTTTTCATTCGGGGCGGGCCGACATAGCGGTAGGAGTGGGTGGGGCCGGGGTGTGTCACCGCGGTCTTCTTCGGGGGCGGTCCCGCCTTGCCCGCTGCCTTGGGGGCGTTGGTCACTCCCAATGAGTTTTGACGGACAACTTCGATAATCGCTGGGTGCGGGTCCCCAAACGCGACCCAGCGCGTTTGGGAGCCCGGTGCCATGCCTACGGCTTTGCGTAGTTTGGGGCAATAACCGGCGCCGTCTTCAGGGCTTGGCCTCCGAGGATTTCGTGTGTCACCGGTGCAGCCGGATCAGGAACTTGCCGATGGTTTCATAGCCCACGAACCCGTTGGGCAGGACTGTGGGCTGACTCTGTTTTCCTGCCGGGGCTGAGGTGGTAGTTATCGGTCCGTCACCGAAGGGCGCTGTCACGTTGTTTGGGGCTTCGTGGCCAATTCGGTTGACCGGGGCCGCGGAATCTGGCATGATAAACACCCCGAGTGCAGGGATCGGAAACCGGTTGCGGTTGCGACGCTCGTGTGGCCCAGCCGCCCTCGGCTGGGATCAATCACCGCCGAGGGCGGCGGTGCCCCACGTCAGACGTAACGAGCCGCGCCACCGCCCGACGCTCGACGATTCGTATCCGAGGTGTACTTGAGGGCGGCAAGTATCAATATTGACGATTCGGTGCTGGTCCAGCAATCGCAGGCCGGCGATACCCCCTCCATGGAGCGGCTGATCCTGAAGTATCAGCATCGCATTTACAACGTCATCCTGAAAATGTGCGGAAATCCGGACGATGCGGCGGAACTCACGCAGGAGACGTTTGTCAAAGTCATAGAGAGCATAGAGAAGTTCAAGGGAAGGAGTAGCTTCTACACGTGGCTCTTCCGCATCGCGGTCAACCTGACGTTGAACCATTGCCAGCGGAGTGCCCGGACCGCTACTCGCTCCCTCGATGCCGAAGAAACGGATCCGGAAGGCGAAACCAGCCAAGCTGCTGAAGGATCTCCTGAGCGACGACCGGGCGGTCGATCCCGCCGTGCTGGCCCAGAGCCGCGAGCTGTGCGACTTGGCGAAGCGGTCGCTCATGGAGCTGGAAGAGCCGCAGCGGGCCATCGTCATCCTCCGCGACATCGAAGGCATGGATTATGCTCAGATTGCCGACGTCCTGAACATCGAGCTCGGCACGGTGCGCAGCCGCCTGAGCCGGGCCCGGAGTAACTTGAGGGAAATGCTGGAGAACATGGTGAAATGAAGCCGAATCCAAATCTCGATGAACTGCTTAGCAGCTTCATGGATGGGGAGTTGAGTCCCCGCCAGCGGACGGAGGTCCAGCGCCTGGCGGCTCACGACCCGCAGGTGGCTCGGCGACTGCAACAGCTTCAGAATTGTCGGACGTTGTACACGGCGCTGCCCGTGGCCAAGGCCCCGGGCGACCTGCTGGAACAGGTCAAGGCCTCGCTCGAGCGGCAGACGCTCTTGCAGCGACAGCCGGTGGCGGGGCGCCACTCGCTGGGAGCGTGGCATCTGGCGTTCCGCCGGTTCGTGGCGGCCGCGGCGATGATCGCCTTGATGGGGGTCCTGGGGGTGGTGGTTTACGAGATCGTGTCGCCCAACCCGTGGGCGGGATTGCCGATGGTGGCCCACCGTGGCGGCACGGCCGGGACGGAGCCTGTTGGTGCAGCCGGGCCCGTCGTGATGGTGGCGGATACGGCCTTACCGGCCGGCTGGAACTGCGAACCACCAGACTACGCGGGGCGGATGGGCTGATCGGGCGGGCCATTGCCAATAGCGGTTTGGCGGGTCGTGCCGAGCCCAGCATCGCGGGCAACCAGCGTGTGTACCGCGTCACGGGCAGCCGGGAAGCGGTCAATCGTCTGGTAGCGTCCTTGAGCGGGGTCTGGCAGAATTCGTTCGAGAGCGCCGCCTTGCGGGTGGATCGGCCGGGCGACTCGGCCGGGCCGGTGGTGGTGGAAGCGATCACGCCGGAGCAGACCGCCAATGTCGTCGCGCAGAGCACGACCAAGGCATCCATTGAAGCCGCGCTGAGCTATGCCGCCATGAATCGCCTGGCCAAGAATCATGCCGGGCAGCGATATTCGGCCGCTGACCCAGCCGATCCGGGTCCGCTGCTCGCGGCCCTCAGTATTCCTCATCCCCGAGAGACCGGACCTGATAACGGCACGCGCCTAAGCCAGGCTCCCGTGGCGGGGAAAGCCGAAGTGAATTTGACCATTGTCCTGCTCGATGCCCGAGGACGGTAGAGGAGCAGGTGAAGGGCCAATCGAATCTCGAAGCTTCCCGCCACCCATTATTCCATGATTCCAATCTTCCAGTATTCCAATAGTTAGCAGGGGTAACGGAGTGCTCGAAATCCAAGACTGCTGCCTGGCCGTCATTGACGTGCAGGGCAAACTCGCCCAACTCGTGGTCGATAAGGAAGCCCTCTTCAAGAACATCCGCATCCTGATCCAGGCGGCGCAAATCCTCAACATTCCTGTCTTGTGGTGCCAGCAGGTTCCCGAGGCCCTGGGGCCGACCGTCCCCGAAATCGCCGAGCTTCTGCCCGGCAGCGAGCCCATCAACAAGGCCAGCTTCAGTTGCTGCGGCCAGGAGCAGTTCAACGCGGAGCTCAACGCCCTCGGCAAAGAGCAGGTCCTCCTGTGCGGCATCGAGACTCACGTCTGCATCTATCAGACCGCGATGGACCTGATGGAAGGGGGCTTGGACGTCACCATCGTGGCCGACGCCGTATCGTCCAGAACCGCGCAGAACCGCCAGATCGCCCTGACCCGTCTCGCCGCCGAGGGCGCCCACATCAGCAGCACGGAAATGGCCCTGTTCGAGTTGCTCAAGACCGCCAAGCACCCGCAATTCAAAGACATCGCCAAGCTCATCAAATAGCGAGAACAGGCCCGGTGTCAGGAGAATTGGCTTTGTTTTTCCGAACCTCTTTTGGGACTCAATTCCGCATAACTCCCTTTCTGCCAAACACTTAACACTCATGCTGGCCCGGCGGGAATTGGCTTTGTTTCGCACGATCGGCCCAGGTGGAGTTCCCGCGTCTCGGCGTACGACGGCAGCCGCCAGGAGTTGCCGTCCTACCGATCCTGACCAGTCTAACCTAATTCACTATTCACTTTTCAATTGTGACTTCAGCTCAGTAGTTGTATTGCTATCTTACCGACATCTGGATGGGCCGTCAAGTGTGATCTCGACACGATAAGCGAAAGAAGTGCGCAAAAACCGGATGAGCCGGAATAAGTAAATCGCCCCTGGAATTCTCATGTGTTACTTAAGCATCGTCTGGAAATCGGCATGTAAAAGGGACCCACGTCGGGAAGTAAAAATCGGCATCGAAAATGGACCCACCGCAGTGATCTCCGTAGGCTGAGGGCTTTTCGAAGAAGGCCCTCGGGTGACGGAGAAGAAAGGATGCTGACGGTGGAAGATTACGGCAAGATCCGGATTGCCCATCGGGATGGGATGAGTATTCGGCAGATCGCGCGGCGGTTCGGTCATTCGCGGCGGAAGATCCGCGAGGTGCTGCAGGAGAGTGAGCCCCATCCCTATACCCTGCCGCAGGATCGGCCGGCCCCTCGGCTGGGTCCGTATAAGGCATTGATCGAGCAGATCCTGGCGGAGGATCAGCAAGCCCCCCGTAAGCAGCAACACACGGCGGCGAAGCTCTATCGTCGTCTACGGGATGAGCAGGGATACCCGGGCGGCTATGACCAGGTCCGGCGGTATGTCGGCAAGATCGGTCGAGTCCAACGCGAGACGTTTATCCCTCTGACGCATCCGCCGGGCCGGCGGCTGGAGGCGGACTTCGGCCACATCCACGTGGACTTTCCGGAGGGGCGGCAACTGGTCTCAGTGCTGCTGCTGACGTGGAGTCACTCGGGCTATCGCTTCGGCGTGGCGTTGCCGAGCGAACAGACGGAGGCGATTCTGGCGGGGATGGTCGAGGGGTTGGCGTTCTTCGGCTGCGTGCCCTGGGAGGTCTGGTGGGACAATCCCACGACGGTGGCCACGGCGATCCTGCAGGGCCGCCAGCGGAAGGTACAGGAGCGGTATGCGGCTCTGGCGAGCCACTACCGTTTTGACCCGCGGTTCTGCATGCCGGCACGCGGCAACGAGAAACCTTACGTGGAGCACAGCGTGTACGATCTGCAGCGGGACTGGGCTACTCCCGTTCCCCGGATGCAGAACCTGGCCGAGTTGAATGCGTACCTGCGGTCGTGCGCGTTGGCCAAGCGGGACCATGTGATGGCGGGCAAGACGCAGACGATCGGGGAGCTGTTCGAGCAGGATAAACAAGCGGCCCTGGCTCTGCCGGCGCGGGCCTTCGATCCGTTCGTTCCCGAGACGGCGAAGGTGGACAAGTACCAGACGGTGCGGTTCGATACGAACCGCTACAGTGTTCCGCGGCGCTGGGCCTTCGAGACGGTGACGATCAAGGCGTATGTCGATCGGATCGAGGTGGTAGCGGGGGCTGGGGTCATTGCTCGTCACGCCCGCAGTTACGCCCGTGACGAATGGATCGTGGAACCCCAGCATTACCTGGCGATTCTGGGTCGTCGGCCGGCCGCCCTGGATCATTCCTTCGTGTTTGCCCAATGGAAACTGCCGGCCTGCTTCGACCAGTTGCGGGCCGACTTCGAGCAGCGGGAAGGACTCGCGGGCGGCACGCGACAGTATGTTCGGGTCCTGCAACTGCTGGCGGAGTACCCGGTGAAGCTGGTCCAGGAGGCCATCGTCCAATGCCGCCAGAAGACGACGGTGAACGCGGATCACATCATCGCCACGGTCCGTCGGCTCGGGGATCATCCCGTTGCCGACGGTGTCGATCCGCACGCAGGTACACACCCGGAGGATTCTTTGGCCCTTCCCCTTCCTAAGCTGGATCATTTCGATCTTTTATTACCTCAAAGACAAGGAGCCCGCGATGACGATGGAAAACGAACAACGGTTGTTGGCGGTGCATTTGAAGCGTTTGCGTCTGCCGACGATCCTGGCCGAGTACGAGAAGCTGGCGCAGGAGGCGGCCCAGGAGAACGCGCCACTACCTCCAGTACTTGCTGCGTTTGGTGGAATTGGAGTCGGCGCAGCGTGTGTGCCCATGCCCTCCAGGCGCGGATCAAGCAGGCGGCGTTCCCGGTCTATAAGGACCTGGACACCTACGACTTCAGCCTCGTGCCGAACCTGAACAAGCAGAAGATCGTGGAACTGACTGCGCTGCCAGTGGTTGGACCAGCACGAGAATCTCTGCCTCTTAGGGAGTCAAGGGATCGGGAAAACACACTTGGCGATTGCCTTGGGCTGGCGGCGTGCCGGGCCGGTCGGCGGGTCCGGTTCTTCACGGCGGCGGCTCTGGTCACCCGTCTGGAGGAAACGCAGAAGCAGTACCAACTGGACCGCTTCTTGAGCCAGCTCGACCGGGTGGATCTGCTGATCTGCGATGAGCTGGGCTATCTGTCGTTCAGCCGGACCGGGGCGGAGCTACTGTTCCAGGTCTTCGCGGATCGGTATGAACGGGCCAGTCTGCTGCTCACCAGCAACCTGCCGTTCAGCGAGTGGGGCCAGGTCTTCCAAGGCGAACGCATGACGGCCGCCTTGTTGGACCGGCTGACCCATCATTGTCACATCTTCGAAATGAACGGGGAGAGCTACCGGTTCCGCGAGTCCGTGAAGAAAAGCAAATCAGGAAAGCAATGATCCCTTTGACGGTGTGATATAAGGGTGTATAGTATGCCTTAGGTGGGTCCCAATTCGACGCCGACGTGGGTCCCTTTTACATGCCGATTTCCAATCGTCAGACTGCTTCACTGCTTTGAACTCTTTGTCCATTTCCGTTGTGTCCCATCCATAGTGTGAACGAATCGCGAAGAACAGGATGTGCAGATCGACCGCACAGTATTGCACAAGCTCCTCAATCGACTCATTACTATCGCACGTGACAGACACCGTATGTCCGTCGTCTCTTGCCTTCTCGGCCAGACTCGCAAAATCAAGATGCACAGAATCCAGAAAGTGTGCATACAATCGGGTATAGAACTCTTGGGGCCACGGTCCATCCAACTCCTTCGTGAGACCGAAGAAGTTTGGCATTTGCTTGCAGGGCAATTGATCGAGTTTCTCTCTCAGATTCTTGAGGTCTTGTTTGTTCTTGTCTTTCACGGCTCCAGAAGTAATCTCGACGATGCGATTACGCAGTTCGATCCTCTTTACTACGGAGTCCAGCAAAACTAAAGGCACTCTTCCTTCACCAACGGCAATTTCGCACGTACGACGAACGATTTCAGCAATTGGGGTTGATGTTTTAGGGCCACCAGCGAGTCCCAGATATGACCACGCAGTTCCTCGATGTCGGCAGGGGCCAGATTGCACAACCGTCCATATTTGGTCCAACACCACACCGATTCATCCGGGTTGGTGTCGGGAGCATAGGCCGGAAAGTCCTCGACCACGACTTCGGGGTGCTTGGCCAACCAGCGGCGGACCACGAGCGATGGACTATGGATTTTGTTGCGGTCCCACACGATGGTCCAAGGACCTCCGATCTCCCCTTTGAGTTGCCGCAGGAACAACACTACTTCTTCCCCGTGGAAGTTTTCGTTATCTCCCAGCAACATAAAGTGCAACCCCACTCGCAAAGCGCGGACTGACGGTGATCGCGCTGATCACGGAAATACGGTCGTGACTGTCGGAACAGTCTACGATTGGTGTCTTGCCGCGGGGCGCCAACGTGCGCCGCACCAGCGGGGCGAGCATGAAGCCCGATTCATCCAACAAGGCAATATGTGCATGCCGCTCCACCGCCTGCCGAAGCACACGCGGCCATTCCTCGGCGATCCAACGTTCCACCTCTTCGTCGTTACGCTCGCGGGCGTGCTTCTGGGGTTTCTGACTGGTCCAGTGCAAACGCTGTTTCAACAGCTTGCGTACATGCTCCGGATGATACCGGACCCCGAAGTGACGTTCGATCAAGATTGCCACCCGCCCCGCAGTCCACAGTTGGTTCGACCAACCGTGGGCCACGGCCCCTTGTCGCAGCAAGACGCGTAAGCGCCGCAACTGCCGATCGGATATCTGACGAGGGCCCCGAAGCAGGTTTGGCGCAAGCCACCCCGATGCCGCGCCATGCGTCGCCAACGATGGACCGAGGCAGGGGCAACCCCCAAGATCCGCGCCACCACCGTGGGAGACTCGCCTTGTCTGACCAACTGCACGGCACGCATCCGCCGTCGCTCCAAGTCCTCTGGGCATCCTCGCGGTCTCATACCGCCACTCTATACACGCCCAGGTCATCAAGTCATATAGGGACTTTACTTATGCTGGACTCCGTAATGCTGTCTTGGCCCACCGTTGAACCTTCTCCTCCACCTCTGCACCAGTCCCATCGGTCTCGCGCTGCTTGAGGCACCACAAGACCTTTGTGCTTACCTCGAACAATATCCGAAGTAGGGCTTTGGCAGGCATCCTCAATCCGCCTCTCAGCAGAGCCATAACGGCATTGGAGTACGTCGAACACACCGTTAGTGCAGTAAGACACACATAATCGCTGGGCTTGGGAGTCCTGACGTTCTGTGTGAACAGGGATATTGTGCCTGCACCCCACTTGCTGATGAGTTCATCGCGGACTCTAATCGCCTCCATCTCTTGTGTTGTCAGAATGTCCTTAGTCATCGTCCTATCCCCAACGATGTTGGCTGCAAGTGGCAGGTTCGGTCACATTGGTATTCTTGTACCCGTGGTCCCAGCGTCAACAGCATCAGGACGTGCGTGCCCGTAGAATCCGGGGGCCGCATACTCGATTTGTCTGCGAAATGAGTATGGCGTAGCGGGAAGTCCCGGTATCTGCGCCCGGTTCGGCTTGAGGTTATGCTTGTCTTCCCCGTCACTACTATTCCCGTTTCACTTCTTCTCTGTACCACGAGGAGCTTCCGACGTGAATCCTCTCAACCAGTCCGGCATTACCTCCTGTGTCTTTCCTTTCCTTTTCTGTGTTCCCTTTTGGGATAGCTGAGATGCGAAAGCAGGGTACAATTCCGCGAAGGCATGACAGCATAGCCGTCTACCGTGGTGATTGCTGAAGTGGTATTCCCCGACCTCAATCACACGGCCAGTGTGAGAACACCGATATTGGGTTTGTGCCTGGACAAGCTCGAACGATGCGCCGGTTCCCGCCTTCCTTCCAGGCACAGAGGATTTGCGGCTGCGACTCGCCGTTCGGGGTGGGACGGTTCCTTGTTTCCATTCATAGGCAGTGCTTAGGCGCGTGAGTCTCACGGGCGTGACGAGGCCAGTAGAGTCTACACGTTCCTCTCGGCTGCACATGTGTGACATTGAGCAGTCGCGACAATGGGGACCTGTGTTTGGAACGAAGTGCCTATCGTCCCGAATCGTCTGTACGAGGTTCAATATGTGCTGCTGCACTGGCTGCCATCTGGCTCTTGTCGTGCGACCATACATAATGCGATTTGCGATCAACGCAAATGATCCTGAATCTGATGGAGTCACAATGCCTCTCCTGTATGAGGGGTATGGAGTAAATGTGCAATTGCTCCATCGTAGGGGAGCGATGCCCCGTCTTGTAGTCCACTATCTCATAGGTGCTATCAGGATATTTGAGCACGAGGTCCACAATGCCGTAGAAGGGAATGCCGTTGATGGTGAACGACAGCTTCCTCTCGACTCCAAGTATCTCAACATCCTTGGGAAACGTCTTACTCAAGAACCGGAGTGCCTGTCGGAAACCGGTCTTGCTTGCTTGCGGACGCCTGCGCAGATAGAGGGCGGCCCTGGATACGAGTTCGTCATATCGCAACTCTGGCATCCGCACACCTATGTACTCTGTCAGAGTCCGTTCAACCACCCGATGGAACTCTTCTCCCCGGCTGGTCCGGTTGAAGTCGCTGCCCCGCTGTTCCCGCTTGTCCAAATATATCAGCCGGAATCGCCGAGGGCAAGATGCGTAGGTATTGATTCTCGCGTAGGACACATATTCTCGCGCAAACAGTCACTCGCCGATGCGAATGGCGTAGGGGGAATCACAGTGCGTTGGGGTTCGCCGGAGCTTCCAGAACTCGGCACAAATGGACGGCTGGGTGAGCCTTCGTCAGGTGGACGTGGCCGCTGAGAACCGGACTCTCCAAGAGCATTCTTGAATATCGAATAGCCTATGAGACCGGCAATAACCAGCCCTGTCACAAAATCCATCGGCGATCCTCATTGCGATGACATCTAGGGGCAGCATACCTGACTTGCCACTGAAATGATGTGAAGGGCGGAGGGAAAGTGCGGCGGGTGGCGGGGCGGAGTAAAAGTGCGGCACTCCCAGAAGAGTTCTGCGAGAATGCGTGGTCGTTCACGGCGCTGGAGGCCGTGGCGATCACGCGGGTCTCAGCAGAAAGGAAAGGGAGTGTATTGCAGTATGGAACAGTGGGTGGACATTCGGAGAAGAGTACTCCGCGAGGGCGTCAGCAAGCGTCAGATTCTGCGGGAGACGGGGATGCATTGGACGACGCTGGAGAAGATTCTGGCGCAGCCCGCGCCGCCGCCCGGGTATCAACGGCGTGAGCGTCCGAAGAAGCCCAAGATTGATCCGTATGTGGCTCGGATTCGGGAGATCCTGGAGCAGGACGAACACATCCACAAGAAGCAGCGTCACACCGCCAAGCGGATCTGGGAGCGTCTGCAGCAGGAGGGCTTCACGGGCGGCTACACGATCGTCAAGGATGCGGTCCGGGAGATCCGGCGGACCGGCAAGGAGGTGTTCCTGCCCTTGCAGCATCCGCCGGGCGAAGCGCAGGTGGATTTCGGACACGCGTTGGTGAAGATGGGCGGGGTGTTACGGAAGGTCTGCTTCTTCGTGATGACCCTGCCGTATTCCGATGCGTTCTTCGTGCGGGCGTATGAGCGGGAGTGCACCGAGACGTTCTGGGATGGGCACGTTCGCGCCTTTGCCTTCTTTGGGGGCGTGCCCCGCCGGATCGCGTATGACAACAGCAAGATCGCCATCGTCAAGATCCTCGGGCCGCGGCTGCGGGAGCTGACGGCGGGGTTCCTGCAGTTGGTCAGTCACTACCTGTTCGGCTATCACTTTTGCCTGGTCCGGCGGGCGAATGAAAAGGGCGTGGTCGAGGGCCTGGTGCGGTACAGCCGCCAGAACTTCCTGGTGCCAGTGCCGCAGGTGCGGGACTTTGAAGACCTGAACGCCTACTTGCTGACGAGGTGCCGGGATGACCTGCGTCGGCGGGTGCGAGGCCAGACCCGAATCAAAGAGCAGTTGCTGGGGGAAGAACAGTTGTCCTTTCTGCCCCTGCCCTTCACGCCGTTCGAGGCCTGTCGGGTTCAGCCGGCCCAAGTCAACAGCGAACTGCTGGTTCGCTTTGATGACAACGATTACTCCGTGCCGATGGCCTACGCCTATCAGGAGGTGACGGTCAAGGGCTATCTCGATCACGTGAAGATCTGTCGGTTGCACGAAGTGATTGCGGTCCACCCCCGCGGCTGGGGCAAAGAACAGCAGTTCTTCGATCCGCTGCACTATTTACCGCTGCTGGAGCGCAAACCGCATTCACTGGGCTTTGCCAAGCCGTTCGAGGGGTGGCACCTGCCTCGTTGCTTTGCGGTGCTGCGCGACCGCATGGAAGCCCAACTGGAGCACGGGACCCGGGAATACATCCAGGTGCTGCGTCTGCTGGAGACGCACCGGATGGCGGACGTGACGGCGGCGGTGGAGCAGGCCCTACGGCACCACGTGCACACGAAAGACGGCTTGGCCCAGTTCCTGCCCGACCGTCCGCCCTGGCGTCAGACGACCTTCGACTTGGCCGGTCGGCCCCACCTGCGTCTGGTCCAGGTGGCGCCGGCGGACCTGCGGGTGTATGCGGGTCTGCTGGGATCGGGAGGCCAAGCATGACCCAGAACACGTCGCACCTGTTGCTGGCGCACTACTTGAAGCAATTGAAGCTGCCCACGATCTTGCGGGAGTATGCGGCCGTGGTGACCGCCTGCACCCAGGACCACTGTGACTACGTCAGTTTCCTGCTGCGGCTGGTGGAACGGGAGGCCCTGGACCGCGAGCAGCGCGCGGCCGAGCGTCGGATCAAGAAGGCACGGTTCCCACTCCTCAAGACCCTGGATACCTTTGACTTCACCGCGCAGCCCTCGATCTCCGAGAAGCTCATCCGCGAGTTGATGGGGGGCGAGTATGTGGAGCGCCATGAGAACGTGCTGCTCGTCGGCAACAGCGGCACGGGGAAGACCCACTTGGCCAGTGCCCTGGGGTTGGCCGGCTGTACGCAGGGCCGCCGCGTGCGGTTCTTCACCGTCAAGGCCCTGGTCACCCATTTGCTGGAGATGACCGAACAGCGCCAGGTGGAGCGGACCCTGCGGCAATTGGAGCGTCACGATATCTTGATTCTGGATGAGCTGGGTTATGTGCCGTTCTCGAAGACCGGCGCGGAGCTACTCTTTGAGGTGGTCAGTCGGGCGTACGAACGTCTGAGCCTGATTGTGACGACGAACCTGCCGTTCGAATCCTGGACCGAGGTCTTCGGCTCGGAGCGGCTGACCGGAGCCTTGCTGGATCGCTTGACCCATCGGGTGCATATCCTGGAGGCCAACGGTCCCAGCTACCGGCTTCGGGAATCGCAGCATCGCCTCCACCCTGGGGGCTCCCAGCCTGACAACAGGACTTCAACTGACCCGGAGGAACCGGGGCCGGAAGACGTATCGAAAAAGTGAATAGGAAACAATTGACACCCCGTATCGGGCGGGGTACATAGGGCCGGGGTGCCGCAGTTTTGGCCCGCCACCCGCCGCACTTTCCCTCCGCCCTTCACAAATGAGCAGTGCGGCCCCAGTATGCACGATACGCCCGCTCTGATATACTACTTTGTCGCTCCTGTGTGGATGCAATAATGTACAAGGGGAAGCCACACGGACCGCGTTACGAACACTAATAAAATGAGAGCAACCACAACGATGGCAGCTATCTTTCTCCATCCCGTGAGACACTGCACTCGCTGAACCACATGCCTCCAGTGAACGCTGACTATACCCAGATTCACAGAGTCGCCCAGTATCGGCTTACTTCCGACGTTTGGGGTTATGTCAATTGCCTCCGCGCGTGTTGTGCCACTCCCTTGCGGCCCCCGCCCATTCTGGTTCTTGTCGCATCCCCGCGTAGCGTCTACAGTAATGACAGTTGATGCACGCCACGGATAGGCCGGAAGCTGTCCGTTCAGAAGGGCGTCGCGAGCGTGAGGGCATAACATACAGAAGAACCGCAGAAGGTCTGGCCCAGTCCGCACCTGTTTCAACAAGGTGCCATAGTCAGGTTCGCGTATGCGCTCCCTTGAAGTTGTGTCGCGAATGTAGGATTCTCCGTCTTGCGGTTTGAACCGCTGCGGTTTGATCAGCGGTTCATTGGTCAGTTTCCTGTTGTCATCCAGAGCTTCCCGAAGGGCCTGCGGCAAGGGCTTGCCAGAACGCGAGCAGAGCGTCCTCATTACACCAAACCACTCACCAAGTTGCGAGTAGCGTAGCGTCAGAAGCGTCTCTTCTTCATCCTTCGCAAATTGAGCGTGCTGCTGGCGTATGTGGTCCATATCGAAGAGCTTCCACTGTATGGCGGTTCTTCCATTGTCAATCCTTCGATCGTGCCGGCTCCGTCAGCCCATGGCGTCTCTGCCAATCGTCAATAGTCCACGACCAACGCCTTGGTGGCCCCATCAAAGATGCAAGAATCCTCTGCTACGCGTTCTATCGGCTCGAAAGGGAGGCGGGATAAGGGGAAAGTGAGAATCAACGGCGGAAGGGACTGGATCATAGCCTCGCGGTGTAGCCATACCGGACCGCCCTTTCTGCAGACGGACAACGAAGAGCACGAGATTCCTTCGGAATCCGCATCAGTGTCGCGCGTCGAGGACCTGCGAGGCGATGCGGTGGATGTAGTGGTAGAGTGGGGCGGCCAGGCCGAAATGGTCCATGAGCTGGTCGGCGAATGCCGGTGACAGGATCGCGTCGTCGATCTTGCGGTTGCAGGTCAGGTAGAAACTCTTGTGCTGGTACCAGGTGCGGATCGGCTCAGGCTTGTCCTGGCCGAGGGGACGTTTGTACGTCTCGCCTTCCAGGGTGAAGACGTCCTGCTGGGCGAACCAGGCGACGGCTTTGAGGAAGGACTTGGGGTCTTCGTCGATCTGCCGGCGAAAGCGGGCCATCAGGTCCGGGGCGGCGTCGTAGAAACCCAGGCCGTAGCGATACCACGTCGGGTTGATCTCCAGGAAGTAGCCTGGGACATAGCGGGCCCAGTCCTTCGCAGAGCGCTTGAACGTGATCCACATGCAATCGCGGAAGGGCGACTTATCCGCAGAGAAACGCGTGTCGCGGTAGATGCGGGAGATCGCTTTGCCCACGGCCGGGGCGACCTCGAATGACAGGTCGATCCCCAGCATGAAGTCCGCCATGTCATTGACGAGGCCCCGCAGAGGCGTCAGCACGTGCTCCTCATAGAGGGCCCGATGATCCTCAAACCAGGCCTTGTCATTGTGTCGCCCCAAGTCGCGCAGGAAACGTGAACGTCTTGCGTGAAAACCCCTGGAACTGCCGCTCGGATTTTGCTGCCATCGCGGTTACCCTGCCAACCAAAGTTCGCAGTCCGCTGATTTATGTGCTGTTAATCACGAGCGTCTACTGCGCTGCTTCGAGGCTATTGAAGAGCGCCGGCTCAGGCGTCGTCTTCGGGCTCTTCTTCGGCTTTGCCGGGGGGATAGGCGTCGTTCTTGGTTTCCGGCTTCTTCTCTCGTTCGCTCGGTCTTGCTCTTGCGGCCCCGGTATCCGATTTGGCGGCGGTTTTGTAGCCGTCGCTGCGGTAATCGGTGCAGTAGAAGCCGGAGCCTTTGAAGATGATTCCGGCCCCGCAGCCGATGAGACGCTTCAGGGTGTTCTGGCCGCAGGCGGGGCACTCGCGCAGCGGCTTGGCCGTAATGCTCTGGAAGGCGTCAAACTCATGGTGACAATTTTCGCACTTATACGCGTACGTCGGCATACTTCTTACTCCGTGCGGCGCTATTCCTCCGAAACGGTCTCCGTTGCTTCCGTGCCCTGTTCCGGGGCCCGTTCTTCGGTGGAGGGCGTTTGCTGCTGAGGGTCCGTGGCCCGGGCGGGCACCGCCTCGGCCGGGGCTTGGACCTTGTTGATGGCGACGCGGCTGGGCCGAATGACCCGCCCGTTCAAGATATAACCCTTCTGGAATTCCTCGAGAACGACGTCGTTCTCCTTGTCCGGCTCGGAGCGGCGGACCATCGCTTCGTGCCGCGCCGGGTCGAATTTCTCCTGGAGGCTCTCGATCGGCTCGACGCCGTAGGATTTGAGGATCGTCAACATCTGGTTGCGGATGATCTCGACGCCTTGGATGACGGCTTCCAGGTTCTGGGCCGACCGGGCTTCCCGCAGCGTGCGATCGAAGTTGTCCAGGACCGGCAGAAACGACCGGATGAACCGCTCTTTCTCATACGCCACGGTGTCGGCGATATTCTTCGGCACCCGCTTCTGGAAATTCGCATAGTCGGCATAGACCCGCTGGAGCCGGCTGAACACCTCATCCTTCTCTTTCCGGGCGTTTTCCAGTTCCTGGCCGAGCTTGCCCACTTCCTGCTGGAGCTTCTCCAACTCCTGGCGGAAGTGCTCGGCTTCCTGCTCGCTGGTGGGGCAGGGGCGTTCTCTTTCGGTTCCTCTTCCTCGTTCGGTTTTGTCGTTTTGTTATTCATAGTCAGTCACCCAAGAACTTCTGGAAAACGGAGAGTAAGACGTTATTATTCAAGTAAGCCCTGCTTCCTCCGAGTTCACTTCCGAGATGCGTTTGAGTCTCTCGAAGAAGCTGCTCGACTTGGGAGAGACATGCTTGTTTTCGGTCTGCGCGAACTCTCTCAGCAATTCCTCCTGCCGGGCATTCAGATTCGTGGGCGTTTCGACGGTAATCTGCACCAGCTCATCGCCGCTGCGGCCGGTCCGCACGTCGGGCAGCCCCTGTCCGCGAATACGAAAGATGCTGCCGTACTGGGCTCCCGCGGGGACTTTGAGCTGCCGCGTTCCGTCCAGGCTGGGCACGTCGATCGTGGCCCCGAGAGCGGCCTGGGTGAAACTGATCGGGACGACGGCGACCAGGTCGTTGCCGTCGCGCTCCAGGAACTCGTGCGGCTTGATCCGCACGTAGACGTAGAGATCGCCGTTGGGTCCGCCGCTCTGGCCGGGCTCGCCCTCGCCGGCGACGCGAATGCCCTGGCCTTCGTGCACGCCCGCCGGGATGCGGATCGTGACCGTCCGCTTCTTCGGTACGCGGCCGCTGCCCCGACAGGTCGGGCAGGGAGTGCGGACGACCTGGCCGGTCCCCTGGCACTGCGGGCACGTCGAGACCATCTGGAAGAACCCGCCGCCTTTGGCGACCTGGCCGCTGCCGCCGCACATGGGGCAGCGGGCGGGCTGCGTGCCCGGCGCGGCGCCGCTGCCGCCGCACTCGGGGCATCGGTCCTGCCGGGTGAACTCGATCGTCTTCTCCGTGCCTTTCGCCACCTCGTTCAGGGTCAGCTCGACGCCGGTTTCGAGGTCATACCCGCGGGCCGGCCCACCCCGCCGGCCCCCGCGCCGGCCGCCACCGCCTCCGCCCCCGAACACGCTGCCGAAGAAATCCTCGAAGCCGAACATGCTGAAGATGTCTTCGACGTTCATCCGGGAGAAGTCGTGCATGCCGGTGCCCGCGGAGCCCTTCGTGACCGTACTGGTCATACTGCTTGCGCTTGTCCGGATCGCTCAGGACTTCGTAAGCCTCGGCGCACTCCTTGAACTTCGCCTCGGCCTCTTTGTTGCCGGGGTTTTTGTCCGGATGGTACTTGATCGCCATCCGCCGATAGGCGCGCTTGATCTCCTCGGGCGAGGCGTTCTTCTCGACGCCCAGAACTTGATAATAGTCCTGCTTGGCCATGGTTGCAAAAGAAGTGTGAAGTGTGAAGTTTGATGGTTGATTGCAGGAAGCCGGCTCCCGCATCAGAGCATCTTACCATCAAACTTCACACTTCCCACATCAAACTTCTCAACTTCTATCGGACCGAGCCGTGGACCGGCTCTTCCTCTTTTTCCTTCACTTCGGTGATCAGCACGTTGGTCGTCAGCATCAAGCCGGCGACGGAAGCGGCCATCTCCAACGCCGTGCGCGCCACCTTGGCCGGATCGACGATCCCGGCCTTGAACATGTCTACGTATTCCCCGGTGTTGGCGTTATAGCCGATATTCTTATTCCCGTCGAGCTTTTCGAGCAGCTCGGCCACGACGACGTCGCCGGGCTGGCCCGAGTTGTCGGCGATCTGCGCGGTGGGGGACTGCAGCGCCTGGACGATGATGTCGAAGCCGACCTTCTCGTCGCCCTTGGCCTTGCCGCGGGCCTTCTCGACCTCTTTGAGGGCGCGGAGGAAGATGACGCCGCCGCCGGGCACGATGCCTTCGGCCGCCGCCGCCCGCGTGGCGTGCAGGGCGTCGTCGAGCAGGTCCTTGCGCTCCTTCATCTCGGTCTCGGTCGGGGCGCCGGCCTTGATGATGGCCACGCCGCCGGTCAGCTTCGCCAGACGCTCCTGGAGCTTCTCGCGGTCGTAATCGCTGGTCGTCTTCTCGATCTGGGCGCGAATCTGATCGCACCGGGCCTGGACGTCCTTCTTGCGGCCCGCGCCTTCGATGAGCGTCGTGTTGTCTTTCGTCACGACGATCTTCTTGGCCTGGCCCAGTTGGGACAGCTCGACGTTTTCCAGCTTGATGCCGAGGTCTTCCGTGATGACCTCGCCGCCGGCGAGGATCGCGATGTCCTGGAGCATGGCCTTGCGCCGGTCGCCGAAGCCGGGGGCCTTGACGGCACAGACCTTCAGCACGCCCTGCAGGCGGTTGATGACCAGCGCCGCCAGCGCTTCGCCCTCGATGTCCTCGGCCACGATCAGCAGGGGCCGGCCCAACTGGACGATCTTCTCCAGCAGCGGGATGAACTCGCGGACATTGGAAATCTTCTTCTCGTGCAGCAGGATGTAGGCGTCCTCGAAGACCGTCTCCAGCGTCTCCGGATCGGTCACGAAGTAGGGGGAGATGTAGCCGCGGTCGAACTGCATGCCTTTGACGAGGGTCAGCTCGTTGTCGATGCCCTTGCCTTCTTCGATCTCGATCACGCCTTCTTTGCCGACGGCGTCCATCGCGTCGGCCAGAATCTTGCCGACGGACGCGTCGTTGTTGGCGCTGATCGTGCCGACCTTGGCGATGTCATCGTGGCCCTTGACCGGCACGCCGGCGTCCTTGATGAAGCCGGCCGCGATCTCGGTGGCCTTGGCAATGCCCTTGTAGATCGCCATCGGGTTGGCGCCGGCCGCCACGTGCTTGAGGCCCTCCAGGTAGATGGCCTCGGCCAGCACGATGGAGGTCGTCGTGCCGTCGCCGACGACGTCGGAGGTCTTGTTGGCGACCTCGTTGACCATCTTGGCGCCCATGTTCTCGAACGGCTGGGGCAGCTCGATTTCCTTGCTGACCGAGACGCCGTCCTTGGTGATCCGGGGCGAGCCCCAGCTCTTGTGCAGAATCACGTTGCGGCCGGTGGGGCCGAGGGTGACCTTGACCGCGGCGGCCAGTTGCTTGAGCCCGTTGCGCAGCTCCGTCCGGGCCGTATCATCGAACATCAGTTGTTTTGCCATATTACTTCTCCACAATGCCGAGAAGGTCGCTTTCTTTGACGATCACGTACTTCTCGCTGTCCATCTCGATCTCGTTGCCCATGTACTTGCCGTAGATGACCTCGTCGCCCTTCTTGACGGACATGGGGGCCCGCTTGCCGTCGTCCTGCATCTTGCCCGGGCCGACCCACAGGACCTTGCCGATCATCGGTTTTTCCTTGGCCGTATCCGGCAGGAAAATCCCTCCCGCGGTCTTGTCCTGGGCTTCCGACGGCTTGATCACCACTCTGTCATCCAATGGTCGCAGTTCCATACTTCGGTACTCCTTCTCCAACAAGTATTCCTGACAACAGCCTATTTGTTCTTCAGTACGAGTACGACCACACTATCGATCGCATCCGGCGCCGTCGCGGGCAGGGAGATCGTGACCTGATCCGCGCCCGCCGTCACCGGCAGCTTCGTTTGCTTCTGGTCGGCCAGCAGATAAGCCTTGTCCACCTGGGCTCCGGCCAGCGGCACGGCGAGCTTGCCGTCCGCGGGCCACTGGAACACGTGCAGGTAGCGCTGGTTGGCCTTGGCGGTGCAGCGGCCCCACGCGGGCCGGCCGAACGGGCTGGCCGTGGTGCCGTGGACGCTCGCGCCGTTGACGGCCATCCACTTGCCCATCTCCGTCAGCCGCTGGACGCTGGCCTCCGGGATCAGGCCCTCGGGCGTCGGCCCGACGTTCAGCAGGAAGTTGCCGCCTTTGCTGGCGATGTCCACGAGCGTGCGGATCAGCTCCTCGGTGGACTTCCAATGGTCGTCGTAGGACTTGAAGCCCCACGTGTCGTTCATGGTCATGCAGGTTTCCCAGTCCACGCCGGGAAGGCCCGGTCGCGGGCACCTGCTGCTCGGGCGTGCCGAAGTCGCCCGCGTCCTCCGGCGCTCTTGCTCAGGCCTTCCATCCCTTGGCGGCCTTTGCCGACGCGGTTGTTGATAAGGATCGTCGGCTGCAGGCTGCGGACGTAGGCGTACAGCGCCTTGCCCTGGGGCTCGGTCCAGTCCTTGACCCACTCGCCATCGAACCACAGCACGCCGATGGGGCCGTAGTTCGTCAGCAGCTCGGCAAGCTGGGGCTTCATATAGTTCTCGACGTAGCGGTCGAAGTTCGGGTTGGACTTGCTCGTGTCGTTATAGTTCGGGTAGAAGGGGGCCTGGGCGTCCGGATGGTGCCAGTCCATGATCGAGTGATAGAAGCACAGCTTGATGCCTTCCTTCTTGCAGGCCGCGGCCAGCTCCTTCATGGGGTCGCGCTTGAACGGCGTGGCGTCCACGATGTTGTATTTGCTGACCTTCGAGCCGTACATCGCAAAACCGTCGTGATGCTTGCTGGTGATGACGATGTACTTCATGCCCGCGTTCTTGGCCAGCCGGACCCATTCGTCCGCGTTGAACCCGACGGGGTTGAACTGCTCGGCGAACTTCTCATACTCCGCGACGGGGATCTTGCCGTTGTTCATGATCCACTCGCCGATGCCGTTGACCCGCTCGCCTTTGTACGTGCCGGCGGGCACCGCGTACAGGCCCCAGTGAATGAACAGCCCCAGCCGGGCCTCCCGCCACCAAGCCATCCGCTCGTCTTTCGTCAACGTCTTCTCCTTGGCGGAACTGGCTTTCGTCGTCGCCTTCTGCTCGGCCGAGCCGGCTTTCGTCTGGCCGTTGCAGCCGGTGGCGAGGTACAGAGCGACCAACAGGCTCAGCAGCACCGCCCCGATTGCAATCCAACGTTTACATCCTGCTTTGATCATTATGGCCTCCATAATAGACGGCGATCAGCTCACCTGCGGATCGCCTTGAATCTCCAGCACCAGGACCGTGTCGATCTTGTCCGGCATCTCCGGCGGCACCGCGATCGTGACCTGCTCGTTCACGGCCGTGACAGCACAGGTCTTGTCGCGGGCGGCGAGCAGATAAGCCTTCGTGACCTGGTTCTTCAGGCCGGGCACGGCGAGCTTGCCGTCCGCCGGCCAGTTGAACACGTGCAGATAGAGCTTGCCGCTCTTGGCGGTGCACCGGCCCCACGGCGTCTTGGCGAACGGGCTGGCCGTCGTGCCATAGATGCTGTCGCCGTTGACCTTCATCCACTTGCCGACTTCGCGAAGCGTGCGGACCGAGCCTTCGGGAATCGTTCCCTCGGAGGTCGGGCCGACGTTGAGCAGGTAGTTGCCGCCTTTGCCCGCGATGTCCGCGAGGTTGCGGACGATGGTCTCGGGCGACTTCCAGTCCTGGTCATACTTATTGTAGCCCCAGTGCCGGTTCAGGGTCATGCAGACCTCGAAGAGGTTCTTCTGGGCCTGGCCCGGGATGCGCTGCTCCGGCGTGCCGTAGTCGGCCGGCAGACCCAGCCGATTGTTGACCAGGCACATCGGTTGCAGCTTATGGATCAGGTCGATGATCTCCTGGGCGTGGATCAGCTCGGCCATCGGCTGCTTGTTGAACGAGCCGCCGCCGTCGAACCACATGATCCCGATGGGGCCGTAGTTGCTCAGCAACTCGCGTGACCTGGCCCTTCATGTACTCGACGTACTTGTTCAGATCGGCGTTGGGGTTCGGGTTGCCGTGGAAACCGTCCTGGGAATTCCTGGCCCGTTGCGAGTACTTGGCCGGGAAGTCCGGATAGTGCCAGTCCGCGACGGAATAGTAGAAGCAGAACTTCAGGCCGGCTTGCTGACAGGCCGCCGCCAGCTCCTTCATGGGGTCGCGCCGAACGGCGTGGCCTGCATGATGTCGTACTCCGTCAGCTTGCTGTCGTACATGGAGAAGCCGTCATGATGCTTGCTCGTAATCACGAGGTACTTCATGCCGGCGTCTTTGGCGAGCTGCACCCACTCCTGGGCGTTGAACTTGACCGGGTTGAACCCCGTCGCGAACTTCTCATACTCGGCCGACTTGATGTCGCCGGTGAGCATGATCCATTCGGCGTGGTCCTTGCCGTTCTTCCACTCGCCCGCGGGCACCGAGTAGATGCCCCAATGCACAAAGAGGCCAAATTTGCTGTCGCGGAACCACTCGGTCCGCTTGTCGTTGCTCGGCGAACTCTGGTCCTGGGCGGTGGCGGTGTGGAGACCTAAGCCGCTCCACACCAGCACGCTCCAGGCCAGAGCACTCAACCGCAGCCAATGTTGCACACGGGTCATAGGCGTACTCCTCGAACACGGCTTACATCATGTCCATGTCTTCTTCGCCCATGCCGTGGCCGTGCGGCCCGCCGGGACCCATTTCGTCCTTCTTCTTGGGCTTCTCGGTGACGAGGCAATCGGTGGTCAGCAGCAGGCCCGCAATGCTGACGGCGTTCTGCAGGGCGATCCGCGTCACCTTGGCCGGATCGATCACGCCGGCCTGCACGAGGTCCTCGTAGGTGTCCGTGTCCGCGTTGTAGCCAAACGAGCCTTGGCCCTCGGCAGACCTTGTTGACCACGAGGTTGGCCGTGGCGCCGGCGTTGTAGGCGATGCAGTAGCAGGGCATCCGCAGGGCCCGCGCCAGGATCTCGGCGCCGGTCTTCTCGTCGCCTTGGAGCTTGACCGACTTGGCGGCCTCGATGCAGCGGATCAGGGCCACGCCGCCGCCCGGGACGATGCCTTCCTCAATGGCGGCGCGGGTCGCGTGCAGGGCGTCCTCGATGCGGGCCTTCTTCTCCTTCATCTCCGCCTCGGTCGCGGCCCCGACGTTGATCTGGGCGACGCCGCCGGTCAGCTTGGCCAAACGCTCCTGGAGCTTCTCGCGGTCGTAATCGCTCGTCGTCTTCTCGATCTCATCCTTGATCTGCTTGATCCGGCCCTTGATCGCGTCCTGGCTGCCGGCCCCTTCGACGATGGTGGTGTTATCGTTGTCAATCGTGACCTTGCGGGCTTGGCCGAGCTGCGACAGGTTGACCTTGTCCAACTCGATGCCGAGGTCCTTGAAGATGGGCTCGGCGCCGGTCAGCACGGCGATATCTTCGAGCATGGCCTTGCGGCGGTCGCCGTAGCCGGGGGCCTTGACCGCGGCCACCTTCAGAATGCCCTTGAGCTTGTTGACGACCAGCATGGCCAGGGCCTCGCTCTCCACGTCTTCCGCGATAATCAGCAGCGACCGCTTGGCCTGGGCGATCTTCTCCAGCAGCGGGATCAGCTTGGACACGTTGCTGATCTTCTCCTCGTACACGAGGACGAGCGGCTTCTCCAGCTCGCACACCATCTTATCCGGGTCCGTCACGAAATGCGGCGACAGGTACCCGCGGTCGAACTGCATGCCCTCGACGAACTCGATGGTCGTCTCGAAGCTCTTGGCCTCCTCGACCGTGATGACGCCGTCCTTGCCGACCCGCTGAAACGCCTCGGCCATGATCTTGCCGATCTCGCGGTCGTTGTTGGCCGACACGGAGGCAACGTTGATGATCTCGTTCGCCTTGGCGATGTCCACCGGCTTGGCCAGCGTGGCCAGCTTATCGGTGACGGCCTTGGCCGCCGCCTCCATGCCGCGTTTGAGGGCCATGCCGTCGGCGCCGGCCGTCAGGTTCTTGTAGGCCTCCTTGAACAGGGCCTCGGTCAGCACGGTCGCGGTGGTCGTGCCGTCGCCGGCGATCTTGGAAGTCTTGCTGGCGGCTTGCTTTACGAGCTTGGCCCCCAGGTTCTCGGCCCTATCCGTCAGATCGATTTCATCGGCCACGGTCACGCCGTCCTTCGTCACGGTCGGGCCGCCCCAGCTCTTATCGATCACGGCATTGCGGCCGCGCGGGCCCAGCGTCGCTTTGACCGCCGCCGCCAGTTTTTCCACTCCGGCCAGCAGCTTGGCTCGGGCTTCCACGTCAAACGCCAGTTCTTTCGCTGCCATAATTGCGTGCCTCCTTATTCTGCATGCGATACGAACAGTTTTTT
>CAVVRJ010000049.1:0-8720 GCA_963750205.1 uncultured Planctomycetota bacterium
GAGGCTGTGAAAGAACTCGAATTGTGACAGGACTTCGATTTTGTCTCTGTGCCAAGGTCGGGCTTTGTTTATTCGGTAAATATTGAACCTACGCCCACAACGCGCCCGACTGTCTGTCTGGACCTCCGGCGATCCTATTATATCGTCACGGCGGCAATCCGCACCCTTTCTGGAGTCTCAATTGCTCAGCAACACTTGGCCGAAGTGCATCAGGTTGTACGCCAGCGCAGACCACAGCACCACACAACGAACCTTTCTCAGCCCGCGTACCAGGAACGGACCCAGCCCTCGATAGGTCCGCAAGTCCGCGTTGACCGTCTCGATGGTGGAGGCCCGTTCCTTATAGATGGCCTTGGCCTCGGCCGTGGCCATGCGGGTCCGCCACGCCGCGAGTTCCGGGCTGTCGGTTTCCCGGACCCGGTACGGATCGAGATACGTCCGCGATTGCTGCGGCGGAGCGTACATCTTGACCCCGGCCTGCTCGGCCCGCTCGATCTGCTCCAACTTCACGAAACCGCCATCGACCAAATGCTCCTGTACCAGGTCGCCCGTTCGCTCTTGGACCTGTTCCCGGATCGGCTCGCTTTGGGTCTTGTCCGTCCCTTCATTGGTCACGTCCACTTCCACGATGGTGCGCGAATCCGTATCCGTCGCTACCTGCACATTGTACGCCGGACGAAAGCCCCCGTCGGGCATCTTCATGACGCGGGCCTCGCTGTCGGTCGTAGACGCCCGCGGTGGACGCGGCTTGTCCCGGTGGTTTCCCGCGGCCGAGCTTTGACCTTCTTGACTTCCTCCAACGTCGCCAGGGCCTTGTTCATGCGCTCCAGGTTCGGCGCCGCTCGTTCCCGCGCGGCCACTTGGCGGGCGTTGCGGTCCGCACCGGCGGGGGCCTCCCGCTGGGCCTTGAGAGCTGCCACCTGGGCTTGCGCTTGTTCGAGCAAGCTCTGTAACCGTTCTTCCCGCCGGAAGCTGCTTTGGCCGTGCTGGCCCGCACGCGCAGTCGATCCTGGCTGATCCGCTGCACGTGGACGATCTTCCGCTCCAGCAGCATCGCCAGCACCTCCGTCAGCAGTCCGTCCAAGGCCTTCTCGTAGTCCACCCGAAAATCGCTCAGGGTGTGATAGTTCACCCGGACCCCACCACAGAGCCAGCGATAGGCGTCATGATACTCACACAACCGCGCCAACTCCCGCGCGCTGCCCACCCCTTGGGTTGCGGCATACAGCCACAAGGCCACCAGCAGGCGTACGTCGGTCGCCGACCGCCCGGCCTCGCCCGCACAGACCTTGAGCCCTGCGGTAAAGCCCGACAAATCCAGCCGCGTCACCACTTCCCACACGACCCGCACGTGGTGTTCCGGGGGGATCGTCTCGTCCAAGGCTACCGGCACCAGCCGCATCTGGGACCGGTCCGGCCGCCGGAACCGTAAAGAGCCGATGGGGGGACGTGCTTCGGAGGCGGTTTCAATCCCGCTGACCTGGGATTCCATTCCGAGTAGAATTCCTTGATCCTTCATGTCCATTATTCTACCATGCCTGTCAAGGCCAATTTTTTCACAACCTGCGAAAAAAAAAAAAAAAAAAAAAGAAAAAAAAAAAAAAAAAAAAAAAAAAAAAAAAAAAAAAAAAAAAAAAAAAAAAAAAATCTCTGCCCCCAGACCCCCGGCATTTTCCGCTTTGGGCCAATAGCATGGTAGGCGGAGAAGACGAGAGGGCCCGCCCGCATCGCGTCGGAACTGCCCGTCAGGTGATTTGGGGATTCCATAGTTGATCCTTTTTGATCAGGGTATTGAGGATGGTTAGCAGCTTGCGCATGGCGGCGACGAAGGCGGTCATCTTGGGTTTGCCGTTGTCCAGGAGCCGCTGGTAGAAGCGGCGCAGCGTCGGATTGCAGCGGATGACCGTCAGCATGGGCATGTACAAGGCGGTGCGGAGGCGGACCCGTCCGCCGCCGGTGGTGCGTTTGCCACGGAACTGGCCGCTGTTGCGGTTCATCGGCGCCAGTCCCACCAAGGCGGCAATCTCCCGCCGGTTGACGCGGCCGAGTTCCGGCAGTTCGGTGACGAGAGCCACGGCCGTGGCCCGGGCGATCCCGGGAGTGGAATCGAGGATTTCCGCCTTGCGTTGCAGGTGCGGATCGGCCGCGACGGCGGCGGCGAGTTGCTTATCGATTTTGGCGATCTCCTTTTCTATTACGGTGAGAACCCGGCGGACACTCTGGACAATGGAGTTTTCGGTGGCGTGCTCCAGATGATTGCGTTCAGCCACATGCATTTCGACCAGTTGCCGCTTACGGGCCAGCCAGGCGAGCCGCTGGTGGGCTTCGACCGTGGGCAACTCCCGGGGCTGCACCCGCGGGCTCAGCGCGAACTCGGCGAGGACCCGCGCGTCGATTCGGTCGGTCTTGGCCAGTCGGCCCTGCGAGCGGGCGTAGTCCCGCACCCGCCGGGGATTGACCACGATGACCGGCAGACCGGCCGTCTGCAGGTCCAGGGTCAAGGCCCACTCGTAGCCGCCGGTGGCTTCCAGGACGACTCGTTCGGGGCGAACCTGGAGCAGCCATTGGCGGCACTGGGCGATGCCTTCGGCGTCGTTGGCATAGTGGGCGGTTTGGCCTTCGGGCAGGAGATGCAGATCGAAATAGTGCTTACTGATGTCGATTCCCACCACTTTCATAAAATTCCCCTTCCTTGCGTATACGAGCTCATGGGATACAATGGCTCCGGCGACTGTTCGGGGTAGTAGCAACGGTGCGACGACGGATCCGGCTACACACGGGCTCTCAGCCCCAGGATGGGACGACCTCGTCGCCGCCGCGGTTCGGTGGGTGGCCACCCACCGAACCGCCCGAACATCTCCTGCCAAAGCACAGAATATCTGGTTACCCGTAACATACAAGGATGGGCTTTAGCCCATGCTGCTCTTATCAGCGACGTGGATTTCCGCATGGGCTAAAACCCATCCTACACGTGCCGGTGCAGGTGCGCCTCGCTCTACGGCCAGTGTCGTAGGTGCGTTTGTTCCGCCTGCCAATAGTCACCCATCTGGCCGCGATGCTCGAAAGAGACGTCCAAGCAACGGCTGCGGTATAGGAATGGATGTTCGCGGCTCACTCTCTTGAGGGCGTCCAAATCCTCAAAGCGGTCCAAATACGAGCGTTCCACGACGTAGTAATAAGGCAGCATCCATTCCAACTCTCCATCCAGCCGGCTCTCCTGACCAACTTATCGGCGATCTCAAGGGTTTCTCGAAGCATCCCTTCGTCGAGGTCCTTGAGGCCCGTGATCAGGCGCGCGATTGAGCGATAGGCCCAAGCGAAATACATAGCTCGCTTGAGTGCTTCCAAGTTACCTTCTCGGGCGAGGGCCACGTACTGCGCGAAGAAATTTGCCACGCGGCGTAGATGCCGGTCTGCTCGTAGAGAACTCCCGGTCCTTCACGAAGCTCCGCTGCTTGCTCAGCCACTGCTCCTCCTGCGTGGCAAGCTGCTCGATATTCATACTCAGGCCACCTCCAACCTCTGATCGGCCGACTTCCTCCTTACCTCACTTGCCAATAGTATAGATTACCGGTGGAAATGGATAAGATAAGGAAATCCCTTATTTTGCCATCGGGGATTCCCCGATGGGGCGTCGCGACCTTGACAACAGGGGCTGCGGTCGTAAAATGATGGATGATGATTTGGCCCCAGGAACTCAAGAAAAAGAAGAAAAAAAAACCGCATCCGATTCTCGACTGGGTGCTGTATGCGGCCGTGCGCGTCTTCATGATCTTCCTCTACCTCCTCCGCTGTCGAGACGAGCTTGCAGATTGCCTGTTTTTTGGGCGACCTGCTGTGGAAGCACTACCACCGCGGCCGGCAGCGGGCGTTGGATAACCTGCGGGCCATTTTTCCGGAGAAATCCGAGGAGTGGATTCAACAGACAGGTCGCAGGAGCTTCGAGCAGCTTGTCATGCTGACGGTCGATGTCCTGGTCACGCCCCGGGTGGTCCAGAAGCAGAACCGTCGCCAATATGCACATTTCGAGAAGGCCGAACACCCGAAATGGCTGATCAAGGAGGGCAAGGGCACGATCATGGTGACGGCCCACTACGGCAATTTTGAGCTCATCGGGTACATGGCCGGTCTCTTCAATTTCGATATCGTGGGCATCGCCCGGCCCTTAGACAACAGGTACCTCAACCGTTTCTTGTACCGCGTGCGGCAGCGGCACGGACTGAAGCTGATCGACAAAAAAGGCGCCGCCGAGATGATGCCCGAAATTCATCAAGCGAGGCAGCACGATCGGTTTCATTGCCGATCAGGACGCCGGCCGCAAGGGCATCTTTGTCGATTTTTTTCGGCCGCAAGGCCAGCACCTACAAAAGCATCGGCCTGCTGGCAATCACGTACAACCTGCCGATCATCATAGGCTGTACCCGGCGCGTCGGCAATCGGTTCCACTTCAACTACATTCTGAGCCGAATCATCTTTCCGCAGGAATGGGCCGACAAGGACGACCCGCTCACGTGGGTCAGTGCCGAGTATACCAAGGCGATTGAAGATTTCGTCCGCGAGGACCCGACGCAATAATGGTGGCTGCACCGCCGGTGGAAGACCCGCCCCAAAGAGGAGCGACAAGCGGCCGAGAAAATGGCGACGCGTCGTCAACCGGTGTGCGAAGCTCGTCTGACGGTTGCCATCAGACGTCCTGACGAGACGAGTCGCAACCGTTTGACGATAAGACGATCTGATTGAGAGGGGTGAAGATATGAAGACTATCGTGTTAGCTCGCTGTGACGTTGATCTCTGGGGGGCAGCATCCCCGGTTCAAGCGAAGCTCGTGGCCTGCGTGGGGGACAGCATCACCTACGGCTCCGGCATTGCCAACCCGGCGCAGGATAGTTATCCGTCGCAGTTGCAGCGGAACCTGCAGCGGTACGATCCGGCGTGGAAGGTCCAGAACTTCGGTGTCAGCGGGGCGACGCTCCTGACCAAGGGCGATTTGCCCTATGTGAATCAGACCGCTTACAGCAGGCGCAATGTGCAACCCCGATATCGTGGTCATTATGCTGGGGACCAACGACTCCAAGCCGCAGAATTGGCAATATAAAAGCGATTTGGTCTCAGATTACGAGACCATGATCGATGTCTTTCGCGGGTGGCCCAGCGCGCCGTGGTGTGGATCTGCAAGCGCTGTCCCCGCTTTCTACGTGAATTACAGCATTCAGCCGGACATCATTCGCAACGAGATTCTGCCGCTGATCGATCGGATCGGGCAGGAGAAGAACGTCCCGGTGATCGACCTCTACACGGCCGTGGCGGATGGGAGCTTGTTTCCCGATGGAATTCATCCCAACGCCGTGGGGGCCGGGGTAATGGCTCAAACCATCGCTCCGTATCTGCTCGGTGTGCGGTTCTCGCTGGATTTCAATCACGACGGGATCGTCAATTTCACAGATTTTGCGCGCTGGCCCTGCTGTGGCGGCAGAGCGACCCGTCCCTCGATGTCGCTCCGGTGCCCAACGGCGACAGCGTCATCAATTGGCTGGACCTCGGCGGCTTGGCACGGTTCTGGGTGACGTATCCCGGCCTGGTTGGCTATTGGAAGCTCGACGAGAGCGAAGGGACCGTAGTCCACGATAGCCTGGGCCATATTGAGGGGGTGGTGCACGGTGTCCCGCTCTGGCAATCCGCCGGAGGAGAGTCGGTGGCGCATGGAGTTGGACGGCGTGGACGATTATATCAGCACGAGCAACATTCTGGATCCGGAGTCGGGCATTACGGTATTGCTCTCGGTCCCAGGCGGCCGGCCCGGCCAGACGATCCTGTCCCAGTCCGACAAGATGGGGACGGGTGAAGTCTGGCTCGGCACGGACACCACGACCGGCCTTGATTGACGCGGCTGACGGACGGCGGCCGCGTCACAACAGCCGCTTGTTTCCAGTGCGGTTGTCACGGACGGTGCCTGGCATGGCCTCCGGCTCGTCTGGGACGGCTCGGGGCGGCGTCTCTACGTGGATGGCAAAGAAGTCGCCGCCGACACACGCAAGCTCAACGCTTTGAAGTCATCCATCGCCGATTTCTATTTCGGAGCAGGAAAGGGCCTCGAACCAGGCAGCTTCTGGTCGGGTCTGCTCGACGATGTCCGAGCCTATAGCCAAGCCTTAATCCCTGAGCCGGTCTATGGCTTCGGAGGGGCTAGGAAGCGGAGCACGAGGCTTGTCCTCCAGCGGGAGGGGCAAGCTCATGCTCCGGTCTGGGAGAGAGTCGATTAGAAGTGATGCACGAGACGCAGGACAAAGAGGTCGCCCTGGGGGCGATTGTGGACGAGCGTCTCGAAATAGGCGTTGAAGAACACGTGCGTGTTCTGCGAGAAGCTGAACAGAAGGCCGGGGCCTACGGCGAGAACCTGTTCCCGGCCTTGCGCAGGGACGCGCCGCCGACGTCCAGTTTCGAGTCCGTGATTTCCTGCAGATAGTAGCCGTTGACGCCGACGCGCAACTGCTTCGGCAGGACCTCATAATCAGTCGCGAAATTGGCGTGAACGCCTGGCCCGGCTCGACCTTGTCGGCGCAGAAGCCCACAAATGGGTCGTCATTATCGGCATTCCACAAGTAGTGCACACGCCAGGAGGCGGTCCACTGGGGCGTGAAGAAGAACGTGCCGGCCCAGTAGGGGTCGAAGGAGAAGTGGTTGCTCCCGGGGTTCAGAATCTTCTGGTCGGAGTACAAGCCGGTCGGCCAGATGGTCTGGAGCTCGATGCGGTGCATGAAGATCGGGCCGTTCTCGCCCATGATGGGGTCCCATTGCAGGTAGGGGCCGACCAGCAGGTCGCCCATGCCGCCGCCGTCACCGGGGAATTGGACGTCCGGGTGGTATCGATCCAGGCGAACGGCACGATGACATCGAGGCCCCACTTGCCGCCGAAGAGCACGCCGTGTCCGACTGGTACAGGAACTGATTCAGGTTGGCCCAGACATCGACGCTGGGATTGGGGATGCCAGGGTTGTTCGCCAGCTATTGGCTGTGTAGTAGGAGAGGTACTCCGCGACGTAGAAGCCCGGACCGGCCGGCGGGGCGCCATCCATGAAGCTGGTGTAGCCGAGGTTGACCGACGGTTGGAAGTACGCCCACGCGGAGGACGTGAACAGCAGCGTGAGCACGAGGCATGTTGCCGTGGAAACACAGAAGCGACATCTCATAATGGACCTCCAAAACCTCACTGAAAAACACAGGTCACACACTCGGTAGCACACAAACCGATCCTAAATTGCCCCAACCGGGGGCTCTGTCAAGCAGAAATCCGGATTCTATGACGGGCACGGCTTCGTCCCTGCTGCCGGATCTTCTGGACAGGGCCGCCATCTCCTTCACGCGTCCGGATATTGTGTCGCGACATTATTCTTTTCGCCCAGGTCGTCCTTCAGGTGGTACAGTTGGGGCTGGGGATCGTTGCCCATCTCCGTATTGGTGCTGACGTTCATCCGGGGCCCTTTGTTCGGCTCGATGTACTTCCAATCTCCTTGAAGCAGGGACAGGCGTGCCGGCGTGCTCCACCAAGTGGTCCCGGCCCGTCGGCGTCCGGCCGAGCAGGGCCCCGAGCACGTCAAAACTGTCCGGCGCATCGTTGAAATCGAGTTTCTGGCCCGTCAACGCCGCCAGGGAGGCCATAAAATCGATCTGGCAGGCCAGGGCCTCCGAGACGCCCGGCTTGACCCGTCCCGGCCAGCGGACCACGAACGGCACGCGCGTCCCGCCGTCGAAGGCACTGTACTTGCCGCCGCGCAGCGGTCCCGCGGGCTTATGCCCGTCCAATAACTCGACAGCCTGATCCTTATATCCATCATCGACCACCGGGCCGTTGTCGCTGGAGAAAATCACGAGCGTGTCGCCGGCGAGTTCGAGGCGGTCGAGCGTTTCGAGGATCGCGCCGACGGACCAGTCGAATTCCAGGATCACGTCGCCGCGCGGGCCCAAGCCGCTCTTGCCGGCGAAACGCGGGTGGGGCACGCGGGGGACATGGATGTCGTGCGTGGCGAAGTAGAGGAAAAAGGGTTCCGTCCTTGTGCTTTTCGATGAACGCCACGGCCTTGCCGGTGAGCGTGTCGGCCATATCCTCATCCACCCAGCGGGCCGACTTGCCGCCGCTCATGTAGCCGATCCGGCTGATGCCGTTGACGATGGTCTGGTCGTGGCCGTGGCTGGGGTGCATCTTGAGCAGTTCCGGGTGGTCTTTGCCGGTGGGCTCGTCGCCCACGGGCTTGCTCGTAGCTGACCTGGATGGGGTCTTTGGGGTCCAGGCCGACGACGCGATGGTTCTCCACGAAAACGCACGGCACGCGGTCGCCCGTGGCCGGGAAAAAGAAGCAGTAATCGAAGCCGATTTCGAGCGGGCCGGGCCGGATCTCGCCATTCCAGTCGATGTCGGCGGCTCCCAGCCCGAGATGCCACTTGCCGACCGCGCCGGTCGGTACCCGGCCCGCTTCATCAGCGAAGCCAGCGTGGTGCGGCCCGGCTCGATGATCAGCCGGGCATCGCCGGGCAGCACGCCGGTCCCTTTGCCGCCAGGCATACTCGCCGGTCAGCAGGGCATAGCGTGACGGCGTGCAGGTCGCGGCGGCCGAATGGGCATTGGTGAACCGTACGCCCGCGCGGGCCAGCCGGTCCACATTGGGTGTCGCGACCTTCGTCGCCCCGTAGCACCCGACGTCGCCGTAGCCCAGGTCATCCGCATA
>CAVVRJ010000050.1:0-9644 GCA_963750205.1 uncultured Planctomycetota bacterium
AACGCTGGTGGACATCAGGCGACTCCTTCCACACGTCTCGGAGCATCGTTTCGCTGGCTCACGCAGGTCAGTGCACTGGCTCCTCTCGTGTATCTTTCACAAACCCAAGGGCATGACCAGTCTAAAAAACCACATGCCTACTCCTCCTTATCGAGCCAAGCGAGCCAAACTTGAGACGTCCCAGAAAAGAGCCGCGATAAGCGTACCAAACGACTTCACTCCCTCGTAGGGAGGCGATTTCTCACGCCGTCAGCTTCTTCACGAGCTTGGCCACGTATTCGCCTTGGTATCTGGCGCCAGCGAGCTCGTTGTCACTGGGAAGGCGTCGGCCGTCCGGGCCGGCAATGGTGGAGGCCCCGTAGGGGGAACAGCCGGTGACCTCCCCGACGCCCATCTGGCCCTGGAAGGAATAAGGCAAGCCGGCAATCACCATGCCGTGATGCAGGAGCGTCGTATGGAAGCCCAGGATGGTGGATTCCTGGCCGCCATGCTGCGTGGCCGTGCTGGTCAGGACGCTGCCCACTTTGCCGACCAGGGCACCTTTCATCCACAACTGTCCCGTCGCATCGAGGAACTGCCGCATCTGGCCGCACACCGCCCCGAAACGGGTGGGTGCTCCGAAGATGATGCCGTCGTATTGCGCGAACTCGTCCACGGTGCATACGGGGACGTGGGCCTGCTGCCTCTGGGCTTCCGCCGCCCCCAGCTTCTCCATGACTTCCGGCGGCAACGTCTCCGGGACACGCCGCAGGGTCGCCTCCACGTCGGGCACTGACCTGCACACCCTTGCGCGGCCGCCTCGGCCAAGCGGTAGACATGTCCGTACAGGGAATAGTAGACCACCAGCACCTTTGCTCTCATGCCTCTATCCTTTCGGGCTCCAAGCTCTTCACGAGGACCATGTCCTGGACCAGGGCGTGACACTCTCTTTCGTCCCCTCGCGGACAGTTATACTCGCCGCGACGGCCCAGGGTTCAACGGGCTGCGGCCCGACCGAAGAATCGGTGCTCCACTCTTGCTCTGGCCACCGCTGGCAAAAGCCGTCGCGACGACCTCGAAATACGCCTGCGGATGCTTCAGACGGGCACATCTGCACGCCTTCTCGCCCTCGTGGATGAAACCGCAGTTCCGGCAGCGCCATCTGACACGCTGGGGCTTCGCGAAGACCCGGCCGGACTGGAGGTTCTCCAGCAGCCTCTTGTACCGCTCTTCGTGCTCCTTCTCGATCTTCGCCAGGCCGTCGAACAGGCGGGCGATCTCCTCGAAACCCTCCTGCCGTGCCGATCTTCGCCATGCCGGGGTACATGCTGGTCCATTCGTGGTTCTCGCCCCCGGCGGCGGCCTTCAGGTTGGCCACCGTGTCGCCGATGCCTTCCAGCAGCTTCAGGTGCAGCTTGGCGTGCTCCTTCTCCTGGTCGGCCGTCTCCAGGAAGATGGCGGCGATCTGCTCGTAGCCTTCCTTCTTGGCGACGGAGGCGAAGTAGGTGTACTTGTTGCGGGCCTGGGATTCGCCGGCAAACGCGTCCTTGAGGTTCTGTTCGGTCTTGCTGCCCTTCAGTTCAGCCATAGTTTTCTCCTCGTTGTCCCTGTCCGGCGTTGCCTTACCAAACGCGCGTAACCCGGAGCAGATGTTACTCTCGTCCCCTTGGCGCAGCAAGTGGCTGAGGCCGGACAGTTATACCGGTCGCGACAATAGGGTGTTCAAAAATCTGCGGCCGGAGAGAAGAAAAGACGCCTATGAGCGGGGCGTCACTCGCCGCCGACGCCGGCGAAGGTGGCCACGTAGCCGTTGCCGGAGTTGCAGGTCAGCGTCATGACGGCCGGACTGCTCGGGGCATCGGCCCGCTGGGAATCCGCCGCCGTACAGGTGATGACAAAGCTGGTTTGACTGCCGGAGACCGAAGCCGAGGTGATGACGTAGACCTCGTGCGTGAAGTAGGTGCCGTCCAAGTCGCTATCCAAAATGCCGATCTGCCAAGGCCGGAACTCCGGAGAAGGTGTCCACCTCGATGGCCGTACATGCGCAGGGCATGGGCAATCGTTCCCATGGCCAGCTTGGCCTCGGACCATTTGGACGAGTCCGTGCGGCCCTTCATCATGGGCATCGCCATCGCCGCCAGCACGCCCACGATCAGAACGACCACCATGAGCTCAACCATCGTGAATGCGGTTCGGGTCCCGCGCATACACCGGCCCTGCCGATCTGGAGCCACTCATTGGCTCAGAAGGCACGATCAGAGACATCTTTGACGCCATGACACACAATGACTCTCATCGGCGGTTTCGAGAGGCATCTTGACCCACAATGCCGGCGTCACCGGCCGTCTTCCCGTGCACACCGGGGAAAATCCAAGAGGCGAAGCTCGAAGCCCAGGCCCTGACGCTTCGAACCCGCCCTCATAAACAATACGCTCGGAACGTGACGTTTCCAAATGAGTATCTTGCGGCACGGATCCGAGTGGAGTCATTATCGGATCATCCGAGCGTCCAGGGCTTGCGATACTCGTACTGGAGCAGCTTATTGGCCTCTTGGTTATTGGTCACGCGCTCGGTCTTCGGGTCCCAATCGAGGCGGGACCTGGTGGCCAGCGCCATGTTGGCCAGCAGCGCGAAGGACGTCGAACGGTGGCCCGTCTCGATATCGCAATGGGGCCGCTGCCGCGTTTTGACGCAATCGAGGAAGTTGCGGATGTGCAGAACCGTCAGGTCCGGCCCGCCCCGGCCCGTGGGTTTCTCCTCGGCCTTGATGCGCGGCTTCGACGGCTGGAATTGCCCGCCCGGCGACGGGATGACCTTGTACCCGCCCCCTTCCGCCCCGGTGTACAGATTGCCGAGGGTGCCGCGGAACTCGATCTCGCCGTATTCGAGGGGCGAGATGCCGTTCGCTTCGTACTGTCCGAAAACGAGCAGCACGCCGGAAGGCAGCTCGAAAATCACTTCCATCGTGTCCGGGATCGTCCGGTCGTCGTCCACGGCAAAGCGGCCGCCATGGGCCGAGATCGAGATCGGCGCCTCTTCATTCAGGACCCAGCGGATCGCATCGCAGTAGTGGACGCCCCAGTTGCCGACCTGCGGACGAGTACGCCTCCCACCACCGGAATTTGTAATGCGCGACGTTGTTCTTATAGGGCCGCAGCGGCGCGGGCCGAGCCACATGTCCCAATCCAATTCCTTCGGCGGGGTCGTATCGGGATACTTGCCGATCCCGACGGGGTGCATGTTGCTGACGCGATAAGCCCGGGCGATGGTGACCTTGCCGATCTTGCCCACCTGCATCTCTTTGGCCAGGTCCGCATACATCGCGGACGACCGGCGGTGCAGGCCCACCTGGACAACGCGGTTGTACTTGGCGGCGGCCTCGACCATTTTGCGACCCTCGTGAATGGTCACGGACAAGGGCTTCTCCACGTACACGTCCTTGCCCGCCTGGCAGGCCTGGATCATCTGGATCGCGTGCCAATGGTCGGGCGTGGCGATAACCACGGCGTCGATATCCTTGCGGTCGAGCACGCGGCGAAAATCCTTGTACCGGGCGACCTCGCCGGCGAACTTCTCGCCCATCTTCGGCACGCGTTCGCCGATAGATTCGATCACCTCCTTGCCCACCTGGGAGCGGTCCCGGGCCAGGTAAGGCTCGTAGACATCGCACAAGGCCACGATGTCCACATCATTCTGGGCCATGAAGCCCTGGAGCAACTGGCTCCCGCGATTGCCCACGCCGATAAAGCCGACGCGGATCTTCTCATTGGCGCCCCGCGACCGAACGGCAGCCCGGCCGTGCCGAGGAGATTCAGGCCCAGGGCCATGCCGGCCGTGGCGGAAGTGGAATCGTGCAAAAACTGACGTCTATTAGTCACACGAGAATCTGCCATCATGATACTATCTCCCAAAGGTAATTATCGTAAGGACCCATTTCGCCGACGGGAATCGGCTCAAAGAGCGTCCGCTTGAGCTGCGGATCGTTGCTCGATACAATCTGCGTCGTGGCAGTCGCGTCGACGACGGCGTTCAGAGCGGTTCGTTCCACGCCGCCGTCGCGCAGGAAGACGCTCCCACACCGGGCGAAGAGGTTGCGGGTGACGAAGTTCACGTCCACACCCTTCCTTCAGGCCGGCCAGATCCGGATAGCGGCTCGCATACGGAGGCTCGCTCGCCTGCGACACAAAGCGCTGGATGGATTCGAGCCAGCGTTTGGCGCCCCAGCGGCTGAAGCTGATGCCCGCGTGGCAATCCACGAAGAGATTGCCGTCCACGAGATTGTCCTTGCCGCCGTGGATTTGGACGCCGCCAAAGGCGACGCCGCCGCACCGCTCGAAGATGTTCCCCTGCACCGCGACGCCCGAGATCATGTCGTCCAAGCGGACGCCCGCGGCCCCACTGACCGTGCCGCCCCGAATATCGGACCAGCGGTTCCAGCGGATGACGACCCCGCGATACAAGGGATTGCCGAACATGTCGAGCCCGCCCTGATCGTCCGATTCCTGGACGACGTGGCGGATCACGTTCAGCTCGATCAGGTGGTCGTTGCCCTCGATCCGCAGAGCGGAGGAAGGCATGTTCTCGAAGAGGTTGTGGGCGATGCGATTGCCGCAGCCATCGAGATGGACGGCCGGCGTGTACGTGCGCTTCAGCCGCGAGATGTCGGACACGGTGCAGTTCTCGACGAAGTGACGGCCGGGCGTCAAGGTCCGGCGGTCGCCGCCCGCCACGCGTGCCCCGCCGCAGCCAAGCGTGTTCATCGTGCAGGCAAAGATGCCATGATGCTGTCCCCCCTCGATCACGACGGCGTCGCCGCCCAGTCGCTGCAAGCGTGCAACGTGCGACCAGGCAGTCGGCCCCGCCGCGGATGTGAATGCCGTCGCCCCGCCCTTCCTGCAGCGTCAGTCCCAAAAGCAGCACGTGCTCGACACTATCGAGGGCCACGAAGGGCTGATCGAATACGCTCAGGACCGTCTGGGCCTTCGCCGCCTCGACCCCTTCCGGCGGCAGCCAGTAGATCTTGCCCGTGCGGCGGTCGAGATACCACTCGCCCGGGCTGTCGATCTCACGGAAGAGATTCAGCGCGTAGTACCGCTGGTCTTTGCGGTAGCCATATTGCGAATAGGGCCGGGACAGCGTGAAGGTCCGGGCGTCCGCCTCGATGGCCGCCACCTTCTGATACTCCTCGTACCAGTCCCAGAACCAATAGCCATAGAGACGGACGTCCGGCTCATCCAGCCAGCGGCTCGGCCGGTCCTCGACGTACCGGAACTTCCCATCCCGGCACCCCTCGATCGTGTTCCAGACTTTGAACGTGTCCTTGCCGAGGACCTCGCCCGTCTTGACAAAGCCCTCGTTCGGCCAGCGGGCGAGCGTCTGGGGCCGGCCGTCCACGAACAATTCGGGCCGCCGGCGCAGAGCCGTCGCATCGCCCCAGTTCGTTACGCCCAGCGCCTTGAGATCGGCCTCCAGGACCCGGTCCCGCACCGACGGATCGAGCTTGTCGCGCAGGGCCGCGATCGGAGATCGGCTTCCAGCCGGTGATTCGCGCCCCGCCGCCCAAGACGGGCGTCCGGCCGGACTCGGCCTGGTAGACGACCGGGGCCTCGGCCGTCCCCGAATCCTCGGAAGTCAAGCGAATCGTTCGCTCCACCCGATACGCCCCGGCCCCAATCACGATCCGCACACCGCCTTTGGGAAGCGTCCCGCCGTGGGTTTTCTTCCACGCCCGCACGGCATCGCGGGCCTTCTCTAAGCTTCCAAACGGTTGGGCCTCGGAGCCGTCGGCTCTTTCTGTCTCCGCAGGTGCGACGTGGAGCACGACGGCCGGCTCGGGCAGGGCCGGCAATTGGACGCGGTAGGCAGAGGGATCGCGTCCGGGCAATCCTTGGCGGAGCCGCTGGGCTTCCTCCATCCGGCGGCGTGCCGTGTCGCGGTGCAGCCCGGGCAATCCCGCGTCGGCCGCCACACGCTCCCACGTCGCCCGGGCCGCCGCCAAGTCCTGCCGTGCCAACGCGACTTCGGCCGTCCCGAGCAGGGCCAGGCCACGAAAAAGGGCGGGGCGGAGGGGTCTTTCGAGATCAGCGTCAAAACCACTCCAAGGCCGCATCCAGTTGCCCATCGGCCAGAGCCTCGGCCGCCGCCTCCAGAGCGGGTGCGGAAGAGGCAGGCGGATTCTGGGCGGCCTGCAAGCGTTCGGCCGGCAATCCAGCAAGAGCGGCAGCAAAAACCATCAAAAGGTAAAATGTGAGCGAGCTGGACGGATGGTTGCCTTGTCATGGGCCTGAGTTCTCCAGAGGAACAAGTCCTTATTGATTCGCTCCTTATGCTATCCTCCGAATCGCGGCGGCACAAGGACGGGTCGCGCACCGAACGAAGCAGCCTTCCTTGCCTATCGCACCGAATCACCCTCCGAGAGCGGCCTGCGGGGAATCGGTCCGGGGTTCGGCGGGCAGGGTCCAGGCGATGATGGGGCTATCCCCTCCGCATTCCAGGCAGCGTGTGCCGGCACAGACCGCGGCGCACTGGGGACAGACGGCTTGGCTTCGAATAGGTCGAAGGATTTCCGGCACCTGGGGCAGACCCAGAAGGCGCCGACCGGCGGTGCGCTCCCGCAGACCGGGCACAGCCGCCCTTCGCGCCGTGGTGCTCGGGCCGCACGGATGAGTTTCACGGCATAACTCAGCCCGTTCCAGCAATTCAGGAGCATGAAGACAGCCACGACGCCGAGCCAGGGCCGTTGCTCGGCCAAGGCCAGCAGACCAAGAGCGGCGACACCGGCAAAGCCCAGGACCGTCGCGATGGTCAGGCTCCAGCCGCGTCCCACCACGAACCACAACAGCGAGCGAACGATTTGGCCGCCGTCCAGCGGATAGAGCGGTAGGAGATTAAAGATCAGCAGGCCGATGTTGATCCACAGGACATTACGCAACAGATGCATGACATTCGGCGTCGTGTCGATAGCTCCGAAGAATCCCAGCAACATGCCGAGGAGAAACAGAATGGGGACCAAGAGGACGTTCACCAGCGGTCCGGCGGCGATGCTCCACAGCGTCGCTCCCGGCCGCTGCGGGGGCTGGACGTAGGCGATCCCGCCCAGCGGCCACAGCACGATATGGTCGGCGGCCCGCCGACTTGGCGGCAGGCCAGCGAATGGCCGAACTCGTGCAGCAGAACGATGCAGAAAAGCGCCAGATACTCCAATACATTCCAGGTCAGCGACGTGTAGCGTCCGGCCCGTTGGTTGATCTCGTATAAAGCCACCAGGAACCAGGACCAATGCAGGTACACATTGATGCCCGCAAACCGAAAGAGCCGCATCGAGCCTTGGCCTGCTGCCATCATACACTCCTTTCAACTATCTCGCCCTTTCGAGGACGCCACGCATCTGCTGTTCGCACCATGTCGGCCGAAAGGAATGGTAGCCGGAATCCGCGGCTGAAACAAGCAGGGAACGCCCATCGCCCGCGAGAGATCGATGACCTGTCCGCGCGGCTCCGCCGGGCACCGGCGGTCAAGGCATCTGCCCCCGCATGACCCGCGGCCCTGGGCCAACTCTTCCTGACGGTACGTCCGAGAACATCTGTTGGTATGTTTTCCGCTCATCATCTGCCTCGTGTTGCTTCCGTCGCCCGCAGGACCGGGGAACTCTCCATCGGTGATACAGGATTGTTTATGGGGCGACCGCCCGATAAGCAGCTTCCGTGGGGCGCGGAGCTAAAGCACCACCTTTTACGGACCGAACTTAGGCGTGGGTGATAAGACCATCAGGCGTCAAGCGGTTGCGACGCTCGTTTGTAGTGTGCCCGCAAGGGCATATAGGAAGAAACACCTTGCGGCGTCACTACGAACTGTAACGAGCCGCGCCACCGCCTGACGAGAGCCGATTACTTTCGTGGGGATCTATGAGTCAGACCGAACGATACAAACGGTTTCGCCTGCTCGTGAAAGAGCTGAACAAGCAGCGTAAGCGGCAGGCGGGCCAGATCAATATCCTGTGCAACGACCTGATCGGGGCCCAGCGGACTTTTCTCCGCCAGTTGCAGGACGTCACTTTCGCCGCCGAGTTCTATCGGTCGCTGCTGGGCGGCACGGACCTGAACAGCGTTCTGGCCCGGGCCGGGCGGACTCTCAAGCAGGAACTGCCAGGGGCCGGCGTCGCCTTTTTCATTCGCCAGCCCGACGGCTGCGAGGTCCACGTCTGCCACGAAGATGAATCGCTCTACGCCGAACGATCGGGACCACATGACTGCTTCGATCCCGAACTGGTAGACAACATCTGCAAGCATAACAAGCCCTGCACCCACGAAGAGATCGTGGACCTGAGCACGAACGCCGAGGCCGAGACGTTGAAGCGGTTTTCGCTGGCCACGCTGCCCCTGAGCGATCTGGGCCGCTCGCTGGGCTTTGTGCTCCTCTACTGTCCGTTGCCGCAGGTCCTGAACCTGGCGGACGTCCGCCGCATCAGCGCGGCGCTGCCCGGCCTGGCGCAAGCGGTTCGCGCCCTGCGCATGGCCTTGCCGACGCGCGAGTGAATGTCCTTGAAATCGTGGGCGGCCGGGCAGGAGATTTCCCTTGCGTCTCTCTCTCCCACGCTCCATAATGATCATGCCGTTCTTCGGCCGGGGGGCCGACACGCCGCGGCCGTCACCCCCCTGCCGAATCGTGACGGGAAACATCGATGGGGGTCGCCCCAACGCGACCTGACGCGTTCTGGAAACCCGAAAGACTGAGGGAGCCAAGATGAACGAGAATCCGCTGAGTCAAGCCCACGTGATGGACACGAACGACAGCCTGGAGGCGGTCAGCGTCTTCCGAGACATGGAAGAACATCTTCTTCGGGGTCGTGGTGAGCTGTTTGCTGCTGACCCAGGTAGCCTTCTGGCTGATCAATCTGAAGCTCGTCGGCGGCCCCGGCGGCGGAACCGGCCGCACCGGCAGTCCCGGGACGCCGCCAACGCCGCCGACCCTTTTCGGGAGTCGTCGATTTCGACCACACGGCCCGGGCCATCGAGCTGCTCAACGGCGTTCTGCTCGTCGCCGGCGTCTTGCTGGCCGCCAGCATCTTCTTCGGCCTGATGGTCTCGCTGGTGGGCCGGCTGGGCGGCCTCAACCATGTCTCCCGGGCCTTCATCCTGGCGCTGATTGCGGTGGCGCTCCTGGTTCCCTGGCAGGTCATCGGCTTGAGCGTGGTCGGGGTCACCTGGACACCCGCGGAGTTGGTCCAATGGCTGTCGGCCAAGAGCGACGATCTCGGGAACACGATCATCTTCTACCTGCGTTTCACCGGCTACTGGCTGGCCGTCGTGCTGCTGCTGCTCCTGTCCCAGGCCCGAACCACCCGCTGGTCGAAGTCCATCCTCCACCGGCTCGAGATCATCTAAGTGGCATGGGCATCCTGCCCATGAATTGAAGATTGCGGGCGGGCTGCCCGTGCTACGGGACTCAGTCCAGCAGCCCATTCAAAACGAGCACGGCCTCCTGCCGCAGGTTCATGATCTGGCGCAGGTTCTGCCGGGCCCCGGCCAGTTCCCGCGTGGTTCTTTCCTTCGCCGCCCGGTAAGCAGATAGCTTGGCCTTGATCTGCTCCGCGTCCGGCTTGTCACCCTGGATCGCCTCGCGCAGTTCCCGGCTCCTTTGCTCCAATTCGGTCTTCGGCGGCTCAT
>CAVVRJ010000051.1:0-21602 GCA_963750205.1 uncultured Planctomycetota bacterium
AGGAGCTGTGCGCTACCAGAATCGCCCCGGTCACCAGGAGGTTCAGCAGCACCAGCGGCAGCAGCAGCTTCCAACTAAGGGACATGAGCTGGTCGTAGCGCGGCCGGGGCAGCGCGGCCCGCAAGGCGATGAACACGCCGATGAAGAAGAAAGTCTTGAGGAAGAACCACAGGATGCCCGGCAAGACCGGCCCCAGCCAGCCGCCGAAGAAGAACGTGGTGATCATCCCGGAAATCAGCGTGATGCCGATGTACTCGCCCAGAAAGAACAGGCCGAACTTCATCCCGGAGTACTCGCTGTGGTAGCCGGCCACCAACTCGTTGTCCGCTTCCGGAAGATCGAGCGGCAGCCGGTGCGTTTCGGCCAGCCCGGCAATGAAGAAGACCACAAAGCCGACGAATTGGGGGCCGCAGAACCACAGGCTCCTCTGCGCTTCCACGATGTCGGTGATATTGAAGGAGCCGGCCAGCATCACGACGCCCATCAGCGACAGTCCGACAAACAGCTCGTAGCTGAGCATCTGGGCGGCGGCCCGCAGCCCGCCCAGCAAGCGCGTACTTGTTGTCCGACGACCAGCCGCCCAGCGCCAGGCTGTACACGCCCAGGGACGACATCGCCAGGAAAAAGAGCACGCCGATCCCCAGATCGACCACCGTGATCCCCGGCGCAAAGACAATCACCGCGAAGGACAGGAGCGTCGTCACGACCGTGATGGCCGGCGCGATCACGAAGACCGGCTTATCCGCAAACGGCGGAATCCAGTCCTCCTTCATCAGGATCTTGATGACGTCGGCCAGGACCTGCAGCAGCCCGAAGGGCCCCACCCGGTTGGGCCCGTAGCGATCCTGCCACAGGGCCAGCAGCCGGCGTTCGAGCCAGATCAATCCCGAGGCGATGGCCATCACCGCCACGAGAACACCGAAGACAATCGCGAGAGATACGCCGATGCCGTGCATGATGGGGAGTTCGATGGTTGACCTCGAAAGTGTGATGGTTGATGTAAGAGGCCGCGCGGATTTCCTAGAGCGTCTAACAGAATGAGAAATCAATGGCAAACGGGGGCTGGTATGTCATTGCGAGCGTAGCGAAGCAATCTCCAACCCACGCGTGAGACGGAGATTGCTTCGTCGCTGCGCTCCTCGCAATGACATATGGACGTTCCTTCTGTTAGAGGCGCTTAAAATCAACCATCAACCATTCTTGAGAAGTTTCTGCCAGACGGGCTGGCCGTTCCATGAGACCCCCGGCAACCCCATCGGGACCACGGCCAGCCCGGGTGGAACCGTGGGCGAGATCCGGACGGGCAAGTAATGGGACGTCGTGGACAGGGCCACGTCCACCAGCTCGTCCTTGTCGACCAGAGCCGGGCCGCATCCTCCGGGTTGACGGCGATGTATGGCTTGGGCGCCAGTTCCGCGAGGGCCGGGGACAAGATGCTCAGCTCCTCCGAGCCGAAAGCGTGGTAGCCCGGGACCACCAGCAAGTAGCCGTCCCGCCGTTCAAAGGCCTCCGGGACCTCGTCGAAGTACCGGCCCGGGCTATCCGATCCGGGCTCGATCAACCGCCGGCCCGGATTGCCGCCGCGCAGCGGACCCGCCACCTCTTCCTGGAATTTGTTGAGCGACTGAACCGAGTTCCAGCCCGGGGCCCAGAAGCGAGGAATCAACGGCGGAGGCGGCTGGTTCGGGTATCCTTCCATGGTGAAGGCCAGGGGCGAATCGGGGTCTTCCGGCGGCTGCGGCTCGTGAACGGTCTCGGCGGCGTGAATCGCCGTGCGGCCGCTGTACCGGTGCGGCTGGCGGGGAATCCGCTGCCCGGCCAGGCGAAAGTCCGCCGGCGGCGCTACCTGGGCGACCGGCGCGAAGACCGCCGGCATGGTCCGCACCAGGTCGCGGACGACGTCGTCGAAGCTCCACCAGAGCGGCGCCGAGCGTTTGCCCGCCGCCACGGCGAGATCGCCGATCCACCGCCAACTGTCCTGGACGTCGCCGGCCGGCTCAAACACCCGGATAGAAGCGCTGGGCCCGGCCTTCGTTGTTCACGAGCGTCCCCGTGGATTCGGCAAAGGTCCCGGCGGGGAGCACGAAGCTCGACTTGGCCGTCGTCCGGTTCTCCAGGCAGTCGATGGCCACCACATGATTGGCGATGCGCAGCAGACTGTCGGCGTCCGCCATATCCAGGTAACGATAGAGGTCGTTTTCCAGAATGATGACGGTCGTCGGCCCCTTGATGCGGAGGGCCTCGACCGCCTGCTCGATCCGTTTGCCGCCGATCAACCCCAGCCCCATACTGTTGCACCAGGGCACGGTGAAACAGATCCGCGTGCGGGGATTCTTGCGGTGCAAGGCGTAAGCAACGTTGGCGGCCGCCTGCAGGACCGCATGGGTGCCGCAATGGACTCCGGACATGACCAAGGGACATTGGGAATCCGCCAACTGGCCGGCGATCTCCTGGGCCAGGGAGGCGAGCGGGGCCGGCAGGCCGGCACGGAGGGTGCGTTCGCATCCAGCAGGTTGGCCACGGCGAACCCCAACCGGGCGATGTCCGGCGGGGCGGCATGGTACGCTCGGGTGGCCATCGCCTCCAGTCTCCGTGCCGTAGGTCGTGGCGACGTAGAGAGGCCCTTTCTCCGTCTGGATCGCTTCGCGGATCGCGGCATCGTTCCAGACCTCGATGTGGAGCTCTTGGGCGATCTCGCTGGGTTTACGCAGCGTGGATTGTCGCAGGGACAATTCCAGCACCGGCGCCACGTTGGGGACATCTTCCCCCAGCAGAAGAACGGCATCCGCATGAGCCTACTTCGCTGGCCGAGGCCGACGGAACGGGTCCGCGGCGGAGGATGTCGATGGCGGCCGAGAGCAATTGGGCCTCGGCACTGCAAGTGCCCAGATAGAAATTCTCCGGTCCCACGAGACGACGCAGGGCGAAATTGGACTCCAGGGAGGCCCGCGCCGAACCGATGCCGATGACCCGCTCGCTGTCGTGAAGCAGACGGCCGATCTGGGCCAGGACCGCCTCCTTGGAGACCGGCACCAGCTGCCCGTCCCCATCGCGGGCCAGAGGGTGTCGGACCCGCCGCGGGCTATTGACGAATTCATACCCGTAGCGGCCGCGGTCGCACAGGAAATAGCCGTTGACGTCGCCGTTGTAGCGGTTGCGGATGCGGCGCAGCGTGCCGTAGCGCTCGCCGGGATCGTATTGCAGCCGACGGCGCAGTGCACGCAGATCGAAGGGGCCGTCTGCAGGTCCCACTTGCGCACGTAGTGCTTGGCCAGGGTCTTGTCGTCGAAGACGCCGGTCGGACAGATCTCCACGAGATTGCCGCTGAACTTGCTCTGCAGGACGCCGTCCTCGTGGCGGCCGAAGTAGAGCGAATCATGCCAGCCCAAGACGTGGAAAGTCCCGGCCGCCGGCGTAACCGCGATAGAAGCGGGCGCAGCGATAGCATTGGATGCAGCGGTTCATCTCGCACGTGACGAAAGGCCCCAGGTACTGATTGCGGTGCGTGCGTTTCTTGAAGCGTGTCCGGCGATAGACGTGGCCGCACATTTCGGTCATGTCCTGCAGGTGACACTCTCCGCCTTCATCGCACACGGGGCAATCATGCGGGTGATTGAGCATGAGCCACTCGATCGCCGCTTTCCGGAAGCGCACGGCGTCGGGGTCGTCGATCGAGATGCGCGTCTGGTCCCGGGCCAGCACCATGCAGCTCATGACGATCCTGCCCGTGGTGTCGTTCTCGTCCTTGAACTGCTTCACCGCACACTGCCGGCACGCCCCCACGGAGTGCATCGCCGGGTGCCAGCAGAAATAGGGAATGTCGAATCCCAGGGTCAGACACGCGTGGAGCAGGTTCTGCCCTTCGGGCACTTTGTAGGGTTTGCCGTCGACGAAAATAGTGGGCACCGTCTACCTCCAGGGACACCGATGTTGCTGGATGTGGTCGTCGAAATCCTCGGGGAAGTACTTGCAGGGCCGAGCGCAGGGACAGCATCGCGCCCGGGGCCAGCTCGCAAAAGGTGTGGCCGGAGCGGAGCAGCCAGGTGTGCTCCTGGAGAATCTCCAGGTCCTCGGGCCGGCCATATCCATCCTCCAGGGCTTGCAGGATCTGCCGGACCCACGGCAGGCCCTCCCGGCAAGGCGTACACCAACCGCAGGACTCGCGGCGAAGAACTCCTGCAGGTTGTGCACCATCCCCACGGGGCAGGTTTTGTCGTCGAGCACGATCATCGTGCCGGTGCCCAGGCTGCTGCCGGCCTTGCGCACGGAGCCGAAGTCCATGGGGACGTTGAAGTGTTCCTCGGTCAGAAAGCCGCTGGACGCCCCGCCCGGCAGCAGGCCGCGAAACGCGTAGCCGTCGCGCATCCCGCCGGCGTGCTCGTGGAAGATCTCCCCCAGAGGGGTCCCCATGGGCAATTCCCAAATCCCGGTGTCGCTTCACCCTGCCACTCATGCCGTAGAGCTTCGTGCCGCCCTCCCCGGTGCGGCTGAGGCGATTGAACTCGTCCGGGCCGTGGGTGACGATATAGGGGACGTTGGCCAGGGTTTCGACGTTGTTGACGATGGTGGGCTTGCCCCAGAGCCCCACCTCGGCCGCATGGGGCGGCTTCGGTCGCGGGATCGGGCGGCGGCCCTCCAGCGCATTGAGAAGACCCAGCGCTCTCGCCGCACATATAGCGGCCGGCGCTGGTGTGCAGATACATCTCCAGACTGTAGGGGGAGCCGAGAATGTTCTTGCCCAGATACCCTCGGTCGTAGGCCTGGTGGAGGGCTTTCGCCAGCCGCCGCTCCGACAACTTGTAGGCCCACCGGAGAAAGAGATACACCACGTCCGCTTCGATGGCGTACGCGCTGACGATCGCGCTTTCGACGACGAGATTGGGGTCCCCTTCCATCAGGAGCCGGTCTTTGAACGTGCCGGGCTCCATCTCGTCGGCATTGACCGCCAGAAACTTGGGATGCCGGGCCTTGTCCCCCATGGCAATGGCGCTCCACTTCTTGCCCGCCGGGATACCCGGCGCCGCCCCGGCCGCCCAGATTGCAGGCGGTGACCCACTGCTGGATCTGCGCCGGCGGCGTCTGCAGGGCCTTGCGCAGGGCCTGGTACCCGCCCGCGCGTTCGTAGCCCGCCATGTCCAAGGGCTCGCGATCGGGCCGGATATTCTGCGTGAGCGGTTTATCCATAGAATGCGAATTCAGATTTCGGGACCCGACCGGTTCGGTTCTCCGAGAGTGGGTCAGAAGGGTGGCAGCCTCAAGCGCAGCTTGGGGATGGCTTGTCCGTAAACAATGCCGGACTGCAAGCGAGGCGCGACCATCCCCAAGGCCCGAGGCCTTGAGGCTGCCACCCAGAAGATGTCTGCTTTACACACACCCTCTCAGGGATAGCGGTCCAGGATCTCATCCACCTTCGTGGGCGTCAGTTCCACATGCAGGTCGCCATCGACGATCATGACCGGAGCCTGGTCGCACGCTCCCAGACAGGCGCTGGGCAGCAGCGTGAAACGCCCGTCCCGGGTGGTCTGGCCCAGGGCAATGCCGAACCGTCGCTCGATGTGCGCGCGGATGTCCCCGTACCCCAGTGCCCAGCAAACGACGCCGTCGCACAGCAGAATGACATGCCGGCCCACGGGCTGGCGGAAGATGAGATTGTAGCACGTGGCGATGCTGTCGAGCTCGTCGTCTGTCAACTCCAGGTAGTGTGCCACGTCCTTCAGGCTCGCGTCTGAGACCCAGCCGCGGTACTTCTGGACGATCTTGAGCGCTTCCGGCCCGGCCGCCCGCTTCGTGCGGTACTTGGCCAGCTCCTCGTCGATCTCCTTCTTTTCTTCGTCCGTCAGCATAGAAGCATGGAATACTGGAATAGTGGAATAATGGGTAAGATCAGGGGGCCCTCCCTAACATTCCATTATTCCCTCATTCCATTCTCTTCCTACCGGTCCACGTCCCCCATGACGAAATCGATGCTCCCCAGGATCGCGATGAGGTCGGACACCATGAATCCCTGCGCCAGCAGCGGCAGCGTCTGAATATGAGGGAACGATGGGGTGCGAATCCGCGTCCGGTAGGACACGGTGTCGCCGTCACTGATCAGGTAATAGCCATTGCCGCCTTTGGTGCCTTCGATATTGAAGAACGCCTCGCCGGGCGGAATGGGCGGGCCCCAGCTCACATTGAGGAAATGGTCGATCAGCGTCTCGATGTCGTACATCGTCTTTTCTTTCAGCGGGGGCGTGGTCAGCGGATGCGGAGATTTGTAGGGCCCGGGGGGCATGTGGTCCACGCACTGCTGGACGATCCGCAGGCTCTGACGCATCTCCTCGACGCGTACGGCGGCCCGATCGTAGCAATCGCCGTGCTGCCCGGTGGGGATGTCGAATTCGAACTGGTCATAGCCCGAATAGGGCATCTTCTTGCGAAAGTCCCACTCCAGGCCGCAGGCGCGGAGGTTCGGTCCCGTCACGCCCCAGTCGATGGCCTCCTCGATCGTATAGACGCCAATGCCTTTCGTCCGGGCCTGGAAGATCCGGTTCTTCAGCACCATGGCGTCGTACTCGCGCAAGCCGCGCGGGCATAGTACTGAAGAAACTCCTTCACCAGGCGGTCCCAGCCTTCGGGCAGGTCCTCGGCCACGCCCCCGATGCGGAACCAATTCGGGTGCATCCGGGCCCCGCAGACCGCCTCGACGATGTCGAGCACGACGCTCGCGATCCGTGAACATGTAGAAGACGGGCGACAGGGCGCCCAAGTCCTGGGCGAACGTGCCGTAGAAGACCAGATGGGAGTAGATGCGGAACAATTCAGACAGCATGACCCGGATGACCTTCGCCCGGTCCGGCACCTCGATGCCCGCCAGCCTCTCGACCGGCAACAGGTACGCCAGGTTGTTCACAACGCCGCCGAGATAATCCACGCGGTCCGTGTAGGGGATGTAGGTGTGCCATGATTGACGCTCGCCCATCTTTTCGACGCCGCGGTGGTGAAAGCCGATCTCCGGCACCAAGTTCACGATTTCCTCGTCGTCCAATTGGGCCACGAGCCGCAGTACGCCATGCGTGCCCGGGTGTTGCGGTCCGAGGTTCAGAAACAGCAGATCGCGGTGGCCGGCGTGCTCCGTCAGGCCCCAATCCTCGGGGCGGAACTCCATTTGCTTCTCGTATTCGATGTATTGATCCTCCGTCATCTCGAACGGCGGCAGGTCCGTCGCACGGGCGGGATGGTCCTTGCGCAGTGGATGCCCCTGCCACCACGGAGGCATGAGGATACGCCGCAGGTGCGGATGCCCCTCCACGCCGATCCCGAACATGTCCCACAGCTCGCGCTCATACCAGTCGGCCGCAGGCCAGAGGTCCGTGATCGTGCGGAGGGACGGAGACTCGCCCCGGAGCGCGACCTTGATTCGGATGTACTCGATCCGATCAAAGGAAAAGAGCTGGTAGACAACTGTGAAGTCGCTGTCGGGCTGGCCGGTGCGATGCCGGCGGGTCCGCTCGTCGATGGCCGTCAAGTCGTACAGCATCCGGTACGGCTTGTCGGTCTCCTGCTTCAGATAGCGCAGGACCGCGCCGGCCCGGTCGGCGCCGACCCAGCCGTCGGCACAGCATCCGGCGTCACCTGCTCCAGGATCGTCTCGCCGCCGAAACACTGTTGCAGCTCAGGTACGACGTTGGAACTATCCGCCATGTCACCCCAAGAAGTCGTTCAGATCGTGTCCGGAGGGCGCAGGAGCGTTTCCTGCTGGCGCTGCGGCCGCTTGAGGTCCCTTTGGCTGGGCAACGGCGGGCGAACGACGCCTTGCGGTCCCACCACCCAGCTCAAAGGCCGTTTCTCGGCCCCGATCGCCTTCTGCAGCAGGAGCAATCCTTCCATGAAGGCGTCCGGCCGCGGCGGACAACCGGGCACATAAACGTCCACGCCCAGGAACTTGTCCACGCCCTGCACCACGCTGTAGATGTCGTACATGCCGCCGGAGTTGGCGCACGATCCCATGGACATGACCCAGCGCGGCTCCATCATCTGCTCGTACAGACGCCGGATCGCCGGCGCCATCTTGATGAATACCGTGCCGGCAATCACCATCAGGTCCGCCTCCCGCGGCGTCCCGCGAATCACCTCGGAGCCATAACGGGCGACGTCGTACTTGCTCGTCAGGCTCGTCGCCATTTCCACATAGCAGCAGGACAGGCCGAAATTGAACGGCCAGACCGAGTTCTTGCGCCCCCAGCTCACCAGCTCCTGCAAGCGGGCGAAGAGCACGCTGTGCCCGAGCACCTGGTCGAGACCCGTGGAAGTCTGATGGTTGATGTGTGATTGTTGATTGTTCATTGGAGTGGACCGCAGCTCCTAAATCATACTTCAACCATCAACCATCAGACTTGTCTTCTCTTCTGACGTGCCACGGTCCCCCAGTCCAGGGCGCCGAGCCGCCAGAGATACACCAGCGCGGCCAACAGAATCCCGATGAAAATCAGCACTTCGACATAGCCGGTCCACCCCAGTTCCCGCCAAGCAATCGCCCAAGCGAAGATGTAGATGGACTCGACATCGAAGACGACGAAGAACATCGCCACGAGGTAGAAGCTGATCGAGAGGCGCAGCGCGGGCGGAGCCGGTCAGAGGGCTGCCCGATTCATAGGGCCGGCCCGTCGTCCGCTCCCGGTGCCGCGGGCCCAGCACGTAAGAGATCCCGATGATCGCCGCGGTCAGGACGACCACGGCGGCCGCGTAGACCAGGAAGGGCCAGAGGGGCGCGTCCATAGGGATTGATGATTGATGATTTGTGATCGATGATTGTCCCGGTCTGTTCGTCCTGAATCATCCATCAAAGCTCAATGGAAGCTTATGACCACGTACTGGGAGCCGCCGTCACGCTGGACCAGGAGCAAGGCCCTCCCGGCCGTACGAGCCTGCCGGATCAGCCGGGCGAACTGATCGGTGGAGGCCACGCTCTGGCCATCGACGCTCACAATCAGATCGCCCGTCTGGATGCCGACGGTGTCGGCCGGACTTTCCGGAGTAACGGCCGTGACGATCACTCCCTCGCCCGGCTGATAACCGAACCGCCGGGCCAGGGACGGGCTGAGATTTCGGATTTGCACGCCGAGCGCCTGCTGCGTCTCTTCCGGCTGTTGTGGCTGCGGCGTGGGTTGAGCTTGTGCGCGCGCCGCCGGACGTTCCCCGAGAGTCAAGGGTCGCTGGAAGGAGCTGCCGTTGCGCCAAACGAGCAGTTGGATTGTCGTGCCCGGCTGCATCGTCGCGACCATGTTTCGGAAGGTGTCGTACGATTCGATCGGTTTACCATTCATCTGCAGAATGACGTCGCCACGTCGCAATCCGGCCCGGCCCGCCGGTGAGTTCGGCTCGACTTGAGCCACCAGGATTCCCTGCGGCTGTGCGAGTTTCAGAATCTGCGCAATCTCCGGCGTCACGTCCTGACCGTACAGGCCCAGGTAGCCACGGATCACATGCCCTGTCGCCCGCAGTTGTTCGGCGATCCGGCGGGCCATGTTGATCGGAATGGCAAAGCCGATGCCCATATAACCGCCGCTTTCGCTGACGATCGCGGTATTGATCCCCACGGCCCGGCCGCTCAGATCCAGGAGCGGGCCGCCGGAATTGCCCGGATTGATGGCCGCGTCCGTCTGGAGCAGGCTCTCGTAAGCAGCAATCCCGACCGTGCGTTTCGTGGCGCTAACGATACCCGCCGTGACGGTGGAGGCCAAGCCGAACGGATTGCCGATCGCCAGGACCCAGTCGCCCACTGCCAGTTGGTCGGAATCCCCGAACCGCACGATGGGATAGTCATCGCCCGGGATCTTGATCAGGGCCACTTCCGTGTCCGGGTCGGTCCCGATGACTTTGGCGTTCGTGAACGTGCGGCCGTCCGGCAGCGTAACCGTCATGCGATCCACATTGCCCACCACGTGATTGTTCGTAAGAATGTAGCCGTCCCGGCTGATGATAAAACCGGAGCCCTGTCCTCTCTCCAGGTATCTTTGCGGGGTCCGGGGCGTCGCGCCGCCGAAGAAACGCCGCAGGAAGTCTTCCCCGGGGGAACCGCCCAGATCGTTCAGATCGCCGATCCCGGGGTTCTGCCGGGTGATGACCTTCTCAATCTTGATGGAGACAACGGCCGGCATGGCCGCCTTCGCCGCGTTGGCAAAGGCCTCCGACATCGCCTTCGCGACCTGCTCCGGGCTGATCGCGGCCTGTGGGAACGCCGGCGCCGCCAGGCCCGCCACTACGACCATCAACAAGATTCCAAACGCCGTGCCCTCAAAGGGACGCTTGCTTCCTATCCATCGACTCATGGTACTCGCTCCTTCTGAATGGATGATTGGGGATTGGGTCCGCGAACGCGACAGAGCGCGTTTGGGATCCCTTTACGACTGAGCCTGACTTATCCACGAGCTACAGCCTGATACCGAGCCAGGGGCTTACCTTGGCGCCGGGCCGATTGTTCCACGGCCTCTCGCACCATCACTCGGGACATCTCCAGCAGAGCGGCTTTCATTGGCGTGGGCCGGACCTCGGCCAGTGCTCCCCGTGCCCGGTCCGCATACCGGCCGATTCGCGCCAGCACGTAATCGGTGCTGCCGCTGGCGGCCAGCACCTCGATCAGTTCCGACTCGGGTGAGCCAATGCGTCTGCAGCGCCAGCAGAAGAGAGGTTTTGCGCGGCTCGGCCAAGACACGCAGCACATGAATCAGCGGCAGCGTCAGCTTGGCGTTACGCAGGTCCGTCCCCAGCGTTTTGTGCAGTGATTTGCCGGCCCCGGTGATGTCCAGCAGGTCGTCCATGATCTGGTAGGCCATGCCGAAGCCATATCCAAAGCGGGCGGCCCGCCGGCATTCCGCGGGGCCCGCCCGGGCCAGCCGCGCCCCGAGATAGCAGGCCCCACGAAAGAGAGCCGCCGTTTTGCGACCGATGATGGTCAGGTACTGGCGCTCAGTCAGCGTGAAATGGCCGGCGCGGAGAGTCTGGTGAATCTCGCCGTCACAGGTCCGCTGAATCATCCGGCCGAGCAGGGCCCGGATCTCGGGAGGGAGGGACGCATTCATCTCGAACACCTTGCCCAGCAGGATATCGCCCAGCCGCACGGCCGCTCGGTTGCCCCAGCGCCGGTTCACCGTGGGCACGCCCCGGCGTAGCAAGCCTCGATCCAGGACATCGTCGTGCAGAAGCGTCGCATTGTGCACGGCCTCCAGGACCACCGCGAGGCGGAGGTGCTCCGGCCCGATCGTGCCGAAGGTCCCTCCCGACAGCAGCAGGAGCGTGGGCCGCAGGAGCTTGCCGCGATCCAGAGCCCTGTGCTCCACCAGCGGCCGGAGCGATTCATGGACCTCGCGCGCGAGGTCCCGTAGCATGGCCCGGACCTGCTCCAGTTCCGGCTCGATCGGCCCGAGATACAAGGCTCTACGAGGGTTCATCACGCTGACGATTTGGAAAGGGCGGCAAAATCAATCGGCCCCGAACGCGATCGTGCTGACTGCGGCGGTGGCCTACCGTTTATGTCCGATGGTTTCCCGTGGCACGATTCTCTCCTTGGGGGGGCCAGGGTCGCTAATGTTCGTGCTCCTCGGGCGGGCTGGCGGCCACGAGTTTCTGGTATTCGGCGGGGGTCAGAACCGGCAGTTGCTTGACGAAGTGGGCGATGGCCCAGCGCTGCGGCTCCGTGTGCGTCCGGCCCAAAGCCGGCATGCCGGTGTCGCCGACCCCGTGTGTGACGAGCCAGTAGACCTGCTCGACGGTCCAGTCCTGCGCCGCCCAGACCAACTCCGGCGGGTCCGGGCTTAGCCCTTCTCCGATCTCGGAGCGCTCGACCCCCGGCATCCCGTGGCAGAGCACGCACATGCGGCCGTAATGCCCGGCCCCTTCGACCAGAGAGACTTGGTCCGGAGGCGGGGTCTGGAGTCCTTGGGCGTGCTCGTTGGACGGAGTAGGTCATTGCCCTGTGGAGATACCGCCGGACCGGTCGCGGATGCGGATGGTCCGCGCCAACATTCACGACGCCCCACCACATGACCGCCAGGGCAATACAGACCTCGCCGGCGAGCACGGCGACGATCGTGCCGATCACGAGCAGGAGGCCGGCGCTACGCCGGGACTTCCACATTCAGGAGAACCTCGCGGGCAGTTGTCCGACCCGCCTTCAAGTCGACGCCGTTTTTCTCGTACGCCAGCAGGAGGAACTCCGCCATGTGCAAGGCCTTGCGGCTGGTCCCCTCTTCGATCTGCGTGCGACAACTGAACCCGTCGGCCACGATGTACGCGCCTTTCGGCGCTCGGCGAATCGTGGGCAGCAGGTTCAGTTCCGCCACGGCCATCGACACGTCGTAGTGCTCCTTCTCCAAGCCGAAGGAGCCGGCCATACCGCAACAGGTCAACTGGGGCTCCTCGTATCAGGATACGCCCCAGCGCGGGAAACTCGTGGCCAGGGCCTGCTTGCGGTCTCAGCCATAACTTAGCCTCCTTTGAATTGATGATTGCCTTCACCAATCATCCATTCTCAGTCTCTTCGCAGGGATCGCACGTAATGAATGATGTACCAGGGTGCATTCGGATCGATCACGTAGTCCAGGACCGGGCTGTGGCCAACGCCGATCAGCATGGCCTGGTAGAGAGCGCCGTCGGCGAGACCCTGGACTGCCGGCGCCGTCAAATCCGCCGGTGTCGGCACATAGCTGCGGCCGACCGGCCCATTGCCGTGGCCCGCTTGCCCGTGGCAGAAGGCGCAATAATCGCGATAGTACGCCTGGCCAATCCGACGCGCGGCCTCGGTGTCGGCCACCAGGATTGCGCCGCCTCCAGATTCGGCCTTGCGGTCCAGGCAACAGGGACAATCCCCTCCGGCTCGGCCGGCATCAGTGCCTGGTAGGGCAGGATCTTCGGCTGCACGCGCATGTGCGGGCCCGAGAACATCAAGTAGAGGACAGCTCCTCCGGCGGCCAGGACAAAGACGAGCAGGACCGCGATCTTCAGCGGTCCGATCCTTCGCGGCGCGCCCCGTGGCCCCAGGACCGTCCGCAGACCCACCTGAAGCAGGTACAAAGCCGATGCCGCGCTGGCCAGATATGCCCCTATGCGAAGCCTTCTCATCCCTCCCTCGCGTGTGAAGAATCTGAGATCTGAGATTTGAGATTCGGACTGGCGGGCTCAGGCGGCCGGTTGATGCGGATACCCTCGGCGGGCAGATCGATCTGAGGCGGCACAGGCGAGACCTCCGGCGGTGGCAAAGTCGAATAAGGCGAAATTCCCGGCGTGTCCGGCAGAACGTCGAAGTCCCAATGACGTGCGACATCCGGCACCGCCATGTGCGTGATCATGCCCCAAGACGCGGTGAGAATGGCCAGGAGAATGACCGCCAGCCACGCCCAAGCCAGTCGGACCGGCTTGAATTCCTCGTATTGGTGCGTGATCATCAGTAGTTGGGCGGATGCATCGACTTCCACGTGATGTCGATTACGCTATATACGAAGGTCCCAACGTACACCAGGATCAGGATCAAGGGCAGGTAGCTCCAGACCTCTCTCCAGGTGAACGGCCCCGGAGCCTTCGTCCAACTGGTAGCGCTCCGGATTCCGGGCCCGCTTCATCGGCAGATAGGCCAGAAAGAACGACAGGACCAGCACCAGACCCGTGCCGATCGTCAAGATCAACTCACGATTCTTGTAGAACGTAAAGCTCGAACATCGCATCACACCGATTGCATCATGGGGTCGGACCGGTCGCACCAGGCGGCTTGGCAGGTTCCTCGCCCAACTCCTGCGGCGTCTCGATAGGGGTTGGCCCACTGGTTCTCATAGGACGCCTCGATCCCCTTGGGCTCGATTCCGGCGTCGGTGTAGCCGACGAAGTTCACGGCCACGTAATTGGAGAGGTCCCAGATCTTCTCGGATTCCAGCATCCGCTTGAAATAGGGCATGGCCGTGCCGGTGATGCCGTTCATGATCTGGTAATAGAAGATCCCGCCGATGTACTTGCCTTGGACGAGGTTCCGCCGCAGGGTCGTGAAATTCAGCGGCGGCGGGTCCAGGTACGCCGCGGCCGGGCCTTCTCCGTCCCCGATGGGGCCGTGGCAGCCGATGCAGAATTCCTGGTACATCTTGTGGCCGCGCAGGACCCCTTCCGGGGAGGCAGGGTACGGATTGGGCATGTTCTGCCAGACCGTCCGGGACATGCCCGTGCAGCCAGGCGACGTTCTGGTCCGCCCCGGCCCGATAGGCCGCCGTCGCCTCCGCCTTCCAGTAGTTCTGCCGGCTCACGCGGTAGTCCGCCGCCTTGAGGCCCTCCGCCTGCATGTAGGCGACGAGCTTGGCGATCTTGTCCTGGCCCAGGAATTCCCAGCTCGGCATCAGCGAGATCGGGCTGGTGTTGCGCGGATTGATGAAATGGGCGACGTGCCAGTCGTCCGGATGCTCGCCCCCTTCCTCCGAGAGGTCCGGGCCGGTCCGCTCCGTGCCCAGGATGGCCGGCCGGCGGTCGTAGTAGTCCCCCGCTTCCGCGATCCGTTGGGCCCCGTGGCCCCAGTCGATCACGCGGATGAACTGGGAATGGCAGTAGCTGCAGCCGTTTCTCGTATAGAGAAGATTGCCTTCCTGTTCCGTCGTCCGTGAGCGGCCGCCAGATGTCCGACGGCGCCGGGTGGAACGTCAGCGGCGGGAATGATGACCATGATGGAGATCGAGGCCCAGAAGACCAGCAGGCCGCCGATGACCAGCAGTGCAGGCGTCATCTTCACGCGAAGTAGTCCTCCTGCTCCAGCTCCGGATCGAACGGCTCCCCTCGGCGCAGGGTCATCACGAGATTGTACAGCCCGACCACGGCGCCGCTGATGATCGAGAGGCCAAAGGCCAGCCGCAGGATCATGTAGGGATGAATCTCCGGCAGCACCCGGACCTCGACCTCGCCGTTGTACCAGGCCTGGCCTTGAATCAGTCCGGCGATCGTCAGAACGGCAGAAAAGCCGACCAGGCCGAAGGTGATGAGCCAGAACTGGGCAAAGACGAGCTTGCCGGAATAGACCCGACGCCGCAGTCAACTGCGGCAGAACAAGCCACAGACCTCCCAAGGCGATGTAGCCGCTGAATCCCAGCACGGCGATGTGGGAATGCCCGATGGTCCAGTTGTTGAAGTGCGTCACTTTCTGCAGGGCCGGAATCGATTGCAGCGGGCCCTGGACACAGGTCATCAGGTACCAGACCGTCCCGGCCAGAACGAAGCGGCCCGCCGGATGACGCAGCAGCACCCCGCCGCGGCCGCGGGCCGTCAGCCACAGGTTCGCCAGGACCGTGAAAACCGGAATGGCCATCGCCAGGGAATCGGCGATGGAGACCGCCTTGAGCCCGTTGGGGATCGGCGCCTGCAGGATGTGATGGGCCCCGATGTGCGAATAGAACACGATCAAGGTCCAGAAGCCGATCAGCGAAAGCGTATGGGAATACAAGGGGGTGTTCGTGATGTACGGAATCACGTAGAAGGCGGTGCCGACGGCCAGCGGCGTCAGGATCAGGCCCACCAGGTTGTGGCCGTAGAACCACAGCAGGATCGAATCCAGCAGGCCGCTTGCCGCCCCCGTGGCGGGATGCCACATCACGTTGCCGATCGGATACGATCCGGCCGTCCACAGGAACGTGCCGACGAAGTACCACACGGAGATATAGAGCGTGTCGATGCTGCCGGTGCAGGATGGTCATGATCGCGTTGAGGAGCATCGCGACGACGGCCAGCACAATCGCGACATCCGCGATCCAGATGTATTCGGCGTACTCGCGGCCCTGGCTAGTAGCCGAAGGAGAAGCCGACCGGTCCGCTCAGAACGGCGAGATTCCACAGCACGAAGCTGACCCAGCCCAGCGGCTCCGACCACAGCTTCGTGCGTAGCAAGGCGGGAACGTAGTACGTGCCGCAGCCGATCAGCGTGCCGGACACGAAGCCATAGATCACGGTGTTGACGTGAATCGGACGCGTCCGCCCGAACACCAGCCACGAGATGTTGTTGAAGAACTCCGGCGCGACCAGGTGGATGGCGGAGAACAGGCCGTAGAGAGGTCCCGACAACGAACCAGACGGCCCCGCCACGATAAAGGCCAGGGCGGCACTATTCGGACGGCGGAAGTAGCTCAGGTTCATGAGTCTCCAGTAGGAAGTGGGGCTTGCCCCACGCATGTCTTCGAACGCTCGGACGAACACGAATCGGTGGGGACAAGCTCCCACCCTACTAACCGCTAATAATGACAGGCGAAGCAATCATGCGTGGCATTGTTCTGCCAGATGACATTCGATGCAGAAGCCCATGGTGAACTTGGGCGACAGGACGATCCGGTCCATCGCTTTGACGTCGCCGTGGCACTTGCCGCAATCGACGCCGGAGGCAATGTGCATGCTGTGGTCGAAATGGGCGAGGTCCGGGAGATTCGTGACGCGCACCCACAGAATCGGCTGCCTTTGCTCGTAGTGCTGGCGCACCTTCTCGATCTCGGGGTAATGAATGATGATCCGGCTGTGGCACAGCATGCACGTCTCGACCGGCGGAAGGTCTGCCACCGGCGTCTTCAAGACGCCGGGATGGCACATGACGCAGCCGATCTCTTTCTTCCCGGCGTGGACACGGTGACTGAACGAGATGGGCTGCCTGGCCCCCAGGTCCCACGGATAGAACGCACCGACGGCCACGGCCAGGGACACTGATGACCACAATCGCAGGCGGCCAGAGATCCATTGTGCCCTCGGCTTATAGCGTCCGTCGCTCATCGATCGACTCAATCCGTGAGCGGACCCAGGAAAGGAACAGTAGATAGCCGGCCAGCAAAGCCGCCACGCCGGTGATTTCCGCGGCGGTGAAGGCCAGCGGCTGGTACAGGCTCGGCATGACCAGCCACCAGCGTTCCAGCCACATCGCGGTCAGGACCAGGCCCGCCACGACGGCCACATAGGGACGGCTGCGCTTGCCCCGGCGGGGCAGAAACAGCACCAGCGGCCCCAGGTAGAAAACGGCCAGCAGGACAATGCTGATGGCGGGCCAGTCCGTCACCCAGTTCAGCCGGGGCATGAGCTCGCGCGTCTCCTTCGGCATGTTCTCATACCAGATCGGCAGCAGTTGCGCGTACATCATGTACGTGGTCAACAGGCAGAAGGTGATCATCAGTTTCGCCTGGTCGTCCCGTTGGTCGGGCGTCGCCTGGGGATCGGCCAGCGCCGTGGTGAACGCCCACGCCGCCGCCGCGATGTACAGCCCGGAGATGAAGAAATAGATTCCGAACACCAGGCTGTACCAATGCGGGTCCAGGCCCATCGCCAAGTCGATGCCGAGAAGGGAGTAGACGATGCGTGTAGATGAAGATCAGCCAGGCAGCCAGCCTCTTGGGCTGCTCGCCGCGACGCATCGCCCGCACGAACCAGAGGGCCAAGCCGCCGAAGATCACCAGGCCGACGATGTCCCGGGTGAACAGAGAAGGGGCATTGAGCCACCAGGAGTTCGGCACGTTCTGCTGCAGCCAGGGCGCCCAGCGCCGAGCGCCGCACGCCAGCACCACGAGCATCACAAGGCACACCGGCAGCAGGAACAGGCCCGCCAGGGCAATGTTCTGCGTCGAGCCCATCCATTGGCCGCGGGAGACCACGCACGATGGCCGGCCAAACCACCAGGCCGCCCGCCAGGCAGCTCAGAAACAGAAAATCCGTGAGCAGAACGCCCCAGGCCCGCTGCCGGTCGCCCCAGATCGCCACGGCAATCCAGCCCAGCACCGCCGAGCACGACAATCCCAGCAGGAATCAGAGGGACGGGAGAGGACGCACGTGGGACCCATGTGGAAAGGACGAGGCCGGGTCTTTCCCATCTGTCCTATTCTTCCTGTCCGCACATTGCTCACCTTCATCATGATTGGACGACATACGTTCGTTCCGGGTGCGTGGACTCCAGGAGTTGACGCACGCCGTCGAACCGGTCGGCCGGCGCGGCGACGAACAGTCCGAACCGGTCCTGGCTGAATTGCCAGTCATAGCCTGGCGGGCGTCTTCCAGTGCGGCAGGCGCGTGTGAACGAGCATGCCGATCAGGTTCCCCAGGGAGCCCAGCAGGATCAGTCCCTCGAAGCCGGCGATGCAGTAGATCGTGATGGAAATCGGGATGCTTGCCGCCGACAATCAGGCCCTCGACCAGGGCCGTGCCGATGGTCAGCGCGAAGCCGCCGACCACGCCGGACAGCGCCCCCAGGAGCGTCCACACACGCACCGGGCTGGTGGCCCCGGCCCAGCAGCGGCACCAGCGGATCGATCCGCACCGGCGTGTAAGTGTCCAGGCCGTGCGGCGCCAGGTCGCGCATCTTCTCGACGGCGTCCAGGAACTCGCTCGGCCTCGCGGTAAACGCCGACCACGCCCGTCGGCAGTTCGCTCGGCTTCACGGAGGATTTCGTGCGGATACTGCTTCTTCGTGCACGCTCCTCCTCCATGTCCAGCTTGATATCGCTGATCGGCACCGCCGGGAAATACTTGGCCAGCAGAATGAAAGCCCAGGAACAACAGGCAGATGGAGCCGTTGAGAATGACGATCTCGGGCCAGCGTCGGGAAAGTACCAGCCCCAGTTGTGCGGCAGGAAATCGTGTGCCGGTCGAGGTAATCACGATCCAGAGCCGCTCCGACCACATCCCGATATTGACGCAGATCGAGATGAGGAACAGCAGCACCAGATTGCGTGCGAACCCGCTGGAACACGAAGAGCAGCGGCAGCAGGACATTGCCGATGACGATCAGCGGATAGAAGCCCCACAGCGGTCCCCAGAGCCGCCACTCGGCGAACTGCCGCTCGAACACATCGCCGGAATACCAGGCCATGAACAGCTCCATGACGTAGGAGTAGCCGATGATCAGGGTCGTGACGATCATGACCAGCGCCACGTCGTTGAAGTGCTTGGGCTGAATGATGTTCTCCAGGTGCAGCAGCTTGCGTCCGGGGATCAGCAGCGTCAGCACCATGGCCAGGCCGGAATGAATGGCGCCGGCGACAAAGTACGGGGGAAAGAGCGTCGAATGCCAGCCCGGCAGGATGGAGGTCGCAAAGTCCCAGGAGACGACCGAGTGCACCGAGATCACCAGGGGCGTGGCCAGAGCGGCGAAGAACAGGTAGGACCGGCCGTAGTGCCGCCACTGGTCGGGCCGGCCGTGCCAGCCGAGCGCCAGCCAGTGATAGAGTCTTCTGCCGAAACCCCGGTGCTCGCCTGTGTGCTGCAGGTAGTCGCGCGCCGCCGCCAGGTCCGGCACCAGGCCCACATAGAAGAAAATCACACTGACGGTGAAATACGTGGAGATCGCCATCAGGTCGAAGACCAGGGGACTTTGGAAATTGGGCCAGATATGCCGCTGCGAGGGATAGGGGATGATGTAGTAGATGACCCAAAATCGTCCCAAGTGGATCATGCGGAAACATGCCGGCGACGGCGATGGCGACAACGGTCATGGCTTCGGCGGAGCGGGAGATCGCCGTGCGCCACTTCGACCGCACCAAGTGCAGGATGGCGGAGATCAGCGTGCCCGAGTGGGCGATTCCGATCCAGAAGACGAAGCTGCCGATGTACACTCCCCAGCCCACGGGAAACGAGATGCCGGCCACGCCCATGCCCGTCCGTATCTGGTAGACCCAGGCCCCCAGCAGGCCAGGACCAATCCGCAGCCCAGCAAGTGCCACGGCGGCCTTGTAGGTCCAGCCGGGCGGGCCGCAGCACGCCCGGTAGACTCGTCTGATTGACTTGCTGGTAATCCGGCCATGCGGTTCATGGCCATTTCCGCTCTGTCCGGCTTGATGCGTTTGAGGTAAAGGACCGCCGGTTTCGTGTTCAGCTCTTTCAGGACCTGGTACCGCCGGGGATGCGAAGAGCTTGCTCACCTGCGGAGCCTTCCTGCATCAGGTCGCCGAAAACGAAGACCTTGGTGGGACAGGACTGCACGCAGGCAGGCTGGACTTCGCCATCCCGCAAGCGGGCGGCCCTCGACCTTGGCCTGGCGCTCGTGGTAATGAATCCGCTGGATGCAGAAGGTGCATTTCTCCATCACGCCGCGGCAGCGGGCCATGACATCGGGATTCAACTGCATCTGCAGCGGCTCGCGCCACACCGGGTCGAACCAGTTGAAGCGCCGGACCTTGTAGGGACAGTTGTTCGAGCAGTAGCGCGTGCCGATGCAGCGGTTGTAGACTTGGGCGTTGAGCCCCTGATCGTTGTGGACCGCCGCGAACACCGGGCACACCGGCTCGCACGGGGCGGCGTCGCAATGCTGGCACGGCAGCGGCAGAAAGCCCACGCGCCGCGACTCCTCCGGATGCCGGTACGGCGGCACGCGCAGCCACGTCATCTCCCGCGTTCGACCCAGCCCCAAGGGCCCCGGCCCCACCACCGGGACGTTGTTCTCCGCATAGCAGGCCACCGCGCACGCCCCGCAGCCGATGCAGCGGTCCAGGTCGATGACCATCGCCCACCGATGCTCCGGATACTCATGCGGCGGATACAGATCGCGGTGCGGGTCATAGCCGCGCGGCCCCGGCCAGATGATGTCCTCGATATCGTTCTTGGTCATGGAGCGGAGGTCTTCCGGCGTGGTCCACTGGACGATCCCGCGCCCGTACTGGTCCTGCGTGCGCGGAGAGGAAGGTCGGGCGCGAATATGCGCCCGTCTTGCGGAGTTCCACCAGCGCCAAACAGCGAACTGCCCGCGGAACCGGCCAGCAGCTCAAAAGCGTTCACCCCTACGCCCGTGCGCCACTTGGCCCAGTGCCGTGTGCCCCTGGCCGAAAGCCAGGGCGACGACGTTGTCCGCCACCTCGTCCGTCACGCGGGCGGGTGCTTGGAGGCGGCCCATCTTGTTGGTGATTTCGAGCATGTCGCCGGTGGCCACCTGCATTTGCCGCGCTTTCGCCGGGCGAGATGTCGATCCAGCTTCCCCACGCGATGGTGCTCATCCGCTCCGGGACCTCCTGCAGCCAGGCGCGATTCGCCAGCCGTCCGTCGAACAGCTTGATCGAGGGCCACAGCCACAATTGCGCCGCGTTCGGCGAAGTGGCTTGGCGCCGGAACTGCGGGATCCACCGGGTTTGCACGGCGATCTCCATCAGGGGTGCAGGTCGGGGTTCCACCGGACGCGGTCATCTCGATGTGGGCCCGTCGCACGTGTACCGCAGATTCTGTCTTCTCAGGTGCCTCAAAGACTCCACCGCGTTGCAACGACTGCCGCCAAAAAGCCTCGAAATCCGTGCCGGGCGCAATTCGTCCGTGCCACTGTCGCCAGTTGCGCGGAGCCATTCGTGAAATGATCCCAGCCGCTGGCCGGCTTTCGACAATGGCCGGCCGAATTGCTCGGCCAGCGCAAGGAAGACCTCGCCGCTGTGCCGCGTGTCGTGGAGCGCCCCATCGTCGGCTGCATCAGGCCATGGATGCCGGTCCACGGCTCGTAATCCCCCCATGCTTCCAAGGGAGAATGTACGGGCAGGACCCATCGGGCCAGGCGGGCCGTTTCGTTGAGCATCGTGCCGGCATATACCAGATTGTTTACCCGCGCCAGGTGGGCACGCAGGTGAGGCAAGCTGTACGCCGGATTGGTCTGATGTACAATCACG
>CAVVRJ010000052.1:0-283125 GCA_963750205.1 uncultured Planctomycetota bacterium
CAGTTCCTTCACAACAAACAAGGACTCGCCGATTTCAAGAAAGGCCGCTACGACGAGGCCATTTCGCAATTCACCAAAGCCGGCGACATGGACCCGTTGTCGCCCACTCCTTACTACAATCGAGGATTAGCTTACCGCCACAAAGGGGACTTTGACAAAGCCCTTGCGGATTTCTATCGCGCCCTCGAACTGAATCCGCAGTACGTGGACGCTCACTCTGCTCGTGGCTTTGTCTTCGAGGACAAGGGCGACTCTGATAGAGCCATCGCGGAGTTTACCAGAGCAATTGAGATTGATCCGCAGTGTGCTGTGAGCTATCTCCACCGCGGGGCCGCGTACGTGAAGAAGAACGATTTCGATCAGGCCATCCTGGACTTTACCAAGGCGACAGAAATCGATCCAGGTTATGTCCCTGCCCATTGTTGCCTGGGACTGGCTCATAGTCTCAAGGGCGAGGACACTCATGCCCTCCTGCACTTTGCCAAAGCCATTGAACTGGACCCGAAAGCTTCGGCCGCCTACCGCGGCCGCGCGTCCACCTACAGCAAGATAGGCCAATGTGACCTGGCCATCTCCGACTACACGCGGGCCATCGAGATCGATCCGAATGACGCAGAAGCCTACCGGTATCGCGGGATAGCCCATGGTGAGACTGGACAGCACGATCTTGCGATTGCTGATTTCGATGTCCTTCTGGAGAAGCAGCCCCAAGATGCAGAGGCCTATTATTCCCGAGCAACCGCGTACTACGACAACAGCGACTTCGATCGCGCCCTCGCCGACTGTAGTACCGCCATTGAAATGGATCCCCGGCTGCCCTATGCATACTACGGCCGTGCTCTTGTCTACTGCAAATGGGGAGATTACGAACGGGCCCTCGCGGACTGTGACAAAGCCATCGAAATCAACCCGAAGGACGCCAGGTTCTTCTACGCGCGGGCGGACCTTCACTTTGACCGAGGTGAATATGAGGAGGCCATCTCGGATTTTACGACTGCCATCGAAATAGATCCTAAATTCTGGCATGCCTATCAGGGTCGGGGATCGGCTTATCTGGCTGAGGAGAAATATGACCAAGCGGCACTTGATTACACGAGAGCCATCGAGATGGCCCCACAAGAGGCCAAGCTCTACCAAGCTCGTGGACTGTGTCGCTATGACCAAGGCTTGTATCAAGACGCCGTCTATGACTATACAAAGAGCATCAAGTTGGACCCGCAGGATGCCGACGTCTTCCACAACCGAGCGGTGACCTACGGCAGCATGGAGAAACACGACCAAGCTATCTCGGACTATACGGCTGCAATCGGAATCAACCCCTCCTTTGTTCAGGCCTATTGGGGTCGTGCTGCCTCCTATGCCCGGAAAGGCCGATACGACGAAGCTATTTCCGACTACACGAAAGCCATCAATATTGAGGCTAAAGATGCCAGGCTCTTCGGCGGGCGAGGCTGGGTCTATTTGCAGCAGGGTAAATATGAGAAGGCCATCTCGGACCTCACAACGGCCATCGATATAGATTCCCAGTCCGTAGAGGCTTATCAGAGCCGCGGATCGGCCTATTACCAGCAGGGCAATTACGAGCGTGCCCTCGCAGATTATAACACCGCCATTTCGATCAATCCTGAGAACGCAGAGCCATACAATGACCGTGCCGGCACCCACTACCACCTGCAGGACTATGACAAAGCGTGGGCTGACGTGCACACCGCGCAGAGGTTGGGAATGACGGTGGACGCAGAGTTTCTCGATGAGTTGCGCAAGGCCTCGGGCAGAGACCAGTAGCTCAATGTGACGTGAACCGCCCGATGCGTCCGGCAGCAGCGAGTCCGAGGACAGCCTGCCTGCCATGCTGCCGGCTCAAAACGGAAAGTCCTCTCCCCTGCCGGTCTTGCCGGCAGGAACTCCGATGCAGGCGACGCCGCGCGTATCGCACATGACGCTCGCAAAAGCCCCGCGCGCGAAATTCTCACCTTTTGGCCGGAATTTGCCGACACTCCTGGAAAAGTAGCGCATTATTTAGGTAGTGGGAGAGGCCGGGGGTAAACGATGAGTCCAGTGACCAAGAGCGTTTCCGAACTACTGCCGAGCGAAACGTGCGATCTCCCCGGGCCCCGGCCGCGATCGGCCGATTCTCGGACCCGCTTGAAGCGATATTTCCTCGATCCAGTGCTACCCGTGCTCACACTCTTGTCCATGTCGGCCCTGACCGTTGTCATGCTCGTCGTAATCGTGACCACGGTGGCCGACATGGACGCGCAGCTACCGGGCAGCTATACGAGCATCGACCCTTGGGCCGGCTGGACCGGCGGAACACCTACGGGGCTGTATCAGATGCAGGGGCAGTATGCGGATTTGGCCGCCCCGATAGAAACGGCGGAAGACCTGGAGTTACGACCTGGTCCTCAGATGGCCGACCCGTTCTAACGGACTCGATCAATCCGCCTGCGTCCATCCGTAGACGACCGTCGAGGTGCGCCGGTATCCCTTTTCCGCCGGCAGCACCAACGGCTGCTCGCGCAGGAAGCGAAAGCCCATCGTCTCAAAGAACCGCCGGCCGTCCTGGTTCTCGCCCCAAGCCTCCAGGTGAATTCCTCGAAGACCCTGTTCTTGAACCTGCCGGCGGAAATTCTCGATCAATTGCCGGCCCAGCCCCCGGCCGCGGAAGCCCTGCCGGAGATTGATGTGCAGGTGCGCCGGATAGCGCTCCAAGTCCACCTTGGGTATTCCCCCCAGATGGATCGTCTGAATGAGGGCCGCCAGAAGCCGCCACGTCTCCGCACGCCAGAGCGCCCCTCGGCCCGCTGCTCCCGCCGCCGCGCGAGGGCCAATCCTCCGCAAGATCGTCCGATTACACCGCCGCGTATCCATGCACCCGGTAAGGTATCCCACCACCGTTTGGTTGCACTGGGCCACCCAAAGCGACCCCGGCTCCCAATCGGTGTAATAGCGCGTCAGGACATCCGCCACGGTTTCGTGATCGTGGAAGTACAGATCGACCGTGCGGCCCTTGTCGGCCGTGTTCCAGGAGATCTCCCGGACCGCCTCGCGGTCCTCGGTCCGATATTTGCGAATGAAGGCGTGCTCGTCCACGCAATTTCCAATGCACTGTCCGTGTGCCAAGCCACTGCTCGCGTTCGTAGTGTGCCCGTAAGGGCATGCATGAGTTTCAAGTTCACAGTTTCCGGTTTCAAGCAGAGAGCGACGGCGCAAGTTCTTCTCGCGTCTTCCGACTTTCCACTTCGAACTTGACACTTTCCAAGAAACGCCTTACGGCGTCACTACAAACAGGCCTACCGGATGACGGCCTCGGGCCCGAGTCGGGCGCACCGGCGGCGCTGGCCTTCCTTGAGCAGACGCTTGCGCATGCGGAGCGAGTTCGGGCAGACCTCCACCAGCTCATCCTGCTGAATGTACTCCAGCATCGCTTCGAGGCTCATGAGCCGCGCCGGGCGGACCCGGGCGGCCTCGTCCTTGCTGGACGTCCGCATGTTCGACATTTGCTTGGCCCGGGCCGCATTGACCACGATGTCGTTGTCCTTGCAGTGCTCGCCGATAACTTGGCCCTCGTAAATTTCATCGCCCGGCCGGATAAAGAAGAGGCCCCGGTCGTAGAGGGCATCCAGCGCATAGGCGGTCACGCGGCCGGTCTCGCTCTGGATCAGCACGCCGGCCTGCCGGTCGGGGATCGAGCCCCGCATCGGCTCGTACTGCTCGAACGTGTGGTGCATGATCGCCCGGCCCTGGGTGGCCGTCAGGATGCGGGCGTTGAGTCCGAAAAGACCCCGCGACGGGATCATGAACTCCATGTGCACGTAGTCGCTGGTGCCGCTCTTGGTGTCCATCCGGAGCAACTCGCTCCGGCGGGTGCCGATCAGGCTCATCACCGCGCTCTGGCAGTCGGCCGGACACTCGATGGCCAGACGCTCAATGGGCTCCTGCCGAACCCCGTCGATCATCCGAATGATGACTTCCGGCTTGCCCACGCAGATCTCGTAGTCCTCCCGCCGCATGTTCTCCAGGAGGATGCCCAGGTGCATCAAACCCCGGCCGGAGACGATGAACTCATCGGCGGCCCGCCCCTGCTCCACGCGCAGGGCCACATTCGTTTGCAGTTCCTTATCCAGTCGGTCGCGAATCTGGAGCGAGGTGACGTATCGGCCATCGCGGCCCGCGAAGGGGCCGTCGTTGACTTGGAACGTCATGCTCATCGTCGGCTCGTCGATGGCCACGATCGGCAGGGCGCTGGGCTGATCCGGGCACGCAATCGTATCGCCGATATCGACCGGGTCCAGACCGGCCACCGCACAGATATCCCCCGCCTCGACTACGTCGGTTCGTTTCTTGCTGATCCCCTCGAACTCGTAAAGCTGGACCACTTTCTGCTCCGTGTGCTGGCCCTGTTTGTCGATGACGGTCACCGGCTGGGCCTGGGTAATCCTGCCCGCGAAGACCTTGCCGACGGCCACGCGCCCGACGTAATCCGAGTACTCCAGTGAGGTCACCAGCATTTGCAGCGGCTTATCCGGATCGGCCTTCGGCGCCGGGATGCTATGGATGATCGCCTCATAGACCGGCTTCATAGTTGCGGTTCGGCTTCGACAGATCGGTCGTCGCCCAGCCTTCCTTCGCCGAGGCGTAGATCACCGGAAAGTCCAGCGAATCGTCGTTGGCCTCGAGCTCGACAAACAGGTCGAACACTTCGTTGACCACATCCTCGGGCCGGGAATCGGGGCGATCGACCTTGTTGACCACGAGAATGGGCTTGAGCCCGTGCTGCAGGGCCTTGGTCAGCACGAACCGCGTTTGCGGCATCGGCCCGTCGAACGCGTCGACGACCAGCAGCACGCCGTCGGTCATCTTGAGCACCCGCTCGACCTCACCGCCGAAGTCGGCATGGCCCGGCGTATCGACGATATTGATCTTATACTCCCGGCCGTCGCCGTTGCTGTACGGCACGGCGCAGTTCTTGCTGAAGATGGTGATGCCGCGCTCGCGTTCGAGCGGGTTGGAGTCCATGATCAGGCTGTGGTTACCGCCGGACATCTTATCCAGCTCTTCCTGCCGGAACATGCCCGACTGGTACAAAAGCTGGTCCACCAGCGTCGTCTTGCCGTGGTCTACATGGGCGATAATCGCCACGTTGCGTACATTCTCTGCAAACATAATCTTCTACTGCCCTGCGATCCTTTTCCGTGGGCTAAGTGTGAAGTCGCAAGCTCGAAGTTTCAAGTCCTCCTGCTTTACACTTCCGACTTCAAACTTCCCACTTTCTTCTTTGCCATCGGGGGAGCCGTGATCTCTGCAACCTCGCATACGCCATACTGGATGCGGCATTGCCGTGTTCACGTGCCTTGAGGGGCTTCGATTGCCCAGCCGATTCTCAACCCAGCTACAAGCCGGGTATTATACCATATCCCCGCCCGAATGCAAGACCTTTGCCGATGAGATCAGGGCAATCGCATCTGAATTGGGATCGGGCCTCTTGGCTCCGAAAACGGCGGTTAGATTCGCGCTGGTCGGACGGCACGGCTGTCCAGCTCTCTGCCTAAACTGCGTTTCTGAACGAAGAATAGCGGCTGGCCAATTTAGATGCGATTGCCCTGCCGATGAGATCGAGCGGTGCGTGGTACGCACTCTACCGACTGCCGATAAGGCACGGGTCTCCATCTGCAGGGTGCGTATCACGCACCATTCTCGTCTCGCTTAGCCCAGCTCCCTCCAAAGACGATTCGCGGCCAGAGCCCCCCTCCCCGCCGGTACCTCAAGTGCGATAAGCGCCGCCTTCACAACAGATGTAAATGGTTATCAGCAAATGACTTGTGAAGTGGGCACAGAATCACCCTCTGTCTGGCTCTTGGGGGAGCCTACCCCCAAACCCCCGAGGTTTGCCGCTTTGGGTCAATGGCATGATAGCCGTTGTAGGGTGGGTCGGGCTCCCAAACGCGGTTCTTTGCGTCTGGGGTCCCGCTCGCCCCACCGATTCTCCCGTTGCACAGGTAGGGCAAATCCCAGTTTACGTGACCTTTCGTCTCTCCAGAGTCCTGCAATTCCGTTGTCAGAAAGCTGACGGCCCATTACGATAAGCGGAACGGGCACGAAGTCGAGGATCTCTGATGGTATACGCATGAGAAGAAGGAGAGAAGATCATGAACACAAGATTGATTGATCCATTCGGGGCTCCGGCCGGTGGCGCAGTGGGACGGCGGGAATTCGTCACCGGACTGGTCAGTTTCGCAGGCGGTGCGGCGGCGGCTTCCGCCCTGCTGCCTAAGCTCAGCGCCAAGGCTGATATCGTCCCCAAGGATGATCCCCGCCTGCACACGCAGTGGATCCAGTACCCCGGCCAAACGGACCAGATGCGAGCCTACCTGGCCCGAGGCAAGGAAGAGGAGAAACGACCGGCTGTCATCGTCATTCACGAGAACCGCGGTCTGACGCCACACATCCAGGACGTGGCCCGGCGTATGGCCCTGGAGGGATTCCTGACCCTCGCCCCCGATGCTCTCACGCCGCTGGGAGGGACGCCCGAAGATACCAGCCAGGTCCCCGCCCTGATCGGGAAGCTGGACAGCGAGGCAACGGCTAAGAACTTCGTCGCGGCGGTCCAGTACCTCAAGACCCATCCCCTCTCCACGGGCAAGGTCGGCTGCACCGGCTTCTGCTGGGGCGGCGGCATGACGAACCAGGTCGCCGTGCGTCTCGCCCGACCTGCTGGCGGCGGTCCCCTACTATGGCGCGCAGCCCGCCTCAGCCGACGTGCCGAAGATCAAGGCGGCCCTGCTCCTCCACTACGCGGGTCTTGATAAGCACATCAATCGCGGCATCCCGGCGTTCGAAGAGGCCCTCAAGAAGGCAAAAATCCAGTACCAGATCTACATCTACGAGGGGGCCCAGCACGCCTTCAACAACGACACAAGCCCGGAACGGTACAACAAGGAAGCCGCCGAGCTGGCCTGGAAGCGCACGATCGCGTTCTTCAAGGAGAAGCTCCAGACATAGATGGCCGTAGCTGCTAGGAACATGTAGCTCAGCCGCCCTCGGCTGAGGACTTCAAGAGACAGCCGGGGGCGGCTGTCCTACAAGGCTCGGTCATTTCCGCAGACAGCAGTTCTTGTACTTCTTGCCGCTACCGCAGGGGCAGGGGTCGTTCCGGCCGAGGCGAAGTCCGGTCTCCTGCACGGAGCCGATTCCGCTGGAGGATCGGTCCGATGCCACAAGGCCGCAACCTCCGCCACAAACGGCTGGCAGTGGGTGAAGAAGCGCCGGTAGCCGGCGCACAGGTAGTTCAATCCCGGCTCGCCCGCCAGCGTCACCAGAAAGCGATCCTTGGGACACTCGCCATTGCACATGTCCCGGACCTCGCAGACCCGGCAATACTGGGGCAGCGTATCCCATTTGCCCCGCCCGAACGCCTGCTGCGCGGGGCTGTCCAACAACGCAACCAGCGGCGTCTGGCGGATATTCCCCAGCCGGTGTTCGGCATCGACGAAATGGTCGCAGCAATAAAAGTCGCCGTTGTGCTCGACGACGGGAACGCCGCCGCAGATTCTCTTGAACACGCAAAGCGTGTGCTCCTGCCCAAACGCCGGTCGCACCGCCTCCTCGAAGATCTGCACCTTGACCCGCCCGATGTCCCGAGCCTTCCACTCATCGAAGATGGTGCACAGAAACTCGCCCCACGCCTCCGCCGACATCGTGCGGTCGCTCACGCCGCCTTCGGCCTCCGGACGCCGCTCGACCAAAGGCAGGAAACTCAGGTATGGGGCTTCCAACTCCCGGAAGAACCGGTAGACCTCGGACGGGAACCTTACATTATGCGAGCTTACGACGCACAAGATCTCCGCGGGGATTTGGTGCTGCCGTAAGAGGCGGTAGCCCCGCATCGTTTCCGCAAAGACGCCCCGGCCGTCTTTCGTCGCCCGATAGCGGTCGTGCATCTCCTGCGGCCCGTCCAAGCTGATCCCAACCGCGAACCCCTCCGCCGCCAGGAACCGACACCAATCTTCATCGAGAAGCGTCCCATTGGTCTGGATCCCGTTGACGATCTCGCGATTGGCGGGCAGATGCTTCCGTTGGAGCGTGACGATCTTGCGAAAGCAGTCCAGCCCCAGGATGGTCGGTTCGCCCCCATGCCACGAGAACGAAATCACCGGCTCGGTACACGCGTGGATGTGCTGGACAATGTACTCCTCCAGCAGATCGTCGGGCATGCGGAAGGCCTCCCCTTCGGGGCACAGCCTCTGCTTGTCGAGGTAATAGCAGTACTGACAGCCGAGGTTGCAGAGGGCACCCGCCGGCTTGGCGAAAACCTGAAATTCCCGAGACGTTCTGGTCATGCTTCTGACTTCCCATTGGGCGGCCGTTCTTGGCCGAGTGACGACTGGAAGAGTACGACATTTCGTCGCTTGGGTCGAACGAAACTCTCCTGCGACATGACAAGTAAGCCAGCCTTCTCCGGGTGGCAGCCTCAAGGCCGGAAGGCCTTGGGGATGGTGAGACCCTCCTTGCAGGTGGGCCTCTTCGCGAAGCAGGCCATCAGGAAGGCTCCGCTCCCCACCGCTATCGCAAATGCGACAAACCCTGTCTTTCCAAGGGACAGGAACTGCTCAAAGCAAGAGGGTTATTGTGGAGCCGCAGAGCTACCCGCGCCTTGGGGGTACGACCCCCAAACCGCCGGGCATTTTCCGCTTTGAGCCAATGGCATAATGGCGAGAAGATGAGGCACCGCAGCGCTCCTGCGGCCAAGCTGCCGTGAACGGCTCCGAAGGCATTTCGTCCCCAAGGCTGCGCATTTCCTTTGTCCGAGGGCCGACAAACCGCTATGATAGACAGTATGGATACGAAGCGGAAGACCTTTGATTGCGTGCGCATGAAACACCAAGGAGCCGAGCAGGTCATGAAGAAACTGGAGGGCAAATCTCTCCAGGAGCAGCTCGAGTATTGGCAAAAAGGGACTGAAGACCTTACTAGGCTCCAGCAAAGGCTCAAAGAAGAGAGACAGAAATAGGGACTGTCCCCCCGCCCGCCCCAGGCCACCACGGGCCGTGGAAAGAATTTTGCGCATTTTCCATATTTTTCTTATTTTCACTCTTGACTCTTACGACAAATGTAGTAAACTATGCTACAGATGTCGTAAGGAGGTCCAAAGATGAAGATCACTGATGCGGAATGGCAGATCATGAATTGCCTCTGGGAGAAGCACCCGGCAACGGCGCGAGGGATTGCCGGGCGGCTGCCCAAAGACGTCCAATGGGCCTACACCACCATACGGACGCTGCTGGCCCGGCTCATCGAGAAAGACGCGGTCCGCGAGTACAAGGAAGGCAATACCAGCCTGTATGAGCCGATTCTGACCCGGGACAACGCCCGGCGTAGCGCCCTCAAGACCTTGGTCAATCAGGCGTTTGATGGGGCCTATGGTCCCCTGATGCACTTTCTGGTCAATGACCAGAGCCTGACGCCCAAGCAGCGTCAAGCCCTGGCCCAGGCACTTCAAGAACAGTCGGAAAAAGGAGGGCATGAAAATGGCAGAAACAATCAATAGAATCGCGGCCGTTTGGCTCGACTGGCAATGGGCCATGCTGTGGCAGACCACGGTCCTGATCGGTGTGGTCGCCGTCATCGACCGGCTGATCCGTAAGCGGGCTTGGCCGCAACTGCGGTATGCCTTATGGCTGCTGGTCCTCGTCAAGCTGGTCCTGCCGCCGAGCCTGACGTCGCCGCTGAGCATGACAGCGCGAGTCCCCGCCTTGGCACAAAGGGCGATGGAAGCGGGGACACAGACCCAGCTTCACCTCACTGACCGCCGGGCAACAGAATCCGTAACGGTAGGGACCGTCGCCCCTTCAACCGCCCAGACACCGGCAGGTCCCGGGGCCACCGCGGCAAATCCCTCGAAGATTCCTTCATCAGTGCAAGACCGGCCAGCCGAAACCGGGCCTGACCACACTCCTACTATCTCCTCGGCCCTGTCCTGGCCGGTCTATGCGCTAATTATCTGGCTGGGCGGGGTCGCCGCATTGGCGGCGGGACTGTGCGTTCGTCTGCGACAGTTGGCTAAAGAGCACTCGGTGTCACGGCCGCAGGATATACCGGACGGGTTCCACGAACTGCTGACGCAGACAGCCGGTCAGATCGGATTAAGACGAGCGCCACGCGTCGTTTTCAGCGAGAGGGTCTGTTGTCCGGCCGTCTTCGGCGTCCTCCGGCCCGTCCTGCTCTTTCCGGCGGATCGGCTGTCGATGACACCGCAGGAGACCCGCCACGTCCTGCTCCACGAGCTGGCTCACATCAAACGCGGCGATCTGCTCGTCCACGCAGGCTACATGATTCTGGCGACGGTGTACTGGTTCAACCCCCTGCTGTGGCTGATCCGCAAGCATATGCAGAACCTGCGGGAGCTTTGCTGTGACGCCACCGTGGCCCGGCATCTCAAGGAAGAGACGGCCGCCTATCGTGAGACCCTGCTGGCGACGGGCCGGGCCCTTCTCGCCCAGCCGGTCGATCCCGGCCTGGGACTTCTCGGCCTGTTCGAGAACTCCGGCTGGCTCTTGGTTCGGCTGCAATGGCTGGAGAAAGAGACCTGGCGCCACCCGTGGCTCCGCCGGACTCTCGTGGCAGCGGTCGTTGCTCTGATGCTCGGCTGCATCCTGCCGATGGCCGCCGGCAAGGCCGCCAATCCACAAAAAGATACCGCATCATATCGACTGACCCTGTCTGACGGGAGCACGATCGACTTGATCGGCGTGCGTAAGAAGGGTCTGGATCAATGGTGGCGTCCTGACGGCAGGCCTTTGGCCCAGGCTCCCTACGACTCCAGCGAAGAAACGACCAGTCTGTCGAACCCCTACGAATTTGCCTTGCGGTATGAGAACCTCCCCAAAGGCAGCTCGGGCAGCTTGCAGGTCGAGCCGGGCGGAGGCAGTTGGGGTGGGGGCATCCCCGAGTGGATGGACAGACTCAAGCCGCAAAAAGCGGGCAAACCCGTGGAAGGCATGGCTTATCTTATCATCAGTCAGAAGCCGGAGACAGAGCTGGTCACAGTCAAAGTGCGCCTGGCCGCGGGGGCATGGAAAACCGCTGCCATCCATCCCGCCCACGGCGGCAGCATCGGAAGTTGGCTCAACGTGCTATGGTCGGCACCCTATGAGCGCCAGGGCAAAGCACACGCCGTAGTAACCTATGGCAGCCGAATTGCACATCGGTATGATGCTCGCTTGACCGCTCTGGATGTCAACAATGTCGAACATGGGGCGACGCAGCGCGGTTGCAGTGGCGTCGGCGGGGATCCGGATGGGTTTGACCAACTTGCGTCCGAGTTTGGGATGCCCTTGGACGACATCGCCGCGTTCTATCTCCAGACCCGGGCCTATACGTGGATCGAGTTCAAGAACGTGTCCCTGCGGCCGGGCAAGGCGCAGAAAATCGAGATCGCCGCGACCGAGCCGAACGAACCGGCCGAGAGTAAGAAGCCGATGGAGTCTCCGGAGGGCTTCGCCAGCCCGCCCAACGGTTCGGCGGACATCTTGAAAGCATTCTACCTGGCCTGTGTCCACTACTTAGATGAGAATCCCGGCAAAGAATTGCCCAAGAAACCCTGGGCTTTGAAATACCGGCTTCCCAACCAAGTGCGCATCGAAGGCCGTTACGAGGATGCCTATGTGGGCTCCTTGACCTTCGTGACAGACACGGGATTCTTCCGATCAGGAGGGTTCCAGGCGTTACGGCGTCAGGACTTCCAGTCGAGCAACGCAAAACGCACCCCGGTCCTGTACATCAAGGAACTCATCGAAACCGAGCACGGCCGGGGCACGAACGTCCTCTTTGGCGACGGGCACATCGAATGGGTCACGGCGGAGGAACTCCGCAAGCTGCAAGCGACGCCCCTGCCGTGACGTGTGCGATCCCTTTGTTAGTGCGAGCAAGACGAAGCAATCTCGCGTCCGATGGTCCGAGATTGCTTCGTCGCTGCGCTCCTCGCAATGACATAACAGGCATAGCATGTCATTGCGAGTCGCGAAGCCGCTGTGCGGCGGGTAGGCGGAAGAAATTCAGCTTCCTGCTTTGGGTGGCACGCCCAAGCGCAGCTTGACCGTGTCTTCCCGGGTCGGGGAATAACCCCAAGGGGGGTATCTGGGGACGTCATACTCAATTTGAGGCCGAAGTAAGCGGGCCCCGGAATGTCTTGCACCTTCCTATCATCTCGGCCAAGATGGGATCATCGAAAGAGCCTTTGCGCCTTGGGCCAACCGCGGAAAGTACGGTCTGTAGCCGAGGCGAACCGCCGAACAACGTAGGAGATGAATATGGCAAGTGACAAGCTGAGGGGCATGGGGAGGCAGGTCAGCCGTCGAAAGGTGCTACAGGTGATGGCTGGTTCAGGGGCCGGCCTGATGGCCGGCGCGGTCAGGAGTTCCGGCGGGGAGCGCGCTGCCAGTGCGGGCCGCATTAAGCAGTCGATCGCTTATTGGTGTGTGCAGAAGTACTGGGACATCGAGAAGACGTGCCAGGTGGCGCGGGAGCTTGGCTGCCGGAGCGTTGAACTCGTCGAGCCGAAGGACTGGCCCACGCTCAAGAAGTATGGACTGGTCTGTGCCATCGCCAATAGTCACTGGTTTGACAAGGGCATGAACAACCCGCAGTACCACGAGATGTGCCTGGGCAAGCTGCGGGAGAGCATTGCCGCGTGCGGGGACGCTGGGTTTCCTAATGTCATCACGTTTACCGGGCTGGCCGAGGGGATCGGCCCCGAGGAGGGCATCAAGAATTGCGTCGCCGGATATAAAAAGATCATGAGCTACGCGGAGAAGCAGAAGGTCAACCTCTGCCTGGAAGTGCTGAACAGCCGCGTGGCGGTCGATATGGTGGGCGTCCCCGGCTACCAGGGCGATCACACGGACTATTGCATGAAGATCGTCCAGCAGGTCGGCTCGCCCCGGATGAAACTACTGTTCGACATCTTCCACGTCCAGATCATGGACGGCGACCTCATCGCCCGCATCCGGCAGTACAAAGACTACATCGGGCACTATCACACCGCTGGCAACCCAGGCCGACACGAGTTGGACGACCACCAGGAGATCAACTATCGCCCGATCATGGAGGAGATCGCCCGCACCGGCTACGGGGGCTACGTCGGCCACGAATTCATCCCGACGCGCGACCCGCTGGAGGGCCTCCAGCAGGCTGTCGCGATCTGCCATGTCTGATCCTCGCTTTACGTCACGGGCCGCTCGATGAACTCGGCGGCGGATTCCTCAGCACCAACCGTGGCCGGGCGGTTGCGATAGTAGAAGGTTCGCAGGGCCAGATAGACGATAGGGAGGATGCCGCCGACGATGAAGAGGACGTCGCCGGGGAGGCGGGCCCATTCAAGGCGCGGACCAGGGGTTGGGCGTAGAACTCCGGGCTGCGGGCGTGCCAATAGCCGTTCTGCAGACTGTCGCGGAATTGCAGGAAGCCAACCGGGGCCAGGTTGACGAAGAGCATGCAGGCCAGGCCGAGATTCAGACTCCAGAAGGAGAGGCCCATCGCCAGATTGCTGACGCGATCTTGCGGAATGAAGTACCGGGCCACGAAGGCGAGGAAGCCCATCGCCAACATGCCGTAGACGCCCATCAGGGCCCCGTGGCCGTGATTGGCGGTGAACTGCGTCCCGATTTCGTAATAGCTCACGATCGGGAGGTTGATGAGAAAGCCGAAGACACCGGCGCCGAGGAAGTTCCAGAAGCCGACCGCGATCAGGAACATCACGGCCCACTTGTGGGGGAAAGTCCGGCTGCTGGTGCCCAGCATCGTCTTCTCTTCCGGGGGTGTGCCAAGTTGCATGAACCGCCACGCTTCGTAGGTTAAGAGAACGAGCGGGATCACTTCCATCGCCGAGAAGAAGGCCCCCGCCGCCATCTCCACGGCCGGAGCGCCGCTGAAATAGACGTGGTGGAGGGTGCCAATGACGCCGCCGACGGAGTAGAGGATGATGTCCAAGTAGATCACGGTCGTCGCCACGACCACCGGCACCACGCCGAGCAGCACGAAGATGTAGGCGACCATGATGGTCGTGAAAAGCTCCAGGAAATCCTCCACCCACAGGTGCACGACCCAGAACCGCCAGAAATCGGCCACAGCGAACGGTGCATCTTTGCCGATCGCCAGACCTACGGCGTAGAACAGCGGGATCGACAGGGCGCTGTACAGGAACAGATACGGCATATTGCCTGGATGCTCTCCGCGCAGCGCGGGCCAGAGGCCGCGGGCCACGATCACCAGCCACAGGACCATGCCGACCACAAGCAGGATCTGCCACAGTCGGCCCAGGTCCAGGTACTCCCAGCCCTGGTGCCCGATCCAGAACCACGGGCCTTTGAGGCTAATGTAGCCCTGGATCGACGCGGCTTCTCCGATCAGACTGGCGACCACGATGCCGACGAGAGCCACGAACATCACCAGGGCCAGCGTGCCTTGATGCCTCGGCTCGCGCCGGGCGATCATCGGGGCGATGAAGATGCCCATCGCCAGAAAGCTGGCGACGATAAAGAACAGAGCCAGTTGGACGTGCCAGGTCCGCGTCAGATTGTAGGGCAGCCACTGGGCGAGCGCCGCACCGCCAAGGCCGGCGGGCGCCGCGTGATAGTGGGCGTTCGCTCCGCCCAGGAGTCCCTGGGCGAGGAAGAGGCCGGAGACGACCAGGAAGTACCAAGCCGTCATGCGCTGGGACGGCGTCAGCGCGACGCTGCCGGGCTCGGTCAGGACGACTTTGTGCTCTCGATCCAGCGCTTCGCTGTGCCAGCCCAGCCAACTGTAGCGGCCGAAGAGAAAGAAGATGACGCCCGTCCCGCAGAGCAGTGCCACGAGACTCAGGGCACTCCACAACACCGCACCGCCCGTGGGGGCGTTGCCGGCTGCCGGCTCGGCAGGCCAGTTGTTCGTGTAGGAGTAGTCCGTGCCGGGCCGCCTCGTCGTGCAGGCCCAGGCGGCCCAGGAAAAGTAACTTGTCAAAGCACGGATTTCCTGCGGGTCACGGATATGGGGCCTTTGGAGCCCCTGCTGCGTGTCGAGCGGCCCGAACCAGTTCGCGTAGTACTCGACCATCCGCCGGTAGGCGTGGATCTGTCCCGGGCTGTAGGTGACCGTAGCGGTTTGTGGGTCCCAAGTGTTGGCTTGCAGTTCATCCATGACCCTTTGTCTCACCACAGGCGATGCGTCCGGCATCCCCTCACCGGCATAGAATGTCAGCATGGTCTGCGTGGCCCGATGAAGATAGTCGGCCGTGAAGTCAGGCCCGAGGTAGGCGCCGTGGCCGAAGATCGTGCCGTGCTGCATCAGGCCATACTTGCGGAACACCTGCTGGCCCAACTGGACGTCCCGGCCCGTGAAGATCACCTCGCCAGAGTCGCTCACGACCTTCTCGGGAATAGGCGGATGCTGGGTGTGGACCTTGTAGGCCATAATTCCCAGCACGATGAAGCCGGCCAGAAACGTCAGGATCGCGATCTGGGCCCACCAGTGCGAGATCACCATCGGTTTGCGAGGCGTGTCCATGTGCCGTTTCTCCCCGTCGGGACGTCATTGAAGGATAACGTCAAGACCAGGGGATGATTATGGCAGCAATCTCCCGCGGCGCCCGAGCAGGGATTTCCCGTATTTGCTGAGCGGATTTCGCTTAGCGGGAGTATGAGGAATCACCTTTCGTGGCATGGACTCGGGACCCCGGGACCGCCAATCTCCTGATTGGCATTCGTTTCTATACCGCTCAGGAGAGCGGCGGTCCCGGACTTGTTCAGATGGCCAATCGGGAGATTGGCGGTCCCGGGGGTCCTTCAGGCAGGGCGCTTGTCTACTACGCGCGGCGTGCCTTCGGGAAGATTCTGCAGCGACTTCGGCTCGACCAGCATGACCTTGGGGTCGATGTCCAGAGCGGCTTTGATACGCTGGGCCACCTGGGACCGGACAGTCGCCATCCGGTTGACCTCGTCGAGGAAAGGAACGTTGCCGGCGAGCTCGACCCGGATTTCGATGGTTTCGACACCGCGGTCCTGGCCGAGGATGATCTGAAAGTACGTGCTGACGCCATCAATCCCCGCGAGGATCTCCTCGATCTGGGAGGGAAAGAAGCCCACGCCTTGGAGGAGGATCTGGTCGTCCGTCCGGCCCATCACGCGGGCCATCCGCACGAGGGTCCGGCCGCAGGGACAGGGCTCCGGGCAGAGCCGCGTGATGTCACCCGTCCGGTAGCGGACGAGCGGGAAACCTTCCTTGGTAATGGTCGTCAGGACCAGCTCGCCTTCTTCACCGGCGTCGACCGGCTCCAAAGTTCGGGGATCGATGATTTCGACGACGAAGTGATCCTCGTTGATATGCAGGCCCTGATGCAGATGGCACTCACCGGCGACGCCCGGGCCCATGACTTCGGTCGGGCCGTACGTGTCCGTGCAGACGATCCGCAATTGCTGCTCCAATTGCCGGCGGACAGGATCGCTCCAGCGTTCGCCGCCGAAGAGCCCCAGCCGCAGGTGCAACTGCTCCAGGTGGACCTGGGCCTCGTCGAGGCTGGCCGCGACGGCCAGGGCGTGGCTGGGCGTGGAGATCAGGACCGTCGTCTTGAAGTCCCGCATAACGGCCAGTTGCTTGGCCACGCCGGTAGCCAGGGAGGCGGGAATCACCGAGGCCCCGAGACGCTCGGCGCCCTGCAGAAAGCCCAGGCTGTCCGCGAAGAGGCTATAGTGCAGCGCGATCTGGACGACGTCGTGCTCGGTCACGCCGGCCGCCGCCAAGAGCCGGGCGGCGCACTGGCGCCAATTGCTCAGGTCGTTTTGGGTGTAGCCGACGACAATGGGCTTACCCGTCGTTCCGGAGGTCGCGTGGATGCGGATGATGTCGCGCAAGGGGACGGCAAACATGTTGTAGGGATAGCTCTTTTGCAGGTCCTCCTTGGTAGTGAAGGGCAGGTCCCGCAGGGCCCGGATGTCTTTGAAGTTCCGGAGATTGATCTGGTGGGCATCGAAGGCCGTGTGGTAGAAAGCGACGCTGCGGTAGACCCGGTTGAGCGTCACTTGCAGCCGCTCGGTCTGAATCTGCTCCAACTCCTCGCGCGCCATCATCTCACATTTCGGGTTGTAAGGGATTGAATGGTTCATATCGCTCCAGATCCTCTCGAAATCGAAACCACGAAGGACACGAAGAGCACGAAGAGAAAGCTCATTTATAGAACGAATCGCTTGATTCCATCCCTCAGTTGGGTCACGTTGAAATTGATTAGTAGGCCGGTCTTGATTCCTGCCAATTTCATATAAGTGAGCAGTTGCGCCTCGTGTACTTGTTGGATGTACTCGACGCTTTTGAGTTCCACGATCAGCTCATTCGCAACCAACAGATCGATCCGATAGCCACAATCCAAGACCGCGCCCTTATACTCGACGGGCACGGGGTACTCCGACACCCAGGCAATATCGTTGGACTGGAGCTCATGGGTCAGGCATCGTCTGTACGTGGATTCCAGCAGTCCCGGTCCAAGCACGCGGTGCACCTCGATAGCGCAGCCAATCACCCGATTCGACAATAGATCAAATTCCATTCTTCGTGTCCTTCGTGCTCTTCGTGGTTTCTCATTCATCGATGCGGCGATACTCCTTTCCGAGATACGCCCTTTGCACCTCGGCGCTATGGCAGAGTTGTCGTGCGGTGCCTTGCAGCACGAGCTCGCCTGTCTCGATGATGTAGCCGCGATCCGCCACGGCCAGGGCCGCGCGGGCATTCTGCTCGACCAGCAAGATCGTCAGGCCGCGGCGTTTGAGGTTGACAATGGCCTTGTACATGTCCTTGACGACCAGCGGGGCAACGCCCAGGGACGGCTCGTCCAGCATAAGGAGTCTCGGCTTGGACATCAAGGCCCGGCCGATGGCCAGCATCTGCTGCTGACCGCCGGAGAGCGTGCCGGCGATCTGGCTCGACCGCTCCTTGAGGATGCCGAACAGGGCGTAGACCTGCTCGAGAGCCGCGTTGATGCTGCGGCTGTGGCCGTGTCCCAACCACTTCTCCCAAGGGCGGAACGCCCCTGCCACGCCATAAGCCCCCAGAATCAGGTTCTGTTTGACCGTCAGCGTACTGAAGATGTGCCGGCCCTCGGGGACGAGGCAGCAGCCACGCGCGACAATCTGTTCCGCGGGGTCGTTGTGAATCTTGCGTTTGTCGAATTCGACCTGGCCGCAGCGGGCTTTCAGAATGCCGGCCACCGTCTTGAGCAGCGTAGTCTTGCCTGCCCCATTGGCACCAATCACCGCCACGATCTCGCCTGGCGCGACGTGCAGCGTGATCCCTTTGAGGACCTGCAATGCGCCGTATCCGGCTTCGAGGTTGAGGATCTTAAGCATGATCCACTCCCGGGCACGCGCGGATGCCCTCGCCACGGACGATCTTAAGCATGGTCATCCCCCAAGTACACGCGGATGACCTCGGGATGGCGTTGGATCGCCGCCGGCGGACCTTCGGCGATCTTCTGGCCCTGATCCAGGACGACCACCTCGTCCGAGATGTTCATCACCAGCGACATATCGTGCTCGACGACCAGGCAGGTGACGCCCGTGGCGCGGATCTTCAGGATCAGCTTCGAAAGCTCCTGCGTCTCATAGATGTTCAGTCCCGCCGCCGGCTCGTCGAGCAAGAGCAGCGCCGGCTCCGTCGCCAAGGCCCGCGCGAACTCCACCAGCCGCTGGCGGCCGAAAGGCAGATTGCCGGCCGTCTCACCTGCGTGGGCGGACAGGCCCAAATCGTCGAGAAGGGCCCGGGCCTTCTCCTCCGTTTGCCGATGCTCCCGCCAGGTCCCGGGCAGATTCAGCATACCGGCCAGAAAGCCGGACCGGGTCCGCGTATGGCGGCCGACCATGACGTTCTCCAGGACCGTCATGTGCGGAAAGAGCTTGGTCGTCTGGAAGGTCCGGGCGATGCCCAGCGCGGCCACCGCATGGGGTTTGCGGCCTGTGATGGGTTTACCCTGGAAAACCACCTCGCCCCGCTGCGGGGCCAGCGTCCCGGCGATCAGGTTAAAGAGGGTCGTCTTGCCGGCCCCATTGGGCCCGATCACCGCTTTGATCGCCCCGGCGGGCACGCCGAAGCTCACGTCCTTGACGGCGTGCACGCCACCAAAGGAACGGTGCAGACTCCGCGTTTCCAGGAGGATGTTAGCCATGGATCCTCCGGGCCGAAATTCCAAATTCCAAGCACCACAACTCCGCCGCAGGCGGATGCCTGTTGCCCCGTGTCGTTCGGGCAATCCCAAACAAATCCCAAATTCCAAGCACCAATGATCCAAACGCCGCGGCTGGGTCCTGTATGTCATTGCGAGCGAAGCGAAGCAATCTTCCATCCGCCAGCCTGAGATTGCTTCGTCGCTGCGCTCCTCGCAATGACATATCCTGGGTTTTGGACATTGGAGTTTGTTTGGGATTTGGAATTTGGGATTTGGAATTTCTCTTAGCCATGATCCCTCCGAGCCAAGAGAGAGACCATTGCTCGTAGCCGGGGCACACGCAGCAGGCCCTGAGGGGCAAAGAGCATCATCACGATCAAGATGCTGCCGAAGACGGCGTCATCGTAACTGCCGAACACGCCCCGCAGGGAGAGGAAGTTCAGGACAATGCCCATGACCAGCGCCCCCCAGAGGTTCGCCATGCCCCCCACGGCCACAATGGCGACGTACCGCACGGACTTCATCACGGTCGCCTCCGAGGGGCCGATGCTGCCGTTGTAGTGGGTCAGCAGGATGCCCCCGAGGGCGGCGAACAGGGCACTGAGGATGAACACCGCCAGCTTGTAGCGGTAGGTGTTCACGCCGAGGGAGTGGGCGGCCTCTTCGCTCTCATGGATCGACCGCAGGGCCCGGCCGACCCGCGAGTGGACCAGGTTCAGGGCCAGGACCATTACTATCAGCACCACGACCCACGCGATGTAATAGTTCTGCACCCGAAAGGCGGAGCGGCCGTTGACCTGGAGGCCGGCGAAAAGAGGAAAGGCGGGGACATTCGAGACGCCGTCGGCCCGGCCCAGCACGGGCGTGCCCAGGGCGATGCGGTAGACGATCAGACCGAAACCGAGGGTGGCCATCGCCAGATAGTGGCCCTTGAGCCGGATGACCGAGGCCCCAATGCCCAAGGCGATCAGACTCGTCAGCAGCAGGGCCGCCCCGCAGGCGACCCAGGGCGTAAAGGACAGGATGTCCACGCCGTAGAGGTCTTTCCATTGCATCGTCAGGCCGAGAGACCGGCACGAGGCGATCAGCGGTGTGTCTTGGAAGGGGCTCAGGTTGTACGTGGTCAGCACGGCCGAAGTGTAGGCGCCGATGGCGAAGAAGCCCGCATGGCCCAGCGACGCTTGGCCGGCGTAGCCCATGAGCAGGCATAGACCAATCACCACCAGGGCATAGTAAGCGGACATGGTGATCTGCGTCAGGTAGTAGGTCGCCCCCGCGAGGGCGAGCATGACGTGCAGCAGGACCACGAGTACGGCCATGGCGAGCACCGGGTAATACCTTTGCTGCCCCATCACGCCGTCCTCAACGCACTTGTCTCGCCTCGGGCAAACAGACCGCTCGGCCGGAAGATCAAGACCAGCAGCAGGACGACAATCGCAACAACCTCGCTGTACGCCACGGGGATCTGGCTGATCACCAGGGATTCCAGGACGCCGAGGAGCAATCCCGCCGCGACCGCACCCATGCTGTTGCCGAGCCCGCCCAAGATCGCGACGGTAAAGCCCTTGATCGCCAGCGGCGCCCCCATGTCGTACTGGGTCTGTGTCATCGGCGAGATCACGCAGCCGGCCAGGGCCCCGATGCCGGCGCTGAGCATGAAGGATAGCGTCACCATCCGGCGGTCATTGACGCCGCACAGGCAGGCCGCCATCCGATCGTCGGCGCAGGCCCGCATCGCCCAGCCAGTCACGGTGAAACGAAAGAACAGCGTCAGCGCCGCGACGATCACGGCGCTGACGCCGAGTACCCAAAGAGCCTGCGGCGAGATATGTGCGCCGAAGAGGCTGACGGTGGACACCGACGAGCCGGTGAAATAGGGCAGCGACGCACCTTCTCATCCCAGATATGCAGCATCGCCTCGCGCATCACGATGGAGAGCCCGATCGTGACCACGATCAACTGCAGCACCGAAGCGTTCTTCACCGGCCGCAGAAACACGATCTCGATCAGGCCGCCCAACAGCGTCGTGATCACGACCGCCAGCGCAATCGCCAACGGCAAGGGCATCACGTGCGAGAAGCTGATGGCCGTCATGGCCCCGACGATCAGGAACTCACCCTGGGCGAAGTTGATGATCCCCGTGGTGCAGTAAATGATGTTGAACCCGATCGCGGTGATCGCGTAGACACTGCCGACGGTGATCCCCGAGAGAGTATATTGAACGATCTGGGCCAGGTTCATCGCGATTCACTTCCCGCAGCCGGCCTGCCACACGGTTACTGCTTGTACATGGCGAATTTGCCGTCCTTCACGGTGAGCAGCTCAAACGCCTCCTTGGTCAAACCGCAGTGGTCCGTGGGGGACAAGTTGAACACGCCGGCCGTGCCGACGACGCCCTTGAGGTTCTCCAAAGCGTCGCGGACCTTATCCGTGTCGGTGCTGCCCGCTTTCTTGATCGCCTCGGTCAGGAGCAACAGGGCATCATAGGGGTGACCGCCGAACGTGCTGACGTCTTCTTTATACCGGCTCTCGTAATCCTTCTTGTACTGGGTGAGCACCGCCTTCTGCGGATGGTCGGCAGGCAGTACGTCCGCGATCAGGAGGCGTCCGCACGGGAGGATCGTGCCGTTGACCGCCTCGCCGCCGGCTTGGGCGTACTTGATGTTGCCGAACCCGTGGCTCTGGAACAGCGGCACGTTGAACTCGATCTGCTTCATGTTCTTGGCGATCACGCTCTGGGCCGGCACGGCGGACCAATTGACGACCGCCTGGACCTCGGTGCCCTTGATCTTCGTCAGAACGTTGGTCAGGTCAGTGGCGTTCTTGTCATAGGCTTCGGAGATGGCGATCGTCATCCCGTACTCGCCCTTCAGAGCTTCCAGTTGCTTGGCGCCTGCGCCTCCGAAGCCGTCATTACTGGCGATTACGCCGATCTTCGAGATCCCCTTGTCCTTCATGGTGCTGTAGATCCACCGGACCGCATCGCTGTCGTTCTGGGGCACCTTGAACACGTAGCCGGCGACCGGGTTGACGATATCCGCCGCCGCGGCACAGGAAATGAGGATGGTCTTGCCTTCCTGGCAGATATTCTTGATCGCCATCGTCTCGCCGGTGGTGGATGGGCCGATAATCGCGAGGACCTTCTCCTCCTCGATCAGTTGCTTGGCCAGAGAGACGGCCTTGTCCGACAAGCTGCCGGAGTCTTTGGAGATAAGCTGAATCTTGCGGCCGTTGATGCCGCCGGCGTTGTTCAACCTCTCGACGAGCATGTCGGCCGTCTTGGCCTCCGGGCGCCCAGATTGGCGGCCGGACCCGTCACCGCGAAGATCGCCCCGATCTTGATCGGCTCACTTGAGGCAGCCGACTTCGCAGGGGTCGCCGGCGTCGTTTTGCCCGACGGCGTCTGGGCCGCCTTCTTACGGGCAGGTGTTTCCGGGGCCTTCTTGCAGCCTGCACCTACCAAGAGGACCCCCACCATGCACAGACCAAGCACTCCCAGAATCTTCGCCTTCATGATCTCCTTCCTTTCCGACCCCCGCGGGTCAAAAACCACGAAATGACTCTTCTCTTGCGTCACGATGAAACCGGGCTTTCCGTCCCTCGTGATGGGGTGGCGCGTGATGACGGGAATATCGAGTCGCTTTGATGGCCGTACCAACTTTTCTCTCACTCATCGGCTCGTAGGACGGACTTGGGTCGCCAAACGCAGAATTTCGCGTTTGGAGTCGGGTCCCAGTCGTGATACTCCGCGATTGGAGGCCCGGTCCCCTTTGGCCCATGCGGACAAGCGGCTCAACAGATACAAGCAGTATGGGCTAAAGCCCATCCTACAAATGGCCAAGCCCTTGTGTCGAGCGGAATCCCCGGATGCACGCGCATCCCACAGGCTCCACACCAGTCAGTCACAATATCGCCTCGGCTCTGCCCCGTCAAGGCCCGAGCCTGGCTATCCATTCCTTACGGACATCGAGGAACACCTTCCGGATATCGGGCGGCGGGCTCTCTCACTTCTTCAAATTCACGGTCACGAACATGGGCGTGGTGCGTCCGAGCGCCGACGTGATCGGAACCGAGGTGATGACTTCGCCCTGCCTCCAGGTCTTGGGACTTTCGAGCAGACACACGGGGCAGGTCCAGTCCTTCCAGCAGCGGAAGACGTCCCGTCGCGTAGGCGTACCCACTGGTCCCGAGGTCCGACGATGCCAGATGCAGTAATACAGGAGCCCACGCGGTGTTGTGGCCAGGGGGTAGTTAGGCCGCGACCAAGGAAACAAGAGTCGCTTTTCTCCCGCGTGCCTGAGGAAGGACTTTATTCGGCCGTAGTCTCCAACGTCACGTCAATGCCGGACTCGAAGGCTGGGGCGCCGCTGACATGATTCTGGCAGGTAGTGAACTCGTCAGATCGGACGGTTGCCGGCGTGCGCGACGCCATTTCCTTCGTATCGATGATGATACATCCGCTGGCCCACACCGCCACGAGGGCCAAAGCCGCACTCAATAAGCACCTTTTCATGAGGTCTCCTTCGCACCGAGCCATCAGGGCTGCCAACTCTGCCGGGCACAATATCAGACCCGCGTGCTTGCGTCAAATGCCAATGCAACGGTTCCGGCGCAGCCCTTCTATATCCACAGAACCGCCGGGGCTTGCATTCCGGCCCGCTTTGCGTCACTGTAGTAAGATCGTCCCGGCGCGGGCGGCCACTTGAATGTTGAGAGAAGGTGGATCGATGGAACCGAATTGGCTGACATGGGCGAAACGCCTGGCCGCCCTGGCACAGGACGGTCTGACATATTCCGATAACCAATACGAGATCGACCGATACCACCAGATCCGGCAGATCGCGGCGGAAATGATGGCCGCCGGGTTCGACGCCGACACCAAGACCTTTCTCGACCTGTTCTCCCGGGAGCAGGGCTACGCCACCCCCAAAGTGGACGTGCGCGGGGCCGCCTTCCGGGACAACCGGATTCTCCTGGTCAAAGAGAAGATCGACAATGCCTGGACCCTGCCCGGCGGCTGGGCCGATCCGTACCAGTCGCCGTCCGAGGCGGTCGCCCGGGAGGTCTTCGAAGAGTCGGGCTTCGAGGTCCGCGTCGTCAAGCTGACGGCCGTGTACGACCGCAGCAAGCACCCGCACCAGCCACCCATGCCCTTTCACCTCTACAAGCTTTTCTTCCTCTGCGAGATCGCAGGCGGCACGGCCACCGAGAGCTACGAGACCACGGGCGTCGCGTTTTTTGCCGAGGACGCCCTGCCGCCGTTGTCCATCTCGCGGACGTTGCCCTTCCAGATCGCCCGCATGTTCGAGCACTACCGCAACCGGGCCCTGCCCACGGATTTCGATTGACAGCCCGGAGTATTCTCACAGATCAATAGCCAGCCCCGAGCGATAACTTGGCCATTCACGGCGTCATCGTTGGCGCCACCTGATACTCAATTCCGGTAGGTTGCGTGACCCGACGCGAGGCATCGAGAATCTCCAGCGATACCAAGTTGCCGGAAGCGTCATAATCCAGGATCACGCCAGGTTTGTCCTCATCGCTTTCGGCTATTGACAACGCCGGCGACGCGGGTTCTTCTGTATCGTTTTGGATCGAAGGTTGGTGAACAGCTTGGGCAAGCCGGGATGATTCAGGCCATCTTTACAGCGATTCTGTGGGCCGTATCTGCCGTCAGTGCGGGGCGATCCACGCGTCTGCTCGGCGCGGGCACGGCCAATTTGTGCCGGTTGATGCTGGCCACCGCCTGCTTAGCCTTGTGGGCCCACGTGTTCGGCTCCGGGCTCCAGGGCGTCGGGCTGCCCTGGCTGTTCCTCAGCGGCATTATCGGCTTCGGCTTCGGCGACCTCGCGCTGTACGGGGCCTACTACCGCCTCGGCCCGCGTCTGGGCGCGCTGTTGTGCCTGTGCCTGGCCGTCCCCCTGGGGGCGACCCTGGAATGGGTGTGGTTGGGCACCCGCCTGACCCTTTACCAGATCCTCTGGAGCGTAACGATCCTGGTGGGCGTGTTCGCCGCGTTGGCTCCGGACACGCGCGTCACCATCGGCGCCCGCACGTGGAGCACCGGCATCCTGCTGGGCGTCATTGCGGCCTGCGGACAGGGCAGCGGAGCCGTGCTCACGCGCAAGGCCTTCGACGTGGCCCGGCAGGCAGGCCAGCACATCGACGCCGGCACGGCCGCCTACCAACGCATCCTGGGCGGCCTGCTTCTGACCGTTATGGTCCTGCTCATCAACCACTGGCGCAAGTGCGCCATGGCATCGACCCCAGAGTCCCCCGGCACAGACCGCCCTTGGCGACGTGCTTTGCCCTGGGTGGTGGCCAATGCCCTGGCGGGGCCCGCTCTTGGCGTCGCCTGCTATCAGTGGGCCCTGGCCATCGCTCCCACCGGGATCGTCCTGGCCATCGTCGCTACCACGCCGCTGGTGGTGATTCCGTTCACAATGATCCTGGACGGCGAGCGGCCAACGCTACAGTCTCTGGCGGGAGGTGCGGTGGCCGTGCTGGGCGCTGCGGCCCTCGCCTACCAGTGAACTCCTGCCTATGGATATTGAGCCCACTTGAAGCTGAGTGGCAGAGCCACCAACCACCCTGCCACTCGGATATCAGTCATGCGGCGGTCCTCCCACCGGCCCCGCCCACTCGAAGCGGCGTCACTTGCTCTTCACGTCCTTGTGGAGCACGTGGAGCACCGCGGTACCCTCGAAGAGCGTCCCACTGACCAGTTGGCCCTTGATCGCCACGGTCGCCTCCGGCGGCGTGACGATAGCCTGGACCGCCGCACGTTCAAATTTGACCATCCGCTCGAGCACGCCGTCGGAATCATAGTCCGCGACGTTCGAGTCGGCGCCGAGCCCGGTGGCCCAACCAGCACCCACAAATACGCTACGCGCGAATTTCAATATCAGGATATCAGGAGTCTTGGGGTCGCTGAACTGCTGGCTACGCCAGCAACGCAGGGTGAAACGTGAATCTCGATGACATTTCGTTGGCGGGTTCTGATCTACTTCTAAAGACACTCACCCATTTAAAGTATACCCCCAAACCCCCGCGTGCCAAGTGGGGCCAAGGGGCAGGGCAATCGCATCTAAATTGGCCAGCCGCTATTCTTCGTTCAGAAACGCAGTTTAGGCAGAGAGCTGGACAGCCGTGCCGTCCGACCAGCGCGAATCTAAGGAGTTGTTCAAGAATAACTTAGCCATTTCGTTTTCGGGGACGAATGGTGTAGTTCCATTGGGGTAGGACCGTATGGCGCGACAGCCGCACACTGGCCTTGGTTGGTTCGGATACCTTGACTTTGGTCGGGTAGAACCTGGGATCCAACGAGGCGCGGCAGCGAAAACCAGTGGTCGACCGGGTTGTGCGAATGTGTTGGAGCATGACTTCGTAGCTGGTCAACGGTTCGCCGGCCCAATTGGCACTGATCAGGTTGAACATGCGGTGTTCGATGGGATTCCACTTGGAGGCTCCGGCGGGGTAATGTCCGACCGTGATCGTCAAGCCGAATTCGTCGGCCAACTCTTGCAGGCCCACCTTCCAGGCCCAAGAACGGTTGCCCTTGGCCCCGCCGCTATCAGCTTCGATAGCCAGCCGGGACACGCCGGGATACCGATGCCGTCCCACGTCCAGCCACCACGAGCGAATAGCGCCCACGGCAAAGGCCGCCGTCTGATGCGTCGTGCCGATCAGGACATAGCCGGCGTTGCGGTTTTCGTCATAGATGCCGTAGGGAAAGGCTCGCCCTTGGGCCAAGCTGGGAAAGTCGTGATCCCGCACATCGCGGTCCTCACACCGCCAAGTGCGCCCGTCATTCTTGAAGTTGCCCACCAACTCCTTCTTCTTCGTATCCACGCTGATTACAGGCCAATGGTGCTGCTGGAAGCACCGTCGCCGACGTCCCAACAGGCGAAACTGCTGGTCGCGGTGCGGGTCTTTCTCTTCCCCCCAGCCGCTTGCGGTTGGAACGCAACGAGTACTTTTTGCGCCGCAACAGGCGCCCGCCACCGTCACATGTCCCACCCGCACGCCACGGCGCCGCAAAGCCGCGGCCAATTGCGCGTGGTCTTGTGGGTCCACCGCAGACCTCCCCGCGGATCGCCCGCCGTCGCGTCCCGCAACAACTCTTTCAACAACGACTCCACGCGCGGCACTTTTTTTCCACGCACTTTCGTCCGCCCCCGGGACGACGCACGCGGTCCGAAGACTCGACTTGCCCCCGTTCGCTCTCCCGCCATCCGCGCCGAATGGTCATGCGGTTCAGGCCGGTGATTCGTGTCACCTGTTGGATGCCCCCGTGCCCCCGCTGCCGGGCCAAAACCCCCGCGAACAACCGCCGACTTCGTTCGTCCAGTTCGGCCATCACACGATTGATGGCTCCATGCTGTGCAACCACCTCGGTATCGCGACGCGACCGACATTCTCGACAACGACACCGATGGATTCGCTTGCGTCCCGTGTCTGCCATGACCGTCTCTCCATCCTTGGAAGCGGCACACGCAGATTATACAAATGGCTAAGTTATTTTTGAACAGGTACTAACCGCCGTTTTCGGGGCCAAGAGGCCCGATCCCAATTTAGATGCGATTGCCCTGGGCCAAGGGGGAAGTTGAAAGGACGCATAAGTGCCGAAATTGCAAGCGTTTAACAACTTCCAGCCAGCGAATGAGGCACAAACATTGAGCCGACCTGTCCAAGTCGCTTCGGTATGTGGGCAGGCTTCAAAAGAACGGGGTTGTGGACCAAAGCCCACAGCCCCGAGGTTGTCTCTGTCTTTCAACAAGATCTTATAGCGCTCTGCGTCTCCGCAGCCAGCCCACCAGGCCCGCCCCGAGAGAGCCGAGGAGGATGGCGCCGGGGGCCGGAATCGTGCCGGTGTACAGGTTGTCGAGGCCGGTGTTAAGCTGCGCTCCGCCGGTTGCAAGCCAACTGAAGCTGTTGACAGGCTGATCGAAGGTTATACCCAAGAACAACGTTCCCGCCGCGCCGCTCACGGTGACTTGACCGAGTTGGGTGCCACCGCTGCCGTAGTAGTCAATTGTCAGGGGCCCCAGCCCGTTAAAATACACATCGAAGCCGACTGCCTGGCCCGCATGCGTTCCCAAGTCAACCGTGAATTCCTCGTTGCCGTTGGCCGTCAACACGCTCGGGCTTGCCAGCGGCACGCCGAAGTTGCCGTAGTCGTAGCTGGTCACCCAGACGTTCGGATTGCTGGCCTGCGTACCGGTGTACGTCACACCATTGCTGATTAGCGGCTGGATTTGCGTGTCTTTGGGAGAGACGGACTCGAAGTCCTCTACCAGCGTCACGATGTTGTAAGAAAGGAAGCTGCTCTTGTCCAAGTACACCGTCGGCGAGGCCAGACTGACACTGCTCAGAGATGCCAAGACCGCACCCACCACAAGACACGTCAGCGTCGAAGATCTCATACCACTCCTCCCACCCGATTACATTACCCGGCACCGGTGTCACAGGTGCCTGCAACATCCACTGTCTACATATTACCCATATGTTTTATTCTACCCATGTTTACATATGCGTGTCAAGAGTCAGTCTCATATTCCTTCAGTTTTTTTCTGAGCCGGGGAGGCATTTATCCGACGCGATGGCTAACAATGTCCGTCCCGGCCTGATTGAATATGCGACGGAGCCAACACGCCTGGAGCGGAACGTACATAAGTCACGGCAGGGCCTGGAGTTGCACTTCTACATCTGTCTTGCGGTCGTTTCGGATGATCGTCAGGGTCATGGCGTCGCCCACTTCGTGGGAATCGCAGACCCGGAAAAGGTCGGTGCTGTTGCGGATGGGCTTGCCTTCGGCGCCGACGATCAAGTCGCCCAGAACGACCCGGCCGAACGCATCCTCCCGGGCCGGCTGCAGGCCCGCCTTTTCGGCGGCACTGCCCGGCGCAACGTAGGTAATGAGCACGCCTTCCAACCCGAGTTGGCGAACGACGTAGTCCTCCGGGAACTTGATGCCCAAGCCGGCCTTCCGGGGTTTCTCGCCGCGAACAATCTGTGGCACGATCCGGTTGACCACATCTACCGGCACAGCAAACCCGACGCCGGCGTACGCCCCGGACGGGCTGTAGATAGCCGTGTTGATGCCGATCAAGCGGCCAGCGCTGTCCAACAACGGACCGCCGGAGTTGCCCGGGTTGATGGCGGCATCGGTCTGAATGACGCCCTGGATCGGCCGATACGTCATCAATTCGATCTCACGGCCCAAGCCGCTGATGACACCGGTCGTCAGAGTCTGGTCGAAGCCGAAGGGATCGCCGATAGCAAAGACCTTCTGGCCGACTTGCAGATCGTTCGATGTGCCAAGGGGGATGGGCGGCAGCAGATGCTTCGGGGCGTCGATTTTCAGCACGGCGATGTCTTTGTCCGGCTCCATGCCGACGAGCTGAGCCGACCATGTGGATCGATCCGCCAGGGTCACCCGGGCCCCTTGGGCGTCGGCAATGACGTGGAAGTTGGTAACGATATAGCCGTTTTCGCTCCAGACGAAGCCGGAGCCGGTGCCCTGCGGCACCTCCAGCGGCCGCAGACTGAACGGCTCCCGCCGGACCACCGTCGTGGTGATGTACACCACCGAGGGCGAGACGGCCTTGAACAGCGCGATCGTGCTCTTTTCGTCCTCTGCCAGATCGCCGCGGGCGGCTACCGCCCGGGGCTCGGCGCCCTTATAATAGAGATCGGGCAACCAAGTCCGTGCCTCCTTGAACAGCAGCAGCAAAACCGAGACCAGCAGAAACACAGTGAGCCAGACCTGGGAGCGCGGTCGGGCCGGGCGATATTGGTAATCACGGTCTGATTCCATAGGGCATTGCTTCCAACTCATCCTTGTGTTCGCCCTCCACCGGTCAACAACACGGCCGTGGGCGGGCAACCACGCAGATGATAAGACGTCCGCCGCAGATTGTCAAAACCGTGTTGCACCGCCTTGTGGACAAGTTAAGTCTTGCTGAAACCAGACCTGTGCCGCTATGATGGGGGACAGAAGGAGAATCAGGGCCATGAAGAAATCAACGAGCAGAAACCGGATTATCATAGACCCAGGGGTCTGCGGCGGACGGCCTTGTATCCGCGATACTCGCATTGAAATCGCGGTGATCTTGGATGGATTAGCGGAAGGTCTGAGCGTTGAGGGCATCATCGACCACTACCCGCAGTTGACGAGGGAAGACATTCTCGCCGCCTTGGCCTACGCCGCCCAGCTCGCTCACGAAAGCGTGTGGAAGGTCACGGTCAATACATGAAGCTCCAACTCGATGAGAACCTCTCCAGGCACCTCAAACCTATCCTGATCAGTTTGGGTCATGATGTGCTGACCGCCGCCGATGAAGGCCTGTTGTCCCATCCGGATGTCGAGGTGGCAGCGTATGCTGCCCGCGAGAGTCGTATCCTCCTGTCGCTGGACGTCGAGTTCGCGGACCTTCGCAAGTATCCTCCCGGATCGCATCCAGGGATTGTGTTGTTCCGACCCGCATCCCTCGGCCCACTGGCAGTGAATCGTTTTATTGAGCGGTTCGTACGTTCTACCAACCTGTCGGAACTGTCTGGATGCATCGCTGGGGTCGAGCCGCAAGGCATTCGCGTGCGCCACCCTTCTTAAGACGGTAGACCGAGTGTACCTCTGGCTACAGATCCCACGTGAAACCCATGACTGCTACGATCATCAAGGCAGGGCTTCCAGGGCGACCGGAACGGTCATCTTAGTGCCCTCGCGCAGGATCGTGAGTTGCACGGTATCGCCGACTTTGTGTTTGTCGATGGCGCGGAGGAGATCGTCGCCCGTGCGGACGGGCTCCCCGTCCACGGCGGTAATGAGATCGCCGAGCACGACTTTGCCATCGTCGCTGCGTTGGGTCGCGTGCAATCCCGCCTTCGCAGCGGTCGTATTCGGTGAGATCGTGAGAATCAGCACACCGTCGAAGCCGAGCCGGCGGACGAGGTGATCGGGCGCGGTAGTGACGCCGAGATTGGGCCGGGCCGTCGTCTGACCGCTGATGATCATGGGAACGATCCGGTTGATGCAGTCGATCGGTACGGCGAAGCCGATGCCGACATAGGCCCCGGTCGGGCTGAGAATCGCCGTATTCATGCCGACCACGCGGCCGGCGCTGTCGAGCAAGGGGCCGCCGGAATTGCCCGGGTTCATGGGCGCATCGGTCTGAATCACGCCCTTGATCGGGCGACCGCCGGCGCTGGTGATCTCGCGGCCCAGGCCGCTGATCACGCCGGCGGTCAGAGTCTGGTCATAGCCGAAGGGGTTGCCGATGGCGAACACGCGCTGACCGACCTGCAGATCGCACGACGTGCCGATGGGAATGGCCGGCAGGAGGTTCGCCGGAGCGTCGACCTTCAACACGGCGATGTCTTTGTCCGGATCGGTGCCGACGCGTTTCGCCTTCCAGATCGACTGGTCTCCCAGCGCCACCTGGACGGTCTCGCTGTTCTGGACCACATGGTAGTTCGTGATGATGTAGCCGTTGGGGTCCCAGACGAAGCCGGAACCCGCGTCTTCCTCGGTTTCGGAGGCCTTCAAATGGAAGAGATCGTGGCTGACCTGTTTGCTCGTGATAAACACGACGGAAGGGGAAACGTTGTTGAAGGCCTTGATGGTGACCTGCTCATCCGCCATCAACTCGCCGCGGGCCGCCGCCAGCCGGGGCTGAGCTTCCTTGGAGTGAACATCGGTAGGCCGGCGCAGCGTTTCCGTGAACAGGAAGGCGCTGACCAGCACCAGCACGCCGGCAACCAACCACACGTGCGCCTGAGAAACTCCCATCAGATGTGACCGTCTGCGATTCGGTTCCATGACGACTCGCTCCAAAGCTGGCTGGGGCCTTCCTCGCGATGCCGCGCGTCCCGGCCCCCCCTTTCCCTGCCGCACGGCCGCCGACGAAGGCGCCGCGAGCGGACTCGAAGCCATCATAAAGCCGCCGGCACAGGTCGAGAAATAGGGAAAAAACGCCGGGCCGGTGCGGAAATGGCCTCAGTCGCAGGAGGGAGAGGAAGGGCGCAGATGGTCTTACCGTTGCACTTTTACCCGGTTGCCTTCGACGTGCAGCCGGCCTTCGGCGAAGAGCTGGATCGCCTCTGGGTAGGCGAGGCATTCCTGCTCGAAGACGCGCTCCGCGAGGGTGTCGGGGGTGTCGTCGTCCCGGACCGGGCAGGTTCGTTGCACGATAATGGGGCCTTGGTCGTATGCGTTGGTGCAGAAATGCACGGTGCAGCCGCTGACCTTGCAGCCGGCGGCCAGGACCGCTTCGTGCACGTGATGACCCCACATCCCTTGGCCGCCGAAGCAGGGCAGCAGCGCGGGGTGGATGTTCATCACGCGGTTTTCATAGCGGGGCGGGATCTTCCAGAGGCACAGCCAGCCGCCCTGCACGACCAGGTCCACTTGGGCGGCGTCCAGCTCCGCTACGAGACGCTCGCTGAAGGCGTCGATGTCGGCACAGTCCTTCTTACGGACGATCCGCAGGGGCAGGCCGACGTTCCGCGCCTTGTCCACGCCGGCGACCGTCGAGAGCGAGCTGATCACGAGGGCGATCTCGGCCTGGAGCGCGCCGCGACGGATGGCGTCGAGGAGGTTAAGCATCGTCCGGCCCCCGCCGCTGATAAGGACGCCCAGCCGCAGCTTCTTCCTCGGACCGCCGGCGTCCAATAACGTAACGCCCTCAAGAGATGGCCGTGTGGGGGTTCGAGGGGTCTCTGGGGCCGGCCCCTCTTCGATGGTCCGGCGGGCGTCGAGGGCCTGGTTGACGATGCGGTCCGCGTCTTCGTTCTTCTCGCGCATCACATGCCGGACAAGGCAGCTCTCGAATTGAGAACGCAGATCGTTCACTTGCTCGAACAGCGGCCGGATCGCTTCACTCTTGACCTTGTACGCGCCGCTGAGCTGCCGGACCATCAACTCGCTGTCGCTGTAGACGGTCACCTGTTTGGCGCCGAGCTTGCGGACCGCCTCCAAGGCTTTGATCAGGGCCGTGTACTCGGCGACGTTGTTCGTGGTCTCGCCCAGAAAGAAGGCTTTCGCCTGCAAACGATGGCCATCGACGTCGTCCAGGGTATAACCGGCCGCGGCCGGACCGGGATTGCCCCGGCTGCCGCCGTCCGTGTGAACGATCACTTTCATACCCGCATCTGCGCGTTGCTGAGCACCAGGATCCTGGTGCAGTTAGGGCAGCGGATGATGTCATCGCGCGTCATCAGCAAATTGACGCTCTCCGCGGTGATGCCCATGAAACAGCCGCCGCAACTGTACGCGTCGTGCCGGCCCTCCTGCACCTCCACCTGGGCCACCGCCTCGCCATCGTACGTCTCCGCGACGCGTTTGAAGACCTTCAACGGCTCGGCCGGGATCGCCTTGGCGACGTCGTTCCATTCCGCCTGGATCTTGCGGATCTCGCCCTCCTGCTCGGCGGCGGCCGCTTCGACGGTTTTACGCGTCTGTTCGAGCCGCAGTTTCTGCTCTTCGATCTGCTTGCGGATGTTCTCGCATTCCGCCTCGTCCGTCTCCACCGCCTTCATCAGATCCAGAATCTGGTTCTCGATCTTCGTATTGTCGGCGCGGGTGGTATTGAGCTGGGTCAGGACGGCGGCGTACTCCTTATTGCTCTTGGAGGTGTTCAGGGCGGCGCGGAGCTTGTTGACCTCTTCGTCCCGGCTCTTGAGCTCCAGCTCGAGACGACCCGATTGCACCTTGGTCAGTTGCAGTTCCTCTTTTTTGGCTTCGAGGGCGCTCTGCAGGCTCCTGACTTGGTTTTCCTGAACGATGACGCTCCTCCGGCTGCGGGCGAGTTTGGCCTTGGCGGCACGCAAAAGATTCTCGACACTCTGAAGTTTTATTAGACCATTCAATGTCGGTCCCATGTATTCTCCTTTTGGTCCGGGCCGCCGGGCCTCCGCCGTAACGACGCCGGAGCCAAAGTCATGAGCCTTGTATTATGATCGGTTGGCCGCCGGCTCGCAATCAAAATTAGCCGTCCGGCCGACATTTTTCGGTCCGCCCGCAAGGACAGCTCGCCCATGCCCCGGAAACGCCTGACAGCGTCACGACAAACCACGATTGTTTCCCCAAACGCGCCTGCTATAATCGCCCTACCATGAAAGACTTACTGAAAGAGTTGATTCGCGCCGAATCCACGCCGGCCACAGGGGAATCCGCCGCGGCCGAAGTGATTGCCGGGCGCTTCCAGGAGCATGGGATCGATTGCCGGGTGGATCGCTGGGACGACCGCCGGAGCAATGTCATCGCTCAGGTCAAAACGACGCGCCGCCGCCCTGCCCTGCTCTTCGTGTGCCACCTGGACGTCGTCGGCCCGGGCGAGGGGCCCTGGGCCCATCCGCCGTTCGAGGCGGTCGAGGAGCATGGGAAGATCTACGGCCGGGGCACGGTGGACATGAAAGGCGGGATCGCCGCGGCGGTCGCGGCCCTCTGCCAGGTTGTGGACGAGAAAGCGACCCTGGAAGGAGACATTATCTTGGCTGCCACCGCCGGGGAGGAAACCGACAGCGCCGGTGTCCTGCGCTTCATGCAGGACCGGGGTTGGCTGCCGGAACTGGCGGGCATCGTGATCCCGGAGCCGACGAGCCTCGCGGTTGTCACCGCCCACCGGGGCCTGTTCTGGCTCAAGATCGCGACCAAGGGCAAAGCGGTCCACAGCTCCATGGCCGAGCGGGGCGTCAATGCCATCGGCTCGATGAAGCGGGTGCTCGACGAGCTGGAGCACTACCGCATCGAATTCCCGCCGCATCGGCAGTTGGGTCCCTCGACAATGAGCATCAACACGATCAGCGGCGGGGAGGCGATGAATATCGTGCCCGACCGCTGCACTCTCGGCGTCGATGTTCGCACCCTGCCGGGACAGGACCACGAGACGATTCGATACGACTTCGAACAGATCCTCGCACAGCTCACTGCCCATGTCCCGCAGTTTGAGGCCGCCTTGACGGTCGAGCGTTCGGCCGGCGCCATGGAGACCGATCCCCAGTGTCCGTTCGTCAAGACGTTCTGCTCCGCCGTCGACGTGGATCTGACCAACTCCATCGCCTTCACGACCGATGCCCCGCACCTCGCCCCGCTCGGGGCCCCCATCGTGATCTACGGCCCGGGCAACCCCAAGCTGTGCCACGAGGTCGATGAGTACATCGAAATCGATGAGTTCCAGAAGAGCGTTGAGCTCTTCATCAATGTCATTCGCCAATTCCTGACTTGATCGTATGGCAGAACTTCTCCTCTTCCACCCGGCCGTCCGACATGAGCCCGGCATTGTCTACTCCGTCCTGGCCTCGTGCTACGCCGGCATCCTCGATCCCGCCTTCGAGGATCGTCTCAGGGAATTTGACCACGACGTCTTCGAGAATCCCGATACTGTTCGGCGCCTGCACGCTCATCACTTCCGTGAACCGGGACATCGTGGGTCTGGTCTCCTATGATCCCCGCCAGGGCCCACGCTTCGGCATCATCGGTTACAATGGCATCCTGCCCCCGTACCGGCAAAGAGGTTACGGCACGCAGCAGATCGTGGAAGCCCTGCGGATATTCAGGGCGCGCGGGTATGAGCGGGCCCAAGTGTCCACCTCGGAGCATCCTTTCTTCCGGCCCGCCCGTTGCATGTACGAGGCGTGTGGCTTCCAGGAACGCGGCCGTACCGAGCAAAGCAACCCGCCCTCCCATTGTATCATCTGTTATGAGATGCTCCTGGTGGTGTGACTGCTCACGTTAGTGGCAGAGATCACGCTGCGCCGGGGTCCAGAAATTTTAATACCCGTTATAATTTCCTCCCTATTTCCCCTTGACACGGATTGTCCAATTCTTTAGCATTGAGGTTTATTGTGAGTTGAGCGGAAAGTTTCATGGTTCACCTTAGGGAACACAAGCATAAGCGTCTGACCTGCCACGCCGTGGCCATGATGCTGGTGCGCGTATGCCTCCCGGCCGATCGGATCGCCACGAACGCCACGATCCTGATCGCCGCCCGGGAAAAGGAGGCAGCTCCCTAAAAGGACCAGATTGCCAATCTGCAAGTCGGAAAGAGCCTTTCAGGGAGCATAAGATCCCGAAAGGCTTTTTTATTTTCCCCCGGACCAGCAAAGCGAATGTTTTGCGAGGATGTGAAAGGTGTGTCCCATGACTGAAGCAAGAGAAGTAGACGGCGACCTCCATCAGCACCAAACCCAGGCGGCCCGGGCCGCCCGCGGGCCGGCGTGGCGCTACGACGAGATGCAGCCCTGCGGCCTCGACTACAACAATGCCCTGCTCGCCCGGACCTACGACACGCATCATCAGAGGTTTCGGGACTACCGGCAGGAGGCGGAGCAGATCGTCGGCCTGCTGGGATGCGATCCAGGAGCGACAGTGATCGACATGGGCTGCGGCACCGGAGCCTTCGCCATCCACGCCGCGCCGCACTGTCGCCGGATTCACGCCGTGGATATCTCCCAGGCCATGCTGCACCGCACCCGCCGCAAGGCCCGAGACGCCGGCCTTTCGAACGTGGAATTCCATCACGGGGGCTTCCTGACCTACGAGCACCAGGGGCCGCCGGCGGACGCCGCGGTGTCGGTGGCCGTCTTGCACCACCTGCCGGATTTCTGGAAGCTGGTGGGTCTCCATCGGCTTGCCGCGATGCTCCGGCCGAATGGGCGGTTCTATCTGTTCGATGTGGTCTTTTCCTTCAAGGCCGGGCAGTATGAGGCCGCCGCGAACAGATTCGTCGAGAGAATGGGCGCCCCCTGGGACAGAGCGGCCGGACGGAGGCGGAAGTACACCTACGCAGCGAGTACAGCACGTACAGTTGGATCATGGAAGGTCTGCTGGAGCGGGCCGGGTTTCAGATCGACACGGCCGACTACAGGGACGATTTCCTGGCCTCCTACGTGTGTACCCGAAGACCCGAATTGGCGCAGGCGGGAAGCCAGGCCGTCACTGGACAATAATGCTGAGCATGTCGCTCAGAATCATGGAGTACAAGCATGGCAAGAGAAACGAGCGCAATGCTACGAGAGTTCCAAAGCACAGATTTGGCGGCATTGAAGACACTGGTTCATGGAACGATCACGACCTGCTATCCGGGGCATTACCCGCCGGAAGCGGTCCGGTTCTTCGTGAGATACCATGAGGAAGAGGCGATTCTGCGGGACGCCGCGGCCGGTTGCACGGTTGTCCTCGACAAAGGCGGCCGGCTCCTCGGCACCGGCACCCTCGTGGCGGACGAGATCAAGCGGGTCTTCGTGGCCCCGCCGTTTCAGCAGCAGGGCCTGGGCCGGCGGATCCTCCAACACTTGGAAGAGCTGGCCACGCTGCAGGGCGCCCGGACCGTGACGCTGGATGCGTCCCCACCGTCGAAGGTGTTCTACGATCGGCTCGGCTACGTCACCACCGAGGCAGCCTCCCTGCCCGTGGAGAACGGTCGGCGACTGGATTTCTTCAAAATGCGAAAGACCCTGGGAGAAAGGTGAAATCATGACGGGCACGCTATACGCACAGAGAATGAATCGGGTCCCGCGGTCATTCATTCGCGAGATCCTCAAGGTCACGGAAAACCCCCAGGTCATTTCTTTCGCCGGGGGTCTGCCGAATCCGCGTTACTTTCCCGTCCGGGACATCGCCCGGGCTGCGCGAAGTCCTGCGCCGACCCGACGAGAGCGGTCTGCAATACGGTCCCACCGAGGGCTACCTGCCCCTGCGTCAGTACATTGCCCAACGGTACCGGGACAAGATGGGCCTGACGGTGGCGCCGGAGGAAATCCTGATCACGAATGGTTCGCAACAGGGATTGGATCTGGTCGGCAAGGTCTTCCTCGACCGGGCCGATGCCGTGGCCATCGAAGAGCCAGCCTATCTCGGTGCGATTCAGGCCTTCTCCGTGTATGAGCCGCAGTTCCATTCCGTGCCTTTGTGCGACGACGGCGTGGACCTGGATTGCCTGGAGAGTCTGCTGGGGACCCGTCGCGTCAAGCTGTTCCATACGGTGATCAATTTCCAGAATCCGTCGGGAATCACGTACTCGCTTCCCAAGCGCCGCGCGTTGGCCAAGGCACTCGCCCCGCACGAGACCATCCTGGTCGAAGACGATCCCTACGGGCAGTTGCGTTTTGCCGGGGAGCCGGTGCCCTCGATGCGGAAATGGCTCAAGGGCCAGGCCGTGCTGCTGGGCTCGTTCTCCAAGACGGTCGCACCGGGCCTGCGGCTGGGTTGGGTCTGCGCCGCCAAGGGCATCATGGACAAGCTCGTCATCGCGAAGCAGGCCAGCGATCTGCACTCGAACTCCTTGTGCCAGCGGATCCTGTATCACTACTTGACGAACAACGACCTCGACCGGCACATCGCCACCATCGTGGCCGCGTATCGGCGGCAGCGGGACGCGATGGTCCAAGCGATCGAGGCGCATTTCCCGGCCGAGGTCACGTTCACCCGTCCTCAGGGCGGCATGTTCCTCTGGGCCACGCTGCCGGCGCCGCTTTCGGCCCTCGAGTTGTTCGAACAGGCCGCGACGCACAAGGTAGCGTTCGTGCCCGGGACCCCCTTCTTCCTCGACGGTGGCGGCGTGCGTAATATGAGGCTCAACTTCTCCAACGCGCCGGAGGACAAAATCGAGGAGGGAATCCGACGCCTCGGGACCGTTATGAAACAGATGCTCGCGAAGAAAAGGTAAGCATCATTGATTCAAGGACCTGACTCATGGACACGAAAGAGTTCTACCTCGTCGGTGTCTTCGCGGAACGAAAGTACGCGGGCAACCAGCTCGCCGTGTTCTGGAAGGGCCGCGGGCTGGCTGGCCGGTTTGGGCGTGATCACGAAAAATGGGCTGCTCACGAACCGCGAGTACGGCAATCGACTTTGCCTGGGGGCGATCCTGCTGGACGTTGCATCGGACAGTGACGATGTGGCGGACTATGACTTCGACTGCGAACACTGCCAGGTCTGCGTGGCGGCGTGTCCGGCTCACGCGCTGGACGGTCCGAGGGTGGCTCAGAGCCTCTGCCGAGGCCATTCCGAGAGCAGGACCAAGAAAGGCTATCCCCTCTATGTCTGCAACGCCTGCCGGCGCGTCTGCCCCAACGGTGCGGGGAGTGAGAGTTCGAAAGTGGTCAGCGGGAGGATATTCCATGACAAGCGATAGAGAGCAAACCGCGTGTTGCGGCCTGTACTGCGGGGACTGCATCCCCTCCAACGGGCCGCTCTTCGAGGCCGCCGAGCGATTGAGGGAAGAACTGGAAAAGTGTCGGTTCGACCGGTATGCCAAATACAAGAGCCAAAGCAACAGGACCTTCGACCACTTCGGGACCTTTCGCGAGGTCCTCGAAGCCATACGGAGTCTCCGGTGTTCCCAGCCTTGTTCTCAGGGCGGCGGCCGGGCCGATTGCCCGATTCGAGCCTGCGCACGGGAGAAGAAGATGGAAGGATGCTGGCAGTGTCCCGAATTCGAGACCTGCGCGCTCCTGGCACCGATGTCCGCGTGCCATGGCGACACGCTCAAGCACAATTTGCGTACGATCCGGCGGCTCGGCGTTGACCATTGGGCGCACCAGAGAGGCACCCACTACGTGTGGCTGGACACAGAGGATTCCTCTCGTGGGTCCGACCGGCCTGGGGCCTTGCATCCGGAGCACTATAGGGTAGACTTCGAGTCGATGCCGTGGGAGTCGCCGGCACCGGGCGTGCGATGCAAAAAACGCGACTGCGATGGCCGACTACTGCGGTTGGTGGAATTCACCAGGGAATTCGTCGAAACCGATTGGTGCGTCAAAGGACACGCCGGCTATGTGCTGGAAGGCGTGATCGTGGTGGACTTCCACGACAAAGATATGGTGTTTGTGGCGGGCGATGGGTTGTTCATCCCGCCCGGAAACGAACACGGGCACAAAGCCCGGGCGGTCACCGATTCGGTGACGCTGGTGCTCGTGGATGAGTGAGGATTTGATTCACATGAAGGTTTGGCAGGCGAAAATCGCGGAGAGATTGAAAGAACGCGGGGCGGATTTGGTGGGTTTTGCGGACGTGTCGTGTCTGCCCGCCGAGGTCACCGATGGCTTGATGCGGGCGGTCGCGATTGCCGAAGCACTGGACCCGGCGGTGATTCGCGGCATCAAGGACGGCCCGACGCCGGAGTACTTCGCCGAATATGAACGGGCGAATACGCTTCTGGCTCAATTGAGCGAGGAGGCCGCCTCGGCTCTGATGGCGGCCGGGAGCCGGGCTCAGACGTTTCCGCCCACGACGGAGCAGATCGACCGGGCGACGCTGTCCGCAAAGATCCAGCATAGAACCGTCGCCACTCGCGCCGGGCTGGGCTGGATCGGCAAGTCGGGCCTGCTGGTCACGAAGGAGTACGGGTCCGCTGTTCGGCTCGCTTCGGTGTTGACAGACGCCCGAGATCGAGACCGGAGCACCAATCGAGGCTTCGAGCTGTGGCGACTGTCGCCAGATGCGTCGAGCACTGTCCGGCTCAGGCCATGCTCGGGGTGAACTGGGAGGCAGGCGTAACCAGAGAAGGCCTCTACAACCCGGTGGCCTGTTTCAAGATGGCGCGGACCCTCACGGCGGCCCAAGGTATCAAGGCACGATCTGCGGCATCTGCATCCACGCCTGCCCGTGGACGCAACGATATCTCGCTGCGTGCCGGACAAGCCGAGCCGATATTGTCCCCGCCACGGCAGAGGATCTCGACGCCGTCAGAGGACTGTTTCGCGAATACCAGGCGAGCCTGCCGTTCGACCTGTGCTTCCAGAATTTCGAGCAGGAGCTGGCGGGTCTGCCCGGCCGATACGCCCCGCCGAGCGGACAAATGCTGCTGGCCCAGTACGATGGCCAAGTTCGTCGGCTGCGTGGCCCTGCGGCAGATCGGCGAGGGTCTCTGCGAGATGAAGCGGCTCTTCGTCCAGCCGGCGTTTCGCGGCAAAGGGATCGGCAAGGCCCTGGCCCAGGCGATCATTGAAGAGGGCCGGCGAATCGGATATAAGCATATGCGGCTGGATACGGTGATGGAGCCCGCCAAGAGCCTGTACCGATCCTTGGGTTTCCTGGAGATCCCGCCGTACCAGCACGTGCCGGTGGAAGGCGTCGTGTTCATGGAACTGGAGTTGTAGGGTGGGGCTTGCCCCACCGTGATCTTACGATAGGCGACTATGGCAGTACACTTCAAGAAGTACCACGGATTGGGCAATGACTACCTGGTCATCGATCCGAACGTGCAGGATTTCGCGATGACCGAGGCGAACATCCGCCTGATCTGCGACCGCAACTTCGGCGTCGGCTCGGACGGCATCCTCTACGGCCCCGACGGTTCGAAGGGAACGGATCCAACGCAACATGCCGCGTTGGTGGCCCCTGCCGGTGCTGCGGATCTTCAATCCTGACGGCAGCGAGGCGGAAAAGAGCGGCAACGGCCTGCGGATCTTCGCCAAGTATCTCTTCGAGAAGAAGTACGTCCGGTCCAAGAGCTTCCAGATCAAGACGCTCGGCGGCATCGTGGACGTGCAGGTTCAGGACAAGACCGCCAACCTGATCCGCATCAATATGGGGGCGGTGACATTCATCAGCACCGAAATCCCCGTGGCGGGCCCCCGGCGGGAGGTCGTGAACGAGCCCCTCGACATCAACGGCACCGAGTACAAGTGACTTGCCTGTCCATCGGCAACCCGCATTGCGTGATCCCGATGCAGCAGGTCAGCGAGGAGACCGCCCGTGCCCTCGGGCCTTATGTCGAGAACCACCCGATGTTTCCGCATCGCATCAACATGCAGATCGTGCGGGTGCATCGACCGGGCCAACATCGACATCCGCATCTGGGAGCGCGGGGCCGGCTACACGCTGGCCTCCGGCAGCAGCTCCTGTGCCGCGGCGGCCGCCAGTCACAAGCTCGGCTTCGTGGATAACGATATCACCGTCCACATGCCGGGCGGCACGCTGCGGATCGAGATCGGCGCCGACGGCCGCATCCACATGACCGGCCCGGTGGAAGGCACCTTCGAAGGCCGCTTCCACTCGGACCTGCTAAGAGAATCTCCGGATAGCTCCATTTGGAGTACGCGTTTACGCGGTAAGAAGATCTTACCCGCCTGAAGGCGGTACTCCGAACGGCATATTCACGGCCGATTCGCGTGTTTTCCGATTCTGCCCTGCCGTCAGGAAGGTCGAGTACGCTGGCAATCCGCTCACAGGTTCTCTTCGATCATCTCCCGGGTGAGGATGACCTTGCCCTGGTCGCAAACGTCGCACCGGCGGACCACTCGGGCCGGCAGGTTCCGACCGGTGACGATGGGGCCGCCGTAGACGACGACGTCCTCGCCGATGATATCGTCCAGATTGATCTCATTCTCATGCTGCCCGGGCCCCGTACACCGCACCTTGATGATCTTCGCCATTACCGTATTCCCACCATTTCCATCGAGCGATATTTCTCTTCGACTTCCCCAAGATACCGCACAATTCTCCGCCTGCAACGCAAAAACCAGCAAATCAGAGCCTCCGGGACATAGCGCCTACACCGAGGACGGTATAATGCCGCGGCAATCCTTTCATAAGGAGCCCCGGACATGGTTGGTATGGACTCTCAGGGACGCAAGGACGGCGGCAAGCCTCATCGGTCGTCGGCCGGCTGGGCCTGTCGCTGTTCTTTCTCTTCTTTTCGCGCTGGGCTCGTTTTTCGGGTGGCTCTCTCCGCGAGTTCGGGCGGGCGATGAGCCAGAGACTCTGGCAGAAGACGCCCTGCACGATCGTCAGCAGCGAGATCCGGGAACGGAATAACCGCAATTCCCCTTTCGCCTTTACCGTCAGCTACGAGTTCACCCAAGGGGGGCGGTCACGCACCGCATCCACGTACCAACGCAACTACTGGGCCTCCAGCCGCTACTCCGAGGCCCAGCAGCTCGTCCGGGAATACCCAGCAGGTGGTCAGGCCTTCTGCTACGTAAATCCGAAAAATCCCGCCGAGGTCGTGCTCAAGCAGAACAGTTTCGCTCTCGGCCTTGCGTTTCCACTGCCGCTGCTCTTCGTGCTCATCGGGGCCGGCGGCATCTACGGTACTTGGACTAAACGGCCGTTCGGATCGGCTCCAGCGCTCGCTAATGTCGCGATTCACAGCGGCGGCAAACGCAAGTACGGCGTGGTGGCGTTGCTGGCCCTGTTCGCTGTTGCGGGCGGGGCTATTCTCTACCCACTGGGGATCAAGCCCATCGCCCATACCATCGCCGCACGCTCGTGGGTGCCGACGCCCTGCAAGGTGCTCCAAGCCGAGGTCCGCAGCCACAGCGGCGACAAGGGAACGACCTACAGCATCTACGTCCTCTATCAGTACGCCTTCAACGGGCAGACGTACAAGGCCGACCAGTACAGTTTTGTCGGGGGCTCCTCCAGCGGTTACCAGAGCAAGGCCCAGGTTGTAGAGCAGTACCGGACCGCCGCGAACCCGGTCTGTTACGTCAATCCGCACGACCCCGCGCAAGCCGTTCTCCGCCGGGGCTTTCAGGCCGGCTTGCTCGTGGTCTTCATGCCATTGGCGTTCTTGGCGATCGGGCTCGGCGGAATCTATGGCGTGCTGAGATACAAAGCCAAGCCCGTCCTGCCCAAAGCCCCCGCCGTGCACGTGGCCGATGACGGTCTGGTAATGCTGCGGCCCAGGTACTCGCCTCTCATGAAGCTTATCGGGGCTGTGCTGATCGCGATCGTCTTCAACATCGTCAATGGTCTGCTGCTGTCGCAGCTCGCCAGCGGTCACCAGCGCGGGCATCTGAACTGGATTCTGATCCTCTTCCTGGTGCCTTTCGGGGCCGTCGGCCTGGGGATGTTGGCGTTCGTCGGATATCGCTTCCTGGCCCTGTTCAACCCGCGTCCGACGCTGGAATTGAGCACGAACGTGATCCCGCTGGGCGGGGCCGCCGAGCTGCGCTGGAGCTTCTCCGGGCGAACCAGCCGCATCGACGAGTTCACCGTGACGCTCCGCGGCGTGGAGGAGACGAAGTACCAGAAAGGAACGCACACGTATACGGACCACAACACGTTCTACGAAATGGAACTCTACCGGACTTCGGAGGCGAGCGAGATCGCCGCCGGGCAAGTCGGGTTCGTCGTGCCACCGGATACGATGCACTCCTTCGAGGCCCAGAACAACAAGATCCTCTGGAACCTGGATATTCACGGCAGCATCAAGCACTGGCCGGATGTGAAGGAGTCGTTCCGAATCACCGTCACGCCGGCAACCGTCTAAAGGAGCATCGTCATGGAGCGATTGAACATCATGTTGCAGGACGAGAAGACCGCGTTCGCTCCACGCGACACGATTCACGGCACGGCCGAATGGCGTCTCGGCACAAGGCCGCGGCACCTGGAATTGTCTCTCTTCTGGTACACCTCGGGCAAGGGCACGCGGGATGTCGGCGTGATCGAGACGAAGCAGTTCGATGCCCCCGGCGCCTCCGGCTCGAGTGACTTCTCCTTCGCCCTGCCCGATGGTCCCTACAGCTTCTCCGGCAAGCTCATCTCGCTGATCTGGGCCATCGAGCTGGCCGCCTCCCCCGGCCACGAGATCACTCGGCAGGAAATCACGCTCTCCCCCACGGGCCGGGAGATCGTCCTCGGCAGCGTTCCTCCCAAACGTCCTGTGAGTCACGTAAGCATCACCGTCGGGCCGCGATAGCTGCGAGGATGCACGAATGAAAGCCAGAGACAATCCTTTCGCTGTGGAGCGGGTTCACGCGATCCGATACCACCCCGTCAACACGACTTTCGACCAGATCCTCGCCCGCCTGCACGAGTTGAACTACCGGGCCGCGATCACCGGCCCCGAAGGCTCCGGCAAGACCACACTTCTGGAAGACTTGGAGCAGAACGCTTCCGGGAGAAAGGCATCAAGACCAAGCTCGTCTTCGTGAACGACACCTCGCATTTCGACAGCCCGGCGTGTCGTCGGCTCCTCGTCGGAACTGACGCGGGACCAGATCGTCCTGCTCGACGGGGCGGACCTGATCCGCCGCTCCGACTGGTCGCTCCTGAAGCGTCACACCATCACGCATGCCTACGGCCTGATCATCACGTCCCACCACCGCGGCCTGCTGCCCACCCTCCTCGAATGCTCGACAAGTCCCGCGTTGTTGAAGGACATCGTCGCCGAATTGCTGCCGCAAGAGCCCTGTGCTGACAGCGGAATTCCTGGACAGCCTCTACAAGCGTCACCAAGGCAACCTCCGGGCCTGCCTCCGCGAACTCTATGACCTCTATGCCGAGGGTAATCGCACCTGACTTGGTCGAAATAACCCGAACATCCTCCGTTCGCTCGCGGGATACTCGGTTACCATACATGAAGCGGACCTCAGGTGCGCGTATGGTAACTCTTGACCTGAGTTACCATACAAGATAGGATGTTGTGAGGATCGTAAGGTAACGCCCTTGCCACGTGAGAAGCCTCTATGAAAGTCATCAAGAGCGTCCTGAAAGAAGAGCTTGCCAACTCTCTGGCCATGAAGAAGAGCTATGAGAGGGAGTTGGCCCGACTGCCCAAGGGCAGCCTCGTCCGGAAGACCATCAAAGGGCATGAGTATTACTATCTTCAGGTCCGTGAAAAGGGGAAGGTCAAGTTCCTGTACAAGGGGAAGCTTGCTCGGGACGAGGTCGAGAGGTACGAGCAAGCCAAGCAGTACCGGGCCCAATACCGAAGACTCTTATCCGAGGTCAAAAAACAGATCAAGTTTCTCAGGACGACGCTACGTGGAAAACAGTCAGTATGAGTTGTGCGTGGAGGTTCTCCGGCGGCTGGAGCATGCAGGCGTCCTGCGGCACGTTGTTCTGGTCGGAAGCTGGTGCACGCTGCTGTACCGCGAGTATTTCTCCTCGCAGGCGTATGCGCCGTCCCTCAAGACACGCGACATCGACCTGCTCGTTCCGAGGCCGTCGGGGCTGGATTCGCCGGTCAAGGTCGCGGACCTGTTGAAAGACCTGGGCTTTGTCGTCGGCTTCACCGGCCGCGAAGGCTATATCCGGTTGGAACATCCGCAGCTTATCATTGAGTTCCTTGTCCCGGAAAGGGGCAGACCGTCCGACAAGCCTTATCCCTTACCCAAGCTGGGCCTGAACGCTCAGGCCTTGAGGTTCCTGGATTTCCTCGCCCAGAATACGATCACCGCCGAGCTCCACGAGATCACCGTGACAGTGCCCCATCCGACCCGTTTCGCGCTGCACAAACTGCTCGTTCTCAGCCGAAGGCCCACGCCGGAGAAGCAGGCCAAGGACAAGGAGGCTGCCGTCAGAATCCTGGAGGCCCTCATCGATAAAGGCGAGGAAGACCTTGTCCGGACGACGTTCGATACCATGCCCCCGAGATGGCAGACACAGATCAAGAAGCAGCTTGCGAATCCCCTCGACAAGAGAATCTTGGACGTTCTCCAGCAGTGACGACGGCCCCAAGAGCACCGCATCCCCACAATTCGTCGTCGCACCTGCGCACCCCGGCCTGTCGGCGGCTCTTCTCTGAATTGCCCCGGGACCAGATCGTCCTGCTCGACGGGGCGGACCTGATCCGCCGGTCCGACTGGTCGCTCCTGAAGCGTCACACCATCACGCACGCCTATGGCCTCGTCATCACGTCTCACCAACGCGGTCTGCTGCGCACCCACATTGAGCGTTGGACAGGCCCCACGCTGCTGAAGGACATTGCCGCCGAACTGCTGCCCCAAGACTGCATGCCGAAGCGCAGCATTCCTCGACGACCTCTACCACCGTCACCAAGGCAACCTCCGAACCTGCCTGCGCGAACTCTATGACCGCCTTGCCCAAGATGACTGCGTGTGAAGTGGATCGGAGGCTAAGCAGGTCCCCTCGTAAGAGTGATCGGTCCCCAAAGCACAATCCCTTTTCACCCGTCAATGGAGCCAGCACTCAGCTCCACCGTCTGGCCAATAATCAGAACCTATGTTGTGCCAAATACAGGAAAGGTCGCTTGCTGCCTCTGGACCAAGTCGCTGCTCAACGTATTCGTGTGCGCTCAGCATCAGAACGAGCTTATGGTTTCCCAGTTCATACAGAATCTGCCCTATTTCGACGGCCCTTGGTTCTTCTACGGAATCAAGCCTGCGGTCGAATTCAGGTATAACGGTCGGACGAACGGTGAAGAATCCTGAGGACGGCCTCGCCTCCGCAGACAGTGTTATCTTTCGCCCGATCCTACATAATTCTTCGCATAGGCGACAGACCCGGTCACTCTCTACGTCGCAGTTGTCGGGCATTTCGTTCCGGCTTCTCTTTGAGGAGACTACCTCTCTGAGCGTTTCCGCGTGGATCTCCACAAACTCCTCCCGCGTCATTCCTGTGCGTTCACCATGCTTATTGTACCCAGCCTCCTCGACATCGTTCGTCTTCTTGGGCGATACCCGCGTACTGCCAGATGGCACCTGCGACTTCGCGGCTCGTCGCGAGGAGTTACTGCTACGGAGGATGTTTTTCATCAATCTGAGTTCTGGGGGTTCGCCCGCCTTGTCGCCTGTGTTGCCAGTGCGTCCTCGGTGGCTTATCACCTGCCAGAGCCAGATGACCCCCATAGCAAGGCACATGGCAACGCCGATCGAGAAGGCTATCACATCGCCATAGGATTGGTTTTGATGGAATGCTGCATTTTTGGCGACACCCAGCGCGGGATTGGCACTTGCGCCAGGCTTCACTGCTGACCGCTCCATGGCGCCTTCGCGAGCTTGGAGCACACTGATAATCTCTTCATAATCGCGCGGTTCGGCGCCTGATCTCAGCAATGCCCGGCTGATGGGATCGAGACGAGGTTCATCCTCTGCCGATGCGTCTTTTCCTCTTTGAAGGAAAATTCGGCCCGTCTGAGCACAAATAAGGGGGCGAGCGTAGCCGGTCGAATAGGCGCCTCCGTGTATGGCCATCGTCGTTTTGGGATCTGCGCCTGATCCTAATAGGAACTTGACTATCTCAACCCTGCCATAGAACGCCGCCACACCAAGAGGGGTATGTTCCTCTACAGACTTACGGTTCACGTCGGCCCCCTTCTTGACGGCACGGCGGGCACCCTCAAGATCGCCGGCACGCGAACACTCGATCAGGGTTGCTGTCAGCTCTTCCGGGGTCTTCGATAAACATCCCCCCAGAAGCGCAGGTGCCAGGATAATCAGAACACCCATAAACGCGGAGCATCTCATCGTACGAAGTCCTCCAATTCCATCTGAGGCAACACAACAAGGGCAAAGGCACAGACATAGGGCCGCTCCCGTCAATGTCACCGCAATCCCCCATCTCCCTTCTTGAAGAACGCGGTGCTTTCACTTTGGAAGAGTAAGCCTACGAAGATGGCATAAAAGATGAGCCCCGGAACTAAGAGGAGAATCGGGCCGTAGAATGTGACTAGACATAAGGCGATGCTTACCGCGCCCCAAATAACGTATAGCCAGCGAGCCCAGTTCGCACCTTTGAGCATGAACCGCCCTGCGATGAGCATGACAGACAAGCCTGCCCATCCGAACACGTTCCGAAACAGACCCGGTGGTCCGTACTCTTCAAGGCCAGCAACATGTTCTTCTTGCGTCAGGAGGTTTGCGACAGCGATACTGAGAAGGGTGACAACGCTAGTGACAATGAGGACCCATGAAAAGACCCTGACCGCAGTAGGTAATCTCTGTCCGGATGAACTCGCAGGTGGTGGACCTATGCGCCTCAATATGACACGCCAAAGCGCAACAAAGGCACCAAACAGCAGCAGGTTCATCATGGCGGGCGCCAGGGTCATGGAAACACTATCGACAATGCCGCGGAGCCCCTCGATCAGATCCGAGGGAAGTACCTTGCCAGCAAGGAACGCGAAAAGAAGTATCGCCCCTGTGTCTGCAACGCCCGCGACAAGAAAGAACACAGCCGCGGCGAGAACTGCCCAGCCCCAGGGATTCCTTCTTTGTCGCTTCGCCATAAGACCAAAGGTGATCGCTGTAATGGCGGCGAACGTCCACACTGGGATAACCAAGTCGATGAGGAACCCCACGCAACCTGCCGCGATGAGCCAGATACGTTGAAACCGGAACGTCCTCGTCGGTTGGAATTCGGTGAGTCCACCCCCTCCTGAGTCGTGCAAGGCCTCTTCGGAGGCGTTCTTCAGATCATCCGCCTGCACATCTGGTTCCCCCGTGCATGTCTGTCGCGCGAGGACTTCGCTCTGCTCAAAACAGGTGAGACTGCAGTAGCCTTCCCGACACCACTGGCTGTGCTCTGGGCCCTCGAGCATTCCCTCTCCTTGTGGCGACGGGAGGGGCTTGCCACAAGTCTTGCAGCGGGCAATATGGTCGGCAGGTGCACCTGCCGCGGCGGGGTCTCTTCTCCCTGCTTCTCCGTCCCCAAGACGGTCGCCCGCTCTCAATTTCATGTCACACTGTTCGCACGCAACCTTGCCGTCCAGAACGCACGCCTGTTCCTCTCGGCCGATGCTCCGCTGACAATACCCACATGTCTCCTCTCCCGTGCCTGGCGCACCCGTGGGGTTCGTCAGCGACGAAGAGGCGTGTTGGGCCGGAGGCCCAATCCTATCGGTAAGCACTTCGCAGATCTCAGTCCTCTCCTTGAATGGCAATTCTTCGAGGCGAGTGACAGCCGCAATGGTCGGCCCAAGGCCTGCTTCGCGAAGGGCAGCCAAGTAGCGATCTTGGCATTCTTCGTCACAAAGTGCCGCGCTGAAGCCAACCTGTCCCCACGCAACCGCCCGAGCATAACCAACGGCAAAAGAGCCGAGCAGTTCGTCGTCGGGAAGGACTTCTCACCCTTCCTCTTTTGCAGTCTTCAGGCAAGAAAGACCGTGCCGGCACAATCTCAGTCGGCCGTCAATGCCGACGCTCCCTGTGGGGACAAGGCCATGCGGCGACTCCACCACTCGCCTATCCCTGGGAAAAAGCCCAGCGCATCCAATCCGTTGAGTCGTTCCACGAAGTGCTTAGTCCCAGTGCCGCCCGTGAGAAAAGGAGACTCCTCAATGGCAATACAGAATGAGTACGGTCTCCGACTTGCGGGAACATTGATATCGCCGGAGAGAAGCGTAACCTGTGGTATCTTGGTCGGGTCTAAAGCTCGGAAGACAATCCGGTCCGCCGCAACTGCATAATTGCCAGTCTCGCTTTGGGCCTTGAACACGTCGATGTCGAATAAGACGCCTGTGATCCTCCGGTCCATTTTCGGCCACCTCCACATGCGCAACCAACCAGGAGAAAGAACGCACACCGCCGCGTGATTCCGCGCCCGTCATTACAGCGAGATCATCCAATATTTCTTGGAGTGATTGTATGCGAAATGCGCTGCGAGATCAAGCATGGGGAGGAAACAAACGACTGCGTTTCACACGGTGCTGGCAAGCCGCATGTGGAGACAACAAAGTGGGAACACTCAAACCATGTTGTTACCGGCCCTCGGAACCCTGTTGACAATAGCGCCCTCTCCGCCTATCATGATGTCGGTTCAAGGGCCATGTTAGGATTCCGTAAGTTATGCCCAATAAAGGATTTACACACCTTCAGTCGCCTCGTCAGTACGACCGGCTTCTGGCGGATATCGCCGGCCTTCTGGAGCAGGCCCGGCGCACGGCGGTTCGGTCCGTCAACGCCGTCCTGACGTCCGTTTACTGGCAGATCGGTCAGCGGATCGTGGAGCACGAACAAGGCGGCAAGGAGCGAGCTGGATATGGGGAGGAATTGCTGATACGGCTGTCGGAGGATCTGATCGCCATGCACGGCCGCGGTTTTTCCGGCCGGAATCTCCGGCAGATGCGGACCTTTTACCTGGGCTGGGAGATTTGGCCGACACCGTCTGCCAAATTTGAGGCCAGGGTGATTTGCTCATCGCTGTCGAGCAAATTGAGCCCTGCGAGACTTCCAGACACCGTCTGGACAATCCATCATTGTGCAGACACCGTCTGCGCAATTCAGCCCAACACTAATTCCCGGTGTCTTCCCGCTTTCCTGGTCACACTACGTCCGGCTGATGTCCGTCGATAAACCGCAGGCCCGCGCCTTCTACGAGTCGGAGGCCATCCGGGGCGGCTGGTCCGTGCGGCAACTGGACCGCCAGATCAGCACGCAGTTCTATGAGCGGACGGCGCACTCGAAAAAGCCGGCAGCCATGATGGCGCGCGGCCAGGTGGCCCGGCCGGAGGACGCCATGTCTCTGCAGGACGAAGTGCGCGATCCATATCTGCTGGAGTTCCTGAACCTGAAGGATGAATACAGCGAAAGCGAGTTGGAGGAGGCGCTGGTTCGGCATCTGGAGACGTTCCTCCTGGAACTGGGGGCGGGATTCACCTTCGTGGCCCGGCAGAAGCGGATTCGGATCGGCGACGAGTGGTATCGCATCGACCTTCTGCTGTTTCATCGGCGGCTGCGGTGTCTGGTCGTGATCGACCTGAAGATCGGCAAGTTCACGCACGCTGACGCGGGCCAGATGAACCTGTACCTCAACTACACGCGGGAGCACATGATGGAACCGGGCGAAAACGATCCAGTCGGACTGATCCTGTGCAGCGCCAAGAATGACGCCGTGGTACACTATGCGATGGGCGGGATCAAGGCCAAGGTCTTCGCATCCCACTACCTGACGGCCCTTCCCGACCCGGAAACGCTGCGACAGGAAATTGTGACCACGCAGCGGGCCATTGAGGCCCGGCATCGGCGTGAATAGGCATAATACCTGATGAAGATATATTGAAAAGCCATTTGGCGAAGGATTTGGGAGTTTATGTCGGGCAAGGGGTTTATCCACCTTCACCTGCATAGCCAGTACTCGTTGCTCGATGGGGCCGTCACGTTTGAGGGGCTGTTCGAGCGGTGCAAGAAGCTGGGGATGAATGCGGTGGCCGTGACCGATCATGGCAACATGTTCGGGGCGGTCGAGTTCTACACCAAGGCCAAGGCGGCGGAGATCAAGCCGATCATCGGCATCGAGGCGTACATTGCCCCGGGCAGCCGCTTCGACCGGACCAAGACGTCCATCTCCGATGCGGCGTACCACCTGATTCTCCTGGCCGAGAACAACGCCGGCTACCGGAACCTGCTCAAGCTGGCCAGCACCGGCTATGTCGACGGGTTCTACTATCGGCCCCGCATCGACAAGGAGATCCTGGCCCAGTGCCACGAAGGGATCATCTGCGCCACGGCGTGTCTCAAGGGAGAAGTCACCGCCGCCGCGGCTAGCGGGGACATGAAGGCGGCGCGGGCGGCCGCCGAGAGCTACCTGAAGATCTTCGGGCCGGAGCGGTTCTTCATCGAGATCCAACGCCACCAGGGCGATGGCCCGGACCCCAGCCAGGCCCTGATCGATCTGGCGAACGAACTCGGCGTCGGCCTCGTTGCGACGAACGACGTGCATTTTCTCATGGAGGAGGACTACGAGGCCCACAACTGTCCTCTGCGCCATCAGCACGGGCAAGCACGCCGACGATCCGGACCGGATGATCTACCCGCCGGACGTGTATCTCAAGAGCGACGCCGAGATGCGGGAGCTATTTCCGGAAGCGCCGCAGGCCTGTGACAACACGCTCGCCATCGCCGAGCGCTGCAATGTCGAGATGGACCTGCACACGCGTCATGCCCCCCGCTTCACGCCGCCCGATGGCTCGACGCCGGAGGATTACCTCGCCCGCCTGTGTCTGGAAGGCGTCAAGAAGCGCTACGGCGAGATGACGCCCCAGATCAAGGAGCGGCTCGACCGCGAGCTCCAGGTGATCCAGTCCAAGGGTTTCTCGAGCTACTTCCTGATCGTCTGGGACTTCTGCAACCACGCCCGCGAGCACGACATTCCCGCTGGGGGCCAGGGGCAGCGGCGTCGGCACGCATCGTCGGCTACTGCCTGGGCCTGTGCGACGTGGACCCGCTGCGGTACGGCCTGCTGTTCGAGCGGTTCATGGACCCGGCCGCAACGAGATGCCCGATATCGACATCGACATGTGCCAGGACCGCCGGCAGGAGATCATCGAATACGTCCGCAAGAAGTACGGCCAGGTCGCCCAGATCATCACCTTCGGGACGATGAAGGCCAAGGCCGTCATCCGCGACGTCTGCCGCGTGCTGGCCGTGCCGCTGGCGGAGGCGGACCGGCTCGCCAAGCTGGTGCCCTTCGCGCTCGACATGACGCTCGACAAGGCCCTGGAGACCGAGCCGGAGCTCAAGCAGGCGTACGACACGAACGAGCTGACCCGCAAGGTGATCGACATCGGCCGCAAGCTCGAAGGCCTGGCCCGGCACGCCTCGGTCCACGCGGCGGGCGTCGTCATCGCCGACGAGCCGCTGACGAACTTCGTGCCCCTCTACAAGGCCCCGGGCACGGAGGACGTCACCACCCAGTACGAAGGGCCCATCGTCGAGAAGGTCGGCCTGCTGAAGATGGACTTCCTGGGCCTCAAGACGCTCAGCGTCCTGGAGCGGGCCCGCCAGTTGGTCAAGCAGAACCACGGCGTGGAGCTCGACCTGGAGAAGCTCGACATCACCGACCCGCAAGATCTTCAGCGATCTTCGCGGCGGCGAGACCAAGGGCGTCTTCCAGTTCGAATCGGGCGGGATGCAGGACCTGCTGATGAAGATGAAGCCGGACCGCATCGAGGACCTGATCGCCGCCAACGCCCTCTACCGGCCCGGCCCGATGATCCTGATCCCCGACTACATCGACCGCAAGCACGGCCGCCAAGTGGTCCCTGCCGCACCCGATCATGACCGAGGTCCTGGACGAGACCTACGGCATCATGGCCTACCAGGAACAGGTCATGCGGATCTGCAACCGCCTGGGCGACATCCCGCTGCGCGACGCCTACAAGCTCATCAAGGCGATCAGCAAGAAGAAGGCAGCATCATCGCAGAAGGAGAAGGAGCGGTTCCTGGCCGGCTGCGTCAGCCAAGGGTCTGAAGAAGGAGGAGGCGGAGCAGATCTTCGAGCTGATCGAGCGGTTCGCCGGCTACGGCTTCAACAAGAGCCACTCGACCGGCTACGCGTTCGTCGCCTACCAGACGGCCTACCTGAAGGCCCATTACCCCGTCGAGTTCATGGCCGCCCTGCTGACCTACGAAATGGGCGACACGGACAAGATCGTCGAGTACATCGCCGAGTGCCAGGGGATGGGCGTCGAGGTGATGGCCCCGGACATCAACGACAGCGACGTCGATTTCACGCCGCTGTACAAGGAGACCGGCCAAGGGGACAAAGGCGTGATCCGCTTCGGACTGGCGGCGGTCAAGGGCGTGGGCGAAAAGGCGGTCGAGCACATCATCGCGGCCCGCCAGACGCGTCGGGCGGTTCCAGAGCCTCTTCCACTTCTGCGAGAGCGTGGACCTGCGGTCGGCGAACAAGCAGGTGATCGAGGCCCTGATCAAGGGCGGCGCTTTCGACCGGCTGGGCGGCAACCGCCACCAGATGATGGCCGCCCTGGAACGGGCGATGGAGGTCGGGGCCAGCCTGCAATCGGACAAGGTCAGCGGCCAGATGAACTTCTTCGGGCAGATGACCAAGGAGATGGACTACGCCGAGGACCACAAGCAGCTGCCCGACCTGGCGCCCTGGCCGGAATTGCAGATGCTCGCGTTCGAAAAGCAGGTCCTCGGGTTCTACGTCACGAGCAACCCGCTCAGCCAGCACGCCGAGGCGATCAACGACTACTCGACGACGAATTCCGCCCGCCTGGCCCAGAGCAGTGGCTCGGGCAATGGACAAAACGAGGGACACAACGGCAATGGCAATGGGGGCGGCGAAAAGCTGGTCACGATCGGCGGGATGATCACGAAGATCCGGTACAATATTACCAAGAACGGTCGCAACGCCGGCTCCAAGATGGCGGTCTTCACGTTGGAGGACCTGCAGGGCCAGGTCGAGGTCGTCCTGTTCCCCGATGCCCTCGCCGAGCTCGCCCCGCTGCTGGTCGAGGACACCGTGGTCTTCGTCAAGGGCAAGGCCGATTATCGCCGGGAGCGGCCGAATATCATCGCCTCGGAGATGATCCCGATCGACAAGGCCCGGGAGAAGCTGGCCAAGGGGGTCCGGATCAAGCTGGACGCCCGGGACGTGACCCAGGAAAAAGTGATGCAGATTCGCAGCATCTGCCAGTATCATAAAGGCAGCCGGCCGCTGTCGGTGGTCATCATAACGGATAAAGGCAAGGTTCATGTCACCGCGGATCGGACGCTGTCCGTCAATCCGGATGTGGAGTTCTGCCGCAAAATGCGGCAGGTGGTCGGCGACGAGAACTTCGCGCTGGCCAAGTAAGGAATTCGACAAGATCACCAGTAACTCATTCAGAGGAGGTCCGTCAGATGAAAAGGGGAATTCTTCGCAGATTGTTGCCTGGATGGCAGTTGCAGGTTTGTGGAGTGGGGCTCTTGGTCACGGCGGGCTGCGGCCTGAGCAGCAACTGCCGGTGGATTCTCGCCTGCCGGACAAGCCCCGACTGGTCGGCGGCGGCATGGTGATCGAATGGAGAGCACCGGAGCCAGGGAACGCGTTTACCTCGTCGAGAAGCAAACCGGCAAGATCGATCGAGACCCGCTCGTTGGACGCGGACGAGGTGTACTCGTTCTCCGCCACCTCGGTCGTCCAGGCCGACGAGTTCGAGCAGATGCTCGGGATCCGGTTCGCCAAGGCCCAGTTCGTCCTGTACTTTCAAGCCTGCCGGTGACAACAGCGACCGGGACCAGTAGCCCCCCCCGAAATCACGGAGGCCCTCGCGTAGTTGGAGCCGCACTTGACGCTAACCATGAGAGACCGGATGCTCGATGACACCACCACCGATGCCCTCGCCGTGCAGCTTCAGGTCCTGCGCCGGATCGGTCCTGCCGGCAGGTTGGCCATGATGTTCGAGCTCAGCGACAACGTGCGGTCCCTCGTCGAAGGCGGTGTGCGGCATCGCCATCCGAACTGGGACGACCGGACTGTCGAACGAGAAGTCATACGGCTGATGATCGGCGATAACCTGTTCCGGCAAGCTTATGGGAAGAGGACAGACCGAGCCATGACCACCCAGAGAGAATTCCTTGGCGCATCTTATCGGGTTTCTGGATAAGGCCGGGATACCATACATGGTGGCAGGCTCGATGGGCAGCAGCGCTTCACGGCCGGCCTCGGGCAACCCAGGACGCAGATGTCGTTATCGACCCCACGGAGGATCAACTCGGGTCCCTTCTGGCTCTCCTGGAACAGGACTACTACGTTAGCCGAGACGCTGCCTTCGATGCGTTGCGCTATCGGACCATGTTCAATGTCATTGATCTCGAGGGAGGCTGGAAGGCGGACCTTATCCTCCGGAAAGACAGACCGTTCAGTCGCCAAGAATTCGAGCGACGCCGGCAGATCGAGGCGATGGGCCAGAAGCTCTGGGTGGTCTCCCCGGAGGATACGATCCTCAGCAAGCTGGAATGGATGAAAGGACGCGAGTCCGACGTACAGTATTCGGATGCGTTGGGAGTGGCCGTTGCCCAGTGGGGGGACCTTGACATCGAATACCTTCACAGGTGGGCGGGGCCGCTCGGCGTTGAGAAGATGCTGGCTCGTCTTCTGACGGAGGCCAAGAAGCAAGCGGAAACAACAGAGCTGATCTGGCAAGTAACCGTTTGTAGGGTGGGTTCTCAACCCACGCGTGATTCCGCCCAATGCGGTCCTTGACGCGTGGGTTAAGAACCCACCCTACGCGATCCGCGGCGCAGGCAGGAAAGGGTCGATTGATTTGACAGGCATTCGTTCGAGAGGATGAAGCTAGGGGTCGGTTCATCGTGCTGGATGGGCCGGATGGGTGCGGCAAGAGCAGCCAGGCCCGGATGCTACTGGATTGGCTCAAGAGCCAGGGGATTCCGGCCGTGGGCTTCCGCGACCCGGGGGCAACGGTCATCGGCGAGAAGATTCGCGAGATTCTGCTGAGCCCCGCCCATGAGGCCATGACCACGCCGGCCGAGGTGCTGCTCTACATGGCGGCCCGCGTGCAACTCTGGGCGGAGAAGATCAAGCCGGCCGTGGAGAGAGGGCAAGTGCGTGGTGCTGGATCGCTGGCTTTCAAGCACCTGTGCCTATCAAGGGTATGCCGGGAAGTTTTGGGAGGATAGGGTCATCGAGATTGCCGCGCAGTCGCTGGAACGCGTTTGGCCGGACCTGACGATCATCCTGGATGTCGATCTCAAGACAGCAGCCCAGCGGCTCAAACGCGAGCTGGACAGGATGGAGCAAAAGGGAGACGACTATCACAGTCGGGTCCGCGAGGGTTCTTGAAACTGGCAGAAGGGCGGCTCGGGATTTGTCGTCGTGGATGCGACAGGTAGTGTGGAGACCGTGCACAAAGAGGTCGTGAAGGTCGTACAGAAGTTGTTGTATGTCGCTTAGAGATATCTTCTGCCAGGATCGAGCTATCGGGATTTTGCAGCGGGGACTCGCTGTGGACCGGCCGGCCCATGCGTACATCTTCGCCGGGCTGGAAGGGGTGGGGAAATACAAGACCGCTCGGGAATGGGCCAAACTGCTGCTCTGTCAGAATCCGCAGCGAAGCGAGGCCGGACCGTTCGCAGATAGCTGCGGCTCGTGTGAATCCTGCACACTGCTGGAGGCGGGTTCGCATCCGGACTATGCCCATGTCTACAAGGAGCTTCTGGAGTATACGAGGGACGGCAAGGGGAAGAAGACCCCGCTTGACCTGCCGATCGACGTGATTCGCGAGTTTCTGATCGAGCAGGTGGCGATCCGGCCGACCCTCTCGCCGCGCAAGGTCTTCGTCATCAGCGAGGCGGAGAAACTGAACGCCAACTCGCAGAACGCCCTGCTGAAAGTGCTGGAGGAGCCGCCGTCGTACTGCACGATCATCCTGCTCTGCACCCGGCTGGAGCAGCTTCTGCCCACGACCAGGTCCCGCTGCCAGATCGTTCGGTTCGGGCCGGTCGATGAGGACCGCATCGTCTCCCAATTGACGGGGATGGGGCTGGGCTCGAAGGAGGCCACGTTCTTTGCCCGGCTGGCCCAGGGCAGTTTGGGACTGGCCTGCCAGTGGGCCCGGCTGGAGCTCAACGGCGTGGGACTTTTCGCGATCAAGAAGGGCATCCTCACCTCCCTGGCCGACTACAAAATGGTCGATGCGCTGGCCTTGGCCGAGCAGATCCTGGAGAACGCCAAGCAAATCGCCGCGGGCTGGGCCGATCTCGACAAAGCGACGAGCAAGAGCGACCTGACGCGCCGGGCCAACAAGACGCTGGTCCAGATCATCCTGGCCGCCCTGCGGGACGTGACGATCGCTCACCTGGCCGCCGACCGGCCGCTCATCCATGCGGACCAGGCGGAGCAGATCGGCAAGCTGGCCCGCCGGCTGGACCCCGAGGAAGCGATGGCGGCTGTCGGCGAGGGCTACGAGATGCTCCGCTGGCTCGAAGACAACGTCAATGAGCGGCTAATTTTCGAGCGGCTATTGTTGCGCCTGGCCCGGTCCACTATAATGACGGCCCAGAATTGATACACACTAAAACCTACGAGCCTTGTCAGATTCGCGGGACAGGCGTGGATAGGATATTCGAAGATGACGGAAGCAACACCAACACCGGCCAAACCGAAACCGGTCAAGCGGAAGTTCGTGCTGGTCCGCTACGGCCGCATGAACAATCTCGGTCTGTTCGAGCACAACGAAGGCCCAGGTCCCGCGGACGCCGACCCGCGTCGTCGTCAAGACGGACAAGGGTCTGGAACTCGGCCACTCTGGTCGGGCAATTGAGCTCCTACAAGGACGGTCGGTTCCGGCTGGCGGAAGATCAGATCTGCAGCTATTACGTCACCAGCGAAATCAGCTTCAACACCGAGCCCGTCGGCAAGGTGGTGCGTTTTGCCACGCCCGACGACATCAGCGAAGAGCAGCATCTGCAGAAGATCACCGAGGAGGAGATCGCCTGCTGCGAGCGCCTCGCCAGGGACCTGAACCTGCGCATGAAGATCATCGACGCCGAGCACATCTTCGGCGGCGAACGGATTGTCTTCTACTTCATGGCGGAGGGCCGGGTCGATTTCCGCGAGCTGGTCCGCCGGCTCGCCCAGGAGTACCAGACCCGCATCGAGATGCGCCAGATCGGCTCGCGTGATGAGGCCAAGCTGCTGGGCGACGTCGAAAGCTGCGGCCGGGAGTGCTGCTGCCTCCAGTTCCTCCAATTGCTCAAGCCGGTCAACATGCGGATGGCCAAAATGCAGAAGGCCACGCTCGATCCGTCGAAGATTTCCGGCTATTGCGGCCGGCTCAAGTGCTGCCTGCGGTACGAGGACGAGACCTACACGCACCTGAAGCAGTGCCTGCCGAGAAAGGGCGTCCTGGTCGAGACCAAAAAGGGCGAGGGAAAGGTCTTTGACACCCAGATCCTGACGCAGCTTGTGGTCGTCGAGTATGAGAACGGCGAGCGAGCCGCGTATCCGCTGGACGAGATCACGGTTCTGCCGGCTTCGGCGTGCCGGAGAAGGCCGCCCCAGGAAGGGCCGGCCCCCAGGTCCGAGCCATCCGTCAGGACCGTGCCAGCGGCCGAGCCGGAGCCGCTTGCCGAGCCCGAGTCGTCTTCCGAGCCCGAACCGCCTGAGGCCGAGCCTCCGGAAGAGACCGACGACCAGAACCAACCGTAAGGAACCGCCATGCCTCGAACGATCGTCGTCACATCCGCTTTGCCTTACGCGAACGGGCCGATTCACCTCGGTCATCTCGTGGAGTACGTGCAGACCGACATCTGGGTCCGCTTCCAGCGGATGTGCGGCCACCGATGCTACTATTTCTGCGCCGACGACACGCATGGCACGCCGATCATGATCAGCGCCCGCACCGCCGGCATCAAGCCCGAGCAGCTCATCGAGCGGGTGCACCAGGAGCATACGGCGGATTTCGACCGCTTCCACGTCCAGTTCGACAACTATTACACGACCCATTCGCCGGAGAACAAGGCGTTCAGCGAGATGATCTTCGGCCGGCTCAACCAGGCCGGCTCGATTGTCCGGCGCGAGGTCGAGCAGACCTACTGCGAGAAGGACCAGATGCCGCTGCCCGACCGGTACGTGCGCGGCACGTGCCCCCGCTGCGGCGGCCACCGACCAGTACGGCGACTCCTGCGAGGTCTGCGGCGCGACCTATCGGACCACCGATCTGGTCTGCCCGCGCTGCGCCGTCTGCGGGACCACGCCGGTCTTTCGGATGTCGGAGCACTATTTCTTCAAGCTGTCCGACTACGAGCAACCGCTGCGGGACCTGATGGCGGGCGGGTACACGCAGAAATCCGTGGCGAACAAGCTCGACGAATGGTTCCAGGCCGGGCTGAAGGACTGGGACATCTCCCGCGATGGGCCGTACTTCGGCTTCAAGATTCCGGGCGAGGAGAACAAGTATTTCTACGTCTGGCTGGACGCCCCCATCGGCTACATGGCCTCCGCCAAGAACTACTGCGACCGGCACGGGCTGAACTTCGACGATCTCTGGAACAGCCGGGCGAACGAGCTGTACCACTTCATCGGCAAGGACATCATGTACTTCCATGCCCTGTTCTGGCCGGCGATGCTCATCGGCGCGGGGATCAAGACGGCCAACAAGCTCTTCGTCCACGGCTTCCTCACGATCAACGGCGAGAAGATGAGCAAGTCCCGCGGGACGTTCATCAAGGCCGAGCACCTACGCCAAGCACCTGGACCCGGAGTTCCTCCGCTACTATTACGCCAGCAAGCTGACGGACTTGGTCGAGGACATCGACCTGGGGCTCGCGGACTTCATCAGCAAGACCAACGCCGATCTGGTCGGCAAGTACGCCAATCTGGCGTCCCGCTCGGGTCCGATGCTCACCCGGCAGCTCGACGGCCGGCTCGGCACGCTCGACGACGAGGGCCGGCAACTGGTCGGCAAACTGGCCGAGGCGAAGGAGCAGATCATCCGTGATTACGAGGGACTGGACTACGCCGCGGCCGTGCGGACGATCGGCGCCCTGGCCGATGACGCGAATCGCTACGTCGAGCAGAAGCAGCCGTGGGCGACGATCAAGACCGACCGCGAGAAAACGCGGACGACGTTGACGGCGGTGCTCAATACGGTCAAAATACTGACCGATCTATCTCAAGCCGATTCTGCCGCGCTTCGCGCAGAAGGTGGAGAAGTTCCTGAAGGTCGGGGAGTTGAGTTTCGCCGACGTCGAGAAGCACGTTGGAGAACCGTCCGATCGGTGAATTTGAACGATTGTTCGAGAGAATTGACGAGGAGCAGGTAACTGCCATGGTTGAGGAAAGCAAAGAGAATCAGGCCCCGAAGCCGGTCGTGCACGCCCGCCGGACGTCGACCCCGCCGGCGGCTCCCGACGCACCGCGAGCCGGCTGGCCGGGCCCGGGGAGCCGTTCAAGCCCGAAGTGCACGATCGACGATTTCGCCAAGATCGACCTGCGGGTGGCCAAGGTCGTCACCGCCGAGCGCGTCACCGGGGCCGACAAGCTGCTGCGGCTCGTCCTGGATGTCGGCGGCGTGCAGAAGAACGTCATGGCCGGCATCGCCCTGGCCTACAAACCCGAGGACCTGGTCGGCAAGACGGTGGTCTTTTTCGCCAATCTCAAGCCCCGCCAGATGAAGTGGGGCCTTTCCGAGGGCATGATCCTCGCCTCGGGCAGCGGCGGCAAGGACGTCCACATGCTCACCGTGGATCCCGGCTCCATCCCCGGCCAGAAGATTTCCTGATCATCGCCAACAGGTGCAGCATCGAGTCTCAATCCGTAGGTTGCGCGATTGCCGTCCGCTGAATAGATCCCGTCATTCCGCAGGAGCGAAGCGATCGGATGGCACAGAGAAGAAGAGCATCGAAGAAATCGCCAAGGAGACCGGCCGCTACAGTCCGGCGGCGTTCAAGTTCGTCTACGACGGCCTGGGCTACACGGTGCAGAACATCGCCAAGGAGCCGCGGCACGTCAGCGGCCAGACGCTCTGCGAGGGGCTCCGGCAAATGGCGATGGAGCGGTACGGCCGCCTCGCCATGCTGGTCCTGAGCTCCTGGGGCATCAAAGTCACGCGTGACTTCGGCGAGATCGTCTACACCCTGATCGACCACGAATGGATGAGCGCCCAGCCCACCGACTCCATCGATGACTTCAACGCCGTCTACGACTTCCGGACGGCCCTCAAGGACCAGTTCCAGTTTTAGCCGTGATGAGTGTAGGGTGGGGCTTGCCCCACCGGTTCCTTCCCTCAAACGGTTCTCGGTGGGGCAAGCCCCACCCTACGACCTCCGGACGGCCCTCAAGGACCAGCCTGACGCGTGCGGTAAGACCGCACCCTACGAGCCTTTGCGCGATGGGCGGGGCGTGGTACAGGCCGAAGCCGGAGAGCGTCGGGCAGACGCGGGAATCCAGGATGCGCAGCCGCACCTTGGAGGTTGTGACGTCAGGGAACCGCAGCAGCCGCTTGTAGCCGACGGTCGTGCCGCGGGCGAATTCCTTCCAGTTGCCGCCGTCCCAGGCTTCCAGCACAAACGCACTGATGCGCTGGCCGGTCGCGATGTGCTCGGCTAATTCCGCCACGTTGAAGGTGCGGTCGCTCGCCCAGATCGAATTCGACGTCCGCCGTGGTGGTCCCGTCGTCGGTCGTCCAGTAGGTCTCCTTGTCGCCGTCGGTGATCTTGTCGGCGGCGAAGGCGGGATCGTTGCCTCTGACGCTCGATGCTTTGGCCTTCGCGCCGAGGGCCAGGTTTTTGTCGAAGATGGCGTTGAGCGCCTGGCGGAACTCGCCCAGCCGCTGCACGTCATTCTCGTGGATCAACCCGCGCCGATCGGGCGGCAGGTTGAGCAGCAGCACGCTGTTGTAGCCGACGGAGCTGAAGTAGATGTCGAGCAGGCGCTCGACGGACTTGACCTTGTCATCCTCCTTGGCGTGATAGAACCAGCCCGGGCGGATGGAGACATCGGTCTCCGCCGGATACCAGATGAGATGATTGCCCTTGCCGAGGGCTTCGAGGCTGCCCAGGTCCTTGGCCGTGCAATTGATGAAGCCGAACGGCGCGTCGGTCCGGTTCATCACGCTCCACTCGCTCTCGCGGGCGTAGCCGCGCTCGTTGCCCACCCAGCGGATGTCGGGGCCGTTGAAGATCACCGCCTTGGGCTGCAGCTCGTGGACGATGGCGTAGTAGCCGTTCCAGTCGTATTCCATGTTCTTGGCGTTCGGGCCCTTTGGCGCCGTCGAACCAGACCTCGGTGATCTCGCCGTAGTTGGTGAGCAAGCTCGCGAAGCTGGTTCTTGTAGTAACGGTTGTAACCTTCGGTGTCGCCGTAAGTTGGCTCATGCCGGTCCCAGGGGGACAGGTACAACCCCAGCTTCAGGCCGGCCTCGCGGCAGGCCTTGGCCAGCTCGCCCACGATGTCCCCTTGGCCGTTCTTGTAGGGGCTGTTCTTCACCGAGTGCTCGGTATACTTGCTGGGCCACAGGCAAAAGCCATCGTGGTGCTTGGCCGTGAGGATGATCATCTTCATCCCGGCGTCTTTGGCGACCTTGGCCCACTGGCGGGTATCGAGCTGGGTCGGATTGAAGATCGACGGACTCTCGGTCCCCTCGCCCCACTCCTTGTCCGTGAAGGCGTTCACGGTGTAATGGATAAAGCCGATGAATTCGAGGTTCTGCCAGGCAAGCTGCCGGAGCGAGGGCCGAACGTTGGCCGCCTGCTGGATCAACGCCTTCTTCGGGTCCTCGGCGGCAGGCTTCGCTCCATCCACCACGTCGTACACGCGCACGTAGTCCACCGTGAAATAGTCCGGCAGGCTCGCTTGGGCGATGTCGCCGCCCCACTTGCCGATCTCCTCCGTCAGCTTGGCCTATTCCGGGACTTGGGAGACGCCGCCCGCGGTCGTCCGCCAGGTTTCCAGGCCGTCCACGTAGAACACGTACTCCTCCGGCGTCCAGTACAAGCCGAAGGTGTGAAAGCCTTCGTGCAGCCCCGGGACGCTGAACTGGAGGCCCGCGCTCTTATGGTCTTTGCCGTAACCGTCCCAGTGCAGGTTCTGGGTCGTGCGGTCGTCGCGCCAGGGCTTTTCCATGATGTCGATCTCGGTCCCATCGCGGCCGCCGTCGCCGACCGTGCCGACGCCCTCCGCCATGAGCCAGAACGCGGGCCAATGTCCCGGCTGCTTCGGGAATTGGCAGCGGCACACCCAGTACCCATACCGGTGCTCGAACTTGCCCTTCGTGCGAATGGCCCCGCACGTGTAGCGGTCGCCGTCCTTCTTGGTCCGCAGGATCAGGTTCCCCTTGCCGTCGAGATAGGCGTCCTCCTTGACCCAGTATCCATCGCGCCGCTTCCAGTCGCCCATCACTTCCCATTTGGATGGATCCAAGCGTCGCGCCGTCGAACTCATCGCTCCAGGCCAGCTTCCAGTTCTTGCCTTCGGGCAACGCGTGGCAGGAATTCGGCAGTGGCGGGCGATGGATCCGCCGGGCAAGCCAGCCGGCAGCGCCACCAAGCAAAGAAGCGAAACCAACATCCCCCCTGCGATTCGCTGGAGCAACGACCTCGTCATACTTACCCCTCAGTCAAGTTGCCAGTGTTCTGGGTCGCCGCGTCGCCTGTACGCCCGAGGCGATGGTGACGGCGACCATCAGGGCATAAACGACGATGGTGAACCAATATCCCCACGTCGCGGTCGGCACGTGGGCCATTTTGATCAGCACGGTCCCGATGACAAAGACCTGGATGAACATCTTGAGCTTGCCGATGGTCACGGCGGCGAAATTCACCCCGCGGGACTCCGCCAGGTGACGCAAGATCGTGACATAGGCTTCCCGCGTCACGAGAATGGCCACCACGACCCAATGGAAAACGTGCAGCGTCACGGGGCCCCAGCCAAAGAGCTTCGGCTCGCCGATGAGCGCGAAGCAGATGAAGGCGCCGCAGACCAGGACCTTATCGACGAGCGGATCGATCATCCGGCCGAACTTGCTGGTGGCGTTCCACCGCCGGGCGACGTGGCCGTCAACGACGTCCGTCAAGCCGGCGATCACGAAGAGGGCAAAGGCACCATCCAGAAAGGACGGACGATCCGCCACGTGCGGCCAGTACAAGATCATCGCCAAAAAGATGATGGTCAGTCCCAACCGTGCGAAGGTCAGTATGTTCGGGACATGTTTCCACATGGCGACGAGTTTACTCCAGGCCGCCGAGTCCCTTCAATATCAAATTTGCTCTACGATCAGATCGTAGTCCTGCGTGCCCGTGACTTCGACCTCCACGAACTGCCCCGCCGGGGCAGAGCAGTTCCGGATCAGGCAGATACTATCGATGTCCGGGGCCTGGCCGTAGAAACGTCCACGACCATCTCTTCGTAGGTCGTGCGTCCCCGCACGACCTCTTGGGGCGAGCGGGGACGCTCGCCCTACTTCTTCCACCAGGCAGGTAAGCCGCCGGCCGATCCGTTCCTTGTTCTTGGCGAAAGCGATTTCCTGCTGTGCCAGCATCAGCTCTTCCAGCCGAGCCTGCTTGACCTCGTCGGGGACCTGGTCCGGCAGTTGCGCCGCCGGCGTGCCCGCCTCGGGGAAGTAGGTAAAGGCGCCGAGGGCGTCGAATCGTGCCCATTGGACGAATGCCACCAGTTCGTCGAACTCGCATTGTGTTTCCCCGGGAAACCCCACGATCAGGGTAGTACGCAAGACAATATCGGACATAGCCGCATGCAGCCGGTCGATAAGGCGGCACAGGTCGGCTTTGGTGTCGGGCCGGCGCATGGCCTTGAGAATCCGGTCATTGGCATGCTGAATGGGGATATCGAGATAGTGAACGGTCTTGCCACTGTGGGCGACCGCCTCGACGAGACGGTCCGTGATCCCGGTAGGATAGGCGTACAGCAACCGAATCCAGGACAGCCCGGCAATGCCTTCCATCTCCTCCAGCAGCGAAGCCAAGCCGTCTTTCATCTTCAGGTCCCGGCCGTAAAGCGTCGTATCCTGACCGATAAGATTCAGTTCGACCGCTCCGGAGGCTACCAGCTCCCGCGCCTCGGCGAGGACTAACGACGCAGGTTTGCTCCGAAACGGGCCGCGAATAGCAGGAATCGTACAGAAGGAGCACCGGTGGCTGCATCCCTCGCTGATGCGGAGGTAGGCGCTATGGGCCGGCCCGATGCGCAAGCGGACCCGGTCATCCATGACCGTGCAGGGCGTGGGTCCATGATAAAGCCGCGATTCCTCGGACGCCAACGTATCCCGAATAATCTGGACGATGGCGTCGCGGTGCTCCAAGTCCACCACCGCGTCTACGCCGGCGGCCTGATCGAGGAGCTCCTGGCCCAAGCGCTGGGAGAGGCAACCCGCGACGATCACTTTTTTCACGTGGCCGCTGCTTCTTATTCGCGACCGCCTGCGCCACCGCCTCGAGCGATTCGACTTTCGCCGGCTCGATGAAGCCGCAGGTGTTGATGATAACCACGTCCGCCCGTTCGGGCTCGGCGGCGATCAGGAATCCCGCCTCGGCGATCTGCGCCAACATCCGCTCGCTATCGACCATGTTTTTCGGGCAGCCCAGCGCCACGAAGCCCACCGTCAGGTTTTTCCGTTTTTTGCTCGGCATATACCCATACATTGGCCACGGAACGAGATTTGTTCGTCTTAGAATCTGGGCACGATCATAATTGGCATTTTCGTCAAGCCAAGCAAATTCGCCTTGACGATGAGGAAAAGTGCAATAGAATTCCTCTTGCTGCGTCTACCTGCGCGGAAAGGAGGTTCGAGGGGTAGAAGAAACACGAGTGGAGTATCACGGGTCATGAGTGCAAACGACGGGTAGAAGCCTATGGGGAATGACAGCCACAAGATCAGCCGCCGTGAGGGACTATTTGTGGCTTTGGCTGTTTTGGCCACCGTCGGTTTGGCCGGTTGTCATTCCCATGACTGGCCCGATGAGCGAGCCACCGCAATCGAAGCGCAGAATATTCTGCGTGATTTGGGCCGGATTGAGACCATCCCGGACCCTAACATGCAGAGTCCGGGCGTCTACAAGTCGCCCCCCTTGAAACTCTCCCAGACGGTCGGAGGCACCGTTGAGTGGAAGCTGATTTACTTTTGCCAATACCACACGGCGGAGGACATGAAACGCATCATCCAGGAGCAGTTTGGCTCCAAAATCTTCGACGAGAAGGGCCAATCCAAAGTCCTGCCCGCCTACACGGTCACGGCCAATACCGCCACCAATCAGATCATCGTCCGCTGTCCCCAGGAGCAGGACATCGACGCCGTCATGCAGACCATCAAGTACATCGACATCCCGCCGGTCCAGGTCCGCATCGACTGCCTGGTCGCGGAGCTGTACGCCGACCTGACGGTGGACCGCGAAACGTCGATGGCGATCGACAATCTCTTCGGCGAAGGGATCAAGCTCAGCGGCCAGCCGGACAATTCGAATCTGGCTTTTCCCGGCGCGGAGCTACGCGATCCGGCCCGGGCCAAGTTCGGCCTGAAGATCGGCATCAGCCGGGACAATTTCATGGCCCTCGTGGACGTCCTGGTCTCCCGCGGCTACATGAAAATCCTGATGAATCCGAGTCTCGAAGTCGTGAATGGAGAGACCGCCAAGATTCAATCCAAGCAGCACCAGCCGTTACAGCAGATCACCTACACCACCGGTCAGGCCGGGGGCGGCTTCATTCTGGCCACGACGACCGAGTATTACGACATCATCGATTCGCTCCAGATCACGCCGCACGTGTATGCCGACGGCTACATCGGTCTGGAAACCTCGGCCCAGATTGCCGCCTACCTGACCCCCGAGGGCATCAAGCAGACCCCCAACGTGACCGAGCGAACGATCACGAACAAGGACAACCGCATCCGCCTCGGCGAGAGCCTGGTGATCGGCGGCATCCGCAAGTCGGAGAAACGCGACGTGGTGCGCGGCGTGCCCGTGCTGAAGGATATCCCGCTGCTCAGTTGGCTCTTTTCCGGCCGAGACTTCGAGGAGCGGGCCACCGAGGACATTTTCATCCTGACCCCCAGCATCTCCACCGGCGGCAAGCCCAATAGGCAGATGGTGGACAAGTTGAAAGACCGCTACGCCTCCCCGATGAGCCGCGGCCTGGATGAGACGGTCATGGACCCGCTGGGCACCAAGGCCCGCCAGGAGGAAGAGGAACTCCGGCTCGAGAAGGCCCGCATGGCACAGCAGGAATCGGAAGCGGAAATGACGGCCGCCCGCCAGCAAGCGATCCAGACAGGCCGCCAAGTCCAGGATTTGGAGGCCGAGCTCGAACAGAACAAGGCGCGCATGGCGCAACTGAACACCAAGGCGCAACAGGCGGAGGCGGCGGCCCAGAAGGCGGCGACCGAAGCCCAACAAGCCAAAGCGGAGCTCCAAAAAGCCAAGGAGAAGCCGCCGGAGCCCAAACCGCCCGAGGAAAAGCCGAAAGAGCCGGCGCCCAAGCCGGGTGAGAACAAAACCGACAAGCCTAATAAGGAAGAGTCCAAGCCGTCCGCGCCAACGACGCCCCCTCAAGGGGCGACGCCGAACGCCCAGACGCCGAAGCCATAGTAAGACCCGCTGCACTCCGCCGTGAGTTGGAGTCCAGGCCCGTTGACAGTGCTCGAAGCGAACCCGTGACCGGCCGTTAGCCCGTCCTTGAGGGCTTGAGGCCGGCAAAAACGATACGTGGGCGCCTCTTTGGAGGCAAAGCAGGCTGATTTGTTTGGAGGGTCACGCATGGACAACGTAGGCAGCAACAATCCCAATCCCGCCCGCAATGACACCATTCCTTTGGACGGCGCCGCCGGTCAACCGGCCCACCCGGAGGCGGTACCGGCCACGGGCGCTCCGAACGTCTCGCGGGCTCCTTTGAAGCTGGGGGGAGGCGTTGGCACGCCCGCCGCGCCGGCAAGTCCGGCCTCGCCGGCGGCCCCCAAGCCCCCCGTGATCCGACCTGCGCCGGCGAAACCGCCCGCCGCCGCCGGCGAGCGGATCACCAACTGCCGGACGTTTTTCACCAAGCTGCACCCCGGCGCCATCAAGTTCCTGGAAGAGCAGATCACCGCCTGGCTCAAAGAGAACCCCAGCATTGTGATCAAGCGCACGGATGTGACGACCGGCGAAGTCCTGGAAAAGAAGGCCGAGCCGAGCCTCATTATTCTGGTCTGGTACTGATTTTGCAGATGGACAGCGACCGGGTTTGCCCGTAAATTATCCAGTTGGACCTTTGTAAAATGGACATCGGGCCTGCTTTGGGAAGGGAAGAATCACAAAGCTGATTTTTCTCTTCCTGTAACCCGTTGACAGAGCACAGGTTAAAATCAGTTCTTTGAGGAAATCGCAAAACCGATTTCTTCGAAGAATATACGCCCAATGCCCATGTACAAAGGTCTGATTATCAAGATAAAGTCTTGACAGGCAGTACGGGTCTCGCTAACCTGTTGTAATTTCGCGGTTTGTTTCTGCTCGTACAATGGATCAGAGGTATTCTGGAGGTATTTGTGGCTAAACAGTTGGCGCGGGAACTCATCAACGCGGGGGTGCACTTCGGCCACGGCGCGAGCCGGTGGAATCCGAAAATGGCCCCCTTTATCTTCGCAAAGCGGGGCAACATCCACGTGATTGACGTCAAGGAGACCCTCAAAGGCATCCTGATCGCCAAGAAACTGCTGGCCGAGATCGTTTCTTCCGGCAGCGACGTGGTGTTCGTGGGGACCAAGCGCCAGGCGCAAAAGGCCGTAGAGGCCGCCGCCAACCGCTGCGGCATGCATTTCGTGTCGGAACGGTGGCTCGGCGGGATGTTGACGAACTTTCGGACGATCCGCTCCCGTCTCCAGCGTTTGGAGCAACTGGAGGCCATGGAGCAGGATGGGACGATGGAGTCCGAGAGCAAGAAACAGGCCTCCCGCTTCAAGCGGGAAATGCGCAAGATTCGCACGAACCTCGACGGCGTACGCAAGATGACGCGTCTGCCCGGTGCCGTCGTGGTGGTGGACGCCAAGAAAGAGTATTTGGCCCTGCGCGAGGCGCGCAAGCTGAATATTCCCACGGTGGGCATCCTGGACACGGATTCCGATCCGGATACGGTGGACGTAGCGATTCCCGCGAATGACGACTCGATTCGCGCCGTGGAGATCATCCTCAGCGAGTTGGCGGATGCGGTTGCCATCGGCAAGACCATGGTTTCGGTCCGGCAGCAGGAAGCCATGCCGCGGCCGCCGCGCCGGGTCCGCTCCCGACGGCCCGCCATGGGGAGAGCCGATGGGGTGGAATCGTCCGCCGTGGCTACGGTGGGCGACGAAGGGGCGGAAGGCGAGGAATTGCCTCCGGCCGACGAGAATCCGCCTGCCCCCGAGCCCGAGCAGCCTCCGACCGGCACGTAGTGGCAGAGAATCTCCGCCGAGCGGCAGAACCAGACGCGAAAAGGAACAGAACCTGAAATCCTGAGAACGGGAGTTGATAATATGGCGGAAGTCCCAGCTTCAGTCGTTGTGAAACTGCGGAAAATGTCCGGACAGGGCATGATGGACTGCAAGAAGGCCTTGGAGGAATCCAACGGAGATATGGACAAGGCCATGGAAATCCTCCGCAAGAAAGGATTGGCCACCCTGGCCCGGCGGGCCGAGCGGGAGACCACGGAAGGCGCCGTCGTCGCCTGGCAAAGCCAGGACGGCAAAGAGGCGGCCTTGGCGACCCTGTGCTGCGAGACCGATTTCGTCGCCAAGAGCGACGATTTCGTGCAGCTCGCCCGCGATATTCGTGACTACATCGGCTCCGCCCCGGGTACCCAGGGGGCAGAGACACGTCCTGCAAACCATCCTCGCCGGGAAAAACGTTCCAGGAAGTGCTCACGGAAGTCGTCAGCAGAACGGGCGAGAAGATGCAGGTCGGCGACTACGCCCGCTTCCGGCTGGACGGAACGGGGCTCATCGGCACCTACATTCACTTCAACAATAAAGTCGGCAGCATGGTCCAGATCGAGACCAGCGACGCCAAGGTCGCACAGGCCCCGTCGGTCAAGCAGGCGGCCGCGGATATCGCCATGCATATCACGGCCAGCAAGCCCATCGCCTTGGACGTGGCCAGCCTCGATCCTCAGGTGGTCGAGCGGGAAAAAGAGATCTACGCCGCCCAAGTGCAGAACAAGCCGCCCGCGGTCGTGGACAAGCATCGTCGAAGGCAAACTGAAGAAGTTCTACAGCGACTACTGCCTCCTGGAGCAGCCGTTCGTCAAGGACGACACCAAGACGGTCAAGCAAATGCTCGCCGAAGCGGCCAAGCAGGCAGGCGGTCAGGCGACGGTCAAGCAGTTTGTCCGATTCGAGGTTGGGTGATTCGCAAGTGCGGCTGATTCTTGATGGCTTCGATGGCAGGCGAAGCAAATACAATCGGGTTCTGCTCAAACTCTCCGGGGAGAGTTTCTGCCTGCCGGGCGAGTTTGGGATCAACGGCGCCTCGTTGGAGTCCATTGCCGAGCGAATCGATGAGATCTGCAACCTCGGCGCCCAGATCGGCATCGTCGTCGGCGCGGGCAACTTCATCCGCGGCGAGACATTCTCCCAAAAGAGTCACATCCCGCGGAATACGGCCGACTACATGGGCATGCTGGCGACGATCATCAACGCCTGTGCCCTGCAGGAAACGCTGGAGAAGTTGGGCCGCGAAACCCGGGTCATGAGCGCCATCGAGGTCTCGGCGATGTGCGAGCCCTTCATTCGGCGCCGGGCCCTGCGCCATTTCGAGCAGAGCCGGGTCGTGATCTTGGCCGGCGGGACGGGGAACCCGTTTTTCACGACCGATACCTGTGCCGCCCTGCGGGCCGCCGAGCTGGATGCCAATCTGCTCATCAAAGCCACCAAAGTCGATGGGGTCTACAGCGACGATCCCAAGAAGAACCCGCAGGCGACGCTCCTGCCCCACTTGTCCTACGACGATGTGCTCCGGCAGGGCTTGCGGATCATGGACCATGCCGCCATCAGCCTGTGCCGGGAGAATCACATCCCGATCATCGTCTTGAACATCTTCAAGAAGGGCAATATTACCAAGGCGATTTGCGGTGAGCCCGTAGGCACTTTGATTGCCGGTTTATGATTGATGATGAGTGATTTGCGACGTATGATTCCGGGCAGGCCCCTGTAAAGGGCGAAGCCAAATCGTGAATCATAGATCCTGAGGGGTTGAGCGATGCCAACACAAGAAGTCATCTCGGAAACCAAAACGAAGATGCAGAAGGCCCTGGAAGTGCTTCAGGGTGAGTTGAAGGGCTTCCGCGGGGGCCGTGCCACGCCCGCGCTCGTGGACCACATCCGCGTGGAATACTATGGCAGCCCCACGCCGCTGAAATCCCTGGCCACGGTCTCCGCCCCGGAGGCCGATATGCTCGTGATCAAACCCTTCGACCCCGCCTCGCTGAAGGAAATCGAGAAGGCGATCAAGAGCAGCGACCTGAGCATTGCCCCCGTGATCGAAGGCAAATTTATCCGGCTGAATATCCCGCCCCTGAGCGGCGAGCGGAGAAAGCAGCTTGTGCAGCAAGCCAAGCAATCCGGCGAGCAGGCCAAGGTCAGCATCCGCAACATCCGGCGCGACGCCAACAAGGTCCTCGACAAGCAGGAAAAAGACGGCGATATCACCGAGGACGACCGGGATTTGGCCAAGAAGCAAATCGACGATATCACCAAGGAATTCACCGACAAGATCGACAGCAATGTCGCCCACAAGTCGGATGAGATCATGAAGGACTGAGCGGGCTTGCTATCGATTGCTCGTTTTTGAGCCATCGTCGGTCTAAAATCGCAAACAGTAGACCATCAAGGCTAAGCGACAGCGGTTCTTTTCTACCCCGATGAACCTCTCGGAAGACAAGCCGTACCATTAAACGGCAAGCGCCGGTTCCATACCGATTCGGGGGTGAAGAGATGGAAACGCTAAAGCAGGACGAGGTCGAGGTTGCCCCGGAGAAGCAAGTGCGGCGGCCGAGGAAATGGCCCTGGGTGGTGGCCGGCGTCCTGGTTCTTCTTCTCGTGATCGTGCTGCTGATCCCCGTCATCCTCTCGTCCAGAGGGTTCACTCGTTGGGTCCAGGCGCAAGATCGGCACGAGCGCCGGGGGCCAAGCCACTATCCGGAATCTGTCGGTGGGCTGGTTCGCAAGGCGTCCGCATCGACGGGTTCAGTTACCGCGGGGAAGACGGCTGGACCCAGGTGGATATCGATCGCATCACGACAATGCCTCGTTATGCCAGCTTGTTGTCCGGCACGCTGGCACTCGGCCGAACGGTGATCGATCAGCCCCGCGTCGCCATCGACCTGCGCGAGCAGCCCCCTTCCACCGCGCAAAAGCCGGTGGACATGAGCGAGTTGGATCGAATTCGCGAGGTCGTCGTCCGAAACGGCCAAGTGCAACTGACCGACACGACCGGCACGACGGTGCAACTTGCCAGCCTGAACGCCGATCTGAGCGTGCATCCGCTCGGCCAGACATCGAGAATCAACGCCCAGACGGTTGTCTTGGCCGCCGCGCAGCCGCCCGGGCAATTGACCATCGTCGGCCAAGCTACTCCCGGCAAGAAGACCGGCTGGACTCTCCAGGGCACAACGGGCGAGGTGACCGTCGACGTCAACGACCTGAATCTGGCCTCCGTCGGCCCCTTCCTGGATTTGGCGGGTCTGGAGGTGGAGGCTCGCGGTCAGGTCTCGGGGCACATCACCAGCGCGATTCAGAACGGCTTGATCCAGCACGTCAACGCCACCATCACCGGTCAGGGTCTCGATATTACCGGCCCTACCCTCAAGGGAGACCGACTGCAGACGTCCCAACTGGACGTCCGGGCCAGTCTGGCCCAGTCGGGCGAGCTCATTGACGTCAACCAACTGGACGTGCGAACAGACTGGGCCACGGCCTCCCTGACGGGCACGCTTCCCAAGACGCCGGGATCGTTGTCGCAGCTCCTGGAGAGCGGTGCCGCTTATGACGTCCGGGGCAACTTCGATATCAACCTGGCAGCGGTCTTCTCCCAGATGCCCAATACCCTCGGCATCCGCCCGGGCACTCAGGTCACCAACGGCCGAGCGACCGGCAACATCAACACAACGACCGAAAGCGGCCGGACCACCATTACCGCTACAGCGCAGGTGCTCGGATTGGCCGGGGTCGTGAACAACCAGAAGGTCGCTCTTGGCGGACCGGTGCGAACGATGCTACAGCTCTCGACCGGCAATCAAGGCGCCCAACTCGACAACCTTACCATCACGGCACCGTTCGCCCAGGTGAACGCCCGCGGCACGTTCAAGCAGATCGACTACCAGGCGCAGGCCGATCTGGCATCGATCCAATCGCAATTAGGCCCCTTCATCAACCTGGGACCCTACCAAACCGCCGGCCAGTTGGCGGCGCAGGGACAAGTCTCCCTCGGGCAAACGACCACGGGCGTTGCCGGCACCCTGTCGGCGCGACAACTCGTCTTGGCTGCCGACGGCAATAGCGTGGCCGAGCCGCAGATGAACGTGAATTACGCGCTGGGTCTCGACCACCAGCAGCAGGTCCTGGCAGTGGAGGATCTCACGGCCAATGCCAGCTTTGGCACGATCGGCATCAACCACGGCATTATCCCCCTGGGGGCCAGTTCCCCTGTTCCTATGAATCTCGTGCTCTCCGCCAACAACGTGGACCTGAACAAACTCGCCCGGTACGACGTGCTCTTCGCCGCCCTGCCGAAGGGGCTCACCGTGGCCGGCATCGCCCAATCCCAGGTGACCGTGGCCAAGAACCAGAACGTCTACCGACTGACCTCCGATGCCACACGCATCCAGAACTTGCAGGTGGTCTCCCCGGGAAAGCCGCCCTTCCAGCAGTCGCAGGTGACGGCTTCCTTCGATGTCTATGCCGACCCGAGTCAAAAGACGATCGACGTCGAGCGATTGCTCGTGGAGAGTCCGCAGATCAAGATTCAGAAAGGACAGCTAACGCGGACCCGCCAGGGCAATACGATCAAGGCGCAAGGCGTCCTCGACGGCCAATTGGACTGGGCGGCGGTCGCCCCGCTGGCCTCCGCCTTCGTGCCGGGCCAGGTGAGCATCTCCGGCCAGAAGCCGATCGCGATCAACTTTACGAGCGTCTATCCCGTGAACGAGCCGAACGGTCTGCTCGCTCATCTGACCAGCCAGGCGTCGCTCGGCTTCGAGCGGGCCGCGTACCTCGGATTCGACATCGGGCCCACGCAGTTGGAACTCCGCTCCCAGGACGGCCTGATGACCATTGGGCCGGTTTCCACCACGGTCAACAACGGCCGGCTGAACTTTCTCGGCCAGGCCGATCTCCGCCGCACGCCGGCGCTGGTGACTACGCCGGTGCTCGTGCACATGGCCCAAGGCGTCCAGATCAACGAGCAGACGGCCAAGACCCTGCTCAAGTACGTCAACCCCATCTTTGCCAACGCGGTCCAAGTGAGCGGGGCCGCCAACTTCGACGTGCGGCAATTGGCACTGCCGCTGACCGCCGATGCCCGGACACGGGCCCAGATGAATGGCACGATCTGGATCGACAACATGCAGTTGGGGGCCTCGGACATCTTGAATCAGATTCTCGCCGTCGCCGGCCAGTCGATTCGCGGCCAGGTCTTGACGCTGCACCCCACGGTCCTCGTCCTGCAAGACGGCGTGCTGCGCTATGACGACATGCAGATCGACCTCGGCCAGAATCCGGTCAATTTCCGCGGGTCCATCGGCTTGGATGGAGCGTTGAATATGACCGTGGTCCTGCCCTACACCCTCACGGGCCGGCTGGTCCGGGTCGGTCAGCCCCAAGCGCGAGGAGCGGATCGTCGTGCCGCTGACGGGCACGATCGATAAGCCGCAACTGAACCTCCAGAAAGCTGGTGCAGTCGCAGCTTCAGGGGCAGATCCTCAAGGGCTTGGGAGACCTTTTCAAGAAACGGTGATGAAGCCTTACTCTTCCCACCCGCTTACGAGCTTTCGCAGCAACGGGCTGCCGCTGACCGCCGCGGCCGGCTACGGTTTCCTTCACACCTCCGAACTCATACCGGCAGTCGCAGCGCTTGCAGCACGATGAAGTACAAACCAAAGCCGGCCATCGCCGCCGCACAGACGGCCAGCACGATCCGCTGACTCTTCGGGCCCAGAAGCACCGAGCCTTTGAAACTGGCCCACGAGAGCGCCGTCAGCCAGACCAGGTCGCACGACCAGTGCACGAGGGCCAGGAGCACGAAGGCCCAGATCCCGAAATTCGTCCGCGCGGTCGTAATCAGGGTCAATCCGGCCGTGGCCCACCAGAGCAGGAAATAGGGATTGCCGGCGGACAAGACGACGCCGGCCGTCAGCGGTCCGCCCCGGGTCATCGGCGCAGCGCTCGGTCCCGGCGGTGGCCAGTCCGCGAAACATCTGGACGCCCAGAAAGATAAGAAAGCCCCCGCCGACCAGGCCGATGACGATGCTCACCGACGGCCAGCGTGAGCAGTCCGCCCACCCCCAAAGCCAGCAGAATCATCAGCGGGAATTCGACGAGGCCGTGGCCCAGGGCCATGAGCACGCCGGCGAAGCGATTGCGCGACTCCCATGCCAATGGCCGCCGCCGTCACCGGCCCGGGCGCCAAGGCGCCGGAAAGGGATATCCCCAGGACATTCACGAGGAATAGCAGGAGGCTCATGCGAAGATCGCCTATTCCCCGATGATCTTTACCAGGACGCGTTTGTCGCGCATGCCGTCGAACTCGCCGTAGAAGATCTGCTCCCAGGGGCCGAAGTCGAGCCTCCCATCCGTGATCGCGACAACCACCTCACGCCCCATGACGGATCGCTTCAGATGGGCGTCGGCGTTGTTCTCGCCGGTGTTGTGCCGGTATTGGGTGTAAGGTTTTTCCGGAGCCAGCTTCTCCAGCCAGGTTTCGAAATCCTGATGCAGGCCGGGCTCATCGTCATTGATAAAGACACTGGCCGTGATGTGCATGGCGTTGCACAGGACCAAACCCTCCTTGACGCCGCTTTCCCGCAGGCACTGCTCGATCTGCGGCGTGATATTGATGAATTCCCGGCGCTGCTTGGTCCGGAACCACAGTTCTCTTCGGTAGCTCTTCATCATCTATTATTTGCCATTTCCAGTTCACTCTTCGGATGCGCCAACGTAGTCATAAATAGTAAAGCTTGGACAGCCAATTGCAAGAGGGGTAACAGCGATGAAGAAAAAGACCGTCTTTTGGGATGTCGATACGCAGTTCGATTTCATGAAGCCCGAGGGCGCCCTCTACGCCCCCGGGGCCGAGAGCATCATCGACCGGATCAGCGAGATTCGCCGCTTCGCGCTGGACCACGGCTATTCCATGCTCGCCGATATCGATTGGCACAGCCAGGACAATCCGGAGATCTCCGACCGTCCGGACATGAAGACGACCTTCCCGCCGCACGCCATGGCCGGCACGCCCGGCGCCGAGCGGGTGGGATACCTGGGAGAGGTGCCGATCGACTATATCGATATCGACGCCGTGGATGTGGGCATCTTGCCGAAACTCGTGCAGAAGGACCAGTTTCATATCGTCATCCGCAAGCAGAGCCTCAACGTCTTCGATAGTCCGAACACGCACAAGCTGGTGGACCTTGTCCATCCCAGGCACGTCGTGGCCTTCGGCGTCGCCCTCGATTGCTGTGTCTACTATGTGCTCAGCGAGCTTTCCAAGCACCAGGGAGTGAAACTGTCGCTGCTCCAGGACGGCACGAAGGGGCTCGGAACCCGGCCCGATGAAGAAGTGTACGAGGAACTGCGGCAACGAGGCGTCGAGATCACAACCTTTGACCAAATCAAGAACCGGTTGTCGGCGTCGTAGCTACGCGTGGGTTGAGAACCGCACCCTACAAGGAGATGACTGCCATGTGGCTCCTCCAAGACACGCCGGCCCTTTTCACGGACCTCTACGAATTGACGATGGCCCAGGCCTACTTCGTGAGCGGCATGCACGAGACGGGGTACTTCGAGGTCTTTATCCGGCACTTGCCGCCAGCAGTGGGGGTTCTTCGTGATGGCCGGTCTGCCCGAAGTAGAAAGCTACCTGCGCGCGTTCCACTTCGTCGGCCGGGACCTTGAGTATCTGCGTTCGACATCGCCTATTTCGCGATGACTTCCTGGAGCACCTTTCCCGGCTCAAGCTCGACGTAAAGGTGCGCGCGTTGCCGGAGGGCACGGTCTTCTTCCCCAACGAGCCGATCCTGGAGGTGAGCGGTCCGATCCTCCAGGCCCAATTGCTGGAGACCTATCTCCTGAATATCCTCGGCTTTTCAATCATCGAGGCCACCCTGGCCACCAGAACGAGGATCGCCGCCCGAGGCGTCCCGGTGATCGACTTCGGGATGAGGCGGTCCCAGGGACCGATCGCGGCGCTCCGGGCGGCCCGCGGCGCCCAGATCGCCGGCTTCGCCGCGACCAGCAACGTCCATGCGGCCCGGCTGCTGGGCCTGCCCCCCTCCGGCACGATGGCCCACTCCTTCATCGAGGCCCACCCCTCCGAGGAACAGGCGTTTCGCGAGTTCGCGGAAGTCTACGGCGACAACGCGATCCTGCTGGTGGACACCTACGACAGCTTCGAAGGAATCAAGACAGCCGCCCGCGTGGCCAAGGACTACGCCCAGAAGGGGGTACAGATTCGAGGCATCCGCTTGGACAGCGGCGACCTCGTCGAGCTGAGCAAGTTCGCGCGGGCACACTTCGAGCAAGAGGGCCTGGGATTCCTGCGGATCTTCGCCAGTGGTGACCTGGACGAGTTCCGGATCGCCGACTTGTTGAACGTCGGTGCCGAGATTAACGGCTTCGGCATCGGCACGCGTTTCGCCGTCTCCGAGCACGCCCCGGCCCTCGGCATCGTCTACAAGATCGTTCAGTACGGCAACCGGCCCCTCCGCAAAACCTCACCCGAGAAAGCCACCTTCCCCGGCCGCAAGAGCATCCTGCGCGTGAGCGATCCGACCTACGAGAGAGACCTCATCAGGCCTCTCGATTCCGGCGCAGCCGACCTGCTCTTGCCTTTCGAATCGGCCGAGCCAATGGAGGCCATTCAGGTCAGGCTAAACCGAGAGTTGTCCGCCCTGTCGGCATCGGTCAAATCCACTAGTGACCCAGGTCCGTACCCCGTCGAATTCGCGGGATTCCAGACAGCTTAAGTGAGCGTCAGGATATCAGGAGCACAGACTGTCGTAGACACGCTCAATGGTATCGACCATGGTGTCGGGGGCGAATTTCGTTCGGACGGACTCACGACCGGCTTGCCCGAGCCTTTCGCGAAGGGACTTGTCCTGGATCAGTTCGGCGCACGCGGCGATAAGTTGCTGGACGTCTTTCGGCTCGATGAGCCGGCCGGTGTTCTCGTTGACGACCTCGCAGGCGCCATCCACGTCGAAGGAAATCGCGGGCCGGCCGCAGAGCATTGCCTGCGGCAGCGTGCGGGCCAGACCCTCACGCAACGAACAGTGCACAAGAATATCGGAGGCCTGGATGGCCAGCGGAATTTGGTCCGGCGGCATCAGACCAGTGAAGCGGAAGCGATCGGTCAGGCCGAGTTTCTGAATCTGCTCTTTGTACTCTTCGGCCAAGTTGCCGTTGCCAACGAAGAGCCAGATGACATTGCTGAACCGCTGCGACAACTCCCGGGCGGATTCGATGATGTAATCGTGGCCTTTGAGCATGAAGAGGCGAGCGATCGTCACCAGAACTACCGCGTCGGGCGGAATGTCGTACTTCCGCCGAAAGTCCCGCAGTTCATCGCCTGCAATGGGCGTCAAGAACTGGTCTTCCTCAATGGCGGAGTAAGCCGTGATGTAAGGCTTGTCCACGCCGATGCCCTCGGCCTTGTTCTGTTCCGTCATCGCATCGGCGACGCTGATGAAATAGTCCGTCCGCTTGGCCGCCGCCTTCTCCATCGCGATGTAAAGCCGGCTGGCCCACGGATTTTGATAGGGGTGGAAAGACAGGCCATGAAGTGAATGCACGACGCCCGGGCGGTTGGGCCCCCACTGGCCCTTGAGCGACCAGGCGGCGAAGCGGCCGAGGATGCCCGCCTTGGCACTGTGCGTGTGAACGATGTCCGGCTGAAGCTCGCGCAGCAGGGCCTTGATCTTGCCATAGCTGGCGTAGTCCTTGAAGGGCAGGATGGCCCGCCGCATCTCATCGATCACGATGGTGCGGTATTTCTGGCCTTTGGTCTGGTCGAAGAGCTGGCCTTCCGGGCCGAGGGCCGGACCGGTGATCAGCGTAACCTCATGCCCCCGTTCGGCCAAGAGCCGGCACGTGATGAGGGTGTTCTCCTGGGCTCCGCCCAGGATCAGCCGGGTTATGATGTGAACGATTTTCAATGGATGGTTCTCAGTGGACAGTTCCCAGTTGTCAGTTATTGATTCACAGTTCTCAACTATCGGCTGCCAACTGTCAACTGCGAACTGTCAACTCGCCAATCAATGTGCCACGGACGCAGAACGCGGCGGAGGGCCTCGCGGCCCTGCGTGTAGGCCAGGAAGACGCCGTAGTTCGTGTACGGGACGCCAATGGAATCGAGGTCGCGGATACGAGCGAGCAGCTTCTGGGCAGTAATCATGCAGCCGCCACAGTGAATGACCAGCTTGTAGGAGGCCAGCCGGTCATTCTCCTGGAACTCACGGCCGAAGTTGTGCTCGATGACCACGCCGGGCCAATGCCGCTCGATGAACCGCGGGATTTGGACCGTCCCAATATCTTCTGCGATCCGCGAGTGGTTGCACGCCTCGGCAATGAGGACCTTGTCGCCGGCCTGGAGACGATCAAGAGCTTTGATCCCCTCAGCAAAGGCGGCGAGCCTGCCCCGGCTCACGTAATTGATCATCATGATCGAGAACGTGGTCAACATCACGTCGTCCGGCGTCCAAGTGTGCATCAGGTCCATCGCTTGGGAATCCGTAATGAGGGCCTTGGGCCGGCGGCGGAGACTGTCCAGAAACGCATCAAACCGCCGCCTCTCGCTGGCATCGCCGCTGCGGGCCTTGCCCAAATCCATGCGGTAGGAAACCGGATAGGCCCATTGCCGCGTGATGTACTCCTCGGCCATCGCCTGGGGCCGCAGGTACCGGCCGGGCGGCGTCTCCGCGTCCATCGGGATGTTCAGAACGTAGAACTCGTCTCGCGCGACAAAGGGCAGCAACTCCATCTTGCAATTTTTCGAGACGAAATTGGCCAGGATGAAATTCAGCAACGGCGGCCGGTAGCTCGAATCGACCGCGACGAGGCTGATCTTCTTGTGGAACCGCAGCAGCGGCACACTCTCTTCGACCATCGGAATCCGTTGCGTGCTGGAAGGCCGGAACAAGTTATAGATCACCAGGATTTGCTTATCCAGCTCACGGGCTTGCTCAAGAACGTTGCTCTCCGTCGCGAAATCCTGGGTATCCGGATCGATGACCAGCAGGACGAGATCGCATTCCTTCAGGTCGGCGAGTCCCTTGGCCCGCTTCTTCGAGCCCAGATCGCCCGCTTCATCCAGTCCGGCCGTGTCGAACAGCTTGACCGGTCCCATGCCGTGGATTTCCTGCAAGGCGATCTTCGTATCCGCCGTCGTCCCCGGCGTCGGATCGACAATAGACGTCTCCTGCTGCGTCAGCATGTTCATGATGCTGCTCTTGCCGCAGTTCATCTTGCCGAAGATGCCGATATGGTCTCTCTCGACAAGCATCAATACCTAATCCACATCAGGCACAGGCCGTTGGGCGGCGCGATCGGACCGGCGGCCTTGCGGTCCCGGGCAGCCAAGATCTCCGGGATCCTCTCCGGTTGCCAGCGGCCGATGCCCACTTCGACCAGTGTGCCAACAATGTTGCGAACCATGTTGTACAGAAAGCCATCGCCCTCGGCATCCACGTAGACCCAGCGTCCGCCTTCCGCCGGCGCCTCGGAGACATCGCATCGAAACACCGTGCGAACGCTGTCCTCCCGCTGGTCCGCCGCCGCGGCGAAGGACTTGAAGTCCTTCTTGCCGACCAGCAGTGCGGCGGCCCGGCGCATGGCTTCAACGTCCAGTGCCGCCGGAATGTGCCAGCACTGCCGCATGTGCAGCACCGGGCGGACCGGGCCACAGTAGATCGTGTAGCGGTAGAGTTTGCGCTTGACGTCGCCGATGACGTCGAGGCCCATCGGAACGTCTTCGGCCTTGACGATCGCCATGCTCTCGGGCAGCCGGTCCGTAATCGCCTTGGCGAAATTCTCCGTGGGGACGGGAGTGTCGATCTGGATCAACCCGACTTGTCCGAGGGCGCTGACGCCGGCATCGGTGCGACTGGCCCCGCAAACCCGGGCCCTCGGCCCCAGGAGATCGCGCAGCGCCTCCATGAGCACGCCCTGGACCGTCACACAGCCCGGCTGGAGCTGCCAACCGTGATACTCGCTACCATCATAGGCAATTGTCAGCTTGATGTTACGAAGAGCCATTCCACATCGGCCTAAACACTGTAGGGTGGGTTCTTAACCCACGCGTACCTGTGTCTCGATGGTAAACCGCGTGGGTTAAGAACCCACCCTACGGGATGTTATATGTCGTTCGGTCTTCTTAGAGCAATTCCGCGATCTGAATCGCGTTCAGGGCGGCACCCTTGCGGAGCTGGTCGCCGGAGACCCAGAGATTGATGCCGCGATTGTTCGGCAGGGACTCATCCTGGCGGATACGCCCGACGAAGACGTCGTCTTTGCCGCTCGCGTCGATGGGCATCGGGAAGCGGTTGTGCTCGCGGTCGTCCAGAACGGTGACGCCCGGGGCGGTCTTGAGCACCTCGCGCACCTGCTCCGGCGTGATCGGCCGGGTGAATTCGAGATTGATGCTCTCGCAATGGGCCCGCATCACCGCAATGCGAATGCACGTCGCCGTGATCGCGATCTCCGGGCAATCGAAAATCTTGCGGGTCTCCTTGACCATCTTCGTCTCTTCCTCGTTGTACCCGTTCGGGCCCAGCAAGGAATTGTGGCTGAAGCAGTTGAACGCGATCTGGTGCGGGAACACGTTCCGCGTCGGCGGCTTGCCGGCGAGGATCTCCCGGGCCTGGTTCTCCAATTCCAGCATGGCGGACATGCCCGCCCCGCTGGCGGCCTGGTACGTACTCACGACCATCCTCTTGACCGGGTTGATCTTATGCAGCGGCCAGACCGGCACGATCCCGATAATCGTCGAGCAGTTCGGATTGGCGATGATGCCTTTGTGCTCTTTGATCTTCTGCGGGTTGATCTCGGGCACCACCAGCGGCACCTGGGGGTCCATGCGATAGGCCGAGGAGTTGTCCACGACCACCGCGCCGGCCTTCACGGCCGCCGGAGCGAACTCCCGGCTCCGCGAGGCGCCTGCACTGAACAGGGCGAGATTGGTGCCCTTGAAGCTGTCCGTGGTCATCTGTTCAACAACGTATTCCTTGCCCAGGAAGGTAATCTTCTTGCCTGCGGAACGGCTGCTGGCCAGCACCTTGAGCGAGCTGAAGGGAAACTTCCGTTCTTCGATAATGCTCAAGAACTCTTGACCGACGGCGCCCGTCACACCCGCCACTGCTACGTTCCAACCCATGCTCGAAAACTCCTCAGAACGCTCCGGTAAAGTAGCATGGACTGCCCGCCCATGCCCGCAGAGCCGAGACGACCTTGCAACCCATGGGCAACACGCCCATGCTACTGCTGGACAGCCACCGCGGCTATCCATAGAATTCACCAGAAATTGATAGAATTGGTTAGTATATCGTCTCTGTCTGCCGAATGCAAGAGCCATGTTTCTGAACGAGGACTCACGCTCGGCCAATTTAGATGTGTGAGCCCTGCCCGAGCGCATGTTGGCTGTTGACAATACTCACCACCTCGGGTATCATTCTGATTTTCATGGGTCTGGAGTGCTTTAAGCCCCGTGGCGCATCTCGCAGCGCCTGCGACCGTGCGGGAGGATGTTGGTTGGGATCCCAAGCGCCATGAATCGCGTTTGGGAATCCTTCGTCGCTCCGCTCCCCGCCATGACATGGACCAGATTGACTCCGACAGGACGATGGGACCGCAACAATGGAAGTGAAGCCTTTCAGAGCGTTTCGATTCAATCCCGGCGTCGTTGGCGACGTGGGTAAGTGCATCGCGCCGCCCTATGATGTGATCACTGACGCGCAGCGGGACGAACTCTGGCGTAGCAGCAAGTACAATATCGTGCACATCACAAAGAGCAAGACCGAGGCCAGCGACAGCGAGCAGAACAACCAATACACCCGTGCGGCCGAGTACCTCCGGAACTGGATCGCCGAAGGAGTCCTCCAAGAGGACGGGCAAGAGACCATCTACGGCTATGTCCAGGACTTCGAGCTCGGCGGCACTGCGTTCCAGCGTCTGAGCTTCATCGCGTTGGGCAAGCTGGAGGACTTCGGCAAGGTCGTCCGGCCGCATGAGCAGGTGTTCGAGAAACCCATGCTCGACCGGCTGAATCTCGAACGAGCGACGGCCGCCAAGTTCGGCTTGGTGTTCATGCTCTATGACGATCCCCAGGGTGTCGCCGACAGGATCATCACGAAGGCTGCCACCCAAGAGCCGCTGATCGATTTCGTCGATGACCAAGAGGTGCGGCATCGGCTTTACGCGATTGCAGCCCGGGACGAGATCAAGGCGGTTGCGACTTATGATGCGGGAGAAGAGTTGTGTGATCGCCGACGGTCACCACCGCTACACGACCGGCCTCAAATACCTGCGCGAAAGCGGCAATCCCAAGGCCCAGTACCAAATGATCGCCTTCACCAATGCGCGCCAGAAGGGCCTCGTGGTCCTGGCGACGCACCGCGTCGTGGGCGGTATGAAGAACTTCAAGCCCGCGGACTTCCTCGCCCGTCTGGGCAAGAGTTTCAGCGTCGAGCAGTTCAAGTTCGCGTCGGGTGCCGGGGCCAAGATGCAGGCCCGGCAGAACGATGCTGGCCAAATTGAAAAGCTGCTATGACCAGGACAAGGTTGCCTTCGGCGTATATATGGGTGACAGCTCGTTCTACGTGGTCGTCCTGAACGACCCGTCCCTGATGGCCGCGGCGGTGCCCGACAAGAGCGCGGCGTGGCGTGCGCTCGATCTTGCCGGTGCTGCATAAGCTGATCCTGGAGCGGACGCTGGGGCTCGACGAGGAGAAGATGGGCAACAGCGACTATGTCGAATACATAAAGGACCTGCCCAATGCGGTCGATGAAGTGATCGAGCGGATCGATACCGGCCGTAAGCAGATCGCCTTTTTCACGAACCCGCTCAAGATGCGGCAATTGACCGAGGTCGCCGAGGCCGGCGAGCGGATGCCGCATAAATCGACGTATTTCTACCCGAAGATGTATACCGGGCTGACGATTCAGAAACTCTAACGTTTTTTGGAGATCCCAATGGTAGATTGGAAGAACCCGCCAAGATTGTTCATCCCCGGCCCGATTCAGGTCAAGGCGGACGTGCTGAAAGAACTGGCTCGTCCCACGCTGGGGCATCGCGACAAAGAATACGCCCAACTGCACGGCGAGGTGGTGGACATGCTCAAGAAGATCCTGTTCACCAACCAATACATATTCCTGTCCACCTCCAGCGGCTCGGGACTTTGGGAAGCGGCGATCCGCAACTGCGTCGCCCCCGGCGAGACCGTTCTGGCCACCTGCTGCGGGGCGTTCAGCGACAAGTGGGCGGAAGTCGTGAAGGACTGCGGCCGCAATGTCGATGTGCTCAAGGTCGAGTGGGGCCAGGCGACGCCGCCCGAGCTGATCGACGCCAAGCTCGCCAGCGGCAAGTACGCGGCCGTCACCCTGATCTACAACGAGACCAGCACGGGCTTGATGAACCCGATCTACGATATCAGCAAGATGATGAAGGCCAAGTACCCGAACGTGCTGGTCTTCGTCGATGCCGTCAGCGGCATGATCGGCCAGCCGATCCACTTCGACGAGCTCGGCTGGGACGTTGGGTTCGCCTCCGTGCAGAAGGCGTTCGGCCTGCCGCCAGGGTTCACGGTGGCCGCCGTCAGCATGCGGGCGGTCGAGAAAGCCAAGAGCGTTCCGGACAAGGGCTATTACTTCAACTTCATCGAGTGGGCCAAGTCGGCGGAAAAGAACCAGACGCTTGTGACGCCGAGCATTCCGCACATCATGGGTCTGCACTATCAGTGCCAGAAATTCGTCAACGAAGGCATGGAGAACGTCTGGGCCCGCCACAAGGCGATGGGCGAGTTCGTTCGCGGCTGGGCCAAGCAGAAGGGCTTCAGCCTGTTCTGCGAGGAGCGCTACGCCTCGAACACCCTGACGACCATCAAGAACACCCGCAACATCAACGTGGCCGACGTGATCGCCGCCGTCAAGAAGAAGCACAACACGATCTTCAGCGCCGGCTACGGCCAGCTCAAGGACAAGACCTTCCGCATCGCCCACATGGGCGACATCACGATCGACGAGGTGAGAGAGCTCTGCGGCTGGATCAGCGACGAGATCAAGTAATTCGCGGATAGCATCAAGTATGCGTTTTCAAGGGCGGCGTCCACCAAGGACAGCCGCCCTTTTTCGTAGTCTCCCGACAATCATCTTGCTGGGCTTGCCCATAGAAGCCCTTCCTCATCAAATATCATCAAGGGGCGTCCTTTGAGCATTTGATAGGGTGGCCCACCTGCCTTGTTTGGGTCTCGAATGTTGATTCGCAAGAAACCATCCCCCGGATCGCCTGCAATTCCGAGATCCATTACGCCTTTGCCTTGCTGGTTACTCATGTACATTACCGGCCCCGCGTCGCCATAGGGGCCACTGGTAATGCGTAATTCTCCACGTTCCCCTTGAATTCGCAGAACGACATTGCCACCTTGTGGGTTCTCTGCCTGACTCACATTTACTGAGAATGTGTTCTTATCCAGGAGGTTGCCCATAGACAAACCGCACCAATCGCCGGCATCGTTAGCCCCAAGCGTACCACAGACTCTGCCCTTGGCATCTACAACCTGAAATGTCCGTGCCTTAATCACTTCTCCTCTGACAGATGCATTCTTGTAAGAACCGATCGAAGTCATCATCACAATGGCGAGCAATACCCCTATCATTACACTTCTTAGATCCACTTTTCCCATGTGTGACCTCCGAACGACCGTTGGATTGATCTGCATAAGATGCGGAGTCTCTCGTTCCTGCCCATATGAACTGCCGTTGGATTGCGTCGGCTACACCGATTTGCGGGTTCTGTCGCCGACGCCGAGGAGCAGAGCAGCAACGTCGATGTCCTCGTCGAGATCGTCCCAATGCAGGCCGGTTCCCCCGCCGCTTATCACGAACTTCATCCGCTGGCCAGGCGAGGCGTTGAGAAGACGGGGGAAATACGCCAGCGGGACCCCGAGCGTACGCCCGTCCACCAAATCGACCCACATGGTGTCCTCGTCGAACCTGACTTGTCTTGCCAGAGCCTCAGACACCAAAGTGCTCATTCCAGTATCTCCGAATCAACTCAAGGTTCTCGATGGCAACGCCAAGCAACTCGCGCAGCTCACCAGAAGTCAATCCATACGCACGGGCCACCCCAGGCTCCGGCTCCAACCAGAACTTCGCGACACACTCCGCCCTTCGCACGTGGATGTGCAATGGTTCCAACGGATCGCCTTCGTTCGAGTGGAAGAAGAACCGAAAGCCCTTATATCTGAATACTACGGGCATCACCCCATGTTATCTTGCGACGGCCGCCAAGTCCAGTCTTTCAATCCAGCGATCCCGTTCACAGAATGAACACGGTCGCTTTGTTTGAGCCTGCATTCCGCCATTGCTGCGCGAACAGAAGGCCATATAATGGAGCGTAGGGTGTGCTGTGCACACCGGGTTCTTTGTCTCCGGAAGACTGCATGGATTTGTCGATCGTCATACCGGCCTTTGAGGAAGGCCACAAGATCGCCCGCGACGTGGCGGCGGCCGGCCAATTCCTCAAGGATAATCGCCTCAGCGGCGAAATCCTGGTCGTGGATGACGGCAGTACGGACAATACGGCCCAGGCCGCACGAGACGTGCCGGTCCCGGCCGGCGTCGCACGCCGGATCATCCGGTACGAACCGCACCGGGGCAAAGGCTGCGGCGTACGCACCGGCATGATGCAGACAACAGGCATGTATGCCATGTTCGCCGATTGCGGCCTCTGCATCCCCTATGACAACGTGGTTGCCGGCCTGGAAATGCTCAAGAGCGGAACCTGCGACATTGCCCACGGCTCGCGGCGGCATCTCCAAAGCGCCATTCTCCGGGGTCAGCCCTGGCATCGGCGCCTCATCTCGCGCACCTTCAAAGCAACGGTCCGCACGATGCTGGGCGTCCCGCGTGCCCTGACGGACACCCAGTGCGGCTTCAAGGTCTATCGGGGCGACGTCGCCCGGGAGCTCTATGGTCAGTGCGTCACGGACGGCTTCATGTTCGATATTGAGATCATCCTGCGGGCCGTGAAGAAGGGCTATCATATCGGCGAGTTCCCCGTCCAGTGGGTCTGCGACCGCGACAGCCGGCTATCCGTCACCCGCACGCCCTGGCCCGTGCTGGCCGAGCTGTGGGCCCTCAAGACGAGCGATGGCCAACAACGATTCGCCCCGGTGTCATCCTGAGCGCACCGAAGGATCTGGGCCACGGATTTGAATGACGTCCCATTCGCGAGCCAGATGCTTCGCTGCGCTCAGCATGACAGCGTGCTTGGCCCGTTTAGACCGACAAGTTCCCCCGGCGGCCAGTCGCCTGCCGGCAGGATTTTCTCGGCGGATTCTCCCGCTTCGTCGCCCTGTACAACGAGCAGCGCACGGACCGTTGGATGATCGGCACAGTACGCCCGGACCTCGTCCGGCATCATAACCATAAAGGCGGTCGAGATCGCATCGGCCCGGGCCGCGTCGGGTGCGATCGCCCAGGCCGCGATTTTGCTTTCTGCCGGCTCTCCGGTGCGCGGGTCGATGATGTGCCGGCCCTGTTCCACGCCAGAGCCCCCTACGGAAACGCCCTGCAGCAGGACGCGGGCCAGCGTACGACTGCGGTCCTTCGGATGACTCAAGGTCACGGGCCATCCCGCCATGCCCTGCGGGGCATCGAGCGCCAGGACGGAGCTGAAGCCACCGTGCAGCAAGGCCCGGTCGATGCTCCACTCGCGCAGCATCTCGGCCATGCGATCGACGGCGTAGCCCTTGCCCACGGCGCCAAGATCGACACGGAGGGGGCTGTCTGTCAGGGCCACCGCGTGCGTCGGCTCATCGAACAGGATCAGGTGCATGCCCGTGTGTGCGCGGGCGAAGTCCAACTCCTCCGGCGCTGGCGTGCGGGGCGTCCTTTTCGCTTTGTCCCGCCAGCAATCCACGAGGAAGCCGACAGTGACGTCGAAGGCCCCGTCCGTCTCGGCGGAAACTTCGGCGCTGACCTTGAGGCACTCGAACGTGTCCAGACTGAGCTGCACCGGCTGGCCGGCGGGCAGATGATTGATCTGCGTCACATCGCTGGTTTCGAGAAAGCGGCTCAGGTGCTCCTCGATGCGGTCCACCTCGTCGAAGGCCGCCCGGGCCGCTTGCTGTGCGTAAGACCGGTCCTCGTGCTGGACGATGACCTCGAACGTGGTCGCCATCGCCTGGTGCGCGAAGCGATGCACGTCGGGCACCGCCGCCCAGTCACTGGCCACGAACGGCGTCTGAGGTTGTTGAGGTTCGTTGTCCACGGCTTTCCTTCCTCAAGGCGGCCGGGTCCGCCTGTTGCTCCGCGCGCGTCCCACAGATCTTTGCGGACGAAGCCGAGCATTTTCACGCCGGGCCGGAACCACATATAATAGGGCGCATCGAACAGGAATAAGTACATCCGCCGGTTTGTCTTGCGGCGTGTCAACGTAGATCCGGGTCGTCAAGGTCTGCTCCAGCTTGTCGGAGATGAGAATCAGCGGCCCGACTTTATCCGGATCCGGGATGTCGGTGTAATATCCGACGTGGTACGCCCGCAGGTACCACGGCAGCGGCCAATAGTCCCTGCCGGGAACCGCGACCTGGATCGGCATCGCATCCGACTGACCCAAGCCGTGCACGCCCACGTAGGCCTTGACTTCGTTCACGATGGTGAAGATCTCCGGCGTCGGATGGGCGTACACATACGGGTTGCGGCTGTCCGCCTGATAGACGAAATTGGCCCGGTAGGTCAGGAAGGCCAAGTGCCCCACCGCGACGATCAGCAGCGACACCACCACGGCACGAGGAGCGGGCTTGCGGGCCCAAGCCACGAGCGTCGCAGCCCCGACGCCGGCCAGGAGGATCATGCCGTGCAGGAAGCTCAGCAGGCACCAGGGCGTCTTGTAGGGAATCACCGAGTACACGACCGTCATCGCAATCGTGTAGAGAGCCAGGAATCGCACGAGGCCCACGTCGATCCGACCGCCGGCCCGGCCCCTCACCGCCGCGGCCAAGCCGACCACGGCCAGCAGCACGATCCAGCCCTCCGTCCAAATCGGGCCGCTGAAGTACCGGACAAACACCAGCATCTGCAGGTAATAGTACCAGGGATGCACGTGCATCGTTTTCTCGCCGGCGCCCCGGCCGAAGTACGTCGCATAGGCCCGATAGGAGTCCAGCACACCCTGGGGATGCTGGAAGAAGGACGAGTAGAACAGGGCGGAGACACCCAGCACCGCTGCCAGGCCGAGCGCGAGGTGCAGCGGCTTGATCCCGGTCAGCGTCGGCCGCATCGGCCGGCCTCTGACGAGACGAGCCAGAGTCATAATCACCAGGGCCAACCCCATCGAGCCGAAGGCGACGATGCAGGTCTCTTTCGTGGCATGCATCAGTCCCGCGAATACTCCTGCCGCCACCGCCCACCCCGCGGTCCGCGTGCGGCAGTAGCGATAGCCGCAGACGATGAGCGCCGCAGGTGAAACAGACCAGCAGCATCTCCTGAATGTAGTAGCGGCTGTAGAAGACCATCGCCGGCGAGACGGCGACGAAGAGGGCCGCGAAGACAGCGGCCGGGCCGAGACCGTCCACGAGCAACAGCGTCAACAGGACAAGGATGGCGCCGAAGATCACAGGCACGATCCGCAGCGTGACTTCGGTGATCTGCGGTGTAGCTGTGCGCCGCACTCAGCCAGGCGGGAATCAGCGTGAAGTAGTTGAGGGTCGGGACCGTGATATTCGTCGGGATCGTACTTGTAGGGCCGCCTTCCAGGAGGCGCGCGGAAGTTGTCGGCGTGAACGGCCTCATCAGTGTGCATCGGCCGCAAACAGAGCCGTGGCGCTCGGATGGCCAACGCCCCGAGCGCCACGACCAAAATCACGAACCAGTATAGCTTGGGCCTCTTCGCATCAGAGGACCCATCCCGCCATTTCATTCCGCCGGCTTGCCGTAAACATCGACCTCGATGTAGTGGTTCAGCTCGTTGCTGTTGTTGCCGTTGCTGTAGCAGCGGACGTAGCGGGCCTTCGGGCTGCCCTGCGAGATCAGATCGATCAGCTTGCCTTCGTTGGTCTCGACATAGTTCTTGTCCTGGCCGACGCCCAGCCCGGAGGAGTTGTCGTTGTCGTTGTTGAACACCGTCTTGACGTCCTTGATGAAGTCCGGATCGTTGGACAGTTGCACGACCACGTCGAAGTACACGCGCGGCTGCTTGTGATAGTGCCAGAGCACGATCGCGTACAGCTCGCACGATTTGCCGAGGTCGATGGTGATGTGCTGCTGCTGCGGTCCCAGCTCGACGTAGCTGCCGTCGGCGGCTTCCTTGTCACCATCGGTGATGTAGCTGATCTCGCCGATGATCGGCATCTCATCGCTGGACTTGACGGGCTTGCCCTTGGCCAAGTTGACCGTCCCCTTGGGGGCCATGAACGGCGGACGCGCCTTGCCCAGCGGCTTCTCCAGGTTCTCCACCTTCATCTCCGTCGGCGTACCGACGAACATCGGCTTGGGCAACTGGAAATCGACCGCGGCCCAATCAGCGGGCGTCTGGGCTGCCGGCGCTTGCGGGGCTGCGGCTGGAGCCGGGGCCGCCGGAGCAGGAGCCTCCGGCTTCGGGGCCTCTTTCTTCGTATCCACCAACGCCGTGGGCTTTACGTCTGTCTTCGGGGCTTCCGTCTTGGCGGGCGTCGTCGTAGCGGCCTTCTTCTCCGGAGCCTTCGGGGTCTCTTTCTTGGCACAGGAACTGCCAAGGCACACCGCCAGCGCCAGTGCCGCCGGGAGGACGATTCTTGTCATGGAATCCAGTCTCTTGTTCATTGGCCTAACCTCTTCTTCTCACGAAACCTATTATCCTTCACTCTACCTCGACTGTCCCACCTTGTGAAACAGCTTTCCGGTCCCACTCGGACGAAAAAGGGCATCGTATCGACCCTCGTGTCCCTTGTCAAGTTGCGCGGCTCGCCAATTTGTTACACAGCGACGGCATTTGCCCCTGTCGGAATCCACCGACCGCCATAATACGGATTCGGTTTAATTCGCCTGCTCGACCCGACCGTGGCATGGGCTTCCAGCCCATGCATCATCGGCAGGATGCCGATGCCACAAAGTCGGACTGTGCACGAACTTCTCCGAATCCGTATAAGCCCTTGTCTCGGGGCGAACGGCCCGGTTGCATCCCCGTAAGGGCGATAAAAAAACAGGGACTCGGATCTTCTCCAAGTCCCTGCATTGACTCCATATCCGGCAGATCATCGGTTATCTGCCGCTGCCATTTCTTAGGCGGGAGCACCCTTGCCACCGGCGCCTTCTGGCCAAGCCCGGCATCGCCACCGCGGCCGACTGCAGCCCGGCCTTCGCCAGAGCGAAGTACACGACGGCCCCGATGATGAACGCCACCAGCGGCGCCGCGGGGACGTTGCCGATTCCCACCAGCGGGGCAATTCCCACGATGAAGCCAACGGCCCACGAGACCCAGCCTGCCACGTTCCAGCCCGGCCGAGGCCCGGCCCACTTCTTGCCCGCGAGAACGTAGTCCACCAGCATGGCCCCGCAGATCGGACCGAACGAAGCGCCGATCACGGTGAAGACCGCTCCGGCCCTGCCGGCCCAGCCCGTCACGGCCAGGATGATGCTCACGATCGTGCCGATGCCCACGGAGATGAACGGATTGACCGTCGGCAGCGTGGTCTTGAAGCTATTGGCCGCGATGAAGGCGGAGAAGCAGGCCGACGGGAACGCCGCAACGGCCAAGAGCAGGCTCATCACCGTGCCGGTTCCGTCCGACCCCATGATGCCACCCATGAAGCCGGTATCGGCCGGGTTCATCGCATATTTTCCCGTCAGCGCCGAAAGCGCCGGCCGCAATCAGAATCGCGGCTCCCGCGGAAACGATCGTGGCCAGAGCGATGCCCATGAGACCGCCCATCTGGACGTCTTTCTCATCTTTGCTGTTCGTGCCGAAGTCCACGCCGGCGGCTCCGGCCGTGGCGAAGAACCCGATCACGAACGACATGCTCAGCGCCATCACGCCCAGGAAATCAAGCCCACTGCCCTGGCCCTTATTGGCGGCGACACCGGCCGCGACGAACTTCTGGGCATCGAAGCTGCCGATCCCGCCGAGGGTCTTGGCCAACAGGATCAGCAGGATCGCCAGCGGAATCAGGGGCAGGAACGTGGCTACCTTGGCCACGTACTGAATGCCCTTGAGCCCAACGAATGCGGCCAGAGCCGCCCAGAGGATCGCCAGGATCTTCACTGCCGACCGGATTGCCACCGACCAGGGATGAAAGGCGCCTGGGCGGAGAAGTACGCGTTGACGCCGAGCCAGCCGAACTGCAGGACACCCATGAGGAAGCCCGGCATAATGAAGCCGCCCTGCGTCCCGTAGGTCGAGGTGCCGACCACGTACAGCGGCAGACCCGTCTTCAGCCCGAGCAAGCCCGGCACGAGGTAGAACAAGAAGTGGCACAGCAGGGCCGCGATGACGAGTCCCAGGAGGGCCGTCCCAACCCCCTGCGACAACACGCCGCCCGGGATGCCCGAGCCGCCGCTCGGCGCCTGGCTCCAGAACACGAACCACAGGAAGATGCCCGCATAGGTGGGGGCCGTGTTCTTGTACCAAGGCGCCCGATTCGTGGGCGGGTTCGGCTTGGCCATACTCACGTAGCTTGGTAACGCTGGGTTGCTCATGATCGGATCTCCTAATGTTTCAATCCACACCCGCGTCCAGCAGGTGACCTATTTGAATCGGCAGACATACTGCCTTGACGACAGCCGAGTACTCACAGTCGCGTGCATCATCCGCGTTCGGACCGCCAGGTACGTATGGAGGACGGCCACGATCGCAAAGGTCAGACCCGTCCAGCGGTGCACCGCCATCGAAAAGAACTGCCAACTCGTGCCCAGGATATGGAACATGCTGATCACGACCGAAAGGATCAGCGGCAGCGCCAGGAACAGCAGCAGCCAGAACGTCGCTTTGTACGCGAGTACGGACCAGCAGCAAGGCTTGTCCTCGGCGGCCACCCGCAGCCGCGTCGTGCGACGCAGCAGCTTCGGCAGCCAGGGGCAATCGTCCGCCGTGAAGCGATAGCTGCCCGCCCACGTGACCGCCAGGATGGCCAGGCACAAGCGCGAAGACCGGCGCGAACGTCGCGTGGATCATCATCAGGTAGCCGGAGATGTGCTCGCCCCGCACCAGCACCGGCCAGAAACCCGTGATCACCAGCACGAGGAAGCACAGGAGCGACAGAAGGTAGACACAGCTTCTTCAAAGCCCCCAGCAGACTGGACCTTTGCTCGATGAGCAGCAGACTGAACGTGTGGACCGCGCCTTGAACCACGTTGCGCGGTCCCCCCGTCGGGACGAGGACCCAGTGGGCCGCGACACCCACGAAGGTCATTACGAGAGCGATATCAGCAACCGTCTGAAACATCCGATGCATTTCCCCAAGGACCGTTTACTTTTCCTGTTCGGCCAGCACGCGGGCCACGGCGCCCAGCGCCCGCAGCCCGTAGCACAGCAGGACGATTCCGATCAGTCCCATCGAGCCGATGGCGACGACCTTGAACCACGGGCGGAACACGAACGACATGGCGAATGCCCACGTGCGGCCGTGCGGCAGGTTCTCGAATTGGTACTGCGCCTTCGTCAGCTTGCTGACGGCGGCCACCGGCGAATCCACGGCCACCTTCCCGAACAGGAACGGCGAATCCGTGGAATGGCAGACCGTGCATTTGCCGACGCCGAGGGACTGGCCCGCCGGCCGGACGTTGTGGGCGATGGGCCAGGCATAGGCCGCCGCCGCGGGATGATCTTTATAGCTGGCCAGCGTGCCGCCGTCATTGAGCCGGTAGAGCAGGCCGCCCGCGACGTAGACGGGCTTGGCGTCTTTGACCGATCCGGCCAGTGCCTTGAGGGCGGTAACAATCTGGTCCTCTTTGATCTCGGCCCAGTCGCCCGCCGCCGTAGGGTTAACGCCTTTGAGGGCGGCCCCAACAACATTCTTGACCGTCGTCAGGTCAAGCGGCCGAACGTCGCCTTGCTCGCTGATCGCACCCCAGTAAGCCGGCCAAATCAGCTTATGCGGCCCGATCTTGCGCGGCGTCGCGCTCGCCTCGTCGCCGGTGATCGGGGCCTGCTTCACAAAGACCGGATAGAGGACATGCGGCAGTGCATTGGGCGACTTGTTGACGCTGCGGGTGCCCAAGCCGTGGGCCTGCGAGGTCTTGACAGCGATAGGTCACGTCCTCAGGCCAGGGGCCGGAGTGACAGGCCGTGCAGGCCAGTCTCTCGAAGTGCACGGTCGGAATCCCCTTGTGCTTGGGGACGGGCGCCCGAGCCGGCCGCCTTCCGGCCGGCGACCATTCTCATCGCCGAGATGGCAGCCTTTGCAGCTTGTCTTGGCCGCCATCACGTTGGCGCTGACCTCGCCCTCATAGCCGCGAATCGTGTTGTGCTCCAGCCCTTCGCGATGGCAATCGACGCAGGTCAGCCCGGCAGCCAGGTGCACGTCCTCGTCCCCCTGCCATTTCTCGTTGCCGCACCGATCCACGTTGATATCCGAATGGCAGAAGTAGCAGCGATCCGACGCGATTTTGCCGCTGACGTTGAAGACGACCTGGTCTTTGTGATCGAAGGCGGTCGCCTGGTACGTCACCGTCGGGACCTGCGCCTTTTTCTCGGCGTTGGTGACCGTGTCCGGCATCTGGTAGTCGAAGGTGTCGTCCATCTCCTTGGCCGAGCCGCTCACGGCGGCAAAGGGCGACGAAGCCGTCGCGGCCCACCGGAAGCTCTGCTTGGCGATCTGCATGGCATACTCCGCCTGATCGTGGGCAGGGTCCTTGTCGTGGCAGCTCAGGCAGTTGATCTCCAGCTTGCCGGAGACGATCTGCCGGGGGATCTCAGTCGTCATCCTTCGTATCGACCTCGCCCGGCCCGCCGCCCGGCATCTGCCGGCCGAAGAGCTGCAGTGAACTTGAACGGGCTCAGGCCCACTTGACTCGGCCGGAACGTCCCGGGCCACGCGCGATAGGAAAGCGGGATCTGGGTGCCGGTCGCGGCATCGACATAAATCCACGGCTGGCCCGGCCGGCCCGGCGGAACGTTCGGGTCCATCGCATTGAAGTGCCAGCCCTTCTTGATGACATCGTAGTCATGCTTGTAGACGTGACACTCCGAGCAGGTGCCCCGCATGGAGAACGGCAGGGCCGGACTCGTCGCCTTGGTGATCTTGTCGCCCTGCTTGCCCGCTTCGGCCTCCGCGTACAGCGGAATCCGGTGAACGCCCGGCGTACGGGACCCGTCGCCGCGGTCTGTCACGGCCTTCGTTGCAGGTTCCGCCGCCACGCCCGTCGCGACCAGCCACGCCAGCATCGACGGCAAGCACAATCCGGCAAAGAGCACCTTTCTCAAGGTATCCACATCCTTCCAACGTTGACTGACCGTCAGTTCGGTCACACGGCCGTTGCGTCGGACGCGGACAGACGGCGCTATGAATGTTCCGATCGAGCATCGAAACCGCACGCTCAGGTTCTCAGACCTTGAACTCTTCCGGCTTGAATTCCAGCCGCTTGGCGGCTTCGACGGCCTCGTTGACCTTCAGCACCATCACGGCCGTCTCGTATCCGATCTCGGCCGGGCAATTCAGCTTCGCCTTGCCGCGAACCGCATCGAAGAAGTTCTCCAGGTGCGGCTGATGGTACGGCATGCCTTCCATCGTCACCGGGATCTCGTACGCCGGCGGGGCCATCGTCTCGCGCACATCCAGCGCCGCCGCTCCGGCTTCCGCTTCTTCGGCTCTTCCTTCTTCGGCTCGCTCGATGAAGCCCAGCTTGACCCACTTGTCCCAGTCGGGGACACCGGCGCCGCTGCTCGCGATAGACCGACCCGCGGGCGGCCGACTCGGAGATCACCAGCGTGCCCTGGTCGCCCATGAAGGTCTCGTAGTAGCCCTGATTGCTGTTGGTCGTCAGCACCTGGTAGAACGCCCGGACGATGCCCTCCTTCGTCTCGAAGTCGATAGATGGCCATGACGGTGTCATACCACTCGTGCGTCTTCTTGTCGTAGTAATCGGTGCCGCCGCTGGCGATGACGCCCTTCGGGGTCGTGCCGAGGAACCAGGCATAGATATCGATCTGGTGCGAGCCGAGGTCCACGATGGGGCCGCCGCCGAGCTTCTTGTACCAGCGCCAGTTGCGGAACTGGTCCATGCGAGCTGAAGCCGTACTTGTTCAGGGTCGCGTCGTCGATGACCGCATTCTTCGGCCAGCCGAGGGGCTCCTGGGCGCGAGCGGTTCCACTGGCCGTTGATCGTCGTCATGCGGCCGAGAAGCTTGGCTTCCTTGATCAGCTTGTCGTAGCAATGGAGGTACCGCGGGTTGCTGCGGCGCTGGTGGCCGATCTGGAGGAGCTTGCCCGTCTTCTTCTGGGCCTCGACCATCTGCCTGGCCTTGGCCAGATCGTTGGACATCTCCTTCTCGCAGTAGACGTTCAGGCCGGCTTCCATGCAGGCGATGGAATGCTCGGCGTGCCAGAAGTCGGGCGTCGCGATGATCACCGCGTCGATCTTGCCCTTCTCCTTGTCGAGCATCTCTTTGTAATCGGCGTAGGTGTTGCACTTTTGTCCGTAGCGGCCCAGCAGGTTGGCCACGCGCTTCTGGTTGTAGGCTTCCCAGATGTCGCAGACGGCCTTGAACTTGACGTTCGGAATCTTGCGGCAGGCTTCCATCAGGACCTGTCCCTCGGCCCCGGCCCCGAGCAGGGCGACGTTGATGTCATTGCCCCCGCCGCTGGCCGCCGCGAACATCCGCGAGGAAAAGGCCAAGCCCGCCCCGACCGCCGCCGTGGAACGCAGGAAGCTGCGTCCGATCTATCCCGGATTGTGTTTTTGGCTCGCTCATTGTATCTCTTCTTGCTCCAAAAATTGAATGTCACCTTTGCGATTGTTGTAGTTTAGCCGGTTATTATGGGGGCAGGCGCAGACGACTGTCAAGCCAAGCCGCCGTTTTTTTGCACCGTCCCATAACCTGCGGCACGACAATATAACGAGTAGGAAGTGGGAAGCACGTCATTGCGAGGAGCGCAGCGACGAAGCAATCTCAAGCCGGCATGTGACGCAACTTACTTCGTTACGCTCGCAAGGACATACCTTCACCTCACCACTTCCGACTCATCTTCTTAGTCCAACGCCTTGATCTTCACGTTCTTGAACGAGCACACCGGCTGGCCCGTGGAACTGCAGGCCGAGGTTGCCGACTGCGCGGCATGTCCTTGTAGGCCGTGGGGAACTTGTTCGGCGTCCCATCGGGGTTCTTGTGGGGCGTGGTCCACTGATCCAGGTCCATGTCGATGATGTCCACGCCATTGAGATTGATGTAAATCTTGTTGTCCAGGGCGGTGATGATGTAGTGGTTCCACTCGCCCGGCTTCTTGGTGGCGTCCTTCGAGGGCGACAGGCAATCGTAGACGGCGCCGCACTGGCCGTGCGGAGTCCCGTCGGTCGTCGCGTGGATCTGGATCTCCATGCAGGTGTTGATCCAGTTCTTGATGCTGCCGGTGCGGATGAAGACGCCGCTGTTGGCCTTGTCGGGGGCTATGAAATCGAGCTCCAGGATGAAGTTGCCGTAGCGTCTCCTTGGTCCAGATGTCGCCGTGGCCCTTCGGCGTGGGGGCCAGGACGCCATCGGCGTCCAACGCCCACGCGCCGGTCTCCATAATGGCGTTCGAGAGGTCCTTCTGGAAGACGTCCTTGGCGGGCGTGTTGCTCAGCTCGGCGGCCGTCTTCTTGAACCACTCGGCGGACTTGTTTGATCTCGGGCACGCTGTTGTCCCAGTGATACTCGTACTCGGCGGAGAAGGGTCCTTCAAATCCTTCGGCCGCCAGCTCGGCCAGGATTTCCCGGACCTTGCCCTGCGCCCGTGCCCCAGGGGACATCGTGGCCATTGGGACCCATTTCGTTGAGGTCCTTGAAGTGCAGGCTGCGGATGCGACCGGCCTTGCCCAGCGCCTTGATCGCCACGACCGGGTCGATGCCCGACCGCATCCAGTGCCCGGTGTCCGCACAGGCGCCGATCCACTTGCTGCGGCCCTCGCAGGCTTTGAGCGTGGTCTCATAGTTCCAGTAAGGAGAGGGCTTCGGATGGTTGTGAATCGCGACGCCGATCTTGTACTCCTCGCAGAGCTTGTCGATCATCGGCAGGTCTTTTTCCGGCGGCTCGGACACGATGTTCTCGAAGCCCATGTCCTTGGCGAAGTCGAACAACTTGCGCCATTCCTGCTCGTTGCCCGGGGTGATGACGCCGTAGCAGGTGAGAGTCAGGCCGTTGTCCTTGAGCATCTGCTTGAGCTGCTGCCGCTGCGCCGGGGTCATGTTCTTGAACACGGTGTCCCCGAACTCCTTGCCGACCTTCTGATCGGGGAAGACCTCGATATACTTCATCCCGCAGGCTTTGGTCTTGGCCATCGCCTCTTCGAACGTGAACCGGTTGAAGCTGTACGATTGCGTCCCCACCCGCCATTTGTCCTTCGTCTGTGCCCCGCTGACGCTCGCGAGACTCACACACAGCCCCGCTGCTACCACGATCATCGTTACCTTCGTCTTTCCGCTCATTGTGCCGTTCTCCTTGTCCACCAAATCATCAATCATGAATCATCAATCATCAATTCACAGCGTCCATCCCTTGCGGTACTCGCGCCGGAGGAACGCATTTGCCTCGGGCATATTCGTGACCTTCATGTTGGGCCCATCCCACTCGAGCTTCTGCTTGGCCTTGGCCGCGATGTTGCCCAACAGGATCGCCTCGGCCAGCGGGCCCGCATAATCGAAGTTCGACAGCGGCTTCGGCCCGCCTTTGCAGGCGCGAATCCACTCCTGGTAATGGTCCACATCCCGCGGCAAAGTACTGCGGCGGGGCCTTGAAGCCCTTCATCTTCGCTTCGGGAATCAGCCGCGGATTGCCGCCGTGCGGCAGGATGATCGTCCCCTTCTCACCATAGTAGACGCCGCCCTGGTCCGGCATCCGGCGCCCGCCTCCAGCTCTTTGGGCCGGGGCGGCTCGTTCTTGCCGTCGCACCACGTCACCGTCACGGGAGGCAGATCCCCGCGGCCGGGAATTCCCAGGTGATTCGTCGTCCATTCCGGGTAGGTCTCGTTGTTGTACGGCCCCGGCTGGGCCTCCACGCTCGTCGGGTACTTCAGGTCCAGCACCCACCACGCGGGGTCGATGATGTGGCAGCCCATGTCGCCCAGCGTGCCCGTGCCGAAGTCCCACCACCGCCGCCATTCGCCCGGCAGGTACTTGGGATGATACGGCCGGTACGGGGCCGGACCCAGCCACAGGTCCCAGTCGAGCGTCGGCGGGCACCGGCGGCGTGTCGGTCGGCCGCGTGCCGCCGCCCCAGTTCTTGCCGCTCCAAAGATCGACCCGGTGGATCTTGCCGATGACGCCCGCCCGGACCCATTCCACGAAGCTCTTCATCTCGCTGGTCGCGTGGAGCTGCGTGCCCATCTGCGTCTTCACGCCCCGCTTGCGGGCCTCCTCGGTGAGCTGGCGGACCTCATAGATGTCGTGGCACAGGGGCTTCTCGCAATAGACATGCTTGCCCATCTTAATAGCCATCATCGCCGCCACGGCGTGCAGGTTATCCGGTGTCCCGACCGTCACGGCGTCGATGTTCTTGTCCTCCGCTTCCAGCATCTTGCGGAAGTCCTTGTACTTCTTGGCCGCAGGGTGCTTGTTGAAGGTCTGGCCGCCGTATGCTTGCCCCAATCGACATCGCACAGGGCGACAATGTTCTCCGTGCTCACCGATTGTACATCGCTGCCACCCTGGCCACCCACACCGATGCAGGCGATGTTGAGCTTCTCGCTCGGCGGCACCTGCCGCGCACCACCCAGCACATGCCGAGGCACAATCGTGAACGCCGCCACCGCCGCGGCACTGCCCAGGAACTGGCGTCGATTCATCTGTCTGGTCTTCACTGCACAAGTCCTCTCAATTCGACCGAAATCTGATTGCTGTTTCTTGTCATCCTGAGCAAAGCGAAGCAATTCGTAGGATGGGCTTTAGCCCATGCGGTTCAGTTCCGCAGAGATCGGTGCCATTTGCTGCATGGGCTGAAGCCCATCCTACCTTTCGTTCCGTTCAGCACGACAAAACCGAGTATCGGGTGCCATGCCTACGCCTCGTAGGCATGCGTTTCGTGCCACGGCACCCACGAACCACTCCTATCGGTATACGCCGTACTTTTTCTATAATTCCTACAGTACCCAGCCTTCGCGAAATACCGGCGTTATGTATTTATTGGCTTCGCTATTATTCGTGATCTTCATGTTCACCGGGTCCCATTCCAGCGGCGTGTCTTTGACCCGCATGGCGAGGACACCGAGCAACACCATCTCCGTCAGCGACCCACCGTAGTCGAAGTTCGAACTCGCCGGTTTGCCGTCTTTGCAGGCGCGAATCCAATCCTGCTCGTGGCCGCTCATGCCGCCTTTAACGCGCGGCATAGTCTTCTCGGGCCGCTTATACGCCTTCATCTTCACTTCCGGGATGATCCGCACGCCGCCGGCGCCATGCGAGCCGTGCATGATCGTGCCCTTGTCGCCGAGCAGCAACGCACCATTGCCTTCCAGTCTGCGGCTGGGCTCCAGGTCTTTGGGTCGCGGCGGCATCAGCCGGCCGTCGAACCACGTCAGCTTCACCGGCGGCATGTCGCCCCGAGCCGGGAATTCATACCGGATGATCGCGGCACGCGGGTACGTCTCGGACGCCACCTCCGGCTGGTAGTGCGTAGTCGTCGCTTCGACGCGGGTCGGATGCCCAGCTTCAGGGTCCAGAAGGCCGGGTCCAGGATGTGGCAGCCCATGTCGCCCAGCGCCCCGGTGCCGAAATCCCACCAGCCGCGCCACATCAACGGGCAGTAAACCGGATGGTACGGCCGGTAGGGAGCCGGACCAAGCCACAAATCCCAGTTCAGCGTCTCCGGGCACCGCCGGCGTCTCCTTGGGCCGGGCCATGATCGGGAAATCCGACCACGGATCGCCACCCACGGGCCGGTCGCTCCAGGCATACACCTCGCGCACCGGGCCGATGGCCCCATCCGCGATCCACTCGTACAGCATGCGGATCTCGTCGGAGGAATGGCCCTGATTGCCCATCTGCGTCTGGACTTTGGCCTCGCGGGCCGCCTCGGTCAGCTTGCGCACTTCGGCGATAGAGTGAGCCAGCGGCTTCTGGAGATAGATGTGTTTGCCATGCTGGAGGCAGGCCATCGCGACCACGTAGTGCGTATGATCGGGCGTCGCGATGATGATGCCATCGATGTTCTTGTCTTCCTTGTCCAGCATGACACGGAAGTCTTTGTATTTCCTGGCGTTAGGGAATCGGTCGAACACTTTGGCGGCGTACTTGTCATCGACATCGCACAGGGCCACGAAGTTCTCGTTGCTGCACTGCTTGATGTTGTAGTCGCCCATGCCGCCGACGCCGATGGCCGCCAAGTTGAGCTTGTCGCTGGGCCGCTGCCCCGCCGCCCCGGCCAGCACATGGCCCGGCACAATCGTGAAGGCCGCCACCGCCCCCGCCGTCCGCAGAGCAATCCCGCCGGGACACCATCTTCTTCTTCTTCTCCATGCCTGTCTGCCCATCGTCAAACCACGGACCGGCACGCCCACATTAGCATGGGCGTGACGCTCGCGAATAATCAACTATCAATAGTCCTTCATCAATCACTCAGATCGCCCAGCCTTCCCGGTATTCCTTGGTCAGGTACTGGTTCGCCTCGGGCATATTGGTGAACTTGAATTCCTCGGCGTCCCAGAGCAGCTTGGTCCCGAGGAACTTGTCTGCTTCAAGGCCGGACGCAAGGCGACGTTGCCCAGCAAAACGACCTGGGCCAGCAGGCCGGCGTGATCCGGGAAGTTCGAGCCGGCGGGCTTGCCGCCCTTGCAGGCGTTGACCCACTCCATGTAGTGGCCGGGCGAGCGCTCCAGCTTCTTCGGCGGCTTGCCGTACTCCTTCTGCCGGGTCTCCGGGATCAGGCGGCCGTCGAGGATCTTGCCCTTGTCGCCAACGTAGAGCGCGCCGTTCGTGTCCCAACCGGCGGCCATCCTCCAGCTCCGGCGGCCGCGGCGGCTTCATGCCGCCGTCGTACCAGTGCAGCTCACCGGCGCCATGTCGCCCCGGGCGGGGAATTCATACGTCACCCGCGACGCCACGGGATAGGTCTCGTTGTTGACCAGCGTGCAGCACGCTTCGACGCTGGTCGGGTGGCCCAGCTTCAGGGCCCGGAAGACAGGGTCCAGGCTGTGGCAACCGATGTCGCCCAGCGCTCCGGTGCCGAAGTCCCACCAGCCGCGCCAGACGAAGGGCATTGTAGACGGTCTTCACGTACGGCCGCATCGGGGCCGGGCCGAGCCACAGGTCCCAGTCGAGCGTCTCCGGCACGGGATCGGCGCATCCTTCGGCCGGTCCACACCCTGCGGCCAGTACCACTCGTTGGTCCCATTGAGCGGCCGGTCCGTCCAGACGTGGACCTCGCGGACCTGCCCGATGGCTCCGTCCCAGATCGTCTCGCACAGCAGGCGGACTTCCTCGCTGGCCTGGCCCTGGTTGCCCATCTGCGTCGCGACATTGTGCTCGCGGGCAGTCTCGGCCATCATCCGGGCCTCACGTACCGTGTGCGTCAGGGGCTTCTCGCAGTAGACGTGCTTGCCGCGCTTCATGGCGGCTATGGAGACGATGGCGTGCAGATGGTCCGGCGTCCCGACGACCACCCCCTCGATGTTCTTGTCCTCCTTGTCCAGCATCTCGCGGAAGTCTTTGTACTGCTTGGCGTTGGGATACCGCTTGAAGCTCCCCGCCGCATGGGCCCAGTCCACGTCGCACAGGGCTACGATGTTGGTCTGGTTTTCGAGCTGCTCGGAGGTCGTCCCCGCCCTGGCCCCCGATGCCGACGCCGGCGATGTTGACCTTCTCGCTGGGGGGCGTCTGGCCCGCGCCGCCGAGGACGCTGCGCGGGAACGATCGTAAACGCCGCCACGCCGGCCGCGGCACCCATGAAATCACGTCGAGTCAGCTTTTTCTCATTCACGGTACTACTCCTCACACCAAAGTATTGCGCCAGGAACTCATTCGTTACAACGTCCAGCCTTCGCGGTACTCATCGCGGATGTACTTGTTGGCCTCGGGCAGATTCGTGACCTGCATGTTCGGGCCGTCATAGTGCAGCTTCAGGCCCTTCTCGTAGAGCTGCTTTTCCATCTTCAGGGCGATGTTGCCCGCCAGAACCACCTCGGTCAAAGGCCCTGCCCAGTCGAAGTTGGATCTGGCCGCCGGGCCGCCTTTGCAGGCGTTGATCCACTCCTTGTGGTGTCCGGGCGAGCGGGCGATCTTCTGCGGCGGCTTGCCGTACTCCTTCATCCGCGTCTCCGGGATCAGCCGGTAGCCCAGCATCTTGCCCTTGCTCGCCGATAAAGAGATTGTCGTCCGCCTCGCCGAACTTACGGCCCTCTTCCAGTTCCGCGCGGCCGCTGCGGCATCAAGCCGCCGTCGTACCAGGTCAGCGTCAGCGGCGGGCATCCCTCCCGCGCGGGGAACTCGAAACGGACAATCGAGGTCAGCGGCGCCGTCTCGGCATTCACGCCGCTGGAACAGGCCTCGATGGTCGTCGGATAGCCCAGCTTCAGCGCCCGAAAGACCGGGTCCAGCTGATGGCAGCCGATGTCGCCGAGCACGCCCGTGCCGAAGTCCCACCAGCCCCGCCAACTGAAAGGCAGGTACGCGGGATGGTACGGCCGGACCTTGGCGGGCCCGAGCCACAAGTCCCAGTTCAGCGTCGCCGGCACCGGCGGCGTGTCTTTCGGCCGGTCGATCCCCGCGGCGAGATGTAGCCGATTGCACCACGCGTGCACCTCGTGGACCGGGCCAATCGCCCCATCCCAGATGAACTCGGAGACCAGCCGGTTTTCCTCGGTGGCCTGGCCCTGGTTGCCAAGTTGCGTCGCGACTTTGGCCTCGCGGGCCGCCAGGGTGAGCTGCCGGCATTCCCAGATGCAGTGGGCCAGCGGCTTCTCACAGTAGACGTGCTTGCCCCGCTTGATGGCGGCCATCGCGACGACGGCGTGCAGATGGTCCGGCGTCGCGATCACCACGGCGTCGATGTCCTTCTGCTCGTCGAGCATCTTGCGGAAGTCCGTCCACTTCTTCGCCTTGGGGTACTTCTTGAAGACGCGCCCGGCATGCTCCTCGTCCACATCGCACAAAGCGACGATGTTCTCGCTGCCGCACTCGTCGAGGTCGCCCTCGCCCCGGCCGCCCGATCCCGATGCCGGCGATATTGAGCTTCTCGCTCGGCGGCACATTCCCCGCCCCACCCAGCACATGCCGCGGCACGACCGTAAACGCCGCCACCGCCGCCGCCGTTCCCACGAAGCCCCGCCGTGATAGCTTGCTTCTCTTCTCCCATCTTCATCTCCGTGACCCCTCACGTTCGCTGGTTCTCCCAGCATGGGCTAAAGCCCATCCTACAACTTCGAACTTCACACTTCCTACTTCACACTTGTCCTACAGCGTCCACCCTTCCCTGTACTTGCGTTGCATGTACTCATTGGCTTCGGGCAGATTCGTGATGCGCATGTTCGGCCCATCGTAGGTGAGCCGCAGGCCCTTTTCCTGCGTCTTGAGGCTCATCCGCACCGCGATATTGCCCAACAGAATCATCTCCGTCAGCGGGCCGGCGTAGTCGAAATTCGAGCCGGCGGGCTTGCCGCCTTTGCACGCCTCGATCCACTCCTTGTGGTGTCCCACGGAGCGCGGGAGGCTCCGCGCGGGCCGCTTGTACTCCTTCATCCGCGTTTCGGGGATCAACCTGGGGCTGTTGGCATAGCTATCGCTGGTCAGCGTGCCTTTGTCGCCGATGAAGATCGCGCCGCCGAGCTTGTCGCCGAGGCGCCGCCCCGGTTCCAACTCCTTGGGCCGTCGCGGCATCAGCCCGCCGTCGTACCACGTCAGCTCCAGCGGCGGCATGCCCTCGCGCTCGGGGAACTCGTACCGCACGATGGACGCCTGCGGGTAGCTTTCCGTGTTGAAGGGTTTGTCCCAGGTGATGGTCGGCACGAAGATCGAGCAACTCGCCTCCACGCTGGTCGGGTGCCCCAGCTTCAGGGCCCAAAAGGCCGCGTCGAGATTGTGGCAGCCCATGTCGCCCGAGCCCGCCGGTGCCGAAATCCCACCAGCCGCGCCACAGGGCGGGCACATACGCCGGATGATACGGCCGGTACGGGGCGGGACCCAGCCACAGGTCCCAATCGAGCGTCTCGGGCACGGGCGGCGTCTCTTTCGGCCGCTGCATGCCCTGGGGCCAGACGGCGTGCGTCGTCCAGATATGCGCCTCGCGCACGGGGCCGATCGCGCCATCCCAGATCCACTCGCAAATCAGCCGAATCCCCTCGCCCGAGTGGCCCTGGTTGCCCATCTGCGTGGCGACCTTGGCCTCGCGGGCCGCCTTGGCGATTTCGCGGGCCTCGTAGATCGAGTGCGTCAGAGGCTTCTCACAGTAGACGTGCTTGCCCATCTTGATCGCCATCATGGTCGCGACGGCGTGCACATGGTCCGGCGTCGCCACCACCACGGCGTCGATGTTCTTGTCTTCCTTCTCCAGCATCACCCGAAAGTCGGAGTACTGCTTGGCCTTGGGGAACTTCTTGAACGTATCGGCGGCCTGGCGGCGATCCACGTCGCACAAAGCGACGATGTTCTCGCTGCTGACGTTTTGGATGTCGCCGGCTCCCTGGCCGCCCACGCCGATGCCGGCGATGTTGAGCTTGTTGTTCGCCGAGGGCTGCCCCGCTGCGCCCAGCACATGGCGCGGCACAATCGTGAACGCCGCGACCGTCGATGCGGCTTTCACGAATCCACGGCGGGAAATGCTCTGCCGTCGAGTTCGCTGTGATCCGCCCTCATTGTCATTCAGCGATTGATTCGACTCGTCTATTCATCGAGAGCACCTCACTCCTGCCAGCAGGGGATCCACGCATCGTGAACAACCGGGCGGCCGACCAGCCCAGCCTTCGGCGATGCCACGTCCTACTCATGGCCATGGACCATCGAAGACCGGGGCCTCGACGGTGCGGCAGGCCCCTGTATCACGACCTGACTCGCACCGACTCTACACGAGATTGAAGCCGTTGCGATAGAACTTGGTGATGTAGTTGTCCGCCTCGGGACAATTCGGCGAACGCATCTTCACGGAATCCCACTCGACGCGTTTTTGCAGCCGCACGGCCAGATTGCCGACGAGCAGGGCCTCGACGAACGGCCCGGCGTACCAGAAACCGCTCTTGGCGTCCTCGGGCTTATGGGCCTTGCAGGCATCAATCCACTCTTCGTGATGGCCGCGCGACCGCGGCAGGCTCTTCGGCGGCCGGCCGATCTCTTTCCGCTTGGTCTCGGGGATGATCCGAGGAACGCCGGCGTGGCTGCCGCCCAGCAGGGAGCTTTATCGCCGACAAAGAGAATCCCGTTGTCACTGAGCTTCACGCCCTCGTCCAGATCGGCGGGTCGCGGCGGCAGCTTGGCGCCGTCGTACCAGATCATCTTGACCGCCGGTCGGTCGCCCTTGGCCGGGAACTCGAACGTGATGATATTCCAGAGGGGCAGCGTCTCATCGTTGACCGGGCTGGTCTCGGCCTGGACCGCCGTCGGGGCGCCGAGCTCCAGGGCGAAGAACGCCGGGTCGGCATTGTGTACGGCCATGTCGCCGATCGCGCCGCAGCCGAAATCCCACCAGCCGCGCCAGTTGAACGGGCAGTAGGTGGCCTCGCCGCCTCGGCCATTCGGGAACTTGGCATAGGGCCGCCAACGGGCGGGACCAAGCCACAGGTTCCAATCGAGGTTCTCGGGGACCGGTACGCTGCCCTTGGGTCGATCAACGCCCTGCGGCCACCAAGGCGTCTGGGGCGTGCCGGCGCGGTCGGTCCACACATGGACCTCCTTGACCGTGCCGATCATCCCGGCGTGGATGTACTCCCAGTACTGCCGCAGACCCTCGCCCGCGTGGCCCTGATTGCCCATTTGCGTCACGACGCCGGTCTCTTTCGCGACCTTCGCCATCTGCCGGGCCTCGTAGATCGTGTGCGCCATGGGCTTTTCGACGTACACGTGCTTGCCCATCTTCATGGCCGTGATGGCGGCCGGCGCGTGAATGTGGTCCGGGGTGCCGATGACCACGGCGTCGATATTCTTGTTTTCTTTGTCCAGCATCTCGCGGAAGTCGCGATAGATCTTGGCCTCCGGATGGGCCTTGATCGTCCCGGCGGCTTGCTTCAGGTCCGCGTCGCACAGCGCCACGATGTTCTCACTGGAGACGCCCTTGATGTCGTCGGCGCCGCGGCCGCCGACGCCGATGCCGGCGATGTTGAGCTTGTTGTTGGCCGAAGGCTGCCCCGCCGCTCCCAGGACGTGCTTGGGCACGAACGTGAACGCCGCCACGGCCGCCGCCGCTCCCATCAATTCCCGGCGCGACAATCCGGCCGCTACAGGTTTCTTCTGCTGGTTCTGCATTGTTACCTCTTCTCAAGATTCCCGTCACTAAACTCGTGCCGGGTGGCACGGGCAAACTCGTTTGCCCGTGGGGCTTCGAATCGGCTAACCCCATCGAACCAACACGGTCAAACAAGTTTGGCCGTGCCACCCTATGCACTTCAAATATCTCTCAATCGTGCTGCGTCAGTCGATATCCCAGCCCAACCGGTAAAACTTGGTGATGTAGTTGTCCGCCTCGGGGCAGTTGGGCGAGTGCATGGCCTTGGCGTCCCATTCGACGCGTTGGCCCAGCCGCAGCGCCAAGATTGCCCACCAGCAAAGCCTCGGTGAACGGCCCGGAATACCAGAAACCGGCCTTGGCGTCCTGGGGTTTGCCCGCCTTGCAAGCCTCGATCCACTCCTTGTGGTGGCCGGGGGAGCGTGGCAACGTCTTGGCCGGCAGCTTGTACTCTTTCATCTTGGATTCCGGGATCAGTTGCGCGGCACCGGACCAGCCGCCGCAGAGGATCTTGCCTTTGTCGCCGACGAACAGGATGCCATTGTCGCCCAGTTGGCGATTCTCCTCCAACTCCGGCGGACGCGGGGGCAGCTTGCCGCCATCGTACCAAACCATCTTGACCGCCGGCCGATCGCCCTTGGCGGGGAAGTAGTACGTGATGATCGACCACTTGGGCAGGGTCTCGTCGTTCGAGCCGCTGCTTTCCGTCTCGACCGCCGTCGGGGCATCGAGATCGAGGCAGAAGAACGCCGGGTCGGCGTTATGCACCGCCATATCGCCCATCGCGCCGGAGCCGAATTCCCACCAGCCCCGCCAATCGCGCGGGACATAAGCCTTGTGATAGGGCCGCCAATGGGCCGGCCCCAGCCACAAATTCCAATCCAGCTTCGCGGGGATCAGGCATCGTGTCCTTCGGCCGCTCGATCCCCTGCGGCCACCACGGATGCCCGGGTACGCCGGGGCGGTCGGTCCATACGTGCACTTCGCGAACGGGGCCGATCGCGCCATCGTGAATGAACTCATAGCTCAGCCGCAGTCCCTCGCCCGCATGGCCGCCCTGTCCCATCTGCGTCACCACGCCCTTTTCCTTCGCGATCTCGGTCATCCGCCGGGCTTCATAGATCGTATGGGCCATGGGCTTTTCGACGTACACGTGCTTGCCCATCCGCATGGCCCGGATCGCCGCCGGGGCATGGCAATGATCGGGAGTGGCGACCATCACCGCGTCGATGTTCTTGTTCTCTTTGTCCAGCATCTGCCGGAAGTCTTTGTACCTGCGGGCGTTGGGGAACTTTTTGAAGGTCCCGGCCGCATGGTCGTCATCGACGTCGCACAGGGCCACGATGTTGGCGCCATCCTTCGACAACTGGTCGATGTCGCCCCCACCCTGCCCGCCGACGCCAATGCCGGCGATGTTCAGCTTCTCGTTCGCCGAGCGGTTGCCCCGCCCCGCCCAGCACGTGTTTCGGCACAAACGTGAACGCAGCGGCCGCCGCAGCCACCCCCACAAACTTCCGACGTGACAGGCCCGACCTACGTTGGGCCTTCTGTGAATCGCCCGACTCTCTCATAAGTCACATTCCCAGTTTCGCGATTCTCTCAGAGAGTATATGAGAAGCCTGTATTCTCCGGGTGGCAGCCTCAAGGCCAAAGGCCTTGGGGATGGCTGGGCCGGTCTTCGGGCAGGTCGCCCGTTCACAGGCCAACCCATCCCCAACCCCTGCTGGCGCAGTGGTTGAGGCTGCCACCCGTTCTAATACCCTCTTAGACCTTCATCTCCAGCGGTCCCCAGCCCTTGCGGGGCTCGCGCCAGGCCAGGTCGTTGATCTTCGGATCGCTGACGATCTTGCCCGGCTTCGTCCAGCTCGAGCTTCTTGCCCGCGCGGCGCAGAGGTTGCCGAGCTGGATGTTCGCCGCCATCGGGCCCGAGTAGCTCCAGTTGGACTGGCTGAACTCCCGCGGCTTCTCGCCCTTGCAGGCCGCGATGAACTCCTCATGATGGCCGGGCGAGCGTTCCAGCAGTTGCTTGGGCTTGCCGAACTCCTTGAACCGCGCCTCCGGGATCAGTCACGGGCTGTCCCAGTAGTCGCCTCGACGAGCATCTTGCCTTTGGTGCCGACGATCAGGTTTCCCGTGCGCGGCAGTTTGGCCTCGTCCACCTTGAGTTCCTCGGGCGTGGCAGGCATGTTCCAAGGGGGTCATTGGGGTCCGTACCGGCCTTCGTGCCCTCGTACCAGAAGGTGGTGAACCCGGGCCGGCCGGCGCCTTGTGGCGCGGCCGGAAGGTCATCTTGATGGTCATGCCGGCCGGGAATTGGTCCTTGACCGGGGCGGTCATGAAGATCGGCTCGGCCGTGGCCGCGTAGCCCGGCTCCATGATCGCATAGATGCCGTCGGTCGTGTGGCAGGCCATGTCGCCCAGGGCCCCGGAGCCGAAATCGACGAAGCCACGCCAGTTGAAGGGATGATAGGGACCGCGGACCTCTCCGCCCTCTTCTGTCTTTCCCTCTCGTGTTCGTCTCCGCGGACGGCAAAGGGCCGCATCGGCGCCGCGCCGATCCACGCCTCCCAGTCGAGCGTGTCCGGCACCGGGGTCGGTTCCAGTCGGGACGGTCGCCGCCCTGCGGCCAGATGGGGCGATTCGTCCAGGTGTGGAACTCCTGCACGTCGCCGATCGCGCCGGCCTTGATGTAGTCATACGCCAGCCGCCAGCCAGTTGCCCGGCGTGGCCCTGGTTGCCCATCTGGGTGACGACCTTGGGGTTCTTGGCATAGGCGGCCGCCAGCAGTTGGGCCTCGCGCACCGACCAGGTCAACGGCTTTTCGGTGTAGCAATGGATGCCCATGGAAACGGCGGTCATCGAGGGGGCAAAATGGCGTGTGATCCGGCACCGCCACGAAGATCACGTCGATCTTCTTGGCGTGGTTCTCGAACACCTTGCGCCAATCCGTATATCCGGCCGCCTGTTCCCAGCCCTTCTTGCCGTGAACGCCACCCCAGTGGTTCTTATCGACCTCCGCGAAGGCGACGCACTGCAGGCCGCGCCTTGCTGCAGAAGCCCGTATGGCTCCCCGCCTGTCCGCCCGCACCGATGAATCCCACCTGGAGTTTTTCGTTGAGTCCCTGGGCCCGGATGATGTTCGGGAAGCTGATCGCAGCGGTTCCCACCGCAACCGTGCCCTTGATAAAGTCGCGACGCGTGATGTTTGACATGAGCTTGGCTCCTTTACTTCTCGTGCTTGTATTTCGCGGGCTAATCCGCATCTGTACGGAACACTAAACCTTCATCTCCAGCGGTCCCCAACCCTTGCGCGGCTCGCGCCAGGCGAGGTCGTTGATCTTGGGATCGCTCGTGATCTTCCCCGCTTCGTCCAATTCGAGCTTCTTTCCCGCGCGGGCACAGAGGTTGCCGAGCTGGATATTGGCGGCCATGGGACCCGAGTAACCGAAGTTGGACTGGCTGAACTCCCGCGGCTTCTCGCCCTTGCAGGCCATGATGAACTCCTCATGATGGCCGGGCGAGCGTTCCAGCAGTTGCGGGGGCTTGTTGCCGAACTCCTTGGAACCGGGCCTTCGGGATCAGGTACGGGCTGTCCCAGTAGTCGTCCTCGACGATCATCTTGCCCTTGGTGCCGACGATCAGGTTTCCCGTGCGCGGCAGTTTGGGCCGTCCACCTTGCGTTCCTCGGGGATGGGAGGCATGTTCCAAGCTTGGGGGTCATTGGGTTCATACCGGCCTTCACCAGTCCCTCGTACCAGTAGGTTGTGAAACCGGGCCGGCCTGGCAGCCTTTTCTGGGTGGTCGCCGGCCGGAACGTCATCTTGATGGTCATTCCGGCGGGGAATTGGTCCTTAACTGGGGCGGTCATAAAAATCGGTTCGGCCGTGGCCGCGTAGCCCGGCTCCATGATGGCATAAATGCCGTCGGTCGTGTGGCAGGCCATGTCGCCCAAGGCCCCGGAGCCGAAATCGACGACGCCCCGCCAGTTGAACGGATGATAGACATCTTTCTTGTAGGGACGCATCGGGGCCGGGCCGATCCAAGCCTCCCAGTCCAGCGTATCGGGCACCGGGTCCGATCCTGCCGGCCGGTCGCCGCCCTGCGGCCAGATCGGACGATTCGTCCAGGTGTGAAACTCCTTGATGTCGCCGACCGCGCCCGCTTTGATGTATTCGTAGGCCAGCCGCCAACCGTTGCCGGCGTGGCCCTGGTTGCCCATCTGGGTGACGACCTTGGGATTCTTGGCGTAGGCGGCCGCCAGCAGTTGGGCCTCGCGCACCGACCAGGTCAGCGGCTTCTCGGTGTAGCAGTGGATGCCCATGGACACGGCCGTCATCGACGGGGCAAAGTGGCTGTGGTCCGGCGTGGCCACGAAGACCACATCGAGCTGCTTGCCGTGGTTTTCGAACGACCTTCCGCCAATCCGTATACCCGACCGCCTGTTCCCAGCCTTTCTTACCGTGGACACCTTTCCACAGGGTCTTGTCGATCTCCGCAAAGGCGATGCACTGCAGGCCCGCGTTATGGCAAAAGTCCGTATGGGCGTCCGCTCGTCCGCTGGCGGCAATGAACCCCACTTGAAGCTTCTCGTTGAGTCCCTTGGCCCGAATGAGGCTGGGAAAGCCCACTGTGCAGGCGGCCCCAACGGCAGCCGTGCTTTTAATAAACTGACGACGCGTGATGTTCAACATGAGCTTAGCTCCTCACCTGTAGTGAATGAAAGAATAGACCCCTATGGCATTGTTCTCCACGACTCACGGCTTGATTTGATTGACGATCTGCTGTGCCTGCTCGCGAATCGCATCATTCTTGGTGCCCTGGACCACCTTTTGGAGCACTTCTTTCACCCGCTGCGGATTGGCGGCGACAAGGGCCGGCGCGATCCGGACCGCGGCCGACTCGGCCTCCAGGTGCAGGGCCACGTCATCGAGATACCCGGCCGCCATGTCTAGCGCCGCCAGGGATTTCATGCCCCCCAGGCCCGCGAGCACGCGTTTTTTCTCCGTGGCGTCACCGGCCAGGTCCATTGCTTTCTTGTAGAGGTCGATCGTCTGCTCGGCGGGCCGGTCGCTTTCGAGGCCGAGCAGCCGCACAAAGCCCCGCAGTGCGAGGATCTTGTGCACCTGATTCGTCGAGGTCTGGGCCACCTTCAGCAGGTCGGGCACCGGCTCGGCGGTCGGCCAATCCGACAGGGCGCGGATCGCCGCATCCTGAATCTCCGCCTCGCGGCTGTCCAAGGCCGTCCGCAACGTCGGCAGCGAGCCGGCGTCGCCGATCCGGCCGAGCACGCGCAGCAGGGACGCCCGGTCCGGCGGTCTCCTTGACGTTCGGCAGCACGGCCAGCACCGCGGCCGACTGGTGGGCCTTGTCCTCGATCTTGTGGGCCACGGCCGCCACCATCTTCTCCGCCTCGCCCCGCTCCGCCTCGTTCTTGGTCGCCAGCAGCAGGTTCACCAGCGCCGGCAGGTCGGCCGGCTTGGCGACGATCTTCAGGACCCGGAACGACTCCAGCCGGACCTTGCGGTCCTCGTCCTTGCCGGTCTGTGAGCAGCGTCTCGATCGACCCGGCGATGTTGCGCTCGCCAATGGCATCGATCAACTCCGCTTTGACCGCGGGGGCCGCCGAGGGAAGAGCCTTGAGAATCGCCGCATCCACTTCCGGCCCGCGCAGCCGGTAGAGGCCCTCGCGCGCCGCTTTCTGCTCGGCGCCTTTGGCTCGCCGCGGCCCGCTCGGCCAGCAGCGGCAAGCTCCGCCACGCTGCCCAGTTGGCCGACGGCCCGCAGCGCCGCCACGCGGACCGCTTCGTCCTGCGACTTGACCGGCCTCGATCACGGCCGGCAGGGCCGTGGCATCGGCCCGATCGCCCAGCGCCGAGAGCAGTTGCACCTGGCCGGCCGGCGGCAGCTTGGGCAACTCCTGCACCAGGGCCTTGGTGACCTCCGGCCCCGGAAGACTCCGCACGATGCTCATGACGCCGCTTTGCATCTGGGGATCGTTGCTCTTGAGGGCGTCGATCACCATGTTGATGATGTCCTGGTTGCCTGGTCCCCGGCAGCGCCGGCCGCCAGAGCTGGGTCAGCCCACGGCAAGCGCTGCCATCAACCAGCAAACACAGAACTCCTCGATCGCTGAGTCATGTCTGTTGTCCCTGATCCGTCCGCGCGCGGCCACGGTGTGACACGCAGGCCGACGGTTCTGCCATCTGCATCCGCTCGCCACTACTTGTCTGGCGTTGACGATGCCTTTGAGCGCGGCGGTGCGAACCATTGCGGCACGCCGTGCTTATTCAGGCCGGTATAGATCTTCATGGCGTCGGCCTTCTGGCCCTGGGCCACCATCTTCTCCGCGATCTTCAGATAGGCATCATAGATCGCCAGCTTCAGGTTGTCGGCAGCGCCGGCGCGGGCCTTATCCAGCGCCTTGACCGCATCCGGTCCGCCGATCTTGCCCAGAGCACTGATCGCGGCGCCGCACAGGACCTTATCCGAGCTGTCCGTGCACTTGGCGATATCCGCCGGCGGCGGCTGTGCAGCCGCGCTCGCCGAGGCTGTTGACGATGCCGATCTTGGCCTTGCCGTCGGCCTTGGCCAGGGCGTCGCAGCAGCGCCTTGTTCGCGGCCTCGCCCGGGATGCGCTCCAGGGCGTAGCGGGCCATGTCCGAGTATTCCTGATTCGTCAGCATGGCGGCCAGCACGGGCACCGACTGGTCCGTCCCGATGATGCTCAGCTCGCGGCAGGCATACTGCTTGCCCGCGTACTTCGCATCCGACTTGAGCACGTCATCCAGCGCCGCCTCGTATTTCTTCAGCTCATCGGGCTTGCCGTAGGCCTTGCGAATCTCGTCGCTGAGTTCCGTCAGCGCTGCCCGGCTGTCGCCGAAATCGTACGTCTTGACCTTGGCCAACTGCTGTTCCAGGCTTGACCCTGTTGCTGCTGCTGGCATTGCTGGCTGCCTTGGCGGCCTGTCCCTTCGGCTTCGTCGGCACCGGGAAATCGCCCGCGGCGAACTGAATGCCCCGCAGGAAATGTTCGAGAAGGACCGGGTTCATGAAGATCGGGTCGTTGTGGCCCAGCGAGCAATAGAAGACGCGGCCCTTGCCCACTTCCTTGACCCAGGAGATGCCCGTATCCTCATCGCCATCTTTCCACTCCTTGACGTTGCGGGTGGTCGGATCGCTCGTGTCGAGGCTCATGAGCACCAGTTCCTTGCTGCGCGAATAGAGCGGCCGGGCGGTGCGATAGATCTCATCCTTGAGCTTGAAGCCCTGGCCCTTGAACGGCGCCATCAGCGGATGGTCGGGCTCGTCGATCTTGAACGCCCAGGTGCCGCCGGAGGTCCAGGGATGGCCGCTGAATCTGGCTGCCCATCATCTCCGCGCCCTCGGGCCACTCATAGAAGTTGTCGCAGGCGGCGTGGATGCCGACCAGGCCCTTGCCGCTCTTGACGAAATCCAGCAGCGCCTGGCACCGGTCCGGCGTCGCCTTGGGATCGAACTTCAGGTGCGTCGTGTTGTTCAGGCAGATGATGTCAAACTGCTTGAGCGACTCGGCGGTGAAGACCGAGTAATCGTCCGTGACCGCCGTCACCTGGAAGGCCCCGGTCTTCTCGCCCATCATCTTCAGGGCCTCGTTCGCCACCGGGATGCTCGTATGGAAGAATCCTTCGCACTTCCAGAAGACCAGCATCTTGCGCGGCTGGGCCGGCTTGGCGACCGCCTTGTCCGGCAGGGCCGCCTTGATCTTGGCGATCTCCTCATCCTTCAATTTCCGCAGCTCTTTCGGCGACTGGGCCCACAATGCCGTGGACAGGCAGAAGCTCGACGAGCAGCATCGCGGCGATTCCTCTTGACCTGATCATGTTCGTTCCTTTCTGCATTCAAAACAGTTTGACGTTTGAGTTTGAAGTGGAACGTCGGCCCTCGCACTTCACACTTCAAACCTCGCATTCGATTACAAATGCCACGGGGCCCGCATCGGCCGCGACAGCAGCCGGGTGGCCTCGGGATCGTTGACAAACTCTTCTTTCACAGGGTCCCAGCGGACCTTGCGCTCCAGCAGCATGGCGATTTCGCCCAGCAGCCCGACGCTGATCGAGCGGCACGCCACTTCGATCGGCGTGATCGTCTTCTGGCGGGACTTCACGCAATCGAGGAAATTCTGCTCGTGGTCCCGGCTCTTGTAAAGCTTGATCTCATCGGGGCCGATCACTTCGTTCCACAGTTCCGGCGGGTTCGTCGCCTGCCGGCCGCGATCCACGTGGACCCAGCCCTTCTCGCCGTACCAGACGGTGCCCATCCCCTTGGGCACCTGCTGGTCGTTGGCCACGACCATCTCCACGCCGTTGGCGTACTTGCAGGTGAATTTGTACTCCGTCGGGACGTTGAAGATGCCGTCCTTCGGGTAAACGCCCTTGCCCTCGATCTCCACCGGGCCGGTGTCGTCCATGCCCAGGCCCCAGTGGGCGATGTCGATGTGATGGCCCGCCCAGTCGGTCAATTGGCCGCCGGAGTAGTCCATCATCCAGCGCCAATCCCAGTGCAGCACGCCCCGGAACGGCACCCACGGGGCCGGACCCAGCCAAAAGTCCCAATCGACGCCCTCGGGCACCGGCTGCACCGGGTTGTTCTTGCCGCGGGCTGCCGGTCGGCAGGCCCACCTCCACGCGCGTCACCTTCCCGATCCGGCCGCTGCGAACGAGCTCGCAGCCGTGATGGAAGTTCTCCACGGACCGCTGCCAGCTCCCCGTCTGCCAAATCCGGCCGTACTTGTTCACCGTGTCCCGCATCACCTTGGCCTCGTGGATCGTCCGGGCCAGGGGCTTCTCGGCGTACATGTCCTTGCCCGCCTGGGCCGCCATGATGACGGGGATCGAATGCCAGTGGTCCGGCATCGCCAGCAACAGGGCATCAACGTCAGTTCGGGCGATGATCTCGCGAAAGTCATGGTAGATGACGCAGTCCGAGTTGCCGTACTGCTTGTCCACGAAGCCTTTGGCCCGGTCGGCGTTGCGTTGATCCACGTCGCAGACCGCCACGACGCGGGCCAATTTCTTGCCCAAGAAGCCCCGCATGTCGCTCGTGCCCTGGCCGCCGACGCCGATACAGCCCATCGTGATGCGTTCGCTGGCCGCCACGGCCCCGTTGGCCCCCAGGGCCGAGGAGCTGACAATGTACGGGAAACCGACGACCGCCGCCGAGACGCCCGCGGCGTTCCGCAGGAAGTGCCGGCGGGATAGGTCTATCTTGGTCATGTACTGTTCTCCCATTCTCTGTAGCACGGGCATCTTGCCCGTGATCACTTAAATCTCAACATGGGCAAGATGCCCATGCCACTCAAATATGCCAAGGGCCTCGCATCGGCCGCCACAGCATGCGGTTGGCCTCATCGTCGCCGAGGAACACCTGGCGTTTCGGGTCCCACTTCAACGGCCGCCCAAGGGTGTAGGCGATATTGCCGAGGTGGCACACGGTCACCGAGCTGGCGCCGATCTCGATCTTGCAGATCGGATCGGTCCGCTTGCGGATGGCTTCGAGCCAGTCGGTGTAGTGGTTCCTGCTGTCATACAGGTGCACCTGGTCGGGCTTGATCGCCTGGTCCTTGAGGGCATCCGGCCACGTCTTCAGGTAGCCGCGATTGACCTCGACCTTGCCTGTCGTACCTTCGAAGAGGACACCGTTGACATCGCGGCCACGAGGCGCGCGGAACGCGCTGCAGCCACTGCTGGTAAGCATCGCCCGTAAACGGGAGGCCGGTCCCATCCGGACCACGGACCTGACTATCCCGCGTCATGGTGATGCCGTTGGCGTACTTGTAGGTGAGGACTTTGTAGTCTTTGCCGTCGGGCGGAGTGATTTCCACCGGGCCGCTGCCGTCCATTCCGAGGCCCCACTGGGCAATGTCGAAGTGGTGGGCGCCCCAGTCGGTCATGCCGCCGCCGCCATAGAAGATGTGGTCGCGCCAATTGGGGAAGCCGTCGAAACTGATGTGCGGGGCCAGATCGTTGTTGTAGGGCCGCCACATCGCCGGGCCGACCCACATGTCCCAGTCGAGGTAATCGGGCACGGGCTCGGGCTTCAGCACTTTGTCCTGCGGCGGCCCGCCGACGTTCACCGTCACGTGCTTGATGTCGCCGATATAGCCGTTTCGCACCAGCTCGCAGGCGAAGCGGAACTCCCGCGAGGACCGCTGCATGCTGCCCGTCTGGAAGACACGCCCAAGCTGCCGGATCGTCTTGACCATCGCCTGGGCTTCGGCAATCGTCTGCGTCAGCGGTTTTTCGCAGTAGACGTCCTTGCCCGCCCGGCAGGCCTCGATCGTGGCGATCGCGTGCCAGTGGTCCGGCGTCGAAATCACCACCGCGTCGATGTCCGGCCGGGCCAGCAGTTCATGAAAATCGTGATACCGCGCGCACCCTTTGTACGAGCCGTCCTTCCGGTCGGCATAGTGCTTTTCGACGATGCTCCCGGCGCTGCGCTCGAGCTTGAGCTTGTCCACGTCGCAGGCCGCGACGACCTGCGTGCTGGGCAGCAGGAACGACCGCATCAGGTGTTGGCTTTGCTTGCCGCAGGAGATGAACCCCAGGACGATGCGATTGCTGGGCGGGGTCTGCCCCTGTGCCCCAAGGACCGACGACGGCACTACATAGGGGACGCTCGCGAGCAGCCGCCGCTCCCGCCGCGGTCTTCGAGGAAGTCGCGCCGATTCATGTTTGTCTGTTTCATTCGATCACCTTCTCACAAGTTTAGAGATGCCAAGGACTTCGGTACGGCCGGCCCAGCATCTGGGTGGCGACCGGATCGCCGATAATCTCTTCGGTTTCAGGGTTGAACTTGATCTTGCGGCCCAGCCACATGGCGATTCGCCCGAGGTGGCCCGGGGTCGCCGAGCGCTGGGCCGTCTCGCACGGCGCGATCGTCTCCTTGCGGCTCTTGACGCAATCGAGGAAGTTCCGCCAATGACCCGGCGATCTCGTACAGATGAACGTCGCCGGCCCCCAGTTTCTCCAGTCTTTCAACTCCTTGGGCTCGGTTATCACGCTCTTGGTGAGATCGCCGCGATCCACCCAGACCGAGCCTTTGTCGCCAATCCACTTGGTGCCACTGCGGATGTCGCGGTAACCGCCGGCGATGACTACCGTCACGTCGCCGGGGTACTTGGCTGTCAGCCGATACCGGCCCGGGCTGTCATAGAGCTTGTCTTTGGGGTACTCGCCGACCCCTTCGATTTCCAGAGGGCCCGTCCTGTCCCAACCCATGCCCCAGTGGGCGATGTCCACATGGTGGCCGACCCAATCCATGAGCTGCCCGCCGCCGTAATCGAGGACCCACCGCCAGTTCTTGGGCAGCAGTGCGGGGCGGTAAGGCGTGTACGGGGCCGGTCCGATCCACCGGCTCATAATCGAGTCCTGCCGGCGGCGGCACAATCTGCTCCTGGCCCGCCGTCTTGGCGAAATCGGAGTGCCCCGACGGCAGTCCGACCTCGACCCGTGTGCACCTTGCCGATCCGGCCGTTGCGGACCAGCTCGCACGCGAAGCGGAAATGCGCCTGGGAGCGCTGCCAGCTTCCCGTCTGCCAGATCCGGCCGTATCGTTTGACCGCGTCGCACATCGCTCGACCCTCGCGCAGGTCGTGCGAAAGCGGCTTTTCGCCGTAGATGTCCTTGCCGGAGCGGGCGGCTTCAATCGCCGGGATCGCGTGCCAGTGGTCGGGCAGGCCGAGCGAGACACAGTCGATGTCGGTGCGGGCCAGCAGCTCCCGGAAATCGTTGTAGCCGGCACAGTCCTGGTTGCCGTACCGTTTGTTGACGGTGTTGATGGCCCCCTGGAGCGTATTCTTGTCCACGTCGCAGATCGCGACGATCCGGCAGTCCTTCTCGCGGAGGAAGTCCCCCATGTTGGAACCGCCCTGCCAACCGACGCCGATGCAACCCATCGTGATGCGTTCGCTGGCCGCCACGGCCCCGTTGGCCCCCAAGGCCGACGAACTGACAATGTACGGAACTCCCACTACCCCCACTGCGGCGCCGGCTGCTGTCGTGAGGAACTGGCGCCGGCTGACGTTCTGGTTCATGCTCATGCCTGCTGCTTTCTTTACACACTCAGCCACAGATAAGTGTCGCCGTCAAGCGCGGCTCGGCGATGGCACGCGTGGCGAGGGCGTCCCGCCCTTGCGTGTCGCGGGCATCGCTGCGCCGCGATTCGAGGGCAAGATGCCCTCGTCACAAAGAGCAAGGCCAAGATGGCCTCGCCACGAACAGATAAACCGGTGAGGCCCGGAGGTTTTCGCAACCTCCGGGCCTCACTGTAGTTATGATTATTTCTTTTCGAAAGCCGAGTCGAAGGCAAGCTGCGAAGGCTTGAAGTCGGCCTTCTTGATGAACTGGCACGGCTTCGGCCGCCCCGTGCTCGCGATCCATCCGGCTGTCCTCCCACTCGATCGAGAGCGGGCCCTGATATCCGACGTCGTTGAGCGCGACGACGATTTCCTCGAAGTTGATGTCCCCGTGGCCGATGGACCGGAAGTCCCAGTACCGGCGCGGGTCGGCGAAATCGATGTGGCCGCCGAAGACGCCGACGGTGCCATCCCCGTGGCCCCACCACACGTCCTTCATGTGGCAGTGCCAGATCCGCTTGCCGAACATGCGGATGAACTTCACGTAATCGACGCCCTGGTAGCCGAAGTGGCTCGGGTCGTAGTTGAAGCCGAAGCACTCGTGGCCCTTGACGGCGTCGATGGCCCGCTGGGCGGAGGCGGGGTCAAAAGCGATCTCGGTGGGGTGCACTTCCAGGCCGAACTTGATGCCCTCTTTCTTGAACGCATCGAGGATCGGCGTGAAACGCTTGGCGAAGTCCGCGTAGCCGGCGTCGATCATGTCCTTCGAGACCGGCGGGAAGGAGTACAGCAGGTGCCAGATCGAGCTGCCGGTGAAGCCGTTGACGACCTTGAGGCCGAACTTCTTGGCGGCCTTGGCGGCGTCGATCATGTTCTGGGCCGCCCGCTGCCGGACGCCCTCGGGATTGCCGTCGCCCCAGATCGCGGGCGGGATGATGCTCTTGTGACGCTGGTCGATGTTGTCGCAGATGCACTGCCCGACCAGGTGGTTCGAGATGGCGAACACCTTCAGGCCGTACTTGTCGAGCATCGCCCGTCTTGGCCTTGCAGTACTTGTCGTCCTTGAGGGCCTTGTCGATCTCGAAGTGGTCGCCCCAGCAGGCCAGCTCCAGGCCGTCATAGCCCCAGCTCTTGGCCTTCTGCGCCAGGACCTCCAGCGGCAGGTCCGCCCATTGTCCCGTGAACAGCGTTACCGGTCTTGCCATCTCGTACCTCCTTATCCAAAAGACTCGTCGCACACCTCCTGGCAAAGCGTCTTTTCGCAAAGAAAAACGCTCACGATCCCCGTTTTATTGCGAGAACACCGTGCCAGACCGTCTGTCGTCCCTCGGTGACGAGGCTCGTTTCGTCCGTCGGCAGGCGTCCCGCGTAGCTTGCGCCGGCCTACGATTGACGCAACCGATACGAGCGTCGCAACCGCAACCGCTCGACGAAGACGGCTCTGGCCCCTGGGGTCACAACAGGGCGTGGGACACAATCCTCCATTGCACACCAGGGACGTATCATTATACAGAGGGCAAGGGCGCAGGCAATGTCAATTTCCCGCCAATTCTCGAACGGCTGCGGTCGGCATTCGGTGGCGGATTCGCGTCCTCCTCGTAGCGCGAGCGTCCCCGCTCGCCCCTCGGCCGTGCGTCTTCGCACGACCTTTGTGGCCGGTGCTGGTCCTCAAGTTCAGCGGGCGAGGACGCCCACACTACGAAGACCGCACAGACCGCCGGCGTATTCCGCCCCTCCCCCCGAACATGGATTCATACCGTACCGGTGGCCAGACACAGATTCGCATGACCCCGGCCTTCGGGCGAACTGATGCGTTTATCGCCTTGCGGATACCAGCGGGGAGTGATTCTGCTGCGAGGCCGCGTCACCGCCCTTGTGCCCGTGGTGGATCATTACGGCGATCTTCCCACCCTCTCCGCTGGCACCCCAAATGCGATGAACGCCGCCTTTATTGACGCCACGCAGAGTGCTCACCGGGACTGACTCGTGAGCCGTTCGCGTGCTTCGCGGTTTCTCCCCGCCACTGGCCCCTGACACTTGATCCCCGACTCCTGCCTTCTACGCTTTCTTCTTATCTCGCCCCCCTTTCCAGCCGATAAAGCGCACAGCAGTCAGGGATTGCACTTGTGGCGGGCCCACCGAGGTACTGATCTTATCAAGTAGAAGAGCGATGAGAGTCTGGCATTAACGGGAGGGACCAAGATGAAAGGGTATGCACCAGACGGCGGATTTCTATCTGTCAGTCCGGACGGAAAGGACTGGCACATCAGATTGACGAGAATCCACGAGAATCGGTGCCATGAGTTTGCCGAGCGTCACGGCGGGACCGTCACCGTTGCCGAGGTTCGTCGGTTCCTTCCCAACTGGGACTCGTTGGAGTGGAAACATAGCCGGAAAGACGTGGGACCATCCAGCGCTGTCACAGCCGCCGATGGTGAGATTCGCGTGGCGCTCATAACGATGGAAGGCTGCACCTTGACTGAAGAGCAGATTATCAAGGAGTTCAGACAGTTCATGGCGGACGGCGAATGTGAATGATCGGGGTCACTGGCGCACGCACACGGTCTATGGCATGAGAGAAGGTTGCCGCTGACGCCACCCGAGACAGTCAACCACATCTTTTCTTTGCGAACCCGTGCCCAAGGAAAGGACACATACGATGTATCAGCCTGAAAATAGTCATACTCCTGTGCAACGTATCGCCGAAAGTCAACCCGTTGTCGAGACGACGGATACAGCACGGGTTGTAGTGCAGCAGGGTAACCACTTCCAGAGGAATCTCACAATCTGCTCCTTTGTTATAGGCGCGATGTCAATTGCGTTCCTTGTTTTCGGCATGCAGTCGGTATTACACGCCGCCCGCAGAGGGCTTTGCTGATGAACTTGGTGCGTTGACTGGCCATGCATTTTGGATTGCGTTGGGCCTGATAGTCCTGGGGCGGAGGACGCTACGCAACAAGAAACGACTGGCAGTCTCTTGCTTCATCCTGATTGTCTCTGCTATCGCAGTGTACAAGTCGGCAACTCTCCTACGCGACGCATCGGACGCAAAGACGGTAGTGCAAGCACTCTCCTCAATCTCGAAGGACGCTCTTGCAGGTGGACAAATACCGCATGAGAGAATAAACGGAACACCGTATGGAAAAATGACCGGACTAGTCGAACTCATAGCTGACTGGACGCGTGACGTGCAGCGCGACGCCGATAGAATGAATGGAGAACTGGATAAATGCAATCTGGCATCCATATTCAACCAAGAGATGTTGACGCAAGCGGACGTTCTTTCCAGATGTCGAGTAGACTACGAAAAAGCCGAAACCATCCTGAGTCAATACGAAAACCAAGTAAAACAACGGTTCGATGAGTTCAAGGCCAGGGTCAAGAACTCCAATCTCGACTTGGCCCAAAAGGAAAGAACGTTAGCTGGCTGGAATAAGACGAAGGCCAGGAACCTGAATGGTGCTTTGGACATCATCGGAATAAGAAAAGCATTTGTGCATGAAGGCACAAGGTACCTGTCCTTCATCCAAGAAAGGCACCCGAAGTACGCCTACCAAGGGAAGAAGGTCGTTCTCCAGTCAAAGGACGACCGCGATACCCTCAACTTGTTCCTGGCGAACCTGGCTCGCTTGTCCGCGCAAGAGACTTCATGTGTGGAGAGAGTTCAACGGGAAGCTGCGATTATCGCAAAAGAACTTGAGCAATTAACAGGAGGTGAAGCCCCACGATGAGCCAATGAGAATTCCGCGGACGCGAGATTCGGGGCCACGGGCGTAATTCTGGGGACGTCTATGAGCAAGCCGTTGTCAAGACGGTCGCGGGATTTTTTCGCGGGAGTTCCAAAAATCTATTCGGCATCACCCGGTTCGGGGTGCCAGGCGGCTACGTACGAAACCGGCTCCATTCACCATAACGAGGTCGCATAGCCCTCAGTCCCCAGGAGCGGAGTCCGGTCAGGTAATCCCGCGAATCGTCGCTGAAACGTCTTGTCTGTCGATGTCCCCGATCTCCTTTTCTTCTTTGAACCGCCTCTTCTCTTCCCGCGGATCGGAGTCCGACTCCCGCGGCGCGGGGCGGGTCCCGTCCGCTCGGTTCGGTCGGTGCTCACGCCGCCTCGTGCCACGGTTGATTGTGCACCAGCATCGCGTGCATGCACCGCAGCAGGTAGTGGGCCGTCGCCACCAGCGCGATCTTGCGTCGCTCCGGGCGGCCGTGTTGGACCCGCTCGAAATAGGCCCGGATGGTCGGGGAGCGGTACACCCCTGGCCACGCCGCTTCCACCAGATACTTGCGGGCGGTCGCCGGACCTTGCCGCGTGATGTGTCCCAGGCGATTGACTCCGGCGCTGGCATCCTGGCAGGGAACGAATCCGAAATAGGCGCCCACCTGCTTACTACGAGTAAACCGCTCCGCCTTATCCATATAGGCAACCACGGTCTCCGCCGTGCGGATCCCCACCCCCGGGATCGTCCGCCGCAAGAGCACCCCGGGGTGACGTTCGCCGCTCTCGTCCAAGACTTTCGTCACGGTCCGCACACGTCGTTGGGCATCGCCCAACTCGTCCAGCAGCAGGTCCCGTTTGAGCCGGGCGGCCGAGGTGGGCATCTCCTCCTGGCGTAACCACGCCAGGCCTTTCTTGGTCCAGAGCCCTTTGGGGGCAATCTGGCCGTGGGAACGCAGCAGACGGCGGATCGCGTTCTTACAGATCGTCTGACGGTCCATCCTGTGCCGGCGGTGTTCGATCAGTTCCCGCCAGCTCTGCACCTCCTCGTTGGGCACGTAGGCCGTGGGCACTTCGTCCAGATACAGCAGCTTCGCCAGCTTGCGGGCGTCAATCCGGTCGTTCTTGCGCTTGGCCCGGAAGATCAAGCGCAACTGGCCCGGGTGCGCTACCACGACCCGCTGCGCCAGGCGCGACAGCTCCCGGTACAGATAGCCATAGCCGCACGTCGCCTCGAAGCAGATCGTCCAGGGCCCGCTCACCGTGCGCAGCCGCTCGAATAGTTTCGGCCAGTGCCCCCGCACCGTCTCACACTGTAATTCCTGCCCATTCTCATCCAGAACACAAAAGGTCGAACTTCGATAGTGCCCATCCAATCCTACGTACCGCATAGCAAGTCTCCTTAATGGTCCGGGTTCCGAAACACCCGCTATTATCTCCTCCGGCTCACAAACCGGAAGGAGGCTTGCTACATAGTCTCACCATACTTATTTCGACGGGGATTTCGGGGACGGGATTTCGGGGACGCCATACTAATCTCGACGGGCTGTGGAACAATTCCCCTTGACAGAGTATGGAGCCAACCATTTCATGTGACGCATACACACGAAGATAGAGGGCGGCTTCATGGCGACCAAGACGATCCGCATCGATCTGGAGGCTTATGAACGGCTGAAGGCCGTCCAGAAAGAGACGGAGTCGTTCAGTCAAGTCATCAAGCGGGTGGTGAAGAAACCGCTGGAGGTGCAGCAATTCCTCAAGAGAATCGGCGAGCAGCCGATCAGCAAGGAGGCCACGGCCGCGATTGAATTACAGATCAAGAGACGCCACCGTTCCTCCAGCCAGAAACGGTAATGACATCCCTCGACAAAGACCGCATGGGCTGAAGCCCATCCTACGCAACGGCCCGCTCAGGCCCTTTCGTACGCGGCCAGGAAGTCCTCGCGGGTAATATCTGACTGGCGACAGATTGTTACAATTTCGGGGACGCCATACTTATTTCGACACCTTGTCGAACGATTCCGGTTGACAGCGTAAGGAGTTCGTCCTATCATGTACATGTATGTACATGCACATGAGAAAGGTAGTTCTATGGCGACCAAGACGATCAGCATCGATCTGGAGGCTTACGACCGGCTCAAGGCCGTGCAAAAAGAAGCCGAGTCGTTCAGTCAGGTCATCAAGCGAGTGGTGAGAGAGCCGATGGATGTGCAGCAATTCCTGAAGGAAATCCGCGAACAACCGATCAGTGAGGAAGCTGCGGCCGCGGTTGAAGCGCAGATCAGAAGACGCCGACGGCCCTCCCCCAGGAGGCGGTGATGGCGTGCCTCGATACGACCCTTTTGATCGATTTGGGTAGGAGAGCCTCTCCGCGCAAAGAGCAGGCCGCCCGGAAGATCGAGGAATTGACCGCGAAAGGGCAGACGATCGTCACCACTCGTTTCAACGTGGCCGAGCTTTACGTCGGTATATCGTCGGTCCCCTCGGCCGGAGGAGGACGAAAAGGCCGTCCGGACTCTACTGCGTCGATTCGAGATTTTGGAGTTCACTGACGCGGCGGCGCGGCTCTTCGGTTTCCTCACCGGTTTTCTCCAGCAGATGGGCCAGCCGGCCGGCGACAGGGACGTGCTGATCGCCGCTACAGCCATGGCGAATGGCCACCCATTGATCACGCGAAATGCGCGGCACTTCAGGCATATTCCTCTCCTCGTCGTGGAGGAGTACTGACTTCGCTGATAACGGCCGCATGGGCTAAAGCCCATCCTACGTGACTCCGCTTTTCCTCTGGGGCACGTTTCCCAGTGGTCTGCCTCGCCGGTCAGACTGTAGTCAGCGCCCGTTCCACCTCCGCGGGGAATTCGACGAGGATGAACTGGCTGCGGTGGTAGAGGTAGTCCTCGCCGCTTTCGTCAATCACTCGAAGCAGGTCATCCTCGGCCCCTTTTTCATCCGGAAGGACTTCGTAGATCTTCCGCACAACCAGGGACGCTTCGTAGCCGGCGTTGTCGATGCATATGACGAATCGCGGTTTTTGAATCTTCATCTGGGGACCGCATGGGCTCAAAGCCCATCCTACCAATTGCCTGTTCTCAGGTCAGTACCTGCGCTGCCTGATCGAATCCTGGTCGATCACGGTTAAGGCGTGAGAGAAGTCAATCTTCGAACTTGTCAGTAGCTCAGCGAGATACCTCCCGGGGTCTTCCGGTCCAAATTGCCGCCACCGCAGGTAAATCACGCCGCTCGGCGGTTTGTAGCCGTGCCGAAAGATCAACTCGCCGTAGTGCCGATCGAACGTGACGATGGTCCGCTCTTCGCGGATGGCGATCTCCATGACCTCTCGATCAGTGATCCCCGCGAATTCCATTCCCACGAGCTTGATGTCAAATCCTGCGACCCGGAGGACGGGAACACTCTTGAGCGGGAAATTCTCGTTGGCGAGGAGTCTCATTGGTCCGTCTTCTGCACGGGGCTAATCAGCGAGCCATCCTCGATGCACTCCTGGACGTAGGCGAATACGGCTTGCAGATGCTTGGGCGTCAGTCTTGGATAATTCTCCAGCAGCTCGGTCTCGGTCCAACCTTGCGCCAGCCGCTGGATTATGAATTCCACCGAGATTCTCGTGCCCTTGACGGTCGGCTTACCGCCGAGGACAGCGGGATCAGCAACAATGTAGTCTTTCCAGTCCATTTTCGAATTGTACTGAATTCGCCCCGATCTGTAAATGCCCGCAGGAAGAAGGGGAATCATTGGGCTCGGTACTCAGCGAGAATATCCTCCGCTGACACGGTTTCCGCCGTGCCGGATCGGTGGGCACGCAGTCTCGCGGCTATTCCCTTCCGTCACACCGCATCGACAGCTTCGTCTGGCTTGTCGAGGCTGTTAAGAAGCCAGTCGATCAGAGCAGCCCTCTCGATCGGCGGCAGGTCCAGAGCTTCCTTGAGCAGGTTTTGCGATCTTGGCCTCACGGCGACAAATAGCAGTCCGCTTATCGGGCCGGGAACAGACGGATCAGCACGACGCCGTGACGCGGGACTTCGGTCCCGAATTGGCTGTCGAACGTGCCGAGGTCCTTCTGCCGCCAGAGGTCTCGGACGCGCATCTTCCCGTTCAGTTTCAGATCGGACCATTTGGCCGTGACCGTCTTGGCGGCCTCGTCCCGATTGAACAGGCCCGCGGCGATGGAACCGTCTTCCATCGGCTTGGCCCAGACCTCGACGGAGCCTTCCTGCGCGACGCGACGGGCCTGCTTGCCCAGCGGGTCCTGATTGACTTCCAGCACCTCGTCGTTCGTCAGCAGGTTCAGCGTGAAGGCGTCCAACTGGGTCATGTCGCAGCCGATCAGCAGCGGCGAGCACAGCAGGCACCAGAGGCTGATGTGGGTGTACTGCTCGTTGGGCGTCAGATGCGTGTCGTGCAGGCTCGGGCCCCAGCCGACCTTGCCGACGACGAGCATGTCCGGGTCGTTGAAGTGCCCCGGGCCGGCGTAGGGCGCCGGCGTGTCCTGGGCGAAGCCGATGCCGCTCATGCTGCCCCAGGTATCGGTGATGTCGCCGGTCGTGCGCCAACTGTTGCCGCCGACCTCGGCGCCCCATTCCCAGACGTTGCCCATGCCGTACTGGCAGAAGCTGAAGAGAATGTCGCGCGGGACCTTGTCCAAGGCGGCCCGCATCACCACGTACGGCTTCTTGAAATCGTCGAGCTTCGGGTTCTTCGGGGCGATCTCGCCGTAGCTGCACCAGTCGTACTTGAGGTAATCGAAGCCCCACTCGGCGTACTTCTGGGCGTCCTGCTCCTCATGCTGATAGCTGCCCACGCAGCCGCCGCAGGTCCACGGACCGGGCGAGGAGTACAGGCCGATCTTGAGGCCCAAGGCGTGGACATAGTCCGCCAGTCCCTTCATGTCGGGAAACCGCGGGTTCGGCACGATGAAGCCCTGGGCATCCCGCTGCGGGACCTTGCAGCGTCGGGTCGTTGGTGGCCCCGGGGTTCACCTCCCAGAAGTCGTCGATGTTGATGTAGCTCCAGCCGTGTTGGGTCAAGCCGCTGTTGACCATCGCGTCCGCCGCCGCCTTGACTTTCTCGGCGGTGACCGCTCCGGCGAAGCAGTTCCAGCTATTCCAGCCCAGAGCCGGCGTCAGGCCGATCGTTGGGCCACAGACAATCTTGAATTTCCGCTCGGCCGTGCCCAGCGCGTTCTTGGCCCGCAGCGTCACCACGTACTCGCCTTTGTCCTTCAGCGAGCCGGTGATGATGCCGGTCGTCGGATCGAGCTTCAGTCCCGCCGGCAGTCCCTCCGCGCTGAAGGTCATCGGCCGGTCGCCCGTGGCAGCGATCAAATACAGGAACGGATGGCCCGGCCGGACACCGTAGATCTTGGCCCCGTTGATGCGCGGCGATGGGCGAGGCTTGGGCGTGAGGATCACCGCTTCTTCCTTCGGGGCGTACACGGTGTTGGGTTTGGGGCCCGTCACTTCGAACGCGGCGTCGGCCCAGTCGGCGTGATCGTAGTTGATCCCGTCCGGCGCCGGACCCGACCAGCAGGATCAGCATCTTGACCCCGGAGACATCGACATCGAACTGCTTGGCATTATCCCCGCTTTTGACGAGGCCGCTCTTGTAGAGTTCCTTGCCGTCGCCGAGGATCCGGAACTCGACGGTGCCCTGTCCGCGGTCCGGACCTCATCATCGACGCCGACCCAGCCGGTGAACTTGCGGCCGCGACCGTCCAAGCTGAATGTACAGGATGCTGTCGGCGTGGGTGCCGAGGCCGTGCTCGAAGGTCCGGCCGCCGATCCGCAAGGCGTGACCATCCACGGACGCGTTGCGATGCGGCTCGCCCCAGCCTTGCTGGGTCTTGCTGATGTCGAGGTCGGATAACCACACCTTCTCCGTCTGCCCCGCCGCTTGGACACCGGTCGTGACGACGCCATACGCAAGGAAGATCAGGCACAGTATCGTAGTGGAAGCACAAGTCTGCATACATGGTCCTTTCATGAGTTCGATGCGAATCAAGCGACGAGAATACTCCCACCGCCGTATGCTCTTCAACTTTTTTCGATCGTCGTTTCGCGCGGCGTCGCTTGTTCCGTCACTTTCTCGGACTCTCGTGCGCGAGTCGCCGCCGGCTCTTCGTTAATCGACACGGCAAAGCAGCCGATACACGGGTACGGTTCGGCAGGCGTCGCGGAATGTACCTGCGGACCTGCCGAAAGGTTGAAGCCGCCAGGAAACCTTCTATGCGGGCGGGGGTTATTGACTATGAGCGATGACAGAGCGATTGATTCGGTGGAGACGGGACAGAGCTGCGGCGACACGGAATCGAGAAGGCCGCTGCGGGCCATTGGCGTGGTGGCTGCCCTCACCCTCTTGTGCTTTGCGGCCCGCTTCAGCACCGCCCAGACGGCGATGGAGCTGACCCGATGGCGGGAATTCTCCTGCGCCAAGCAGAGCAGTCAGCTTGGCGGCCGGATCACGTCGGTTGAGAGTATGCAGCGCGGCGGCTTCATTGTGCTCGGCGACGGCGAGTTTGCCCGGCTGTCGAGCTCGACCGTCCACACGACCTCGCCCGAAGGCAAGGAGTTCTGCCAGGGGTTCGCCATGTATGATTTCGACGACGGCTCCAGCATTCTGGCGAAGATCGACATTACCGGCGATCCCAAGACCAAGCAGATTGGGACGATTGTCTTCCTCAGCGGCACGAAGCGTTTCAAAGGCATCACCGGCCGGGGCACGATCTCCTCGTGGACGCCGGCCCAAGGCGACATGTACGCGGAAGTGGAAGCCAGCTACTCCGTGTCCGGATCGTGAAACGGTTGCGGTGGCGACGCTCGTTTGTAGTGTGCTCGTAAGAGCATCTTTGAAGAACGCCTTACGGCGTCACTACAAACGGAATCGAGCCGCTCCACCGCGAAACGCTCACCGACCGGCGGCTACGGATGAACGCCGGCCTTCTGCAATGCCAAGGTCATCTGGCGGACTTGGTCGCCTCTCTCCTTGGCTTGGGTCAGCGCCTCGTCCCGCTCCTTGGTGATCTTCTGCACGGTGTTCGGATCGACGCCGTTCGCCGCCCGCGCCGTCGCCTGCCGGACGGCCGCTTCGAGCTGCCGCATCTTGGCGGTTGTTGCCGTGACTTGCGTGCTCAGCGCGGTGTGGTCCTCCGCCAACTTGGCTACGGCGGACCGGGTGCTCTCCGAGCGGTGGGCCATCTCCGTCATTTGCGCTTCGATCGCCTCATTCCGCACTTGAAGCTGGCTCGTTGTCGTGTGCAGGTCGGCGATGGCTTGCCTGTCCTGTTCCTGGGCTCCGGCAGTTGGTACGGCCGCGGCCGTTTGATTCGGGCGCGACATGTTCGACATCGTACAGGCCAGCAGCAGGACGATCGCCGCGACCGCGGCCACGATCTCCAGCCCGTTCTCGCCCGGTTCCGGGACCTCTCGCATATAGTACGGATACATAATCTACGGACCCCCAACCAAAACACCACTCCATGGGTCGTCGTGCCGAGGCTGAAATCCATCCTGCTGCCCATAGAGATAGAACCTCCTCCCTGATCGTTCCAAATAATTATATCGTCCGGACAGGCGCGTGTCAACAGGCCGCGGACGGGATTGTCGCCCCTTTTTTGATACCATTTCTTGCGGGACCGATAAAAAAACACTTTTTCCCTCGAACAAAATATGGCATAAATACCATATATCCGTTGAGGCGATCGATTCCGGTGGCGTGCAGCACACGCCGCCGTCCGGTTGGCAGGAGTTAATAACGATGGCTATCGACCTGATAACCTGTTCGTGGCGTGGCGGCGCCCGGCGCCGCTCCGAGCCTGTCCACATTCGTGAGGCGATCGCTGAAGTTTGGGCCATCCTTGGGAGTTGCCTGCCGGAGGCTCGGGAGGATCCGCACGGGCGGCCGACCGAGACGGCGTGGGCGCGTCTAGCCGCCGGGAGATGAGAACAAACTGCAGGTGATCGGCGTCTGCCTCAGAGCGGCCTGTCGATGAAGCGAGGGTCGAGTTTCCTGCCGTTTTACCTCAGGGTCCCGCGTCTTCGGAGCCAGCCAACCAAGGCCATGCCCATTCCGCCCAAGACCAGGGCAGCCGGCGCGGGGACCACCGGTGCTGGATCCCCGAAGAGAGAGAGCACATATCGACCCGGGATCGGGCTGTTCAGGCTGTTGTGGACCAAGCCCGTGGGACTGGCATCGAGGAAATACCCCGGCACGGCGGAGCCGGGCAGTTCATACGATGTCCCCGGGCGGCCCGTGCCATCGGAGTAGCCCACGCAGGCCGACAAACCGCCGAGGCCGGAGGTGCCGTGATTCCAGTCGCCGGTTTCCCAGACGATGGTGCCGTAGTTGAACTCGATATCGGCGTCACCGGGATGGCGGTCCGAGCGGTCGATCAGAACCAGTTGGAAGCTGTTGAGCTTGTCGTCGTGCTTGTAGAAGTAACCGACGTCGAACCAGGAGACACCGAAGGCGTTGTGACCATCGACCGTACCGGGCCCGTAGCAAATGACGTTGGAGCCCGGGGCGCGCGTATCGACATCCGCGAAGAACGGTGCGAGGATGGGCAGACCGACCTCCCCTGCCAGGGGAAGGAGGGTGGGCGATGAGTACGGAGTACCGAAGGTGACGTTGCCGTCGGTATTCACGTACACGCTGGAATAGAGGGTGCCGAAGAAGTTCAGATCGAAGCCGAGCGCCGTGGCAGGGCTCGACTTGGTGTCGCCGGGGGGCAGTGTGGACGAGTCGAACCCCGATCGGAGCGCTGTGCCCCGCGCTATCGCCCCAATCCACAATGCGCCCAGAATCACTGGGATAACTGCTCTCCCCTTCATCTCCTTCCTCCTTTTTACAAGTCGCGTCGTCGGCCCTGTCGCTGCACGAAGGCGCCGACTCTTCTTGGACTAAGACGACCACAGGGAACCCGTCGCATCACCATGCCGCCCGCTTCCCTGAGGCTCACAGTCTTATAATAGACGGCCCATAGAAGAATGTCAAGGGCAAAGTGGCAATTTTTCCCTATGTGGCGCTTCTTGTGCCTCCAAGGCGCCCGCCGACGGTCGTACGTGAAGCAGGGATATTCGACCTGGAGCGTGCGCCGGTGGTCTCGGAACCGAAGTTGGCGGTGCCGGCGCTTTCAGGCGGCCGCCTTCACTTCGGTGAGCGTGCCCCAGGAAATGGCACCCTGGGGCCCATCCAGGAGCACGCCCACATGAATACCTGGTCCCGGTCGGCTCGCCGGCGCCATGCCGCGTTGCACTTCGCAACTTAGCCCGCAACTATGCGACCACTCGTCACTCTTGCAGGATCTCGATGCCGCAGATCTGCGGGTTCTCGATATTGGGCGTAAAGCCGATCACCAACTGGCCGTTCTCCACGGGCACGCCCTTGTACTCCTTGACCAGGGGCTTGAGGAACCCGACGGTCTTGAACAGGTCGAGGTCCTTCAGCACCGGCTGGCCCGGCACACTGACGGAAAAGACCCTCTCCCCCGGTCCCGTGATGCCGTCGAAGGTCTCGGCAAAGTGCAGACGCACGGTGTACTTGCCATTGGGCACCGTGAACTTGTACGAGCCCATGCTGTACCGCTCGGTCTCGTAGATCCGCACCAGGTCGGTGCCGGTGATTCCCACTCCCTCGCGGTCAAGGGTCGAGCCGTCGTCCGCGCCCCAGGTCTTGCCTGCGCCCAGCTCCTGGTCCGCGGCCCAGACATTGCCGAGCTTGTCCTTGTACGACTGGAAGGCTCCGCAATCCACCCGCAGCACGAATTTCTTGGCAGGCTCTGCGGCCGCCGCAGCGGGGGCCGGTGGCTGGGTCGCCGCAACCGTCGTGGACGCTCCGAAGATGTGTTGGGCGAAGAGATACAGATTGTTGGCCCATTCGGTGCCATCATGAGCATTCGAGTCCACGTGCCAGACGTGGGGCACGCCTTTCTCTTTGAGGTAGTTGTGGACGCCCTGGCTGACACGGATCAGGCCGTCCTTGTTGCCGCAAGCGATCCACAGCAGCTTCAGTTTCTCCTTGGCGGCTGCCGGATCGGGCAGGAATTCGACGTCGGGGTACATCCCGCCGAACTTGTTCGTATTCGGGGCCGAGGAGAACCCACCGACATAGGCAAAGGTCTCGATGTGATACATGCCGATGTTCAAGGACTGGCCGCCGCCCATCGACAGTCCCGCCAAGGCGCGATGTTCGCGGTCGGCGTACACGGAATAGTGGGACTCGATGTAGGGGATGATGTCCTTAATCAAGTCGTTCTCGAAAGGCTTTCCCCAGCCACCAAATCCGCCGCCAGGGCCGCCACGACCGCCGCCCATACCCGCTCCGCGGGCTCCGCCTTCGCCCCCAGTGTTGACGGTTACGCTGGCATTGCCATTGGGGAAGACCACGATCAGCGGCTGAATCTTGCCGTCCGCGATCAGGTTGTCGAGGACATTATCCGCATGGCACGCGCGCTGCCATTCGCGGTCGTTGCCGCCAATGCCGTGCAGCAGATACAGCACCGGGTACTTACGGTCGGTCGAATAGCCGACCGGCGTGTAGACGACCATCTGGCGACGGGTGCCGAGCGTCTTGGAGTCATACGGAACGGTCGTCATCTCGCCGTGCTGGATATTGTCACGCTTGTCTCTGAACCCGGCGGGCGGATCGTCGAAGGCGGGCTTATCGTCCGGACCCAGCTCGATCGGTCCGCCGAAGCCGCCGCGTCCCCCGCCCTGACGGGCGCCCGGTGCGGCCGCGTCGCCGCGGGCCGGGGCCGGCTGGGCCGCTGCCGTCGGAGTGGCCGAGGTGGAAGAGCCGTCCGTGAACAGCAAGCGGGGCGAACTCGCGCAGGCTACGGCGCCAGGTCAGGAACTCGTGCGCCGTATCCGGCGACACATACGCGGTGCTCTTGACGCCGATCTTGTCGAGGGCTTCGTGATTCGCCTGGAGGTTGCCGGGATTCTCACGGCTGCCGCAACTGGCGAACACGACCTTGACCTTCTCCCGGAAACCGGGCGTATTGTTGACATCCGCCGGGGTGATGACGCCGCCGCTGAAGAGGCCGATGTGGGAGAACTTGTCGAGATTCTTCAGGGTGATCGACTTGGTCTCCATTCCGCCCATAGACAGACCGGCCATGGCCGCGATGAGGCTGATCGGAGAGCGTGCGGAAGTTGGCATCGATGTAGGGGATCAGCTCGTCGACGAGAACCGTCTGGAAGGGACCGACGTTGAAATTGGCGAGGCCGCCACCCCGTCCACCTCGCGTCCCTGCCCTTGCTCCGCGTGCCTGATTCGACTCGCCTGCGGCCGGTGCGCCCGGTCCGCGTCCGGCGGCGCCGCGCCTCGGCCTCGTCCACCGCCGAACGAGATGTCGTTCGTCATGCCGTAGGTCATCACGATGATAAAGGGCTTCGTCTTGCCTTCGGCGAGCAGGTTGTCCATGATCAGATTGGCGTGGCCCTGGTTGCTCCAGGCGGTTTCATCCTCGCCCCAGCCGTGCTGCAGGTACAGCACCGGATAACGCTGGGTCTGATCCTTGTCGTAGTCGGGCGGCGTGTAGACAAAGGCGCGGCGTGACGTGTTGGTGCTCTTGCGAGGGGAAGAGAACCTGTTGCACTCGGCCGTGGGGAACGTCCTTGAGGGCGTAGAAGTCCTGGTCTTGAGCGGGGATTTCGATGCCGCTTTCCCAACGAGTGGAACCGTAGAAGTTCAAGGTGCCGGGATCGTTGAATGTCCCCCCATCAATCGTGAGATGGTAGTAGTGGAAGCCTTCATCCAAGGGCCGGGAGTGGTGCCGACCCAGGCGCCGTCTTCGCCCTTGGTCAGGGTGAGCTCCGCCCAGACTCGACGCTGACGCTCTGGGCCTGGGGCGCAACGATGCGAAATCGAGCGCGGCGTTCCGAGTTGACCTGCGGGTACTGCTGGCCGGGTTGGTTCAGGGTCGAGGGCTTGAAATCGTTCGCTTCCGCAGGCTGGACTCGCCTGCGCCAAACACAGCGGACCTGAAAAAGCGAGCGACAACACTAATGCGGTCAGATATACGTTTCATAGCGTTCTCCTTTAATCCTTATCGACGCGGCAAAACTGCGCATTGCTACCCATATTACACCGCTCCGAAAGGCCGGGAGTGACATGGAAAACGGGACCCGAGCATGATTTTTTCACTTTCTTGACATTTTCCATATCTCACTTCACTGTGTCTGGCCGGTGATAAGATAATGGCTATGAGTCAGGACAAACGCACGCTGGACTTCCTGGGGCATCCAAATCATGCGGTATCAGATTCTCGATTACCGTTGCGGCCTGGCCCGCAGCAAGCGGGTCTTGATCGAGTATCCGCTCTTCAAGGCCCTTCTGGACCACATGCCCGCCATTCAGGACGAAATAGCCGTGCCGACCTTCCCGGTAGTTGATGCGACGCGTTTGGCCTCCGCCCGCGAGGCCATCCGTCCGGCGATTTGGACACCGCAACCGCTGCACGCCAACCGTGCCATGCTGATGCTCTCTGCGTGCACTCGCTCGCTGTCAACGCCGCGGTCTGCTCGACTGCGAAGCTAGACGTTTGAAAGATCGCCCGACACCTGCTGCTCGCTCAAGGGAATAATCTCCACGGCAGGAAACCCCTCAAGGCGGAAGGGCGTGCAGTGCTCGCCGGGACAGTAGAAGAAGACGTATCGGTGCCTAGCCTTCCGCGTCAGCGACCTTTGCGACATAGGAGGATTGGGAGCTATATAGTTGTGTGAGAGAAAAGAGATATGTTGAAAGAGAATCGAAAGAAACTGAAGAGTGATTGGAGGGATTTGAAAAGAGAGAAACAAGAACTTTTAGCTTAGCAGGTAGTATTAGAAGAAATAGAAAGAGGCGATGAAGAAAAGGTGAGGAAAAGATTTGAATTGGTGTAGCAAATAACACTGATGGATTTCAAGGAAGATGTAAAATAGCTGAAGAAAGAAATATTTCGCTTGGGAGTGTTGTAGTTTGAAGAAGAAAGAGAAGAAGCACACATAGATATAGAGAAGGCTCAAGGAATGGATATATTCTTAAGTTGGAATTGAAGGAACATTGAAAAAGCTGAAATAAAGAAGAGGCTGAGAAAGCTGGAAGATGAAGAAGGATTAATAATGAAGGTAATTTGAACAAAGGAAGAATTACTAGGAAATGACGATAAGTAAGACGACTGATATTTATATGGAGAACAAAAAGGAAAAGTAATAAGACGCGAGCATGATTTTTTCACGTGCTTGACATTTTTCATATCTCACTTCACTGTTTCTGGCCGGTGATAAGATAGAAAGAAGGTAACCGAAACAGCATGGATTGGCTATGGGTCAGGACAAACGCACTCTGGACTTCCTGGGGCTCTTCGTGCGGCACCAACAGGAGATCTATGCCTATATCCTGACTCTGGTGCCCCACGTGAATGACGCGGACGATTTGTTCCAGGAGGGGATGACCGTGATGTGGCGGAAGTTCGATCAGTTCCAGCCGGGGACGAACTTCGCCGCGTGGGGCATCCAAATCATGCGTTATCAGATTCTCGATTACCGTCGCAACCTGGCCCGCAGCAAACGAGTCTTGATCGAGGATTCGTTGTTCGAGGCCTTGATGGACTACGTGCCCACCATTCAGGACGAAATGGCCGTGCGGATCGAGGCCCTGCGCAAGTGTCAGTCCCTCCTGGACGATCGGGCCAAGCGAATCATCAAGATGCGTTACGAGCATAACACCCCGGTCGAGGAGATGGCTTCCTACCTGAAGGTCTCGCGTCGTCACGTCTATCACATTCTCGGCCAGATCAACAGTGTGCTGCTGCGCTGCATGCGCAGGACGCTGGCAGAAGGGAGCCGTCCGGCATGAGCACACCTCCTTTTCCGGAGATGGATGAGCTGTTACAGCGTCTGCTGGACGATCAGCTTGAGCCTGACGAGATGCAGCGGCTTGGGAAGGCGATCCGTGAGGACTCCCAAGTCCGGGACTATTATATCGATAGCTTGTTAGTCTCTGCCGTGATCCGTCGTTCCAGCCAAGTGACCGGGGAGCTTTCCAAGTCCGATCTGATCCAGGCGCTCTCCAGCGGCGTAGGGGCAAATAATCATTCGCCCGTGCAGGGCGATGCCAAACGCTTGGTGCGACGCTTCTATTATTCGATCGCGGCGATCCTGGTGCTGGGAGCCTTGGTTCTGGTGTCTCTCTACTTGTTCCGTCATAAGGCGCAAGGTCCGGCGCTCGGTATGCTGGCCGGCGCGTATGAGACGCAGTGGCGAGGGTCTCATCCGCGTCCAGGCGAACCACTGCACGCCGGCCTTTACGACCTGCGCGAGGGTGTGGCGAAGATGGATCTGGGCCAGGGGACGAGCCTCCTGCTCGAAGCTCCTTGCCAAGTCGAACTGAAGAGCGTCGGGGAAGTGACCCTGAGAAACGGCAGGCTTGCCGCGGTGGTCCCTCCGCAGGCCGTAGGGTTTTCGCGTGCGAACACCTACGGCTCTCATTACGGACTTGGGCACGGAATTTGGGGTGATCGCTCATTCCGACGGGAGCACCGAGGCCCATGTGCTGAAAGGCCGTATCAGCGTAGCCCTCGACCCCCGTGGATCGGACCAGGCAACGTCGCACATCGTGAATGAGCGTCAAGCCGTCATGGTTGACGCCGCCGGACGGACGATTCGGGACGGGCTGGCTGCTCGGGCGGACTTTTTCCTCCTTCAGTTGCCGTTCGGTCCAGCCAGCCCTCCAGTCCGGTAGGACGACTGAATCTCGCAGACATCGTGGGCGGAGGCAATGGCCGAGGCACGGGCACGTTGGATCGAGGTATCGACCTGGGGACGGGCCAGGCATTCAAGGGTCCTGCTACTGCGATTCGGCGGACTCGACAAAACGAGTTCCGACCGGCACCGCAGTTCCGTGGCATTGACGGCGTATTCGTGCCCAACGGAGCCTTGGGCCCGGTCGTGATCAGCTCCACCGGATTGCTCTTCTCCGCGTGTCCTCCGACGATGGGAAGCTACTATGGCGGCCCCGCCAATAGTGGCAAGTTCTTTGACATTCCCAGTCGGCAGATCTATACGGCCCGGCTCCAGGGCGTCAGTTTTGGCACCGCCACACATCCGGCCCTGAACCTCCATCCCAACGCCGGCATCACCTTCGACCTGGACCGGATTCGCCAGGACAATCCAGATATCCAGATCGATCGGTTCACCGCCGTGTGCGGCATCCCCAAGGACTGTGCCGCAAGCCCAGTTCAGCTCCGCCGATGTCTGGGTTCTTCTGGATGGCGTTGTTCGTCTTCACCTGCACTATCCTGCGGAGCGGAACGTGGTGGAGAAGGTGGATGTACCGATCCCCGCCCAGACCCGATTCCTGACGCTGGTCGCCACCTGCTCCGGGCGCGCGGACTACTCTTGGATTTTCTTCGGCGATCCTTTCCTGGAGCCAGCCGCCCATTGACAGAGCGGGGCCGTGCGTTTATCGAATGGCTTGAGCTCCAGGGGACGTGTGTCTTGGAGCGTTCAGCAGCAAGGGCGTTCTAAATAAGTGCTCTTTGGGAGGTTCACATCGTGATCGCGACACATCCTACGCTCCTGACGTTGATTCTGGCCCTGTCCGAGCGGTGCGGCTCTGGCGCAGCCGCCGGCGGAGCCGCTGAGCCTGTGGTACCGCCAGCCGGCCCAGAAATGGGTCGAGGCCTTGGCCGTGGGCAATGGGCGGCTCGGAGCGATGGTCTTTGGCGGCGTGGCGCAAGAGCGGCTCCAATTGAATGAGGACACGCTCTGGGCCGCCGGACCGTACGACCCGGCGAATCCTGAGGCCCTGGAGGCGCTGCCGAAGGTACGGGAGTTGATCTTCGCCGGCCGATACCGGGAAGCGCACAACCTGATCGGTCAAAAGATGATGGCCAAGCCCTTGTCCCAAATGCCCTATCAGTGCGTGGGTGACCTGTTGCTGAACTTTCCGGACGCCAACGGGGTGACGGACTATCGGCGCGACCTCAACCTGGATACGGCCGTGGCCACCGTCGCGTATACGATCGAGGGAGTGCGCTACACGCGCGAAGTCTTCTCCAGCCCCGTGGATCAGGTCATCGTGGTTCGCCTGAAAGCGGACAAGCCCGGCAAGGTCACGTTTACGGCCGGCATGAAGACGCCCCAGAAGGCGTCGGTGACGGTAGAGTCGCCCAATACTTTGGTGATGCAAGGCGTCAATGGGAGGGCTGGCGGCATCGCCGGCGCCTTGAAGTATCAGGCCCGCGTGGCCGTGGCGGCTTCGGGCGGGCGGATCGTGCCAGGCGACGGCCAGATCACCGTCACCGGGGCGGATTCCGCCTTGCTGCTGATCGCGGCGGCGACCAGCTATAAGAGCTACAAAGACGTGACCGGCGACCCCGAAGCACTGACCAAAGAGACCATCGCCAAGGCGAGCGGGAAGTCATTCGATGCGTTGCTCAAGGACCACGTGGCGGCGCACCAGAAGCTGTTTCGTCGCGTCACGCTGGATCTCGGCACGACGGCGGCCGCCCAACGCCCGACGGACGAGCGAATCCGCGATCCCAACAAGGCGAACGATCCCCAACTGGCGGCCCTCTATTTCCAGTTCGGGCGGTATCTGCTGATCAGCAGCTCGCGGCCGGGCGGTCAGCCGGCGAATCTCCAGGGCCTTTGGAATGACAGCATGAATCCGCCCTGGGGCAGCAAGTACACGATCAACATCAATACCGAGATGAACTACTGGCCGGCCGAGCCGACGAATCTCGGCGAGTGCGTCGAGCCGCTCGTGGCGATGGTGATGGATCTGACCGAGACCGGCGCACGCACGGCCAAGACCATGTACAACGCCGGCGGCTGGGTCACCCATCACAATACCGACCTGTGGCGGGCCACCGCGCCGATCGACGGTCCGCAATATGGCATGTGGCCGATGGGAGGCGCGTGGCTGTGCCTGCACCTGTGGGATCATTATGATTATTCCCGCGACAAGGAATACCTGGCCAAGGTCTACCCGGTCATGAAGGGAGCTGCGCAGTTCTTCTTCGACACGCTGGTGGAAGAGCCCAAGCACAAATGGCTGGTGACGTGCCCGTCGCTGTCGCCGGAGAACGGGCATCCGTTCGGCACGAGCGTCTGCGCGGGACCCACGATGGACATGCAAATCCTGCGCGACTTGTTCAGCAATTGCATCCGTGCGGCGGAGATTCTGGGCGTCGATGAGGACTTCCGCAAACAGGCGGCCGCGACACGTCAGCGCCTGGCCCCGAATCAGATCGGCAGCGCCGGCCAGCTCCAGGAATGGCTGGAGGATTGGGACATGAAGGCCCCGGAGATTCATCACCGGCATGTCTCGCACCTCTACGGCTTGTATCCGAGCGACCAGATTCACGTGCGGACCACGCCGGACCTGGCGGCCGCCGCCCGCAAGAGCCTGGAGATTCGCGGCGACGAAGCCACCGGCTGGGGCATCGGCTGGCGGCTGAACCTCTGGGCCCGCCTCCACGATGGCGAGCACGCCTATAAGATCCTCACCATGCTCCTGCGGCCGGAGCGGACCTACCCGAACATGTTCGACGCCCATCCGCCGTTCCAGATCGACGGCAACTTCGGCGGCACCTCCGGCATCGGCGAGATGCTCCTGCAAAGCTGTGCCGGCGAGATCGAGCTGCTGCCGGCCTTGCCCCAAGCCTGGCCCACCGGCTCCGTCAAAGGACTTCGGGCTCGCGGTGGGTTCGTGTTGGATATAGAATGGAAGGACCACAAGCTGGTTAACGCCACCGTGCGTTCGCTGGTTGGCGGTCCTTGCCGGCTTCGTTATGGTGGGATCACGCATGACATGAATCTGGGCCCAGGGCAGGTTGCTCGATGGGATGGACAGTAGCCTCGTTTGACACCAAAAGGAGATAGAACTTATGAACAAGAGAGTTGCATTGACACGTCGTACCTTCATGTTCCGGAGCGCAGCCGCCCTGGGTGCGGCTGTGGCGCTGCCCACGATCGTGCCGTCCACGGTCCTCGGCGCCGCCGCCCCGAGCAATCGCATCACGATGGGCATGATCGGCATGGGCGGCCAGATGGGCGGGCACTTCCGGACGATGCTCGGACGGTCCGACGTCCAGGTCCTGGCCGTCTGTGACGTCGACCGCAAGAAGCGGGAGAACGCCAAAGCCCAGACGGAGAGGACGTATGCGCAGGCGATGGCCTCGGGGACGTACAAGGGCTGTGACGCCTACCTCGAATACGAGCAGGTCTGTGGGCGGCCCGACATCGATGCGGTCCTCATCGCCGTCCCGGATCACTGGCACGCGGCAATTTCCCTCGCGGCCATCAAGGCGGGCAAGGACGTCTACTGCGAGAAGCCCATGACGCTCACGATTCACGAGGGCCGGCTGGTCCGCGATGCCTGCAAGCAATATGGCACCATCTATCAGGTGGGTTCGCAGCAGCGTTCCGAATGGGCCTTCCGTACCGCGGCCGAGATTGTTCGAAACGGCGGGATCGGCAAGGTGAAGACCTGCTACGCCAGCCTGGGCCGGTTTGCTCCCCCCGCGACGCTGCCGGAGCAGCCGATCCCCGAAGGATTCGATTACGACCGCTGGCTGGGACCGACCCCGTGGTATCCCTATAACTTCCGCCGCGTCGAAGGCAACTTCGGCGGCGGCTGGCGGTGTTTCTGGGAGTACGGCTCCCGCAAGAACGGCGACTGGGGCGCTCATCATTTCGACATCATCCAGTGGGCTCTCGGGATGGATGATTCCGGCCCCGTCAAGTTCATTCCCAAAGGCTGGGACGGGACACAGTACCAGACGCACATCTACGCCAGTGGTGTGACTGTCGAACGGGATCACCCGATCAGCAACCAGGCGAACCGCGGAAACAACATGATCCAGTTCATCGGGGAAAAGGGGCAGGTCTTCGTCAGCCGCGGCGGCATGCTCGACACCATCCCGGTGGAACTGGCCCGAACGCCGCTGGGTCCGAACGATATCCATCTGTATGAATCAAGGGATCACAGCGGCAACTGGATCGATTGCATCCGCAGCCGCAAACAACCGATCTGCCACGCCGAGATCGGTCACCGTACGGCCACGATCTGCCAACTCAATGGGATCGCCGAGCGGTTGGGCCGGCCTATCGAGTGGGACCCCGTCCAAGAGCAGATCCTGAATGACCCCGAAGCGGCACGTTGGTATGACCGTCCGCGCCGGGCACCGTATGTGTTGTCATAACCGCAGAAGAACATCACGAACGGAAGATCTACCTATGAAGACGATACATGTGATTGGTGTGATACTCGTTGGTCTGTCGATCGTGACAGCCGCCCAGGCCCAGACGGGTGAGGAACTCGTGGCCCAACTAACGGGCAAGGCCCAGGGGCCCGCGCGGGACGCCGCCCAATGGACGGAAGCCTACCAAAAGGCGGTCGACTATCTGCTCCCGCTGATGTCCGCCGAGGACATTGGCTCGCGCTACGCCCCCCAGATCCAGTTGCAGGACCTGGGGTCGTATGCGGCTCGACCCGGCGCGGAGGCCCAACGCCTGGCGCTCGCCACCGTGCTGGTCAAAACACTCGACCAGGCAAAGATGGAAAACACGGTTCGCAATTGGTTCATCCTGCAGCTCGAACGCATCGGCAAGGCGGAATCGGTCCCGGTCTTGACGAAGCTGATGGCCGATGCGGACCGGAACACGCGTGACTACGCCCGCCGGGCCCTGGAGAAGAACCCGGACGCCGGGGCGACCAAGGCATTGTTGAAGGAATTGACCGGCGCCAAAGAAGCCGGCTGGAGAATCGGGTTGATCAACGCGCTGGGCGAGCGGGAGGCCTCGTCAGCCGTCAAACCGCTGTCGCAGGCCCTCAGAGACTCCGATCCCAATGTCGCCCGTGCGGCGGCCAGAGCCTTGGCAAAGATCGGCGGTCAGGACGGTGCTCTAACCCTGTTCGCGGCGCTCTCCAAGCCGGGGCCGGGCTCTACCGCCGCGGCCCAGGGACTCCTCGACATGGCGGGCGACCTGGTGGCCGACAAACACCCCGAAGGGGCCGCCAGGCTCTACGGCGCCGTCTATGAATGGGCGGGCAAGACCATGGGTGTCCCCATCGGCATTCGTGTGGCGGCGGCCACGGGGCTGATCGCCACCGATGCGGCTCGCGGCGCCAAAGAGGCCGCGAAGCTCATTCAGAATGCGAATCCCAAGATGTGTCAGGCGGCGATTCAAGGGGCCCGCCTGTCCTCCTCCCCAGCGGCCACCCAGGCGCTGACGGGCATGTTGCTGAAAATAGGCAGTGATGCCCAGGTCCAGGTGCTGGGTCTGATCGGCGACCGGAAGGACACTTCGGCTCAGGCGGCGGTCGTCCGAGTGTTGGCCGGCAAGGATGAGGCCGTCTCTCTGGCCGCGGCCCAGGCCCTGAGCCAACTGGGGACGGAAACGAGTGCCAATGCGCTCTTTGACGCGGCGGTGAATGGCCGGGGCAGCGTACAGAAGGCGGCCCAGGGCGGCTTGGCGGTGATGTCCGGTCCGCAGGCGGATGCCCTGATCAAGGCGAAGGCGGCGTCCGGTGACGCGAAGGCCAGAGCCGTTGCGATCAGTCTCCTCGGACAGCGGCGTTCGGAGGGGACGGCCGGGCTCCTGTTGACCTATGCGGCCGACGCCGATGAGACCGTCAGTGCCGCGGCCTTCCAGGCCATGGTCAATGTGGCGGACGCGATTGATGTGGCCGCGTTGACAGATCTGGTGGTCCAAGCCAAGAGCGATGAGGCTCGCACGGCCGCCGTCACGGCCCTCAAGGCCGTGCTGGCGAAAGCCCAAGATAAAGACGCCGCCGGAAAGATCGTCGTCGATCGGATGAACAAGGCCCAGGGCCAGACGAAGCTGGCTCTGTTGAGCTCCCTGACCTCGGTGGGCGGCGCCACGGCCCTCCAAGCGGTGACCGACGCGGCACACAGTTCCGAGGAAGCCGTCCGCGACGCGGGCATCCGCACGCTGAGCGAATGGCCTGACTACGAGGCCGTGCCGGCCTTGATCGATATCGCGTCGAATGCCCAGACGCCTTTGAATTCCTATGTACTGGCGGTCCGCGGGGCCTTGCGGTTGATCGCCCTACCGCAACAACCGATGGGGCAGCGGATGGGGCCGCCGATGGATGCCGCGCAGGTGGAAAGCCGAGCCGTGCTGTGTGTAAAGATCCTCGATCAGGCGCGCCGCATCGAAGAGAAGCGGCAGGCCATCGCGACGCTGGCGACTCTGCCGTGCGAGCGCTCGGTGAACCGACTGCTGGAACTGGTCAAAGACGAGAGCCTCAAGAATGAGGCTGCTCTGGCGGCGGTGAATCTCGCCGGTGCCATGCTCAGGACCAACCGGCAGGCGGCACAGGAACTGGCCAAGAAGATTCTCGATATGAACGTGTCGGCGGACATCAATAACCGGGCCAATGCCGTCCTGAGTGGCAGAGGGATGCGCGGAATGCGCGGCGGTCAACGTGCCCAGTAGGTGGCACTTCTACACTCATGAGCTTGGAGATTGCTGCCCCCGCCCGCGCGGGGCAGGCTTCGCGGCGCTGCTCGCCATGTTCTGATGACGTACACGAGCTTTCGGTTGGATAGTGAGGTGCCTATGAGACACACAAGTTCGAAAATCAAAATGGCTCAGTGGCGTGTTCCTTTTTCGCCTTGCCGGGCGAGGAGTCTCCTGTTCATCTGTATTTCGCTCCTCACCACGTCGGCGGCGCTGCTCAAATGCCCGGCGGCGGTGTGGGCCGCGGCCCGGCCCCTCTGCCGGCTGGCATCAAGGCAGAGCGAAACATCCCCTACGTCGACCAACGGCCAGCGCAATCAGGTCCTGGACCTCTACCTGCCTGAGCAACCCTCCGACAAGCCCCTGCCGCTGATGATCTGGATTCACGGCGGGGCCTGGATGGGTGGCAGCCAGGCCAATCCGCCCGTGCTCTATCTGGTGAGTAAGGGCTTTGCTGTGGCCAGCATCCAGTACCGGTTTTCCTCGGACGCTATCTGGCCCGCGCAGGCTTACGACTGCAAGGCAGCCATCCGCTTCCTGCGCCAACGCGGCCAAATATAACTTCGACTCCCGATCGCTTCGGCGTGGGCGGCGATTCCGCCGGTGGACATCTCGCCGCGTTTGTCGGCACCAGCGGCGACGTGAAGGAAATGGAAGGCGACTTGGGCAACCCGAACGTCTCCAGTCGTGTGCAAGCGGTGGTCGATTGGTTCGGCCCCACCGACCTCACGCTCATGGCCCAACAGTCCGGCCCCGGCAGCGTGATCCGCCACGATGCACCCGATTCTCCCGAAGCGCGGCTTCTCGGCGGACCGGTGCAGGAGAAACGCGACCTCGCCAAGACCGCCAATCCCTTGACCTACGTGGACAAGAACGATCCTCCCTTCCTGATCATGCACGGCGACAACGATCAGTTGGTCCCGCTGGGTCAGAGCGTCATCCTGGCGAAGGCCCTGATCGACGCCGGTGTCGAGGTCACCATGAAGACCATTCCCGGCGCCGGCCACGAGGGCCCGCAGTTCCGCAACGCGGAGAGCCGGCGGTTGATGGAAGAATTCCTGTCCCGGACGCTGAAGAAGTGACCCTGTTTGAGGAGTAGTGTCATGCCATGCTTTCAACATCTTCTGAGGTTTGCGAGTCTGGTCGCACTGATCGTCGGCGTTATCACCGCCGCGCCGCAGGTATCTTCCGGGGCCTCCCCTGCCGCGGCCAAACACTGGACCGCCGACAACGGCAACGGCACCTACTCCAATCCCCTGTTCTACGAGGAGTTCGAGGACCCCGACGTCATCCGCGTCGGCGAGGACTACTACCTCGCCGGCACCACCATGCACATGAACCCCGCCGTGCAGTTGATGCATTCCAAGGACCTGGTGAACTGGGAACTGGCCGGCTACTGCATGGATAGGCTCGACCTGGGCCCGGCCTACCGCCTGGAAGACGGCCGAGGCATCTACGGCCGGGGCATCTGGGCGCCCTGCATCCGCTATCACAACGGCATGTTCTATGTCTTCTCCAACGTCAACGGCGCCGGCCTCCAGGTCTTCCGTTCCAAGTCGATCTCTGGTCCTTGGGAGCACAACCAACTGCCCGGCAGGCACGACCTGTCGGTCCTCTTCGATGACGACGGCAAGATCTACCTCATCTCCGGCAACCGCAGCCCCTATCCGATCGATGAGCTCGCCCCGGACCTCAAGTCCTTCGTCCCCAACGTCCGCCACCAATTGGACGCCGGGATGGGCGAAGGCCACCACCTCTACAAGATCAAGGGCAAGTACTACGACATCTCCGCCATCCCCGGCGCGACTACGGATCAGATGGTCGCCCGCGCGGACTCGATCGACGGCCCCTGGACGGTCGAGCGCATGGTCCAGGGCGAGTCCCTGGGCGTGCCCACCGTGGCGCCCGCGCGTGTCACCGACCGCGACCGCGGCCTGACTCTGCACCAGGGCGGCATGTGCGATACCCCCTCGGGCGAGTGGTGGAGCGTCATCATGTCGGACCACGGCAGCGCCGGCCGCATGGTCGCCTTCGTCCCCATCACCTGGGACAACGGTTTCCCCCTCATCGGCCTGCCGGGCAATCTCCGCAAGGCCCCCAACACCTGGCTCAAGCCCAACACCGGGGTCAACCAGGACCCCAAGCCCGCCTTCGTCCACGACGACAACTTCGACAGCGGCAAGCTCAATCCACTTTGGCAGTGGAACCATGTCCCCGATGACACCAAGTGGTCCCTCACAGAGAAGCCCGGCGTGCTTCGCCTTCATTCCCTGCCCGCTGATAACTTCTACGCCGCCCGCAACAGCCTCTGCCAGCGGCCGCCGGCGCCCGAATCCATCATGACCGTCGAGCTGGACACGTCGGGCATGGTCGCTGGAGATACGGCGGGTCTGGCGCTCTTGAGCTCGCCCTATGCCTGGATCGGCGTGGTGAAGTCTGCCGAGGGCACGACGCTGCAGATGATCGACACCACCGGCAGCGGTGGCGGACGCCGGGGCGCCCCCGCTGCCCCACCCAAGCCCCCCACCATCAGCCCGGCCCATCCCCCCCAGCATCTTTGGCTGCGCGTCCACTGCAACTTTGACAATGACCAGGCCCTTTTCAGTTGGAGCACCGATGGCAAGGAATTCACGCCTCTGGGCAATCCCTTCGCCATGACCTTCCAGTTGACGACCTTCCAGGGCGTGCGTCCCGCCCTGTTCCACTACAACACGTCCGACCAGCCCGGCGGCTATGTCGATTTCGACAACTACACGGTCGAGGAACCGCGGGCGCGGGGCATCGAACGCGAGATTCCCCTGGGCAAGACCATCGTGCTGACCAGCGGTGCCGACGGCAGCTTCTTAGCCGCCGACACGCAGAACAACAAGGTGGTGAATGTCGCGGCCGATCCGAACAAGCCGACCATTCCTCAAAACGCGAAGTTCCAAGTCGTCGATCTGGGCTTGGGCCGCGTGGCGCTCAAGGCCACCAGCGGCAAGGTGGTTTCCGCCGGCGCCAGCGGCGTGGTTCTCAAGGACCTGGCCGGCGCCAGGCGCGGCGACGCCGAGTCGTTCCAGTGGGTCAACCTGATGCGCGGCGACACGATGCTCATGTCCCTGACGAATCATCAGTACCTGGCGACCAAACCCAACAACCCCGGTCCGGTCACGGCCAATGCCTTCGGGCCCCACCGCCGCCCGCAAAAGCGGCGCGGAGTTCAAGTGGAAGGCGGTCGAATGACAGAGCGAACGCAAAGTCCGTCAATCAGCCGCGCCGCGTATGTCATTGCGAGCGAAGCGAAGCAATCTCAATCGCGCCTACGTGAGATCGAGATTGCTTTCCCTGCCTTCGCAGGGCAGGCTTGCTGCGCTCCTCGCAATGACATAGATAGCCTCCTCTCATTGGAGGCTCTAGTCTGTTCATTCTTGGTGCCCTGGCCGCCTCGTCCGCCCGTGCGGCCGACCCGGAAATCGGTAGAATAGCGCGCTACTGCAATCCTCTGCCCAGTGGCCACCGCGCCAGGGGGTAGCGCGTCCGGCGATGTGACGGTCATCCGCGAGCAGGGTAAGTACTACATGTACTGCACCGGCGGCGGCGCCTGGATCTCGGACGACTTGCTCCACTGGTCCTTCCAGCGTGTTGCCAACGTCCCGGTCGCACCGCACGTTGTCAAATACAACGGCCGACTTCTACATGTGCGGCAACAACAGCCCGCTCTTTCAAGCCGACAACCCGCTGGGGCCCTTTGCCAGCCTCGGACCATGGAAGAACACGCCCGACGTTGCCGGTGGATGGCGCGGCCCCTTCGACATGGACATCTACATCGACGATAACAATAGGCCGTATCTTTATTATCCCGGCCGCGGGATTGACGGGATCTACGTCGTGCCGCTCGACCCCAACGACCTCACGAGATTCGCCGGCCCGCCCAGGCATCTCTTCGCCTTCAACAAAGACCACGTCTGGGAGCGTTACGGCGAGATGAACGAGTACACGGAGGTGGCGTGGATCGAGGGCCCCTGGCTGCAAAAATACCGCGACACCTACTATCTGGAATACTCGGCCTCGGGGACCCAGTGGAAGACCTATGCCACGGGATACTACACCGCGAAGTCGCCGCTGGGCCCGTTCGCCTACGCTTCCAACAACCGCTTGCTCCGCCGGACCGATGGCCTCGTCACCGGTACCGGACATGGCAGCATCGTGGAAGGGCCCGATGGAAACCTCTGGCAGTTCTACACCATCGTCCTCTCGAACCCGCCCGGCGGACGCCGCATCGGAATGGACCGTATCACCTTCGACAAAGACGGCCACATGGCGGTGAAGGTCACCGATACGCCACAATGGGCTCCGGGCGCAGTCAATGACCCCACCAGAGGTGACAGCGGGTCGATCCCACTGACCATCAACAAGGTCCACGCGATGAACGCACTTTCGCGATGTTCCTCGCAGCAGCCGGGGCACGACGCCGCCTATGCCGTGGACAACTCCAGCGGCACCTGGTGGGAGCCCGCCCCGACCGATACACAGCCAACACTGACGATTGAACTTTCCCCCGCAACCCGCTTCGATGCGGTGCAATTATTCACGATCGACTCGGTCCGCCTGATGTTCAACCGGCGGGCGGGGCGCGGCCGCGGCGGACAAGGTGTCGGCGGCACTGCCGGCGGCAGCGGCAGAGCTCTGCCTCACCACCGCCTACGACCAACGCCTATCAATACAGGATCGAAGCATCATTGGATGGGCAGACGTACACGATGGCCCTTGACCAGACGAAGAGCTCCGTCTCGCGCAATACGATCTTCGAGGAAATACCCCCAGTGAAGTGCCGCTTTGTTCGGCTGACCATGACGAACTGGCCCCGGATCGTTCCATTGGGGATTATCGAGTTCACCGTCTTTGGCAAGCCAGCGGAGTCTTTGCCCGCGGCGCAGCCGATTCCCGGTAAACGCTAACCAAGGAGATGCCATGAAGACCCGACAATCGACCTCGCCCCTGACCTGCATCCTGACAATCCTCGCCGCCGGCGCGTGGTTTTTGCACGCCGCACCGCCGACATCCGCTGCGCCCACGCCCGTCAATGCCGTCATCGATGCCGGCAAGACGTTCGCCCCTATCAATCCCAACCTCTACGGCATGTTCATCGAACACGCCGGCAGCCTCGTGTACCGCGGCATGTGGGCGGAAATGCTCGACGACCGCAAGTTCTACTACCCCATCACCGCCCAAGGCTCGGCCCCGGCCGGACGCCGGGACGCGCCCGCGGACAGGCGGGAGCACGCGGCGGCCGAGGCGGCTTTGGCGGCACACCGCGCGGCTGGACTCCCATCGGCCCCGCCGAATCCATCACCATGGATGCCCAGCATGCCTATGTCGGCGACCACTCGCCTGCCATCGTGCTTAGCCCCAGTGAGCCGCGCGGCATCCGCCAGACGGGCCTTACGCTCATGCGCGACAAATCCTATACCGGCCGCATCGTCCTCGCCGGCGACGCGGGCGCCCAGGTCACCGTCAGACTTGATCTGGGGAACTGGCGCCACCGACCGTCAATCCATTACCATCAACAAACTCACCTCCGCCTTTGCCAAATTCCCGCTCAGCTTCAAGTGTCCGGTCGATGCCACCGACGGGCAGATCGAAATCACGGCCACCGGCCCCGGCACCCTGCGCATCGGCGCCGTCTCGCTGATGCCCGCCGACAATCTCCAGGGCTGGAGGCCCGAGGTCATCGCTGTCCTCAAATCCCTCCGCTCCGGTGTTTACCGCTGGCCCGGCGGCAATTTTGTCTCCGCCCACGACTGGCGCGACGCCATCGGCGACCCCGATCAGCGCCCGCCCACCTGGGACCCCGTCTGGAGGGCTCTACAGCCCAACGATGTCGGCACCGACGAATTCATGACCCTGTGCCGGCTGGTGGAGGTCGAACCCTATATCACCGTTGACTCCGGCTTCGGCGAGGCCCGCTCCGCCGCCGAATACGTCGAGTACGCCAACGGCCCTGTCACCACCCGAATGGGCGCGATGCGCGCCGCCAACGGCCATCCCGAGCCTTATCATGTCAAGCTCTGGAATATCGGCAACGAAATGTGGGGCGACTGGCAGTACGGCTATATGTCCCTCGCGCAGTACGAGGTCAAGCACAACCTCTTTGCCAAGGCCATGCGGAAAATCGATCCTTCCATCATCCTCATCGCCGACGGCGCCATGCCCGACACCATGACCGGCTCCAAGCAGTCTTTGAAACTGGGCGACAAGCTGATTCCCGAATACCTCGGGCCCGCCGATTGGACAGGCAACATGTTCCTGCATTGCCTCGACAACATGGACATGATCAGCGAGCACTACTATAACTACAACACCCACTTCGATCTCGCCAAGGCCGCCCAAGTGCCCAACGATCCCAATGAGCCCCTCGTGGACTGGATGCGCCGCCCCGCCAACCACATCCGGATCAAGTACGAGGAGTATCAGGAGTACCTCAAGCGCATCCCGGCCCTGAAGAACAAACCGGTCCCCATCGCTTTGGACGAATACGCCTACGCTGGCGGTGTCGGCGGTTATAAGGTCGTGCCCGCCTACGCCTGGAACTTCCACGAGATGTTCCGTCACTCCGACGTCTATCAGCTCGCCACGCTGACTTTCGTCACCGGCACATACAGTGCCGCGCGCGGCCAGGCCGTACTCAACCCCGTCGGCATGCTTTTCAAGTTCTACCGTGATCGCTTCGGCACCATCCCCGTCGATGTCTGCGGGCAACTCTCCGCAGCCCAAGCCCAAGGACCCGCCCGGCGGCGAGCAGCCCGTCGTCCACGCCGGCAGTGACACCTTCCCGCTGGACGTGGCCGCGGCCTGGACGGTCGATCGCAGGGCCCTCACCGTCGCCGTCATCAACCCGACCGAGTCCGCCCAGACTCTGAGCCTCCAAATCCGCGACGCCGAGCTCTCCGGCAAGGGCACGCTGCGCCGCATGGCCCCATCGAGCCTCACTGCCACCGTCGTTGTCGGCCAGGAGCCGGGCGTCAAGATCGAGGAACAGCCCGTCGATCAGGTTCCCACGAACCCGACGTTCGCTCCCTTCAGCGTGAACATCTATGAACTCCCGGTGAAATAACCTACACGTCCTTCTTTTACACGGAGTCACCTATGAAGGCTCTCTTCCATTGTACTATCCGCAAGCCTCTCTTGGCCTTGGCCGCAGGCATGGTGATCACTGCTTCCGCCTGGGCCGCCGACCCCGGCAAAATCGTCGTGCAGGTCGACAAGCCTGGGGCCAAGATCAGTCCCATGCTCTTTGGCCTGATGACGGAGGAAATCAATTTCTCCTACGACGGCGGGCTCTACGGTGAGTTGATCCAGAACCGCATCTTCCGGAATACCCGCGGCCGCGGCCCGGCCCTTGAAGTTGCGGGTGCCACGCCTATCGAGGGCGTCCCCTGTTGGTACGTCGTGACCTCCTCTGACGCCGCAGGCACCGCCGTCCCCGACACCAACGATCCCGTCAACACGACCGCGTTGACCACCAGCCTCGAGCTCACGATTTCCAGGGTGCCTGCCGGTGGGCGCGTGGGCGTGGCCAATACCGGCTATTGGGGCATCCCCGCCAAGCCCAATAGCACCTATCAGTGCTCTTTCTACGCCAAAGCCTCCGACGGCTTCACCGGCCCGTTGACCGTCGCTATTGAATCCAACGATGGCAAGACCGTTCACGCTTCCGCGACGGTGCCGGCCCTCACCGACAAATGGCAGCGCTACAGCGTCACGCTGAAAACTGGACAGCTCACGCCCTCGGCCGACAACCGCTTCGTGATCTGGGCCGCGGCGAAAGGCACGGTCCACTTCAACCTCGTGTCCCTCTTTCCGCCGGTGTTCAAGGAACGCACCGGCGCTGCCCTGGGCGGCCGGCCCACGACGGGCTTTCGGCCCGATATCATGCAACTCCTGGACGCCATGCACCCGGCGTTCCTCCGCTTTCCCGGCGGCAATTATGTCGAAGGGTCCAATTTCGCCAATCGTTTTGATTTCAAGATCACCATCGGCCCGTGGGAACAGCGGCCCGGTCACATGAGCCCCTGGGGCTATCGCTCTTCGGACGGCCTGGGCCTGCTGGAATTCCTCGAATGGTGTGAAGAGCTGAAGATGGAGCCCGTTCTGGCAGTCTACGCCGGCCTGAACCTCGACGGCGGCCGCGACGTGAAGACGGGCGAGGCGCTCAAGCCGCTGATTCAGGATGCGCTGGACGAAATCCAGTACGTCACCGGCGACGTGAGCACGGAATGGGGCGCCCGCCGCGCCAAGGACGGCCACCCGGCCCCCTTCAAACTGGCCTACGTCGAGATCGGCAATGAGGACTTCCTAAACAAAGGCACCACCACCTACCGGGGACCGGAAGGCCGCTTTGCCATGTTCTACAATGCCATCAAGGCCAAGTATCCCAATATCCAGGTGATCGCCACGGTCAACCCCGGCGAGGGCGTGAAGCTGGACGTCATCGACAATCACCACTACATGCCTCCCAACGCCGCGATCCGCAATGCCCACTTTTATGACAATGTCAACCGCGATGGTCCGAAGATCTTCGAAGGCGAGTGGGCCTCCCAGGAGACCCGCGGGCCCGACGGGCGGCAGCGGCCCCTGACGCCCACCTTCCAATGCGCCGTGTCCGATGCCGCCTTCCTCACCGGCCTGCAGCGGAACGCCGACATCGTCATCATGTCCTGCTACGCCCCGTTGTTCACGCGCGTGGATCCGGGTGGCAGCCAGTGGCGCACGAACCTCATCGGCTACAATTCCTTGGCCAGCTACGGCTCTCCGGCCTACTACACCCAAAAGATGTTCTACAACGCCCGCGGGGACCGAGTGATCCCGATTGCCGGCATCACTCCCCAGACGACTCCCACACCCGCCCCGGAGCCTGCAACCCCGACCCCGGCCCCCGGCGGACGCGGCGGCCGTGGTTTCACTCCTTCCAACCCCAATGAGCCTCTCTTCGCGTGTGCCAGCAAAGAGGACGCCTCCGGCGACATCATCCTGAAAGTCGTCAACGTCTTTGGGGTCGATCAGACCCTGACCGTGGAGATGGTGGGAGCCAACATCCAGAAGAACGCCACCGGCCAGGTCATGATCGGCCAGCCGGACGACACCAACACCGTGGACGATCCCTTCCACACCGTCCCGAAGGACTTCGTGATCAATGACGCCGGCGTCAAATGGAATCACACCTTCCCCGGCTATTCCATCACCGTCCTTCGTTTCAAGACGAAAGGAGCTTAGGCATGGCGCCGTCAAGAGTCCTGTTGCTGGAAGCTGCGGACACGCGGTTGTTGCCTTCCTGGTCTGTCCCCGCCATAATGCTCGCCGACGCAGCATTCACGAATGAAAAGGATCAGACCGTGTCAGATATCTTGCCGATTGCAGAAGCCATCGCCCGCCGGGCCGGGGCCGTCGTCATGGAGGGGTTCGGCCATGCAGGCCGGGTGCGCCGGAAAGGCGCGATTGACCTCGTGACGGAATTCGACCAGCGTTCGGAAGAGGTGATCGTTTCCTCCCTGCAGAAGGAATTCCCCGAGCATGCCATCCTGGCCGAAGAAACGGGTCTCCACCAGAGGACCAGTGAGTATCAATGGGTGGTCGATCCCATCAATGGAACGACGAACTTCGCGCATGGCCTGCCGCTCTTTGCCATATCCCTGGGCTTGTTGCGCGGCAAAGTCCCCGTGGCGGGCGTCGTCTACGATCCGCTGCACGAGGAATTGTTTGCTGCCGCCCAGGGCCGGGGGGCTACTCTCAACGGCCGCCCCATCCACGTCTCTTCTCAGCCACACTTGGAGCACGCCCTGCTGGCCACGGGCTTCGCCTACGATATCCGCACCAATCCGCGGAACAACCTGGCCCAGTTTGCCCAATTCCAACTGCGCACGCAGGGCGTGCGGCGTTTGGGTTCCGCCGCTTTGGACTGCGCGTGGACGGCGCTGGGGCGGCTGGATGGCTATTGGGAGTTTGGCATCAAGCCCTGGGACATTGCCGCCGGGGGCCTCCTCGTGCGCGAGGCCGGCGGGCGTGCCACATCCACCGCGGGCGACGAGGAGTTCATCTCGACGGGCACCATCGTCGTCTCGAATGGTCTGTTGCATGAGCAGATCCTGCGTGTCCTGCGCGAAGGGGACAACGCGCCTTTGCCGCAGTAATCGTCCCGTACGCACCGGGCATGCGTCTACGGTTCCCGAACCGAACGGGCCGGGGTATTGGGACAGGCAACAATTTCTGGACTCGCATACACTCTTACTTGTGGTCGTCCCCGGTCTTCCCAATTCGCGAAATGTGTAGGTTTGAGCCCCGGCCCTACTGGGCAGGAGCAGTCCGCTCCCGGACGAAGCGGATGGCCCGCTCGAAGGCCTCCGCCACGGGCGGGTCTCTCATCCCCTGGCCGAGCGAATCGAAGGCGTGCCCCCGGTCCGCCAGCGTGACCAACTCAGCCGGCACACCCTTACCCTTCAGCTCCTCGGTCATTCGCACCGATTGGTCGTAGGGAACATCCGTATCCTGGTTGCCGTGGAGCAACAGCGTGGGAGGGAACGTCCGCGTCACGTGCCGCACGGGGCAGAACCGTTCGAGGTCGGCCTGTTCTCCCGCTACCTCCCGCGCCCAGCGGCCCTGCTGACGACAATAGAGATAGAACGGCCAGCGTTTGTCCGAGGATGCCTCGGCGACGACCTCGCGGCCGACGGCCGCGCCGGCCGCCGTCTGGGAGACCGCGGGCTGACGGCTGTAGTAGGCATCGGGCTGGTTGCACCACGGGCCGCTGATATCGCCGTAACCATAGAACGAGACCAGCGCCCGGGGCGGCGGAGTCAGAACGATGCCGGCCATGAGGGCCAGGTACCCGCCCGCCGAATGGCCGACGACGACGATGCGGTCCGGGTCCGCCTGGAAGAGAGCCGGTCCGGCCTTGCGAATCCATTCATACGCGTCCTTCAGGTCGTCGAGAATCGCCGGGAGCTTCGTCTCGGGCGCCAGGCGATAATCGATCGCCACGACCACGAAACCATCCCGGACGTATCGGGCCAGTTGCTCCGCCTGCATCCGGGTCCGGCTGCCCCAGATCAGCGCCCCGCCGTGAAGCCAGAGGATCACGGGGCGCGACTGCTGGTCCGCCGGGCGAAAGACATCCGCCCGGAGGCTACAGTCCCCGACGGCCTTGTACACGTAGGTTTGCTTTGCCGGCATGGATGCGTTTGGCTGTGCCGTCGTGGCATTTCCCGCCCACAACACGACCAGCGTTCCCAGGGTCATCCACAACGTCTTCATTCGACCTCCTGCAATTCAGCCTTTCCACTCTACCTCTGGTCCGCATGAAGTCCCATACACACCGGGTCGACGCCGAATAGAGGGGTGGAATTCCCGCGAAAAAACCCCACGACCGTCCCTTCGACAGGCTCAGAGCCTGTCGTGAAGCGTGCGAAGGAACAGGCTTGACAACGGCCTGTTCATCGATGTCCGCGCCATCCAGAAGGAGGCCTTCGTGTTCACTCGGTCTGGCGGGCCTGCGCTCAGGCTTCGACGCCGGCGAACTCGTCGGCGTCCGCATAGACTCGGGCCTTGCGACCGAGGAGCACGAGGACTTTGCCGGTCAGGAAGCCCGCCACCAGGGCGATCACCACCGTGACCACGATGCCCTTGACCTGCGTGGCCTTGTCGAGGCCGTGAATGACGAACAGCGCCGCCAAGCCGCCCAAGAGGCCCGGTCCGCCGTGCAGGTTCAGGACGCCGCAAGTATCGACGCTCTTGAGCCGGTCCTGCAGCTTGGCCTGCACGACTGCGAACCCGAACGTGGAGGCCGCCCCGGCCAGGACCCCAATCACAAACGCCGTCCCGTGCGGGGCGACGTCACAGGTCGAACCGATGGCCACGCCACCGGCCAGCGAGGCATTGGCGATGTCCCCGAGGTTGATCTTGCCCTGGCGCAGAACGAGGGAAGAACAGTACGTCGCGAGGGTCGCGCCGCAGAGGGCCAGCACGACGTTGATGGCCGTCACAGGGACCTTCTCCGGCGCCACCAGCGCCGCACAGAAGCTCGGCCAGAAGACCCACAGCACCATGCTCCCCAGCATCGAGAACCGGTCGCTGGTCAGGTCGCACTCGATCTCTACGGAGAACTCGGTGGGGGTCGTCATCGTTAGGATGACACCGAGCCCGAAGAGGGCGCCGAAGGCGTGGATGACGATCGAGCCGCCGGTATCCGCGAAGCCGCTGGCGATCAATCCCAGCCCGCCCTTGAGCACAATCCACTCATTCAACATGTAGCAGACGATGAAGACGACACCGAGCGCCAGGTATTGGCCCATCTTGAGCCGGCCCAGCACGGCGCCGCGCAGATCAGCAGACTGGCCGCCCCGAACTCGGCCAGGATGAGATTGTCGATCTCGACGGCCTCCGGCTGGCCGAACACCCCCAGGCCGTGCACCAGGAAGTAGACCGGGATCGCCACGCTCACGAGCAGGTACGTCGCCGTCACGGCTGAGCGCCCGTACTTTTTGACGAACACCATCAGGAAACCAAAGCCCACCAGCAGCATGGCCATGATATGGATGCTGCGGTTGTACTTTTGCACCTCCTGCACCGCGGAGAGCTGGCTGACGGTGACCGGCGCCGCGGTTTGGATGCCGGTTGTGCCCGGCGCGGCGTCCTTGGCCCAAAGCGTTCCTGTTGACACAAACACGACCGCGAGCGCAAGGATTGCGCCCATTCCGACCGTTCCCCTATCCATTATCGTTTCGCTCCAACCCCAAGCCCCTGTCCGTACGCGGAAAGCAACGCCGCGATCCGCGTCTGCTGGGACGCACAGAGATGGGGACATTATAGAGCACGCCCCCGAGAAGGCAATCAGAAACTCCGCGCGACAAGCCCTTGGGACTGAATGATCTGTCGCAACCGCGCGGATGACCCACCATTCGCCCCGGGGGTTCACATTTTGCTGTGATCGGCTGATCTTGCTGGAGGCTTGGGGCCGGCAGCAAAGGACGGACAGCGAGGCGTGTACGACAAAATTGTGGTGGGGCAAGCTCCGACTGCCGGGTGGCAGCGGAAAGGCCGAAGGCCTTACCGATGGTGGATGAGTCAAACCATCGGCAAGCTGGCGCTTGCTACTGCCACCCGGAGCAACCGCTATCTTCCGGTCGTACACCCAGTAGCGAGCGGTCCACCAGAATCTGTTTGCTGGCCACAGGCGTCAATGATAGTGTACGGGTCCCGGCGCGCATGTCTGGTGTCCGGCCGAGGGGTTCCGGCGGTGCGTGCCGAGGGACAAGGCAGACTTCTACAGGATAGGAGCAAGCAAATGAAGAGATCGAGTTTTCCCGTTGTGGTGTTGAGTCTACTGTGTGCCGGTCTTTACACGGCGTCGGCCGCGACGCAGCCGAAGCCGCTGTCGTCGTATGACGCCCAGGTGAAAGAGCTGCTGGCGAAGATGACGCTGGACGAGAAGGTCGGCCAGATGACCCAGGCCGATCTGGGGGGTCTCAAGGACCCTAACGACATCGAGAAGTACTTCCTCGGCTCGGTACTCAGCGGCGGCAGCTCCGACCCGAAGGAGGGCAACAGCCTGGAGGCGTGGACGAACATGTACGACGGCTTGCAGCGGCACGCCCTCAAGACCCGCCTGGGCATCCCCATCCTCTATGGTGCGGACACCGTGCACGGGCACAGCAACGTGCTCAACGCCGTGATCTTCCCGCACCATATCGGCCTGGGCTGCACGAACGACGCCAAGCTGGTCGAGGAGATCGGGCGCATCACGGCGCTGGAGACGCGGGCAACGGGAATTCAATGGGGATTTGCCCCGTGCGTGACGGTCGTGCGCGACGAGCGCTGGGGCCGGTCTTATGAGGGTTTCGCCGAAGAGCCGGACATCGTGTCGGTGCTTGGTGCGGCGGAAGTACGCGGCATGCAGGGCGATTTGACCAGTCCCCTCTCCCTGGCGGCCTGTGCCAAGCACTACATCGCGGACGGCGGCACCGTCGCGACCACGGTCACGGGACGGCGCGGCGGTCCGGCCGGCGACAACAACTTCGGCGGTGCCGCGAAGGCCGGACGGGGCGGCGTCCGCATCGTGCTGAACGCCGGGAACGTGCCCATCGACGAGGCGACGTTGCGGAAGATCCACCTCCCGCCGTACATCGCGGCGGTGAAGGCGGGCGTGGCCACGATCATGCCGTCCTACAGCAGTTGGAACGGCGTCAAGTGCTCGGCCAGCAAGCGGCTGCTCACCGAGATCCTCAAGGACGAGCTCGGCTTCCAGGGCTTCCTCATCTCGGACTACAGCGCCATCGACCAGATCAACCCCAAGGACTACAAGGGCTCGATTGCGATTTCGATCAACGCCGGCATGGACATGGCGATGGTCCCGAATCGGTTTGCCGAGTACATCAACAATCTAAAGGCCCTCGTGCAAGAGGGGACTGTTCCGATGTCGCGGATCGACGACGCGGTGACCCGCATCCTCCGCGTGAAATGCGCGATGGGTCTGCTCGATAAGAGCCGCTCGCAATTGGCCGACCGCAGCCTGTGGAAGGACTTCGGCTCGCCCGAGCATCGCGCCGTGGCCCGCCAGGCGGTGCGCGAGTCCCTGGTCTTGCTCAAGAACGACAAGAAGACGTTGCCGCTCTCCAAACAGGCGGCCCGCATCCACGTGGCCGGCAAGACTGCCGACGATATCGGCAATCAGTGCGGCGGGTGGACGATCGACTGGCAAGGCAAGAGCGGCAACGTGACCACCGGCGGCACGACGATCCTGGCCGCGATCAAGAAGACCGTGTCCTCCAACACGCAGGTCACCTTCTCTGTAGATGGGACGGGAGCCGCCGGCGCCACGGTCGGCGTGGTCGTGGTCGGAGAGAAGCCCTACGCGGAAGGCAACGGCGACAACGGCGAGCTCACGCTGGACGCCGCCGATACGGCCGCGATCGACAACATGAAGAAGGCAGGGATTCCGGTGGTCGTGCTCCTCGTCTCCGGCCGGCCGATGATTGTGACCGACACGATCGCCAAAGTCGATGGCTTCATCGCGGCCTGGTTGCCGGGAACTGAAGGCCAGGGCGTCGCGGACATCCTCTTCGGCGACTACAAACCCACCGGCAAGCTCTCCTTCACCTGGCCTCGTTCGATCGCCCAGGTCCCCATCAACGTCGGCGACAAGACCTATGACCCGCTATTCCCATTCGGCTACGGTCTGACCTACTGACCGTTGGACTTTTCCGCCCGTGAGAGGGCGGAACACCATCGTCGGTGCTGTCCCCGTTACTCTCCACATGTCCGGAGGAACGTCCGTGAGTTGCGGGATTCTGCGAAGTACGGTCGCTGTCGCGGCGGGGTGGATTGTCGCGGCGGGCGGTTACGTTTTGATCGTGGTCGTATTCGCCCTATTCAATCCGGAGACTTTTACACCCGGTGTGCCGCTACCTATAGGGTGGCTGCTCGTCACCTTGGCAGTGTCTGCGGTCTGGTCCATAGCGGCCGGATTTGTGGCGGGGGTAATTGCGTGCCGAAGAGAAATCGAGCATGTGGTCGGGCTCGCCTTTCTTTCGCTGACGGTCTCCGTATGTTTCGTGAGTTGGAACAGGAATCTCGCACAAGTCCTGACTTGGTATGTGATCGCGGGAGAGGTACTGACGTCCCTGGCGTCCCTGATGGGCGGATGGCTGCGAAGGAATCAGCGGATCCTGCTGGCCAAGGTGCCCGACGGCGTGGTCCCAACGGCCGATGATGCCCGATTGTCGATTGCGATAAGGGTTGATCGTTGGCGGTTCTGGATCGCAGCGGTGGTTACGTTCATCACGTTTCTGGCTTGTCTCTGGGCCTTCGTCTTAGGAGCGGGCCAGGGCTTGTTGTGGTGATTGGGAAGTGCTGGGGGGATTCCGGAGGGAAGCTGGGGAAAACTGGGGTGCGTCCCAGTATTCCCCTATGACGCCTAACGCTACCCGGTATTACCAATTACGGACGAAGGAAGGCGTCCGCCGTTCTTGGGGGATAGCTGGGGATAGCGGGGACGGCCTGCAATCGTGGGCGGTGCGCGTTCCGAAATCGCGGAGTGACGCGTGGGTTGAGAACCCACCCTACAACTACAACCACTGCCCCATCCCACCCCCAAGGCCAATCCGCGGTCAGGGATAGGCGAAGGGCCTCGCGGGGCAGCCCCTCAAATCGACGATTTAGCCGCGAGCGTTCCTTGGGAATTCCTCGGAGTCTCCCCAATTCCTCCGTGGCCAGGGCATCTTGATTCGAGCACTTCCTTGAGCTATGTTGGGGAATCCCGTGTTATTGTAGGACAACCATGATGCTCGAGAGAATGAATGAGAAGATCGTTCACAGCATGTTTGAAACGATGCCTATGGAGATCACGGTCATCGACCAGAACGATGAAGTGGTCGGATGGAATCACCATGAGACGCGTGTTTTCAAACGGCCTTTGACCTGTATGGGCATGAACTTCCGACAGTGCCATCCGGAAGACAGCCTCGCCCAGGTCGAGCAGATTGTCAGCGAAATGAAAGCCGGGACGCGGAACAAGGCGCGTTTCTGGATCGATCTACGCCTCGAACCCGACGGCAAGAAACACAAGATGCTGATCGAGTTCTACGCCTTGCGCGACTATGACGGGACGTATCTGGGATGTATGGAGTGCACGCAAGACGTCCAGGAGATCCGCGAACTGGAAGGTGAAAAACGGCTGTTAAGTTGAACCGCTCTGCGTGAGTTCTCCTGATTTGCCTCTGCGTACCCCTGCGTCCTTTGCGGTTGGAGGAATTCGGCGGAAGGCCGTCAGACCCGCCTGAAGGCGGAACTCCGAACACGGTTCTCGGTCAGTCCCCTTGCGATAGGCGAAGCGCGTAGTTGCGGACATCCTTCGGCCACGGGGAAATCAGTTCCGCAAACTGCTGGCTCTCGCCCCGAAAGAGAGCACGAGAAGCCTCCTCGTAGCCAGGAAGGTTGCCGGCCATGGCGAAGAGAAAACGCTCGGTCGCTTGCAGGGCTTGTTGTCTGCTCATCTCCGCGGGCTCTCGTTTCCGTGCTTCGTCAATCAGGCGCCGGATCGCCGCCGAAGCTCCGTTCGGCTGCTGCCCGAGCCATTCCCAGTGGCGCGGCAAGAGGGTGATCTCACGGGATGTCACACCCAATCTCGGCCGGCCCGGGCCAGTCTGCGGCGGATTCGGACAGCTCCGCGCAAGACTTCTGCGACGGTCCCGCGCAGATCGAAATCGACCTGCGCCGGTCTCGTCGTCAAAAATCAAGAATAGCGTGCTGTGATTGCGGTCGAACATCGCCTTGAGTTTCGGGAGCAGTTCTTCCAGAGGCCCTGACGCGACAAGGCGTTCGCCGACGAATGCGGTGTATTTCTTCGTAGTTTCCATGAGAAGAATTATATCCGGGTAAAATGCGGCTGTCAATAGCACCCGGGTAAAAATAATTCTGCCGAAACCGGAACGCCCACCGTTATGCAGGTGCGGAACCAGATGCCCGTCCCCAGTGTTCACAGATCCGTTGAGAGCACGCCGAGGCCGGAGCGCGGTGTCCATCCCATAGCCTTCCAGAAGGCAAGGCCCGCGTGATTGTCATGGAAGACGAAGATGTGGCACCTGTCGATCCCGGTCCGTTTGAGGCACTCCAAGCTTCGCTCCACCAGCGCGCGACCCACGCCACGATGACGATGGTCAGGATGGACCGCCAAGTGGTGGAGGTATCCACGTCGGCCGTCGTGGCCGCACAGGATTGCGCCCACCACCGTATCCGCCACGGAGGCGATCAGGCTCATGCCGGGATTGCGGTTCAGGTAGGCCTCGATGGCCTGCCGAGAGTCGGCCTGGCTCAGGCCCACCCCTTCACACTGCTGCCACAGCGCCAGGACGCGGTCATAGGCCTCCATCGAGAAGGCTTCGATCTTCACGCAGCTCTGACGGTCAGTTCGTTCAAATTCCGGAGACATCTTGCCTATTTGGACCCGAATTGAGTATGGTGTCTCAGATTCCTGGCACGGTCTTCACCGGCGACTGCGGTATGCCTCAAGCAGGTCGGTCACGAGGATGCCGTCGATCGTCATGCCGGTCAGGTTGCAATCGGTAATCCGCACATTGGATAGGTCCACCTGGCGGAAAGTGCTGTCGCAGAGCATCGCCTCCTCGAACATGACGGGCCTCTGGCGCGCCTGGCCGCCTGGGGTGCAAGGCGGCGGGCCGATGTGCCTGAACACGACGCCACCGATCTGGGCGGCCGTGATCACCACGTCGCTGAAATTGATGTTGTGGAAGCGGGCCTTGCTCAGGTTCACGTCGTTGAAGTCCGCCTCCGACAAGTTCACGCTGTGGAACTGCGAGCCCGTCAGGTTGGCGTTCTGGGCCAGATGTCTGCCGCACTTGATGGTGGGTTCCATGGTCTCTCCTTCAGGGCCGATGTCCGAAGAAATCGCTTAGCTTCATGCCGTTTGTGCCTGACCCGTTTGATTACCTCCGCCCGGGTTATGATTCTGACCCGCTGCAACCCGCCGCTGGCAGCTTTGCCCGCGCAGATTCCATAATCGTGTCACGAAGGAGGGAACTGGCCTTGAGTATCTCGATGCCAATCAACTCCCCTTTGTCGTTCCAGGTTGCCCCGTGCTGAATCCGTCTTCGCCAAGGTCAGTTGAAAATGGTGACGGTCGAAGCCACGACTTTTCCATCGCGGAATACGGCGAACCCCTCCCTGCCACACAGGTGTTCCCAAGTGTCGTCGCCTGAATCGAAGTACCAGAGCTCATCTCCTTCTCGATAGGACGTGATGAAATGCTTCCAGCTCTCCAAGTTCGCAAACGGGCGTCTATCACGTCGGGCAAATCGAGAGTGGGTTTCGTAGAATTCATCCACATTCTCTGGTCGAACAACGGCGACTCGCCACTTGGTCACCCATTCCTCCCACGGCTCCTGTTGAAGCCACCATTCTCTCCTTCTATCGGCTGGAGCGTGCGTCAAGTCGCCCCTACCAGATGCGGAAACGGCAGGGATTTGCACGCGGGGCGTCTGATTCTCTGTGAGGACCGGATAGACGCCGGGCTGAATCGTGTCCTGTTTGGGCCAGCCGAGCAGTTGTCGGACCTCGTCCGGCATAGGGGCGGCGGATTCGGGCAAGGAGAGATCCTGAATCAGCTCATAGCGGCTCAGGTCCGGGCTTTGGAAGAGGGCCCCCAACGAACTCGTGACCACCTGGCTGTGGGCTTCGAACGGCGGGCAGAGCTTCTGGAACTCGGCGAGGGTCTTGCACTCGGTCATGCCACTGTCACCCGGCACGGGGCTCCAGACCAGCAGGGCCGCGGGACCGGCGGCCTCGCTGCGCACGTAGACGTTGCCGTCGAGCTGCGTGACCTGGGGGTTGGTGAGCTTGCCGGCCAGGGCCCGGCTCTGCTCGAAACGCAGGAGGGGCTTGGAGAACCGCTCACTCGCGACCAGGAGGTTGCCGCAGAAGACGTGGCCTTCGCGTTTGTCCACGTCCGGGCCGGTGGCGGGATGCCAGCCGAAATGGTCGCCGGTCGCGCTCCGCTCATTGCGCTCGAACGAGGCCACGCTGTTGATCAGGGTGTTGTGCCAGACGCGGACGTTCGAGCTGTTGAGGATGCGGATGCCCTTGTCACAGTTCACGAAGACATTGCCGGCGCAGATGGCACCCTTGGAGATCTCGAAGAAGAAGCCGTCCAGGCAGTCCTGGACCCAGTTGTTGACGAACACGCCGTCCACGTTGCCCACGTCATACCAGATCCCGTTGGAGTTCGGGTTGTCCATCACCAGGTTGTCGCGGCAGGTGACGCGGTGGCTCTGGTTGAAGATCTTCACGGCCGCCGGGTAGTAGCCGGTGAGGTTCTCGATGTTGTTGCGGCGGAAGATGTTCTTTTCCAGCAGCACGTCGGAGGAGCCGATCACGTACACGCCTTCGGTGCTCGTGTCGCTGAAGAGCGACTGGCGGATGGTCAGGCCGTCGCCGCGGAAGTAGCCGGCTACGCGCGAGCAGAAGGAGATGGTCACGTTCTCGAGCGTCGTGCCCGTGACCTCCTTGCCGTAGGTGCCCGGGTCGGAGGGACCGAGCGGTTCGTCGGTCGGCTCATCATTGGGGCCGAAGCTCCGCTTTCCCTCGATCTCAAGGGCCAGCCGGGCGTACTGGGTGAACGTGATCCCGCGGATCACCGGTCCCTTGTGGTCGTTGGTCTTGCCGTGGACGGGCGTGGTCACGCGGACCAGGGCGCCGTCCCAGGCCGTGATCTCGACGAGCCGGTTCGTCGGGTCGACGCCGAGGTAGACCTGCCCCTTGTCGTAATCAATGTAGTACGAGTGGCTGTCGAGCTCGCCCTCCCAGCCGGCGGACCTGAGCATCTCGCCATCGACAAAGACCATGTCGTTGTTGAAGCGGTGCAGCGGCGTCCGCATGCCCTCGCGGTCCCGCTGCCACCAGCCGAGCGGAGCGGCCGGAAAGAGGGTCTTCCACGACGTCCGCCAGACCTTGTTGGGCAGGGCCCGCCACTCGGTCGCCACGCGCGTGCCCTTGAGCACCGGCTGCTCGCGGCCGTAGGGCTGCATCGTGATCCCCTGGTTGAACCGCAGGCCGCCGGTCCGATAGACGCCGCCGCGCAGGATGATCGCGTCGCCCGTCACGACCTTGGCAATGGCCGTCTCCAGGGTCGTAGGCTGCTGGAGGCTCGTTCCGGCCGCCTCCTCCCTGCCGTCCGGCGCGACGTAATAGACATGGTTGGCCTTGGCAGGCACCTCATAGTTCTGCTGGAGCGGGCCATAGGGCCCGCCCGAGGGCTGGGCCTGTATGGGCACTCCCCAAAGCACAAGGACTGTGAAGGTACAAACGAGCCAGCTCAGTGGATACCTTTGTGGCGGGTGACGGGTCATTTCTGCTCCTTTTCGTTGTCGGTGACTACCATTCGCCGGAACCTGTGGCCGCCATGATACCCCGCCTCTGGTTGGGATCAATAGGCCCTCTTGGGAAAGCCACCTCCCCCCGCTCAGCCGAATTTCACCGGCGCCTTCGTCGGCATGGCCTGTCAGGACCTGGCCGGCACGTCGCGTCCCGCGGACTTTGACTTCTTTGAATACCGCCAGAGAAGCCATCGCGCCAGTCCCTTCCGCGATTCATCTTGACGAAAGGCAGAACCGGTCGTGATTCGGCGGTGCAGGCAGAGGATACCTGCATACCGCAAGGTCGAACGAACCAGAACAAGATGGGCTACCGGCAGAGTCGGTTAGCTCCATCGCATAGTTAGGCCGCTCGTTCATCGAATATGGTTGCCTCGATCTCTGTCGTCGTCCAATGTCGTTGCTCCGCCCACACGAGAATCGCCGTCATGTAGCGGTTATATGCCTCAAAGGTGTTTCCCTGCCAATTCGGGGGACGGAAATCTGGAGGAACCTGGGCAATCCATCCAGGCCATGTATAACCTAAACTGACGGCGCCGTCTCGCGGAACGGGAGGACTCTGATCCTCTGGGGCAATCGCGCGACAAAGAAAATGAAGTGTCTTCGATGCCAGGACAGCAGACCAGTGGAGATGCGGCGGTTGATCACCTGTCAGGATCAACCAAGCATGCTGTGCTTGGTTCGTCTCCTGGATGGAACGAGCGCAGTCCTGCAATGCGTCCTGAATGACGTGAGGCTCGCGGTCACGGTAGATTGGTGCGTGTCCTCTCATCCCACCCCAGCAGACGGTCATAGCAAGAGCTTCGAGGTAATGCTCTGCCTGGAAAAGCCCTATGATCACATCAGGGTTCGCTTGTAGCGGTCCAACCGGCCACGCTTGGTCAATAACATGCTGGTTCCAATTGTCGGGATTGAAGTTGCGTCCAAGCGTCTGTCGTGCTGGTTCCTCTTGGTATATCGCAAATGGGAACTGCATCGCCACGTGTGCCGTTTGTTCGTCTTGATGCCAGATCATAGTGCGGGCAAGCCTCCCAACAATAATTAGACTGGTCCATACAAGACGCCACGTCCTGATTTCCTGCCGGATAACACGCCACCGGACCGCGTGGCGATGTGCAGGGACATCGTATTCAATCCCGTCAGCCGTGTCAATGTGGCCGCAAAAAGACGAGACGAAGGTCACCCTGCCCGGGCAGTGGGCCGAGCGGCGAGCCGAGATCCTGGAGGACTTCAGTTTCTCTGAATACCGCCAGAGAGACTGTCGCGCCAGCCCATTTTGCGATTCATTGGAGCCGCCACTTGACGAAAGTCCGAGCTTGTCGCGATTCTGCGCGCAGGCGCGGGGTAGCTGCATACCGCAAGGTCGAACGTTCGTGGTCAGCCGCCCGCGAGCGGTGCAACCGCGAAGCGGGTCGGCTGCAACGCCTGGTTGGGCCGCGTGAGTTTTGAAGCTTTTACCGAAATTCGTTGAGCCACCGGATTTGGTTTTTCAGTTCGTCGGCGGAGACCGAATTGAGCAGACGCAATAGCCGATGCATCAGAACACGGATGGACTCTTCGGTCGAAAGAATGATCCCCCAATGCTCGCGGCCTTCCGCAAGGCAAGTCTCATGCAAGGCCACGAAGTCAGTGAAGTTGAAGGTCAGAATCGCCCGGTGCTCCGCCGCCGCATACCCCAGTTGAGCACTATCATCATCCGATAGGACTTCGGCTTCTTGGCAAGAGGTCACGTCAAAACCGTAGCGGCGCAATTGCGCCGCCAGGCGCGGAGACAAGTGCTCATTCAAATGCAGTTTAGGCGCGTTAGTGGGCGGCATGGGCGTAGTGATCGAGCCAGACTTCGTAGCTGTTCTTGTCGCGGGCGCGATCGACTTCGGCTTTGTGGTCGTGATAATAAGCCAAGGCATAAACACCTGAGCGGGCGTGAGGTAATCCCAATCGGCTAAGATTTCTTCGACCGACATACCGACTTTGTAGTAATAGCCCACGAGATGCCAGACCGCGATTCGGGTGTCTTCAATAATGGCTTCGCCACCGCACACCCCTTCGACTTTGACAATATGGGGATAAGCTGTCAGCGTTTTCTTTGCCGTCTTACTCATACCGCACTAAACCTTTCTCGTTTCATTATAAGTAAGTCAGTGAACCGTAGCAATGGAATTGTGGCTCATCCGGTTGATCGACGAGCATCCCCCGCCGCGAGGAAAAACGGCCATGCCGCCCGCCATCGTACGCGGCAACACCGACTCCGATTGGCACGGCCCTCCTAGCCAAGCGGCGCGTCGAAATCCTGGAGGACTTCGACTTCTCTGGTCACGACAGGCAACAACTGCCTGTTGACGTCCGGACCGCGCTCTGGTAGTGTCGCGCATGCTCGGTGAGCCTGAGAATCCGTTGTCCCTGACCCACGAAGTGATCGGTACAGGCGGGGGCAAGAAGATCAGATTTCTGTCCATCCACTTGAATCCAAGGATCATGAAAATGAAACAGGCATTGTTCGTACTGGCGGTATTACTCTCGCTCAACACGGCCGCTTTCTCTCAGGATCCGAATTTCTACATCTTCCTGTGCTTGGGGCAGTCCAACATGGAGGGCTTTCCGGGAGTTGAACCACAAGACAAGACCACCGTGGATAAACGCTTTCAGGTCTTGGCCGCGGTGGATTTTCCAGACCTGGGCCGAACAAAGGGCAATTGGTATCCTGCTGTCCCTCCTTTGTGCCGAGCCCATACCGGTCTTTGCCCGGCCGATTACTTTGGCAGAACCATGGTCGCCAACCTTCCGGAGAAGATCCGAGTAGGGGTAATCAATGTCTCGGTAGCCGGCTGCAAGATTGAGCTGTTCGACAAGGACAACTATCAGACGTATGCGTCAACGGCTCCCTCGTGGATGACGAACATCATCAAGGAATACAATGGAAATCCTTATGCGCATCTGGTCGAGATGGCGAAACTGGCTCAGAAAGAGGGCGTCATCAAGGGAATTCTGCTGCATCAGGGAGAGTCCAACACGAACGACAAGGAATGGCCGACAAAAGTCAAGCGCATCTACGACAATCTGATCAAAGACCTGAATCTCAAAGCCGAATCCGTGCCTCTGCTCGCCGGCGAACTCGTGAATGCCGATCAGCAAGGCGCTTGTGCGAGCATGAATTCCATCATTGCCGATCTGCCGAAGACAATTCCCAATTCTTATGTCGTTTCCTCGAAGGGTTGCACAGGCCGTCCCGACCACCTGCATTTCAATGCGGCGGGCTACCGGGAACTGGGAAGGCGATATGCAGAGAGAATGCTTTCCATACTGGACTACAAGATCAAACAAGCTGAGGCAGGGAAGAGCGCTGAATGAACCTGCTGAGAAACAGATGCATCGGAGGGCTGTTGAAGGCCAAGTGGTTTCCGGCCGCGGCCCAACTGCTTCTGCTGGCCGTCTTCCTCCTGCTGGTCCTCGGCGGTCTGGGAGTGACGACCGCTGACCCCGACCTCACCCGGTATCTGCGCTACACCAACCTGGCGAACTTGATCGTCTGGTCGTACTGGTGGCCCGTCATCATCATCGCCGCGGTACTGTTCGGTCGCGTTTGGTGTACCGTCTGTCCCATGGAGTTCCTTACGTACTGGGCGGGAAGAATAGGGCTCAGATGGCGCGTGCCTGGCCTCCTCAAGAGTGGCTGGGTCGTGACCGTCTTTTACACGCTCGTGTGGATCGTGGGGATACAGACGCTGGAGGTGAATCGCATTCCGCATCAGATGTCGCTCTATATGCTCCTGTTGATCCTCCTGGCGGTCGACGTCTCCTTGATTTTCGAAAGGCGCGCGTTCTGCAGCTATGTCTGTCCGGTGGGACACTTGCTCGGTTTGTATGCCCTCCTGTCCCCGTGGGAGTGGCGCGCGGACGACGCTGGCGTCTGCGCGAGCTGCCGAACCAAGGATTGTGTGGCGAAGAAGAATCAGTATCGCCTGGCCGGACGTTCCTGCACGAGCGGTCTTTACCCGGCCTCGATCACCGACAATCGCGACTGCCTGTTGTGCACGCAATGTTCGAAGGCATGCCCACGGGGGAACATTCGCTTTGGCGTCCGGCGGCCTTTGGCCGATTTGCTGGCCGGCGTCGAGTTGCGGCCGGCGCAGGCCGGATTCATCCTGGTGCTCAGTGGCTTGGTCGTCTATGAAATTCTCTCGGAATGGCCGGCTTCCTTGGCCATGATGATGTGGGGGCCCGAGCGTCTCGACCAGACCCTGGGAATGACAGGGACAATGAGCAATTTGGTCTCTGCCACGTTCCTGTTCGTCGTGGTGCCTGCCCTGGTGCTGTTGCTGGTGACGATGCTGGCGCGCTTGGCCGGCGGGCAGGAGCGCGTGTCTTTCGGCCAGACAGCCACGACGTTTACGCTGCTCTTGTTGCCCACGATTGCCGGCGCCCATATCCTCAAGTCCCTACTCAGAATGTCCTCCCGCCTTCCCTACTGGCCCGGCGTCTGGGCGGATCCCAAGGGGATCGAGACCGCCCGGGGAATGGTCGCCGGGACGTTGGTGCTCGGACATCTGCGACGGATGCACTGGATCCGACCGTCAGTTTTGCAGCGGTTGCCTTGCTGCTGGCGTCCGCGGCGGCGACTGTACTGGTTTTCCGGCGGACGGTGGTCCGACAGAAACTCCGTCCTGGCGTCCAAGCGGTGCTGTGTCTCAGCACGCTGTCCTATTGGAGTATTTTCGCTGTGACGATCTTTCGCTGGAGATTTTGCCCATAATCTTGGTGCGGCCCGGCGCGTTTTCTGTAGAATAATAGATCAGAAGTTGTCTGGACAGCATGGAAATCTCCTTGAGGAGGTAGATGGATATGCCAGCCAAAGCGAAGGTTGTCGCTGTTGGTGTTCTCATCCTGCTTGGGGCAGCTTTGTTCTACTATTGCGCAGTCTTCTACCCCACAGAGAGTGCGGCTCAGGCAAAAGCTCCTTCACCAACCGTTTCCGCCTCGCCCTCCGATCAGGCAAAAGCGGCTTCACCAGCGGTTTGCGCCTCGCCATCCCAGCCGCAGGAGCAGACCCCCTCCCCCGCTTCCTCTTCCTCCGCGGCATCCTCCTCTTCTGAAAGCAGGCCCCGCCCCAGATCCGGTGCTACCTGATAAGCTGAAATCAGACCATCGTGGCCATGGTCGCGTCGAATCCGCAACCCCGAGGGGTCAGGTGCGTTTTCTTTGCAGTTCCGGGGATATTCTGTGCCTGTCAGGCGCCGGCGGGACCACCACGTTGCAGGCCGGTGAATTTGTGTACCCTACAGGGTCACCACACGATCTTGACCTGCTGTCTTGAAACGCCAGGTATAGATTCGAAACATACGGTGTGACTCTCTTGGTGCCACTGATATCCGCTCAGCTCTCGCTCTCCACTCTGGATGCTTGTGGGACGCTCCGGCAGGCGCAGGCGGGAGACAATCCGGACGCCCCCCGGGGCGGTGAGCACGAACTCGACGCTGTGGTCCGTCGGTGTCCAGCTCTCAAACCGTCCGGCGGAGGCCACGGGCTGGGCTTTATCCGGCTCCAGCCGGTTCAAGTCGAGCAGCCAAGCCTGCTGTCCTGGCTGCAGGGTCACGGCGTCCAGCACCGGCAGGTTGGCATCATAGATATCCACGAACAGGCCCTTGAGTTCCAGCGGTGCCTCGCTCACGGACTCTCGCAGACAGGCGGCAATCACATAGGGGCCACGACGCAGTTGGAGGAAATTGTGCTCCCTGTAGGGCAGGCCCGCCGCGTCGGCGGCCCGCCGAATCACGGCCCGATAGCTGTCCGCCGCCTCTGGGGAACGCGTGTAATAGGCCGGGTGTTTCCTCTCGACAAACACATGGCCCCTGCCGAAGGTGTAACGTCCTTCCCCCACCTTTCGATCCAACCCCAGCGTCTCGAACAGGTGCTGGGCCGGCGTTTCGTATCGGTTCTTGTCGGTATTCCACCAGCCCGTGATGCTGTTGAAGGGATCGGTATCCGCCCCCACGTAGACGAGCACACCACCCTGGGCCACCCAGTGGGCCAGAGCCTGATGGACCGCCGGCGTTTCTGGCTTGAGGAATTCGTAGCTCAACACGAGCGCCTTGTAGTCCCTCAGATAGTTGGGAAAGCGGGCCACGTTGTCAAGCTGGACCGGCTGGACCGGCACGCCGTGCTTGAGCAGCGGCAGCGTCAGTCCGTAGAATGCGGAGAAGTGCTGGATGTCCTTTCTCTCGGCCTTAGTCGGATCGCTACCGTCTTGGGCCGCCAGGCGGTACGCCGGCTCGGCCCGCTGAAACATCCCCGAATCGGCCAGAAAGACGCCCACGCCGTGGGTGGCGTCTTGCCATTCGATGTCCGGCTGGTTCATGTCACGCAACTGATTGAACCCCGTACACAAGGTCGTGGCGTAGGCCCCGGGAATCGGCTTGGCCTGGGGGGAGTTGGCGGGGTATTTCCCCAGAAACACCCGCGACGGCCAGGGACAGATCTCGTAGTGCCAGATATAGGGCTGGAGCAGCGAGGCGATCAACGTCGCCTTGTAGTTGACGCGGTAGTCGTCCCAATCGTGTCGGGGATTGTCCTCGATCGGATCGGCCAGGAACCACAGGCGCCGATGGGTTCCGCGCACCAGCTCCTGCATCACGCCGTATTCCAAAAAGGCGGTTTCGAAGGTACGTTCCGCGGTCTTCCCCTGGTAGATGTTCGCGGTTCGGGCGGTGCCGGTCCAGATCTGCGCGATGCAGCCGTCCACCACGCTGGAATCAATCAAGGACGATTGCGGCGACACAATCGACCACTGCGTGTAGTTGATTAGGCTGTGAGTGGGCACATAGAAGCGGAGCTGGCGCTGGTATTTCTGGAAGGCGTACTCCTTGCAGGCTTCGGCCACCCGCCGCAGGGCCCGGCCGTACAGGTAGTATTTCAACCGGCTGGCCTTATACTGGGCGTCCGGCGAGCTGTCGGCCCGCACGTACGGCTCGTGATAGTACAGTTGCCACTCCCGCGCAAAGGCGGGAGAGAATCCCGTATCGGCCCAAAACTCCGGCTCTTCCAGGTGGATGGCAAGCACCCCGGCGTCAATCAAGGGTTTGAGCTTCGCCGTCAGGTAGTCGGCGAACTCGATCGACGGCACCACATAGGGAATGCGCGGGCCGTGGAGCTTCTCCTTGCCCTTGGCGTCCATTTGCGCCAGAGACATGATGTCCCGGCCGCTAATGTCCTTGAAATCCTGATAGTCCCCCCAGGCAATTCCGGTCATCAAGTGGGGCACGTAGCCCTGAGCGACCCAGGATTGGAGCGCGGGGATGCGACTGGCATGGATCCCATACACCATCACGAAATCGTTGCGCAGATCATAGACTGGGGTATAGGGCCTGGGATCCTGGAAACCGGTCAGCTCCAGCCCTCGATCCGTGATCAGGCGAATCTTCTCCTGGGCCTGGATGGGAGAGGTGAACAGAGTGGTCAGCAATCCAATCAACAGCATTCTCTTCTTCATGACACCCACTTTCGTTCATAAACTACGTTCAGGTCGAGTTCAGTGATACGGCTCCAGTCATGAGAATACAATGGGAATCCACTCTACCGAACCTGTGGCTTGCCGTTGTGACGTATTCTGCGTACTGTAGTGACAGTTGGATGGTGCAGGGGAAGGATGGAAGAAGACACTTCGAGGCACATCCTATCACAAGTCTTGAGACCATCGGTTGAGATTGCTTCGTCGCTGCGCTGCTCGCAATGACATAACGAGACGCTGTATGTCATTGCGAGCGGAGCGCGGCAATCTACCACCTATAGTCGTGGAACTTGCGAAATGCGGTACTAGTGACGGCCAAGGATGCCAAGCCGTGATACCTTCCCCCCGCCGGCTCATCTTCTCTCATCGATTTCCACCGCAACGCCTGGAAATCGCTTGTGTTGGGTCCGGATGAGTTTCTGCACCCTACGCCAGTTTTTCTTCGACAACACCCACGAACGTCGCGTAAAATCAGAACAGGCGAATTGCTATAGCTCACAAGGCCTTTTCTGGCTTCTGCGTTGCGTACGACATGTGGGGCTTGATGCACGTTGGTTTCTTGGAAGACGGCACGTCCGCCAAGCAAGCCTGAAGGTAGGTATTGAACTCCAGTCCATGTCTGAGGGGACTCGTGATGACTACGAAGGTGATTCCACTTTTCGTGCTTGTGCTGGCATCCTCAGGCTCGCTTTCGGCCGCGGCGGAGGCCACGGCGAACCCCAATTACGCGGCGGCCGAGAAGGCGGCCAAGGAGGCCGAAGCGGCGGCCGGCCCCTTAAGGGACGCTATGCAACAGGCCGACAAGGCATGTGCTGAGGCGAGTAAAGCGGCCAACACGAAGCGACAGCAGGCCACGAATGCGAAGAATTTGGCGGGCGAGCCGGGCGTAAAAGAGTCGCAGCAGGCCGAGGCCAACTTGTCCACGGCCATTACGGCCGTGACCAACGCGACCAACGCCAAGGCCGCCGCGGACAAGGCGTTGGCCGAGGCCAAAGCCGCCGCGCTCCCCTTGCAGCAAGCGTACGATGCGGCCCAGAAGGCGGCTAAGGAGGCCGCGGCCGCGGCGAAGACCGCTTCGGACATGGCCAACCAGCTCGAGGACGCAGCCAAAAAGGCGACCGCCGAGGCCGAAACCAAGCGCAAAGCGGCGGTCGATGCCGCGGCCGCCCTGGCCCAGGCACGGCAAAACGAGCAGCAAGCCCAAAATCGGGCGGACGCCGTGGCGCGAGTGCTGATCGAAGCCACGGCCCACAAGAAACTCACGGATGAGGTCCTCGCGAACATCAAGAATCAGGTGGCCGAGGCCGCCACCCAGAGTCAGGCAGCCGAGACTGCGGCTCAGGAGGCCGAGGCCCGGGCCAAACAGATTTGCGCGGATGCCGCCAAGCCGGATGCTGATAAGAAGCAGGCCGCCGCCGACGCGGCCATTAAGCGTAAGGCGGCCGACGACGCCAAAGCCGCCCTGGCCCAGGCACGGGAGAACGAGCAGCATGCGCAGAGCTCTGACCACGGGCGCCGTACAGAAGCTGACCGAAGCCCAGACGCAGAAGAAAGCAGCCGACGATGCCCTCGCGAACGCCAGGAGCAAGGTGGCCGCTGCCAGCACGGCTTCGGCGGCAGCCGAGCAGGGGGCTCAGGATGTCGCGAAGTCTGCCCAGGAGAAGAAGCGGGCGGCAACTCAGGCTGCCGCCAAACGCAAAGCAGTTGTTGATGCCGCGGCCGCTCTGGCTCAGGCCCAGCAAAACAACCAGCAAGCTCAGAATCGGGCGGCCGCCGTCGCACGAGTGCTGACCGAAGCCACGGCTCACAAGAAACTCACGGATGAGGTTCTCGCGAACATCAAGAACCAGGTAGCCGAGGCCGCCACCCAGAGTCAGGCAGTCGAGACCGCGGCGCAGGAGGCCGAGGCTCGGGCCAAAAAGATTGGCGCGGATGCGGCCAAGCCGGATGCTGATAAGAAGCAGGCCGCTACGGACGCGGCCGTCAGGCGTAAGGCGACCGACGACGCCAAGGCCGGTCTGGCCCAAGCACGGCAGAACGAGCAGCACGCGCAAGCTCTGGCCACGGGCGCCGCGCAGAAGCTGACCGAAGCACAGGTGCAGAAGAAGTCGGCCGAAGAGACTTTGGTCGCCACCAAGGACCGACTGACCGCCGCGACGGCCGCGAATCAGGCGGCCCAGGAGGCGGCCAAAGACCTCATTCGGCTCGAGCAGGAAAGTCAGCAGGCTGCGGCGCAAGCTGCCGGCAAACGCACGGCGAGCCGATGCGGCCAAGGCCGCTCTGGCCCAAGCGCAGCAGAAGCAGCAGGAAGCGCAGAATCAGGCCAACGCCGCCGCGCAAAAGTTGGCCCAAGCCGCCGCGCAGAAGAAGTCGGCCGAAGAGGCCCTGGCGAACCTCAAGGAGCGGATCGCCGCGGCCAAACAGACACACGTGGCGGCCGAAGAAGCCGCCAAGGAGGCGGAAACCGCGGCCGCTCCGTTGCAGGCGGAAGCAGAAAAGACGCGGGCGGCCTATCGGGCTGCCAAGAACATTGCCGACGACAAGCGCGCCCTGGTCAATCAGCTTAAGGCCAATGCCGACTACGAGGCGGCCGAGAAGGCAGCCAAGGAGGCGGAAGCGGCGCATCGGCCCTTTACGGGCCGCCATGCAACAGGCCGACAAGGCCTACGCTGACGCGAGCAAAGCGGCCAACACGAAGCGACAGCAGGCCACAGATGCGAAGAATCTGGCGGGTGAGCCGGGCGCCAAAGAGTTGAAGCAGGCCGAGGACAACGTGCCCGCTGCCATCGAGGCTCTGACCAAGGCCACCGAGGCCAAGCCCGCCTTGGATAAGGCGTTGGCCGACGCCAAAGCCGCCGCGCTCCCCCTGCAGCAAGCGTACGATGCGGCGGAGAAGGCGGCCAAGGAGGCCGAGGCCGCGGCGAAGGTCGCCTCCGAGGCGGCCAACAAGCTTGACGACGAGGCCAAGAAGGCGACCGCCCAGGCAACCGCCCTGCGCAGAGCGGCTGACACGGCCAAGGCGGCCCTGGCCCGGGCCCAGCAGAACGAGCAGCAGGCGACGGTTCAGGCCAACACCGCCCCGCAGAAGGTGGCCGAAGCCGAGGCCCAGAAGAAGGCAGCCGACGAGGCCCTGGCCCCCGCCAAGAACCAGGTCGCCGCGGCCACGACTGCGTACCAAGCAGCCGAGCAGGCGGCTTCGGCGGCCGAAGCCAACGCCAAAGTGGTCCCCGAGGCTCAGAAGCAGCAGGCCGCAGCCGACGCGGCTGCCAAGCGCAAAGCGGCCGACGCGGCCAAGGCGGCCCTGGCCCAAGCACAGGCAGCCCAGCAGAATCCGCAGAAGCTGGCCGATGCCGCGGCGCAGAAGCTGGCCCGGGCGACCGCGCAGAAGAAACTGGCCGAGGCTGCCCTGGCGAACGCCAAGAACCAGATCGCCGCCGCCACCACGGCTTCCGATGCCGCCGAGCAAGCCGCCCAAGCGGCGGCGAAAACGGCCGACGAGAAGAATCAGGCGGCCGCCCAAGCCGCCGCCAAACGCAAAGCGGCGGCCGATGCCGCGGCGGCGTTGGCTCAAGCGCGGCAAAGCGAACAGCAAACGCAGTCTCAGGCCACCGCCAAGACCCAGGTGGCCGCCGCCACGGCCGCGAACCAAGCGGCCCAGGAAGCGGCCAAGGAAGTCATCAAACTGGATACGGCAAGCAAGGAGGCCGCAGCGCAAGCGGCCGCTAAACGCAAAGCGGCCAATGAGGCCAAGGCCGCTCTGGACCCAAAGGCGAAGGCGCTGGACCAAGCGGCGATTCGGGCCAACGAAGCCGCGCAGACGTTGGAGCGGTCCCAGCAGCGGAAGAAGTCGGCCGAAGAGGCCCTGGAGAACCTCAAGAAGCGGATCGCCTCGGCCAAACAGACGCACGAGGCGGACGAAAAGGCAGCGCAGGAAGCGGAAGACCGCGGCCGCTCCGTTGAAGGCGGAAGCGGAGAAGACGCGGGCGGCATATCTGGCGGCCCGAGACGTCGCCGACAACAAGCGCTCCGCGGCCGAGCAGGCCAAGGCCGCGCTCTACCGGCTGGTCGCCGCGCGACAGGTGGCCAGCCTCACGGAGAGTCCGGATCCGCCGAAGCCGGCGAACCGGATTGATGAGATCATTCTTGCGAAGTTGAAGTCGTTGGACATCGAACCGGTCCTCTGCTCCGACGCAGTGTTTATCCGCCGCGCCTACCTGGACCTGACCGGCAGGCTGCCGTCTGCCGCAGAGGCCAAAGCGTTCATCCAGGATGCCCAGAAGAACAAACGCGTTGCCCTGATCGACCGTCTCCTCGCCGGGAGCGAGCATGCCGATTACTGGGCGATGAAATGGAGTGACATCCTGAGAATCAAAGCGGAGTTCCCCGTCAAGATCTGGCCCAACGCGGCGCAGGCCTATTACCGCTGGGTGTGGGAATCGATCGCCCGGAATAAGCCGTACGACCAGTTCGCCCGGGAACTGCTCACCTCCAGTGGCAGCAATTTCCGCGTGGGGCCGGTCAACTTCTACCGCGCGATTCAAAACCGGACAGCGGAGGGCATTTCAGCGGCCGTGGCTCTGGCGTTCATGGGCACGCGGGTCCACGTCTGGCCCCAGGACCGTCGTAGCGGCATGGCAGCGTTCTTCTCGCAGGTCGGCTACAAACCCACCAGCGAGTGGAAAGAGGAGATCGTCTTCTGGGATCCCCTCCACTCGGCCTCCGTCCCGGGCAGTATCGCGCCGGGAGTAGACGCCATCGACAAGGCGGTGAAGGTCTCCAACCAGATTCCGCAGGCTTTGGCCGAACCTTTGAGCGAGAACGGGCCGTTGGCGGCGGTCTTGCCGGACGGGACCAAGACAACGATTCCGCCGAACCGCGATCCGCGGGACGCGTTTGCCGATTGGCTGATTCGGCCGGAGAACCCCTGGTTTGCGCGAGCCATCGCCAACCGTACCTGGGCGTGGGCGATGGGACGCGGCATTATCCACGAGCCGGACGACATTCGGGAGGACAACCCGCCCAGCAACCCCGAACTCTTGGCCTACTTGGAGAAGGAGCTGGTCTCCAGCGGCTACAATCTGAAAGCATCTGAAGCGGCTGATCTTCACTTCGACCACGTACCAGTTCTCTTCGACGCCGAGGTTCAAAGGGCCCGAAGCCGGAGCCAACTTCGCCAGCTACCTTTTGCGGCGCGTGGAGGCCGAGGTGTTGATCGACGCGCTGAACGAAATCACCGGCAGCTCCGACCTGTACACCAGCGCCGTTCCGGAGCCTTTCACGTATATTCCCCACGACATGTCTGCGGTGGCGCTGGCGGACGGCAGCATCACCAGCTCCTTCCTGACGTTGTTCGGACGCTCCTCGCGGTCCACGGGGATGGAAACCGAGCGCGTCAACGAGCTGGCCTCGACCCAGTGGCTGCACATGCTCAATTCGGTCACCATCCAGAGCAAGCTGCAGAGCGGCCCGAAACTCGCGGCGATCCTCTCGCAAGGCGGCAAACCGAATGAAATCGCCGAGAGATTGTACCTGACCATCCTCTCGCGGCTTCCGACGGAGGCGGACGTGAAGACGGTCGAGGAATATGCCAAAAGCGGAGCGACCAAAGGAAACGACGTCTGGGTCGATCTGGCCTGGGCGTTAATCAATAGTCCCGAGTTTCTTATGCGGCATTGATAAGGAATGGAACAATGGAATGTTGGAATGATGGAATAATGGGGAAGCAGAGAGCCCTCGATTCCCACTATTCCAATATTCCAGCATTCCAGTTCGGAAAGGTTGGGTTTATGAGCACGGCAATTTCTCGGCGCGAGGCCTTGCGACGCGGCGCTTTGGGCGTTGCGGGCATGGTCGCGGCCGGCGGTCTGAGTTCCCACGCCTTCGCGGCTGCGGCAGAGAAGACGCCCGAGCAGAAAGCCGCCGCAGAGAAGGCGGCCCGGGATGCGGCGGCCAAAGCCAAGGCCAAGGACAAGAGAGTCCAGGCCAAATCGGTCATCCAGATCTTCTTGTGGGGCGGCATGTCGCACAACGATACCTGGGATCCGAAGCCCGGCTCGGGCTATGACTACATGGGTGATTTTGACAAGGTCATCCCCACCAACGTGAATGGAATCCAACTTGGCGCGCTGTTCCCCAAACTGGCCCAGCAGGCCGACAAGTACTCCTTGATCCGCAGCATGACGCATGGCAATAACGGCCACGAGACGGCCGCCTACCTGATGCAAACCGGTCATCTGCCGGGCGGGCGGCTGGCCTACCCGAGTGTGGGCGCTATATTTGTCTTCTTCAAGAAAGACCAGTACAAAGGGCTGATTCCGCCCTATGTCGTGATGCTGGAGGCCGCCGGGCGATTTTCCGAGGAGGGTTTCCTGGGCCCCGCGTACAAACCTTTCGCCACGGGCGGCGATCCCAGCGCGGCCCGCTTCGAGGTGCAGGGAATCGTCAACCGGGAAATCGACGAGGGGCGGCAAAAGGCCCGCCGGGAATTGGCGGATAAGGTCAATCTCCTGGGCTACGGTCTGGCGGATGCCCCGGAGATGGCTGCCGCCGAGACGGCCCGGCAGAAAGCCTACGGGTTGATCCTGGGCAGCGGGAAGGAAGTATTCAATCTCGACAACGAACCTACGGCACTCAGGGATCGCTACGGCCGCAACACGTTCGGCCAGGAATGCCTGGCGGCCCGGCGGATGGTCGAGGCGGGGGTGCCCTACATCACGATCAGCTTCCCCGGCGGCTGGGACACGCACGGGGGCCACTTCGCCACGATGAGGGCGCAGTGTCCGATGTTGGACCAAGGGCTGGCCATGCTGCTGGCGGATTTGAGCGAGAAGAAACTGCTGGATAGCACGCTGGTTTGGTGTACCGGCGAGTTCGGCAGAACGCCGAAGATCTCCTGGGAGCCTCCCTGGAACGGCGGTCGTCATCACCATGGCGACGTCTTTACCGTGCTGGTGGCCGGCGGTGGATTCAAGGGCGGCCGCGTCGTCGGCTCGTCCGATGAAAAAGGGGAACAAGTCAAGGAAAGACCCGTCTACCCCGCGGACCTGCTGGGGAGCATGTATCTCTTGGCCGGCATCGACGCCACGGCCAAGCTGCCCCATCCCTGGGGGCTGGATGCCTACGTGTTGGACACCGAAAACGAAGGCATGAAGTCGGCCGGGCTTTTGGAAGAGATCATGTAGCCGAGGGAGGGCAAGAGAGAAGCTCATGAGTAGATTCAGCAGACTTCTGATCCTGGGGCTGGCGGTCCTTGTGCTCGCGGCATCCTCAGCTTGGGCGCAGAGCCAGTACATAGGTTACGTCTATCCCGCCGGGGGCCAGCAGGGCACCACCTTCCCGATACGGTTGGGTGGACAGGGGCTCCTCTATGCCTGCGATTTGGTTGTGAGCGGGGAAGGGGTTACCGTTCGGCTGGTGGACTACTACCGGGTCCTGGACAATCAGGAATTGTCGTTCCTCAACCAGCAACTGAACGAGTTGAGGAAGAAGGAAACGACGATCAGCGACGAGATGGCCACCAAAATGGCCTCGTTCGAGTTCCCCGCTCCCATCGGCCCGGAGGGCGGAGCAGAGGCGGGCCGTTTCCTGATTTGCCCCGTCTGCGGCACCGCCAATCCGATCGACGCCGCCTTCTGCATCAAGTGCCGGACGAAGCTGGAGAAGCCCAAAGAGCCGCCGCCGGATGCCAAGGAGGCCAAGAGCGAAGCGCCCAAGTCCGAGAAGGAAGTGGCCAAGGAGAAGCTCATCGAGCGGATCCAGAAGAGGTTCGCGGAAGATGAACGCACTCCGGCCGTTCGTTCTCAGACCGAGCTGGTCTTTGCCGAGGTCACGGTGGCGCCCGACGCCAAACCGGGCCGGCGCGAGATCCGGGTGATTACCAAGCGGGGCGTATCCAACCCGCTGCCCTTCTACGTGGGCCAGGTGCCCGAAGCGGCGCGCAAGCCAATGAAGACCTGCCAACTCCCCGTGCTCGGGAAGGAGTCTCTGGCCCAGCGCAAGAGGCCGCTGGAAGAGGTGGAGATGCGCGTGACGGTGCCCTGCACGATGAACGGCCAGATTGCCCCGGGCGAGGTAAACCGGTACCGGTTCCCGGCGAACAAGGGACAGCGTCTGGTCCTCTGGGCCAAGGCCCGGGACCTGGTGCCTTACGTCGCCGACGCCGTTCCCGGCTGGTTCCAAGCCGTGCTGCGTCTGTCCGACTCCAACGGCAAGGAACTGGCGTACAATGACGATTTCCGCTTCAACCCCGACCCGTTGATCTACTTCGAGGTTCCCGAGGATGGCGAATATGTGCTTGCCATCAACGAGGCGCTCTTCCGCGGCCGGGAGAGCTTCGTGTATCGCATTACCATCGGTGAACTGCCGTTCGTGACCGGCATCTTCCCGCTGGGCGGCCCGGCCGGCGTCCAAACGGCCGTCGAACTCCAGGGCTGGAACTGCCGGCTGGACAAGTTGACGATAGACGCCCCGCCGGAGGCCGGCCATTTCGAATTTCGGATTTCGGATTTCGGATTGAAGAAGGCGTCCCCCGCGAATCCGCAATCCGCAATCCGCAATCTGCGATTCCTCAACTCGGTGCCGTTCGCCCTCGACACGCTCCCCGAGTGCCTGGAGCAGGAATCCAACGACGGGCCGTCCCAGGCGCAGAAAGTGACTCTTCCCATCATTATCAACGGGCGGTCGGATCACCCGGGCGATTGGGATGTCTTCGAGGTGGAAGGAAAAGCCGGCGCGACGCTCGTCGCGGAGGTGACCGCCCGCCGCCTCGGTTCCCCGCTGGATTCCTTCCTCAAGGTCACCGGACCGGACGGCAGGATCATCGCCTTGAACGACGACCATTTCGACGCCGGCTCGGGGATGAACACCGACCACGCCGATTCCTATCTCATGGTGAAGCTGCCCGCCAACGGGAAATACTACGTCCACCTCGGCGACACGCGTCGGCAAGGCGGAAAGGAGTATGCCTATCGGCTCCGGATCAGCCAGCCGCGGCCCGATTTCGAGCTGCGGTTGATCCCCTCCCGGATTGGCATCCCCAGCAAGGGTTCGGCGTCGGTGACCGTTTTTGCCATCCGCAAGGACGGGTACGACGGGCCGATCAACCTGAGCTTCAAAGGCCTACCGCAGGGGCTCGAATCGCCCGGCGCCACGCTGGGGGCTAAGCAGGAGACTGTCGGGGTGGCGGTGAAGACCAGCCTTACGGCGCTGGCAGTGCCGGTCAACGTCACGCTGGTAGGCACGGCGAAGATCGGGGACCGGGAAGTGGTCCATGCGGTCGTGCCCTGCGAAGACAAGATGCAGGCCTTCCTCTGGCGTCACCTGTTGCCCGCGGAAACCCTGCCGGTGTTGGTCTTCGACCCCTCCTACCAACCGCCGGCCGACCGCATGCGCACCGCCGATCCGCGATGCGGATCGTCCGAAGGATGTGAAGGCCACGTTGCCCCGGTCCTCGGTCGAATGGTACCTGAAGCAACTCGAGGGCCTCTATCAAGACTGGTTCCTGACCGACGAGTTCGTCAACCGCGAGATTGCGAAAGTAGAAGCCAGTCTGATTCAATAAACTCACGTAGGGTGCAAATATTATCCGGGCATAAGTACCTTCATTTCCTTGACTTGCGCCACCAGGGGCTATTTCTCGAGCGTCTTGAGCGGCAGCGTTTGCCCAGACCGCTGCCGCTCGTCCGCTTGGGCCGCCACCGCCTGGGGCGACTGCTTGATGGCATCGAGGGTCCTGGTGGCAGCGGTCAGCACCTTCTCGTTTTGCTCCTGGGCGATGAGACGCTCCAGCAAAGCCACCGTCTGCTCGTTCGGGTAGTTCTTGAGAGCCAGGATCGCGGCGGTCTGGCCGTGCCCGGCGGAGACTTCCTTGTTCCCCGCCGCCGCGTAGAGCAGGGAGGCTTGCGCGTCCGGACTGTCGATGCGCGTGATGGTGTTGAAGACCTGCGTGTCCTGCCCCGGCGGACAGGCTTCGAGCCGTCGCAGCAGATAACTGACGCTCGGGCCGTCGCCGACTTTGGCCAGAGCCGAGAGGGCCGCCTCCTGCAGGCTGTCCTGCGGAGGTACCGCAGGATCGCCTGCCAGGGACAGCAGCGACCCCGTCGCTTTGGGCGAGCGAATGTTGCGAACTATCTGGGCCAGGCGCTGGGCCTCGGCCCCCGTGGGGGCCGCGTCGTAGCGGGCAATCACGTCATCGAGGATCGGTGCATCGGCCATCGCGGAAAGCGATGTGCCGGCGGCGCGTACCACCGTCGAGTCGGTCGATTCCACTATCGCATCGAGCAGGAGCGGCCAACTGTCATGGTTGTTGATGCTCGCGACCCGCTTGCACAGCTCTTCCTTGTAAACGCCGCTATGCGTTTGCCCGAGCCGATCCAGCAAGGTGCCGGTGGCCAGGGGCGTGCCGATGCGGGCGAGAGCTGCTGCCGCCGCCAAGGCCGTGTCATTCTGTTCTTCGGCCATCAGGCGGCTGAGCGGGCCAATCGCTTCCTGACCCAAAGCCACCAGTTCGGCCATACACTGCTTGATCTTGGTGCGGTCGTTCTCATCGACCGCGATGCGTAAAAGCGCTATGGTCCTGGCTGCCCCCTTCAAGCAGCTCAAGTCGACCGCATGCTGCCCCTTGCCTACGACGGAAGACGGCTGCCCCCCCATGTCGGAAGGTGTGCCGTCGAGTGACGGCAGGACCCCATTCTCACGGGCGTCCACGGAGGGGAGAGACTTCGCCGAGTGCAACGCGGCTCCAGCGGCGAGGCTGGCACGTCCATCCGCCCTCCCAGAGGGAAGGTCGCCGCCTGCGGCGCGGTCGGGCGCGAGTGTCTGTTCCTGCCCGACACGCGGCGGTTGCACCAGGGTGCGCCTTTCCTTCTCCATCGAACGATTCACGAGGTACAGGAGGCCCAGCGCGGCCAGGAACAGCACGGGATAGATTAACAGCGGCCATTCGAACGATCGGCGTCTCCGGGGAAGATCATGCGCGGTCTTCGCGGCTTCGTTATCGCTCTGCGGGCGAGTTCTTCTCATATCCGTCTCATCAACTTTCTAAATTCCTACACGCAGCGCATCTTGTGGAAGAACCGTCTTCCGGCTGGCCCGGCGGGAAGGGCTCCCAAACACGTAGAGACGCAAAATCTTGCGTCTGTACCGTCGCGTTTGGGGACCCAGCCAGGTCAAGCGGGAGGTTACCATCGGCTCCGGAACCAATCGACTATCTGCCATAAGTCCCGGCACGGATCTTCGCGATATCGGCTACCGTGAGAACGTCGTTGAATACGGCCATCTCATCCAGCCGCCCGTCCAGGTACCGGTTGTCGGGGGTACCTTGGCGGGCGCCGAGGTACACGTCGGCGTTCGCAATGCTGATGTTGTTCTGGGTGGTGCCCGTCTTGTCCACGAGGACTGTGGCGGCTTGGGCATCCCACACATTGATCCGGTAGCTCTTGTCACTGTCGCGGTACGTGACGACGACATGGTACCACTTGCCCACCGCGATCCCACTGACCCAAACATCCTCAAACGAGGTGCCGTTGTTGGTCCCGATGTAGAAGCCGAAGTTGCCGTAGGCATCGACCATGGTGGTGAAGCAATTCGCCGAATGCGCCTCATACACCTTGGAGAACGGGTCCCAGGTCAGAGGGGCCACCGGCTGCGCATCGAGCTTCATCCAGAAGGCCAGCGAGATGGTCTTGGGGGCCGTGTCGTTCTTGAAGGGGAACTTCGCGGACAGGTTCGCGTCGGCGATCCAGAAGTAGTCCTTCTCACTGGCCACAAAGTCAGCGGAGCTGGTCCCCTCTTCCTTGTCGGTCACATTGGCGGTCACGCCGTGGTTCTGCAGCGTATTGGTCCCCACGCTGTCGGCTGTCAGGTTGGTGGACTCGAACCGCCACACGGCGACGCAGTTCGGATCGGTGTTGAAGATGTTGCCGGCCGGTGGTAGCGGGGTCTCATCATCTATGATCGTCACGGTGGTCTGGCTCGGGACGCCCGGACTACGCGCCACTGGCCCCACTCAAGCTGATCGTAAAGGTCTCATTACCTTCGTAGATGCTATCGTTCGTGATGACCACATCGAAGTACTTATCGGCAGAGTCTCCATTCGACCAAGTCAACGTGCCCGACTTTGCCGTATAGTCCGACCCGGCCGTTGCCGTGCCGTTGGTCGTGGCGTAGTTCACGCTCGCCGCGCCAAAAGACCCGCCCGTGCGACTGACGTAAATGCGCAGCGCTTGCCCCCATTCTCCGCCACCGAGTACGTCGCGGCCTTGAACTGCACCGAACCCGCGGGCGGGGTCTCGTCATCGAGAATCGTCACGGTCGTCTGGCTGGGGCTGCCCAGGCCGGCGCCGCTGGCCCCACTCAAGCTCACCGTAAAGGTTTCATCGCCTTCGTAGGTACTATTGTTAATGACGACCACGTCGAAATACTTGTCGGCGGTGTCCCCATTCGACCAACTCAACGTGCCCGATTTCGCCGTATACTTCGAACCGGCCGGCGCCGTGCCGTTGGCCGTGGCGTAGTTCACACTCGCGGCACCAAACGATCCCCCCGTCCGACTGACGTAAATGCGACGCTGCCCCCATTCTCCGCCACCGAGTACGTCGCGGCCTTGAACTGCACCGAACCCGCGGGCGGGGTCTCGTCATCGAGAATCGTCACGGTCGTCTGGCTGGGGAAGCCCAGGCTGGCGCCACTGGCCCCACTCAGGCTCGCCGTAAACGTCTCATCGCCTTCGTAGGTACTATTGTTAATGACGACCACGTCGAAGTACTTGTCGGCGGTGTCCCCATTCGACCAGCTCAACGTGCCCGATTTCGCCGTATACTTCGAACCGGCCGGCGCCGTGCCGTTGGCCGTGGCGTAGTTCACACTCGCGGCACCAAACGATCCCCCCGTCCGACTGACGTAAATGCGCAGCGCTGCCCCCATTCTCCGCCACCGAGTACGTCGCGGCCTTGAACTGCACCGAACCCGCGGGCGGGGTCTCGTCATCGAGAATCGTCACGGTCGTCTGGCTGGGGAAGCCCAGGCTGGCGCCACTGGCCCCACTCAGGCTCGCCGTAAACGTCTCATCGCCTTCGTAGGTACTATTGTTAATGACGACCACGTCGAAGTACTTGTCGGCGGTGTCCCCATTCGACCAGCTCAACGTGCCCGATTTCGCCGTATACTTCGAACCGGCCGGCGCCGTGCCGTTGGCCGTGGCGTAGTTCACACTCGCGGCACCAAACGATCCCCCCGTCCGACTGACGTAAATGCGCACGCTGCCCCCATTCTCCGCCACCGAGTACGTCGCGGCCTTGAACTGCACCGAACCCGCGGGCGGGGTCTCGTCATCGAGAATCGTCACGGTCGTCTGGCTGGGGAAGCCCAGGCTGGCGCCACTGGCCCCACTCAGGCTCGCCGTAAACGTCTCATCGCCTTCGTAGGTACTATTGTTAATGACGACCACGTCGAAGTACTTGTCGGCGGTGTCCCCATTCGACCAGCTCAACGTGCCCGATTTCGCCGTATACTTCGAACCGGCCGGCGCCGTGCCGTTGGCCGTGGCGTAGTTCACGCTCGCGGCGCCAAACGATCCCCCCGTGCGACTGACGTAAATGCGAATGCTGCCACCGTTTTCAGCCACGGAGTAAGTCGCGGACTTGAACTGCACCGAACCCGAGGGCGGGGTTTCATCGTCGATGATCGTCACGGTCGTCTGGCTGGGGAGGCCCAGGCTGGCGCCACTGGCCCCACTCAAGCTCACCGTAAAGCTCTCATCGCCTTCGTAGATACTATCGTTCGTGATGGCCACATCGAAATACTTGTCGGTGGCGTCCCCATCCGGCCAGCTCAGTATTCCCGATGTCGTGGTATAGTCCGACCCGGCTGTCGCCGTACCATTGGCGGTGGCGTAGTTCACGCTCGCCGCGCCAGCAGACCCGCCCGCGCGACTGACGTAAATGCGGACGCTGCCCCCGTTCTCCACCACCGAGTACGTCGCGGACTTGAACTGCAGCGAACCCGCGGACGGCGTGGTGCCACTGTAGGTAGCCTTCAGCGTCACGCCCGCGTAGGCCTGATAACCGTGCAGCAGCACGTACCACGTGGCGGCCGCGGGACCTGTCACGTCTACCTTCTCGTTGTTGCCGACGAGGTACGGGCGATAGTCATAGCTCGACAGGCTGGGCTTGTCGCCTTTCTTGACGTACAGGTCGACGTCGCCGGTGCCGCCGGAGGTCTCGATCGTCAAGAGGCTCTGGCCGGCCGGCACGTCGATCTTGTAGAACGTGTCGCTGCCGGTGGCACCCGTGCAGCCCGTGACCGCCACGCCGTTGCTCAGCGTGATCGTCGAGTCCGGCGGCGGCGTATACGTGGCTTTGAGGGTGACGGCCGAGTAGTCGGTGTACCCTTTAATCATGATGTACCACGTCCCGGCATCGGGATTGTCCACCGAAACCGACTCATTACTGCCGCTCAGATAAGGCCGGTACGTGTAGTCGGTCGTCGTGGGCTTGGCGCCCATCTTGACGTAGAGATCGGCGTCGCCCATGGTGCCCGTCATCACAACGTCCAGCTTGGGCCGGCCGGCCGGCACGTCGATCTGGTAGAACTGCTCGCTGCCGGCGGAGCCCGCGATCCCGGTGACCGCCACGCCGTTTTGCAGCGTCGTTACCGTTTCGGCGGTACCGTAGGTTGCCAGAAGGGTGACGCCGGAGAAGGCCTGGTGGCCGCGGACCAGGATGTACCAAGTGCCGGCTGCGGGATTGTTGATCGTCACGTCTTCGTCGTTGCCCGCCAGATCCGGCTTATAGTCATAGACGGCCGCCGAGGGCTTGGAACCCTGGCGCACGTACAGGTCCGCATCGCCGGTGCCGCCGGAGATGCTGATCTCGAACTTGGTCGCGCCGGCCGGCACGTCAATGCTGTAGAACAACTGGGTGCCGGTCACACCCGAGAGGTTGGGCACGGGCACGCCGTTGGTCAATGGGGTGACGATCGCCTCGGCGGCGGAGTAGTGCGCCGTGAGGCTGGCGCCGTTGTAAGCCGCGGCGCCCTTGAGCATGACGTACCACGTGCCGGCCAGCATGTCGCTGCTGATGTAGATGCTCTCATTGTTGCCGGAGGTGTTGAGCTGATAGTCCCACACGGAGGTGGTCGGCTTGGCCCCTTGCTTGATGTACAGATCGGCGTTGCCGGTGCCGCCGGACATGATGAATTCGATGTTTGTCTGACCGGGGGGCACGGCAATGCTGAAGAAGGTCTCACTGCCCAAAGCCCCGGAGAGGTCCGTGACCGCCACGTTGTTTTGGAGGGCGGTGACGTCGCTCAGCGTGGCCGTGAGGCTCAGGCCATCGTAAGCCTTCGTGCCCTTGAGCAGGATGTACCAGGTGCCGGCGAGTCGGGGAAGTCACGGTGATGGTTTCGCTGTTGCCGGTGCCCGTGGAGCCATAGTCGAAGACGGTCGTCGTCGGCACGGCACCCGCGCGAATGTACAGATCCGCGTTGCCCGTGCCACCCGAAGTCACCACCGTGAGGCTGCTCTGGCCGGCGGGCACGTCGAGGCTGAAGACGATCTCGCTATTGAGGGCACCCGACAGGTTCGGGACGGGTACGCCGTTCTGGAGGGCGGTGAAACTGCCCCAGGTCGCCGTGAGGCTGACCCCGGAGTAATCCGCGTAGCCCCGCACCAGGACATACCACGTGCCGGCGGCGGGACTGTCGATCGTCACGGTCTCCTCATTGCCGCTGAGGAAAGGCCGGTAGTCGTACTCCGTCGTGGTGGGAGGCGACTTGAGCTTGACATACAGATCGGCATCGCCGGTGCCACCCGACATCTTGATCGTCACGCTCTTCTGGCCGGCCGGCAGGTCGAAGCGATACAGCTTCTCGCTGTTGGCGACGCCCGAGAGACCTGTGACAGGCACACCATTCTGGAGCACCGTCCCGCTGCCGCTGCCACCGGCGAAACTCGCCAGCAGAGTTACGCCGGAGTAGTCGGTGTACCCTTTAATCATGATGTACCAAGTCGCCGCGTCGGGGTTATCGACGCTGACAGTCTCGTTGCTGCCGGATAGATAGGGCCGGTAATCATAGACGCTGGCGGTTGGCAGTGAGCCTTTCTTGACGTAGAGGTCAGCGTCGCCCGTCCCCGGGGGCGCCGAGATCGCGATTTCGAGCTTGGTCGTGCCGGCGGGCACGTCGATGCTGTAATACAGCTCCGCCTTGGCGGCCGCCGCCAGGCCGGTGACCGGTACGCTGTTGGTCAGCGCCTTGATCGCCGGCTGGGGCATCGTGTAGGTGGCCGTGAGGGTGACGTTGGCATAGGCGGCGTAGCCGCGGAGCGTGATGTACCACGTGCCGGCGGCCGGCTTGTTGACGTCCACCGTCTCCTCGTTGCCGACCTTGTAGGGCCGGTAGTCGTAGTTCGTGGTCGTGGGCTGCACGCCAGCTTGACATAGAGATCGGCGTCGCCGGTGCCGCCGGTGGTCGTGATGGACAACGTGTCTGCGCCGGCTGGGACATCAATCGTGTAGTAGACTTCGCTTCCCGTCGCTCCCGACAGACCGGTGAGGGCCGCGCCGTTGGTCAGCGTCGTGGGGGCACCACCGTAAGCCGCCGATGCCAGGACGCACACCGACGCCACAAGGACCGCAAGTCTTCTCGTGCCTGTTCTGCTTGCACTATTCATGTTAGACCCCCGTCGATAAGGTTCAGACTGATGGTTGTCACGAAACGGGCCATCCTCCTCAATATGGATGACACACAAATATGCTCTCGCGGCGCTCCCGGCCGTTCCCGCCAATGACACTATGCGTGCTACCACGGGCAGGGGCACGCGATTCAATAGGGAACGTAGCGGCCCGGAATACGGCTGTCAATAGAAAACCAGAGAATTCCTGCCAAATCCCGTACGGCCCAGATATTATCCGAGCCTAAGTATCTTCATCTACGTGACTTGCGCCCCCGTCGGACGAAAACGCTTGCCTGCTACCCACGGGTTCATCGGTTTTGTGGGGCTGTGCAACGAAACCTGTGGCTGGCGCTGGCAAGTTGCTCTTGCCTAATGAGTTTCGACGAACAAGACCGGTAACTGAAGGTCCGTGGCTGCCGGGTGCCATGTCTACGCCTCGTAGACCTGCCCACGCAAGGCCGTAGGCATGGCATTCAGCCATTACCGAACTTGTTCATCAAGACTCATTAGGGGAGATGAAATACGTGGTGGAGGGTTGGCGGATGGATTACAATCATTACCGGCCGCACAGCAGCTTGGACGATAAGGCCCCGGCGGCATTCGCGGCCCTGTGTCTTGAGCATGGCTCCGGTTCCCTCCGCCTTACTCGAGGCCAGGAGAGTTCTTGTGAAATACTCTCATGACTGGTTGACCGATATAAGGGCGCAGGCCCTTGGAGAAACGCCTACATGAGGACGCCATCGGCAGAACTTGTTACAGCCGTCTCTGGTTTGATGCTGTCTTTGCTGATCTGCCCCGGCTGCCGCCGGGCGCAGGACACGGGCACCGCCCCACAAGTCATCAAGACCAGCACCGGTCTCGAAATGGTCGCTATTCCCGCGGGCTGGTTCGAGATGGGAAGTGCCAAGGGGGAACCCGACGAAGCTCCCCCACACCGGGTGTGGGTCGATTCCTTCCTCCTGGACAAATATGAAGTGGTTCAGGGGCAATACACGAAGTTGGTCGGAGCCAATCCCTCCTCCTTCAAGGGCCCGGGCAAGCCCGTCGATACGGTGACTTGGACGGACGCCGTCTTGTATTGTAATCTCCGTTCTCGGGCCGAGGGTCTTGAGTCTTGCTATCATGAGGAAAGCGGGACGTGGCAGTGTGACTTCAAAGCCCCGGGATACCGCCTTCCCACGGAAGCGGAATGGGAATACGCCTGCCGGGCGGGGACAGAAAGCGAATACTATTTCGGCAGTGATCTGCGCACCTGGAAAAACACGCCTGGCACACGGGCAACTCGCTCCGGCAAACCCACGTGGTGGGGCAAAAAGAACCTAATCCCTGGGGGCTTTATGACATGTACGGCAATGTGGCCGAATGGTGCAATGATGTGTATGGCGAGAACTACTATAAGACGAGCCCGTCCCAGAATCCCCGCGGACCTGAGAAAGGAGAAATAAAGGTTTTCCGCGGCGGAGGATGGCAGGATCGGGCAGATACTCTTCGCTCCTCCTGGCGTGCCGGCGAAAACTCCAGCTTTGTAGATGCTTGTCTTATGGATAGTATGGGGTTCCGTTGCGCCAGAAATGCCCCTTAAGGCATTTCTTCTTCAGCAAGATCCAGATTAGGACCGCAAGGCACTCTGTGACAACAATACTTCTTGGGGTGAAGAACATGAATGTTTACTCAAAGGTTGCACTGCTGTTGGCGTTTGGCATTGTCGTAACGTGTCATGGCGAAGAACAGTCCATGAGAGCACAATGGCAAATGCCAGCGCGTTGTGATCCGTTTGCCGAGCCGAGAATTCAGGACTTGAAGGAAGAGCTTCGAGCCACGGGATACCGGCTGGTCATCTCCATCCATCCCAGAAATCCTGATGAATCGAAAGGGGAAACCCTGTCGCGCGATTTGTACATTATCAATGCCGACGGGACCGGACTGCAGCAGTTCACGAATACGCCGCACGAGGACGAACGCGCCCGCGCACGTCTCCCAATGGAGAGTTCTTCACGTATAACCAGGGCAAGTATCTGGTGGACGTGAAGACCCATGCCACGAAGCAGATCGACGGCGACTACGTCTGGACACCTGACAGCAAGAACACCGTTGGGTGCGGCGGAAAGGGCATTGTCTACACGGACATCCACACCGGGCACCGAAGCGTCCCCATCCTCGTGAAACAAAACGTGTGGCTGGCGGATCTGACCTCCGACGGCGGGTGGTTCATTTTTGAGATCCGCAACTATCTCGGCCGCCAATATACGATAGATTTCCTGTCGTCCAAGGGAGGCGAGATCCAAAAGATGCCCAATTATCCTGGGGATTCTGGCGAGTGTCATCCCGCCTTCTCTCCGGATGGCAAATGGATGTGCTGGAACGCCGGCGGGGGCATTGCCCTTCGCAAGTTCGATCCGTCTTTGCCGGGTGGAACCGACGGAAAGATCATTAGCCCGCCCCACAATGCGGACGTCATGGGTCAAGACCCTTGTGGTCGGTGGTCGCACTGTGGGCGCTATATCGCCTACGTGAAGATTCCTTCCAGCGGCAGTTGGAGAGTACATAGTCCTCTCTGTATTCTTCGCGTGGCCGACGGTAAAACCATCACGATCAGTCCACCTGGATGGGTGGGCCATCACTGGGATTATGACTGGATTCCGCCGACCTCCGAATCCAAGCCTTAAAGAGAAACGCGCGAGGTCGAGGGAGAGGTCGACCTAAGAAGGTGTTTGGGAAGTGTCGCCCTGGAGGAATACGATGATCGCATTCACCAATAGGAAGACTCGTTTCGAATTGCTCCTTCCCTTCTCTCTCCTGGTCGCCTGCTGTATGGCCGCGCCTGGCGCGGACCGCGCCGCCGGCAACCGTGAGCTCTCCTTCGATTCCGACTGGCGGTTTTTGCGCAGACGCTCCGGCGCGGAAGCTCCCGGCTTCAACGACACGGGGTGGCGGCTCCTCGATTTGCCTCACGATTGGAGCATCGAAGACTTGCCCTCCACCAACGACGCGCCGCCCAGTCCCTTCGACCCTGCTCTGAGCACCGGGGGCGCCAGCACCGGCTATGTCGTCGGCGGAATCGGCTGGTATCGCAAGCATTTCACCTTGCCCCCTTTCGACGCCCGGAAGAACGTTGCCATCGTTTTCGACGGCGTGTACATGAACGCGGACTTCTGGATCAACGGCCATTCCTTGGGCAATCATCCCTACGGCTACACGCCCTTCGTCTACGATCTCACGCCCCACCTCCAGCCCGGCGGTCAGGAGAATGTCCTCGCCGTCCAAGTCAAGAACACCGGCAAGAACAGCCGCTGGTACAGCGGCTCCGGCATCTACCGCCACGTCCGGCTGGCAGTGGCGGACACCGTCCACGTCCCCGTTTGGGGCGTGCACGTCGTTGCGACCGACATCTCCAAGGCCACCGCCACAGTCAATGTATCCACCACCATCGAATAATGGCCGCGGCGCCGAGGTTGCCATCCGGTTGCAAGCCCGCCTTATCGCTCCCGACGGTAAAGCTGCCCGGTCGCAGGAATGCGACATCCGCATCCCCGCCGGCCAACAACAGGAATTCGACCAGGCGTTTTTGGTGAACCATCCCGTTCTTTGGTCCCTCCAGAACCCCGCTCTCTATCGCGCCGAAGTCGAGTTGCTGGAGAATCAGCGGATCATCGACCGCGCCGCGACCACCTTCGGCATCCGCACCCTCCGGTTCACGGTCACCGAAGGCTTTCAGCTCAACGGCGAGGGGGTCAAACTCAAAGGCGGCTGCATGCATCATGACAACGGTCCGCTCGGTTCCGCCGCCATTGACCGCGCCGAAGAACGCCGCGTCCAGCTCATGAAGGCCTACGGCTTCAACGCGATCCGCACCAGCCACAATCCGCCGTCGGCCGCCTTTCTCGATGCCTGCGATCGCCTCGGCGTCCTCGTCATCGATGAGGCCTTCGACATGTGGGAAAAAGCCAAGAATCCCGACGACTACCACCTCTATTTCAAGGACTGGTGGAAACGCGATCTCGAATCCATGATCCGGCGCGACCGCAATCATCCCAGCGTGATCCTTTGGAGTGTCGGCAACGAAATCCCCGAACGCGCCGATCCCTCCGGTGTCGCCCTCTGCGAACAAATGATCCCTGTCATCCGCCGGCTCGATCCCACGCGTCCCATCACCGCGGCCCTCTGCGATTTCTGGGACAACCACGGCAAGAAATGGCCCGAGACCGCCCCCGGTTTTGCTCCTCTCGACGTCGGTGGCTACAACTACCAATGGCGCCAATACGTCCCCGACCATGAGACCTTCCCCCGCGGATCATGGTCGGCACCGAGTCGTTTCCCAAGGAACTCTTCCAGAGCTGGCAGGCCGTACTCGCCAACTCCTGGGTCATCGGCGATTTCGTCTGGACCGCCTGGGACTACCTGGGCGAGACCGGCATCGGCAACGCGGTTCTGGATAACGAAAAAGATGCCACGCGCTTCCCGTGGTTCAACGCCTGGTGCGGCGACATCGACATCTGCGGCTTCAAGAAACCTCAGCACTATTACCGCAACGTCGTCTGGGGCAATGCCAAGGTGACTCTCGCCGCCCACGCGCCCCTGCCGCCCGGCCGCACCGAGAGAGTCAGCGGATGGGGTTGGCCCGATGAACGCCAAAGCTGGACCTGGCCGGGCTCCGAAGGCCAACCGATCGACGTCGCCGTCTACTCCAGTTGCCAATCCGTGCGCCTGGAGCTCAACGGAAAGGAAATCGCCACCGAACCCGTTAGCAACAAGATGGTCGCACACTTCCAGGTGCCCTACCAACCCGGCGAGCTCCGCGCCGTCGGTCTTTCCGGAAGCAAGCGCGTCGCCGGTGCCAGCCTTCGGACCGCGAGCGAAGCCAAGGAAATCCGCTTGGTCGCCGACCGCTCCACCATCCGTGCCGACCGCAACGACCTCTCTTACGTCACGGTCGAGATTGTGGACCGCAGCGGCACGGTCGTTCCCAACGCCGCCATCCCTGTCCGTTTCACTGTCACCGGAGCAGGCGAGCTCGCCGCGACAGGCAGTCCCGGCCCGAACAACGCCTCCAGCTTCCATGTGCCGGTTCGCAAGACCTACCAAGGCCGTTGCCTGGCCATCCTCCGGCCCACAGCGCCGCCGGCAAGATCACCCTGAAAGCGGAAGCCGACAGTCTTAAGGCCGCCACCGTTGTTGTCAAGACCCGCTAACTGACTGCCATCTACCGTTCCACGATTGCGGCGCACTCCAACGCCGCTCTCGTGTCCAGGGTGTCACGCTTTTCCGCCGGCAGCGTGAGCGTTCGCCCAGGAGAAGAAGCCGGATCCGAAATCCTTCATCTTCCTCTGCGTCGGGCAGTCGAACATGGAAGCCGGCGCGAGGCCCGAACCGCAGGACATGGGCCCGGTGGACCAGCGGTTCCGGATGCTGGCGGCGAAGAACTTGGCGTACGTGGGGGACCTGCCGATCAGCGCCAAGCATGTGCAGCGGATCACGAAGCGGCTGGGTCGGGAGCGGGCCCGCCAGCGGGATCAAGAAGTCGAACAAATGCAGGCGCAGAACTTCCACCCGCGTATCGTCAGCCGCCGGCGGTCGTCGCGGTTCATGTGGATGCGGGCAAGCTGCGTCTGCGGGCCGACGATGGGCGGCCCGGCGTGCGGGAGCCGCACGGGGCGGATACGAAGGTCGCCTGTCAGTTATCGCTTGTCCCTTTCCTGAACCTCTCGCGGAGGAATTGTCGTCTTGGCCACTCTTCCCTCATTCCATGATTCCACCATTCCAACTCTCCATCCCACCCCGTTCGCCCCAGAGGTGTCCATGCCTATCGGCACGCGGCTCCTCCAAAAACAGAAACGTGGAAGGGGTAGGTGGGATACTCTTTTTGGCAAGGACCCATAGACCTTCTGGCTTGCCTGAGAATCCCTCTGTCACTGGTTCAGGGTTGCAGACAGGGTTGCCGGCGGCTATTCTGGCGCCAGTCCGGCTGGTGGCTCGAGAGCATCGTTCGTTGGCGCGGACCCGTTAGGGGGCCCGTCCCGGTGTAAAGCCCGTGGAGACTCAGACAATGGATATTCCTGTGGACCGCCCGGCGGCGACCAAAGAGCGGCTGATGTCGCTCGATGCGCTGCGCGGCTTCGATATGTTCTGGATCATCGGAGGCGGCCCAGTGTTGGCCGCGTTGGCCAAGGTGCATCCGAACCGCTTCACCCTGACCCTGGAGAGCCAGTTGCAGCACGTCCGGTGGGAAGGAGTCCATTTCGAGGACCTGATCTACCCCTTGTTTCTTTTCATCATCGGCGTCGTCCTGCCCTTCTCTCTGGCGCGCCGCCACGCCCGAGGCCAGCGCCTGGGCTCTCTGTATCTCCACACCCTGCTGCGGTCGCTCCTGCTGGTTGTGCTGGGCTCGATCCCGGGGGGCTTGCTGAGCTTCAAGCACTGGCCTATGATGGGCGGAGTGTTGGCGCACATCGGGCTGTGCTACTTCTTCGCCGTCCCCTTCGTCCTTCACCTGCCATGGCGTACGCGGGCCGCCGTAGTGTCAGGCTTTCTCATTCTCTACTGGCTGGCCTCCCTCCTCGTTCCGGTCCCAGGGTATGGGGCAGGGGTCTTCACGGAGGAGGGAAGCCTGGCCTCCTGGATCGACGGGCAGCTCATCTCGGGACACCTCTGGAATGAAGGCCCGGCGTCTACCCCCTCCGGGGTGTGCATCATCCTCTGGGGCTCCCTCGCCGGTGAGTGGTTGCGCTCCTCGCGCTCCGGCCGCCGCAAGGCGGCAGGACTGGCTCTGCTCGGCCTGGCGGCGGTGATCGCCGGGTGCTCTGGAGTTTCTCCTTCCCCATGATCAAGCGGGTGGTCTGGTCCAGCTCCTACGTCACCTTCGCCTGCGGCTGGAGTCTCCTGCTGCTGGCCCTGTTCTACTGGGTGATCGATGTCCAAGGGTTCCGCAAGTGGTCCTTCTTCTTCGTCGTGATCGGCATGAACGCCATCACCATCTACTTCCTGCAATCGATCGTGCCTTTCGACGACATCGGGAAACTCTTTGTGCAAGGGATCCGTGAACACGCCGGGGTGCTCCAGCCCCTGGTGCTTCCCCTGGGGGCCCTGACCTTGAAGTGGCTCCTGCTCTGGTTCCTTTACCGTCACAGGATCTTCTTCCGGCTATAGATTGCTAGGGCTTGGTTCAGGAGTTGGGCGGCTGCCGACGACAAACGAAGCCCCAAGGCGGTTGGGGTGTCAGTTATCCGTTCTCGGATAGCCGTTATCGGCGAGAAATAGGGGATCGGCGGCCAGGGTCGGGGTCGGGGAAGAGTTGCCAGTTCGCCTTATCAGATTGCGGCTTTCGACGTGGATAAGCCGCGCGAATCGGCGAAATCTGCGGCGGCGCAGATATTTTTCGTTTTTGTGGATTTATTTTGTAGACAGCCTGGCGGGCGGCGGGTAGAATGACCGTTTAGTAAAGGTGTATGCTTTTCTCCCTCGGAGTCTACCCCTTGTGCAGTGACAGAGGGAACAGTCTATAGGCCCGCAGGGGGTCTAAGGAGAAGATGACGTGGCAACAGGTACAGTGAAGTGGTTCAACGCGGACAAGGGGTTCGGATTCATCGCCCCGGATGATGGCGGCAATGATCTGTTCGTGCATCATTCCGAGATTCGGACCGAGGGGTACGCCTCGCTTGATGAAGGCCAGAAGGTCGAGTTTTCGGTGGGGCAAGGCAAGAAAGGCCCGTGCGCGACCGGCGTAAGACCCTGCTAAGACACCCCCGCAGGCAGCAGAATCAACGAAGGGCCCCGTCTCCATGAGGGGCCTTTTTCGTTGGGGCATTTTCCCTAAGCAACCCCCTGCTCCCCAATAGGCATTTTGCCTATCCGGAGACGGGGCACGTCGGAGCGTAATCCCTGGGGACCTTCGGGGTCATCCAGGGGAAACTGGGGCGCCGCGGGGTAGAGTACGAAAGCGTCGTCCCAGCAGAGTCTCCAATTGGGCTATGACCGCCGCTGCCCAGCGCTCGATCAGGTGTATACCGGGGTGCGCGCTGGCGACGAGGGTCACCCCTCGACCAGGAGCAATCCGGGATGGGTCCCGGTGAGGCTCCGGCCACCTGCCGGCGTGACCACGAAGGTGTCTTCGAGGCCGACCATGCCCACGCCCGGGATCCCCTTCTTCGGCTCCAGGGCCAGCACCATGCCCGCCGCCAGGGGCTCGTCAAACCCCTCCGCCAGCACGGGCATCTCGTCGATCTGTAAGCCCACGCCGTGTCCGAGGAAGCCGCTACGGCGGTCGCCAAAACCCATGAAGTTCTGCAGGAACGCCGGATCCAGGCCGCCCATGACGGCGGCGTAGATCTCCGAGGGAACGGCACCGGGCTTGAGCAGTGCGGCCAGCTCGCGCTCGATTTCCACGCAGCGATGGTGGGCAGCGATCGCCTCGTCGGACAGCGGCCGGCCGAACATGTAGACCATGGTCTTGTCCGTGTGGTAGCCCTCTACGGCGCAGCCGATATCCACAAACACCAAGTCGCCCTGGCAGAGCCGGCGGTCGCGGCTGCCCAGGACCGGCGCCGCAGGCCCTATACCCACGCACCCGCCCGGGCCGTCGAAGCTGGTCGGGTAGAGCGAGCTTTCCCCAAAGCCCATCTGGCACACCGCGATGTCCACGTTGAACATCCCGAAGCGCACCACACCCTGGTGTCCCCACGCGACCATCAAAGAGAAGAGGTCGCACGCGAACTCGGCCTCGCTGATCCCCTCGCGCAGCAACGACGCCACGCCTTCCTCCAGGATCTGGCGGTGGATCGCTCCGGCCCTCTCCAGGATGGCCAACTCGTACGGGCTCTTCACGGCCCGCACCCGGGCGACCTGGCGGTCCAGGGAACTCACCTTCGGGCCGGGGAAGTACTTCTGGAACCGGGCCAATAGAGCCACCGGGAGTATCTCCGTATCAACGTGGAGGGCGTGGCGGGCCGCCGGCACGAGCGACGCGGCGTCCCGAAAGCCTTTCATGGGCCGGATCTCCGGGAAGAGCGACTCCGCGCAGGCCCGCTCGAAACTGCGGCGCACGCAGAACACGCCTGAGCCGCTGCGGGGGATGAGCAGCACGCCGTCCTGCATGGTGCCGGTGAAGTAGTATTGGTTCACCCGGCCAAAGATCGCGCCCAACTCCCAATTGGAGTTCTCCGCGTCCATGCAGGCGCGGAACCGCTGCATGCGCTCGTTCAACTGTGTGACAGGGACCTTGGTCATGAGGAGCAGTTTAACCGCGCATCTTGCCCCGATCAAGTGCAGCGAAATCTTGGGGATTCCGGAGTCCCGGGGGCAGGTCAGGAGGAGTTCGAGGTTGCCCGGAAGAAGCAGGAAGGGCCGGATCGCCTGGGCAGAGCCGAGCCGCCAGGGCTCGTCGTCGCCATCAGCACAGCCTGCCCTCAAGCGGCATGTGTGCGCGTTTTCGTGTTTCCCGGAAATTCGATTGATGTGAAGCATGCGGTCGATCTGCTCACGACGGGCGTACTCGGCCACCTCCGGTGGTACCCGGCGCGGCCATGGCTTAAGCCACCCATACACGTAACCACCCAGACGCAGAATCCCTCCCAGGATGACAGGGGGTTCGAACAGACACCGACGCAGAGACTTGGCAACCATGAAGACGGGGTGGGTGTGGAGGCCGTACTCGCAGAGCCCCTGTACGAAACGCGCCCGCAGCAAACCGCGGCCATTGCGGACGCCCGTCGGACGCTGGTGCACCGCGATCAAGTCTGGAAAGGACCGAACGGTCCAATCGTACATGCGAGCCATGATACAGGCACAGGTGTCTTCCCCGCCGTATTGGAGAGGGATGTACCCATGGATCTGTGCGAAACACTCCCGGCGGAAGACCTGAATCGCCTTGGGCGTGGACCGCCGGTCACTGAGAACCTTCTGCCGTCTGCCGTTGATCAGGTTCTCATAGACTCCGGAGGCTACGCCCAGTTTCGGGTTGGCTCGGAAACGCGACAGAGTCTGTTCGTAATAATCGTGGGGCAGAATGATGTCCCCATCGAGTATGGCAAGGAAACGGTAATCCAGTTCGCTGACCTGCTGTACCCCTCCCATCGTCGCGCAAACACTGTTGGCGAAGTAGGTCTCCTCTTTCACGTGCGCCTGATAATAGTATTGAAGAAAAGGGCATCTTCGTGCGTAGTCGTGAATGATCGCGGCGGTCGCGTCGGTGGAACCATTGTCAACGATCACCCATCGGATCGGCAAGACCGTTTGTTGCAGGACGCTCTCAATGGTGCGTGCGATGCAAGCGGCCTCATTATAGGCCGCTGTGACAATGACGTAGTGCTCACTCATCCGTCTTTTCGCGTTGAAACCACGAGGGCCTACTCCTAACGGAGACCGTCCTCGAACGAAAATGTTTCCCCTCGGAGATATACGACCCCCAGAGAGTCAGCAGCCCCCGGCCTCCTGCCCTCGCGTCCCTACGGACGGACGCATCTCCCAGTCCTTTATTGACTATTTTATCGCATCGGATTGGATCGGTCAAGCGCTATTTGTGTATGCCCTACAAGTTACAAGTCCAGAAACCGGGGCCCGTACCCAATATCAGATAGGCCATCTCATCGCGGCCGTTATGAACAGTGCCATTGCCCTGTGTCGGTCATTTCGCGAAGATGGGGGCCAGTCTCGGGTTCCAGTCATGGCCCAGGACCCAGGCGGGAGTGGAGTAATGGGCGATGGTCTCGGCGTCTCTTTCCCGGGTCAGGCGTTTGGAGACGGCGCAGCGCTGGGAGTCGTCGAGGGGCTGGCCGTTGGGGTCGCGGCTGTTGTATTCCCAGAAATGCACCTGGGGTGCTGCGGCAGGGCTGTCCAAATGCCACCCCACGGGGCCCACGGCCTGGGTCAATGTGCAATCGAGCAGGACCACTTCGCTGGCCGGGAAACGCGTCTGGAGAACGCGTGACAGGATACAGTCGGTGACTCCCGACGCCCCTTCGAACGTGCAGTTCTTGTAGACGTAGCCGTGATTGCTCAATGGGTTACGGATTTGCGTATACATGCTTTTGCTCCGCAGGGCCCGGATTCGGCAGTTCTCGAAGAAGCACGGGCCGGTGCCCCACATGAAGTCGACGTCGCCTTCGATATAGCAGTTGCTGATATACGCCTGCCCGTTGATCTGCAGGGTGTCCTGATGGCTGTACAGGTCCACCTCGGTGAGGATGGCGTGCGCGTTGGGGCTACCGCTCAGAATGGTAGCTTCGGCCTGACCACCGCCAGGCCTTCTCGCCGTCGAGGCTGACCACGTTGCCTTCCTTGTCCCCAAAGAGGCCCGTGGAGATTCTCACCTCGTAGGTCTTGCCATGAGCGAGAATGCTATTCTTGAAGGCGATGACCGCTTCATTGCCGGTGATGACGACCGGGTAGTAGTTGAAGTTCGGCAGGCCGCCGATGGTCTGGGAGCGGGTGCGGGCACTTACATCAATCGAATCGAGACCCGTGCCCGTGTCGTCGAGGATCTGAATGGTGCCCGAGGGAGAGAGCACGGGCGAACCGTCGAACACCAGGCGTAGAGGCGTGTCGACGCAGACATGAGTGGCTCCCGGGGCGGGAGAGATAGAGACAAGTTTCAAGCCGTGGCTCGACGCCGCGACGGATGACGGCCTTAACGCGGAGGGGACGGCGAATGCCAGTACGATGAAGGTGTAGGAGAGTGCAGGCACGTGAGTGTGTCTCACGAAAGAACCTCCCAATTTCAGGGCGAACGCGTCCAAGACACCAGCAAGAACATCAACGAGAGGAACCGAAGGCACCCGGCCCAGGATTCCCCCCTATGACCACAGAGGCAGTGCTCCTGCAAGGCACACGTCCCATCGTATTGGGCAGCGCATCCGATTTCAACAACTTTGGCCAAGCACGTCGCCAGGGTTCTCAAGGTGCATGTGATGACCCCGCCGGCACTTGACAGGGACAGGGCAGCCGATTATGAACAAGTCTTCCCAAACTGGACATATCTAATTAGGAGGCTCGAAATGCCAACCAATAGGAAACTCACCAGCATCCGCACCGGGGCAATTCTATTGACACTGACTGCCTGTCAGCACCTGGGCCGGACGGCTACTCCTGGCCCTATCGCGGCGGCGGTCCCGGCGGAGGACATCACGGCGGCTCTTCCGGTGATACCCGAGGCCAAATTCAACCTGGCCGATTATGGCGCCGTGGGGGACGGGAAGACGCTCAATACGGATGCCTTCAAGAATGCGGTGGCGGCGCTGGCGAAGGCGGGCGGCGGGCACCTGATCGTGCCGGCCGGAGTCTACAGGACTCTGCCCTTCACTCTGACCAGCCACATGGACCTGCACCTGGAAGCCGGCGCGACCATCAAGCGCGCCCGATACGTTCGCGGAGTACGGGATTCCCGACCCGGCGACCGCCGCGCCCAATCCGCAGGCCACGGGCAGGCGTCAACCGGTGGCGCCGCTGATTTCGTGCCCGGCCAATACGACGGATCTCGCGCTTACCGGTTCCGGCACGATCGACGGATCGGGCGCCATGTTCTGGCTGTGGTCCGACAAGGCGGCCCGGCGTTACCCGCCGGGGCGGACGATTGTGCCGCGGCCGGTGCTGATTGCTTTGCGAGGCGTGCAGAGGCTGCACGTGGACGGCATTACCCTGACCAACTCGCCGATGTTTCACCTGGTTCCGCGCGGGCAGGACATCACGATCGAGAACCTGCGTATCGTCGCGCCGAGCGATGCCCCGAACACGGATGCCATGGATCCGGGCGGGCAGCGCATCATCATCCGCCATTGCGAAATCGATACGGGTGACGACAATGTGGCGTTGCAAAGCGGGTCGCGCGACGTGCTGATCGAAGACCTGACCTGCCTGCACGGGCACGGCATTTCGATCGGCAGTCCAACGCGCGACGGATTGAGTCACGTGATCGTGCGGCGCTGCACGTTCAACGGGACGGACAACGGGCTGCGTATCAAGTCGTACCGCGGCAACGGTGGCGAGGTGCACGATATCCGCTATAGCGACATCGTCATGAAAAACATCCGCCGGCCCTTCGATATCAACATGCTTTACAACGGCAACGCGGGCCTGCGTACCGACGTGGGGCCGCGCCAGGCCCAGGCGGGGCAGACGCAGAACATTCCCAATTTTCACGACATCCACGTGACGAATTTGACGGTGACGCGGTCACCGCTGGCGGGCCGGATCCTCGGGCTGCCCGAACAGCGGGCCCGGGACATCACCTTTACCAACTGCCAATTTCAAAGCACGCTGGGGTTCCTGGCCCAGGATGCGAAAGACGTCGTCTTTGATAACGTGACGATCACGAACGCCATCGGCGAGGCCCTGGTGCTCGACAATGCCTCGGTGAAATGGAACGGCACGGAGAAAAGCGGGACACGCGGCGGTCCGGCGGAGAAGTTCTATTGAACCGAAGTCCCTGAGCAACGCTGAAACAGCTCTTCGTCATCTTGCGGGTTCGACCCGCCGGGGCCACAATCCTCGTCACGAGAACCGAACGTTCAACCTGGCAAGGAGAATCCCGTGATTTGCGGGGTGAAATTGGCCCACCTGGGCGGGTTGGTGCTCTTTTTGGGGAGTGGTCAATGTCCTGCTCACTGTTGTGGCCGCCGCCGTGGGCATCTGGCGCCTCGGTGCCAACCATCCGGGACAGACCTCCCAACCGACCCTGCCGTGAATCCCAATCGGGGCATTGTGGCTGCGTGGTAGAACCGAGCATTGGGAGCCTTTGACAGATTGAGATTGCTTCGTCGCTGCGCTCCTCGCAATGACATATGGAGGTTCATTCTGTTGGAGGCCCTTAGTTGCCGGCGATCAGACCGGGGAGCGGGTCCCAGCCGTCCGAACCTTTGGTGAAGCTCAAGGTCGTAATGGCCGTACCATCCTTCAAAACTGGGTTCGTCAAAATCGTGGACCAGGAAACACGGCTCGGCAGGTTGTTCTCGCCCGATTCTTCGATGGTCCCGTATTCGTACATGAACGGGGACTGCCCACTCAAGCTGTCGCTCCAACCCGCCGGAGAGATCAGCGATTTGCCTTCCGAGCCGGGATAATCGGAGGTCTCGACCATGGTTTTGTAGAACACCACCTCACTCGTGGCCGCCTGCCAGGGACGGCCGAAATACCCTGGTTTGGCCCGGTACATGGAGGCGGTTTCCACTTTGGGAACAGTCGACGTCACGAGACATTGATACATCAGGAACCCGCGGCCTCCGCTTTGCTGGGCCGCGGTCAGATAGGACGCGTCACTGCTGACATCGCTGGTATTCATCACCAGGTCCGTCTGATAGAACACCGCGGTCATCGAGCCGAAGAGGTAGTCCACGGCTCCCATCATCGCACCTTGATAGACCACCACGCGGGCCGGCGCATGCGCCATAGAACGAATCCTGGCGGCCGACTACCCGGCATTTGTTCAAGATGGCTCGATCGGCGCTGCCCGTGAAGGCAATGGCGGCCCCTCGTTCCACAAAGCTACGGTTCTGCACGGCGGTGTTGCCATAGTCCACGGGACGTTGTCCTTTGTTGCCGGAGTCCCACATCACGACCACGTCCGCCGCTTCCTTGTGGGAGATGTACTGGTTGAAGGAACTCTCGAAGATGATGTCCCGGGCTTCAAAACCCGGGGCGTCCACCACGACCGTGGCATTCCAATAGGACCCGTTGGTGGTCGCCGCCCCGGCGTTCTGCGTGGAGCAATACCCGTTCTCCCGGTTCACATGCAGCACATCTGCATTCCACTTCTGATCCTGGCCCATGCTGAAGTAATTGTAACCGTGGCCGTAGTAGGATGTGATCCGGACGGCCTGGCAGGCAATGTCCACGCCCTGATTCAAAAGGGCAATACTCGGGGCCAGCGAGGCATTCTTCAAGGTCACATTGGGTTGAGTGACCACGAGCATCTCTTCGTAGTTGCCGGGATCGATCAGGACCGTGACCCGCTGATCCGCCGTACGAGTCATTCTCGTAATGGCATCCAGGGCGGCGTTGACGGTCGCGTACTCCGTGTTGACGCCCACATGGATTTGCGGGGTGTAGGCCACGGGCGTGATCACCTGAATGTTGGGGAAGTAGGAGGTACTCGACGCTCCCGCGGTGAGGGTGACATAGCCGTCCGTCGCACCGGGATAGAGATATTCCGCCTGCTCGAGCTGAGAGGTGCTGCCGCTGGACGTCGTGATGGAATTGCCTCCGTTGATCGAGAAATCGGCCGAGTAGTAGTAGGTCACGATCACCTTCTCGCCCGCGTGCACCGGGACCCGGATCGTGGCCCCATCCCGGGCCACCAAATGTCCCTTGGCGCTTTCATTGTAGACGTTGCCGGTGAAGAGCAAGCCTTTGTAGGCCGGCGTGGTGGCGGTAATCACCATGTCGTCGAACGGCCAGTTGCTCACGGCCTCAAACGCCAGCACTTTCGCGGTGTCTTGGCCCTGGACCTGCAAGTTCGAGGTCAGTCCCAGTTGCACGGGATATTCATCCAATCCACTGGTCGCAATGGTATACACGCCATCGCGCAAAGCGATCCCGCTCACCGAAGGGAAGCTGTACACATAGCCCGCTTCGTTGCGATTCGTAAAGGTCAAGGCCAGTTTGGCCAGTTGGGCCGCGGTCAGGCCCGTGACAGTGAAGGTCACCTGGTGCTTCGGCTTGGCGGTAAACACGACGTCGGCACTGCTATCCGTGGCGACGGTGAGAGTGTTCGCCGGAATGGAGTAATCGTTCACACCGATGGCGGAAATCGTATATTGGCAGTTGGGCTCCAGTTGCACGGAATAGGTTCCGGCGGAGGCCTTGACCACGGGCTTGGGGGAGAAGATTTTGTGGGCCGCAGGATCGGGGGTGTAAACCAGTCCCAGTTTGGCGATGTCCGTGCCCAAGCCGCGGATGGAACCGCTCACGGTGACAAGCTGGACCCGTAGAAGCGCGACATCATAGACGGGCGACGCTTGGGTCACTTCCAGGGAAGTGCCACTGTTGATGGCGTATCCGTTCGCGTTGACCAGACTCAACTGATAGACGTAACCGAGGGGCAGGCGCACGGAGTACTTGCCCTGGGAGACCACCGCGGTCCAGGACTTCCCGGCCGCGTTGGTAAACACCAGGCCATAACCCGCGGGAAAACCGGGGGCCGCCGAGACATCGACCGAACCCGTCAGCGTCGCATAGGCGGCATCCTTGCGGTAGACGCGATAGTAGCTGGGTTTGTCCACGGTGTCGAAGATGTGGTAGATCCCGGCCTTCCTGGGGACGAAGTGCAAGTCCACCACGTTCGAGCCCACGGCGACGACATCGGTCTGGGACGCCGGGTCGGGAACATACTGGAAATTGATCTTTCCGGTGCCCGATTGGGTGAGGGCGATAATGGTCACCTCATCGTCTTCGCTCAAGGTCAGGCCCAGGTAGCGCGTCGTCGCGGCCGCAGAATTTACGTAGATGCGGCCGGTGTAGCCAGTCGCGCCTCCGAGGTTCTCATCGTAGCGGGTCAGGCTGGTATTGCTGGTCCGCAGGCGGTCGTTCGATCCCCCGGTCCAGCTCAACGCACCGGCCGTAAAGTTGGGCAGTACATTGCCGTTGCTGCCCGCCTTGATCAATTTGCTGTACCAGGAATTGATCCCATCGACGGTAAGCTGATTATTGTAGACCGACGCATCCAATTGTTCCGCGCCGAAATCCCAGACGTCAATCTTGCCATTGGCGGGTCCTGCCGCCGCGGTACTCTCGATGCTCCCTACGACGGAAGACAGAACACAGACCGACAAAAGCAATCCACTCGTTTTCATACTGCCTCCCCGTGTAGTCGAGCTAATGAAATTGATAGAACCTCAACCTAAAAGAGCAGATGTTCCTTGACCTCCTCCACAATTATATCCGCCGGCAGGCAGCAATACAAGACACCGACGGGTACCAACAGATGCTTCGTCATAGACCTCCTGCCCGCACCGACAGGGCGCTGACCGCCCTCGGGACAGATGGTACACATTCCGCACACTCCCGACCATGAGGAAATCAACGCCTCTTGAGTTGGCAGGGCCACCTGTGGTAGAATCTATTCACGAAACAGGATCGCCGGCCGAGGGCACCAAGAGGCCGGGGCCGCGCCGGTCGGCGATTCGGAGGGGCAAGGCTTCAGGGCGGCTCTTCGCGGATACCGTGACAAATCGTTCTGATCTGTTCAGAACGCAGGCACAAGGCTCCCGATAGGGGAAGGAGGCAGGTTATGAAGCGAAACGCGATCATCTCTCTCTGTTTGGCCACAGTCCTGGGCCTCGTGGGCCCGACCTGGGGCGGCATCCTCGGGTATTGGCCTCTGGATGAAGGGACGGGCGGCCAGGTCCTCGACGCCTCGGGCAAGGGTCACAATGGCGGCCTCAACGGCGCCACGTGGACCACGCCGGGCTGGGACGGCCGCAAGTCATGCCTGCTGTTCAACGGCACCAACGCCCGCGTGGAGGTCCCCACGCCGATGACCTGCGGTTTTCCGCCACCGCGAAGTACACCCTGGCGGCCTGGGTCTATTGGACGAGCCTGCCAAGCCACTGGTCCGGCATTGTGACCAAAGGCAGGGAGATTGGAAACTGGTACGGGATCTGGCTGGACACCGCCAATCATTGGGTCTTCGGGCATGGCGGCAACAACCAGACCGGCAGTGCTGCCGTGGCCAACGTCTGGATCCACGTGGCGATGGTTTACAACAATGGCAACAAAAGGATCTACCTCAACGGCAAGCTGGACAATGAGACCACGTCCTCCCAGAGCGGCGACAACACCGGCGATCTCTGGTTTGGGGCCGCCAAGGGCGTCACCGAGTTCGCGCCTGCCGGATTGACGATATCCTGATCTACGACGAAGCCCTGACGGACGTGCAGATTCAGGACGTCATGAAGGGTTTGGCCAGCAAATCCCTGGCCACCAACCCCGGTCCGGCCGACGCCGCCACAGACGTGCCCCGCGATGCGGCGCTGAGCTGGACGGCCGGTCAGTACCCCTCGACGCATGACGTTTACTTCGGGAGCACGTTCGCCGATGTAAACACGGCCTCCCGGACCACCGCGAAAGGCGTCCTGGCCAGTAAGGGCCAAGCTGACACCACCTTCGATCCACCCGGCGTGTTCGCCTATGGGCAGACCTACTATTGGCGGATCGACGAGGTCAACAAGAGCGCGGATGCCACCATCACAAGGGCAACGTCTGGTCCTTCACGGCCGAGCCTTATGGCTATCCGATCACGAGGCGTGACCGCCACCGCCTCCAGCGCGCAGCCCAGCGGGGGCCCGGAGAATACGACCAACGGCTCCGGCCTGACCGGCGACCAGCACGGCACCGACGGGAACACCATGTGGATGACCACGGGCCAGGTCGTGCCGAACTGGATTCAGTACCAGTTCGACAAGATCTACAAGCTCAACGACCTGAAGGTCTGGAACTCCAACCAGGGGATCGAGGCCTATGTCGGCTTCGGCGCCAAGGACGTCACGCTCGAATATTCCGCCGACGGCGCCACCTGGACGACGCTGGCCAACGTGCCGCAGTTCGCCCAGGCGACCGGGCCTGCCGACGTACACGGCCAACACCACGGTCCAGTTTGGCGGGATTATGGCCCAGTATGTCAAGCTAACCATCAACAGCACCTGGGGCGGACTGTCCACCACGGGCCTGAGCGAAGTCCGGTTTTCGTATGTCCCGGTGCAAGCCCGCGCACCGCAACCGGCCGCCGGAGCCACCGGGGTGAGTGTCAGCTCGGTTCTGAATTGGCGGCCCGGCCGGGAAGCGGGCTCGCATAAGGTGTTCTTCGGCACCGACCAGGCGGCGGTGACCAATGGCACCGTCGCCGCCCAGACCGTCACCGATCACAGCTTTACGCCGGCATCTCCTGTTCGGCACGACGTACTACTGGAGAGTCGATGAGGTCAACACCGTTACCTACCCGGGCGACGTCTGGAGCTTCACCACCCAGGAGTTCGCCGCGATCGATGATTTCGAGAGCTACAACGACGACAAGAACTGCATCTTCGATACCTGGATCGACGGCTACACGGACCAGAAGAGCGGCTCGATCGTCGGCTACATGCAGGCCCCCTTTGCCGAACAGACGATCATTCATGGCGGCAAGCAGTCGATGCCCATGGAGTACAACAACGTCAAGACGCCGTTCTACAGTGAAACCACACGGGATTTGGGCACAGCCCAGAACTGGACGACCAACGGGGCCGACAGCCTGTCGCTGTGGTTCCGGGGCCGGGCCGCAGGCTTTATGGACAACGGCGACGGCACCTACTTCATGAGCAGCAGCGGCACGGATATCTGGAACAACGGTGACCAGTTCCGCTTCGCCTACAAGACCCTCACCGGCGACGGCTCGATGGTGGCCCGCGTGGATAGCGTCGCCAACACCAATGTCTGGGCCAAGGCCGGCGTGATGATCCGCCAGAGCATCGATCCGGCTTCGACGCATGCCTTCATGCCGATCACCCCGGGCGGCGCCAGCGCCGGCTATGGCGCCAGCTTCCAGCGGCGTTTGACGGCGGGCGGGGCCTCGACCAACGACGACAACACCGGCGCAGCCGTGGCGCCTCCGTACTGGGTCAAGGTCACCCGTACGGGCAGCAACTTCAGCGGGTATATCTCCCCGGACGGCAAGACCTGGAAGCAGTTGGGCACGGCCCAGACGATCACGATGACCGGTCCGGTCCTGATCGGCCTGGCCGTGTGCAGCCATGATGCGACCCTGACCACCACGGCGACGTTCTCGAACGTCTCCATGACCGGTGCGGTCACCGGCTCGTGGCAGGTGGCGACCATCGGGATGGCGATGCCGACCAATGATGCGGCCCCGCTGTACCTGACGGTCACCGACAAGGCCGGCAAGACCAAGACGGTAGTCAACCCGAACACGTCGGCCAGCACCGTGACGGCATGGACGCAATGGCTGGTTCGCCAAAGCGACCTGACGGGCGTCAGCCTGACAACCGTGCAGAAACTGACCGTCGGGGTGGGCGATAAGACCAACCCGAAGGCGGGCGCTGCCGGCATGTTGTACATTGATGACATCGGGTACGGCCATCCGGCCAAGTAATCAAGGAGGATGACCGCGCCGCTACGTGGGGCGCCGGACAGTGACAGCAGGGCGTTGGTTCGCCAGCCAACGCCCTGCTTTGTTTTCGAGATCACCGAGTATTCCCGGTATAATAGACAAACGGTCCTGGTCCTCCGGGTAGAGGGCCGGGCAGTGAAAGGAAGGGTGATGAAGACATATCTGATCAGGTGCGCTATGAGGACATCGTGCGAGATTCTCTTTGGCGCTGCACTGCTGCTGGTGGGTTCGGTTGGATATGCCCGCAACCGCGGTTCGGTCTACGAGGTAGGCACGTGGCCGGGATTCCGGCAGGCCGCCGTCAGTTACACCTTCGACGATGGCTGCTCTAATCAGTTTGCCATCGCTCGAAGACTTCGGGCAACGGCTACACGCGACTGACCAGCTCGCTCCTGACCGGTTCGAGGTATGAGGACGTCAATGTCCCTCCCGGCACAACCTGCTATTACGTGGTCACTGCCGTCGATCGGAATTCGAATGAGTCCGGCTACTCGAACGAGGTGCACGCGTCCCGTTTGCAGGTCCTCTCCTGGTTCATTCGTGCGATTCACGCTATGCGTTGTGTCCATGTCCTTTCGGGCTCCGGCTCCCCCCAGGCGGGTTGTCGCCTCCTCGGAGTGCCTTGACATCCCTGCGTCGGCTACCTATAGTCGAAAGGATCTTGCGTTGGTTGAGGTATTCGGCAAGCATCGGGTCTCTGGAGATGACGGCATGAAAGCGGCAATGGTGCTTTTAGGCGTGGGGGCATTCGCGTCGATCGTTGGTAGTGTGCCCGTAAGGGCATCGCAGGAAACGCCTCGCGGCGTCACTACGAACAGACGAGTAATCGACCTCAACGGCACGTGGCAGGTGGCCGAGGGGACGATGGATTCGATCCCGCAGCAGTTCGCGCACACCGTCCCGGTGCCGGGCCTGATCGACATGGCCAAGCCGGCCTTTGCCGAGGTCGGGAAAAAGAGCGAGAAGCGACAGGCCTTCTGGTATCGGCGGACGTTCACCGTCGAGGGGTCGATTCCGGCCGTCGCGATGCTGAAGATTCACAAGGCCTGCTACGGCACGAAGGTCTGGCTCAACGGCCAGGTCGTCGGCGAGCACCTGCCGTGCTTTACGCCGGCTCTGCTGGATGCGAAGCAGTACCTCAAAGGCTCCGGGCAGGAAAACGAGCTGATCGTCCGGGTCGGCGCCGACCGCGAATCCCGGCCCACGGACGTGCCCAGCGGCTGGGATTTCGAGAAGTACCTCTATATCCCCGGCATCTACGACTCGGTCGAGTTGATCCTCACCGGCGAGCCCTACATCAAGAACATCCAGGTCGTCCCGGATATCGACGCGCAACGAGTCCGAGTCGTGGCGGAGATTCAAGTCTCCGGCAGCAGGTCTGCATTCCGTGACGTGCGAGGTCTCGGAGGCCGCCAGCGGGTCGATCGTCGGCAGGGCCCAGGAATCGGACGTGCCCGTCCCGCCGGGCTGCCGCGACCAAGCTGGAGACAGTGATTCCCTCTGAGATCGTGCCACCTGTGGACTCCGGAGGACCCGTTCCTGTACAAGCTCAAGCTGAGCACCGGCGGCGACACGGCCGAGACTCGCTTCGGCATGCGGTCGTTCCGGTTCGATGCCGCCACCGGCCGGGCGATTCTCAATGGCAAGCCGTATTTCATGCGGGGCACGAACGTCTGCGCGTACCGGTTCTTCGAGGACGCCGAGCGGGGCGACAAGCCCTGGCGGGCGGAGTGGGTCCGGCGGCTCCATGAGAAGTTCAAGACCATGCACTGGAACTCGATGCGTTACTGCATCGGCTTCCCGCCGGAGCTTTGGTACGACATCGCCGACGAGGCGGGCTTCCTGATCCAGGATGAGTTCCCGATCTGGCTGCTGGATAAGGCCCCGGAGAACCCGACGGCCGAGAAGATCATCCCCGAGTACACCGAATGGATGCGCGAGCGGTGGAACCATCCGTGCGTGGTCATCTGGGACGCCCAGAACGAGAGCCACACGCTGGAGACGGGCAAGGCCCTGATGGCGGTCCGGAACCTGGACCTCTCGAACCGGCCGTGGGACAACGGCTGGGCCGGCACCGCAGACCGACCAGGATTGCGTCGAGGCCCATCCTTATCTTATGAGCGGGCTATTCAACGCCTCCTGGGGCAACGCCAAGTTCAAGAGCCTCAAGGACATCGTCAACGTCTCGGGTGTCCCCTCGCTGCAAGCGGCCCAGCGCAAGATCAAGGTGCCCATCATCATCAACGAATATGCCTGGCTGTGGCTCAACCGCGACGGCTCGACGACCTGCCTGACCGGGCCGGTGTACGAGAAGCTGCTGGGCCCGAACTCGACCGCCGAACAGCGTCGCGTGCTCTACGCGAAGCTCCTGGCCGCCAAGACCGAGTTCTGGCGCGGCCACCGGGAATGCGCGGGCGTCCTGCACTTCTGCGGCCTGGGCTATTCCCGCGCCGGCGACAAGCCCCGGCCGGAGGGCGGCGCTACCAGCGACCACTTCATCGACCTGGAGAAGCTGACCTTCGAGCCGAATTTCGAGAAGTACGTCCGCGACGCGTTCGCCCCGCTGGGCCTGATGCTCGACTACTGGGGCCAGGACCTGCCTGCCGGCAAAGAGCAGGAGATCAAGGTTACGATCATCAACGATCTCTATGAGAGCTCGCGAAGGCACGGTGCAGCTTCGCTTGGTCAAGGGCGATAGCATCGTGGCGTCTCAGGACAAGCCGTACACGATCGCCGCCCTCGGCCGCGAGGTCCTGTCATTCAAGCTGTCGGTCCCCCGGCACCGGGCGAGTATACGCTTGATTGCCGAATTGAACGCGGCAGGGCAAAAGCCCGTTCACAGCGTCCGCGATGCGAAAGTTGTCGAGAGCGAGTGACCCGGCTAGCATCGATCGCCCTGGCATGAACGATGCGTTGGATTGCGACGCCACGGACTTGTCATGAACATAGCATCATGCCGGAGAGAGATATCCGCCAAGAATGACGCGTGAGATAGCGCGATTTGACGAATTTGTGTCATGGAGTAGTGCAATGGAGTCCTCAGTTCGCACTCGTCGCGAGTTTCTCAAAGAGGCTGGTTGGTGCGCCTCGGCGCTGACGGTCGCCGGGTGCACTGGAATCGGTTTCCTCTGCCGCGCCCCTCTGCCGCCGCGCGGAGCCGCCGGTGCCGGCCCGGCCCAACATCCTCTGGATCATCTGCGAGGATACCAGTCCCTACCTGGGCTGCTACGCCGACCCGCACGCCCTCACGCCGAACATCAACCGCTTCGCCGGCCAGGCGATTCTCTACACGAACGCCTACGCGACGGCCCCGGTCTGTTCCCCCTCGCGGTCCTGCCTGATCACCGGCGTCTACGCGACCTCGCTCGGCACGCAGAACCTGCGCTCCGACGTGCGGATTCCCCGGCTGGTCGAACCCCTCCCGAAGCGGCTGCGGATCGCCGGCTACTACTGCTCGAACAACTTCAAGGAAGACTACAACTTCAAAGACAGCACGATCTGGGACGATTCGAGTCCGACCGCCCACTGGCGCAACCGCATCGGCGGCGTCCCGTTCTTCAGTGTCTTCAGCCTTCTGGCCACGCACCAGGGCCAGATCAACGGCTCAGACGAGGAATTCTTCCAGAAGTACGGCTCGAAGCTCAAGCCCGAGGAGCGGCACGACCCCAAAACGCTCTCGCTGCCGCCCTTCTATCCCGACACGCCGATGGTGCGGAAGATGTGGGCCCGCTACTATGATCTCGTCACCTACAACGATAAGCAGGTGGGCGAGCTGCTCCAGCAGTTGGAGGCGGACGGCCTGGCCGAGAGCACGATCGTCTTCATCTTCTCCGATCACGGCTTCGGCCTGCCCCGGTTCAAGCGGTCGCTCTACGACACGGGCCTGCGGGTGCCGCTGCTGGTGCGCGTCCCGAGCCGCTTCCAGCACATGGTGCCGCTGGCCAGCGGCGGGCGGACGGACCAGCTTGTCAGCCACGTCGATTACGCCCCCACCGTGCTGAAACTGGCGGGTCTGCCGGTCCCGGCCCACATGCAGGGCCAGCCGTTCCTGGGCCCGGGCACCCGTCGCCCCCCCGCACGTGCATCTACGGGGCCGCCAGCCGGGTCGATGAGGCGTACGATATGTCGCGGTGCGTGCGGGACAAGCGGTACAAGTACATCCGCAACTTCATGCCGCACCTGCCCTACGTGCAGCCCAGCGACTATCCCGATCAGGCCGAGATCATGCAGGAGTTCCGCCGCATGGCTAAAGAGGGCGGCTTGGCCGGCATCGAGAAGCTGTACTGGGAGCCGACCAAGCCCCTCGAAGAGTTATACGACGTGGTGGCGGACCCCAACGAGGTCAAGAATCTGGCCGGCTCGCCCGCCCACGAGCAGACCCTCAACCGCATGAGGAAAGCAGCTTCGGGACTGGATGGCCCAGACGAAGGACATCGAGCTGCTGCCGGAAGCGGAAATGCACATCCGGGCCGCCGGCTCGACGCCCTATGAGATCGCCCGCGACCCGCGCAAGTACCCGCAGTCGCGCATCCTCGCGGCGGCGGAACTGGTGGGCACGGGGCCCAAAGTCCTGGCAGCCCTCGTGGACCTTCTCAATGATAGCGACAGTGCCGTGCGGTACTGGGGGGCGGTCGGCCTCGACGCCCTCGGCCCCGAAGCCGCCCCGGCGAAGAAGGCCCTGAAAACCGCCTTGGACGACACCAGCCCGAACGTCCGCCTCACGGCCGCCGGGATCCTGTGCCGGCTCGGCGCGGAGGAGGAGGCCCTGCCCGTGCTGGCCCAAGGCCTGATGAACTCGCGCGAGGTCGTCGTGCTATACGCGGCGCGCACACTGGAGATGCTCGGCGACAAGGCCGGCCCGCTCCATGCGACAGATGGAGTTTGCCCGCCAGCGGTGCAAGAACGTGGACGGCAGCTATCGCAACGACCACTGCGCCAAGTTCATCGATTGGGCCCTGAAGCACGCGATGGAGAACTGCAAGCAGTGATTGCCCCACGGGCCACGTGACCGTATGATGGTGGGTCGCTCAGCGGCTTTGGGCTGGCCCGTAGGGTGGGTTCTCAACCCATGCGCCGGATCGCACGGAAGAGAACGCGTGGGTTGAGAACCCACCCTACGATGCCTGCAACAACACTGCCAAACGCGGCCCATCGTCCCGAGCATTAGGAAGCAATCTATGATCACGCGAATGTTGATGTGCGGTTGTGGCCCTGGAGGTACGTGACGATGAGCCAGAGTCCTGAGATGGCGGCGGGCGGTGGGCCGGTGCGGATCGGGGTGCCATGCCGGCAGACCGGCCAGATCGGCAGCACGACCTACGTTTTCCTCGTCACCATCGTGGCGGCCCTGGGCGGTCTGCTGTTCGGCTACGACACGGGCGTCATCAACGGCGCGATCGGGCCGCTGAAGGCCTATTTCCAACTCGACGAGGTGCAGGAAGGCTGGGCGATGGGGTGTGCCCTGCTGGGTTGTGCCCTCGGGGCCGCCGGCGCGGGGGCGATCAGCGACCGGTTCGGACGCAAGAAGGTCCTGATCCTCTCGGCGATCCTCTTCTTCGCCTCCGCCATCGGGACCGCCGTGCCGACCACGCTGACCGTGTTCATCCTCTTTCGCCTGCTGGCCGGCTTGGCCATCGGTGCGGCGTCCATCTCCTCGCCTCTGTACATCGCCGAGATCACGCCCGCCCGCATCCGCGGCCGCATGGTCTCGATCAACCAGTTCGCCATCGTCTCGGGCATTTCGATCGTCTTCTTCGTCAACTACTTCATCGCCTTGCAGGGCGACGATCTGTGGAATCAGAACTACGGCTGGCGCTGGATGTTCGCCTCTGGCATGCTGCCGGCCCTGGTATTATTGGTCCTGCTGTTCCTCGTCCCCGAAAGTCCCCGCTGGCTGACCAAGCAGGGCCGCGAGGACCAGGCGCTGGGCATTCTCACCCGCGTGAATGGCTCCGACCTAGCCCGGACGGAGTTGGCCCAGATCAAGGACGCCCTCCGCCACGAGAGCGGGTCGCTGGGGCAGCTTTTCCAGCCCGGGATGAGGATCGTCCTGGTCATCGGCGTCGCCCTGGCCGTCTTGCAGCAGATCACGGGGATCAACGTGTTCCTCTACTTCGGCACGGAGATCTTCAAGAAGATGGGCTCCGGGACCAACGCCGCACTACTTCAGAACAGCATCGTCGGCGTGGTAAACCTGTCCTTCACCGTCGTCGCCATCCGGACGGTGGACCGGCTGGGCCGCAAGCCCCTGATGATGATTGGCTCGACCGGCATGGGTCTGTGCCTGCTGGCGATGGGCCTGGCCGCCTATGCCCAGACCACCGGCCTGTGGATGCTGCTGTTCATCCTCGGGTACATGGCCTGTTTTGCCCTGTCCGTCGGGCCGGTGACGTGGGTGATCCTCAGCGAGATCTTCCCCACCCGCATCCGCGGCCGGGCCATGGCCATCGCCACCGTCTGCCTGTGGGTTGCCAACTACATCGTGTCCCAGACCTTCCCCATGATGAACCGGGACGACTCCTGGTTCGTGACCACGTTCCATCGTGGCTTCCCCTTCTGGCTGTACGGGGCCTTCTGTGTGGTCCTGCTGGTGCTCACCTGGGGCTTCATCCCCGAGACCAAGGGCAAGACCCTCGAAGAAATCGAGCAGCACTGGACCTGATAAGGACGTCCGCACGGCAGACCTGTGAGACAGTCTTCCACTCCGGGTGCCATGCCTGCGCTCGGGTAGGCATGTCTTTCACCGATGTGTCAAGCATGTCTGCGCAAGCGCAGACATGGCACCCGGCATCCCACGGCCAGACAGCAATCGGAGATTCCAGTATCCAAGGGTGACCTACGGCCCCGCCGGGCCAAGCAGCGATACAAAAAGAAGCCCCTGCGCGGCGGAGGGAGAGGAAAAGCGAGATAACACGCAGGGGCTTGAGGGCTAAACCTGCTTATCTTACTATAGCCATGCTCCCTGTCCCCGTAAAGCAAAATCTGCCCTGATTTGCGAATAATTTGCGGACGTGACATGCCCTTGCAAACCGCCCGGCGTGTGGTAATCTGACGGGCCTATGCAGTTCCCGGAATACATGACGATGCAGAGCCATACGATCACCGTCGTCCCCCGGTACGCCGAGACGGACAAGGGCGGCGTGATCCACCACAGCGTCTACCCCGTCTGGTTCGAGATGGGACGCACGGAGCTGCTCCGGGCCAATGGCGTGGCGTATCGGGACCTGGAGGCCGAGGGGGTCTTCTTCGTCGTCGCGGAACTGCGGATCAAGTACCGCCGGCCGGCCTTCTATGACGAGGAACTGCTCCTGGAGACCACCTGTGCCAATGTCACGCCGGGCAAGGTGGAGCACACGTACCAGCTCACCCGCAAAAGCACCGGCCTGCTGTTGGCCGAGGGGTCCAGTGTCCTGGCCTGCGTCACGGCCGAGGGCAAGGTCCGCCGCATCCCCGAATTCCTGTGGCCGGCCGACGGCGGGCTGGGCAAAAAGGAAGCCTGAGAACCGTCCCCTGGGCGGCGCCTCGTTCGTAGTGACGCCGTAAGGCGTTTCTGCATATGCCCTTACGGGCACACTACAAACTACGGCTGGTCCGGCTGAAGAGCGGCCGGTCCTTCAGATTGGGGGCCGGGGGCGACTTGCAGAGCGAGGACCTTGTCGAGACTGGCGGCGAACTGCTCTTTCGCCTTGTCCAAGTACTGGTGGACCTCATCAACATAACCATCGGCCGAGGCGCACCAGGCACGGTTGAGGTACCTCTCCCCGGCGGCAAAGCAGCTCATGACGTCCGCATAGGTAGTCAGCCCATAGGAATGGGCGATGCTCTCCCGGGCCGTGATGAACGTGTTCAAATCGTCCGCAAACAGCTCTTCCAAGCGGTGACGGACCTCGTAGGGGTCGATAGACTGCTTTTCGGCAGCCAACTGAGTTATGTTTTGTGCGATCCGTCGGAGGCTGTCCTGGATGGCCCGCATATTGGAGACGAGTCGCTCCGTCGCCCGGACTTCCCGCCTTTGGCCCACGCGGACCAGAACCACCCCGACAAACCCGACCACTACGGCGGGGATGAACCAGTTCCACCACACGATGGTCTCATTCCCCACGCACGCCAGTGCTCCGGCCAGGAATCCGAGAACCACCAAAAGAAAGCCAAGTTTGCTCATGGGGTCACCTCGCAAAGCCCGCAATCACGGAATACACGGCGAAACCGACGCCCATGAGGCCCTCGCCGACGATGAAGCCCGCCGCTACCGGGATGCCAACCTCTTCGCTGTAGCGCAGCCCCCGCCGCCAATCAACGAGGATGCGCAGGAACATGCCGATCGTGTAGGTCAGGACGATATTGAACGGCAGATAAAAGCCCAGGCCCACCTGGATGCCCAGCCCGCCGATGCCGGTGGCACTGAGCATCGCGCCCAGCAAGGCCCCCACGCCATACTTCAGGACCGGGGCATTGCCGTCCAGAATTCCCCCGATCACGCCGGCCAAGGCCTTGGCTTGCGGCGCGGGCAGGCGCTCACTGCCCAAACCATATGCCTTGTGCAGCACGAAGATAAGGGCCATGACGATAGCCGGCCCCAGCCAGGTGGCGAGGAATTGGGCCGTCTGCTGCCGACGTGGGATCGCCCCGACTAAGTAGCCGGCCTTGAGATCCTGCATCAGGTCGGTCGCTTGGGCCATGGAGCAGCACATCGCCGCCCCGACCATGACCGAGGAGATAATCGCACCCTTGCTGCCGAGGTCATGAACGATCAGAACCAGGATGGTCACGCCGATCAAGGTCATGCCGCTCAGGGGCGACCAATTGGTCCGGCCGATGCACTCGGAGAGGATCACGCCGGCCATCCAGATCCACAATGTCCCGGCCAAGGCCATGATGATGCCGCGAACAACGCCCATGCCCTCGACCGAGTAGACCGCCACGATCGAAAGCATCAGCACGGCCGCGGCAATAGCGAAGTACAGGAATCGGATCGGCATCTCGTCGCGAGACAGGCCCGTCTTGCTCCGGGCGGCGTCCTGCATGCTCCGGATGGCGTTCAGGACCAAGGGCAGCGCCAGAACGATGCCCGTGAGAGCCCCGCCGATCAGCATGCCGATGCCCACGGGTAGAAAAAGCGTCTTGCGCATGGCCTCCGGGAGGTCGGCATAGGGATGCGGGAACTGTGCGGGCGATGGCAGTAAGCCCAAGCCCGCCAGAATCGGCCCCAGAATCCAATAGCAGACGAAGCCACCGATGATGAACGCGGCGCCGCCCCGCCCGGCGATGAATCCGATGCCGACGGTCAGAAGCGAAATCGACCAAACAGCGTTCAGGTGCGGCGGCAGGCCGAGGTACTGGCCCAGGGGCAGATTCTCGAGCTTGGCGATGTGGCTGAAAAGGTTCACCCCGGCACTCAAGCCAATCCCGATCAGCAGCAGAATCGCCTTATGCACGCCGGCGCCGGGGGACCGCAGGACGGTCGCCACGGCGACGCCGCCTGGGAACGTCAGCCGCTCGAAGTCGATCATCTGCTTGCGCAGCGGGATGATGAAGGCGGTGCCCAGGACGCTGCCCGCGATGCAGGCGACGACCATAAGGATAGGATTGAAGTCGGTCTGGTTGAGAATGAACAACGCGGGGATCGTGAACATCATCCCCGCCGAGGCCCCATTGACGCTCGTGGCGATGGTCTGGTTGATGTTGTTTTCGATGATGCTGGTCCGGCCCAGGAGACCCCGCAGAACGCCGTAGCCCAGGATGGCCGCCAACTCCGAGCCTTCATGCGAGAAGCCGAGGATGAGCGCGGCATACCCCAGGCTGATCGTAATCAGGGCGCCGATAGCCATATCCGAGCAACAAGGCCGTCCAAGTAAACTCCGGGTACGGCCCCCGGCGAACGATCCTCCCCCCGCTTCCTGGCGATTCCGTCACGTCCGATTCTCCTTCCTACGGGCGTAAACCATGCTTCCGCTCCGGCGGCCTCCCTGCGGAAGAAGACCCAACCTCAAACGGAGAGGGCGGGATTCGAACCCGCGGTAGGGAAAACCCTACACGGCCTTTCCAAGACCGCTCGATAAGCCGCTCTGACACCTCTCCGACGGCTCACGATTGGAAACCTCCAACCGTGTGGCTCCTTGATTTTACGGAAGATCGGCAAAAAAACAAGCGCGAATGACAAAAAAGGACGTTGCGGGGCCATATGCCGGGCCGCGGGGTGAACCGGCTCGCCCTACGTCCGGTAGAACTCAGGTCCCGCAGTCTGGGGCATAGATACAGATTGTGTTTGAAAGAGCCGGCCACCATGAACCAAACGCAGATCGTTTGGTTGGACGCCCGGGTGGATGTGGATGAAAAGGCCATTGGGCCGAAAGCCGCCGGTCTGGTCCGGCTGAGCCGGATCGGGCTGACGGTCCCCGAAGGACTCTGCGTCACGGCAGACGCCTATCGCGAGCACATGGAGGTAAACGGTATCACCCGCCGAATTGCCGCAGTTCCGAGGGAACAGCAGAGGTCGATTCTGACGGCGATTCGGGAGGCTATTATCAGGGCACCTATGGTGGAAGCGACGCGCCAGGCGATAGAGACACACTATCACAAGCTTGGGGCAAGGTTTGTCGCGGTCCGCTCCTCGGCGACGGCGGAGGACCTGCCGGGCCAGTCTTTCGCCGGACAGTACGATACGTACTTGGCCATCACTGATGTCGATAGCTGTCTGGCAACCGTTAAGCAGTGTTGGGCCTCCCTCTGGTCCGAGCGGGCCTGGGAATATCGCCAACAGCACGGCTTTGACCATTTCGCCGTGGGCATGGCCGTGATCGTTCAATTTCTGGTGCCGGCAGACGCTTCCGGCGTGCTATTCACCGCGGACCCCACCACCGGCCGCTCCGACCGGATCATCATCGAAGCCTGCTGGGGACTGGGCGAAGCCCTCGTCTCGGGGCGGGTCACGCCGGACAGGTTTCTCATTCGGAAACGCGACCTCCGTCTCCTCTCCCGCACGATCAGCGACAAGACGATCGAAAGCGTGTCTGCGGAACGAGGCGGCCTCCGGCAACAGCCGGTTGCGCCGGAGCGGGCGTCCCGGTCTTCTATCGCCCGACCTATCGCGATTCGGCTGGCCCGGCTCGCCAAGGGGGCCCAAGCCAAGCTCGGCGGCCCGCAGGACATGGAATGGGCGGTGCAAGGACGAAAGGTGTTCTTTCTGCAAGCCCGTCCCATCACCACGCTCCCGGCCGCCGCGTCTTGGGAGGATCGCCAGGTCTGGACCAATGCGAATCTCGGCGAGGTGCTCCCGGACGTGATGACGCCCATGACCGCTTCGTTCACCGACATCACCGACGAGACGCTCTTGCGACCGGTCTTGGCTATCCTCGGCCTCGAAGGGATCGACAAGGACAGACTCATGCGGCTCATCGCGGGCCGGTTGTACTTCAATGCCAGCATGGGCTTGGCGATCATCCGGCATCTGCCCGGGGGCGAACACTATGATTATCGGGCACTGGTCGGCGGGGGACAAGACCATCGAATCGGCCGGATATGGCCGAGGATGCGCCGGACCTGGGAGTCAGCACGATCAGAATGATCGTCCGCATCCCGTGGTCGATCCGCGCCATGATCGCACACCGACAGGCAAAGGCACGCCTCTCCATTCAAGAGATGCAGGTCGATCAACTGCCGGCTGCAGGACGTGGACTTCTCCCGCCTGCCACTGGAGGAACTGGGCCGCCGGTTTGCGACGGAAATCCAGGAGGGGGTCGCCCGGTTCGATCTCCTGTACGCCGTGCTGACCACGGCCCCATTGGCATTTCTGTACAAGGTCTGCGAGCGCTGGCTCGGCGATACCGGGGGTGCGCTTGGCCAACAGCCTCCTGGCGGACACGGGCGACATGGCCAGTGCCCGGGCCGGCATCGACCTGGAGCGACTGGCGGCCCAGGCACGCGGGACCTCGTCCGTGCGCGATGTACTTCTTTCCGAGGGCGATTGGCAGATCCTACGAGAGAAACTGCTGGCCCTGGACGAGGGTCGCGAGTTCCTCCGGAGCTGGGATCGGTTCATGGCCTGCCACGGCCATCACTGCCGCGGCGAGCTCGAGTTCTACAATCCACGCTGGTCCGAGATGCCGGACTACATTCTCCAGCTTGTCCGCGGCTATCTCGCCCAAGCAGACTTGCGCGACCCGCTCCAGGATCGCCAGGAGCGTGCCCGCCGGCGCGAGCAGTTGCAGGAGCAGTGCCGCCGGCAGTTGCGCAATCCGGTCCAACGGCTGATCTTCGAGCACGTCCTGCGCGCCGCCCGCAACGGCTCGGTCCTGCGGGAGAACTTCAAGAACGAGGGCATCCGCTGGACGGCAATGCTGCGCCGCATGCTCCTGGAGATCGGCGCCCGACTTGCCGCTGTCGGCACGCTTCAAGAGCCGGAGGACGTGTTCTTCCTGGAACTGCAGGAGTTGGACGCGCTGCTGCACGGTAAGTCGGATCTGAATGTCCCCGAATTCATTGCCAGCCGCCGGGGGGAGTATGAGAAGAACAAGTCGATCACGCCGCCTGAAGTCGTGGTCGGCCGCTTCGATCCGGATCAGCACGTCCCGGAGCCCGAAACCGTGAGCGAAGGCGCCGAGATCCTGCAGGGGGTCGCCGCCAGTGCCGGAGTGGCCACGGGTCAGGCCCGCGTGATCCTCCGGGCCGAGACGGACGAGCACGTCCAGGCCGGCGAGATCCTCGTCGCCCCGTTCACCGATCCCGGTTGGACGCCCTACTTCGTGCCGGCCGCCGGGATTGTGACGGATCAGGGCGGCCTGCTCTCCCACGGCAGCATCATCGCCCGCGAATACGGCATTCCCGCCGTAGTCAACGTGCCCGCCGCCACGAGAATTATCAAGACCGGCCAGCGGCTCCGGGTGGACGGCAATCGCGGTGTTGTTACAATACTCCCTTAGAACCGTCATGCGGTTGCGAAGCTCGCGTCGGTGGCGTGCGGTTCGGATGGCCGCCTTCAAGGCGGGGGAGGGCTCCCCAACGCGATACGTCGCGTTTGGGGACCCAAAGACCAGTCCGACCCGCGTAAACGCGGCACTCCAAACCGGCAAAACGAGTTGCGTCACCGCTTGACGATGTACGATCTGTGCAGTCTGATGAGTTTTGACGAACAAAATCGGTAACTGAAGGTCCGTGGCGGCCGGGGTGTCACGTCTACGCCTCGTAGACATCCCTACGCAAAGCCGTAGGCATGGCCCCAGCCATTACCGAACTTGTTTGTCAGAACTCATCAGGGCAGGCCCTGGAATGGATACAACAGCCATGAGTTTGGGAAGGAGTCGTCATGCCTTCGAACCTCACCGTTTGCTCCATGCTCGCCCTTTTGGTATGCTCCGGCGGTGCGATGGCCGCACCGGAGCTGGAAATGACCTACGCCGAGCGGCTGGGATGGCCGCAGGGCGCCAAGGTCGTCATCTTCCACGTGGATGATGCGGGCATGTCGTACGATTCCGACCGGGGGGCGATTCAGGCCCTGGAAGAAGGCCTCGCCACCTCGACGAGCGTGATGATGCCGTGTCCCTGGGTGCCGCACATGGCGGCCTACCTGAAGGACCATCCGCAGACGGACGCGGGTCTCCATTTGACGCTCAACTCGGAGTGGACCAGTTACCGATGGGGTCCCTTGGCGGGGCCGGCCGCCGTTCCCGGCCTCGTCGATCCGCAGGGTTACTTCTGGCCCCGGGTCGAGGACGTGCTGAACCATGCCACGGTGGAGCAGTTCGAGCTGGAGATCCGCGCCCAGATCGACAAGGCCCGGGCCGTGGGCCTTCAGCCGACCCACCTCGACAGCCACATGGGGACGTGTTTCTACGAGCCCTTCATCGAATCCTACGTCAAGGTCGGAATCGAAAAGAAGATCCCGATCCTGATGATCGGCGGCCACATGCAGTACGCCGGCCCGGAGCTCGGCAAATTGAATCTCCTGCTGCGGGCCATGGGCGAACGGGTCTGGAAAGGGGGATTGCCGGTGATCGACGACCTCGTGACGCAGCCCACGAACGCCCCCGAGTACGAGCAGCGCAAGCAGCAGTTGCTCAAGCTGCTGACCGACATGAAGCCGGGCATGACGGAGATCATCGTCCACTGCACGGCCCCGACGGAGGTCTTCGCCCACATCTCCAGCTCCGGCCCGGCCCGCGCGGCGGAGCTGCGTCTGATGCTCGACCCCGACGTTCGCGCGTTCCTCAAGAAAGAAGGCATCGCCCAGACCACGTGGCGGGAACTGAAGCAACGCCGGGACGCCGCCGGGCCGTAGTGCCGGAGTTTGAGATGTGCTTTCCGATTTGTGATTCTGAAATCGACAATCATGTCACCCCAGACACCGATACACCGAGACAGCGCCGGAGCACCACACGCGCAGGCGTGCTTCCTCGACTTGGACGTGCTTGATCCCGTTGAACAGCAGCCCATGGATCGCTCGGTACAAAAAGATCTTCCATGTCCCCGCGGGCAAGCCGGGCGGCTGCTTCCGCCCGCTACTGCTTCTTCAGAGCGTAGAGCTTGGTCATCGTGGCGACATACACGACGCCGTTGGCGGCGATGGCGGTGCTGGAGACGGGGCTGTCGAGATCGAGCGTGCACAAGACCTTCTTCTCCCGGCCGGCGGCCAGGATCCAGAAGTCGCCGCGATTCGTGCCGACGTAGACCTTGCCATCGGCGACCAAGGTCGAAGCCCAGATGTCGGCTTTGGCTTGCTGGGTCCATTGAACCTTGCCCGTCGCGGCGTCGATACAGTAGATCTGCCGGCCGCAATCCGCAACGTAGACCAGGCCGTCGTGGACGGCCGGCGTCGAGCAACAATGCTTGCTCAAATCGCAGGACCAGACCGGACCCGCGGCCGTGGCGTCGCCTTCTTTGGTGACATCAATGCACTTGAGCCACGCCTGCTCCTTGCCCCACCAGATGTCGCCGGCGACGGTGACGTACAGACGGTTGTTGTCGAAGACCGGCGTGCTTTTGATGTTGCTGGGGCTCTGCCGGCGGTTGCCGAAATAATTGGTGGACGTTTTCTTTGGGAGCCGTCGGGTCGGGATCGAACCGCCAGACGCAACGCAAGGCCGGGACGGCCGGCGCGAGAAGAAGGTGAGAAGTTGAGAGGGTCAGAAGGTGAGCGGACGCTCCGACCTTCTTCCCTTCTCACCTTCTCACCTTCGCTTGTCAGGGGCTCAAAGCCGTAGACCACGCCGTCGCCGCCGCAGAAGAAGATCCGCTTCTGGCCGTTGACCACGCCCAGCGCGGGCGGCGACCACGTCGAGTGGAAGATGCGCGGGCCGATGCCTTCGTAGTCGCGGGCCAGCAGCCGGCCGGTCTTTTTGTCCAAGCAGATCAGGCTGGGACCGTCGGGGCAGCGGATGCCCTTGTGGCCGCTGTCGAGAGCATTGCAGGTGTTGACGTAGAGGAAATCGCCGTCGATGAGGACCGAGCCGTGGGCGCCGTCGTGCGGCCACGTGCCCGCCTGCCGCGGGATGTCGAACAGCCAGATGATGTCGGCGTCGAGGGCGGTGACGTCCCGGATTAGTCCGCTCTCGTCGTTGGCATCCTTGGGGACCAGCGTCGAGCCGCGGGCGACGAGCGACGAGCGGCCGTTGGCGGTCATGTGCCGGGCTTCATCTTGGTAGGGTCCGTCGTTGCCGTTGGCCATGCCCTCGATATCGAGGCACACCACCTCGTTGCGATTCGTGACGGTATAGACGCGATTGCCCTCCACCGTCGCGGGCGAGCAGATGCCCGCCTTGGGCCAATCGAGGTACGGGTCCGCCCCCAGCTTGGGCACGACCAACTGCCACAGGAGGTGGCCGTCTTTTTCATCGAGGCACAGGAGCACACCGCGATCGCCCTTGTGCCGCGGGTCGCGCGGCACATCGTTGTTGGTCCCGATGAACACGCGGCCCTGAGCCACCACGGGCGTGGACCAAGTCTGACTGCCCAGCGGCACGACCCATTTGACGTTCTTGCCCGTGGCCGGGTCGAAGCTGTCCACCAGGCCTGTCTCGCCGGAGACCATGTTGCGCGTGAAGGCTTGGCCCCACTGGGCTTGGTCGCCAGCGCGAACGACGGACAGCAAAAAGAGGGCACAGACAATCAAGCCGGAAGCACCAAATCTCAAATCCCAAATCCCAAACAAATCCCAAATTCCAATGACCGAAACGCTGGCGCCAGCCGCTGCATCCGTTTGGGATTTGGGATTTTGGTCATTCGAATTTATTTGGGATCTGGGATTTGAGATTTGTAATTTCATCATCATCTCCTGCCTCTATTGACTCCCGAGCAACGCCTGGAACTCCGGCTGCCCCAGGAGTTGCTTCGCGAGCAGCGCGTACCCTTCCCCGATCGGATGGCTGGCATCGACGTACTGCGCCGCCGGCAGAGCGTCCGGCACGAAATAGGGTACGCTATTCTGTTGGAACCAGGCGGCAACCTGGGTCTTGATCTTGCTATAGGTGGCCGCATCGGCGTCGTTAAGCATGTGCTCGTTGAAGGGGCCGACGAGGACAAAGACCTTGTTGCCCCGCTGGCGGAGCAGTTCCACGGCCTGGCGGAAGAATTGCCACTGGAGCGAGCTGTCGAGCGTGACCCAGGAGAGGCTTTGCTTCTTGGCGCCCTTCTCGACCCAGGTGCCGCCGGAAGGCTCCGGGATGCCGCCCGGCTGAGGGAGACCCTGGAGTCGCCGCCATCACCGGGCAATCGTAGGGGTGATCGAGGGTCCAGGTGTGGAGGTCCTTGCCTTGATAGTAAACCGTCCGCAGATGGGAGACCCAGTTGGCGAAGGGCAGCGAACGACGAGCGACGATCCGCAGCCGCTCGGCGGTTGAGGCTTTGTAGCACGGGATCTTCACCGCGAACTGCGACACCAGCTCCGTGTGGTTGAAGTGGAACTCCTTGTCGGTCTGCAGGTCGTGCTTGGGAGAGGTGAGCCACAGCGGGTTGAAGTGAAGCACGACCGTGCGGCCCGAGAGGCCCGCGCCGTAATATTTCAACAGACCTGCCAGGGCCGCCGGATGCGTGCCGTCGAGGCCGAGATTGGCGAAACGCTCCGTAGCGCCGCTGCGCGTGGGGCGGTCCCGGAGAATTCGTTGAGATAATGAGCGAGCGTCTGATCCGGCGTGACATAGTGGCCCCAGATGACCGAGTCGCCCGCCACGAGAATCTTCTTCTGGTCACACGCCTGCCCGCACTGGCGGCGCCACAGCCAGTAGTCGCTGCTCAATTCATACGGCAGGCGGTAGTCGCTGCCCGGCTGGAAGCCTTCGAAGTAGCTCCAAACCGTCGGCCCCAGCCCCACCACGGCCAAGAACAGTACACCGACGACCAACCACTGGCGCCCCGACAACCGCACCACGTGCGAGCACTCGAAGTCGTCGCTTGACGCGGGTTTCGAATCGGGAGTTGTAGGGTGGGGCTTGCCCCACCGATTCAGTTCCATATTCTCAGGTTTCCCTTCACATCTCTGGGCGACGGTGGGGCAAGCCCCACCCTACCTCAGAACTGCATGTAAATGAACTGTTGTCCTTCGCCGCGGACCGTCAGGATCATGTAGACGAGCATGGCGAGCACCAGATCCCACGCGCACGACTCCCGCTTCGAGGAGCCATCGCAGCCGGGACGCAAAGAAGAACTGATACGTCCACACGGCCGCGATCAGGGCCAGGGCCAGCAGCGGACAGTACGGATTCTCCAGGCCCGAGGTGAACGTCCGGGCGACGATCGTCCCCGCCGTGCCGATGCTCTCGGCCCGGAAGAAGACCCAGGCGAACGTCACGAACACCAGCACGATCAGCAATTTGACTGCGTACGGGACCTTCTGCAGGTAGAAGGACGTACGCTCCAGCTCGCGCGTGGCGAAGTTGCCCAGGGCGTGCACCGCACCCCAGAGGACATAGGTCCACGCGGCCCCGTGCCAGAGGCCGGAGAGCACCATCGTCAGAAAGACGTTCCGGTACGTGGCCAGCTTGCCTTTGCGATTGCCGCCCAGCGGGATATAGACGTAGTCCCGGAACCAGGACGAGAGGCTGATGTGCCAGCGCTTCCAGAAGTCGCCCATGCTGCTCGCCAGATACGGGTTGTCGAAATTCAGCATCAGGCGAATGCCCATCATGCGGGCGATGCCCCGGGCCATGTCCGTGTAGCCGCTGAAGTCGAAGTAAATCTGCCAGGCGAAAAGGAAGGTCGCCAGGATCAGGGCCGGGGCGTGGAATTGGCCGGGCGTGGCGTAGACTTTGGCGACGTACAGCGCCAGGTAATCCGCGAGGGCCACCTTCTTGAAGTAGCCGACGACGAAGATCGACAGGCCGTCGGTGAAGTCCCGCAACGTCACCGGGACGCTGGTCCGCAATTGCGGCAGCAGGTGGCCCGCCCTTTCAATCGGGCCCGCCAGCAGCCGCGGGAAGAACGATACGAACGCGGCGTGGGTCAGGAAGCTCTTTTCCCGCTGGACCGTGCCGCGATGGACATCAATCACATAGCCGATCGATTGCAGCAGGAAGAACGACAGGCCTGCCGGCAGCAGCGACTTCGGGACCGGGATGACATACGCCAGTCCTGCCAATGACAGCGCGGAGTTGACGTTATTGGCGATGAAGGCGCCGTACTTGAAGAAGCCCAGCACGGCAAGACTGTTGGCGATGCTCAGGGCCAGCCACGCCTTCGGCCGGCGGCTCTGGACCATCTGTCCGGCGATGAGGTAGTCCACCACGGTGGCATAGAGCAAGGGCAGCAGATAGAGCGGGCTGAGCCAGGCGTAAAAGACATAGGAAGCCGCCAGCAGCAGCGGCAGTCGCAGCCGCGTTTCTTTTGTCAGCAGGTAGGTCGGGTAAAGAACGGCGAAGAATACGAAGAATGGCAGGGTGTGAAATAACATGCTAATCCATCAAAACACGAATGTGGGTCTCCACAGACGCCGCTAATCCGGTCAGGCCGTAGCCGCCCTCCAGAACGGAGACCAAGCGGCCCTGGCAGCACTGGTCGGCGATCCCTTTGACGATGTGCGTGAGCTTGCCGTAGCCCTCGGTGGTGACGCGCATGCCGCCGAGCGTGTCGTGCTCGTGGGCATCAAAGCCGGCGGAGATGAACACGAACTCCGGGGCAAAGGCCAGGGCCGCCGGACGCAGCTTCTGCTCGAAGGCTTCCAGGTATTCCCGGTCGCCCGAGCCGCCGGGCAGCGGCACATTGATCGTGTGGTTCAGGCCCTTGCCGCGGCCTTTCTCCGCTTCCGTGCCCGAGCCCGGATAGAACGGGAATTGATGCACGCTGAAGTACAGCACGGTGGGATCGTCATAGAAGGCGGCCTGCGTGCCGTTGCCGTGGTGGACGTCCCAGTCCACGATCAGGACCTTCGACAGCCCGTGCTGCTGCTGGACGTACCGGGTGCCGATGGCGACGTTATTGAAGATGCAGAAGCCCATCGCCCGGTCCGCCAGCGCGTGATGGCCCGGCGGGCGGATGGCACAGAACGCGTTGGCCACTTCGCCCTGCATGACGGCATCGACGGCCCGGAGCACGCCGCCGGCCGCCATCAGGGCCGCCTCGTAGGACTTGCGCGAGATCGGCACGTCCATCGAGTCCAGATATTCTTCGCCCTTCTCGCAACTGGTTCGCACCCGCTGCACGTACTTCGGCGAATGGATGGCCTGAATCCGCTCCAGCGGCGCCGGCTTCGGCGTCAGGAGGCTCAGTTGGGCGTACACGCCATCGGCCTTGAGCTTGTCGAGGATCGCGGTCAGTCGCGCGGGCGACTCCGGATGTCCCGGCGTGGTCTTGTGCTCCAGATAGATGTCATCGTACACCAAACCCGTCTTCGCTTTCGGCTTGGATGGCATGATTCCACCTCCATCGGCCCTCGTGGCCAGGACTTGCTCGCCGTCTTGCGCCAGGGCGAGTTCTGCTCGTGTTCATGGGCAGGATGCCCATGCTACTGGCGGGCGGGGCGTTCCTCACGCAGCGAAATCCGATCGCATCATCCGCCAGGCACGTATCATCGATCGAAAGGCTGCTCGTGCGATACGTGGACCGGCAACTGCCGGCGCTGGAATTCCACGCCCCGCCGCGAATGACCCGCTCGCGTCCCTCGGCGGGCCCGCGCGGGTCCTTGTCGGGACTCTGCTTATAGTAGTCCTTGGCGTAGCGGTCGTTGCACCACTCGGCGACGTTGCCGTGCATGTCGTACAGGCCCCAGGCGTTGGGCTGCTTCTGCCCGACGGGGTGCGTGGTCTTCGCGGAATTCTCCGCACTCCAGGCATACGCCGCCAACTGGCCCGCGCTGTCGCCGAAGCTGTATTGGGTGCGGGAGCCGGCCCGGCAGGCATACTCCCATTCGGCCTCCGTGGGCAGCCGATAGCCGTTGGCGTTGAAGTTGCACTCCCAGGTCTTCTCGTCGTAGCACGGCTCGAGGCCTTCGGCCTTGGAGCGGTCGTTGCAGTAGCCGGCCGCGTCGGTCCAATTGACCTGCTCCAGCGGCTGCGCGGCCCCTTGAAGTGCGACGGGTCGGGCCGCTGGTATTTCTTGAATTCCTCCTGCACCACCTCATAGCGGTCCATCCAGAACGGGCTGACCGTCACCTTGTGCACGGGAGCCTCATCGGGCGTGCCCTTGTCGCTGCCCATCTCGAACGTCCCGCCCGCGAATGAAGACCATCTCGATGCCGCTCTTGGTGGTCATCGACTTGGGGTGATGCTGTACGTCGCCGTCCCACCCTGCCGCTGCAGCCCGCCAAGACCGCTAATCCCAGGACACAGAGGCTCGCCGCTTTGATGTGCAGAGGCTTGATGCTCATTCGTTTCTCCTCTATCGACGACGAAGCAAACCAACGATCCGATCCACTCGATACAGGACGGTGTGCGGAGCACACCCTACCGCTGACGCCCGGCATCACGCCCCGACGCGGTACAACGTCAGGTAGCCGTAGGGTGGGCTCTCAACCCACGAGTCATGCGCACGTCCCTAGGCAACGCGTGGGTTAAGAACCCACCCTACGCGCTTATGCGTATGCGTGACCGCCTTCAAATCATCAATCGAAAATCATCAATTCTTCGACGCCGGTACCCAGTCGGGCTCCTTGTTATGATTGCCGTCAGTCGTAATCTGCACCCATTTGCCGGACAGGTCGCTGATGCAGATGTTCCAGGCCGGGGCCAGGCCGCCGCCCATGGCATTGCCCTTCTCCGGTCCGTAGCTGAACGCGATGTACTTGCCATCCGGCGAGAAATCCGTGTGGTAGACCTTGTGCTCCTTGTCGCACTTGACAACCGTTCGTACGTTTGCCACCTGGCCTTGCCGGAAGAGAAATCGATGTCGGCCACGCACAGGTCCCAGTCTGTCGCCCCCCAAGTCATCCGCTTGCCGTCAGGGCTGAAGTCCGGCCGGCATCCCCTGACGCCGAACGGGGTAAGGTCGAAGATCTCCAGCCCTTGGGCCGGAAAGGCGAGGTCCGCGTGCTGGAAGCCCATGCCGCCGTGCACCGTCGCCAGGAACCACTTGCCATCGGGCGACCAGCAGAGATTGTAGAGGTGATACAGCTTCGCGCAGTTCGGGTGCTCGGTCGTCTTGCCGGTCTTGAGATCGTAGAAGTAGACACCTTTCGTGGCATAGTCCGTGATCGTGTAGCGGTCGAACTCCGCCTTGAGGAAGGCGATGGACTGGCTGTCCGGGCCCCAGCAGGCCTGGCGGGCGTTGTGGGCCACCGTCGCCCGGTGGGTGCCGTCGATGTTCATGTAATAGACGCTGCGGACCTTCTTGTTGCCTACCTCTTCTTCGCCCTCGAAGCAAATCTTCGTCCCATCCGGCGAAACGTGCGGATAGATCTCCCCGATGTCCGGCGTCTTGGTGAGATTGACGGGATTGGAGCCATCGGCGTTGATCATGACGAGCTCCCAGTTCTCTTTGCCGTCGGTCTTCAGGAGCGACTCGTACACGATCTTGTAGGGGATGCTCTTGACGTCGATCCCGGCGCCAGGGCGAAGGGACTCCTCGGAGGGCACGGCGCTGGCGCCGGCAACCGAACTGACTGCCAGGGAGAAAGTCACGCATAACCACAGGTGCTTCAGGTCACTGCGCGGCGTTGTCATATTCGTTCTCCAAGGCACCAAGACTTGCCCTTGTTTGTCATCGTTACTTCTGCGGAATCGGCACCCAGTCGGGCTCTTTGTTGTGATTGCCGTCGGTCGTGATCTGCACCCATTTGCCGGACAGGTCGCTGATGCAGAGGTTCCAGGTCGGCGCCAGACCGCCGCCCATTTCATTGCCCTTCTCCGGCCCGTAACTAAAGGCGATGTACTTGCCGTCCGGCGAGAAATCCGCGTGGTAGACTTTGTGCTCCTTGTCGCACTTGACGATGGTCCGCACGTTGGTCACTTGCGGCTTACCCGAAGCGAAGTCGATGTCGGCCACGCACAGATCCCAGTCCGTCGCGCCCCAGGTCATCCGCTTGCCATCCGGGCTGAAGTCCGGGCGGCAGCCGCCGACGCCGAACGGGCGTCAGGTCGAAGATATCCATGCCCTGGGCCGGGAAGGCGAGGTCCGCGTGCTTGAAGTCCATGCCCCCGTGCACGGTCGCCAGGAACCATTTGCCGTCCGGCGACCAGCACAGATTGTACAGGTGATAGAGCTTCGCACAGTTCGGGTGCTCGGTGGTCTTGCCGGTCTTGAGATCGTAGAAGTAGACGCCCTTGCGTGGCGTAGTCCTGGATCGTGTAGCGGTCGAACTCCGCCTTGAGGAAGGCGATGGACTGGCTGTCCGGGCCCCAGCACGCCTGGCGGGCATTGTGGGCTACCTTCACGCGGTGGGTGCCGTCGATATTCATGTAATAGACGCTGCGGACCTTCGCGTTGCCGGTCCCCTCTTCGCCTTCGAAGCAGATCTTCGTCCCATCCGGCGAGACGTGCGGGTAGATCTCCCCGATGTCCGGCGTCTTCGTCAGGTTGACGGGGTGGGAGCCATCGGCGTTGATCATCATGAGCTCCCAGTTCTCCTTGCCCTCCGTCATCACCCGGGACTCGTAGACGATCTTGTAGGGGATGCTCTTGACGTCAATGCCGGTGCCGGGACGCAGAGACGCATCGTCCACCGGCGGCGTGCCTCGGCGGCGAGTGCGCCGGCCCCCAAGAAGAAAGCCACGCCCAGCCACACGAGCTTGATGACGCTTGATTGCTTAGCCATGTTCATTCTCCTTGCCTCCACCTTACTACTCCAGCTACACTAAAACACGTAGGATGGGCTTCAGCCCAGGCGGATCATTCGCGAACCAAGACAGCATGGGCTAAAGCCCATCCTACATGCCACCCAGTGCCACTCGAAAATCATCAATCATCAATCATAAATCATCAATTCTTCGGCGGGATCGGCACCCAGTCGGGCTCTTTGTTGTGATTGCCGTCGGTCGTGATCTGGACCCAGTTGCCGTTGAGGTCGCCGACGCAGATGTTCCAGCCTTCGGCCAGGCCGCCGACCTGCTGGCCGCCGGCCCAGGGGCCGTAGCTGAACGTGATGTACTTGCTGTCCGGCGAGATATCGACGTGATAGACCTTGTACTTGTCCGCACAGCGCAGGATATCCCGGACGTTCGAAACCTTGGGCTCCGGCCGCATTGAAGTCGATCTCGCCCGTGCGCAGGTTCCAGTCGGTCTCGCCCCAGACCATGCGGGTGCCGTCGATGTTGAGGTCGGGCCGGCACCCTTTGACGCCCCACTTGGCCAGGTCGAAAACCTTCGTGCCGAAGGCCTGGAACGCGATGATGGTGTCGCTGTAGCCCATCCCGCCCTCGACGGCCGCCACGAACCACTTGCTGTCCGGCGACCAGCAGATGGCGTACACGTGCTCCAGCTTGGTGTTCGGGTGCTGACTGCGCCAGTTCCCCTCGAGATGATAGTACGTCAGTCCCGACGTGGCGTACTCGCGGCTGCTGAACCGCTCGTATTCGTCGTTCAGATAGGCGATGCTCTGGCTATCGAACGACCAGCAGGGATCCCGGGCATGGGCCGCGACGTGGACCCGCTGGCTGCCGTCGATATTCATGTAATATACGTGACGGACTTTGCTGCCTTCCCGGCCCTCATCGGTCACGAAGCAGATCTTCGTGCCGTCCGGGGACACGTGCGGGTACATCTCATCGACGTCCGGCGTGTTCGTCAGGTTCTTCCCGCCGGAGCCGTCCGCATTCATCATGCAGATCTCGCAGTTCACCTTGCCCTTCGTCGGCCGGCGGGTCTCGTACACGATCTTGTACGGGATCGCCTGCAGGTTCATCGATTCCTTGGGCAGCGGCGCCGAGACCGGTTTCGTCCGCGACTCCTCCGTGCCGGCGGCCGGCGGCCCGCATTGATTCTGCGCTTGCGCGGCGCCACTGAACGTCACAGCAAAAATCAGCAAGGCCAGCTTCATGGGTCATGCCCTCCCGATAATACCATCGTGGTTGAGCTACCGTGTTACTGGGCCACCAGCATACTCGACGCGCCGGTCCAGTGCAAGACTACAGTGGTGCCATTCGGAGAGCCGTGGATCGGTTGCGGTTACCGTAATGACCGTCCAGCGGTTGCGGTTGCGAAGCTCGTGTCGGTTGCGCCGACCGTCTTGCGGCGTGAACTCAGCTCGACGCAACCTCTCGCCGAAACGAGTCGCGCAACCGTTGGACGACCACACGTGTATGGCCTTACTGGTAATCCCCGCTACAGGTGCCTTCGCCGCTGGTGAGGAAGACGCCGGGACCCGGGTAGCGCCAGGACTGCCCGGAGGCGGTGACGGCTTGGAAGTAATACTGCCGGCAGCTTGTGGCCTTGCTCACGTCCAGCCGATACGTGCCGGCGGCGGGCGTGCCGAGATCGAGCGTCATATTGGAGGCGGTGCCGTTGAGCACGAGCTGCACGGATAGCGGCGGCTGATTGCCGGTGTCCCGATAGTTCAGCAGAAACGAGGTCTTGCCCGCGGTCAGGAAGTCGTGGCAGCCGGCCACGAGCGGCACGCTGCTCACGGAGTCGCTCGACGCGAAGTCCTGCACCCAATAGTATTGGTAGGTGCTCTTGGCGTTCACGACGTAGCCCGCACCCATCACGTCGAAACTGCTGCTCATCATGTTGGCTCGGTGCCCCGCCTGCGAAGTCTTATCCTGGGCACACTGGCCCGCCGAGAGCGTCGCACAGCAGGGTATCCACATATACCTTGGCGCCGCTATAGCCGGCCCCGATGTTCTCGCCGATCGTGCGGGCCTGGGGATAGAAGCTCCAAATCCGGGTGGACCACGAAGTGCCGTCGCAGCTATCGTGCTGGAAGCAGCCGTTGGTGGCCATGTCCTGGGCATGGGTGCGGGCGGACTGGTTCAGCGCCGGCTCGTAATAGAGCGGCTCCACGGCCGGGTAGGCGGTCTGGAGAATGGAATGCGGGTCGGGCGTGAAGCCGGCCATGTACTTGTCGCGATACTGCTGCGGGGCCATGCGCACGGCGTTGGTATAGACGATGGTCTGCCGCTCGAACAAGCTCGGATAGCCGCCGACCGGGGCGCCGGTGACGTTCTGCTGGGTGGCCGTCGTCGAGCCGCCCCAGTTGAAGGCCTGGACATCCGCGGCCCCCGCGTCGTCGCGGACCTGAATGACGACCGCCGTGCCGATGATCGCGTCGGCCGTGGGGGTCCAGGAGAGCCGGCCCGTCGCGGCGTCGATCGCCATGCCCGCCGGACCGCGCAGGAGCTCGTAGGTCAGCTTGTCCCCATCCGGGTCCAGGGCCCGCACATTATAGACGTAGGTCTGCCCCACACCCACCTGAGGCGGCGGGCTGGAGATGATCTGCGGCGGCCGGTTGCCGGCGCAGGTCGCGTTGTACGGATCGCCGCAGCGAAGCCATTCCTGGGCAAACGCGGCAAAGTCCGCAAATGTGATGATACAGTCGCCATCGTAGTCCATCCGCAAGGTACAGGGGAAGACCGTAAAAGGCGTGCCGTTTTGATCCGAACCACCCGCTTTGCCTACCGCCGTCACCCGGATCAGGCAGCGTGGCGACGAAATGGCGGGCACCGTCCAGAGATAGCTGCCCTTGCCTTGGGCGCAGGGGGCGGTCGGCGTGACCACGTCCCAAAATACCCCGCCCGTATAGGAGAATTCGATCGTCACCTGCTGGATGCTCGTATCGCAAGACCAGGTAATCAGGCGTTGGCTCTTGGCGGGGATCGAGTCGCCCCCCTTGGGGCTTAGCACCTTGACGGCCCCGCGGCACGGCTCCACCAGGCCCACCGCCGTCAGTCCGGCCGAACACACCAAGAAGGAGCACGCTGCGCACAGCCGTGGTCCTCATAAGACACCTCCCGACGCCCTCCCTGCGTGATTATCGAGCCCCCCTTGGCCTCGGTTGAGAATTTTGCAGAAAAATCGCGGCTGAAGACCCCCAACGGTTCAACCAATTACTATGTTATCCTAAGTATACCAGATTCGATGACAGGGTGGGAAACAGAATTGTTCTCGGACTTACCAGAGACCAAAAACAGCGAGACCGCAGTCCACGGGGCGACCGCTCCCGGGGACCTACCGATAAAGTGCGTTACCGCGTCCCGCTTTCGTGCCTTTTATAGGCGTAAGGGACATGCAGTAGGAGTCATAAGATGAATCCAGTGGTCACCATGCTGCAGATCGCCGTTCTCCTGACGCTTGTCTTCGCCTACGGCAAGGAGTAACGGGGAGTGACAGTCGCCGAGCCGGACGGCAGAGCCTGCCCCGCACGCCCGCGGCCTTCGTCCCGAGGCGGGATGGCGTGCCGCGCGCTCTACCGGGCTCTCTTAGACAACCGCTGGGACCATTCGACCACCTTCACAATGATTATCCGACCGTAGACCTGTCTACGCACAAAAAACCGCCGAGATTCGTAGAAATCACGGTCAGGCAGGCCCGTCATCAGAATAGGTGCATTGCCAGCCAAAAGAGAAGGAGTTACGTTACCGCGCATCGGCGGTGTGCCTTATAGGAGTGAAGGCAATCGGATCGAAGGAGTTACGATGAATTGGGTGTTGATCGTCCTGCAAATCGCGGTGCTGTTGACGCTCTTGTTCGCCTACGGGCGGAAATAGCCCGGATACCACTGATTCCTTAACCGCAGAGGACGCGGAGGTACGCAGAGGACAACCGAGAAAGATCAAATGGGGTGAAGAAGAAGAGCGGAGCAAGCCCGCGTCGCCCCAACTTCGTCCGTTTCTTTCGGCTCTGTCCTCTTGCTTCTCTTGGTCTTCCTCTGCGAACCTCTGCGTCCTCTGCGGTGAACCTCTCTTTCATCGCTCATTCGATCACGATTTCTTGCACGCCGGCGGACCAACGGTCTGGCAGCGTGACCTCGACCCGCAGGGCGTCCGTCCGAACCGGGTCGAAGACACCCTTGTTGAAGGTGTCCTTCTCGACCCCATACGCGCCGGCGTTCTTCACCGGCTCGAACTGGCCCTCGGCGGTGCGGTAGAGGACCCGCCAGGACTGGGGCAGCTTGCACTCGCCCCGGCCGGTGTCGTCAAACCAATAGACCTTCACGGTGGACAAGTCGTGCTGCTCGAGCCAGGCAAACTGAATCCACTCGGTCGTGCCCTTATGGGGCCAGAAGTCCAGGTGGGACGGCGACTCGTCCGCCGAGTTCTCGGGCAAATCCTGGTCCTTAATCGCGTCGAGCGACTTGTGAACAAAGGAGGCGGTGGTTTTGCTCTTGTAGGCCAGGGTGTCCGCCGGCTCCGGCCGGGCCGCCGACAGCTCCCGGGCCGGCCAGACCGTCATCGGGGAGCGGCCGCGATGGGCCCAGGCATAATACGGGATGGCGGTGAACGGCCGCGTCCCGCCGGCGACGACTTTGCCGTCCGTCGTGCGTTTGGCTACTTGGGCGTTGCCGGTCAGGACCACGACGCCGTTGAGCAAGTCCGGCTTGTACTCGGCCTTGATCGGGGTGTCGTCCGCGATCACCAAATTCAACGCCTTGCCGTCATTGTCGGGGCCTTCAAGGCAGAACACGAGCGGCCCGCGTTGCAGGGCGACTTTGCCCCGGTCCGCTTTGACCTCCGCGCGGGCGACGATCCGCCGGACCGGCATCGGCAGGCTCAGCTCGATCGTGTCGCCCTTTTGCCACTGCCGCTCGATCCGGGCGAAGCCCTTCTCGATGCTCGGCGTCACCTGGCTGCCCGTTGACCTTCAGCGACGGCGCATCCGCGGCGGTGTCCTGGAACTCGGTACAGGTCGCTCGGCACCGGCTCATTCCGGGCCCAGCCGGGAATCCGCACGTTGACGGCGAACGTCCCGCTCTTCTCGGGCTCGACCGTGATCTTCACGTCGCCTTTCCAGGGGTACTCGGTCTGCTGCTTCAGCGTGACTCTGTTGCTCGCGGTCTGGATCGTGGCGTCGGCCGCCCAGGAACAGGTTCACGTAGAGGTCCTCGCCCTTGCAGGCATAGGCATACCCCGGCACCGAGGGGATGAAGCGGGCGACGTTCGAGGGGCAGCAGGCACAGTCGAACCACGGGCTGCGCTCGCTGCCCTGGGCGGACTCCAGGACGTTCGGATAGAAGAACCGGTCGCCCTTCATCGAGATGCCCGACAAGGCGGCGTTGTAGAGCGTCCGCTCCAGGACGTCGAGGTACTTCGCGTCGCCGTGACATCAGGAACATGCGGTGGTTCCAAAAGATGTTGGCGAATGGAGGCACAGGTCTCGCAGTAGGCGGTCGCGTTGGGCAGCTCATACTTGCCCGCCGAAGCCCTCCGAGCCGGCCGGCGGCCCCGATGCCGCCGGTGACGTAGAGCTTCGTGCCCACGACATCGTTCCAGATCGTGTCGATGGCCTTGATATAGTCCATGTTGCCGGTCAGGGCCGCGACATCCGCCATGCCGGTGTACATATACATGGCCCGGACGGAATGCCCCGTGGCTTCGGTCTGCTCGATGACCGGGATATGGTCCTGGGCGTAGGCCCCGTAGAGCTTGCCGTCGCCCTTGGGCCCGCGATTGCCCGTGCGGCCGCGCTGGTCGAGGAGGAACTTGGCCAAGTCCAGGTACTTGCCGTCGCCGGTCACGCGGTAGAGCTTGCACAGGCCGATCTCGATCTCCTGGTGGCCCGGCGGGTCGGTCCGCTTACCCGGGCCGAACACCTGGCAAAGGTAGTCCGCGCAGCGGGTCGCGACGTTCAGAAACGCCTTGTCGCCGGTGACCTGGTAGTGGGCAACGGCGGCCTCCAGCATGTGGCCCATGCAGTACTGCTCGTGCATGGTCCTGCTCGTTGGTCCACCGCATCTGGGCTGCTTCTGCGGCACGGAGTAGAAGGTGTAGAGATAGCCATCCTCCCACTGGGCCCCGGCCATGATGGCGATGAGCTTGTCCAAGTACAGCCGCATCATCGGCTCGGGGTGGACTTGCAGCGAATAGGCGGCTCCCTCCATCACCTTGTAGACATCGGAGTCGTTGAAGATAGATGCCCTCGATGTTTGCCCTGCTTGAGACCCGCCGCCTTCTCGAAGTTCCTGATCCGGCCGGTCTCCTCGCATTTCTCGAAGCAGTACGGAATCGTCACCGTGCGGTTGGTCTCCAGACGCGGCGTCCAGAACCCATCCTGGACCTGCACCTGATTGAACGGCACGGGCTGGACGTTGTAGTCGCGCTCCAAGGATTGCGGATTGCGGGTTGCGGACGCGGACGCACCTCCTCACGCCCCCCAGCTACGACACTGACCACAAAGACCACAGTGAGAACCCGTCTGGACTGTCCCATGACGAACCCCGTCCCTTCGACATTACGCTGTTCGACTTCAGGTCATCTTGGGGACGGCCGTCCCCAAACCCCTGGGATTTTTCGCTTTGGGCCAATAGCATGGCAGAAGAGCAGAGCAACGCCTGGATGCCCCAATTTCAAGGCGGCGTTGCCATGGCGCATCTGGACTACCGTCATACCGGGGTGCTTCCAAGGATTGAGCCCTACCCTCCACGATGGCACGTATCAAGATTACCCCCGGCTTACCACTGTCAGCAAGGGGCCCGCAGACGCGAATCCGCATGTGGCAACTGTTCGGCTTTCAGTGAGCATTGCTCTGCACAGGCGTACGAATGACGCAGCCGTATACTATTCTCATGGCTATTGGCCCAAAGCGGCAACAGTATTCGGGTGTGGGCACGGCAGAGCACCGCTCCTATTCAATCCGCAATCCGCAACCGAAATCCGCAATCAGACCAGCGGCTTGCCGCCGTTGAGGTCTTCGTAGGCCGTGATGTACTTGGCGACCATGTTGTCCATGCTCCAGGTGCTGCGGGCCTCCTTCATGATCCGCCGCATTTGCTTTTCCCACTCCCGGGGGTGCTCGCGGAAGTAGCGGTGGTTCTGGACGGCCGTGGTCAAGCCCCACCACAGGCCGTCGGCATTGTAGTCGCGGAACAGCACGCCGTTGCCCTGATCGATCGGGGCCCCCCAGGCCCGCAGGTTCAGCGGCACGATCTTGTCGCTGTAGCCGCCGGTATCGCGGTTCGTGGCCGTCGCCCCGTAGATATTGCCGACGACGTCGATCTGCCCGAACGGCTCGTAGAGGGACGCGCCGAAGACGTCGCTGGCGGCGGCGTAGCCGAGGGTGCTCAGGTCCTGCGAGAACCGCTGATAGCAGATGCGCCCGCCCGAGGCGCACGCGATCCGGCCCATGACGTCGGCGTGGTAGTTGTCCCCGCCGGCCGGGTCGCCGACCACGGCGATCTGTACGCCGGGATTCGCATCCACGAACCGCTGAGCGACCGCTTCGAGGAGGTCAACGCCCTTCTGGACGGGGTCCAGCCGGGAGGGCCAGTAGAGCAGAATCGCCTCGGGATCGACCTGAAGGCCGGTCTTCTTCTGGAACTTGGTGAGGTTGGCCCTTTTGGCCTCGATCAGGCTGTCGTAAGGCCCGTACCGGCGGGCCAGTCCCGGCTGATCGACCTCGGGGTGCTCCTCTTGATTCTCCGGGAAGACATCGGGCGAGATGCCGTTCGGGATCACGAGGGTGTCGTGGCCGTAATAGCGTGCCTTGGTCTCCACCCGCACGCTCCAGGGGATCACCATCTCGTGGAGGAAGTAGTCGCCCACGATCTCCTTGAGGAATTTCTCGCCCACGTAGCTGACCTTCGTGGCGTGCCGAATCGCCGTCGCCTGGCAGTCGAGGGCTTTGGCCCCGGTGTCGGAGAGGTACAGCATGTCCCAGAGGGCCCGCAGGTTCACGCCGTAGTACATGTCCAGCGGCACGTGCCCCGTGTGGGTGTTGTGGACGGTGTGCAGGATCGGGCACGCCGCGCAGCTTGGCATAGGGCGTGATGACGCCGCCGGCCATCCAGTCGTTGGTATGGAGGATGGCCCGGCCTTCGTAGGCACTGCGAATCTCTTTGATGATAGGTATTGACGATCTGCCGCTGGAACTCGGCGGCATTGGCCGGCGGCGAGCCGTCGTAGGCGCTGCGGTAGCCCTCGAAGATCGCGGAGCTGACCAAGTGGACGTTCTCCGGATTGAGCCGGTGCCGCGTTTGAATCCACTCCGCCTCGCTCATTCCGGCCTCCTCGCGGAAGCGCCGGCTCAGGTTCAGCGTGATCAGGTGCACCGGGATATTTCGCTCGGAGAGCCCCTTGCACAGGGCGGAGATGACCTCGCCCAAGCCGCCGCTCTTGCCGGAGACGTATTTGGCGAATTGTCCCATCCCCGCGGACGGCAGCCGGCCGGTCTCCGGCGTGACCACGACCACGGGCGTCCGGTTGGTCTGCTTGAGAATGTTGAAGCTCTTGACGGCGTGGGACAACTCGTCGGTCGCGTGCGTCAGGGCATACGCGGCGGTCGCCACCGAATCGTAGGGGTTCGTCGGATCGCCCACCAGGTCCTCGCTGCCGATGTCCTCCTGGAGATACCGTAAGTGGTCGCGAGGCGGTCAGGTAGCGGAAGTGGCGGACGAGTTCGCCCCCCGCCTGTTTGGCCTCGGCTTCCAGACTCTCGATGTTGCGCAGCAGCACCCGCTGCGCGCGGGAGGTCGGGGTGTCGGAGGCCACCTTCGACAGGAAAGAGTTCGTCGGGTACGGAGCATTCGACCATCGGGCAGTCGGTGATCTGAAACCACTCGGCGACCTCGGTCGGGTTCGTCGGCACGATGTCGTCCCGTTGGGTGATCTCCTCGACCAGCGCCTTCCAGTACTCGACCATCCGGCCGTAGACGGGGCTGTCGCTCTCCACCAGCGGGAAATCGCAGATGAGCACGACGACCTCGCCGCCGGCCTCGTGAATGAGGTCCGCGCTGTGCCGGGCCAAGGCAGCGGCGGAGGCCGGATCAGCGTCTCGGTCGAGTTCGCTATCTGTGACAGCGCGATCGGAGCGTTGCAGATGGACGCCAGTTGTTGGCTGAGAGCCTTGTGGCGGGGCAGTACGGCCAGCTTGCGCGGCCGCCCGTTTCGGCCGACGGCGCGATAGACGCGATTCGCCACAATCGGCTGGTGGTCTCGGACGCCGACCGTCTTCTCCCCCGGCTCACAGAGGATCGCCTTGAAGCCCATGTCGGCCACGATATTCGCCACCTCGTTGCTATAGGACGAGGGCCGTGTTCAAGAAGGCGCAGGGCTTGACGCCGAAGACATCGTGCATCCGCTGCCGGTGGAGGGAGACCTGCTCCTTGAATTCGACCTTGCGCGGATCGGCGAAGAACGAGGCAGCGGAATAATAGTACGGCTGCTCCAGGAACTCGACTTGGCGGGTGTTCTGGCCGACGCTGAGCAGCCCCTTCAAGACGTCGATCACCTCCGGCTTGTAGGCCTCCGCCTGCTCCAGGAAGGTCCCGGACATGCCCAGGCTGATCTTGAAATCATAGTGGGCCTGCACGAGGTCCGAGAACATCCGTAGCGTCGGCACATAGCACTTCTCGGCCCGCTGGGTGAAGATTTCTCTGTTCTTCTCATCCCAGAGGAGTGTCGTCCCCATCGGGGTGCAACCGGAACGGCTGATGCAATTCAAAATACAGCGTCAACAGAGGCATCGCAGTTGCTCCCAAACGGCCCCGGCCCCCACGGGTTGCTCGACCCCGCGAACGATCCGGCCGGACGCCTGTGCTTCATGGTATCGACACCGATCGCCCGGACAATAAGGCCGAAGACGACGTTTCCCTAAGCAACCGGATGAGGGCAAGGTCAGGCGTAATTCGCGCGGATAGGGTGAGGTGTGTACAACGCTCCTGTTCTCCCCAACAATTCTCGTGTGCACAGCAGACCCACCCTTGGCGTTCATGCAATGCTGTTTAACAGGCATACCGAGCACAGGACGAGTTTACCCGACAGTGCACGACAGGGGAAGCCTTTTTTCGCCGGCGCACACCGAAAATAACAGGATTGTGCACGAATTCCTTATCGGACTGTCCCAAGTCCGTCATCCTGAACGGAGTGCAGCGCAATGAAGGACCTGGGCCGCGAATGTGAGGAACCTTACCTCCGATGGCCAGATCCTTCGCTGTCGCTCAGGATGACAGGATAATGTCAGACTTGTCTCGGGTCGGGATGGACCCAGGGGCTGCGGTACGGCCGCGCGAGCAGCCCATTGGCTTGCTCGTCGCCCACAATCTGGCCCTTCTCCGAGTCCCAAGCAAGTTGTCGTCCGAGCTTGCAGGACATGTTCGCCATTATGCACGACGCGGCGGAGATGTAGCCTTGCTCGATATCCGAGACCGGCCGGCCCCGCGTGTCCACCATGTCGAGGAAGTTCCGCCAGTGCCGGCGGATCGCGGAGGCCACGTGCCGCTCCAAGTCCTTCTCGGTCTCGTCCTCGGGATACTTGTCGTATTCGTACAGGGCTTCGCCCTGGAGCTTCTCGCCCTTACCTTCCGGAATGAACTCGTACTTGAACACACTGGCCTTGAGCGTGCCCTTCTCGCCGTAGATGAAAGCAGCCCAGGTATACTCCGGATCGGGCGACGTACCCCACATGCGGTGGGTCCACACGACGGGGATGTCGCCAAAGTCGAAGGTCGCGACCTGCGTGTCGGTGATGTTGGCCTTGCTTTCCTTGTCCACGAGGATCCCGCCGGAGGAGCTGATGCGTTTCGGCCAGCCCAGGTCGAGCATCCAGCGAACCATGTCGAACATGTGCACGCACATATCGCCGACGATGCCGTTGCCATATTCCATGAAGGCCCGCCAGCCGCGGGGATGAGTAAACGAGCAGAACGGCCGCATCGGGGCCGGGCCCGTCCACATCTCGTAATCGAGATTCTCGGGCGGCTGCGTATCCGGCGGATTGCCTCCGGCCCGCATGTGCCAATAGCAGCAAATCTCGACGTAAGCGATTTTGCCGAGCTTGCCCGCCTTGATGACCCTGTCGCGGGCCTCGACCAAGTGCGGCGTGCTGCGCCGCTGCATGTTGACCTGCACGACCCGATTGTACTTGCGGGCCGCCGCCAGCATCGCCTGCCCCTCAACCACGTCCACGCTGATGGGTTTCTCCACGTAGACATCGGCCCCCGCCTTGATGGCGGCGATCATGGGCAGAGCGTGCCAATGGTCCGGCGTCGCGACATGCACAATATCGAACTGCTCCTGCTGGAGCATCTCGCGGTAGTCGTGGAAGGTCTTGGGCGTCTTCTTGGACTTCTGCCGCGCCGCGATCATCTGCGCCGCCTCGGCCACCATCCGCTTATCGACGTCGCACAGAGCGACCACCTCGACCGGCTCGATCTGCAGCAGGCGCAGCAGCGCGCTCTTGCCATACCACCCCGACCCAATCAACCCGACGCGCCGCACCTTGGACTGAGCATACAGCGGCGCGAAGCCCCCCACCGCCGTACTCAAAGCCGCCCCCGCCACCGCCCCGCGCAAAAACTCCCGACGATCCATAGCAGTCCTCCAGACAGGCAACAGGCCGTAGCCCGCAGCCTGTAGGCGCCTACAGTCTCCGGTCTCCAGCCTCCGGCCTTCAACAACAAAGCACCACTATACCGCTGGGCGTAGTCCCTTTGCAACCACAGGCTTGCGCCAATTGACGAGTGTGAGCAAGCCGGTACAATAGAGATCGTATTCGATGAGTGACTGTGGAAGCTCTGTGCAGGAAGAACCGATGGCCAAGACCGCCTTGGATATCACAGGGGATGAATGGCGCGCCTACGATATGGGGGCGGCGGTACGCCGACGACAGGCATCGGTCGATGCCCAAGCCCAAGAACGTTGGCAGCATGCCCAGCAACTGGCCCGGGAAGCCGCGCAGTGCCTTCGTGACAAGTTCGGCGCCCGTCGGGTCGTTCTGTTCGGCTCCGCCGTGGAGCGATCACTATTCACGCGGTGGTCCGATGTGGACTTGGCAGTCTGGAGCGTGCCGCCGGAGCAATTTTATGCGGCGGTCGCGGCGGTGACAGGCCTCTCGGTTGAGATTCCTGTGGATCTCGTCGATGCCGAGCAATGCAGCGAGGACCTCAAGAAGACCATCGAACAAGAGGGTGTGGAACTGTGACCCCTCCCCTCCACCAGTTGGCCGTTCGCATACGCAGCGAGTTGAAGGACGTGGCGCGGGTCCTGCAGGCGCGGAGGAGGGATGGAGCGCGCCGGCGCTCCTCGGATGACTACTATCTCGATGGCGTAGCGCTGAATCTGCACGGGTTCTACGGCGGCTTGGAGCGGCTTTTCGAGCGAATTGTGGTCATTGTAGACGATGCCAGACCCGCCGGAGAAAACTGGCACCAGATCCTGTTACAGCAGATGGCCCAAGAGGTCCCGGGAGTGCGGCCGGCGGTGATTTCCGAATCGACGCGTGCGAAACTCGATGCGTATCGATCTTTCCGCCACGTCGCGCGAAATGTCTACACGTTCAATCTGGACCCTGCCAAGTTGAGAGAACTCGTTGTCCAGGGGGCGGGTTGCTTCGCGCAAGTTCAAGCGGAACTGTTGGCCTTTGCGGACTTGCTCGAACGGCACGCCTCTCCGTGAGCGACGCGCGCTGGCGCAGGCTGCGGATGATCTACTGCCCCGGGGCAGCACTACTTTTTCGGCTGCTTTGCGGGTCGTTGCCCGTCACGACGACTCGCACATCGGTATCGCCGCCTTTTGCTTGCGCTGCCGTGTAGAATGGCCGTGCCGCCGGAACGCCGGTCCGCCACGATTCGGATGGGCCCGGCGCAGACCTTCTCCAGAGTGAAGCGGCCTTGGGCGTCGGTACGTGTCTCTCGCGTGGGCTGCCCGTCGGCGGAGCCACAGACAGTAATACCGAGGACAGGCGTTCCCTCGGAAGTCACAACCACGCCGCTGACCCTGAGATTCGCGGAAAGCAGAACCAACGGCTTCAACCGCAAACGATTGCCCACGGCCTTGCGTGTGTCTACCTCGGCATACCCATCGCCGTACGCATCGGCCGTGGCTTGAATGGTATAGCGGTAGCCGCCCGGCAAAGCACGCACTTCGAAATTCCCATTCGGATCGGATTTCGCAATTCCCGGCAGGACCTGTGCCCCGCCGGGACCTGAGTGGAACATGGGCGACAACACAACGCCAGCCACTCCTTTACGCTCCGGATCGACGACTCGCCCCGCAACCACGATGCCTGGGATGAGTCTGACGACAATATCGCCCGTGATCGCACTATCAAGCCTGACGGCCGCCGCCAGATCGTGCTCAGGGTCCCGCGCGATGAGATAGACGGGTCCTTCTCGTGCCCCCGGTGGTGCCATCATACTCGGTGTTACGACAACCTTGAATTTGCCTTCCGGCTCGGTAGTCACGTGCACGCCCAGCAGGGGCGCGGTGCTAACGCTGGCCTTGCTGGCCGGACGGCCGTTGGGGTCCTGCACGATCCCATGGACCACGCGAGCGCTGGCCGGCCGCGGTGACGCCACCTTGCCAGAGGATGGCTCCTTCTCCAGCTTGAGATCGACCTGACGCGTACCCTCTTCCAGACGAAATGCTTCGGATCTTGCCCATTTGTAGCCCGGAGCGGCGACCTGGAGCCAAAGGTCCACCGGCACCTTCTTGTCCGGACAGAACTCGTACGTGCCGTCGCTGAATTCGCCTGAATCATGGAATTGGACGATATCCAGCTTGGTCGCCTCGCTGAGGATGGCCTTGAAGTGCGGGATCGGCTGGCCGGTCTCGGCGTCGCGGACCGTACCCTGCACGCGGGCTCCCGAGGCCATCGTAAGGACACATTCCCCTGCGGAGGCAGATAGGACGTGGTCCTTGATCGTGAGGTAGCCTTTCTTGCTAATCGTCGCTCGTACGTCGGCATCGGGAACGTTGGTGACTTGAAACCGCCCTTGGTCATCCGTGCTGACGTTCAGGGACAGGCTATTTCCCGGGTCCTCCGACAGAGGATTCAACTGCACGGTGGCTCCCGGAATCGTCTGGCCGTCGGAATTGACGATGCGGGCCGCCAGAGTCCGGCCCGGGGAGAGCCTAAACTCCAACGGCGGCACATTCGGCTCGATGAATAGCTTCTTCATCATCGGAGCGTAGCCGGGCGCCTCCACATATACGGCCGTCGGGCCGCCCCCTGGCCTGGTGTCGCCGCGCATGTCCTTGGCGCAGCCGAACTGGAACCGACCGGAGGTATCCGTCAACACGCACGCGTAGCCATACTGGAACCCGTTTCGCCGCGGCGGGGCCAGTGTGACTGCCGCCCGCGGGAGAGGTTGCCCATTTGCATCCAGGACTCGCCCTTGAATGCTCACCCCTTTGCTCAGACGCTCGATATGCTGGAACGCCTGAGCGGCGGGAAGTTGATCCGGCAGAATATGCGTGGTATCCCACGCGTAGTTGCTCACGTACTGGAGGTGCTTCAGTCCCAGGGTGACGGTGTCGGGCTCGCTTTGGACACCGTCCACGCGCCAGCAACCATCCTTGTTCGTTTGGACGACTCGATCTAAGTACCCCATGCCGCCGACTTCACGCGAATTGACGGTGATCTGGACCTCCACGTCGGCGATCGGTTTGCCATCCTGGTCCTGAATGACTCCACCGATCGGTTGTGCTGGCCGCATCTCGATCACCTGAGAATCGGGGCCGGCCTGAACAGACGGCGGAATCGGCCTGCCGCACTCCACAGCACCGTACCCATTCTTCTGGATGGTGAGGGAAATCGAGCCGGGCCTCAGTCCCGCGATCCGGCACACTCCATCGGCATCCGTCGCATAGAGCAAGACCTCCGAGTGGAGCTCCCTGTCGCTATAGTGAACCTGGCCGACAATCATCACGTCCGCCAGGGGCTTGCGGCTCTTCCCGTCGATCACCTTGATCTGGAGCGGACGACCTGTTGGCTCCCCGACCACCGTGTTGCTGCCGGGATCGTTCACATGCTCCAGCCTGATGCGTACTTTTGTGGCGTAACGACGGGCCTTGAAGGACCCATACCCCAGGTCCAGATCCGCATAGTGCATCCCGGTCCCGTGCATCGCTGACGCCTTGCCGGTAAAGACTACCTCTTTGCCGCCTGAGTCGCGCAAAAAGCGCCTCGGTCATCCAGAAGATCGACGCCGATCCGCCAAGTCGCCTCGGCCGCTCCGGACCAGCCAACGTGGGCGGCTACCCCACCGGGTAGTTCCTTCGGCTCGATCCGCAGCCACTGGACTTCAACGAGCCGGGGATGATCCGGCGTACCCGCCACCAGACCCACCGGGATCTCCCGGCACAGGTCAAAATCGACCTCCGCCATTGGGACTTGTGAAGCCCGTCGGTTGTGCGACGTCTCACTGCCCAAGGCAAGTCCACTCAGACTGGCCAAGACTGCGCACGTGCAGATCGACCCGGCGAACCTTACCGCGAACCAGCCCATAGGTTGCCTCCACTTGAGTTCTCCAACCGAGCGCACCTGCCCTTACGGCGGCGCTCATTATAGATACAGAGGCGAAAAATGGCACGGTCATTCACGCTACCATCACCAGGCGCGGAAGAGGAATCCCGGAAGATCCTGTTCACGCACGTTCTCAGTTTCGCTTCTCCAAGACGATCCGGACGTCCGTAGCGCCGCCGTCGGTGCTCAAATTCGCATAGAGGGCAGCCCCCTCGACTTGCGCCGACGCCTGCAGGCGGACCAGACCGGCGCAGAGCCCCTCCAGCCGGAACCGGCCCTCCGCGTCCGTCCGCGTCTTGCGGTCTCTCTGTCCATCAGAAGGACCGCCAATCGTGTACACGCCGGCATCCGGGACCGGCCGGCCCTGCGGATCGACGACGACCCCGCTGACGGCGAGGTTAGCGGCGGCCAGATGAAGCGTCCCCACCTCCACCCGGCCGGCAATCACCTCACTTTTTTCGATGTCGCTGTCGGTCCGCCCGTAGCCGTCGGCAGTAACTGTGACATGGTACTTCTGCTCCGGCGGGATCGTGCGAATCTCAAATCGCCCCTGAGCATCCGTCTTGATGATGTCCTCTCGAAAGAGGCGGCTTTGCCAAGTGGGTCCGCAGAGCATGACCGCAACTTCGGCCCCCGGTGTCCCCCGATCGTTGATGTCGATGACCTGCCCGACAAAGGTTGCGGTCGGACGGAGAGTCAACTCAATTTGGTTTCGGTCTTTGACGGTAGGCTCAATAACAGCCAGGTGGCGTTGCCGGTCAAGAGCGATGAGGTAATTCACCGCCTTTGGAGGCCAGCCATACGGGTCCCACGTAACGCGGAACCGGCCTTGCGCATCCGACAGAACTTCTTCCTCACCCATCGGGTAAATGCGCACCGCGGTCCCCGCCAGAGGTCGTCCGGCCTCGTCGTGAACCCTCCCGCCGATCCCCGAAAGGCGGCGGAGCGTCCGCGCCAACCGGCGCATCTGGCCTTCCTCGACGGGGAACGTCTCCTTCCGCGGGACGCAAGTGTACCCCCGCTTGGTGAGGTCCTGGAACTCATAGTCGCCCGGCGCCAGTCTGATCCGAGCCACCCCGTCATCCCTCGTCACGCTTTGGTGAATCTTTCTATCGGAGAGGCCCCGCACGCGAACAACCGCCCGGGGGATCGGCGCGGGCTCGCAGGCATCCGTGACGGCGACCTCGACCAGACCTCCCCTGCTCAGCTCGATCCGGATGTCCCGTTCTGCCTCGCCGGCCTTTGTCGTCAAGGGAACGGGCGGTGCTACCCAGTCGGCCGCTTGCTCGCGCAGCTCCACCAGTCGCAAGACGTAGTCATCCGTCAACAGTCCCTCGATGGCAAAGGCTCCATCATTGCCGGATCGGACCGGCTTCGGTTGCAGAAGCCTGGATGTCCGCCGGCCTGCGGCGGCAATCTCCATACCCACGACCGGCCTGCCGGAGTCCTTCTCGACCGCCTTGCCCTCGATCCTCGCTTCGGGCGGAATCACCATCCGGATGTCCGTCCGCCCCGGGACGAGGAGCAGTTCCTGTTCCGGCGGTCTCTCCGCCTTCCAGGTATATGCCGTGCCGTAGCCGGCCTTCGTCGCGGCCAGTTCGAACCTTCCGTCCGCGGGCAAGCCGCGCACCGTGAACTTGCCCGCCGTATCGGTCGTGACCATCAGCAAGCGACGTGCTAACCCAGTGTATAGGTACTCCGTGGGCCCCGCCTGGGAGGGCCGTCTCGCGTACTGTCCACCGACCACGAAAACCGTCGCGCCGTCCACCGGCCGCCCCTGCCCATCGACCACTGTGCCCGCAAGGCCCTTTGGCTCTGTTAGGGCAATATCCCGCTGCCGATCCAGGTGCAGATTGGGCCAACTGGCCCAACCGATGGATAGCCCTTCCTTCTGCGCGACGATGGTGCCATACGGCGGCCCCTCCCGACCCGGCGTGTCGCCCACCGCAATGGAGAAGCGGTAGGCACCGTCCGCTGCGCTCGTCGTCTCCGCCAGAACCCGGATTTCGAAGGGAGGTTCGCCCACCAGGGCCTCGTGTAGCGTTACCTTCGCCCCGGCGACCGGACCGCCATCGCTGCGTACGATCTTGCCCGAAAAGACCGCCGCTTTGGCGACCGGGTCCGCCGTGAGCTCACGGGCATCCAGCGCAACCGGGGCCGCAACCACAACACACACGCACATGAACGACTCGCACCGCACGGCGAACCTCCTTTGTCAACGGAAGGTACGATTTCTGGGCCACATAAAGAGCCGAGAGGGACTTTTCGTTTCCTGAATAGACGGGCCTCGCCGGTTTTACGTAACGGGAAAACCGTGTCTCCCTCTCCTTTACAGTCAGTTGGAAGCCCTCAAGCGATGGTGCTACGAAGACAGCTCGGCCTCGGTGGCAGGTGCAGCCTTCGGACGGTCGAGAATCGTGTGGGGGGCGAGGGCGCCGAAGGGGCAGCGGGTGCATTCGAGGCAGCGGATGCAGCGGAGGTCGTTCGGACTTGTCTCCGGCTCGATGTTGTACTGGCAGAGCTTGTGGCAACGTTTGCAGTCGGTGCACCTGCTGCGATCCACGCGGAGGAAAAAGGCGGAAACCTTGTTCAGCGAGGAGAAGATCACCCCGAGCGGGCACAAGACTCGGCACCAGGGTCTCCTGAAGAAGAGGATCGCTACGAGGAAGATGCCGATGATGCCCAGTTTGATCGCACTGGGCCAGAGGATTTTCGGGCCGGTCCAAGCCTGCTGGATCACGCCCGGCAGCGCCGCCTCCACACCGCCCGCTGGACAGATCCGGCAGACAAACAGCGGATGATTCTCGCCGTAGAGATACGGGATCGCAATGACTGTCAGACCCAGCACCACGAAACGGAAATACCCCGTCCAGCGCGGCAACTCGAATTTGGGTGTCGGAATTTTGGCGGCGAGGTCTTGGAGCAGACCGAAAGGACAGGCCCAGCCGCAGAAGAGGCTGCCCACCAATGCCCCAAACACGAGGAGCAGACCGATGGTCATGAAGGGAATCAGGTGCAAGGCACTGAAATTGGCCAAGACACCGATCGGGCAGGCGAAGGTGGCCAGCGGGCAGGCATAGCAGTGGAAAACCGGGGCACAAAAGCCATGATAGCGGAAGCCGAACACGTCCAGCCAAAGGAAGAGGAAGGAGGATTGGACCCAGAGGCGGTAGGGCTGCAATCGGGCGAAAACACCGGCAAACTTGGTTCTTTCGGTCATATCCTCGTGGCCATGTAGGATGGGCTTTAGCCCATGCGGAGCAATTGGGACAGCATGGGCTAAAGCCCATCCTACGATTCCTGATGTTTGCGGCCGTCACGGCCGGCGGTTGGGTTCCCAAACGCGATCTATCGCGTTTGGGGTCCCTTACTGGCTTCAGGTCGGGCAGGCTTTGGGGGCCTGCTTCCCTTCTTCGTAGGTCTTCTTGATCTGGCCGGACTGGTCCCGCGTGACACCGCCCCGGGCCACTTCCTGCACGACCGCCGGCTCCGAAGTGGACTTAGGTTGAGCTATCACCGGCATGGAGGGGCTGGGTTCGCCGTCCAATGTCGCCACAACGGGTGCAGCGGCAGGCTTCGAGAATACCGTGATGGAGTTGTGGAACAGGCCATACGCCAAGAGGCCTGCCCCCGCCGCCACCAGCACGAGCGCCAAGACCGCTCTTCCTCTTTCCATAACAACACGTCCTCTGAAATCTCAGATCTCAAATCAAAAATGGCGGAGGCGAATGGGAATCGAACCCACCCAGGACCTTCTCGGCCCTACACTGGTTTTGAAGACCAGGAGCGCCACCAGACGCCAGTCACCTCCGCATGATTTCCGGGCGACACATCTACGTCAGCCCTTCATGCTATCACATTGCCTACGCCAAGCCAAGAGGCTATACGAAGTTTGGCCGTCCGTCGTCCCTCGGTTGCGCGGCTCGTTTCGTCAAACGGTTACGTCGAACGGCAACTTGCGCCGCGGCACGCACCACGTAACCGATACGAGCATCGCAACCGCCACCGCTGGACGAGTTGTCAAACCTACGCCTCACATTCTCTCTTCACGTTTTCGTAGAACACCATCGCGGGCGAGCCGGCGAAGCTGATGCCCATCCAAGCCGCCTCGTCGATCTCTGCTTGGCTGAACCCCTTTTGCCGGGCGTTCTTCAGGTGCATTTTCAGGCAAGGCTCGCACCGTAGCGCCACGGACAAGGCGATCGCCATCGCCTGTTTCGTGTAGGCGTCCAAGCCGTGCGGCGCGTTGGCTGCCGTCAGGAACTGTTTGAACGCCGCCTTGACCTGATCCACTCCTTGTGGCCCAGCCGGGTCCCCAAACGCGGAAGGATGCGTTTGGGAGCCCGATGCCCCCGGCTGAGTAGACGCCACGCCCGAGGGCGGGTCGGGATCCCAAACGCGATCTTTTTGCGTTTGGGGGCCCGGTGCTACATTACTGATCGCATCGGCACAACACGGCACCTCTAGGGCATGACGATGGCGCCGGCTCGGCTGCCTTGATGGGCTGGGCCGGGGGAATCCCGCGTTGGCCTGTTGTTTCGAGGTGGATCAGGCCGGAGCCCTTGGCTGTGACCTTGCCAATGATGGTCGCCGCCGCTATGCCGCGGCCGTGGAGGGCTCTGAGAAGGCTGTCGGCCTTTTCCTGTCCGTACGCAATCAGCAGTCCGCCGGAGGTTTGGGCGTCGTAGCAGATGTCGACCATCTCCTGAGGCAAGCGCCGACGGTGCAACCACGCGGTCGCTGCACGATTCCTTGTTTCGCTCGATGGCCCCCGGCAGGATACCGGCCGCTGCGTATTCGAGCACGCCTTCGAACAGCGGCAGATCGTCCCAGACGATCTGGACATCCACGCCGCTGGAGCGCGCCATCTCCGCCAAATGGCCCATGAGGCTAAAGCCGGTGACGTCCGTGCAGGCGTGGGCGCCGAACTCGACCATCAGCTCCGCGGCCGTCTTGTTCAGGGTGGTCATCGACGCGGCCGCCGCTTTGCACGCTCTCCGGCCGGGCCCGGTCGATCTGGGCGGCGAAGGCCACGATGCCGGTGCCGAGCGGCTTGGTGAGGATCAGCACGTCGCCCGGCCGAGCCGCCGCGTTGGTGACGACGCGGTCTTTGTCGATGATCCCCGTGACGGCGAAACCCGCCTTGATCTCGGCGTCGTTGATGCTGTGGCCGCCCACGATGGCGCAGCCCGCCTCGTTCATTTTGTCGATCCCGCCGGCCAGGATCTGGAACAGGGCTTCATCAGGGATCGCCCGGACCGGGAAACCTACGATGGACAGGGCCGTCATCGGCGTGCCGCCCATCGCGTAGACGTCGCTGACGGAATTGGCGGCGGCGATCTGGCCGAAGGTGTACGGATCGTCCACGGCGGGAGTGAACACGTCCACCGTCTGCACGAGCGCCTGGCCGTTGCCCATGTCGTAGATGCCGGCGTCATCGCCCGCCGGCACGCCGACCAGGACACGCGGGATCGTCGCTGGCGGGCAGGTCGGCCAGCACCTTCTTGAGAAACGCCTGGTCGATCTTCGAGGCACAGCCCGCCTTCTGCACGAGCTTCGTCAAGCGCACAGCGCCGGCAGGATTCTCCAGCCGCTCGCCGGCACAGGAGCAGACGTTCTTCTCTTTGAACAGCGGACAAGGGCAAGGCTGCTTGGGGTCGCAGATACAATGCCCCAGCCGGATCGACCGTTGCATGACCCGCTTTCGTCGTTCCATGTTGATCATGGGTAAATCCTTGGCACTTGTATATTCAGTTCGGTGTGCCGTGCACACGCGTTCTTGGCCGCCTGGAGAAGGTGTGAACTGCCGCACACCCTACATGTTCATGTCACTCAAAATGCCGTCGCGCCAACAGTGCCGCCCCGAGCGCACCGGTCATCTGGGGCTCGGGCGAAATCGCGACCGGCTGGCCCAGGGCCGTCTGCAAGGCCGTCTCCATGCCCGAGATTCGGGCCACGCCGCCGGTGAACACGATCGGCGGCTCCACGTTCCGGCCGGCCATGGCCACGATCCGCGACGCGATCGCCGTCTGGACCCCGGCGACGATATCCTCGCGCGCCCGGCCGCCGGCCAGCAAACCGATGATCTCCGTCTCCGCGAATACCACGCACATACTGCTGATCGCGGCGGGACTGCGGCTCTGAGCCGCCATCGGCCCGAGGTCGCCGAGCGCCAGGCCCAGCCGGTCGGCCACCACTTCCAGGAATCGCCCCGTGCCCGCGGCACAGCGGTCGTTCATGGCAAAGTCGCGGACCTTGCCGTTGGCGTCCAATCGGACCAGCTTACTATCCTGGCCGCCAATATCAATGACGGTCTGTGCCGTGGGCACGAGATGCCGCACCCCCACGGCGTGGCACGTGATTTCGGTGATCGTCGTATCGGCCATCGGCACGGCGTTTCGGCCGTAGCCCGTCGCGACGATGCGACGGACGTCCGACCGACGAATGCCGCCTTCGGCCAAGACCTTCTCGAAGAGCCGACCAGCCAGCTTGTCCTGCTCGACGCCCTGGTCCACCTGCCCCTGGGCGATGATCCCGGAGCCCTCGTCGCAATCAGGACCACCTTGATCGCCCGTGAGCCGGCGTCAATTCCTGCATACATCATCTGCTTCTCCGATTCTTCACCGTCTCTACGAGCGCCTCCAGCCGCGTGCGGAGTGTTGGCTGCACGGCATCGGTCAACGGCGGCACCTCGATTTCCAGCACGGGAAGGCCGCACTCCGCGCGGACGATCTCACCGATGATCTCGCCTTCCAAGGCACAATGGCTCGCGCCGGGGATGCGGGAGACGATCACCGCCTCGGCCCCGAAGCGACGAATTTCCACGACAACTCGCGCCGCCCGGTCGGTCGCCGGACCGACCATCGGATCGGCCAAGGCCATCTGGGCCAGCGCCTCCATCGGCGGCACATCCGACGGGATCGGGTCCAGGGCGTGGGCAAAGAGGTACTCCGTGCCGCAAATCCGGCCGCCGCAGTCTTCCAGAAGGTTCATTACCTGCAAATCCGCCACGGGGTTCACCCAGAAGATGCGGGCCGCATCCGCCCGGAAGTATCCCATCCCGGCCGCGACCCGCCGATCGACTTCGTCCAACAACTCCTGCAACACAGCGAATCGTCTCCTCCTGATCCGAGCAGAAATGGATCGCCAGCATCTCCGCAATGAGCATCTCCAGACGCCGGCATCGGACACGGGCGTGGCCGTGAAGACCGCGTCCCGAAGCTGAGCCAGCAGCCGGCGGACGTGATTGGCCCTTGCGATTCCCCGCGCGAGTGCCTCCTCATCGAGAGACCGTCCGGCCAAATCCTCCAGAGCGATTCTGATCCGTTCCAGCTCCGATTTCACGAACTCGATCTGGCAGCGTGGCGCCGAGAAGCCGCCGGGCAGTTGCACGGCCTCTTCATTATCCTCGGGCGAGCGCCGATGCGGAATCTCCCACCAGAGGATCGGGTGGCCCAAACCATTGAGACGCTGGGCGATGGCGGAGAAGTCGTCACATGTCGCCCCGACGCTGCACGTCAGCAGATCGGGGATCGGGAAATGCGCCTCGGTGACAAAGGCCCCGAGCATGGCCCGCACCGGACAAAACGACTCGTCAATCCCGAGGGAATCGGCGATCTGCAGCAATCCGGAATTCACCTCCATCACGCACGGAATCCACCACGCACCGTCCGGATAGAAGGCCACGAGATTCTCGAGACTGTACGCCATCACGGGGACCGTGCCCAGGTCCTTCATCGTGCCGACGAGCTTCTGGCCGGCGTCCCGGGCGGCACGGAGCCGGTCTTCTTCCGTCAGCAGGAAATTCCACAGCCGCAGCGCCGCCGACGAATTGTCGAAGCGGAGCTTCAGCAGCCGCGTGTCGCCGTCTTCGACGTGCCGGCCGAGCGGACCGCCATACCCGGGCTGCGACACACCGCGGGCCCGCAACTGCTCGTAGCGCTCGTCCCACTCCTGGAGCGTGATCTGTCGCGGCCGTTCGCTCACGTAAGCATCTCCAGAAACGCACGCACGCGGTTGCAGACACGGGCCCGGTCCATCGCGCCCTCGCCCTCGTGATCAAGCCGGAGCACCGGCATATTGATCCATTCCCGCAACCGCGCGAACTCCGCATGCCACTTGTCGCACCAAACGTAATGATGGAAGAGGATGCCGCGTGCTCCGGCTCGCGCCAATTCCTCTTTGAGCCACCGGTACAACTCGCTGTTCGGCCGGCGCGAGGCATCCGGGATGCGGAAATAGGCTTGGGCCAATTCCATCAGCGGGTCTTCGATCAACTGCCGCCGGTCGAACGAACCCGCCCGGCCCCGCTGCCCCGTCTCAGTGGCGTCGAGGACGATCTGTCCGCCGCACTGCGCGACGACATCGAACATAACCCTATCCCGCTGCATCAAAGGACCACCGATCAAAGCCAGAGGCACACCTGTAGGGTGGGTTTCTAACCCACGCGTCAAGGCCGTATCGGTCGGGGCAACGCGTGGGTTAAGAACCCACCCTACGGACGCGCTCGGTGCGTCTTGGCGGGACGGATCGAGCATCGCCCGGATGAGATCGTCCCTCGTCGGTTCATGGCCGCCGAGCCGAACCAGGAACCGGCCGAGCCGTTTCAACTCGTCCAGATACAGCCTCTGGGCCGCCACGGTCTGCCAAGTGCTCGGCACGTTCAGCAGAAACGCCGGCGTGGCGACCCGACCGACCAACAGGTCGAAGATCCGCCGCATCTGATCGCACGCTGTCGTGACAACGATACCATCGACATCTCCACTGGCCGTGACATCATTCACGAAGGCGCGCGCATACGGGCACAGCCCCTCAACGCGGGGGACAATTGAGGTGCCCTCCAGCGGCACCGGAACCAGCCGCCGCGGCTGCAGCCCGTGCGCGGCGATCCACTCCGCCGGCACGTAAGGACACGTGTAAGCGATGATCCTTTCCGGGTCTGTCATATCTGTGTACACGCCCTTTGACGCACCGTCTCGAATAAGGCTTCGACCCGGAGAGCGATCCGCGCGGAATCACTGGGCGAGTAATCCGTCTCGATCCGCAGATAGGGCAGGCCGAGGTCCTGCTCCGCCAGCTTCTTGACGAAGTACGACTCGACATCATACGTGAGGCACGCCTGCCAAATCAGATCGATCACGCATTGGACCCGGTATTCCTGCGCTAACTCCTTCAGAATCTCCAGCCGCCGATGATTCTTCGTCATCACCGAGCAAGGCAGACGGAAGTACTTCTCGGCCAGCGCCACGATCGGATCGGCGGCGGTTTCCTCGACATCCTCCAGGATCGGTTTGAGCCCGGTGCAATTGTCCATACAGACGACCAGGCCGCCGTGCGACTCGATGATCTCGACCACCCGCTCGGCCCCGTGCACCACCGGCACGCCCGTCAGCAGCACGCGGATATTCGTGGGTCGTGCGTCCCCGCACGACTTCGTGGCATGGGCATGGGGTCCCAAACGCGATTCATCGCGTTTGGGGTCCCATCTTGCCCATGAATTGGGATCACGGGCAGGATGCCCGTGCCACTATACAGTTCCAAGGCTTGCGCGTACTGAGCCAGATCGGCATCAATGCCGGAGATGTTGCTCTTGAATTGCAGCAACTGCCCGCCGGTCAACGGCGGCTGGTCCGCTTTCATCAGCTCCGCCAACTGCCGCCGCAGGGCCCGCTCGCGATTCATGGTCTGGATTGCCTGGCGGATCTTCTCATCGGTGATCGTGACCTGGAACGCCTCTTCGAGCCGGGTCTTGAGCTTACGCAACTCGCTGATCCAATGGGTCATCGCGTCGGCGTCGTCCGGTTTCTGCGGCAGCTCCAGCACGTGCATCGGACGGGTCTGGGCCATCAGCTCGTACATCTTCTTCTTGCCGTCGCAGGTGGTCTCGGCGACGACCAGGTCCGCCATTTCCAGAAAGGGATTGGCCTGCTGGACGTGATACCCGTAGGTCGATTTGATGAGCGGGCAGAGATTGGCCGGCAGATGCTCCTCGGCCGGCCCGATCATTTCCGCCGACCCACCGCACAGGCAGACCGGTACTGCCTCGGCCGCCATGATCAACTCCCGGGGCGTATACTCGCACATAATCCCGACAATGTGCCTGCCCTTGGCCTTGGCGTCCGTGGCGTATCGGAGGCAATTCGGGATCATGTTGTCGAACCAGAGCCAGGGGGCTGTCCGCTGTAGGTCGTGCGTCCCCGCACGACTTTCCTGGGCGAGTGGGGACGCTCGCCCTACTAACACCGCATTGCGGGGGGTTACACGGATCACCCGCGTCGATCTTGATGTCTTTGTTCTCGTGACACTTTGCCATCGCATTATCTCTTTCGTGTGACAAACAGGCCCTGGGCGATCTTGCCGGCGTGGGCCAACTGCTGCATGAAGGCCATCTCGCCCGCCATCGCGGTCATCAGATTCTGGTCGAAGCCGATGATCTTCAGGGCGTCATAGGTCAACTGCATGCCCAGCATGTTCAAATACAGATCCACGTACGGCGGGAAGCGGCCGGTGTCCTTGGCAACGAGCACATCGCAGCCATTGGCTTTCAGCAGATCGCCGATAACCGCCGATCGTCTGGACATTCGGGAACTTCATGAACTTCAGGTACCGCTCGGCCTCGGCGGACGACAGACCCTTGTCGCCTTCGACCCAGTCGGTGAACGCGATGGTCCCGCCCGGCTTGACGATCCGGGCCGCCTCGGCGATCAGCTTCGCCTTATCGACGACATAGCACCACGCATCCTCACCCCAGACAAAATCCGCCGAGCCGCTCTTGAGGCCGCTTTGGCAGACATCGCGCCAGGACAAACTGAATCTTGTCGCACAGTCCGGCCTGCTTGCCACGTTGCCGGCCCTGCTCGACCACGGTTTCGGTGGCGTCCACGCCGGTCATGGCCGCGACGTTGCGGAACCGCGTGAGAAACCGCATGCCGGCCCCGTTGCAGCAGCACAGATCGACGCCCTTGGTGCCGGCCCCGATGCCGGCCTGCTCGGCCAGATCCATGGAAGAGACAAACCCACCGATGTGGATTTGCTCGCCCATAATCAGTTCCCACAGTTGGCCTTCCGGCCCGCCGTAAACCGCCTGCACTTCCTTCAAACCGATACCACTGGTGCTCTTCATAGTCAATCCCTCTTAGAATTCGTACTTCACCTGGACGGCCCAGACATTGTCTTCCCGATTGTTCAGGATGTTCCCGAAATTGGCGTAGCCGCCCGCCACGGTGATGCGGTCGGTCACGTTGTACGCCAGCGCGATGTCCCACCAATCGTTCTCCTTCTTGACCAGTTCCGTGCCGCCCACGGTGAGGGTCTGCATCAGGTGCGGTTTTTGGCGGTACTCCGTCGCAATCAGCAGCTTGTCGGTGATGAAATAGACCAGACTCCCTTCCAACGTGGTGCGCCGCTCGCCGGCAAAACCCAACAGACCTGTTTGGATCGCATCGCCGTTGCGCAGGCCGGCCGAGACGAGCAGAGGCTTGGGCAGCACGTTTTTGATCATCTTGGTCGCCATCGCCGTGAACTCGATACCCGTGTCATGATCGCCGCCGAGCGCCGCGACCGTGCCGCCGGTTTGGTCGTTGATGTGGTTGAGGTCCTGTTCCCATTTGAAATGATGCCCAACGTGACGGCGGGCACCCAGGCGATGTCGGATTGCCCGTCTTTGACGACCTGCAGCCGGGCGTTGAAGTTGTGCAGGAACGCATAGTCCTGGACACGATAGAGGCCCCCCGTGGCTTTGCTCACCGCGTCGGGCCAATCGCCCAGGCCGACCCGCTCCAGGGCGTAGCCCAACTCGACCGGCCCCCAGAGATTCTCCGTCATGACGAAGGACTCGAAGTCCTTGTGCGCCAGGTGCGCGTACGTGCCCGAGACACTGGGCAAACCGAAAATGTCGTTCGGACCGGCCGGGTGGGCCAAGTAGGCAACGGGCGTAATGAACACGCCGCTGTTGCCTTCCACCTGATGCGTCGGCAGTCCGGCGTAAGCCGTCGTGCACAGAACGGCCACACCCGCCCACAGTCCCAGCACCCTCTTCTCCCTCTCGCTTGCTTTCTTCATGGTAGTGCCTCCAACTCATTTCTCTTCGTTTATCGATTGCTACACTCCACAACACCAATTTCGCTGTCCTGCAGCCTCCTTTCTTTCCTCCATCCCTGCTTCGCCCAATAAAAAAGGCGGGTCAGAGTTGTCTCTGAACCCGCCGGTCACTGTGGCAACGTACATTCCTATTCAATCGAATGCCATCGCACCTCCTGTGCGGTTTCCCCAGGGCCCGCCGTCCATATCCACGACAATACGGCATTTCCCTCGGAAACTCTCTGGCACTCGCCACGAGTACCGGCAGGTACCACCTCAGCCAAATTGGAATCGCCCGGACGCCAACACCGTCCCGGCTTCATCAAGGATCTTCACTTGTGGCTCCCGAATCCTTTGGTCGTTCTTCTGGATAGGATTGTTGTATTCCTCGCCCACTCGGCCGGAGACGCCCAGACCTATCCCTCTGCGCGGTGCCAGAAACAGATCGCCCCCGGCGGACCGAAATCCGCCTGGGGGCGTTTTGCACGATGGGTCACTGCGACGGCTGGGCAGAATGTTATAGCGTGTGCCAGGGCCGGTCGTGCTGGACCTGGATCGGACCGAGGTCGATGTCCACCTGGACCTGGAACTTGCCCGTGAAATCGTTGGGTACTCGCCACGAGTACCGGCAGGCGCCACCTCAGCCATATTGGAAACTGCCCTGCGCGATCACCTGGCCCGCCTCGCTGACAATCCGCACGCCCGGGGGGACCGACATCGCCGTTCCATTTTTCTTGACGACGGGCCGGTACTGCTCGCCCGCCTGACCTTCCAGGAGCAGCCCGATCGACATCTCGCGCTCCCCGACCTTCTGAACGTCGGTTTTCACGAGGATCGGCGGCCCGGCTTTCGGGCCGTTGGGTCCCGGCGGGACGATGGCCCCGCCGGCCTGATCGAGCGTCCAAGCCACGCCGTTCGCGTCGGTGCGCGAGACGGAGGACGACGACCCGCCGGCCGGCGCCGAGGCCGTCGGCTTAGCCGCTCCGTCTTGTACGCGGGAATCGGATTTCTCAGGAAAGGAACAAGATTATCAGCAAGAAGCACGGCCAAGGCCGACCGCACGCAGTAGATCGGTTCTCTTCATAGTTCAATCCCTCGCAGAACTTTTCGCGATTTGTACCGCGCCACCGGCGCGGATGTCAATCAGCAAATGGACAAAATCGACTTGTTCGCCCGCATCCGGCAAGTACAATACGGGAGCCTGCGAAAGGCGCGTGGATCGGTTGCGGTTGCGATGCTCGTTACGGTTGCGTGGATCGTGGAGCGGCGCCGCCGCTGAACGCAACCGTTGGACGAAACGAGCCGCGCAACCCTTGGACGTTGACCCATGGATGCACAAATCCAACAATTGATGCGCAGGGTTCCCTCCGTGGATGCGGTCTTGCAGGAACCCGCGCTGGAAGCCCTGGCGGCCGAATACGGGCGAAAGCCGGTGGCGGATGCGGTCCGCGCGGCGGTCGAAGCAGGTCCGGCAGCAGCTTTTGGCCCAGCCCGCGTTCGATTTGGACGAGCCGGCGCTCCGCGGCCGGCATTGTGGCCGCCGCCCAGGAGCAGATCGAAGCTGTCATGCGGCCGTATTACCGCCGGGCGGTCAACGCGACCGGGATCATTCTGCACACCGGCCTGGGCCGGGCGGTCCTGTCCGGCCAAGGCCCTCGACCAGATTCAGCAGACGCTGCAAAGCTACTCCCTGATCCAGGTGGACCGGGAAACCGGCAAGCGGTCCCGCCGCGACGAGCGGATCGAGTGGCTGCTCCAGCGGCTGACCGGCGCCGAGGCGGCTACGGTCGTCAACAACAACGCCGCGGCCACGGCGATCGTGCTCAACTCCGTGGCCAAAGGCAAAGAGGTGATCGTCTCGCGGGGCCAGCTCGTCGAGATCGGCGGCTCGTTCCGCCTGCCCGAGGTGATGGCCTTCAGCGGGGCCAAGCTCGTCGAGGTCGGCACGACCAATAAAACCCACCCGCGCGACTATGAAAACGCGGTTACCGAGAACACGGCCGCGATCCTCCGCGTGCATCCGAGCAACTACAAGATTCAGGGGTTCTCGGCGGAGGTCCCGCTCGATGAGATGGTGGCGATTGCCCACAAGCACAATCTCGTGATGATCGACGACGTGGGGGCCGGGGCCCTGATCGATTTCTCCCAGTTCGGGTTCGAGCCCGAGCCGCTGCTGGCGGATTCGATCCGCCAGGGCGCCGACATCGTCACGTGCAGCGCCGACAAGCTGATCGGCGCCTCGCAAGGCGGTCTGATTCTGGGCAAGAAGGCCCTGATCGACGCCGTGCGAAAGAACCAGTTCGCCCGGATCGTCCGGGTGGGCAAGCTGACGCTGGCCGTCCTGGAGGCGACGCTGAAGCTCTTCCTGGACGAAAGCGTGGCCCTGCGCGAGGTGCCCACGCTCCAAATGCTCCGGCGCAGCGCCGAAGAGATCCGGGAGCACGCCGAGCGGCTGGCCGCCCAGATTCGCGACAAGAACGTCGCGGCGACGGTGACCACCGCCAGCGGCTTTTCCGAGATGGGCAGCGGCTCATTGCCCACGCAGAACCTGGCGACGACGCTGGTGGCGATCACGCCGGAGAAGATCAGCGTAGATGTGTTGGCCAAGCGGCTGCGGCTCTACGAGCCGCCGGTCTTCGCGCGGATTCAGAACGATCAAGTCCTGCTCGACCCCCGCACGCTGCGGGCCGGCGATGATGAGATCGTGACCCAGGCGGTGGTCGCGGCCTTGGCGGCGAGCGAATGACTCGATCGAGTGCCCGTACGGGCATCTCATGAGGAAACGCCTATGGCGTCCTATACGAAGAGCCATGCGACCGCTTAATACAGACGATGACAGGATCCATGAGTACCGTCCAACAGCACAACGTGACGCTCGGCACGGCCGGGCACATCGACCACGGCAAGACCGCCTTGGTCAAGCTCCTGACCGGCTGCGAGACCGACCGGCTCAAGATCGAGAAAGAGCGCGGCATGTCGATCGAACTGGGCTTTGCCCCGTGCGTCATTGCCGATATCGAGGTCGGCATCGTCGACGTCCCCGGCCATGAGAATTTCGTCAAGACGATGGTCGCCGGGGCCACGGGGATCGACGGGTGCATTCTCGTGATGGCCGCCGACGACGGCATCATGCCGCAGACCCGCGAGCACATGGACATCCTGACCCTGCTGGGCGTCGAGCACGGCATCGTGGCGCTGACCAAGGTCGATGTCGTTCCGCCGGAGCGAACCCAGACCGCAACCCAGGAAATCCGCAGCTTCCTGACCGGCACGTTCCTCCAGGACGCCCCGATCCTGCCGATCTCCAACATCACAGGCCAGGGCTTCGAGGAATTCTACGAGGCCCTCAAGACGCTCGTAGCGGCGATTACGCCGAAGACGGCCCAGGGTATTTTCCGGCTGCCGGTCGAGCGGGCGTTTTCCGCCAAAGGCTACGGCACGATCGTCGCCGGGATTCCGGCGTGCGGGTCCGTCGAGGTCGGCGAGGAATTGGTGCTGCTGCCGCAGATGGCGAAGGGGCGTCTGCGGTCGGTGCAGGTCTACGGCCGGGATAGCACCCGGGCCATGGCCGGCCAGTGTGCGGCGTTGAATATTCCGCAGTGGGACCCGAAAGCCATTGAGCGGGGCAACGTCATCACGATCAGCGATTACTTCGCCCCGCACCAGTGGTACCTGTGCGAGCTGAAGCTCCTGGACCAGGAAAAGGGCGACCTCAAGAACGCGGCCCAAGTCAAGTTCCACACCGGCACCTCGGAAACGCCGGCCAGCGTCTACCTGTTCCAGGAAGGCGCCCTCAAGCCCGGCCGGCAGTGCCTGATTCAGGTCTTCCTGGAGCATCCCGTCATCGCCGGACCGCGCGACCATTTCATCATCCGCTCGCTCTCGCCCACGCGTACCCTCGGCGGCGGCATCGTCATCGAAGCCATCGAGAAACGCCTCAAACGCACGCATCCGGACGTCCTCCGGGAAATCGCCGAGCGGGCCAAGGCCGTCGTCAAACCGAAGGATTTCGTCGAATACTGCGTGAAGACGGCGGACGCCTGCGCCGCCGACGACAGGCAAATCTCCCTGCGGAGCAAGATGCCGCCCAAGGAACTGGCCGACCTACTGGCTGACCTCACCCAGGAAGGCCGCCTCCTGCCGCTCAGCGGCAAGACCTACATCCACGTGGATACCGCCGAGCGTGTCAGGCAGCATTTGCTCGACGTCGTGCGTAGTTTCCACAACAAACGGCCGGAAAGCCCGGGCATCGGCCGCGAGCCGCTTCTGACGGAGTCTTCGCGTGTAGGATGGGCTTCAGCCCATGCGGGTGATATTGGCATGGCCGGACCAGAACCGCATGGGCTAAAGCCCATCCTACGCAAGGACGTGTTCGAGGGCGTGCTCGAACGGATGCGCTCGGAGGGCAAGCTGGTCGAGCGTAAGGGTTTCCTGGCCCTGCCGGAGCATCGCGAGCAATTCAACAACGCCGAGCAGCAATTGCTTCAGAACGTGGAGGCGTTATTCCGCAGTCATCTCTTCGACCCGCCCGGCCCGCAGGAGATTGCCGATCAGATGCGGGTCGCGCCGCCCCAGGTGCAGCGCGTCCTGCGAATTCTCACCGAGCAGCAGAAGCTCGTGCGGGTCGATCAGGATTTGCTGTTCCACGCGGAGGCGGTGGCGAGTGCGAAGGAGCGTCTGGTCGCCTACATCCAGCAGAACGGCGGCTTGGAAAGCGTCAAATTCAAGTACCTCCTCGACACCAGCCGCAAGTACGCGATTCCGCTGCTGGACTACTTCGACAAGATCGGCGTGACCCGCCGCGTGGGCTATACGCGGCTTTTGAAATAGCCATGAGATTCGGCAAGATAGCTGTAGCGATGTTGATTGCGGCCAGTGCGACCGTCGTCGCCCTCAACCACCACTCCGGTTCGACTTGACACGACCCGGTCCGAGCCCTTGGAGGGCTTCTGATCGTGGCTTTCTTCCTGCTGGGCGGGTTCAGTGGGGCGCTGGGAATCACGTATGACCGACGCAAATGGCTGGCCGTGCTGGTGGCAAGCATCGTCGGCGGATTCCTTCTCCTTATGTGGTTGTGGAAGGGATTCGCGATCAGCGCAAGTGGTATGCTCTCGTGATCCTGGTTGTCTCCGCAGCCTTCACCATTCTTCTTCTCTGGTCATCCGGCATTCTGCATCATCATCCGGTCCCGGCTTTCCGTCCCGGTGTCGGCGTGCCTTATTGAAGCCCCGGCGCATACCAGCCTCTAATTGCGGAAAAACCTGACCCCTCCGCCGCGCTGGCGGCGATAGAATGAGGCGCATTCCTGGTTTGCCGATCAATGGAGAGCACAGATGCGATACGACAAGATCGAGTATCTTCTGCTACGCGTCGGCACAACCTTGCTTCTGCTGTTGGCACTGTTTCAGCCAGGGTGAATTGCCTGACCGACGGCGATCCTTGCAGGATCGCGACTACAACCGCGGCGTCTATTTCTTGGTGGTTTCGCGCAAGATACCCCTGCGGCACGACCTGGAACTTGTACCCGCCGACATCCGTGAAGTAGATGCGGTCGCGGCCGTTCTGAAAATCAAACGTCGTGTGGCCATCCGTATAGCGATCAATCAATTTTTGTGCGACTTCCCGATGGGCCGGGTCTTTGCGCAGCTCGAACAGACGTTCCAGCGTCTCCACTTTGCGGTTGGACGTGAGGCCGAGCGAATGGAGCTCGGTGTCCACGCGGTAAACCTGATCCCGGTAAATCAGCTCCACGTTCTCTCGGTAATAAGCAAGCAGACCGTCGAAGTCAGACTGGTACTTACTCCACAACTCACTCGGAAACGCGCTGGTGAAGAAACGCTGCTTCTCGACGATGATCTTGAGGACAGAGGCCGCGTTCAGCGCACCGAGGCGGCCGCTGCCCCGCCGGCGCACCAGCGGCGTCCGCCCGTCAAAACGGTGGATGTAGTGAATGCAGTTGAGGAAGAGCCGCCGGCCGGCTTCGGTCATTCGGGAGGGCGGGTCGCTGTAACCCCATTGGAGCACGTTGGCCTGCCGGCCGATGCCGATATCGCCATAGGCTTTGCCGTGGTTGAATCCCACAGCGATAATCTCGGCATCGGGAGAGTCCTCGAAACCGTACCCAGGGGCGACGACGTTGCCTCTTTGGGTGCTCTGGACGCGCCAGACTTTGATCTTGTCGGGCACTTTGCCGGGACCAAAATAGGTGTGGACGTAGTTCTGCGGCGTCGTGCGGAACTCGAACTCGGGCTGCACCGCCAACGGGGTGTGGTAGACCTCATGGTTGAGCGACTCAGCATGAGCCGCATTTTCCATGCAGTTTCACAAGTAGCCTGTCTTGAGGTGCCACCGATCGCAGATCAGACCGCCCGGGACACCGAGGGTCATCAGCGGGCGCGAGAACTTCGCGGAGAGCGTCGGCCGAGGGGTCTTGAATTCGTTCCAATCCCAGTCCAGGAGCGTCACGTCGAAACCCTGCGTGTCCGCCTCCTTGAACGTCTCCAAATTGCCGGTCTGGACCACCTCGAAGTACTGCTTGAGGAACCCTACGAAGTCCTTCTCGCGGTCGGAGCCGGGATGGCCGGCATACAGGATGCGCAGCTTGCTCATTTCGGCGGCCGCTGGACTCGATTGCGCGTAGCTCCCGGACCCCGCCAATAACATCACCGACGCGGCCGTTACTACAGACGCAAGACCGATTCTCTTGATTCTCGTCGCTGCGATCATAAGCCTTTCTTCCCAAGCATTATGGCCGTGTTCAGTATACCGGAGCACGCCAAGGCCCGTCTACGGCGAAACTGCCTGGGCCTCCATGTTTTGGCTGGTCGGGCGAACCCCGTATCCTTCCGGGACCACAAAGAACTTATAGCCGCCGACATCGCTGAAGTAAATACGGTCGCGGCCGTTCTGGAAGTCGAATTTCGTGCGGCCGTCCGTGTAGCGATTCAGGAGCCGCTGCGCGATTTCCTGATGGGCCGGGTCCTTCCGCGGCTCGAACAAATGCTCCAGCGTCTCAACCTCGCGATTGGACGCGGGGCCGAGCGACCGGAGCTCATCGTCGACGCGGAAGACTCCATCCCAGTAAACCAGTTCCAGATTAGCCTTGTAGTAGGCGACCAGGCCGTCTGGGTTGGCGTGGTACTTCTCCCAAAGATCCGACGCAAGGTTTCGAGGAAGAACTGCTTCTGCCTGGCGGGTCCATCTGGTCGGACCGGTGTGGTTCTTGGCATCGCGCAGAGCGGCGCCGAACGATCTCGGTCGAGCATGAGGGCGGAGGGGGATTCCGCGGGCCGGCCGACCAAGATACGCCACAGGGCCGTTGCCCTTCTGAGCGACGGCCCTGTGCATTGTGACCTGTGCCTGATCGCTCTCAAGCCAGGTTTTCGAGTTGGGACAGCCACTGATCGAAGTGTCTGCATTTGTCTCTCAATTCGGGCAGACCGATCTTCTCAGCCACCAATGGGCCTGCGGAAGCTTTCATTCCTTCGTATTCCGGGATTTCTCGTATGATCCGTTTCGAGGGCGCTGTGTTCGGGCCGTCATCGATCAGTTCGGGTGAATCAAAACCTGCGGCCATTTCCACGAGGTTCCGAATGGCTCGATCACAGTCCAGATACCTGCAATCCAGCTTTTGCGGGGCCGCCAACAGCAATGTCTCAAACTCATGAAGCTGGATGTACGCCGCGAAACGCGGATGACCGACGTCTTTGATCATGGCACTTTCGAGTTCCGCCACGCGTTTGTACGGCGAATCGGCTCCGCCAGCCTCCTGATAGGCGGGGAAATCCGGCGGCAACGCGTACAGGTCGAACATGGTTGTGAAAGCAACATCCCGGTTCTGGTCTTCCTTCATCCACAGCATGATGTCTTGTCGGGCTCTTGCGTAACTGATGAGACCACCACGGTGGATTGTGCTGCGCTTGCGGCTTGTCATGACACATCGGACATCGCCCCACACCGGCAGGAGGCCAAATGAGGTATGATCACGCGATTGATGAAAGTCTCTTCCGTCTGGCCCTCGACGATGAAATGAAGTCGCACGCTCATGACGGGCGGCCTCCGATCACGTTCTTCTCCCACAGTTCGGAGAGCGAATAGTCTTCCAGCCATTCCTGCAACGTGCTCGCATCAAGTCGTCGAAACTCTGATTTACGTTCCTTGCGTTCAACAACAACAATCTCCTCTGGTTTGAAGCAGTCCACCAGTGGCATGGATTGAGTTGCGATGATGACCTGCGTGTTCGTCGCCGCGCTGCGGATCAGGCCTCCAATGACATTGATGGCATAAGGATGCAAGCCCAGTTCCGGCTCATCGAGTATCAGCACATCCGGCAAGTCACGGTCCGGCTGGAGGAGGAGGGTGACGATGGCCATCACGCGCAACATGCCATCGGCCGCCTGGGAAGCGTTAAACACGCGATCACAGCCCTTCTCACGCCAGCTCAGAAGTAGCTTTCCATAGCTGGGCTCAAACTCGAAGTCAGCAAAGAAAGGCAGAATCAGGCGAATCGTGTCCACGATACGCTGGTAGGACTTGGGGTCGCCATTCTGCAGCCGATACAGAAATGGGGCGATATTGGCGCCATCCTCTTTCAGCCAGCGTCCATCTTGAACGTCCCATTTGTTCCGCATCCGCGCGGTCGCGGAGGTGTTGTGAAACTGGTAGACAATCATCTTTCGTAAGAGCAGGAGAATCATCCTCGCTGTGGGGTCGCCTTCATTCGCCTTCTCCAGCAGCTTCGACTCACGGTGTCCGGCATCCAGTCCCTTCCAGTCAGCACGTCCGGGAAAGTCGGGGCGAGAGAAACGATATCGCTCGTCGGTGTAGATGAGTGTATCCCCTGCGGCATAGACCAGTCGGAACGCATACTGGTTCTCCCCGGAGTCCGTCACGATCGTCAGGTCCGCATCGATTTCTCGCGTCACTTCGGGGCCATCGTGGAGCAGCGCGCTGGCGCCTCCCAACTCCGCTACATGCGCTTGAAGGTTCCCAGGGGCTGCCAGCGTCCACGACAGCATTCGGAAGAAGGAGATGAAGTTGGATTTGCCCGCTCCGTTCGGGCCGATCAGCACCGTCAAGGGACCGGGCTCGAAGTCGTCGAGTCCGCGAATTGTTTTGAAGCCTCTCAGGGTCAGCTTTTGAAGTCGATTTCTCATGGCAAACTCCTCGCACGTCCCTCGCATCGAGAGCAGAGACGGCGTCTCATTTCTGACTACCGCTCGCGGTTTGTGTGTCTTTCTGTATCTTTGTTGGTCTGCCCACCGGCAGAGTATGGACTTATCCATCAGTTTGTGCCCGGAGACCTAGGCCGTGCCCTCATCGTAGGTATCTGTCGGTAGACCGTCAAGGGGAGCAGCCGCGATATCCTCGAACTCTTCTAAAGGTGCTGGAGACTCCGAGGGCTGCCTGCCGCAGTGATCCCGGCATCACTTCGGTGCCCCATGTAACGCGGATCTGGTTGTGCGGATGAGTCGCGGCAGATACACTTGAAGGCAGGTCGCAATGAGGTCAGCCGCTTTGGAGAACGGAAATGAAGAAGACCTTTCTCGTGTCGCCACTTGTCTCGTTCTTTGCCCTGAGTCTTGTTTGCGGAGTAGAGACGCGGGATGGGGAGGCGGGCGCATCCGGTTCGCGGATCGATCGGTTTGCGCTTGTGACACGGCACAATGTCACTTTGACGAAGGCCGATCCGTTGACGCCGCTGAGCGTGGGCAATGGCGAGTTTGCGTTCACCGCCGATATCACCGGTTTGCAGACGTTTCCCGCGTACTATGAGAAAGGTGTGCCGCTGTGCACGCTTTCCCAATGGGGCTGGCATAGTCTGCCCAATCCCCAGGGCTACCGCGTGGCGGATATTCTGGAGGAGTACGAGGTCGCGGGGCGGAAGGTGCCCTATGCCTCCGGCCGCGGCCGCTCCGGCGGGTATTCGGCGGCGGCCGACTGGCTGCGGGCCAACCCGCATCGGCTGGATCTCGGGCGGATCGGGCTGCGCTTGACCAAGGCCGATGGGTCGGCGGCGGCCATCGAGGACTTGGCGAACACGTCGCAGACGTTGGACTTGTGGACCGGGCTTCTGAGCAGCCGGTTCGAGCTCGAGGGACAGAGCGTTCGCGTCTTGACCGTCTGTCATCCGACGCGTGACTTGCTGGCCGTTCGGATCGAGTCGCCTTTGCTGGCGCAAGGGCGGCTGGCCGTCTCCCTGGCTTTCCGTATGGCAGCGCCGACTGGCGGGTCGCGGCGGACTGGAACCATCCGGACCGGCACACGACGCAGGCGCGAATCGGAGAAGCAGCAGGCGGACTTCACTCGCATCCTCGACGCGGACCACTACCACGTTCGCGCCGCGTGGTCGCAAGGTGGGCGGATCGAGACCAAGTCGCAGCACGAGTATGAGATCGGCCTTGTAGAGACGCAAAATCTTGCGGTCTTTCCTCGACATCGTGGTGGCGTTCGGCCCTGGCGTAGAGACGCAGGATTTTGCGTTCTCTACCGAGCAGATTTCGAGACGGTTCGGAAACTCGCGGCCGAGCACTGGAAGCAGTTCTGGATGAGCGGGGGAGCGATTGATTTTTCCCCCTGTTCCGACCCGCGTGCGGCGGAGCTGGAGCGGCGCGTTGTGCTCTCGCAATATCTGACGGCGATTCAATGTGCCGGGTCATGTCCGCCGCAGGAGACGGGGCTGACCTACAATAGCTGGTACGGCAAGTTCCACCTGGAGATGCACTGGTGGCACGCCGCGCATTTCGCATTGTGGGGCCGGGCAGGACTACTGGAGCGGAGCCTGCCGTGGTATCGGTCGATCCTACCGCAGGCGCAGGCGACGGCCGAATTACAGGGGTATCGCGGCGCTCGCTGGCCCAAGATGACCTCCTCGACCGGCCAGGAGAGTCCCAGCGAGGTCGGCGTCTTCCTGATCTGGCAGCAGCCGCATCCGATCTATTACGCCGAATTGTGCTACCGGGCCCACCCGGACAGGCAGACGCTGGAACTATACCGGCAGATCGTCTTCGAGACGGCGGAATTCATGGCTTCCTATCCCGTGTGGGACGAGGCCGGCCAGCGGTACGTGCTCGGGCCCGCCCTGATTCCGGCCCAGGAGAGCTACGGCTCAACCCGGGCCCGCAATCTAAATCCTACTTTCGAGCTTGCCTATTGGCACTGGGCCCTGGAGACGGCCCAGAAGTGGCGTGAGCGCCTGGGCTTGGAGCGCGAGCCGGGGTGGGACCGGGTGCTCCAGCGGCTGTCCCGGCCGACCGTGCGGGACGGCGTGTATACCGCCATCGAGACGCCGCCGTACACCGTTACGCGCGATCATCCGTCCATGTTGGCGGCGTATGGCTTCGTCCCGGCGACGCCCTTGATCGATCCAAACGTGATGAAGCGGACGCTCGACCAGGTCCTCAAGACCTGGGACTGGCCGAGCACCTGGGGTTGGGACTATCCGGTGCTGGCGATGACCGCCGCCCGGCTGGGCGAGCCGGAAAAGGCGGTGGATGCCTTGTTCCTGGAATCCCCGAAGAACCGGTATCCGGCCAACGGGCACAACTACCAGTCGGCCCGACTGCCCGTCTATCTGCCCGGCAACGGCGGCTTGCTGGCGGCCGTGGCCATGATGGCCGCCGGCTGGGATGGCGGTCCCAGCGGCCCGGCCCCCGGTTTCCCCAACAACGGCAAGTGGAAAGTACGCTGGGAGGGACTCCAACGCCTGCCCTGAAAAGGTCCGCCCCGCACCGACGTCCGACCATCCCCAAAGCCGGAAGCCTTGAGGCTGCCACCCGACCTGTGAAACCTGGTCACACAGCCCAAAAGGCCCGATAATCTCTTCCACCCCTGGGGGACATATGGTATAATACGGAAAGCGCAGGTGTGTGGCACCGCCGCAGCATCATCGCGAGCGGTTCGGAGTGAGCCCGCCGGCCTGGTGCCGGCGCGGAGAAGTATTTATTGAGGTAGGAGGATTGGAGACATGTCGAGATCAGTCATTCTTTCAATTTCCACTCTGGTTCTACTCGCGGCAACCGGGGGCGCTGGGGCAGACACGTTCCGGCAGATCGTGGCCGACGACGGGACACGTCTGCAACGACACGCAATACGGGCCCACGCAGGCCTACAACACGACCGCCGTGCACGTGCGAAGCATATCCAGCCGACGGCGCGTCGGCTATATGAGGTTCGACATCTCGACGCTGAGGACTCCCGGAAAGAATCTCTCCAATGTCCGTCTGGACCTTGGCAGCGATGGTTCCGGCCGCGTAGCGATCTACGGGGTCATCGAATCGCAGGAGAAGATCACCATCCCCTTCACGCAGTTGACTTGGAGCATGGCGCCGGGCGTGCCGAACAATCCGCTGCCGGCCCTCGATTCCCCCGTCACCCTGGACATGGCGGACCTGGTCGGGACCCCTCACGACAGTCCAGATTCCGGCGGTGAACAGTAGGGTGACCACAGACCCCAATAAGGCGATGGATGATTTCTTCAATAGCGATACCAACGGCAGCGTCCTGCTCCTGTTGGCGCCGGCGGCGGAGGGGCAAGTCGCCTTGATCTGGTCGATCCGGAGAAACACCACGGACTGCGCGTACCTCGTAGGTGAGACCGTCGCCGCGGTGACAGGTGGCCCTTCGAATCCCTCGCCCGCCGACAAGGCCACGGACGTCTATGCCGGGACGATCCTGAGCTGGACGCCGGGGACCTACGCGGCCAAGCACAACGTCTATTTCGGGACTTCGCTGGCGGACGTGGATGCGGCCACGGCCGGCAAGCCCGGCCCCGTGTCGGTCAGCCTGGCCCAGGATGCGAACACCTACGATCCGCCGGGCGTGCTCGAGTTGGGCAAGACCTACTATTGGCGCGTGGATGAAGTCAATGCCCCGCCCAGTTCCACGGTTTTCAAGGGGATCGTGTGGAGCTTCACGACCGAGGCGGCTTTGTACCAGATGACGGCCGTCACGGCCACGGCCTCCAGCGCCGAGGCCAACTCGGGACCGGAGAATACGGTCAATGGCTCCGGCCTGACGAACGGCCTGCATTCGACCGACGCCGCGGCCATGTGGCTCAGTGCGGCCGCCGGCCCGCAGCCGACGTGGATTCAGTTCGCCTTTGACGCCGCCTGCAAGCTCGAGCAGATGAAGGTCTGGAACTATAACGTCATCTTCGAGAACGTCTTGGGCTATGGGATCAAGGATGTCACGATCCAGTACTCCACCGACGGCACCAACTGGACCGTGTGGAAGGATACCCAGTTGGCCCAGGGGCCGTCCCAGAATGGCTACGCCGCCAACACGACCGTGGACTTCGGCGGCCTCGTGGCCAAGTACATCCGGCTGGTCCCCAAGAGCAACTGGGGCGGCACCCGTCCGCAGTACGGCCTGAGCGAGGTGCAGTTCTTCTATATTCCCGATAGTCCGCGGCAGCCCAGTCCGGCGGCGGGCGCTACCGGCGTGTCGGTAAACACCACGCTGAGCTGGCGGCCGGGGCGGGAGGCCGCTACCCACCAGGTGTACTTTGACGCCGACAAGCAGGCCGTCGCGAACGATACGGCCCCGGTGCGGACCGTCCCCGGGTATACCTTCGATCCCGGCCCACTGATGCTCGGAACCACTTATTACTGGAAGGTCGCCGAGGTCAACCAGGCGGCCGCACCGAAGGTCTGGGAAGGAGACGTCTGGAGTTTCACGACCAGCGACTCCCTGGTCGTGGATAACTTTGAGAGCTACAACGACACGAATAATGCCATCTTCGACACTTGGCTCGACAACTACGATCCCAAGGGGGACCAGTCCGGCTCGGTGGTCGGCAACGCCCAGGCCCCGTATGCCGAGCAGACGATCGTTCATGGCGGCAAGCAGTCCATGCCCATGAGCTACAACAACGCCGGTCCGAAGTATCTGTACAGCGAGGCAACACGGACCTGGGACACGCCTCAGGACTGGACGGCCCACGGGATTGACACCCTGACGGTCTGGTTCTGCGGCCGCCCGGTCGGCTTCCTGGAGTCGCCCCCCGGCACGATGACCATGGGCGGGATCGGCACCGATATCTATAATACGGCCGACCAATTCCATTTCGCCGCCAAGCAACTCACCGGCAACGGCACGATCCTCGCCAAGATCGAGAGCGTGGACAACACGGACCCCTGGGCCAAAGCCGGCGTGATGATTCGCGACAGCCTCGATCCGGGCGCGCGCTTTGCCGCCGTCTATGCCACACCCGGCAATGGCGTGCGCTACCAGGCACGGCTGCTGAACGCGGGCAGCGCCACGAGCGATACGAGCGTCGCTACGCCCGAGCAGATCGCCCTCAAGACGCCCGTGTGGATCAAGATCGAGCGGGTGGGGACCAGCTTCAACGGCTACTACTCGACCGATGGCGTGAAATGGACCTCAATGTCCTGGAACCCGCAGACGATTGCCATGAACAGCCCGGCTTACATCGGTTTGTGCGTCACCAGCCACAATGCCACGGCCGCGACGACAGGCCGCTTCTCCGGCGTCGCCACCACGGGGAATGTCACCGGCGCGTGGGACGTGGAGGCAATCGGTGTGGCTCAGCCGGCGAACGCGGCGGCGCCGCTCTACGTGGTGGTCCAGGACAGCGGCGGCAAGAGCAAGACCGTCACCTATTCGGACCCGGCGGCCACGATGCTGTCCACCTGGCAGCAGTGGCGGATCGCGTTGAGCGATGTCAGCGCTGCCGGCGTCAAGCTGGCCGGCGTGAAGAAGCTGATCCTCGGCGTGGGCGACCGGGCCAATCCGAAACCGGGCGGGTCCGGCCTGATCTACTTTGACGATATCGGCGTCGGCCATCCAGCCGCCACGAACCCGTAGGCAACCGAGGTCCGTATGTGGCGTGCTCGTAGCAACGAACCGTTCCTTGCGAATTCGATAGGAGGACTGCCATGCGTGGAAGATCATTGGCTCTGATTGGCTCCCTCGTGGCCTTGTGGTGGGCGACCACTGTCCTGGCGGCGGTGCCGTTCCAGCAGGATTCCGGGCCCGACGGCATGGTGTGCGTGCGCGCCGTGGATTACGACAACAAGGTCAAGGCGCCCAACGGAGATGAATGGGTCCAAGTCGGGCCCACGGGTGGTTTCACCGGCGCAGCCGGCATGCAGTCGCAGCCGAACAATAACAATAACAACCACAATTCCCCCGGCTATTCGACGAGCAGTTGCCGTCTGGACTACCAGATCACTTTTGTGAAGGCTGGGACCTACTACGTGTGGATCTACGGCTACGGGGCGAACGGCAACGATGATTCCTGCCACGCCGGCTTGGACGGCCTGGAGATAGACACCTGCGACAACATGAGTGGGTGGAACGGCCAGTATGCCTGGTCCAACAGCACATTGGACGGTCCACGCTCCACCTGCGTCGTCGCCACCGTTGGCGTCCACACGCTCAACCTCTATATGCGCGAGGACGGCTTCATTGCGGATAAGCTCCTCCTGACGACGAACGCGGATTACACGCCGACGGGCGACGGTCCGCCCGAGAGCATGCGCGGCACACCGAACTGGGCGGTGGCGCCTGCGCCGCTGGACGGCGCCACCGATGTCCCCACGGACGTCGTGCTCGCCTGGAAGCCGGGGCCTTTTGCCGCCACGCATGACGTGTACTTCGGGGCCGTTCTGGCGGATGTCACGGCGGCCAGCCGGACCGATCCGAGGGGCGTGCTGGTCAGCCAAGCCCAGGACCCGAACAGCTATGCTCCGCTCGTAGTGCTCGAATTGGGCAAGGTCTACTACTGGCGTGTGGATGAGGTCAATGCTCCGCCCAGTTCCACTATCGTCAAAGGCAACGTGTGGAGCTTCACGACCGAGGCCCTCACGTATCGGCTCACGAGCATCACGGCCACAGCCTCCAGCTCCGACCCCGGCTCCGGGCCGGAGAATACGATCAACGGTTCCGGCCTGACCGGCGTTCTCCATGGGACCGTCAACACGACCATGTGGCTCAGCGGCGCCGGTGGCCCGCAGCCGACCTGGATTCAGTACACGTTCGACACCCTCTACAAGCTCAAGGAAATGCGGGTCTGGAACTACAACGTCGTCTTCGAGAACGTTCTGGGCTACGGGATCAAGGACGTTACGATCGAGTACTCGACCGATGGCGCCAACTGGACCCTGTGGAAGAATGCCCAGTTCGCCCAGGGTCCCTCCCAGGATAGCTACGCCGCCAACACAACGCTGGACCTTGGCGGCGTCGTCGCCAAGTATCTCCGCTTGACCGCCAAGAGCAACTGGGGCGGCGCGCGGGCGCAGTACGGCCTGAGCGAAGTGCAGTTCTTCTATATCCCGGTCCTGCCGCGGCAGCCAAGCCCGGCCTCCGGCGCGACTGGCGTCGGGGTCAATACGACGCTCGCTTGGCGGGCGGGACGAGAGGCAGCCTCCCATAAGGTCTACTTCGGCACGGATCAGAAGGCCGTCACGAACGACACGGCTCCCGTCCAAGCCGTGTCGCCACACAGCTTCGACCCGGGTCCGCTCAGTTACGGGACCACCTACTACTGGAAGGTCGCCGAGGTGAACAACGCCGCCAATCCCCCGGTCTGGGAAGGCAGCGTCTGGAGCTTCTCGACGACGGAAGCCTTGGTCTTGGACGACTTCGAGAGCTACAATGACAAAGACAACTGCATTTTCGACACCTGGATCGACGGCATGACGAACCACAGCAGCGGCTCGACCGTCGGATATCTCAACGCGCCTTTCGCCGAGCAGACGATCATTCACGGGGGCAAGCAGTCCATGCCTCTGGATTACAACAACACCAAGTCGCCCTACTTCAGCGAGGCCGAGCGAACGTGGGATACGCCCCAGGATTGGGCGACCCACGGAATCGACACGCTGACGATCTGGTTCTGCGGCCGCCCGGTCGGCTTCCTGGAATCGCCCCCCGGCACGATGACCATGGGCGGCATCGGCACGGACATCTATAACACGGCCGATCAGTTCCGGTTCGCGGCCAAGAAGCTCGCCGGCAACGGCAGCATCATCGCCCGAGTGGAAAGCATCGAGAACACGGACCCGTGGGCCAAGGCCGGCGTGATGATTCGCGATAGCCTCGCTCCCGACACGCGCTTTGCCGCCGTCTATGCCACGCCCGGCAACGGCGTGCGCTACCAGGCCCGGCTGCTGAACGCGGGCAGCGCCACGAGCGATACGAGTGTCGCCACGGCCGAGCAGATGGCCCTCAAGACGCCCGTTTGGATCAAGATCGAGCGCCTTGGGACCAGCTTCAACGGCTACTACTCGACCGATGGCGTGAAATGGACCTCGATGTCCTGGAATCCGCAAACGATTGCCATGAATAGCCCGGCCTACATCGGCCTATGCGTTACCAGTCACACGGCCACGGCCGCCACGACGGGCCGCTTCTCCGGCGTTGCCACGACCGGCACCGTCGCCGGCTCCTGGGACGTGGAGGCGATTGGCGTGGCCCAACCCGCCAATGATCCGGCGCCGCTCTACGTCACGGTGCAGGACAGCGCCGGCAAGAGCAAGACGATCAGCTATCCCGACCCGGCGGCCACGAATCTGACCAGTTGGCAGCAGTGGCGCATCGCCCTGAGCGGCGTCAGTTCCGCCGGGGTCAAGATGTCCAGCGTGAAGACCTTGATGATTGGCGTGGGTGATCGGACGAATCCGAAACCGGACGGCGCCGGCCTTGTGTTCATCGACGACATCAGTATCGGCCATCCGGCCGCCACGAACCCATAGGACGGGTGCGGATAGAGATGCCTGACAGCTTGTTTCGTTGTTCTTCTTTGGAAAGGCAGTATGATCATGTGTAGCAAGTCAAATGGTCTGGTGAATCCTCTGTTGGTGGTGTTCCTGTCGGTGGGGTGTTGTCTGTTTCCGGCCCTGTCCGGCCTTTGTGCCGGGGCCTCGGCGTTGCAGTTTGACGGAACGAGCAACCGCGTGGAGGTCGCCACGGCGCTCGTTTCGGACGATATCACGATGTCGGCTTGGGTCAAAGCCAGTACGCCGTGGGTCAACGACGATCGTGTGGTCATTTCGAATAGCTACTGGGGTGCAGCGGCCAACCGTATCGGCTTTCACCTGATGGTACGGGCCAATGGGACGGTGGGGTCGCGCTACCAGACGCAGGCGGACGGCGTCGGGGTCTGGTCGGTAAACAGCACGACCAACGTCCTTGGCGCCTGGCATCACGTGGCTTACGTCAAACAAGGAACGAAGGTCTCCATCGTCGTGGATGGAAAAGAGGAGGGGGCTCTCACTAATATGCCGGCCTCGATCGCCGGATTAGCGGTGCAGAACCTCATTCGGATCGGCTGCAACACCAGCAACGCCCGGTATGTTGCCGGCCTCATCGACGAAGTCCGCATCTGGAATTATGCCCGCACCGTGGCCCAGATCCAGGAGAGCATGAACCATGAGCTCCGCGGGACGGAGGATGGGCTGGTCGGCTACTGGCAATTCAATGAGGGGCAGGGGACGACGGCCTTCGATAGCGCGCTCCAGCCGCATAACGGGACGATCGTTGGCGCTACCTGGACGACGGACACGCCGCCGGTGACGCCGGGTCCGGCGCCGGCGTTTGCGCAGAACTCCGCTCCGGCCAACGGAGCGACCGATGTGCCTCGGGATGTCGTGCTGAGTTGGAGGCCGGGAGGCTATGCCGCTACGCACGACGTATACCTGGGGACCGTGCTCGCGGACGTCAGTGCCGCCAGTCGGACCGAGGCGAAGGGGGTGCTGGTCAGCCAGGCGCAGGACGCGAACACCTACGATCCGCCCGGCGTGCTCGACTTCGGCAAGACCTATTACTGGCGGGTCGATGAGGTCAACGCCCCGCCGAGTTCCACGATCGTCAAAGGCAACGTCTGGAGCTTCACGACCGAAACGCTCACCTACCGCGTGACGGCCATCACCGCTACCGCGTCCAGCTCCGATACCGGCGTGACGCCGCAAAATACCGTCAACGGCTCCGGCCTGTCCAACGACCTGCACTCGTCCGCCAGCACGGCCATGTGGATCAGCAGCAAGACCGGGCCGCAGCCGACCTGGATCCAGTACGCGTTCGACCAGACCTATAAGCTGGCGGAGATGTGGGTCTGGAACTACAACGTCCTTTACGAGTCCGTGCTGGGCTTCGGGATCAAGGACGTCACGATCGAATACTCCGTCGACGGCACTACCTGGACGTTGCTGAAAGACACACAGTTCGTCCAGGGACCGGGCGCGGACAACTATGCCCACAACACCACCGTGGACTTCGCCGGCGCCGTCGCCAAGTTCGTCCGCCTGACCGTCAAGAGCAACTGGGGCGGCATTGCGCCGCAGTTCGGCCTCAGCGAGGTGCAGTTCTACTACACACCGGTCACGCCGCGGCAGCCGAGCCCGGCGTCCGGCGCCACCGGGGTGAATGTAAACGCGACGCTGAGCTGGCGGGCCGGACGCGAAGCCGCTGCGCACAACGTCTACTTCGGCACGGATCAGCAGGCGGTCGCGAACGGAACGGCTCCGCTCCAGACCGTCGCCGCGCACAGCTTCGATCCCGGACCGTTGACGTTTGGAACCACCTACTATTGGAAGATCGTCGAGGTCAATGATGCGGCCACCCCGAACAGTTGGGCGGGAGACGTCTGGAGCTTCTCGACGAAAGAGTCCTTCGTGGTGGAAGATTTCGAGAGCTACAACGACACCGACAACCGCATTTACGACACCTGGATCGACGGCTTCACCGACGGTAAGAGCGGTTCGACCGTGGGCTATCTCCAGGCACCGTTCGCCGAGCAGACGATCGTCCACGGTGGCAAGCAAGCGATGCCTCTCGATTACAACAACACCAAGGTGCCTTTTTACAGCGAGGCCGCGCGGACGTGGGACACGCCCCAGGATTGGACGGTCAACGGGGCCGACACACTGACCCTGTACTTCCAGGGCCGTCCGGTGGGCTTCGTGCAATCGGCCGCGGGCGGGATCACGATGAGCGGCTGCGGCACGGACATCTGGAACTCGGCGGACCAGTTCCGCTTTGCCTCCAAATCACTCAGCGGTAACGGCTCGATCATCGCCAAGGTCGAGAGCGTGGACAATACGGACCCATGGGCCAAAGGGGGCGTCATGATTCGGGACAGCCTCGATCCGGGGGCCCGCTTTGCCGCTGTCTACGCCACGCCCGGCAACGGCGTGCGCTACCAGGCACGCCTGCTGGCTGCCAGCGCGGCCACGAGCGACACGGCGGTCGCCACCGCCGAGCAGATGGCTTTGAAGACGCCCGTCTGGGTCAAGATCGAGCGGGTGGGAACGACCTTCAACGGCTACTACTCGACCGATGGGGTGAAATGGACTTCGATGTCCTGGAACCCGCAGACGATCAATATGAACGCCACCGTTTACATCGGCCTGGTCGTGACCAGCCACACGGCCACCGCAACGGCGGTCGCCCAATTCTCCGGCATCGCCACAACGGGGAGCGTCACGGGCGGCGTGGGGCGTGCAGGCCATCGGTGTTGCGCAGCCCGCCAACGATGCGGCGCCGCTGTACGTTACGGTGCAGGACAGCGCCGGCAAGAGCAAGGCGATCAGCTATCCGGACCCGGCGGCCACGAACCTGGCCACTTGGCAGCAGTGGCGCATCCCGCTCAGTCAGTTCAGCACAGCAGGCGTCAAGACCTCCGGCGTGAAGAAGTTGATCATCGGTGTGGGTGACCGGACCAGTCCGAAGCCGGACGGCGCCGGTCTTGTGTTCATCGACGATATCACCGTCGGCCATCCGGCCGCAACGAATCCGTGATAGAGACGCGAGGTCCGCGTCCCTATCTGAATCGAA
>CAVVRJ010000053.1:0-13981 GCA_963750205.1 uncultured Planctomycetota bacterium
GTGCTCAAAACTGCTTCGGGCGAAGAGCTACTGGCCGCGATCCGTGGTTCGAGCGCACGCGGGGGGCATGAGCCACAGAACAGCGGGAAATGGGATTTCGCCTTGGCACGCTATGAGGGGTTCACGCCGAAACCGTCAGAGCACGGCGACGCGTGGAAGGGTTTTTAGCGGTCCGGCACATGTATCGGCAAGGGACGTCGCTTGCTGGATCAGCCACGTGTCTTCGGCCACCTTCAAGGGCGGATAGTGCATGGTCGGCAGAATAGGTTCGAAGCACCATGGCTCAGGCTCCTTTCTCTGGGTCTGACGGGAGGGGCATTCGGTAGCAAGATTCTGCTCCATTGTAAGTCTGCCCCGGCGGCGGATGCAGGCGGGAATTCGCTTAGCCGCCCATAGGCTTTCGGCGTTAGACACCGCCCGGGGGCGAGGCTATGACCGCAATCCTACCTGTCCTGTGCGTGCTCTGCTCTTTGCTCCCCATGGCCATTGAACCGCGAACTACGCCAACGGACGGAAGGAGTGTCATCCCGAGACTCTTTGGGGGGAACTCCGGAAGTCAGCCCCGGCATTCAGCATCGGTTCGCACGTGGCAACGGCGCGAAAGGCTGCGTGTCTGTGCGGGGTCGGAGGCGGGTAAAGGCTGCACGACAGCAGGGGGGGCGCCGCGCTGGCCGAGTGGGCCCCGCGCAATACTGGGATTCTATGGAGTAGATCCTCCATCCCGAATCCGACGGAGGGTCAGCGAATAGCCGGCTTCGCCACCGTTGTACCTGAAAGGCAAGAGTATGGACCTAACGACTCTCAACCGACCACGGGCTATGAATCCTGGCCAGGCAGCACTTTCCGTCAGTGCCGGGCTCATCACGATCTTGTTGCTGCTCACGCTTTCCGGCTGCTCGACCGGCACACCCTCGACCGCCACGCCGCAGCACGGTACCTCGCCGCCCACCAGCGAGAGCAGGAGGCTGCCGCCCCCCGCCCGGTGTCGAGTGGCTGAGAGCGGCAACCACGCTTCGCCTCCGGCAAACCGGAGCCGCGCGATATGCTCCACGACCAGCGTATCACCGCGGCGGGGCAATATCCGCGGGCCGTCCTGCTCAGTTGCATCGATTGGCCCCACCCCGGCGGAGTTCATCTTCGACGTCGGCCTCGGCGACCTGTTCAACGCCCGCATCGCCGGCAACATCGCGGACGCCGACCTCGTGGGCAGCATGGAATTCGCCTGCCAAGTGTCCGGCACAAACTGGTGGTCGTCATGGGCCACACCAATTGCGGCGCCGTCGAAGGCGCGTGCGATCACGTACAGCTCGGCAATCTCACCGGCCTGCTGGACAAGATCCAGCCCGCCGTCCAACGGTGCAGGACGTGCCCGGCGCACGCAACTCGAAGAACAAGGAATTCGTGGAGGCTGTGGCGGAGGCGAACGTCCGCTTGACGGTGGCCCGCATCCGGGAGCTGAGCCCGATCCTGCCGCGCCTGGAAGACGAGAGCAAAATCAAGATTGTCGGCTGCATTTCTACCCACAACCTCGAAACCGGCCGGGTTCGTTGGCTGGCGCCTGAACCGGGTGACGCCGGATCAAGGTAAGTCCCGCGATGGTTCCTTCGGCAGCCTCGGGACAGGCTTGACGACGGCTTGCTCATAGATTTCCCCGGAACTCCCCCAAGGGAACATTTCCCGCTAATTGCTAATTTGAGGGGCATGCCCTGCCAAGCCCCATGCGGCGTCGCCCGAGGGAGAAACACCAGGTTATCGAGGTCCGCACAGGATAGACACAAAGCCCCTCTCTGGCCTGCCAGCACGATCCATGCCTTGCTGCCGAGATCTTCCTGGCCCTCATCGCACTTCGATTCTCTCGAAGTGATGGACACCTTCAGCTCCTCCTGTTGGGCCCTGCATGGATTCATCGGCTACATTTTGATGACACCCGGGAAGACCTTCAAGAGAAAAACCTCCGTGGTTCCATGGAGCCTCGATTTCCGTCTCTTTGTTTCCCCGCGACCGAGCCGGAAATTAGTAAGGCGTCCCTGGAATTCCGCAAGAACTGGATTGACACCTTCCTCCCGGAACGAATCAGAACGCAGCTCAAGGCCGGCTTCGACCAGTTGGTTTCCGGCCATCTCGAGCCGGTCGAATACCTCGAGAATCCCGTCTGGACCAGCCAGGAACAGCTTGGATTATCGCCTGGCACAATTCCGTCATCCGAGACGGAACCGGCAAGATCACCGGGACGCTGAGTCCGGCGAGGACATCACCGAGTGCAAGCAGGCCGAGGAGGCCTGCGAAACCTCGAACGTGACGTTGGAGAGCAAAGTGGCGAGCGCACCGCCCAGTTGCAGCAGCGGGCCAGGCAGCTTCAGAAGATGACGCTGGAAGTGTCGCTGACGGAAGACCGGGAGCGAAAACGGATGGCGGAAATTCTGCACGATGACTTGCAGCAGATCATCGCCGGGGCGAAATTCCATCTGAGCCTGTTGCGGAGCCGGGTCAAATGCGATGCGTTCTTGCGGGACCTGGCGGCACAGATCGACGACATGCTCAAGGAGGCCATCGAGAAATCGCGGGGTTTGTCCCACGAACTCAGTCCCGCCGTGCTGCACCACAGGCGACTTCGTCGAGACCCTGGGCTGGCTGGCCAAGCAAATGCAGGTCAAGCATGGCCTGGTCGTTCAGGTGCGTGCGAACGGTCCAATCGTCCCTGCAATCAGATGGCGATCAAAGGCTTCCTGTACAAGGCGGTCCAGGAATTGCTGTTCAACGTGGTCAAACACGCTCGGGTCAATGAGGCCAGAATCCGGCTTAGGCGGTGCGGCCCATGTGTCTGCTTGTCGATCTCGGATCGGGGCCGTGGCTTTGATCCGCAAGAGCTTCAAGAAGCGGCCGGGTACGGCCTGCTGAGTATCCGCGAGCGGGTCGAATTGCTGGGCGGTCGCATGAAGATCAGGAGCCGAGGGCAAAGGCAGCATATTCTTTATCGTGGTGCCGGATCGCGAAGACGGTAGTCGGTAGTCGGACGTCGGTAGTCGAGTGAGAGCGGACAAGCGACCTGCCGACCACCGGGCTACCGGCTACCGACTACAAAGGGCCCCTGCGCGTGCTGCTGGCGGACGATCACAGGATCGTGCGGGAGGGCATGCGGTCGCTGCTGAGTGAGACGGTATCGAAATCGTAGGCGAGGCGGCTCACGGTCGCGAGGCCGTGGATTTAGCCCTGCGGCTGGAGCCGGACGTGGTCATTATGGATGTGTCCATGCCTTTGATCGACGGCGACGTGGCCACCCGTCAGATCAAGGAGCATCTGCCCCAGACACGCATCATCGCACTTTCAAACTACAACGAACCTGAAATGATACAGAAGATGTATCGGGCCGGGGCTGAGGGCTACGTGCTCAAGACCGCTTCGGCCGAAGAGCTACTCGGCGCGATCCGGGGGCAGGAACACACACCGGAGGCGAGTACACCGACGAGGTAACAGGATCGGGGCGTTCCAGGGGGTCGAGACGGATTCCGTGAGCACCGGAGTCGGGAAGGACCGTCCACATTGCTTCAACAGCTTGGCAAAGGGCAACCTGGCGTTCAATGGCCCGGTACTACCGTTCCACGCAGATGATCATGTCAAACCATTGGCCGTAGCGTTTGCCGTCGAGAGCCACGTCGAAACCAACGATGGACACGCCCGGTTTCGCTTCGGGCGTCGTGAACCTTCACGTGGAACTCTCCACTGGACTGCGGCCGACTGAGCTTTCCAGCAATGCCGGCTCGACGGTAACGCCACGGGGAGCCTGCACCTGGATGCGATGTTCCTGGGGCCGCGACAGGAAATTGCGAACGTGCAGCGTCACTTCCGCTGTTTGGCCGGCTTTGACCAAAACCCGGTACGGCTCGGCGCGGACCCAGTAGGGGTCGAACATGTAGCGGTAGTCCTCCTCGGCACTGAGGCTCTGGTACACGTCGCGAATTTCGCGGGCCCAGCAACAAAGCGATCGATCATCTGCTGCGGGCGGTCCATGACCCAGGAATGCCCCCCCACAATCAGGTCCGGCTGAATCTTCTGGAGGTACTCGGCCCCGTAGAGATAACCTTCTTCGAAAATGCCAGAATTATGGGGGTCACACCTACCCTTTTCACATTTTGGTGCTTGACGGGCCGTTGGGGCGGCGGTAGGGTAGCGGCGTGGCTGTTTAGGAAAGGGGTGTTCTATGGCGCGTCCGTTGCGGATCGAGTACGCCGGGGCGTACTATCATGTGATGAACCGGGGCAATCGGCGGCAGACGGTCTTCGCCGAGCCGAAGGATTACGAGCTGTGCCTGGGAACGGAGACGTTTCGCGAGCGCGTGCGGCGGGCGTATGTCCTGACGCGTACGGCGGACCGCCCGGAGCAGCCGGCCTTCGCGCGGGCCCGGCGGTCGATCCCCTTTGACGCGGTCGCTGGGGCCGTGGGGGAGGTCTGTGGGGTCAAGCCCAAGGGGACAGGGGGTCACACCTACCCTTTTCACATTTTGGTGCTTGACGGGCCGTTGGGGCGGCGGTAGGGTAGCGGCGTGGCTGTTTGGGAAAGGGGTGTTCTATGGCCCGTCCGTTGCGGATCGAGTACGCCGGAGCGTACTACCATGTGATGAACCGGGGCAACCGGCGGCAGACGGTCTTCGCCGAGCCGAAGGATTACGAGCTGTGCCTGGGAACGGAGACGTTTCGCGAGCGCGTGCGGCGGGCGTATGTCTTGACGCGCACCGCCGACCGGCGGGCGCGGCAACTGCTGCTCTACGGCGTGTGCCACTTCTGCCGCGGGGCGGAGACTTTGACTGCGCTCGCGCCGCGACTGGGTCTATCGCTCAGCGGCCTGACGATGGCCCGCGACCGCGTGCAAGAGCGGTTGCGGGAGGATTCCCGCCTGCGCGACCTGGGGGAAGATCGAACAGAAACTGCGGCAGTTATGACCGAGCTCCTCGCAATGACATGAACAGGGTTGGCCAGGGATTTTGCGTTCAGCCTGCGAGTTTAGAGGACCGCATGGGCTAAAGCCCATCCTACAACTGCCAATCAGGAGATTGGCGGTCCCGGGACCTAGGCCCATCCTACAACTACTGCCCCCCGGGTGAAAAGGGGGCTCCGTGATTCGACGCACCTGGGATCATGGAAGGCGGACCGAATACCCGCCTGAAGGCGGTACTGGGCTCCCAAACGCACAACTTCGCGTTTGGGGACCCACTCCGAACGGGACCCGCCTCCGGGCAGGAGGACTGGAACGTACAAGCCGATCGGGATAGGGCTCCCAAACGCGAAACATCGCGTTTGGGGACCCAGATCGGCGGTCCCAGGGCCCATGCTACTTCAGGGTGATCGAGCCGCTGCCGGTTTGCAGGTGCAGGAGGCCGCTGCCGTCGCCAATCTTTCCGATGACTTTGGTCTTGGTGATCGCGCCGCTGACGGTGACGGGGAGCGCGGTGTGGATCGAGCCGTAGTCGGTGTGCAGGTCCACGCCACCGGCGAAGGCGGGCGGGGCTGTGAAGTCGATCCCGCCGTAAGAGCTCTTGACCTCGGCGTTCAGATCGGCCGGGCTCGCGGACGTGCAGATAATGCTAATGTTGCCGCTGCCCGAGGCGGCCTGGAGTTCGGCGGTGGTGATCTCGTGGGCCTTGACGGCGCCGTAGGAAGTGGAGATGTCCAGATGCGGCGCGTCTATCGTCGTAAGGTCCAGGTTGCCGCTGCCCGATTTCATCTTGATCGTGTCGGCTTTGAGATGGTTGGCGGCGATGGCGCCGTAGGAGGTGTTGACCAGACAGCCGTGACAGGTGACGTTGGCGAGCGAGACTTTGCCGCTGCCGGTCTTCAGATCGAGGGTGTCGCCGGCGAAGGTCTCGCACGTGACGTCGCCGTAGGAGGTCACGATCTTGACCTCGCCTTTAAGGTCGGTCGATCGTGACGGCGCCGCTGCCGCTGTGGAGCAGGGTGGTCGGGCCGGCGAGGGTCTTGCAGTCGATGGCGCCGTAGGACGTGGTCAGATCGACCGGGCCCTCGATCTGCTCGGCTTTGATGGACCCGCTGCCGGTCTTGGCCTTGAGGCTGCCTTGGAGGCCGGTCGCCTTCAGGTTGCCGTAATCGCTTTGGCACAGGACATTCACGCGGCGGGGGGCCGTAATCTCGTAGCGGACGGAGACGGAGCGGTTCACCAGCAGCGGCGGATAGTCGGCGCGGATCTTCAGCGTCTGGTCGCCCGGCGCCAGGTTGATCTGGACCTTCTCGGCCAGATCCCGGGCTTCGTCTTCCGTGGAGGCGCGGACCGTGATCGTAGCTGTCACGCGGCACTCATTGGTGTCGGTCGCGGTGATCGTAACAGCGCCGGAGGACGTGGCGACGTCGAGCGTGCTGCCCGGTTCGCAGGCGGCCTGGCGGGTTTCGGTCCGCTCATATTTGGCCTGGTTGCAGCCGCCCAGTTGGATGGAGCAGCCGGAGAATGCTACAAAGGCCAGGATAGACGAGAGGATGACGACGTTGGGCCATGTGCTGTGTGATTTCATCGCAATTTCTCCTTTAGCCTCCGTGTTCATCGTATGGTAATCGAGCCATCGTTGGTTCGGAGGCGGACCTTGCCTTGGCCGTCGCCGACGCGGCCGGTCAGGGACTTGCCCACGTTGCCCTCGAGGGCCATCGGCAGACTGGTATGGATGGAGCCGTCGCCGGTGGACGCCTCGATCACGGCCGACAGCCCGGGCGGCGCGGTGAAGGTAATCGCGCCGGAAGAGGTGGTCGCCGTCAGGTCGGGGGCCTTCGGGGCATCGGGGGCGCAGTCGATATGGATCGCGCCGTCGGAGGTATGGTAGTCGGCCCGGGCGGCGGCGATGTCCCGGCCGCGAATGCTCCCGTCGCCGGTGTGGGCGGTGATGGTGTCGGCCCGGACCTTCGTTAGCGTGATGCCGCCGTCGTTCGTATGCACGTCGAGCATCGGCCCTTCGAGTTGGGTGCAGGTGATGCCGCCATCGGAGGTCCAGAGCTTGACGCTGCCTTTGATCGCCTCCGCTTTAATGCTGCCGTCGGAGGTCCGTGCATCCAGCGTGCCGGTGATGCCGGCGACATTCACGGACCCGTCGCCTGTCACGAGACCGAGGTTGGTTTGGGGCGGCACTTGCACATCGAGCGACACGCTGTACCAGGCATTGCCGGTGACGGGCGGCCGGTTGATGACGACCTTGAGGCCGCCGGCGGTGGATTCCAGCCTGGGCTCGATTTGCTCGGCCAGTTCGCGGGCGCGTTCCTCGGTCCGCGCGTGTGCGACGATCCGGGCCTGGACTTTGCATTCGGCGGTCTCGACGCCGTGGATCGTAATCGAGCCATCGTGGGTCTCGGCCGAGAACGACGATCCCGCCGGCAGGGGGGCGGACAAGTCTACTTGTCTCTCATGGCGGGCCTTATCCGCGCCGCTCAGATGGACGTAGACGCACGAGCTACAGGTAAGAGGCACCAACGCCAGCAAGCCGGCCAACGCGATCTGGGTACTCCGTCCTCTTGTCATTTTGCCCCTTTCCTTTGTGTGCAGGTTGTTCGATCCGGTTCCGGCTTTATCTGTACGGCCGGGGCTGGTGCCTGTCAACGCTAATCGCGGTTGGCCGGCGGCCTCGCGGCCTGCCACTCCTGCATGTGCCTTGTCCAGAAAGGTAGTCGGGAGAGATAGGACGCGATTTCGGGAAATCCGCGGAGGCCGTCGGGAGATAGGTGGGCAGATTGGGATTCAGATATTTGACGGGTGCGCCGGTGCCGACTATAATGCGACCTGTTGGACATCTGCCGCCCGCAGCAGCATTATGACCCGGCGGCACGCTATGAATGGACCGAATTGCCCAGCGGAGTGGAAGAATGATGATTGCCGGATTGACGGTTGCCGACCTTGCCAGACCTGCCGAGCGGCGGCTCGCGCGGTTTTATGACGTAGCCCTGATCGTCGGGGGCTCCCTCGCCATCGCCCTCTGTGCCCAGCTTGCGATCGGGGGCCCTGTACCGATCACAGGCCAGACATTCGCGGTGCTCATGGTTGGTGCGCTGCTCGGGACGCGGCGCGGTGCCCTATGCATCCTGACATATCTCGCCGAGGGCATGCTGGGATTGCCCGTCTTCGCCCAGGGAAAAGCCGGTTTGGCCACGTTTTTCGGACCTACCGGCGGCTATCTCGTGGGGTTTCTGGGAGCGACCTGGCTTGTCGGGGCTTTGGCTCAGCGTGGGTGGGATCGTCGCCTCGCATCGTCGATGCTGATGATGGTTTTGGGCGATGGAGTGCTCTACGCTTGTGGCTTGGCGTGGCTGTGGTGCCTCGCGCATCTTTTGGCTCAACCGTTCGGTGGCAGAAGCATCTTGGCCATAGGTCTGTACCCGTTCTTAGGGGGAGAGGTGGTGAAGGTCGCCTTGGCGATGGCTCTACTGCCTTGCGGCTGGAAAATGATTGGATATTTTGGACTTGATAGAACCGCGGACATCCGCTAAAATAATATTGCTGCCGATCCAGATGTCGACAAAAATGTAGACAGGCAGCTACCACAGGACGCGTCGCAAGTGACGTAAGTCCTTGTGGGAAAAGGGTTTTTGGGGAATAGTGTAATGGTAGCACAAATGACTCTGGATCATTTAGTCAAGGTTCGAATCCTTGTTCCCCAGTTTCTTATCTTCCGGACTTTTCTCTGCCCCTGAGTCTCACCATGTTTCTCACAAGCTTCACCCGTGGGGCCTGAGAGCCGGCCGGCCGGTGTGGAGGATGTCCACCGGTGTGAGAATATGTGATGCTCGTCACATAATGGATAAGGTGATTCCTGTCGTGCGGTGAGAAATGCCATTGCAGGGGTGAGATCATGAGAACGAGAAGAAACACCACAGTCGTACTCCTGGCGTTGGCCTTGGCGGGGTCGGCTTGGCGGCAGAATGGTCAGGTCAGATTTCGGGGGATGGTGACGACTGCTGAAGCCCATCTTGTCACGCCTGGTTATTACTACGTCACCGTTTCCGCCGGCACCGTTCTGGCGGACCCGAACAGCGTTTTGCGGTCCCTCAAGTCGGTGCAGGTGTGTTACGCGACCGCGTTGAATCTGAAGACGGGTGCCGCCGTCGAAGTGAACGGCTATTACTGGGCGGTCAATTGCCCCACGCCATACTGCAATCGGGTGCAGATTCGTACAGATTCCGATTACATCGCAGCGGCTGCGGGTGCCGCCGATGAAGATTGGATGGTCGTGGGCGATCTGATGTACTCCATTCCCTGGGGCAACGTCGGCATTGGGGTGGCCCAGCCGCGCGAGAAGTTGCACGTCGCCGGGAACTTGCTCCTGGAGAACACCGTGCCCGTGTGGCTGAAGTTCGTCAGCGGCCTCGGTCAGGACGTGGGAATCAGCCTGACCACGACAGGCACGGGCGTGAACACGTGGCAGATCCTGCGGGAAGGGAGGTCCGCGGACCTCTTCGTCAAGGAGACCTTCCCCTATCCGCCGTTCTCGAATGATGCCCTCGTCGTGAAGACTCGCACCGGCAATATCGGCATCGGGACCAGCGACCCCAACGAAAGGCTGCACGTCGTCGGGACCGCCTTGCTCGAATCGCCCGCCGGTGCCGGGGCCTTGGATGAGCCCCTGCGTGTCGTCAAGGGAGGCTCGGGCCGGCAGCTTCTCGCCTATTTCGTCAATCCCACGGACGGCGCCGCCGAGACCGAAGTCCAATTGGCCGGCGGCAAGCTGCTGCCCTGGGGCTGGAGTCTCAAGGGCGCCAACGGCCTGTTCACCCTCAGCAATATCGCCGTCGCTCCGCCCGCCTTGAACGTGGCCAGCTCCGGCCAAATCGGCCTGGGGGTCACCGCCCCTGCGTATCGGCTCGACCTGCCGAACACGGCCAATGAGATGGGCCAGGCCCGCGCCAACGCCTGGAAGACCTATAGTTCCGCCCGCTGGAAGACCAATGTCCGGCCCATCGATCACGCCCTGGCCAAAGTGGAGCAGCTCCGCGGCGTCTATTTCGATTGGCGCGACGAGGGCAAACACGACCTGGGCCTGATCGCCGAGGAAGTCGGCCGGATTGTCCCGGAAATCGTGGACTACGAGGCCAACGGCACCGACGCCCGCTCGCTCGCCTACGATCGGCTGGTGGCCCTGCTGATCGAGGCCCTGAAAGAGCAGCAGACCCAGATCACACAGTTGCAGCAGGCCGCAGCGCGGAGCAAAGACATCGAGCAGCGGCTCAGCGCGTTGGAGCGGCTGGTCCAGCAGCCGAATTCCCTCACTTCGATAACAAGCACAGCAAGGGATAAATAGATGATCGACATCGTTCACGTCGGTTTGGGCCCCCTGGGACAGAAAATGGTTCGGTCCGCGGTCCAGCGAGGGACCTTTCGTTTCGTAGGGGCCGTAGACACCGACCCGGCCAAAATCGGCAAAGACCTCGGCACGTTCTGCGAGATCGCCCCTCTGGGCGTCCCGATCGTCGGCAGTCTCGACGAGGCCCTCCGCGGCAAGCGGGCGCAAGTAGCGGTCGTCACCACTGTCAGCAGCCTGGCCGCCTTCGAGCCGCAATTGGCCCCCTTGGCTCGGGCGAAGCTCCCGGTGGTCTCCACCTGCGAGGAGCTCTCCTTCCCCTGGCGCAAGCAGCCGGAACTGGCCCAGCGGATCGACCGCCTCTGCCGCGACGCGGGCATCGCCTGCGTCGGCACCGGTGTGAACCCGGGCTTCCTGATGGATTACCTCCCCACCGTACTGACCGGCCTGTGCCAGAAAGTCACCGGCGTGCGGGTCTGGCGCATCCAGGATGCTTCCGTCCGCCGCATCCCGTTCCAGCAGAAAATCGGCGCCGGCCTGACAGTCAAGGAATTTGAAGCCAAGCGCCAAGCCGGCACTCTCCGCCACGTGGGCCTGCCGGAATCGGTGGATTTCATCGCCGCCCGCCTCGGCTGGACGCTCGACAAGATCACGGAAAGCATTGAGCCCGTGCTGGCCGACCGCGAGATCAAATCCGGCTACAAACCGATCGCCAAAGGCATGTGCCGCGGCGTCTTCCAGGTCGGCCGGGGCTTCCGCGGCAGCGACGAGCTGATTACGCTGACCTTCCGCGCCGCCGTCGGCGAGCCCGAATCTTACGAGGAAGTCAAGATCGAAGGTGAGCCGACGTTCTCTTCCCGCATCGCCGGCGGCATCAACGGCGACCTTGCCACCTGTGCCGTGACGCTCAACGTCGTCCGTTCGATCCTGGAGGTCGGCCCGGGCCTCAAGACGATGGTCGATCTGCCCACCCCCTCCTGGTTCGCCGTGTAACTGTAGCACAGCCGCCCCCGGCTGTGGGATGAGGACTGACCACCGACACCGTGGAACCGCGGATGAACGCCGATGAACGGGGATACCGACCTCAAAGGCAAGGATTATCCACAGATTACGCCGATTTCCACAGATTTCGAACGGAGAACTGGGAACTGACAACCTTGTCACCCCGGACATCGGTCCGGGGTGAGAACTATTCCTCAACCGCGAACCACGCGAAATACGCGAACACGACCCGGAATGTAGGGTGGGGCTTGCCCCACCGAGACCGCGTGCAAGGAAACCGGGGGAAGGAGCGGATCTGATGCGCAGAGACGCCAGGACGCAGAGAACCGGGAAGAGGGATGGACGACGATGGACCTCTTCGTAGAGCGAGCGTCCTCGCTCGCGAAAGGGCTGTCTTCCACCGCAGGGGACGCCGCCCGGCCTCCGGCCGCAACCAAATCCATTCTCGCGCCAAGACCAGATTCGAACAAGCAGCACTGCGAACGGACGGAAGCTTGAATGCCGTAGGCAGGTTAGTCGCAACCGCGAACCACGCCACAAAGAGGATGCCATTCTTCTCCACCGCCTCCGACGAATCCAACGGTCCTGGTTCGTGCTTGCCCCTGCGCTTCCGGAGGGGTAGGATAAAAAGAAAGCTGAAGTGAAGCACCACAGATAACTGGGCAGAAGACGATTAGGCTCATTCCGGCATTCTGAGGGTTTATGGCGAACCGGCTCTTCAAAGATCTGCTATCGACAACGCTGGAGGCGGATCTCGAGCGTCTGAATCCGTGGTGGCGCGGCTTGCCTCAGCCCCGGCTGCCGCCGGTTCGACGCTGGGCGTTTTCCGTCGCCCTGCACCGATTGCAAAAGGGCTTGACGAAGGTGACGGTGCTGCGCGGGCCTCGTCAAGTGGGAAAGAGCACGCTGATTCGTCAGATGATCGACAATCTCTTGGAGCAGGGCACACCCGCGCGTTCCCTATTCATGGTGCAATTCGATGAATTGCCAGGCCTGTTGGATGTCGAAGAGCCCATTCTGCGCTTGGCCGACTGGTTCGAGAGACGCGTCCTGACAAGAACGCTCAACGAGGCCGCGCAGGCCGGGCAGCCGGTGTACATCTTCCTTGACGAAGTTCAGAATCTGGAGGGCTGGGCCCCGCAGTTGAAGTTCCTCGTGGATAGCAGTGACGTGCGGATCATGGTGACGGGCAGTTCCGCCTTGCGGATCGAGGCGGGACGCGACAGTCTGGCCGGACGGATCAGCACCTTGGAGATGGGTCCGCTCTTTCTGCGGGAGATCCTGGAGATTCGCCAGGAGGGTGCGCTGCAGCCGTTCCTCCCGTTCAATGGGCTGGGCGCGTTGAAGGAAAAGGAGTTTTGGTCGGGCCTCAGAGGTTTCGGTGAGGAACACCGCCAGCAGAGGGACCGTGCGTTTGGCTTCTTTTCCCAGCGTGGGGCGTATCCCATTGCGCACGCCCGACCGGACGCGCCTGGGAAGAGCTGGCGGCCCTGCTGACGGAAACGGTCATCCGCCGGGCCATCCAACATGACCTGAGGACGGGTCCGCGGGGGCGGAGGCGGGATGAGCACTTGCTGGAGGAAGTCTTTCGGCTGGCGTGCCGCTATATCGGTCAGTCACCGCAACAGAGCCTCTACCTCGATGAAATCAAACGGGCGATGAATGCCAACATTGGATGGACGCGCATTCTGAGCTATCTCAAATTCTTGGATGCTACGCTCCTGATCCGTCTCATCGAGCCGTTGGAATTGCGGTTGAAACATGTCCGCGGGGGGCCTCGAAGCTCTGCCTCTGCGACCATGCGTTGCGTGCCGCCTGGCTGCAGGAAGTGATCCCCCTGGATGGACCCACCCTGGATCAAAACCCGCACCTGCGGGACTTGGCCGGACACATTGCCGAGAGCACCGTCGGGTATTTCTTCCGCTCGCTGACGGATCTGGACATTGCTCACTTCCCGGAGCGGGGGGCCGAGCCGGAGGTGGATTTCATCTTGACGCTCGGGGAGCAGCGTATCCCCGTGGAAGTCAAGTATCGCTCTCACATCACGTTCCGGGACACGAGAGGCTTGCGTAGCTTCATCGAGAAGAGTGTCTACAACGCGCCTTTCGGAGTCCTGGTCACCCAAACGGACGAGCGCACGATAGACGATCCGAGAATCGTGGAGATTCCCTTGGCGTCGCTGCTCATGATGCGATGACACACCCTGGAGGGAGAACTAAAGGTACGCGACGGCCTCAGGTGCTCCCAGCGGGACCGGCGGGAGGAACCCGTCGCGGGAGAGGGAAAGAAGCCAGCGGCCCCGCTCGGACCCAATCATTGAATCCCAAGCCCCGACCCCTGACCCCGACCTTCGGTCCGCCGATCATGTCATTGCGAGCGGAGCGTGGCAATCTACGGATTTCCGACTGAGAACTGGGAACCAACAACTGAGAACTACTCCTCAACCGCGAAATACGCGAACACGACCCGGAAGGTAGGGTGGGGCTTGCCCCACCGAGACCACTTGCACCTAAACCTGAGCCAAGGACTGATCTGACCGCGCAGAGACGCGGGGACGCAGAGAGCCAGGAACGGAGGATGGACGACGACGGACCTCTTCGTAGGGCGAGCGTCCCCGCTCGCGGAAGAGCTGTCTTCCACCGCAGCGGACACAGCCTGCCCTCCGGCCGGAACCGAGAGTATTCTCAACCACCAATCACC
>CAVVRJ010000054.1:0-58840 GCA_963750205.1 uncultured Planctomycetota bacterium
TTTTCTCATGTTGGAACCTCCTTTAGTGTTTCTCTTTCTCAAGATATACGCAAATCGCGTTAGAATTCTGTTAGCTTTCGGTTACATTCTGGTGAGCGCGGCAGGGAAATCTCTCTCAGAATTTGACCACAATATCGGCCTGCAAACGCTCGTAGCTGTCGTTGTTGTTGCGGCCCTCATAAGAGGCGTGATAGTAAGTCAGGGCCGGGATCACGTTCTTGACCAGCACGTAGCTCAGGCCGAACCGATGGCCCCGGCCGCCCGTGCCGCCGCCGACGAAGTCGGAGTCATTGAACTGGGCGACCACGGCATCGGCCTGAAGGTCGCGGTAGTCATACTCGAATTGCCAGGAACCGGGCTCTTTGTCTTTGGCCTTATTGATGACGCCGCCGATAAGCCAGCCGGTGCTCTTGCTCGAGGGCGCGGCCGTATTGACGACGTAGTCGCCGCCCACGGCCACCGGCAACTTGCCGATCTCCGTGCCCACCTCGCCGAAGGCCTCGAACAGGTCGTAGTTGCTGGTGTAAAGGCTGCCGGCATTGGAGTTGCCGAAGAAGTTGCTCGTGGGCGATTCCCATTGCAGGGACAGGGCCTGCTGGCCGCGCAGATGCGTGTACCAATATCCGCTGGCGCCGCCCAGGACGTAGGTCGGCCCCTCGAACTTCTGCTTCACATAACCCTGAAGGCCCCAGAGCGCGGTGTCCACATCGGCAGAGCGCTCCACGACCCATAAGCCGCCCCCCGCGAAGTTGACCGTGGTGTTCTCCGCCACCGGCAGGCTGTAGGACAGGGCTCCGCCTTCGGGCGTCAGATCGTGATCCCAGATCAACTGATTCTTGAAAGGCCGGTAGAATGGAAACTCGATCTTGCCGGCCTGAAGGTCCAAGCCTTTGGCCCACTGGGGATGATAATCCAAGAAGGCCAAGTCGAGCCAGATCGACTTGCGGTCCCAAGCTCCGCCCAGGGTCTGGTTGGAGGAGACGGGATCGCCTCCCTGGGTTCCTTCGTCCGTGGCCAGACGGAAGCCTACGCTCCACTCGTCATTGACCTTGGCGTTGAGACCGACCCGCCCCCGAATCCGGTTGCGGTTGCGTTCCACGTCCTTGCTCTGATCGTCGATGTACTCATAGCGATAGCGGAAATCCCCGTAGATGCCGATCCGGCTGGCCCATTGGAGAATATCGGGGACGGCGCCTCTTTCTTCTGACCTTCTTCCTTCCCTTCCGCTTCCTGCTTCTCCTGTTGGGCGGCCACTTGCTCGACCTTCTGATCCAAGGCGCGCTCTTTGAGCTTCTGCCGCGCCTCCAACTGGTTGATCTTATCCTCCAGCTCCGCCTGCCGCTGTTTTTGCTCTCGCAGTTCCGCTTTCAGTTGATTGACGTCCTGAACGTCACCGGCCGCCCGCACCGCTACCGGCCCGAGCAACACAGCCAAGCCCAGAACGAGCAGACCGCGACCGGGTCCCCCAACGCCCTTGTTCGCGTTGGGGAGCCCGCACCATCCGTGTCGTTGCACATCCTTCATGATTGTATCTCCAAAACACTCCTGATAGCCGGCCGAGCCTGAGCCTGTCTCAGGCAACCGCCGTCCAACGCGTAGGAAGATACCGAGCCTGCGTTAGGCTCAGATCAGAATCACGTTAGAAATGCGCTAAATCAGCAAGTAGATGGTGAAGGTGCTGCCTTTGCCAGGGGTGCTCTCGACGGTGACGTGGCCGCCGTGGGCTTGGGCGATGTGTTTGACGATTGCCAGCCCCAAACCGGTGCCGCCCAGTTTGCGGCTGCGGCCCTTATCGACCACATAGAAACGCTCGAAGATACGGGGCAGGTGCTCCGGCGGGATGCCGCAACCTTCGTCCGTCACGGTAATGGCGACTTCCGCGTCGCGGGTGTGGACGGCAACGTGAACGCGGCCGCGCTCGGGACTGTACTTGATGGAGTTATCGATGAGATTCAGCACTGCCTGTTCCAGCAGGGGCGGATTGATCCGGGCCTCGATATCGTCCGCACAGGTCAGATCGACGGTCATGTGCTTCTCATCCGCCTTGACGCCGGACAGGTCGATCGCTTCCTCGATCACCGGCTTGAGCGGGCCCAGCGCGAAATTCAAGGCCCGCTGCTCCCCGGCCTCCTCCAGCCGCGACAAGGTCAGCAGGTCCTCGATAATGCCGTTGAGCCGGGAGGTATGCCGGGCGATGATGCCCAGATACCTCTGGACCTGCTCCGGGTCTTGGACGCCGCCTTCGACCAGGGCTTCCACGAAGCCCTGGATTGAGGTTACCGGCGTCTTGAGCTCGTGCGACACATTCGCCACGAAGTCACGCCGCACCGCCTCCAACCGGCGAATCCGCGTCATATCATTGAGGACGATAACCGCGCCGCTGCGCCGGCTGCGGGCGTCCGCCAACACGGCCCCGTGGAGACGAAAGGACCGTCCGCCATTGATGGGCAGGGTGATGTCCGCCTCCGCCGGCGGCACGCCCGCCAGCGTCTGGTGCACAAATCCCTGCAAGTCCACATTGCGAATGACTTCCTCCATGGGGCGGTTCTGTGCCTGCGCGGGATCAAGGCCCAGCAATCGGGCCGCCGCCGGATTCATGCTGACGATCCGGCCCTTGTTGTCCACCGCCAGGACGCCCTCGGCCATACTGGACAAGACTGCCCCCAGCTCGTTCCTCTGCTCCGTAATGGTCGTAATTCTCTCACCCAGTTGGGCCGCCATCTTGTTGAGGGCGACGGCCAGCGCCGCCAACTCCACCGAATCCGGGGTCGGAACCCGGACCTCTAGCTCACCCCCCGCAAACCGCTGGGCAACCTGTTCGATCAGAGCGATGGGCCGGCTGATCCGACGGGAGATCAACAGGCTCAACACGGCGGTGGCGGCGGCCACCGCCAAGGCCGCCCACAGCATGTGGACGTAGACGCCGTGCAGTGCCTGATCGATCTGGCTCAGCGAAGCGGCCACACGGACTACGGCTATAAGTGTCTCCTGGTCCTTGAGGGCCAGTGCGACATACATCATTTGATGGCCAAGCGTGGGGCTAAACCGAACGGAGGAGCCGGCGCCGGCCTGCAAGGCCTCCTGGATCTCGGGTCGGCCGGAGTGATCTTCCATGACGGCCGGGTTCTCGTGTGAGTCGCCCAGGACTTGGCCGGAAGGGGCAACCACCGTCAGTCTCATTTTGCCGTGGCTGCTGCGGGCCAGCCGCTTACACAGGCTGTCCACATTGTTCGGACCCTCCGTGCGCAGGACCGCCTGGACCTGCTCGGCCGCCACGCCCGCCATTTGCTCCAGGGCCTCGCGCACCTGGCGATGATAGACCTGATGGAGATAACCGGAACAGTAGGCGGTCACCGCGATCACGGCCAGCAGCGTGACCATGAGATAACTGGGATAGAGCTGCCAGATCAACCTCTTTTTCATCGCTTACTCTTGGAAACGATACCCCACCCCGCGAACGGTTTCAATATACGCGGCGCAGGGCCCCAGCTTTCTTGCGCAACGAGACAATCTGCACGTCTACCGCCCGATCCGTCACCAGGTAGTCGGCGTCATGAATGGCATCAACGATCTGATACCGGCTCAGGACTCGACCCGGACGCTGGGCCAGCGTCCGGAGAATGTCGAACTCGGTCCGCGTGAGCTCGACCTTCCGGTCCTTCGCCCAGACTTCGTGCCGCGCCGGGTCGATCGTCAGATCGTGGACCTTGAGGGCTTCCTGCTCGCCCGCCGGCGCCGCCGCCCGGCGCAGCAGCCGCCGCACGCGGGCCACCAGGACCTTGCCGCTGAAAGGTTTCGTTACATAGTCATCGGCCCCGAGCTCCAGTCCCGCGACGATGTCCGTTTCTTCTCCTTTGGCGGTGAGCATCACGACCGGAATTTGCGCCGTCTTCGGGCCCGCTCTTGAGCCGGCGGCACACCTCCAGACCGTCGATTCCCGGCAGCATAAGATCGAGCACGATGAGGGCGGGCACTTTCGATTTGGCGATCTCCAGCGCCTTCTCGCCGGTCGTGCATTTCAACACGTGATAGCCCTCGCGGCCGAGATTCAGCTCCACCAGTTCGATGATGTCTTCTTCGTCATCCACGACCAGGATCGTTGGTTTCTCCATATACTCATAGTGTACCGAGGCGGTTCGTTCAGGGAAAGCATCTTAGCCGGAATTGACCGGGTCCTGGGTGGTGGCTTCTCCCGCTTCCGCGTCCGCGGCTTCCGGGGAATTTAATGTGTTTTTAATGCGGGCCTAATCGCGGTGCAACACAGCCTCCCTATAGTCGCCACCTGGTGGACCGGGCAATCGTGATTCTTTCAAAAAGAAAGGAGTAAGGGCAGTATGAAGGCGCAATCGTTCCGTCCGTCGAGAAAAAAGGGCTTCACGCTGGTGGAGTTACTCGTGGTTATTGCGGTGATCGCTCTGCTGCTGGCTATCATGATGCCGAGCCTCAACAAAGCGCGGCAATCCGCCTACGCGGTCAAGTGCGCGGGCAACATGCACAACACCGGCGTCGGCATGCAATCGTACGTGAATGACTCGGGCTATTATCCACCCTCCTATCTCTACCCCAAGGATGCGGATGGCGGCTACGCCCTGGATCACCAGCCGGAGGACCATCCGTTCGGCTACCTGCACTGGTCGTGGTTTCTGTTCGACAGCGGCCGGTGCGATCAATCCGCCTTTACGTGCCCGGCCATGGATAACGGCGGGGCCCCCCGCACCAATCCGGGCCTGCGCCATGAGGATTGGCAAGGCGGCCAAGTGGATCAGAACGGCGCCACGCAATCCAACAGCCTCACGGATAAGCAAGCGCCGCGCATGGCCTACACGGGCAACGCCGCCATCATCTGCCGCAACAAGTTCCCGGGCATGACAGCGATGCAGCGGTATAACCGCCTGGTCAAGCCGACCGAGATCAGCCGGCCCGGCGAAGTGATCCTGCTGACCGAATTCAACCAGAATTGGAAGGCCCTGGGCGTGGGGCAGGGGGATGGGATTCTGTCCAAGAGCCACCGCCCGATCACGCCGTTCTCGCATACCTCCACCGGCTATCAGGGCTACGCGGTTTTCGAGGCGCCGAAGGATGCTCCGGCCTATCAGTATGGAGATCCCAGTTCTCCCGACTACGGTCTCAAACCGCTGGCCGACATCGAGCAGGCGACCGATCTTCTCGACGGCGGCACCGGACATCCCCTCAATGCGGTCGGCCGCCACCACCCCGGCGGCAACGATTGGCGCAATGCCGCGGGCGAGCCGATGGGCGGTACGGCCAATTTCCTCTATTGCGACACTCACGTCGAGCGTAAGACCGTCGAGGAGACCTGCGATAAGCTCGAATGGGGTAAGCTGTTCTATTCCATTACCGGCATCAACCTCGTGCGTTATTGATCGTTCCCCCGGTCCGAGAGGGCGGGGCCCCCATGAATAGAGCGGATGGACGAGCATCGCCACCCGAAAGCAGAACTCGACATGAAGGAGAAAGGAGGACGCCTATGTAACGGCGTGTCACACCGGTTGCGGAGAGTTTGAAAGCAGGCAGGTGAAAACCAATGAGACGAGTGATGAATTCGAGGAGTCCCAGGATGAAAACCAAATCAGATCGTATTACCGTTGGCCCTGCTGGGCCTTGCCGCCGGCTCGGCCTTGGCCGCCAGCCAAGTGAACATCAGCGGCAGCACCCTTTTTGCGGATTTTTTCCAGGCCTATGCGTCCACGAATGACTACATCGACGTGGATCGCAACGGCATCTACGGGTTCAGTATCTGGAACCTGGCCACGCCGGAGCAGCTTGCCCCGACCGATTGGAAGTCGCCCACCGCGTGGTGGGACGTGATCTACCGCGGCACCTCCAGCGGCAGCGGCTTCCAGGAGATCATCAATTATTCGCGTCGTGCCCCGGGCATGGAAATCGGCAATCCCGCCGACGTGAGCACGATCAACCGCAGCAAATTCTGGGATGGGAGCAAGCCGATCGGCGACGCCAACCCCGCCAACCCGGCCAATGCCCCCACCCCGATGAAGAGCGTGGACATCGCGGCGATGGACGTGCCGCCGAAGTGGTTCGTGCAGTCGGGCAGCGCGGCCAATGCCCAATGGAACCGCACCCCGATGTCGGACGGCTACGGCCAAGCCCCAGCCAAGTCGTGGGACGGCACGCAGTCCAACAAGCTCAAGACCCTGGCCAGCACGGTCGATTCGAGCGTGGTGATGAACCTCAATACCGCCCAGCCGGATAAGAACACCGTCTTCGACACGCAGATCGCCTGGGTGGCGATCGCCTTCATCGCCAATCACGGGTACGGGCGTCCAGAACCTCACCCAAGAGCAGATTCAGTACCTCTTTACTACCGGCCGCATGCCGACCGGCGAGAACCTGAACGTGGCCACGCGCGACCCCGGTTCCGGCACGCGGAACGGGTCGATGAACTCCCTGGGCATGGATCCGAGCTGGGCACATGGCGACAACGTGGGTGCCAAGATCGACGATGCAATCCCTGGCCGGCAATCTCGGACCGAACCATCAGGGTTCCAATACGGGCGGCTCCGGCGTCATGGAACAGTTCGTCAACAGGATCGCTTGGGCATCGGCTACACGGGTCTGATGGGGGCCAGCCGGGCCGCCGACAAGGCCCAGTTGGGACTGTTCGAGATCGTCAACGTCAAGAAGACCAGCGGTACCCAATTTGTCCGGCCGTCGATTGCGAACGTCATGCACAACAGCGACGGGAATACCGGCTGGCAAATCGGCGGGGCCGAGACCTTCGCCACGGTCGGCGATCCGCTGGCGCTGACCAGCGCGGCGACGCCGATGCCTAACCAGGCGGCGGCGGATTACCTCCGCAATATCAAGTTCAGCATTGACGACTTCGTGAAGGCCCCGGCGGATCCCTGTCACAACATGCCGGGCGAATACATGGCGGTGAACTATGCGCTGATGGCCGGCTTGGACGCGGTGCCTTCCGATCTGCCGTCGCTCTTCATCCCGAACCCCAATCTTAAGTCGGCGGTCCAGGATTTCATCGTGAACAACAACGTGCTGAAAGTGCCGGCCTACGGCAGCGTCGCACCGGCCGGCAAAGTCCCGGCACGGGCCCAGTTGACCGGCGGCCAGAAGTACAGCGACGGCCGGACCTATCTCGGCACCGACGACTATTACACCGATTCCTCGGGCGCAAGATCCGGGCCGGTGCCAACCTGTCGCTGCGGAACCGCCTGACCGGCGACTTCAATTACGACGGCAAGCGCGACTTGGACGACGTGGCGGACATGATGCTGGCCTTCGCGAATCCGCGGGCTTTCGAAGCGGGCAACGACAATAAGGGAGACGGGTACGTGATTCCCGAGATCATCGGCGACTTCAACGGTGACGGCAATTTCGATGCTAACGATATCCGTTACTGGGCCGACGGCCTGGCGATCGAGCCGGCGACCGGGTTGCTGAACCGGGCCCTGGGCTTCGGCTTGGTCGATGCTTTCTCGACCACCGGCAATTTCTTCAACACCAAGCTGGCGACGGGCACGCCCTACAAGGCGGGCGACTCGAAGGCTGACGTGGCTGGCAGCGGCAAGGTCTACCCGGGCAGCAAGCCGGTCGGGGCCGACGGCAAGGTGGATGCCAAGGACATCGATTACGTCTGCTATGTCCTGCGGGGCGGCCCGCGGGCCGCGGCGTCCGGGCAGGTCCTGCCGGTCAACACGGCTGTCCATCAGATGAAGCTCGATTGGCGCAAGCCGAGCGACGCCGTTTGGATGGACCTGAGCTGCGACATGAACGGGGACATGATCCTCGACGGCTCCGATATCGACGAGATCGTGCTCAACGTCCTCAAGACGAAGTACGGCGACGTGAATCTGGACGGCCACGTGGATCAGTTCGACATCGCCGTCATTCAAACCAACATGGGTAAGGGCCCGGGCATGAGCTGGGCCGACGGCGACATGAACGGCGACGGCTACATCACCCAAGAGGACCTCGACATCGCGATCCGCAATCGCGATTGACAGGTGAGAAAGGGACCATCGCCTTTCGATAGAGCGCCTTCATTTCATAGCCGAGACCCGGCGCGGGTGGATGAGAGCGGGAGTTGGGGGTGCTTGGTCCGCCCGGAGCGTCGGACCAGGCCCTGAGAGAAAGTTCGCTTTTTTCTCTCAGGGCCGCTCGGTTTTGGCGAGACTCTACACGAACAGATAGATGCCCCAGAGGTTGTACCAGGCGGCCCACAGGTAGATGACGGTAGCCGCGAGAAAGATGCCCAGCGCGTACCGGCGGCAGCAAATGGTCACAAAGACGCAGGCCAGCGCCTTGCCGGCCGCACCGACGAGGGGGCCCAGCACCGGTCCGAACGCGATGGACGCCCAGCGCACCACCGGATGCAGTTCCGCGGTGACACCCAACTGGCGCATAAAGTGAACCGTACTGATCGCGTCGCACAGGAGAGCTAGGGTGAACAAGGCGATGAGGGGCCGGTAGCACTCCCAGTACCCCCGGTGGTTCACGCGAAACCGCACGACGATGGGGTCCATCGCCAGCGCATTCCACCAGCGTGCGAGGCCCTGGGCGGGCCAAGCCGCGCTGTGCATCGGGATGGCAGGTCGGTAAAGCACTAGTCATCATTCTAACATAATCCTCACATTCTACATCGGCCAGAAGCGGCGTGGAATTCTCCTTATTCACGGCCGTACCCAAAACAAGCCGGGAAATTCCTCGGGTCGCCTGGACTCGTCGCATTTCGCCGTCCGGAGATTCTCGGATTCGGGGCGCGATTTAACTCGAATTTAATGGGCGGCTAATCAGGATTTAATGGGGGGAGACTAAACTCCGCAAGGTTTTTCAAAAAAGCCGTATGCAGACGACCCTTCAAATACTCGTTCCGAGTCAGGACAGGAGAAGAACATGATGAAACGAAAGGGATTTACACTGGTCGAGCTGTTGGTGGTGATTGCCATCATCGCATTGTTGATGGGGATTCTGATGCCCTCGCTGGCCCGGGTCCGGGTAATTGCGAACCGCATGGTGTGCGGGTCCCATTTGAGCGGCCTCGGCAAGTCCATGATGATGTATGCCAGCGACTATCGCAACAAGTATCCTCGGGCCGGCCTGTCCAACAGCACTTGGTGCGCGACTGGCCGGATCGCCCAATGGGATGCGAAATACTGCAAGGATGCCTTCCAGGGGGGCGGCGCCACGATCACGTCCAGCTTTTTCCTGCTGGTGCGGTTCGGCGACGCCCTGACCAAGCAGTTCGTCTGTGCCGGCGACAACGATGCCACCGAGTTCCAATTGGACCGGTCCACGACGACGATCAAGGACCTCACCGAGGCCTGGGACTTCGGCAACGATCCGGGCCTGCACTGCAGTTACTCGATGCAGCTTCCCTACTCGGATATCGCCCCAAATGTACAAAGCGCACCCAGTAGTCCGCTGGCGGCAGACCGCAACCCGTACCTCGACAAGAACGCCGCCAATTATATCAGCGGGATGTCCCGGGGCGTTCCCCCTTCGTTCACCGACAACGAATATTCCGACCCGGACCTGACCGGCAACGCGGCCGCCCACGAGCGTAAGGCCCAGAACGTCCTATTCAACGATGGTCACGTGGATGCCGAGTCCTTCCCCAACTGCGGCTACAACTACGACAACATCTGGAAATACTGGGACAGCACCAAGCCGAGCGTCGAGGAGATGCAGGTCGGCGGTACGGCCCCCAAACCGGGCATCGCCTTGCCGAAGAGCAAAGACGACGCCTGTCTGGTCAATGACAAGAATGACTACAACGACTGACGCAAAGCCTCCAGGCTTTCGAGGGCGGCTCGGTGCGGATTCCCGGCCGCCCACGTTCTTGACACCGGCGTTACGAGGCGTGCTCTGTCCTAATCGAAAACTAATGAACATCTTACATTCCGCTAACATCCGCCGGTTCTACTGGAGCTATATGGCAAGGGGAACGATTTTAGTCGTGGATGATGAAGAGGACATCCAGGAATTGGTCAAGCTCAGCCTGCAGCGGGAAGGCTATGATGTTCTGACCGCCGGGACCGGCGATCAGGCGCTCGCGGTCGCGCGCTCGCGTCAGCCGGCGTTGATCGTCCTGGACCTCCTGCTTCCTGGGCTCCAGGGCTTGGATCTCTGCAAGATTCTCAAGGCGGACCCCAAAACCCAGGCCATTCCCATTATCATTCTGTCCGCCAAAAGCGAGGAGAGCGACATCGTAACCGGCCTCGAGCTGGGGGCGGACGACTACATCACGAAGTCCTTCAGCTCGAAAGTCCTCATCGCCCGCGTGCGGCGGGCCCTACGCAAAGGAGCCGACCAGGGCCTCGATCGCAGCGCGATTCGCCTCAACAATTTGACCATCGATCCCAGCCGGTGTGAGGCTCTGCTCGACGACCAGCCATTGGCCTTGACTCTGTCCGAGTTCAACATTCTCTACCTGCTGGGACGCCGGCCCGGCTTGGTCTTCAGCCGCTATCAGATCGTCGACGCGCTCCACGGCGGGGATTACGTGGTCACCGATCGCGCCATCGACGTCCAGATCACCTACCTGCGGAAGAAGCTGGGCCCATACCGTGACTATATCGAGACGATCCGCGGCGTCGGCTACCGCTTCAAGGACAGCCCGCCAGTGTCACGGCAAGAGGCGAGTGACAAAGAAATCAGCCTGGGCCGGTAGGACAAGCGTGGGTGCGAATCCAAGAGTCACTTCCCTGTGGAACTCACAGGTCTGGCTGAGGCGAGCCGATCGGTAACGACGGCGGCGTACTCTTGAGCGTGCTTCAGGCGGGCGTTGCCACGCAGGTTGTGCCGTCGAAATCCTCGCAAGCCGCTTGGATGCGGGCCAGCGCGTCCGTCAGCAGATGGACGTGACGCTCTTCTTCGCTGATGATGTTGTCGATCATCATCTGGCTGTCCGGGCCCCGCGCGAATTCCTTGAGACCGTGATAGAAAATGATGATGCCCTGGGACAGGCGAATGGCATCCTGGACGATCTGTTCCTGCGTGGCGGTCTGGGTGATCCGGTTGGGACCCTCCCGGCCGGTGCCGAACCCCGTGAGGCCGGCCATGGCCTGGGGATTCGAGAGCACGTAGTTGTTGGGATCGAAGGTCCCGCACTCGCCGGTCCGCTCGCAGTACTGGCGTCGGAAGCGCCGCCACGCGGCCTGATGCTCTACACGCCACTGGATGAGATCGCTGCACAGGCGGTGCCGTTCTTCATCGCTGAACTGCTCCGCCGCGCGGAGGTAGAACCGGCCAGCCTTGCTTTCCACCTCTTCGGCAATCTGCAGGATCGCGAAGGCGTTGAATTGCGTGTCCATCGTGCACCTCCCACATGTCCTGGTTCCGTTGTACGTCTGAGGCTCCCCATATCTGCGTTCGATGGCCATAACTGCCCTTTCCTGATCTCTGCTCTATGGCGTACCGAAGTACTCCACTCCTACACATGGTACGAGCCCGCTGCTAAATCTCGGTTAGAAGGGCATTAGTTTTCGATGAATCTCAGACCGGGTGCAGAAGGACAGCCGGACGCTTTGTCGGAAAGGGGAGAGGGTTGGATGCCGTTCCCGGACGCACCAGTTCTTAGCTTGGTACTTCCGTCGGATACCCGAAGCACTGGGCCAGGCGGCGACGATAGAGCGGCACGAGCAGCGCCAGCAGCAGGAACCAGAAGAACACGAAGTAGGGGCCAAGGACTGCCTCGGACATCGTGGCGGCAGACCGAAAAGCTATGGTCGCACTCTGAAGGTGAATCGAGCGGTTCAGGATCGACCCGACAACAGCGAGGGCCAGGACCGGGGCCAGGCCAAGCACAAGCGCAATCCCCGCGCACCAACCGAGCCAGCGGGGGCCGGCAAGCCATCCCAGCAGGCCATGAAGAAGCGCGTGGCCCGTCAGAAATAGGAAGAGGAAGATTCCAAACAGCGTGGCCAACACACCCGGACCCAGGACGATCGGAGCGTTCGCCAGGATAGCGGCCGACCCGACGGCGAACAGGATCAGAAAGACCAGAAGAAATCGCAGCGAGCGGTTGCGAAGACGAATCAGGTCTGATAAAGCCAAGAGCACGGCCAGCGCCACCGCCAGGGCCTGGAGCAGTTCACAGATGACCGTGCAGATGTGCCGATGCAGGTAGTAGATAATGTGGGCGTTGATGTAACTCTGGCCCACGTGGAGGACGAGACAGACGGCTCCCAAGGCAAGCACGAGGGTCCATGCCTGGCGGGTTCCGTTGGGCTTTCGCAGCAGAAGGGCGAACAGGAGAAACCACACGAACACCCGGCGCAACGAATCCACGAGGGGGCAGTCAGCGGCGACAGGCGATCCCTCCCGGGGGCCCAGCGTGCCGATGTCTTGCTGGGTCGCTATCTGTAAGGTCCCGAAGCCATAGAACGGTACTCGCCACGAGTACGGCTCGCCGCGGCTTCAGCCAAAGGGAAAGGTGCCGCTCGCGATGCGCAGCGGCCCCTTGTAGATCGTGAACGACGGAGGGTGTGCCCAGTTGTAATAGGAGTACCGCTCACCGCCGGCGCCTGTCAGTTGGTAGCTCAGACGCAACAGGTTTCGGTCGCGGGAGACCTCGACCGTATTGTGCAAGGGCGTGCCGTCCCGCGCGGTGGAGACTTGAAGGTCCTCGAACAGCACGTGGCCGATGTAACGGCTCCGGTACGCAACGGAGGAGCCGACCGAATAATCCTGGCTGTGATCGACCTTCAGGTACAGCTCGTTATCCGTGATGTTGCGGAGCAGCGGCGTCGGCGGGACCGTGGGAATCAGCCCACGGGCCGTTTGTTTGCCGGCCAGGACCGGCTCGTGCGCAAACGGAGGCAGGGCTTGGGCGAAGTTGTAGTTGAAATCGATCCGCAGGTATGCCCCCCGTATCGGGTGCAGCACGACCGTGCGGGTCACGGCCGTCTGAGCCTGGGCGGAGGAAGCAGGCGCGACCCATCCCGTGGCCACCAGGAGCAGGCTCGTGACAACGCGCTGGACCGCGGCTCTCACCATCCGGAGAACACCTTGCCCCAGATCAAAGCGCGGAAGATATTGGAGTAGTCGTCGGTCCAGACGCCAACGCGGGTATTCACCTTCGGCACCTTCCAGCGGTCATCCGCTTGCAGCAAGGCGATGTCACCGCTCTCACGGGCCACGGCCACCCACGTGGACGCGCACGCCCCGGCCTCGGACTCCTGCTCGCTGCTGGGGCTGTACTCCTGGATCAGGGCCGCCGCCCCGACATCGGCCGCGATGTTGGCTACGACCGGCTCCAGATCCACGAACCGGTTGGAGATATGGAATAGCACGATCCCGCCGGGAGCCAGTTTGTCCAAGTAGATGGCCAGCGCCTCCCGCGTCAGCAGGTGGACAGGGATAGCGTCGGAACTGAAGGCATCGAGCACGAGCAGGTCGAACCGCCCATCCGGCGCTCGACTGAGATTCTGCCGCCCATCGCCGATGACCACGCCCACATCCGGTCCGGCGAGCTCCAGATAGCGGAACAGCTTGGGATTGCGGGCGATGCGCTCCATCATCGGGTCGATCTCGAAGAACGTCATCGTCTCGTTCGGCTCATGGTAGCAGCTTGTCGTACCGGTGCCGAGGCCCATGACGCCCACGTACCGGAGCTTGTGCCCACTCCGCATGGACTCGAAGACCTGAGCCAGCGGGCCTTCCTGATCGTAGTAGGTGCGCGGGGTGCGGAGGTGGTTCGGGTCCATGTCCTCGTCGCCGTGTAGAGTGGTGCCGTGGTAGAGATTGTGCTCCCGTCCGGCATTGCTGGCCGTGACCGTGTAGACGCCGAAGAAACTCCGCTGCCGCAGAAGCTGATGCTCCATCTCGTTGAGATCGACTGCGTTGCCGATGAGCACGCCGAAGGCCAGGGTAAAACGCAGCGGCCGCTTACGGAACAAGAAAAGGACAAAGCAAACGCCCAGGCAGAACAAAACGGTGGGGACCCACGGATATGGTTGCTTCAGATGGTCCTGAAGGAAGGAATGCCATTGAACGAACATCTCCGGCACCTTGGGTACCCAACGGGGCAAGTAGCGCGATGATTGGGTGGGATACCAAATACCCAGGTACAGCCATGTCAGCAAGGCCGGCAGAACGAGGTCGAGTCCGTACTGCAGCAGCCGGAGAACCGTCGTGCCGCACAATCGGCTCGCAAAGCGAGAGAAGGCTCGTCCCACGATTCCAGGTCGCAAGGAGGCGGGCAGCAGCAAGCCGCCGAGGACCAGGACCAGCGGGTACTCGAAAACGGAGTTGAAGGCAACCGGGGCGATGAGCACGCAGAAGACCCCGCCCAGCAGACCGCCCGCCGACATCCAGAAGTAGAACTCGGTCAGGTGCTCCACGGTGGGCCGACGCCGGACCAACTCGCCATGACAAACCATGGCCGCCATGAACAAAGCGGCCAAGTGCAGGGGCAGGGTGAAGCACAAGGGCTCGCGCTGCGTGAAGTGCAGGGCGACCAGGACGTAGACCCAGGGCTGGAGCGCCAGCATCCACTTGTGCCTGAGCGGGGGCCGGCGGGCAAACACCAGGATGAAGGTCAGCGAGTACAGCAGCAGGGGGGCGATCCACAGGAAAGGCGCGGAGGCCACGTCGGTGCTGATGTGCAGCGTCACGGCCAGAAGCAGGGCCGAGGGCACAAAGGCCAGGGCCACCCAGCGGGCCCGCGTTGCCCAAGTGACGCTCTCGGAGAGAGCGACGCGGGGCATGGCGTCCACACTGGCCGCGATTTGGGCGAGTTCCCCTTGTCCCCGTCCACGCCGGGACATCCACAAGTTCAACGAATACAGAGCGATCATGGCCACCAATAGGGCATACCCGATGGTCCAGATCTGGCCCTGCAACGTCAGTCCGAACGTCGGCTCCACGACGGTGGGATAGGCCACCAGGGCCACCACACCGCCGATATTACTGGACACATAGAGAAAGTAGGGGTCCGAGGCGTGCGGATGGTCGCTGCGGGAGAACCAGCTTTGCAGCAGGGGGGCCGTGGCGGAGATGGCGAAGAACGGCATCCCGATCGAAACCGCCAGCAGGGCGATCAGCCAGGGTGCCGGATGGGCGCTGGCGGCCGGGCTCCACGCCAAACCGATGTGAACGGGCAGAAACAGCAGGCCAATGAGCAGGACGCCGACATGCACGAGCGCCTGGTTGCGCAAGCCCTTGAGCCGGGACAGCAGGTGAGCGTACAGGTACCCGGCCAGTAGCACCGCTTGGAAGAACATCACCGCCGTGTTCCAGACGGCCGGCGTGCCCCCCAGCAGGGGCAGGACCATCTTGGTGAACATCGGTTCGATGGCAAAGAGGATCATGGCACTGAGGAACAGGGCCGCCGAGCACAGCGGCAGCAACAGGGAAGGCCCCCAAACGCCACCTGTCGCGTTGGGCGTCCCTGACGGGCTTCGCATGGCGGGAATCTCGGAATCAGGGGTGGGCAAATCCATACTGATGCACTTCAATCGGTCCTTGTAGTTATCCGTTTCCAAACACAAGGCGGTACTTTATGTCCGCCTCGAGCACCCGTCAAGCCCAAAGGGGGGAGCGGGTCAGGGCAATTGCGTGTGACCGGTGACCCAAAGTGGCAGGGGCTTCCAGCCCATGAAACATGGGCAGGATGCCGATGCCACGGGGCCGAACTCAATGGCAGGGGCAGCCCATGCGATTGCCCTGGGACAAACGGCGGGGGACGGATGCAGTCGGAATTGCATGGCGGATTGGCCCTCTTTGTAGCGCGGGCGTCCTCGCCCGCGGCTCGGATGGACGGCTGGAGTCTTGAGAGTCGTGCCGGGACCGCCAATCTCCCGATTGGCCATTGGAATAGGTCCGCGTCTTCCGCCTCTCCGCCAGCCGGGCGCGAAGAGCCAATCGGGAGATTGGCGGTCCCGGGCGGGCGGGGACGCCCGCGCTACGAAGACCGCATCAATTGCCATCCGCTCAAAAACAACGCCGCTGGTCCCGAGAGGGTCGAGACCAGCGGCGCGGGATTCACAACGAAGTGAGACTAAGCGAATTCCTTGTACTCGCGATCTTTGACAACGCCGGGCTGCGGCAGCGGGTACTTGCCGTCGGCGTCGGCTCGCAACGGGGCGGGCGAGTCCATCGTGAACTTGTCCACGTCCGGCGCCATCTCGTGCGGGCAATTGAGCATCTGCTCGAACGTGACGATCTGGCCCGTGTGGGCGGCCATGCGTCCCATCGAAGCCACTAGGCTGGCCTCGGCGCCGCGCTTGGCCTCGTTGTACGGCTTATTGTTGCGGATGGCGTCGATCAGGTCCTCCCACTCCAGCCGGTACGGGCTCGGCTCCGGCTGCGGGAACCGCCAGATCGGCTCGACGTTTTCCATGAGGTGCCCCTTGAAGGTGCGGACCTTGCCGGGGTAATGACTACTGGTCGTGATGATGGCCGAGCCCTTCGTGCCGTGGGCGTAGCTGGAGAAGGCATTGTAGCAGCCGTCCATATTACGGCCCTGATAGAAGAGCTTCGTACCGTCCGGATAGGTGTACTCGACGTCATAAGTGTCGAAGTTCTGGTCGAGGGAGTCGCCGCGATAGTGCCGGCCGCCGAGGGCGTGGGCCTGGGTCGGCCAGGCGCCTTTCATCCAAGAGCACTCATCGATCTGGTGGATATAATAGTCGCTGAAGCAGCCGCCACTGGACCAGATCCAACTATGGAAAGTGCTGATCTGCCACATCAGATCGCTGAGGTCTTTGTTTCTGGGGGTGCGGCTGGCCGTGGCGGACCGGCCGCTCATGCGGTAGCCGCGCAGCATGATGATGTCACCGATCTCGCCGTCCTCGATGCGTTTGCGCAGTTCCTGCCGGCCCCGGCAATGGCGCACCATCAGGCCGACGCCGACCTTGAGGTTCTTTTTGTCGGCCTCCGCGGCCAGCTCGAACATGCGTTTGGTCGTGGGGCCGTCTGCCGTGAGGGGCTTCTCCATGAACACATGGAGGCCCTTCTCGATGGCATATTTGAAATGGACGCAGCGGAAGGCCAGCGGGGTGGCAAAGATCGCGATGTCGCCCTTGCCGAGGCAGTCCATCGCTTTCTTGTACCCATCGAAGCCGAGGAAGCGACGCTCCGGCGGCACGTCCATCTTGCTGGCGTACCCCTCTTTCTGCAGGCCCGCGTAGCTGCCGTCCAGCTTCCGCTGGAACACGTCGGCTATGGCCACGAGCTTGACGGGGGCGTTCTTGGCGGACATGGCGTCGGCGGCCGCCCCCGTGCCGCGGCCGCCGCAGCCGATCAGGGCGATCTTGATCGTGTTGTTCTCCGCCGCGTACACGCGCGACGTCAGTCCGGCCGCCAGGACCGAGGTTGCGGCCAGCCGGCCGGTATTCTTAAGGAAGTCGCGGCGGGAGGTAGTGTTGGGTGTGGGTTCGCTCATAGCGGGTCTTCTCCTACTTCGATGGTTGTTACGGATGCTGTCCATCTACTCCTGGCCCGCAAGCTGCACGGGCCCCAGGGCCTTATTATCGCCCCAGCGTGACGCGATACAAGGAATTTCTCCAGGAAGGACGGACCGCGACGCCCATCTATTTCAGCGATTCGGTTGTGAACCCGCCGCAGCACCCCTATAATCCGGCGGACATGATGGAGAATGACATGGCCGATCAGCGAAAGTCCCTCATCGTTGCCTGGACACTGTGCCTGGCGTTCTGGCCCCGGCGGCGTGCACAACTCAAGCCCGTTCCGATCGGTTCCGAGTCGAACCTGTTCGTCTGGACCGACACGTGCAACGTCTATGTGCTCCGCGACGGCGCGGCCGCCTTGCTCATCAATCTCGGCGACGGCAGCGTGCTGGACCACCTGGGCGAGATCGGCGTCCAGCGCGTCGAGTGGGTGCTGTTCACAGATCACCACCGGGAGCAGTGCCAGGGGGTGACCAAGCTGGCGGCATGGAAACCGCAGATCGCGGCCCCGGAGATCGAGCGGGCCTTGTTCGAGGACCCGACGAGGTTCCGCAAGGCCAAGCCCACGCTCGGCGACGCCTACACGGTGCACGGGGCCAGCTACGTCCGTCCGCCCATCGAGCCGGTCCGGCTGGATCGCACGTTCAAGGATTTGGACATATTCACCTGGCACGGCCGGGAATTCCGCTGTCTCGACACGAAAGGCAGCAGTCCCGGCGGGATGTCCTATCTCCTGAAGCTGGACAACCGCTGGGTCGCCTTCAGCGGGGACGTGATGCTCGACGGCGCCAAGATGCACACCTGGTTCGACACGGAATGGGACTACGGCTTCGCCAAGGGACTCTACGAGCTGATTAGCTCCGTCAGCCTGCTCCAGAGCTACGAACCGGCGTATCTGCTGCCCGCGCATGGCCCCGTTGTCGCTCGGCCCGTGGCCCAGTTGCAGGAATACCAGGCCAAGCTCCGCCGGCTGGCCAGGCTGTACGTGCGCGGCTACGAGATCAATACCTTCGGCGCCGCCGACCAGGACACCGTCTCGAAGCCGACGGCGATCCCGGAGATCTGGCAGGTCACGAAGCATCTGTACAAGTTCAAACGCAAGGACTTCTGGCCCAACTTCGTCGATTCTGATCGCGGACGACGGCCACGCCCTGGTCTTCGATTGCGGCTTGATCGGCCGGGACTTGCTGGCCCGGTCCCTGGCAGCCGATGCAGGAGCAGTTCGGGCTCAAGAAGATCGACGCGGTCCTGATTTCCCACATGCACGGCGACCATTGCCTGGACGTGCCGTACCTGCGGGAGAAGTGGGGCACCCAGGTCTGGACGCTCAAGGACGTGGCCAAGGTGTGCGAGCATCCCGAGCGCTACGACTACGCCGCGATGCTCCCCGCCTATCAGGCGGGCTTCGACTCGCTGCACGTGGACCGCGCCTTCGAGCGCGGCGAGCGGTTCGAGTGGGAAGGCTACACGTTCACCGTGGATTGGATGCCGGGCCAGACCGAGTTCGGCTGCTGCATCCACGGCCAGATCGACGGCCGGCACATCGCCTTCACGGGCGACAACCTCTTCGGCGACCCCTCGCGACCCGCGGCAGGACGGTCACGAGGCCGTCGTCGCCCGCAACAGCGCCATTTTCGAAGAGGGCTACCTCTACGGCGCCGAGTATCTCCAGAAGCTCCAGCCGGACCTGATCGTGGGGGGACACTCCTGGGTCATGGACCGCCCGCAGCAGATGATCGAGCGCTATGTCGCCTGGGCCCGCGAGATTCGCGACGTGTACCAGAGTCTCAGCGCCGAGGAGGATTACCGCTACATGTTCGACCCCTACTGGGTCCGGGCCGAGCCGTACCGGGTGTTTGTCAAGGCCGGCCAAACCGCCGACGTGACGCTGCACGTTCGCAACTTCCTGTCGCGGTCTCAGAAGCACCGCATCGAGGTGGAGACTCCGCCAGGAGTCACGGTCGAGCCGGCCTTGCTGGAAAGCTCCGTCGGGCCCGCAGTCCAGTGGAGAGTTCCGCCTGAAGGTGAGCACGACGCCCGACTCGAAGCCGGGCGTGCACATCGTCGCTTTCGACGTGACGCTCGACGGCAAGCGCTACGGCCAGTGGTTCGACATGGTTGTCTGCGTGGAGCCCTGACCGTCACGCGGGTTCAAAAGGTAGGAAACCAGATTGACCAGGAGCTTCCGGTTGGCCTCGGATTGTCCCTCATTGCCCAGTGCCCGCCTGGATAACATGTCTCCTACAAAGACCTGACCGATCCCGGCGGCGATGACCCTCCCTTGGCCGTAGCGGGCCAGACCGATGACGGGATGATCGTCCACCAGCGCCAGGACAACGCCGTCGCCCACCTGGACCGGCACCCCACGCATCTGGCGGAACGTGCTCAGATTCTTCATCGCAGGATGGTTGGTCGCCCGGGCGTCGGCAAGGGACAAGCTCACCTCCGGCTCAAAATGCAGTCCGAACGGCTTCAGGAGAGGATTGTAGTACTCGCCCGTTTCGCCGGCCCCCAGTTCCTTTCCTGACGCCACGACCAGCAGGCTGCCGCCGGTCTCGACGTAGCGGACGAGGACCTTGATGACGTCCGGCGGGATGGACGGCTTGGCTACGCCTCCATATCGCAAGTTCAGCACCACCAATCCATAGAGCCGCAATGCCTCCGGCGTGAGAACCTGCTGTCCGCGTCCGGCGCCCGCACGGGCGTCATTCGTATGGACGGTATACCCGGCTTGCGTGAGGATGCGGATCACGTCGAACTGTCCGAAATTGCAGGCGCGAGAGGATACCGGTCGAAGATCGAGGCTTCCCCGAGGCTGGCCTCCAGGAGGATCGTATGGTTCGGGTCCGGCCGGTTGACACGCACCTTCTCCACCGCTTGGAGCACGTAGCGGTCGTAAGGGCAGTACCCTACACATAGACGAGTCAAAACCTCCTGGGCCTCCGCCGGCCGATCCAGCTCTTTCTCCAGAATTGTTGCCAGCAAGGACAGCGATTCCGGGGCCGCCCGCCCAAAGGGATCGCAGTTGATGCCCTGTCGCAAAATGTCCGCGGCGACCTGCGGACGCTGGAGCCGCCGGGCGGCCTTCGCGATCTCCAGACAGGCGGCGGATCTCTCCACGGCCAGCGGGTATTTCTCGAAAGCGGGCATCAGAGTGACGGCTCCCTCCACCTGATCCGCTGCCAGCATCTTGGTGATCGTCTCGGACAGCGCCTTGGTGTAGCGATAGGGATCGTCGTCCGGAATGTCGGCCAGCGCACGAAAGGCCTGCTGATAGTCGTGGGCTTGGGCGGAATACCGTGCCGTCGCGGGCTTGGCCCACACCTGGCTTTGTGGCCATTCCACCGTCCCGACAATCCGGAGCGCCTCCTCGGGCTTGCCTTCGAGCGCTCGTGTCTCGGCCAGAACGCTCCGGGCCAGATCGCGCAGGGATGCCTGCGTAGACCCGGAAATGACCGGTTCCAGCAGGGCCGCGGCCTCGGCGTACTGTTTCTGGGCCGCCAGAACCCGCGCCAGAGAGCAGGCGATCTTGTCTTTTAACTCCGGCGTGGCGGCCCTTTCCATTGCCTCCCGATAACGCTCGGCGGCCGAAGGCTGGTCCTGCACTCCTTTGGGGTACCTCCCCGCCACCAGGGGCCGAATGCCGTGCTCGATTTGCAGTCCCTCGCACCACAGAGCCTGGGCGCTATCCGAGAGCCACTCTCGATCCTCCTTTTCCCTGATGGGCTCCGTCCAACCCCCGAGGTCGAGCCCCATGCTCCCGCCGGATGACCCGGCACCCATCGCGGGAGAATCCTTGGGTAGCTCGAAGTTGCCTTTCTGCGGATCGGCAAACCTGGGATCGGCGACGCGGTCATGGGGCCCGGGAGCCATGCCCTTGTAGTAGCGGGACGCGTTGCCGGAGATGGGGGACCAATAGAGGTTGTAGTCTGCATACGCCACGGCGTCGAACCAGGCATAGATGCCGTCGCCGTTGGCGTAGAAGACATTGTCCACGATCGTCGCCTCAGCCCGCGTTCCTTTGCAGAGAATGCCCGAAACTGCATGGTAGGCACTGACATTGTGCCGGACGTCGCCGGTGAAATCCGCTTCGAGGTAGATGCCGCTGTGACACTTCCAAAAGACGCAGTGCGACACCAGGGCCGGGCCGTAGGCGTCAAGGCCGAAGATCGCATGTTCCACACGCACCCAGCGAAGAATGCTGGGGGAGGCGTCCCTCTCAATCTCGATGCCCCGCCATTCGCGGTAAGGCGTGGGGTGGTCCGACGCGCACGTGAATTGAATCATGGCGTCCGGCCTGCCCTCGGCGCGGAGCGTTCCCCGGACATTCAGGCCCATATAGGCGTCGATCAGCATCGTGTCCTCGGTCTGCCTCTTCACTTTGACCGTGGCTCCGGGCGTGATGACGAGAACGCCGTCGTCGGCCACGACGACGGTCCGCTCCATTATGTAGGGACTGGCGCCGGCCGTCCAAATCACGACCCCATGGATGATTCCGGAGATGTGTGTCCCGTCTTCCTGGAATAGCTCATGGTAGCCATTCTGGTAGGGACGTTGATGGGTGCCGGTTCCGGCCTCTGTTGCTGGGTTTTCCTTGGGACCGGCCGGGTGGTCTTTCGCCCGAGGCGCCGGCCCGCCCAGGATGATGCTGATCAGCACGACCGCGATACGCAATGCTGTAATCCTCATGCCGAGACCTCCAAATGAGTGCGCTCATTCCGATCTATGCCTTCGCCCTGAACTGCCTTCGTGCGAAGGCCCCGCTTTTCGCTACTTGCGTCTCAACAAGGCGCCACGTCGTGATTGCGACCTTTATTATAGCGGAGGTGTGGCGCGGATCAAGCGCAGCAAGGCTTGCCGGAAAAAGGGGCGAGATTCGTTCCCGCGGCTCAGCCGCGCGTGTCGTGACTATTGATGATACGGCCTTCCCGCGAAGATTTCGTTTCCCAAGGGCCGGTCTCTCGAGGAGTTACGCCGGGGGGAGCCGGTCCCGGGGCCGGTTTCCTTTTTCTGCGAGCTTGCTACCGGGCGGGCGTCAGGCTATCGGAGGTGGCCCGGGCGGAGAGGGCCTGTACATACTGCCGATAAAGGGCGATGGCCTGTTCGTCCGAGATGCTCGGGGCAATGACCAGGCGCGTGCGAGCTTTGGCGGTTTCGCCGGCTTTCAGGTCGCGGCCGAAAAGGGATAGGTAGAGCGAGTAATGGCTTTCGCCTTCGTAAGGTGTCGCGATCGTGAAGCAGTCTTGCGGCGGGGCCATCAGGATGGCGGTGAGGCCATTCGTGGTGCCGCGGCGCAGGCCGAGGGGGGCCGCCAAGCGGGGCATGATCGTCCAATCCACCGGGTTGGGCTGGAGTGTCCAGCGGCCGTCCCGAATCAGCGGCAGGACCTGCTCGTCACGCGGGAACATCTGCCAGTCGCCGTAGGTCTTCCGGGCCGGCAGGAGGCCGGGCTTGCCCTGTGCCTCCGGGCTCTCTTGAACGTAGACGCAGGGCGTGGGAAAGGCGGCTTCGAAATACGAGGCCAGGAAGGACTCGAACTGGCTCAGGTCCTTATGGGCCGTGACGGTCGTTTCGACGTCGATCGTCTGCGGGTCTTTCCACCGGTAGAGGGAGGTCATCTCGAAGGGCCGGTCCGCCGCCTCGGGCCACGTGACTTGGACCGCCCCGTCGGGCAGCAGCTTGGCCGTGCTGGGCCAATCCCAGGCGCCCACGCCGTAGCGATGGTTTGTCGTGAAGACCCGGTAGTAGCTCAGGATGCCCATACTCCGGTCCAGCCGGGCCCCGGTGGGAATGTAGGTGACGGACGAGAGGCCCTGGGACTTGCCCCCTTGGCGAAGCGTCCCGCGCAGGACGCCGGTGTCGAAGGTGTATTCGCCTTTGTCGTTCGCAATAAACGCCAGCTTGGCACGTCTCTCTTGACCAAACGCCAGCTCGCTGATGAGCAACACTGCGACGACACAAGCTCTTTGCATCAGATCACTCCTGTGAGGCACGCACTCCGTAGGCGTAAGACCATCGTCAAGGCCAAACGCCTTGGCGATGCCACCCGACGTGGCATGGGCGTAAGCGCCCATGAATGGGTTCCCAAACGCGATCTATCGCGTTTGGGGTCCCAGTTGCAGGGCCATCTTGGCCCTGCCGTCATGGGCGAGACGCCCGTGATACACATGGGCAAGATGCCCATGCTACTTCTGCTTGTCCGGCTCGGGCGTGCAGGCGACGCGGAAACCGATGGCGTCGATCTGCGGCAGCCACCAGCGGCTCTTGGGGATCTGGGGGTCGTTCATCCGCCACCATTCCTCTTCAAAGCCCCGGGCCGCACAGCGCACCTCGGCGGCCGGGCTGTCGTAGAAGCCGCCGCGGGCCACGTGTACCTTGGCGTCCTTCGGGCCGGTCGGGTTGACCGATTGCTTTTCCTTGGCGGCGTCTTCGTAGCCGGTAGGAGCTATAGAAATCTACGACCCACTCACGGACGTTGCCCTGCATGTCGTAGAGGCCCCAGACGTTCGGCTTCTTCGTGGCCACGGCGTGGGGCTCGCCGTTGGAGTTGGTCTTGAACCAGGCGTAGTCCTTGAGCCCGTCGGCATTGTCGCAGACGCCGAAGGGACTGTTCGTGCCGGCCCGGGCCGCGTACTCCCATTCCGCCTCCGTCGGCAGGCGGTACTTCTTGCCGGTCTTCTGCGCGAGCCATTTGCAGAAGGTGGTGGCGTTGTGCCAGGTCATGCCGATGGCCGGGTGCTTCTTGCTGTAGCCCATGGTCATATCGCCGTAGACGGGCGTTGGGCCGGTGATGGCGTTGACGCCTGCGGCGTTCTCCGCCTCGGCTTTCTGGGCCGCCTGTTCCTCGGCGAATTCCTTCTTCGCGGTGCCCGTCTCCTGATAGTAGGTCAGGAACAGCTCCAGCGTGGTCTCGGTCGAGCACAGGTAGAACGGGCTCAGTTGCACCTGGTGCTGCGGGCCCTCGTGGGCGACGCGGTCGGCCTCGCCGGCGGGACTGCCCATCGTGAACGTGCCGCCGGGGATCAGGACCATGTCGAAGGTCAGTTTCGAGCCGTCCTTCGCCGTGACGGTCTCGGTGTATTTCTTCGCGAGCTTGCTTTCGGCCGCCGGGACAGCGGCAACCATCAGGATGCCGACGCCGCAGGCCAGTAGGACGATAGACGTCAGTATGCTTCTTCGATTCACTTCTGGTCTCCTAAAGTAGCACAGGCATCGTGGGTCCCCAAACGCGATACATCGCGTTTGGGAGCCCTGGCCCGTGATCCAAAGTTCATGGGCAGGATGCCCATGCCACTAGATCAACTTCGTCCGGCCCGGCACGAGCGTCGGGTAACTGCCGCCGGCATCCAGCTTCACCGGCGGCTCCATGCCGTCGTGACAATCCTCCGGCTTGGGCGGATAAGAGAAGTCGGACTGCTTCATCTGCTCCATCGTGACTTCTTTGCCCGTGTAGCAGGAGATCTGGCCCATGATGCCGGTCATCGTGCTGGGGATCATGTACTCGCCGTTGTTGACCGGCTTGCCGGCACGGATCGCCGCGAAGAGGACGTCGTGCTCGCGCTGGTACGGGTCGCACTTGCCGGTCCAGCGCCAGGGCTTCTCGCCCGTGATCCGGCAGCCCATGATGTCCGCCTTGCCCTTGCTGCCGAAGATGACGCTGGAGTATTCGTCGTAGCAGCCCGTCGTGGTCCGGCAGAACGCGTAGATGCGGACGCCGTTGGCGAACTCATAGATGACCGAGTGATGGTCGAACACGTCGCCATAGATCGGGCTCGGTCATCGAGGACCGACCGCCCAGGCCGTGACACTTCACGGGGACCTGGTTGTGCATCACCCAACTGGCCCGGTCCAGGTTGTGCACCAGCGATTGTACGACATCATCACCCGACAACCACCGGAAATGGTACTGCGTGCTGCATTGCCATTGGACCTCCGACAAGCCGGGCTTGCGGTCGATGATTACGTAGGGGGCACGGAGGAAATTCTCCTCGATGGATACGACGTCGCCGATCTGGCCGTCGTGGATGCGCTGCACGGTCTCGGCGTAGCCCGTGTGGTAGCGGCTATGCAGGCCGGAGACGAGGCACAGGCCCTTGTCTTTGGCCAGGTCGGCGGCCTTCTGCATCGTCTTCATCCCGAGCCGGGTCGATGCCGTGCGGCTTTTCGACGAACACGTGCTTGCCGGCCTGGATCGCCGACAGGGCATGCAACGGATGGAACTTGGCCGCGTTGGCGATCACCACGACATCCGAAGCCTCGATGACGTGCTTGTACGCGTCGAAGCCCGCGAAGCAGTGGTCGTCATCGGCCACGACCTGGCTGCCGCGCTCTTTCCGAATGAGCTCCCGGACCGCTTTCACGCGATCCATGAAGATATCGCACATGGCGACGAGCCGAGCGCCTTTGTCAGCCGTCAGTGCTTGAGTGGCGGCGCCGGTGTTGCGTCCGCCGCAGCCGATCATCCCCACGCGGATGATGTCACTGCCGCCGGCATACGCCCCGACGTTCAGTGCGCCCAGCGCCGCGGCGGAAGCCACGCCGGTGGAAGCCTTCAGAAAATCACGTCGCGTCGTCTCCTGTGGCCGCCGCGCCCGCTGGGCTCGTCGCCTTCGACTGTGCCATACTGCCTCCCGTCAGAGATTTCAGGTTTCTGATCTATGATTTGTGATTCGCGTCCTGGCAGTCAACGATCAAAAATCAACAATCAGCAATGAACGCGACCATAATACCGGGCCTACGCCGGAAATTCAAGTCACACCTGGAAGAATCAGACGTCCCGGAGACCCTTGAAATTGCCGCAAAACAGTGGTATCGTGCCGCGTCATGGAACGGCATGTTCGAATACATGGTGATGCTGGAGACGTACAAATGAGACCCTGTTCTTCCCTGAAGCTGCCGAGTGTCATTCTGCTGTGCCTTGTGATGGCCCTTGGGCCGGGCGTCGTGCGGGCCGCCGGGCCGGACCTCATCGTTTTTGATGGCAAGGTGGTCACGGTCGATTCCGGCTTCTCGATTCAGCAGGCGATGGCGGTCGAGGCCAACCGGATCGTCGCGGTCGGCCGCAATGAGGACATCCTCAAGCTCAAGACCGACAAGACGGAAATGCTGGCCTCTGGGCGGCAAGATGGTCCTGCCGGGCCTGTTCGACTCGCATACGCACCCCACCGGGGCGGCCCTGACCGAATTCGACCACCCGATCCCCGAAATGGAGACCGTCCAGGACGTGCTGAACTACCTCAGAAGCCGGGCCGAGGTCCTCCAGGAGGGCCAATGGATCGTCCTGGACCAGGTGTTCATCACGCGGCTCCGCGAGCAGCGGTACCCGACCCGGGCGGAGCTTGACCAGGTGGCCCCGAAGAACCCCGTCGCCTTTCGCACGGGCCCCGACGCCTCGGTCAACACGCTGGCCCTGAAGCTCAGCGGCATCGACAAGGACTTCCGCGTCACCGACGGCGGCCCGGGCTATGTCGAGAAGGACCCGAAAACCGGCGAGCCGACCGGCATCCTGCGAAGCTGCACCCGCTACCTCAAGATCCGCGAGTCCGACCGCCAACCGACGGGCCGCGACCGCTACGAGCGTGTGCTGGCGTTGTTCAAGGACTACAGCTCCGTGGGCATCACCGCCATCGGCGACGGCGACACGTACCAGGAGGAGCTCGACCTCTATCAGCAGATGCTGACGAGGGGCGACCTGCCGCTCCGCATCAGTTCCCAATTCCACGTGGACACGATCGGCCCCATCGAGACAGATCGAGGACGAGCATCCGCAAGGTCGCGCAGCATCCGCTACGGCAGGGCGGGCCCATGCTCCGCATCATCGGCATCAAGATTTACCTGGACGGCGGCATGCTCACCGGCAGTGCCTACATGAGCAAGCCCTGGGGCGTCAGCAAGATCTACGCCATCGATGACCCGAACTACCGGGGCGTGCTGTTCATCCCGAAAGAGCGGCTGGTGCCGATCGTGCGAACCGCCAGCGAGTGCGGTCTGCAGTTCACGGCCCACACGGTCGGTGACGGGGCGGTCGAGACCCTCCTCGACGCCTACGACGAGGTCAACAAGACGACTCCCATTCGCGACCTGCGACACTGCATCACCCATTCCAATTTCATGAGCCGCGCAAGCGTGGAAAAGGCGGCCCGGCTGCACGTCTTCCCGCTGATTCAGCCCGCGTGGCTCTACCTGGACACGCGCACGCTGGTCACCCAGTTCGGCTACGACCGCCTCCGCTATTTCCAGCCGCTCCAGAGTCTCTTCGAAGCCGGGGTCCTCCCGGCCGGCGGCTCCGACCACATGCAGAAGATCGGCTCGCTTGCGCTCGATCAATGTCTACGATCCGTTCCTGGCCATGTGGACGACCGTCACCCGCCGGGCCCATTGGTACGAGGGACAACTGCACCCCGAAGAGGCCCTCACCGCGAGCAGATGATCCGGTTCTACACGATCAACTGCGCCCGGGCCCTGTTCCAGGACAAGTACGTCGGCTCGCTGGAAAAAGGCAAGCTCGCCGACTTCATCATCCTGGACACGGACTTGCTCACGTGTCCCGCCGACGCGATCCGGGACGCCAAGGTCCTGCGCACCTACATGGACGGCAGGCTCGTCTTCCAGCGCTGAAGTGCTTTCGTGACTCGCCAGGGATATGACGAGGGACCAAGGGCCAAATTCCAAGCACCAATGCTCCAAATCCAAAATTCAACACGGGCCCGTGCGCCCCGGCGTTTCGGTCATTAGAATTTGGTGCTTTGGATTTGTTTGAGATTTGGGATTTGGTGCTTGGAATTTAAGGGGCGGGGGCCCCTTACCGTGGCGGCTCGAACTTGTAGCCGATCTCGCGGACCGTGTGGATGTAGATGGGATTGTGCGGGTCCGGCTCGATCTTGTTCCGCAACGTCGTGACGAAACGGTCGATGCTCCGCTCGCCCACGAAAGAGTCATAGCCCCAGACGGCGTTAAGGATATCATCGCGAGTCAGCGCCCGGCCGGGACGTTTCACGAACAGCTCCAACAGCTTGAACTCCTTGGGCGAGAGGGCAATCTCTTGGCCCTGGCGGGTGAAGCGGCGGCTGCAGGAATGTCCAGCCGGCAGGCGCCGAACTCATAGACCTCCGGCTCCGTCTTGCGCGTCCGGCGGAGCAAAGCCTCGACCCGGGCCAGCAACTCCTTGATGCTGAACGGCTTGGTCATGTAGTCGTCGGCCCCGAGATTCAGGCCGAGGACGATGTCCGACTCCTCGCCCTTGGCCGTCAGCATGATGATCGGCATGGCGAGCTTCTCCCGCCGGATCAGCCGGCAGACCTCGTAGCCGTTGATCTTCGGGAGCATGATGTCCAGCACGATCAGGTCCGGCTTGGCGTTCAACGCCGTGTTGAGGCCCGCCTCGCCATCCTCGGCGGTCAGAGCCTTGTAGCCGCGGAACTCGAAATTGTCCTTGAGTGCCCGCAGCATCGTCGGGTCGTCTTCAACTATGAGCACGGTTTCCATAGGCTGTCGGCGGCTCGGGGTCCCCAACGCGATCTTTCGCGACGGGGAGCCCCTGGAACTTGTATCCGATGTTCGGGATCACGTGAATGAACTGCGGGTGGGCCGGGTCGGGCTCCACCTTGCTCCGCAGGCTGTCGACGGCCTTGTCGATGTCCCGCACGGAGATAAAGTGCGAGTAGCCCCAGACGGTGGTGCGAATCTCGTCCTGGGTCAGCGGGCAGCCGGACTTTCGCAGGAATAGATGGAGCATCTTGAACTCGCCCGGCGTCACGGCCACATCTTGCCCGGCCCGCCGGAGCGTATGGGTGGCGATGTCCACCTGGCAGTCGCCGAACTCATAAACCATCGGCTCGGACTCCTTGCGGCGTCGCATGAAGGCCTCGGCCCGGGCCATCAGCTCCTTGATGCTGAACGGTTTGGTCACGTAGTCGTCGGCCCCAACGTTCAGGCCCAGCACGATGTCCGCCTCCTGGTCCTTGGCCGTCAGCATGATGATCGGCATGTCCAGGCCCTTCTCGCGGACGTGCGAGCAGACCTCGTAGCCATTCATCTCCGGGAGCATGATGTCCAGGAGAATCAGGTCGGGCTTCTCCTTCAGCGCCGTCACCAGCGCCTTCTCGCCATCCATGGCGGTCAGGACGTAGTAGCCCTTGAGCAGGAAATTGTCTTCCAGCCCCCGCAGCATGGCGGGGTCATCCTCGACGATCAGAACTGTTCTCATGGTCATACGATAGCCGCAAACGACCACCGGTGTCAAACACAACCGAAGAGAGTGTGAAGTTTCAAGTGTACAGTTTGAAGTTTGGAGCCTTCCCGCTTCAAACCTCACACTTCCTTAAGTTCCCCCACTCTTCTTCCAGTGTATCGAGACCCATGATGGCCTCGTCCATAAAGACCCGCCGGCCGCTGGGCGTGTTGGTGGCCGCGTACAGGTCCCCGCGTTTGGGGTCGTAGCAAAGATACCACCGGTAGCGGGACAGCCAGTCGTAATCCTCATCGTCCACGAGCGCGTTTTGTCCATTGCCTAACGGGATCTGTTTCATACTGTCACCTCTCTATGAGCCTTTAACAAAAGGAACGTCCACATGTCATTGCGAGGAGCGGAGCGACGCGGTTCGCGCTGCGGATCGGGGGGTACTGCCTGATGACGAACCATGTTCATCTGGTCGCCACGCCGGAGCGGGAGGATTCACAGGCGGGGGCCCTGAAGTGGGTGGACCACGTGTACCCGCAGTACGTGAACCGTCTGCACGGACGCAGTGGGCACGTGTGGGAGAACCGGTTCTTCTCCTGCCCGCTGGATACCGACCATTTGGGTCGGGCCCTGGTCTACGTCGAACGCAACCCGGTCCGGGCCGGCCTGTGTCGGGAGGCGTGGCAGTGGCGGGGGGGTAGTGCCGCGGCCCACGGCGGAGGAGACGACGTCTCCGGGCTGCTGGATTTGGCCTCGTGGCGTCGGGAGATGGACCCGGCGACGCGGCGAGGGATCTTGCGCCAGCACGAAGAGGAAGGGCTGGTCCAGTCGCTGCGGCTCGCGACCAGCCGCGGTCGGCCGCTCGGGAGCGACCGTTTCATAGCCAAGCTGGAGACCCTGCTGGGCCGGCGTCTTCGCGCGCTGCCCTGGTGGCGACCATGCGAAAGCTGCTCACTATCCTCAACACCATGATCAAAAATAATCAACTCTGGAATCCGAAAATCGCTTGACTCTCAACGCGGTCGCTACGCACTTGACTTCGGTTGCAGCCGGTCCCACAATGAGACGAAATCTTGTGGCCTCATATGAAGAAGGAGTGGCTATGAAGGCAGTCGGTACTAAACTCGGTGTGTTGGCAACGGCATTGGTTGTGTGTCTGGCGTGCGGGGTCATGGCGGCCGAGAACGCGGACAAGCCCTGGGTCGTGTATGAGGGCAAGGCGGGGCCGGGCGTGGGTAAGCAGATCGTCTTTGTCACGGGCGATGAGGAGTACCGGTCCGAGGAGTCGATGCCGATGCTGGCGAAGATCCTGGCGGTCCACCACGGCTTCAAGTGCACCGTGCTGTTCGCGATCAACAAGACCAGCGGCCAGATCGACCCGCTGACGCTCGACAACATTCCGGGCCTGGAGGCCCTGGATACGGCGGACCTGATGGTCCTGTTCACGCGGTTCCGCGAGCTGCCGGACGAGCAGATGAAGCACATCATCGACTACACCAACTCCGGCAAGCCCATCATCGCCCTGCGCACGGCCACGCACGCGTTCGCCTACAAGAACCACAAGGACAGCCCCTACGCCAAGTGGAGCTACGACAACAAGGACGCCCAATTCAAGGGCGGCTACGGCCGGCAGGTGCTCGGCGAGACATGGATCAACCATTACGGCGTCCACCAGAAGGAGAGCACCCGCGGCCTCATCGCCGACGCCTTGAAGGACCAGCCGCATCGTTCGCGGCGTCGGCACGATCTGGGGCCCCTCCGACGTCTATGACTCTGACCACTCTCAACGGCGACTGCAAGCCGGTCATCATGGGCTATGTCCTTGCCGGGATGAATCCCGACGACAAGGTCAACGAGAAGAAGAAGCCCCTGCCCGTCGCCTGGACCAAGTCCTTTCCTTGGCGAGACGGGCAAGACCTCTCGCGTCTTCACGACGACGATGGGCCACGCCGGCGATCTCAAAGACGAGAACTTCCGTCGCTTGCTCGTCAACGCCTGCTACTGGGGCATGGGCCTGGAAGACAAGATTCCCGCCAAGGCCGACGTGACGATCGTCGGCGACTACAACCCGAACGACATCGGCTTCGGCGGCTTCAAGAAGGGCCTCACGCCTGCCACCCACGCGTTGCCACGGCCAGAAGCCGGATTGACGCGGTAATATATGAATCAGCACGAGATGTCCTGCTCTTGGCTTGACGGGAGCTTTCGTTTTCCATTGATGAGACGAGATACAAGGACGTAATGGATCAGCAGCTCAACGAGACGGAGAAGAGACTTGCAGACACGTTCGCCGAATTGCGAAGACAGTGTCTGGGGAGAATGGATAGCTGCGAAGAGAAGAGTTGATAGAAGCTGTGAGGCTTACGGTCAAGACAGCCGTCAGCGCAGGACATGAATCTCAATCTCAGGGGTGGGATGCAGCGTGCATGGTACAATCCACGGCTTGGTGGGTGAGCATGCTCACAGAATGAGCGGCCTACACTCAACAGCCGATAGCGCGGCCGTCTTTACGCGGGTCGGAGCCGCCGAAGTAGCGAAGCGGGTCATCTTGCTGCCGGATGCCTTGGTAGCTGGCATAGGAGCCATGGGCGGAGGGGGCGGGGGTTGGTTGGCGGTTTTCTATCCTTCGCATCCCGCCGTCCTTGCGTGAGTTGACCACGATCGGGTCAGCTCAGCGTTTGGCGGAGGACCTTCGCTTTTCGGCACGGAGCTTTGTCAACTGGAGAACCAGTCGCAGGGTTTCGTTCACCGCATCGGCGGTGGGGAACGCCTTGGCGACATCCGGAGCCAGCAGGACCAGATTCGTCCCTTCCCGGAAGCGCTCGGCGTATTTGCCCTGGACGCCGGTCTTCAGAAGCTGGCCCAGATCATATTCCGGCCGGAGGTCGTCATTTCGCTCGTCGTTCGATTTCTTCTTCATACTCTTCACGTTCCGCACGAGTCAATTCTCGTGCGCTGATGATGCGGGTTCTATTGCCTCGGTCGGTGTGGGCGACGATCACGGCACGACCGCGCTTCGACTTGCCAAGGGTGATGTAGCGGTCCTCACCCTCAGAATGATCGGGGTCAAAAATGGTGATACTGAGCGCGTCTTGGAAGGCCGTCGCGGCTTCCGCGAAGCCGATCCCGTGCTTCCGGAGGTTGGTCTTCGCTTTCTCAGGATCCCATTCAAACTCAATCATACTCATCCATCATCTGATCTACCCAGTTCACAGGCATAGCCTACCCGAAAACCCATGTGGGGTAAAGACAAGAATGGGCGGTCACCTTCAGTAGCCGATGGCGCAGCCGTCTTTGCGGGGGTCGGAGCCGCCGTAGTAACGCAGGGGGTCGTCTTGCCGCCAGATGCCTTGGTAGCCGCCGAACTGGCCCACGGTCGGGCGGACGCGGTGGCCCATGTAGGCGAGCTTGAGCTTCACGTCGTCGGGGATGCCTCGTTCGAAGCCGACGGTGCCGCAGCCGACCATTTTGGTGCCGGTGGGGGTGGAACTCTCGGTGTGCTCGATGCGGGGCTGCTCGCCGGCCTGCTGGGGGGACATGCCGAAGTCGAGGAGGTTCATCAGGACCTGGGCCTGGCCCTGGGGCTGGAAGTCGCCGCCCATGACGCCGAAGGAGAAGACCGGGCGGCCTGCCTTCGTGACGAAGGCCGGGATGATCGTGTGGAAGGGACGCTTGTGCGGCTCGAGCTTGTTGAGGTGGCTCGGGTCGAGGGCGAAGAGCTGGCCGCGATTCTGGAGGCAGAAGCCCAGGCCGTCCGGGACGTAGCCGGAGCCCCAGCCGTGAAAGATGCTCTGGATCAGCGAGACCATGTTGCCCTCGCCGTCGGCGGCGGTCAGGTAGGTCGTGTCGGAGGAGCCTTTGAGCCGGCCGCAGGCGACCTGCTGGGCGGCCCGCGTGCGGTCGATCAGCTTGACCCGCTCGGCGGCGTAGTCCTTCGAGATCAACTCCTGCAGCGGGCACCTTGGCGAAGTCCATGTCGGCGTAGTAGACGGCCCGGTCCTCGAAGGCCAGCTTCTTGGCTTCGAGGAACAGGTGCAGATGCTCGGCCGAGTTCGGCTGCAGCGACTTGATGTCGAAGTGTTCCAGCAGGTTGAGGATTTGCAGGGTCGCGATTCCCTGGCCGTTGGGCGGGATCTCCCAGACGTCGTAGCCGCGGTAGTTCGTGCTGACCGGATCGACCCAGTCGGCTTTGTGATCGCTGGAAATCGCGCAGCGAGAACCGGCCGCCCTGGGCCTTGGAGAACTTGACGATCCGCTCGGCGGGCTCGCCTTGGTAGAAGGCTTGCGGCCCTTGCCGGGCGACGATCTCCAGGACCGAGGCGAGGGCGGGATTCTTGAAGATCGTTGCCGTAGTGCATGGGCTGGCCGTCGGGCAGGTAGGTGCTCTTCAAGCCCGGCCTGTCGAAAGCTGCTGGGGGACACCCACGCCGGCCGCAACGATCGGCGAGACGGGAAAGCCGGCTCGCGCCTGCTCGATCGCGGGCTCCAGCAGCTTGGCGAAGGCGAGCTTGCCGAACTTCTGTGTGCAGCGCCTCCCAGCCGCTGACGCAGCCGGGCACGCTCCAGGAGAGGGGACTGTAGATGGGGATTTCCTTCAGGCCCAGGTCGAGGGCCTGCTGGAGGCTCCAGTCATAGGGCGAGCGGCCGCTGGCGTTGAGGCCGAAGAGCTTCTGGTCTTTCTCGCTCCAGAGAATGGCGAAGAGGTCGCCGCCGGGCCCGCAGCTCATCGGCTCGACAAGGCTGAGCATGGCATTGGCCGCAATGATCGCGTCGATCGCATTGCCGCCGGCCTTGAGAATGTCGATGCCCGCCATGCTCGCCAACGGCACGGCGGTGCAGACCATGCCGTGCTGAGAGACTACCGTCGAGCGGTTCTGGTTTCTCTGGGCCAGGAGACTGCGGTTCAGCGGTGGGGTGCTCGGCCGCGTGGGCGAGCGTGCGAACATGGCGGGGAGCAGGGTGGACGTCCCGAGACCGCCGAGGACCTGCAAGAAGGTGCGTCGTTCCATAGGTTATCCTGCTGTTCCTTGAGGGGGCTGGCCTTGCGGCGGAGTCGGGGGAGCCGGGGGCGGCACCGGCGGCTGTGGCGCGGGTTGCGGCGGATGATCGACGGCGAAGGTGGCCCGGACTTGCTCGAGCATCTCCGCCTTCTTGTGGATGCGCCAGACCAACAAAGTGAGCGGCGGCCGGGATTTGTCTTTGAACGTGATGCTGATGCGGCCGAAGCCGAGCAGCCGTTCGAGGAAATCGCTGGTGTCGATCTTGGTGTTGTAGTCCTCGCGGCCGATCTGCTCGCCGGACTCGGTGGGGCCCGACCTGGATGTCCGCGTAGTTGGGCGTGATCGCCACGTAGTAGAAGAGGCCGCGGAGCCAGGAGATCCCGACCGTCAGAAAGCCGATCAGGGCGATGAGGAGGTAGCCGGTCGCGCTGATGGAGAAGGCCAGATGGCCGAAGAGCCGCAGGAAGGGGAGGACGGCGCCGAGCAGGTGCAGCCACAGCAGAAGGCAGCCCAGGCTGGCAACGCCGATCAGCAGTGATCCGGATGTTGAGGTCGTATTCCTCGATGAGGAAGTTGAGGAAGAAGATGGCGAACCAGACGCCGCCGACGATCTTGGGGTCGATCCCGGCGAACATGTTCCAGCCGGACTCGTTCAGAAACATCAGGATCGCGGCGAGCACGGCGGCGATCATCGTCGGCACGTATAGGACCTTCGGCGTCCAGCCGAAGATGACCAGCCAGTCGTCGATGTCGGGGTCCTTTTGCAGCGTTCGTTGCATGTCGATACGCGTCCGGAGGGTCTTACGCAGGAGGAACCAGATCCCCACGGCCGCCGCCGCTACGCCCAGCACGATGTATATGGCGATCATTTCATTCGAGGTCCACATACGTTTGTCATCCCTAATCAAGCGTTCCCACTGAAGGACTCGGTCCGATCGCAAACGACTCTCGGCCGATATTGTACCGTTAGTCGGTTGTCCAAGCCAAGATATTGCATCTCCGGGCAGGAGTGTCGGCGTCTTCGGCGTTGGGGACCGGGCAACGCGACGATCCTAATCAAGATACACGCGGAAGGGCCTGTCTTGTGCGAAAAGCTCATTTTCAGGGGTGATACGAGGGATTCGTATGCACGCGGCCGGACACACCTGGAGAGTGAAAAGGGGCAATCGAGCATAAGACGAGGGCTTGTCGCAGGGTGAGGCTCACCGCCGTCCGATATAATTATCCTCGCCTGTATCTGGCGGCGGGGGGGAGAACGTGGCGGAGGAAGGACACGCTCGTGGCCACATCGGTCGCAACGATGGGAGTACGTTCCGGCGAGGAGAAGCATGCGGCGGCAGAACTCACTGCCTCAGCAAGAGGGCGAGAATTTTTCCCGGAGCGTACGGACCCACGGTCGCAGGGAGGACCGGAGAGCGGGAGGTGGGAGTTGCGGCGCCTCCCGCGCGATATCAATACTGAGACGAATGGTTTTTCGGACAACATGCCGTGGAGCGGCCGGGGGACCAGCCGAGCCCTGGTGAGGAAGAGGCTGACCCGGAAGCAGGTTATCAGTAGCAAGGGGCAAAAAACGCTATAGAAGTGGGGGGCCGCTGTCGATAGGGACGCGTAGCATATGGTGTGGTTTAGCAGCAAATGTTCTCCGCGTATCGCTTGGCAACCCGGATTCCCGAAGCCAGTCATTTCAGTAAGGAACACGCATGATCACGCAGCACCAGGTTCGTCTTTTTAAGGGAGGTAAAATGACAAAGCAACGATGGACAAATAGTGGACTTGTCGTATTGGGCATGGTGGTGCTTTGGGCTCTGGCCCCCGGGGGGCTGCGGGCGGACATCACCGCCACGGGCGATTACGGCCCGGCGTACACGCCGGGCACCGATCCGTGGAATGTCGGGGGCAGTCCCTTGCAGATCGGTATCGACGCGGCGGGGCAGGTCACGGTCACGCTGACCAGCGTGATCAACGCCGGCACGATGGTGGTGGGACTCCGGGTGAACGGGGCTCAGGACAAGCTCGGTGAGTTGACGATTCAGGACAGCGGTCAGGTGAACGTCGCGAACGTCGCGTTCATCGGCGGGGCCTCCGAGGACCTGATGGGACAGTCGGAAGACGCGCAGGGGGGACCGGCAGGGTCACGGTGGCCCCGCGTGCGTCGCTGACCGTAGGAAACGGCGATAGCGGCAACTTGTTCGTCGGCTACACGGGACAGGGCACGCTGTCGGTGGAGGGGAACACCCAGTCCAAGGGGCAAGTCACAGCCGATTCGGTGGTGCTGGGCGGTGGGCCCTATGCGACCTCGCACGTGATCGTGGATGGCGGGATTCTGAACGCTGGCTACGAGATCACGGTCGGCGTATGGGCCGGCAACGCCTCGCCGAATACGGTGGACATGACGATCAAGGACGGGGGGCAGGTGACGACCGGGCGGCTGCGAGTCGGCGGGATGGATAGGAGCGGCATCACGAATCTGTCGGATTCTCTGAAGAGCCAATTGGGACCGGCCAACGGCAGCGGCACGGTGAACGTGCAGAGCGATTCCACGCTGACGGTAACCGGTCCCGCCTACATCGGGTACGCCGGCTCGGGAACTGTCAACGTCAATACCGGCGGCCAAGTCACAACGTACGAGACCGCTCTGGGCGTTGTTCCCGGGAGTTCCGGCACACTCACGGTAGATGGAGCCAATGGTGGAGCCGTCTACCATGTCTCGCATAACGATGCTTTTGAAACGCAGCCCGACGATGATACGGGGCTCTTGCCCAAATCCGGCGGGTTGATTGTCGGTGGCTACGGCACGGGCACGGCGACGGTGAAGAATGGTGGGCAGGTGACTGCCGATAATGTGGTCTATGTCGGGGGCTACCACGCGGGCGAACTGCCGATCACGAGCTACGATGGCACGACTCTCCCCACCGTGGCAAACGGCACCGGCAGCCTGACCATCCAGGATCACGCCTCGAGCTTGACGACGAACACGCTGGCCGTCGGTGCTACGGGCACCGGCTCTCTCCATCTTTCGGGCGACACCACGGGCCAGGCCCTTTTGACGACCACGCAGGCGGGCATCGGCGTCGCTTCCGGCAGTCACGGCGATGCCACGGTGGGCAACGCGGGCGCGTGGGCGAACTCGGGCTCGATGTTCGTCGGGGGCTATGGCACCGGTACTCTCACCCTTCAGTCCGGCGGGCATGTCAGCGTCGGCGAAGCCCTGTATGTCGGTGGATTCAAAACGACGGATTTCACGGGCAGCTTATTCGACTATGGCACGACCCCGGACGGAACCGGTACGGTCACCGTCACGGGAAACGGATCGGCGCTCAGCCAGGCGCAGCTTGATGCCCTCGGCATCGCCGTTGGCAAAGGGGGCACGGGAACCCTGCAGATTCAGAACGGCGGACGCGTGGACAGCCAGATCGGTGTCGTCGGCGTTTGGTCGCCCGGCACGGGCAGTGTCGTCGTCGACGGGGCCAATTCCCTCTGGAAGCTCAGCGGCACGAATGCGGATGTGCCGACGGATGTGCCGACGGGGGGCAGCGGTACGGTGACCGTCTCGAACGGCGGGACGATTCAAGTGGACGGATCGAAGGCGGCCTTGTACGTGGGCGACCGCATCATGGTCGGCTCCACGGGCCAAGGCACGATGTCGATCGCCAATGGCGGAACCGTGCAGACCGGCAAAACCATCATCGGTGGAACCATGAACCCGGCGTACGAGACGATCGAGCAGACCGCGGCGCACGCGGCGGAATTGGGCACGGGGACGGGCACCGTCACCCTGACGGGCGCCGCCTCCACTTGGCAGGCACAAGACGTATTTGTCGGTTTCTCGGGCAACGGTACCCTGAACGTCACGGACGGCCAGGTGATCAACGAGACCGGCTGGCTCGGTGGTCTGCCGAACGTTACCGGCACGGCCACCATCAGCGGCGCGACCGCCCAATGGACGAACGAGTACAATTTGACTGTCGGTATGTTTGGACAGGGCGTGTTGAACATCGAAAACGGCGCGCATGTCACCACTCCGGTGGCTTCTATCGGCGGTATGCCGTTCGGTTTTGCGAATGAATCCTTCAATCCTAACCTGATTGCGAACGGGACCGGCACGGTGACCGTCACCGGCGCCGGTTCCACGCTCGATGTCACGAGCAGCGACACCCTTTACGTGGGCTACTCCGGCACCGGCACGTTGAACGTGAACAGCGGTGGCACGGCGACCACGGACACGGCGCTCGTGGGCTTCCGCCCCGGCGTCACCGGCAGCGTGAACGTCCAAGACAGCGGTTCCACCTTCTCGGCCTCCGGTCAGACGGTCGTGGGCGCCTGGGGCACGGGCAATTTGAACATCACGAATGGGGGCCAGGTGACGACGGATACTCTCTCCGTCGGCGGCTTCGATCCCACGACGATCACTCTGGCGGCCGATGTGGCCGGCGGCTTGACCAACCCAAACGGGACGGGCCAGGTAACGGTCACGGGCACCGGCTCGTCGCTGAGCATCACGGGTCAGAACCCGCTCACCCTCGGGGCCGGCGGCACGGGCACGCTGACGGTCTCCAATGGGGGCCAAGTGACCTCGCCGGACAACTTCGTCGGCGGGTACCTGAAGTTCACGGAGGATCCGGTCAGTCATGTGAGGAACGTGTCGATCCTCAGCGGCACCGGCACGGCCCAGGTGACTGGAGCGGGCTCCCAGTGGCATACGAACGCCCTGGTGGTTGGCGTCGGCGGGGCCGGCACCCTCGATATTTCCAACGGCGGCCAGGCGGATAGTCACCTTGCTGCGGTGGGCATGGGTGCGCAGAGCACCGGCACCGCGACGGTCACGGGATCGGGCTCCGCGTGGACGATCGCCCCGGGCACCGACCCGCAGACGGACACCGGACACGGCGCGCTGATGGTGGGTGGATGGGGACAAGGCACCCTGACCGTCGCCAGTGGCGGCCGGGTCGACGCGGCGAAGATGGCCATCGGCGGCTTCGATCTGGCGACCATCAGTGACGCGAACATGGTCTGGAACTTCGGCACTCCTACGGGCACGGGCACCGTGACGGTGACGGGCGCTGCGTCCGGCACCGCGTCGCAGTTGAACATGACCGACAGCGGTCCTCTCGTCGTGGGCTACAGCGGCGCCGGCACGCTGAATGTCAACGCCGGCGGTCACGTGGCTTCGGGGGATGGCTTTATCGGCTATCTGGCCGGCAGCACCGGCACGGTGAACGTGACGGGCGCGGATTCGAAGTGGAACCTCGCCGGCAACCTGTTTGTCGGCGGGACCGACACGGCGGCCGGCGGCACCGGCACGTTGAATGTCAGCGACGGCGGACTCGTGGACGTCACGGGCGACCTGACCGTGTGGTCTACGGGTACGCTCCGCGGCAACGGCACCGTCACGGTCGAAACGGCGACAACGCTCCACAACTACGGCACGATCGCCCCGGGCAGCGCGACGGCGGTCGGCACCCTGACGGTCAACGGCAACGTGGTCTTCGAGCCGGGCTCGACTTATGCCGTCAAGATCAGTCAGGCGGGCAGCGACAAGCTGGAGGTCAACGGCGATACGACCATCAACGGCGGCACCGTCAAGCTCAGCTCGGTCGGCACCGTGGTAGGACAGCATGATTACCAGATCCTCCACGCGACTTCGGTCACCATCCCCGAGGGCGGCACCGGCTTCGGGAGCGTCCCGGACACGGCCTTGTTGACCTTCTCGGTCAGCGACTCCTCCTTGGCTTATGACCCCACGTCGATTATGCTGCACATTACGGCGGCGAACTTCAACGATCCGACGATTGCCCAAACGCCCAACCAGCAACAAATCGGTGGGGCGCTGCAGGGTATCGCCAACTCCGGTGGCAACGACGTCACCCACGCTCTGCAGCAGCTTGAGACTCCGGCCCAGTTGCAGCAGGCCTACAATCAGTTGAGCGCTTTGAGCCGCCCGCCGTTGGCGCCGGTAGCGGCGATGGAGAACGGTCGGTTCCTCGACACCGTGAGCGGCCGCGTGCAGTCCCTGCAAACGGGGCTGATGGCTGGCACGTTCGACATGGGCCCGGTTGCCGTGGGCAGTCCGGAGAGCCGCATGGGTAGCGGGCGGATGTGCGATTTCGCCGGGGCCGGGCAGTCGGTGGCGATCGGCAACGGCTCGAACGTCCTGGCGGAGAGCCCCTGGGGTATCTGGGGCCGTGGCTACGGGCTGTTCGGTGACCGCCAGACCGAGAAGGATGCGCCGGGCTACAACTACCAGATGGGCGGCGGGGCCCTGGGTCTGGACTACCAGTTCACCGACAAGTTCCTTGCCGGCGTGGTGTTCGGGTATACCAACGGGTATGTGGACTTCGCCGGGATGCGCGATAACTCCGACTTCCGGGCGATCCACGCCGGCCTGTACGGCAACCTCACGTGGGACAAGTGGTACTTGAATTCGACGCTCGCCTACGGGAACGTGCACTATGACACGGAGCGGTTCGTCGACTTGACCAGTGAACACCTGACGGGCGACCTCAATGGCAACGATTGGACGGCCTACTTCGAGGGCGGCCAGAATGTGAGTGTGACGCCCACCGTTTTGCTGCAGCCCTTCGTATCGTTGCAGTACAGTCTCCTGGGCCTGGGCTCCTATACGGAGACCGGCGGCGCCAGCGCCCTGTCCTTCGGCATCAGGACTATCAATCCGTGAAGAGCGGACTGGGCGCCCGGCTGACCAGCCGGCTGTTCGAGTCCGAGAGCGGCTTGCGGCTGGATGGACAGGTGCGGGCACGGTGGCTGCACGAGTTCGGCGATAACCAGTCCAAAGTGGACACGGCGTTCGCCAGCAACCCGGCGGCGGTGTTCACGATTCACGATGCCGAGATTGCACGCGACAGTGCCGTCCTCGGCGTGGGCGTCTCCGCGAAGATCACCAGGCAGCTTCGTGCCTCCGCGGACTACGACGCGCTTCTCAACACGGACGAAACGGTCCAGTTGGTCAGCGCGGGTCTGGAATATCGCTGGTAAGCGCCGCCAGCGCCTACGACAGCAGGCACCGTACTGGTCCCAACCAGCCAAAGGCGGTCCGGGGCAGGTGGTTATGCCGCTTGCCCCGGACCGCGTGTTTTTGCGCCAGCCCCACGGAGGAGTCTTGATAAAGAAACAGCGTGGGCCGGGGCGTCTTTCAGCAGGATGATGCTGCGACGCCCATGATTTGTTTGAGGGTCCGGGCGTTGGCGAGGGCGTAGCCGCTGGCGTCGTTGTTGAAATACGCGTAGATGGCGCGAGTCGTCGCTGCCTGTCCCACCATCCAGCCGGCCCAGTCTTGGAGGACGTGGTCCGGGTAGTTGCCGCCGTAGCGGCCATCGGTCCCGTGAAAGCGAACGTAGACGACGGCGCTCGTCACGACTCGTGGCGGGGCCTTGTCTCCCATGTCATGCACGCACAGAGCGACACCCCGGCGATCCAGGAGATCGAACGTATCCTGGTCGTACCAACTGCTATGACGAAACTCGATGACGGCGTGGCTGCGTTTGGGCAGGCAGGCGAGAAATGCGTCGAGGCGGGCCAGGTCCTTGTGCAGGCTCGGAGGCAATTGATACAGGACCGGGCCGAGCCGGCGCTTGAGTAGGTCCGCCAGTTCAAAGAACCGCTGGAGGGATTCCTGGGGATCGCTCAGCTTCTTGACGTGCGTGATGTAGCGGCTGGCTTTGACGGCGAAGAGGAAATGGGCCGGGACTCGCTCGTGCCAGTTCACCATCGTCTGCGCCTTCGGCAGATGGTAGAAAGTGCTGTTGATCTCCACGGTGTCGAAGGACTGGGCGTAGTATTCGAGCCATCGGTCCTTGGGCAGCTTCTCGGGATAGAACCGCCCAATCCAATGGTCGTAAGACCAGCCCGAAGTGCCGATCCGAATCGCGCCGCGTTCAGCGCCCATACACGTTCCTTGAACAAACTCCGAAAGAGCCGCTATAATTCTATAATCATGGACTTCGGACCACAACAATTCGGCAAATGGCTGGTCGCGGCCGGGGCGGTCATCATCGTCATCGGCGTGCTCGTGATCCTGTTGGGCAAGGTCGGCCTGTTCCGTCTACCCGGCGATCTTTCCTTTGGCGGCCGGAATTGGCGGGTCTACTTTCCCTTGGCCAGCAGCGTTCTCCTTTCTCTCCTCCTGACGCTCATCCTCTGGCTCATTCAGCACTTTCGCCGGTAGGGTGGGTTCTCAACCCACGCGCCAAGTGCGCTTCCCCCGCCAAACGCGTGGGTTGAGAACCCACCCTACGGACCTCCATCAATCGGTCTGTAGTATTGGGCCTTCTTGTCAGACAACTGACGCTGTTCGATCAACGTCCGGATCTGATACACGTCTATGTCGCGCGGCTGGCCGGCCGTGGCGGCGGCCGGGACTGGCTCTTCGAGGATCGACGGCACTACCCACCGAAATTGGCTCAGGGAAAGGCTCACGAGAAACAATCCGCACACGGCCGCGGCGAGAATCAGCGAACGTCCCCCCGTGCCGGTATTGGCGCCCACTGATGGCGTAGGATGACGGCAGCGATCGCAGGAGAGGCAATCGAGATGGTCGTTGGCGGTCAGGCCGAATTCGCACTTACCGAACCATGGGACCGGCAGCCATCGGCGTAGCAGGCGGAACTGGTTCAGCAAGGACAGGAATGCTCCCACCGGACACAGATAACGGCACCAGAAGCGGACATAGAAGAGCGAGCCGATCAAAGCGATGGCCACCAATCCGTACATCCAGGCCGGCCCATCGGAGAGTATCGACCGCAGGGCGAAGATGGAAATGAGAGGATCGCCCGCGAGCGTGCGGTGGTCACGAGAAAGGAAGAACGCGATAAGCAAAACAGAGAGGATCACGTATTTGATGAAGCGAGCCAGTTGCATCGAGTCACGCGGGGGCGCCGGTCGGAAGCGACGGGGCAGGACATATCCTAGTAGCTCCTGGGCCGCCCCGAACGGGCAGACGTAACCGCAGTAGAGATTGCCGAACAGCAGCCCGATCAGCGGCACGCCCACGACCAGCAGGAAGACGCCCGCGAGGCTAACGGTTGGAGTATTGAGTGACAGAAGGGTCGCGATCTGCTCGCTGGAGTACTGGGCGTTGAGAACAAGACCGCCGAGCAAGAAGGTTATCGTCAATACGCCGATCCGGCTCCAAAATGCGCCCTTGTGGGTCACGAGAAGGGCTGCCAAGAAGGCGCAAGAAGATAGAGACCCGTCCCGTCCGGCAGGTACTCCCGCCAGGAACGGTCGGACGCACCGCCTGGGACGAGCGGCTGTCCGCCGAGGATCTCCTCGGCGAAGCGCCGGCCGGACGTTTGGAGAGCATCCAGCACGGCTTGGGAACTGATCGTGGCCCCGGTGACGGCATTGACGCCCGCAAACGGTTCGCGCCCAAAGAGGGATTTGCCTTTCAACGAGCCGAGCCAGCTCCGCAGCAGATCGAGATACGAGGGCGTTTCGTTCGACCGCACCATAAGGAAGTCAACCAACTGGCCGGCGGCATCGACGCGGAGGGCGAGATTGAGTCGGCCGCCAAAGCCTCGGACCTCGGGCGCAAAGTCACTGGAACTGAGAAGATAGCCGGCCGGCTTTCGTTCGGCATCCGCAATCACGAAATAGGTCGCCCGCTTGCCGCTGCTCTTCAAGGTTACAGAGACGGCTTGCGTCTGCCTTTCCGGAGTCAGGGCACGCACCGCGTTTTCCGGCAGAGCCGGCTGCAGACGCGTCCCGGGCATGCGCGAGGACATTCGAACAGACGACCACGCACGAGACGAGGCCGAATAAAGCGTAGCCCGCCCGCTGGAGCCGAGGGGTTTCTTTGCTTCGTGCAGGTGGCTCCTGTTGCCACAGGGCCATTACGGCCGCCGGAACGTTGGCCAGGAGCAAGCCGGCCAGGACCAGGAGGGACGTTCTGGTCCCGAGCACGGGGACAGCCAGAATGCCTGTTGCCAGGCCGCCCAGACAGGCGCCAAAATGATCGGCCGTCTCCAGCCGGCTGCCGGCTTCACCGGAGTTGAGGGAACTGCCTGCAAGCTGCGCGGCCGCGATGGGCCAGTAGCTACCACAGCACAGGCCGGATAGGACGAAGCCAACGGCGAAGGTGCCGTGTCCAAGCCTCCAGTTTGCATCTGTGGCGGCAAACCAGAACGCAATGGCGGCCAGGAGAAGTCCATGCGCCAGCAGAAGGAAAAGCAGGAGGGTGTGCACGCTCGTAGGATGGGCTTTAGCCCATGCTGCTTCCTTGGACGCCATCGGCAAGCTCCGAAGAGTGCGCTTGCCGCTGCCACCCGGAATCCACCAAATTGGCGTAACCGGAGCACGACGAACTGCTCTGCCACCAATGAGGGCGCCGAGCGTCAGACCCACCATGAAGAGCGACGAGATCATGCCCACGTGCAGGTACAGGGCGCCGAAGTGTGTCTCATACGAGTACATCAGGATCAGGAGCGTCGCCATACCGACCCAGCCGGTCGAGAAGACCAGGAACGAGCTGTCGAGGCTTGATTCGGGCCCTTGCCGGCGGCGTGTCGCCAGTGCCCACACGCGTAGTGCGACAAAAGCAAGGATCGGCACGGCGAAGGGCATCCAGCCACTGAGGGCCAGCAGTTTGACGACCCGTGTGAGCGAGGCGCCCGATTGACGAGCGGCCAATAACAGACCATAGAGATACGTAAGCGGACGCGCATCTCGATTGATGAGCAGCTCGGGAGGCAGGTCGGTCTTCTCATACGATTGCAGCGCCTGGGCCGCACGTTCGGGCAGATAGACCGAGAGTAGACCTGCCGAGGGAAATACTTTTGGTGAGCCTTCTATGGCCGCGAAGCGATCCCGCAAAAGCGCCGGATCGCCCGTGAGGTTTCTGGAGTCCGAAGCGAGCAGCCACGTCTGGTCGCCCGGGACCAGGACGAGATGCGCGAAAATCCGTTCCAGCGTCTTCTTGGCTGAGGCGCCAAGACTGACCAGTTCCGCGCCCATGACGGTCTCATTGCCGGCGATATTGATACTCAGGACGCCGCCATCGCGCAACGAGGCTTTGACCGTTTCATCAAACTCGACCGTGTAGTAGCGGTTGAAGAGGGAGCCGGTCGCCTCGGGCAGATTGATGATGACGAGATCGAAATGATCTTTCGTGGCGTCGAGGTACTGCCGGATTTCGTCCGTGACCGGATGGAAACGCCTGTCATCATGCCAGAACTCGCTGGGAACGTGCTGGAGCACCCATCGAGTGTACTCGCCATCCGGGCTCGCCCACGCCAACTCCTGTATTTGCGGCAGCAGAAGAAGCCGGTGGCATAGAGCCAGACCCGAGCCGATCACGAGGGTTCGTTGGGCTTGCGGATTCTGGCATAGGGCGAGGGCGGCGGTTTGACCGGCTTCCTCCTCGTCGGGCAGGGCTTCGCATACGGCCCCTTCGCGCAGGACGACCCATTGACCGCGATAGCGTCCGTACAGGTACTCCGCTTGAGCCGTGGAGAATGTTCCTTCGAGAGAACCCTGCGGGAGCAGCCTGGCCCATTTCGTTTCGCGCAAGCCTTGAGCCAGGAACCCATCGGCTCCGGCGACAATGCCGACTGCCACCAGCATGGCCAAGGCCAGAGAAACGTATCCGCCCGCCTTGCGAAAGCGCACGATGCCGGCGGAGAGGAACAAGACCAAGGCGAGCAAAGAAAACACCCGCAGTACGGGAACGTGGCAAGCGAGCAGAGCGGTCACGGCCAAACCGCCGACGAAGCTGCCGGCCGCTTCGAGGATATACACGCGCGAGATCGGAAAGGTATCCGACTGCTCGATCCAGCGGCAGGCAATGGGAAAGAGAACGCCGGTGACAAGGCTGACGGGGGCGTTGACCACCAGGGCCCAGAGGATGAGGGTGGGCACGGACATTAGGTCGTAAGAAGCGACCCCTGCCAAGTCACGCACATGGACGATCAGCAGAAGTTGGCCGGCGAACGCCGGGAGATACAGCAGGAAGAGAAGTTCCACGTGCCCCACCAGCCGATCCGTCAGGCGATTCCAGCGGCGGACCAGCATCGCGCCCAAGCCGATCCAGAGAAACCAGGCGCCGAAGAAGACGCCGACGCTGATGTCGTTGCCCTCGAAGGCGGCGGTGAATTCACGAAAGAGCAGGGTCTGGGCCCCGATCGTGAACAACCCGTAGCTGAAGACGAGCAGGGCCCGGGCGAATCTCATGACTCTTCACCGAACACTTCAGCTTGGAAGACCAGGAAGCTCGCTCCTTCCTTCCAGGCATCCGCCGGCAGGCCGGCTTTCTCGGATAGGTACTGCAACGTGGTCTCGAGGTTCCAGCCCTGCTCGGGCGCCACCTGGGGCAGGAACACGGCGGAGTGTCCCTCCTTGTTCAGGACCATGCCGTCGATGCCGATGCGAATATCCCGCCATGAGGCGACGGGCGTCGGTGGCGTCAAGGCGGAAATCTCGACCTTGAGCTGGTCGTATTCGTCCTTGCGAAGCTGGGGGAAACGCCGGTCGCCGAAGCCGGCGTAGATCGCATTCGTAATCACGGACTTGTAGAGCGGACGCTGCGGGAAGATGTCGCCGACGCAGCCGCGTAGTTGCCCGTTCTTCTTGAGCGTTACAAAGGCGGCCCGGGGCGGCTTCATCGTGTCCGAGGCCGTGAAGCTCAAGTCCGAGGAGTCGGGTATCTTCTGGTGGTCCAGCGCGTACCGCAGCGTCTGGCGCACCAGAGCCAGAAGCTGTTTCTTGTCCTCGGGCGACAACATCGTCTGGTTGACCGGTGCTGCCGGCGGGGCGGCGTTGGTCCATTTGCCGCGGAAGGTGGCGGCCAGATAACTCACCGAATTCGTGTAGTCGCCCAGGATCGCGCCGGAGGTGGTGTACCGCACCATTTCAACCTGGGCATCCTTGCCGAGCGTCTCCAGCAGCACGGCGATGGGAACGCGGCCGCAGATGGTCGCGCCGGTGCTATCCGTGTAGCCGAGGAAGCCTTTGGCATCCAGCTTCTGAATGAACTCGAAGGCCCCCATGTCGAGCTTCTTGAGACCCTCGGCGATGTCTGTTTTGAAAGGCACGTATTGGTAGTCTGGCCCATAGTGCGTGAAGTCGGAGCTGGCGACGACCAGCGTGTCCGTGTCGACCAGGCTGGCCAGAATCCGGCCGGCCTGGGCCGTGGTCTCGCAGGAGCATTGTCCGGCCACGATCAGGACGAGCTTGAAGTCGCTAAGCTTGTACTGGAGCAGCGGCACCTCGATCTGAACGCTGTGCTCCTCTTCGTAAGCGGCCGGCACATCCTGGAAGAGCGGGTACTTGAGGAGCTTCGCGGCGAACTCCACGTCCATAGGCACCCGACCCAGGAGCGTCTCAAAGTGCGTCGCGCGGCACGCTGAACATGTCTTCCATCGGCAGCCGGTGCGTAGGCCCGATCACGACGACCCGCTTATAGCTGCGGCCGAGGGACTTGACGCCGTGAGCGGCGGTCGGCCCGGAGTACTGGTAGCCGGCGTGCGGCAGGATCAGGGCGATCACGTCTTCCTTCGATTCCACCGTCGCCTTCTGGAAGTAGCTGGCCAAATCCGCCCGCAATGCTTCCGGATCGGCCTTGTACCATTTTCCTGCGAGCGGGGATTTCAGGACCTCCATCTTCGCCGGTGGAGCCTGCGGCGCTGACGTCGCGCCCGCGGCTTGCAGCCGCGATGCGTTTGCGACGTGGGCCTCCATCAAATGTACGCCGATTCCGCCGCCGATGACGGCCACCAAGGCGAGGCACGACGCGGCGACTAAGACCTTCTTTTCTGATTGGTTGCTCATGCTAATCGCTCCACTTGGGCTGCTTGAGTATGTCCTCCACCGTTACGATTTCACCCGGGTATTTGCCCGGGCGAAGTGCCCGGACGATTCGACGGGGCGACGCACGTTGACCGACCCAGCACAGGCTAGCGCCCAGCGCCACGGCCGCACCGGTAATGGCTCGCGTGAATCTTCTTCGGGTCATTTCCATATTCCGTAAATCTCCTTGCCGCAATCCGGGCAATGGCCGTCCTTGAGCCGATTCTGCAGCACGGCGAAGCCGACGCGCTGGAGCAGCAGCTTCCTACACTGAGGACAGTAGGTGTTCTCGCCGTTTTCGCTCTGGCGATTGCCGATGTAGACGTACTCGAGGCCTTCGCTCGCGGCCATGTCGCGAGCGGACTCCAACGCCTGCAGGGAAGTCGGCGGCAGGTGCCGCATTTTGTACATCGGGGTAAAGCCGTCGAAATGCAGAGGCGTCTCCTGGCCCAGGTTGGCCCGGATCCACCGGACCAACTCTCGGATCTCCTCGGGCTTGTCATTGAGCGTCGGAATAATCAGGTTGACGACCTCGACGTGGACGCCCATCGACTTGGCGACCACCAGGGCGTTCTGGACCGGCTTGAGAGTCGCCGAGCAAACGTCCCGGTAAAACGCGTCCGAAACCGATTTCAAGTCAATCCGTGCCACGGCGATATGCTGCAGGAGGTCCCGCCAGGGCGGCTCGTTGATGTAGCCGGCCGTCACCAAGACGCTACGGATGCCGGCCTCCTTGGCCAGCATCGCAGTGTCGTAGGTGTACTCGTAGTAGACGATCGGGTCGGTATAAGTATAGGCGATGGAGAGGCATTGGTACTGCTTCGCCAAGGCGACGACCTTCTCCGGCGGACAGGCGGCGGCCTGGCTGTCCTCCGGGTTCGCCTGCGAGATCTCCCAGTTCTGACAGTTCTTGCAGTGAAGGTTGCAGCCGACCGTGGCGATGGAGAGGATCGGCGTGCCGGGCAGGAAGTGGAACACCGGCTTCTTCTCCACCGGGTCGATGCTCGCGGAGCACGGGTAGCCATAGACGACGCTGCGGAGCACGCCGTCAAGATTGACGCGCACCCGGCACTCGCCGCTCTGGCCCGGCCCGATGATGCACCCTTTCGGGCATAGCTCACACTGAACCTTCACGTCTGCCCCCACGCCAGCTCACACGTCATTTTGGACAAACGACCCACGCCACCCTCACACCAATTATTATACCAGAAGGAACGCTCCTGTGTCATTCCCGCGCAGGATTGTCACCCCCGAAATGCCTTTGTCGGGGGCGGGAATCCAGGAAACTACCGCAGCATTCCGGACCTCTGCCAGCGCGGGGGTGACACAATCAGCGTGAGGCAGGTATAATCGGCACTATGAGTAACGCGACGCTCAGTGCGATCTTTGGTCAAATGGCCGATGTGATGGAGATCCTCGGCGAGGACCCGTTCCGCGTCAACAGCTATCGCAAGGTTGCCCGGGTCATCGGGGAGATGCCGACCGACGTCGGCGTCCTGCTGGCCAGCGGGCAACTCGCGGACACGCCCGGCATCGGGAAATCGACGCTGGTCAAGGTTGAGGAGTTCGTCAAAAGCGGAGTCATCAAGGCGCATCAGGAATTGCTGGCCCGTATTCCGCCGTCGCTCCCGGAACTCCTCAATATTCCCGGCGTCGGCCCCAAGAGCGTCAAGACTCTCTACCAAGACCTGCACGTCGAGAGCATCGCGGACCTGAAACGGCGCTGGACGCCGGGTTGGTAGAGACCTTGCCGGGGTTCGGGGAGAAGAAGGCCGCGGCCATTCGACGCGGCATCGAGTTTCTGGAGAAAGCCACCGGCCGCATTCGGCTCGACCAGGCGCTGGCGGCCGCCGATCTCGTGGTGGCCTTCCTGAGCGAACTTTCTGGGATCGACCGAATTCAGCCGGCCGGCTCGCTGCGACGCCGGGCCGAGACTATTGGTGACGTGGACATTCTTGTTTGTAGTGTGCCCGTAAGGGCATCAAAGAAAACGCCTGACGGCGTCACTACAAACGAGTTGATCGGAGCCTTTGCGAAAGCGCCTTTTGTGGAGCGCGTTCTGGGGGCCGGAGAGACGAAAGGCTCGGCTATCATCCGGACGGATACGACCCCCGTGCAGGTGGATGTGCGGGTGGTGCCGCCGGAAAGCTTCGGGGCCGCGGCCCAGTATTTCACCGGCTCCAAGGCCCATAATGTTCGCCTGCGGGAGATGGCGCAAAAGGCCAAGCTCAAGCTTAATGAGTACGGCCTTTTTGATGGGGATACGATTATTGCCGGCGCCGACGAGGAAGGAATCTACGAGAAGCTGGGGCTTGATTTCATCGATCCGGTTCTGCGAGAGGATCGCGGTGAGGTCGAGGCGGCGCGGAATCACGCTCTGCCCCCACTAATCCGGCTGAAAGATATCCGGGGCGATTTTCACAGCCATACGAACGCGACGGACGGCAGTGCCACGATCGAGGAGATGGCTCAGGCGGCGCAGGCGCGGAGCTACGAGTTCCTCTGCATCACGGACCATTCGCAATCGACGGTCATCGCCAACGGCCAATCCCCCCAGAGGCTGGCGAAGCAGATCGAGCAAATCCATAAGATCAGTGCCAAACTGAGGGGGATCACTCTCCTGGCGGGGGCGGAGGTGGACATTTTGGCCGAGGGCCGTCTGGACTTCGAGGATGAGCTATTGGCCGATCTGGACTATGTCGTCGCGTCGATCCATTCCGCGTTGGGCAGTCCGCGAGCGGGTCACGATGCGGACGCTCAAGGCGATGGACAATCCCTACGTCACCTGCATCGGTCACCCCACGGGCCGGGTGCTCGGGCATCGCGAGGCGATGGACTTGGACATGCCCGCCGTAGTTGCGCACGCCGCTCAGACGGGCACGGCCCTCGAAGTCAACGCCGACCCCTCCCGCCTCGACCTCAAGGACATCCACTGCAAGCTGGCCATCGAGGCAGGGGTCAAGCTGGCCATCGGCACTGACGCCCACAGCCCCGGCAGCCTGGCCTTCATGGCCTTTGGCGTCGCCACCGCCGCCCGCGGCTGGGCCACGAAGGCGGACGTCGTGAATACGCTCCATCTCCCCAAGCTCAGGTCGTGGCTGAAAGCCAAGCGCCCGTAGGGTAGGGCTCGGCAATCGTCCTGCGGTTGCGCGGCTCGTTTCGGTCGCCGGTTGCGTCAAGCGTAGCCCGCGCCGTGGGACGCTCTCCGCAACCGATGCGAGCTTCGCAACCGCAACCGTCTACCGCTCCATGCTCAGATCCACTTGCGCCGCAGCAGCCAGCCTTTCACCAATTGGGTCAGGAGCGTGTAGCACAACAGCGTCAACACGACCAGCGGCCAGTAGAGGCGGGGCAACGGCTGGAAACCCAGGGCCGGACCGATCGGGGAGTAGGGCAGCCAGATGCCGATCATCATGACGGCTACGGTCGTGACGATCAGCGGCCAACTGGCGCGGCTCTGGAGGAACGGGATGCGGTTGGTCCGGATGATGTGAATGATCAACGTCTGCGTCAGCAGCGATTCGACGAACCAGCCGGTTTGGAACAGGGACTCGTTGGTCCAAGCCCCGAAGACATAAAGCATGAGAAAGTAGGTCGTATAGTCGAAGATCGAGCTGCATGGACCGAGGAACAGGATGAACCGCGAAATCTCCTGCATCGACCACGGGCGGGGGCGGGCAATTTGCTCGGGGTCCACGTCGTCGGCGGGGATCGGCACCTGCGAGAAGTCGTAAAGCAGACTGTTGGTCAGAATTTGCAGCGGGGCCATCGGTAGGAAGGGCAAAAAGGCGCTGGCTCCCAGCACGCTGAACATGTTGCCGAAGTTCGAGCTGGCGCCCATCCGCACGTATTTGAGGATGTTGGCGAAGACCTTGCGGCCTTCCAGAACACCTTCCTCCAGGATCAACAAGCTTTTTTCCAGCAGGATCACGTCGGCTGATTCCTTGGCGATATCGACCGCCGAATCGACGGAGACGCCGACATCGGCGGCCCGCAGACCCGGGGCGTCGTTCATGCCGTCGCCGAGGAAGCCCACGGCGTGTCCTTTGCTTTGCAGCGCTCGGACGATCCGCCCCTTGTGGGCGGGCGACAAACGGGCGAAGAGCGTAGTCTTCTCGGCCTCGTCGGCCAGTTGCGCATCGGTCATCGTCTCGACCTGGCTGCCCAGAATGATGTGCTCCGTGGGCAACCCCACTTCCTGGCAGATCTTCTTGCTGACCAGCTCGTTGTCGCCCGTGAGGATCTTGGCGGCCACGCCGTGCTGACGCAGGGCTTCCAGGGCGGGGCGGGCCGTCTCCTTGGGCGGATCGAGGAAGGCGATGTACCCGCGCAGCACCATCTCGCTTTCATCCGCCTTCGAATAGGCGGGCTTGCGGGGCACGTCCTTGAACGCGATGGCCAGCACGCGGAACCCGTCCTCGCTCAGGGCCTCGTATTCCAGGCGCAGGTCATCGATGAGAATCGGGTCCATCGGATACAGTTGGCCTTCCAGCTCGAACTGCGTGCACCGCCGGAAGACCTCCTCCGGGGCGCCTTTGGTGATGATCCGGTGGGTGTCCTCGGGCGTCTCGACGACTACCGACATCAACCGCCGCGAGAAATCGAAGGGGATTTCATCGACTTTTTCCCACGCCGGGACGTTGATCTCCGCGTGAATCTCCCGGTGCTCCAACACGGCCCGGTCGAGCACGTTCTTCAAGCCGGTCTGAAAGTGGCTGTTGAGATAGACCAGAGCCAGGACGTCATCATCCTCTTTACGCACTACATCGCAATGCTTCTCGATGATCACGCGGTCCTGCGTGAGCGTTCCGGTCTTGTCGGTGCACAGCACGTCCATCGCCCCGAAGTTCTGGATGGAGTTGAGCCGTTTCACAATCACCTTTTTGCGGCTCATCGCGATGGCGCCCTTGGACAGACAAACGGTGACGATCATGGGCAGCATCTCGGGCGTTAGCCCGACCGCCACAGCCAGCGCAAAGAAGAAGGCCTCCGCCCAATCGCCCTTGGTCAGGCCGTTGATGAGAAACACCAACGGCACCATGACCGCCATGAAGCGGATCATCAACCACGTGAACCGGCGGACCCCCTTGTCGAAGCTGGTCTCAACCGGCGGTCCGGCCAGGACCTTGGACATCGCGCCGAGGTAGGTATCGAGCCCCGTCGCAACGACCAGGGCGGCGGCCGTGCCGCTCTCGACGCTGGTGCCCAGGAAACACGCGTTGGTCAGTTCCACCGGAGAGCGCGGGGTAGTGGCAACGAGGGCTTCGGTCTTCTCGATGGGCAAGGACTCCCCCGTGAGGCTGGCCTGAATCACAAACAGGTCCTTACAGGTAAGAACCCGCACATCGGCCGGGATCATGTCGCCGGCGGAGAGCTTCACCACATCGCCCGGCACCAGCTCCTCGAGCGGCAGCTCACGGGGCGTGCCGTCGCGGAAAACGGTGGCGGTGACGCGGATCATGGCTTTGAGCTTGGCGGCGGCCGCGTCGGCCTTCGTCTCCTGTGCGAACCGCAGCACGACGCCGAGCACGACCATGCCGTACATAACGGTCGCCGCTTTCAGGTCTCCCGTCAGTACGGAGACGGTCGCCAGGACCAACAGCAGAACCACCAGCGGATTGATCAACGCGTGTCCGAGCAGACCGAGCCACGTATGCCGCTGTTCCTGGGCCACGACGTTCGGACCGTATTGCTCCAGACGCTGCTCCGCCTGTTCCTGGGACAGGCCCTGCGGCCCGCTCTGAAGCATTTCCAGCGCCGCCTGGGGCGTCTGACGGGCGGCCTCGATCAGCCGGGGTGAAACCCGGATCGCGGCCATCTCGTCGGCGGTTCGCGGCCGGCGGATTTTGGGCAGAATGGCCATACGGCACCAACCTTAGAAATCGTGAAAGCTCACCCGGAATCCAACTGGCGCAGTACAGTATCCTGCGGCGGGGCTCTCGACAAGAGGATAGGGACATCATCGCGAAAAATGAAGAGCGATTTCCTTGCGTCTTCTACCCCCTCCCTTCCCGAGGACGGACCTGGGGAAATCTCCGGCAGGTCTGGAGTTCTATACCGCCTCATGGTACCATCTGTTCAAGTTATGAGTCCTTCAAGAGTCCTGCTGACGGGCACGCCGGGGTGCGGCAAGACGACCGCCGTGACGAAGATCGTCGCGGCGCTGGGAGGCAAGCTGAGGATGGCCGGCAGGTGGCGGACAGGCTCGCGGCGTTGGCGGTCTGAGCGATTTTTCCCTTTGGTTCTCCCGGCGGTTTGGACTATGATAAAGGTCGGTCGCAGACCAAGGTGAATGAGAGTGCACACTGCCCCCGGTGGGGCATGGAGTCATGGTTGAGAACTGGGCTGACGTGGTAGCGGACCGGATAGTGGACGCGGGTTGTCTTCGCAGGGGCAAGCCGGGGTCACGGTCAAGGGCAACCTCGCACGCGACCCCTCGCGCCTCGCTGGGCGGTACCTTCCTGCTGCTCGGCGCTGCCGATACGGGCAAAACCACTCTGATGGATGCCCTCGTCCAACGATTTGTCCGGCGCCAGCCGGTCGCCCTCGTCGATGCCGACATCGGCCAATCCCATCTCGGCCCGCCGACGACCGTGGGCTGGACCCTCGCGGATAAGAGAGTAGCCCATGCCGGGACCCCAGACGCGAAGAAATGCGATTGGGAGCCGATGCCCCGGCTGGGAGAAACTCACCCCCGGGGGCAGGGGTGCTACGCGGGATCGCCTTCGTGGGCGACGTCACGCCGGTGGGGCACCTGCTGCAATTGACGGCCGCTCTGGCCCTGTGCGTCGAGCAGGCCCGTCAGGCCGCCGACGTGGTCCTGATCGACACGCCGGGCTTGGTGACCGGTGGGGCTGCCTGCTCGCTCTGGTGGACGGTCCAGCGGCTTTTGCGGCCCGAACGCATCATCGCGATTCAGCGCGAAAACGAGCTGGCCGCGCTTCTGGGTGGCTTGCAGGCCGAGTTGTCGGCTCATTGAGGTCATCGAGGCGCCGGCGGAGCTGCGTCGAAAATCGCCCGAGGCCCGGCAGGAGCACCGGCGCCGGCTCTTCGAGGAGTACTTCCGGGACGCGGCCGCTTACACGCTGGACCTCAAGGACTTGGCCGTGAGATCGACGCAGCCAATGACGCCGGACAACGTTCTCGGCCGGATCGTGGGTCTGACCGATGCCGGCGGCCAGGACATAGCCCTCGGCGTGATCGACCGTTGGCAGCCCCGGAAGGCGAAAATGACGATGCGAGCCCCGCGGCTTGATGTCCAACGCGTGCGATGCCTTACGATCGGCAACGCCAGGATCGAACCCGGTGCTGGTTGGAGTGGATGATATGGAGACAGCCCTGAAGTATCGCAACTTGATCGATCTCTTCCACCGGTCTCTGGCGGCCGTGACGGACCTTGGACAAACTCTGCGTGGAGATTCTGCGGGCCGACCGCCATGAGACGATGACCTTCCGCCAGTTGCAGACGCGGTCCGCCGCCTTCGCGACCTGGCTGATCCGCGAGTCGGGCCTGGGTCGGGGCGACAAGGTCGCGATCCTCAGCAAGAACCGGACGGATTTCGATGTCGCCCTGTGGGGCACGATGCTGGCCGGGATCATCCCGGTCCTGATCGATCCCGAGCGCGGGGCCCAGGGCGTGATCTCGCACCTCCAGGCGACCGATGCCCGCGGCCTGATCATGGCCGACGACTACGAGCACCCGGAGGCACGGGAGGAGTTGACCCAATTCTGCCACACGCATCATCTGCGCCTCGTCGTCATGACCGATGAGCCTCTCGGCCACGACGGGTGCGGTGGACACGAAGGCCCTGGAGGACATCGCCGGCCAGGCCCACCCGGATGACACGGCCGTGATCCTGTGCACCTCCGGCACGACGGGCGATCCCCGCGAGGTGGAGCTGACCCACGCCAATCTCGTCGCCAATCTGCAAGGCTCGGTGCAGAAGGTCGATCTCGGCCCGCAGCGACGTCCTCGGGCCACATCCTGCCGCCGCACCATTCCTTCGGCATGACCGTCGGCAAGTTCCTGCCCCTGCTGGCCGGCGCGACGAGCATCTACACCAACAAGTACCGCGAGGTGTCCGGACCTCATCCGACAAAAGCGCGTCACCATCTTCATCGCCATCCCGGCCCTCTACACGACGCTGGCCAAGAAGCTGGAGGAGGGGATCACCAAGCAAAAGAAGGAAAGCCGGATCGTCGCCCTGCTCGACCGCTTTGCCCCCGCCTATCTCGGCCAAGAAGATCCGGCAGAAGCAGGGCTGGACGCAGGTTCGGTTCTTCCTCTCCGGGGCGGCGCCGATGCCGCGCTGGGTGCTGGAAGTGCTGTGGCGGCGGGGCTTCAAGATGTACGAGGGTTACGGCACGACGGAGAATTCGCCGGTCTACGGCTTCAATGACCGGCCCGACCGGATCGGCTCGGTCGGCAAGCCGATCAACACGCTCATCGTGAAGATCGTGGACGAGGAGAACCAGCACGCTCCCGCCGCACCAGCGCGGTGAGATTTGTCTGGGCGGCCCCTGCATCGCCAAAGGCTACTACAAGAATCCGAAGGCGACGCAGGCCGTCATGGACACGGATGCCCAGGGAATCCGCTGGCTGCACACCGGCGATCTCGGCTATCTCGACGAGGAAGGCAACCTCTATATCACCGGCCGCAAGAAATACCTGATCATCCTGCCGGGCGGCAAGAACGTCAATCCCGAGCGGGTCGAGACGGCCCTGTCGGAGGCGCGGTTCGTCAAGGAGGTCCTGGTGGTCCCCAGCCGGCGGGAGGACGACAACGGCCTCATGGAGGAATCGGTCCGGGCGCTCATTCAGCCGGCCTGGGAGACTCTGGAGAGTCACACCGGCCGCTCGCAGCGGGAGCTGCTGGCCCAACCCCAACTCGTCAAGAACCTGATCTGGGAGAGCATCCGGGACTGCCAGCAGCGGAACAAGCAACTCTCCCACTTCGAGAAAGTCGCCGCCCACAACCTCGAGATCCTCCCGGGCGAGTTCGTCAAGACCTCGACCGGCAAGATCAAACGCGAGCACTACATCAACCTGGAGCACCTGGAAGCCAAGCACGTGCGGATCGCGGAGTACGTCGCCTCGCGCGACGGTCCGAAGTCGCTGCGCGGCGCCACCGGAACCTGAGCCAAGGCATTTACTATTTACTGATTTACCATTTACTATTTGAGTCTGGATGCTCTACGACCAACCATAAATCGTCAATGTTAAATCGTAAATCGCAAAGGGAGGACTGGAGAATGTCTCAGTCACACAAACCTACCGAAGCCACCACCAACTTGTCGCTGACCCGCCGGGGATTCATGGCCGGGGCGGGGGCCGCCGCCATGTCGTTCGCGGTGATGGAGCCGGGTCTCGTCCGCGGCGCGGCGGCGAACTCCAAGATCAATCTCGGCCTGATCGGCTGCGGCAACCGCGGCATCTGGATCGCCAAGCTCTTCCAGCAGCACGGCGGATACAATCTCGTCGCCGCGGCCGACTACTTCCAGGATCGCGTGGACGAGGCCGGCCAAGCTGGGGGTGCCGCAGGCCAACTGTTTCACGGGCCTCAAGGGCTATCTGAAGCTGCTGGAGAAGGTGGATGCCGTGGCGATCATCAGCCCGCCGTACTTCCGTCCCGGAGCAGGCGGCCGCCGCCGTCGAGGCCGGCAAGCACGTCTATGCCGCCAAGCCCATCGCCGTCGATGTCCCGGGCTGCCTGAGCATCGAAGCCAGCGGCAAGAAGTCCTCCGCGAACAAGCGGTGCTTCCTGATCGATTTCCAGACCCGGGCCGACCCGTTCTACAAGGAGGCTCTGCGGCGGGTCCATGAGGAGAAGGCCATCGGCGAGATCGCTTTCGGCGAGGCGATCTATCACGCGACCTGCCCGTTCACGGCCAAGTACAAGTACATGCAGGCCGACCCGAACGCGGCGGAGAACCGGCTGCGCGCCTGGGGCCTCGACAAGGTCCTCTCGGGCGACATCATCACCGAGCAGAACATCCACACGCTGGACGTGATGAACTGGATCATGGGCGTGCCGCCGCTGTGGGCGGCCGGCACGGGCGCCCGCAAGGTCCGCCCCGTCGGGACCTGCTGCGACACGTTCAGTGCCGTGTTCCAATACCCGAACAACGTGGGGATCACCTTCAGCTCGCGGCAGATCGAAGGCCACGGGACGACGCCCGACGGCATCCGCAACCGCATGTTCGGCACCGAGGGCGTTCTCGAAACCGAGTACGGCGGACAAGTCATCATTCGCGGCAAGGGCGAGCATTTCTATCGCGGCGGATCGTCGCCGAAAATCTACGAGGACGGCGCCGTCGCCAATATCAAGACCTTCTACGAGAGCGTCACCGGCGGCAAGTTCGACAATCCGACCGTCGAGACCAGCGTGCGCAGCAACCTGATCACGATCCTCGGCCGGACCGCCGCCTACGGCAATCGGCTGGTCACGTGGGAAGAA
>CAVVRJ010000055.1:0-63853 GCA_963750205.1 uncultured Planctomycetota bacterium
AAGATCATTGGCGGTGAATCTTTAGCCACGCCACGGTGTTGCACGTTGATTTTGGATGCGCCGAGCGCCCTTGCCAAAGCATGGGTGAGGCGTGAGCGTGCCCTTGCCTGAATAGGGCATATATAACATCGCTGCCGTACCTGCGCCACGTCGGAGGCAACATTGATAATCTTGCCCTTGCCGGCTTTAACCATCAGCGGCACAATATTTTTGCAGACTGACGATGTGCCGATGACGTTGCTGCGGAACCTGGGCAATACCCTATCGTGTGGGGCCGAGATTGCCGCGTCGCTGCGCTCCTCGCAATGACATTCTCCACACTTCAAACTTCACACTTCAAACTTCTTCTTTCCCGCTCTCCTTTCAATTCAGGACTTTTTCATACCAATATGCGCCTCCCTATCTACTGCGATGTTGCACAAACGCTCAGGTAATTCTGTGTCCAAGCGGGGTCCCAAATTGACGTAAGTATTTAGGCGGGCAAAGGAATAAAAAAAATTTGACAAGGGCCGTTTGGGGGTCCGAATTGTTGCACGAATTTTGCTATTCCTACTTCATATCGGGGGATTCTCCCCAGGGGTGTGAACCCTTTGGTGAGAACTAAGAAGGGTGGGAGGGCGAGAAGAGCGGCGGGAACTGGATTGTGCTCGAAAGAGCCCGAAGGGGGGTCTGAAGGGTTGATGTGTGCTTGCTTGCGTTTCAAATGGCGCCTGGGAAGTACCATTTGGGGCGGAGGGACATCATCGGTTCCTCTGCTGCTTGCGGTGGAAGGTCAGGAACTCGCTGGAGGAGAGCACATTCACCCCCGGGCACCGCTTGGCGGGAAAGTGCACGATTGCCGGTGACGAGGCAGGCTGCTTGACCTGCCAGGGCGACCTCGAGGAAAGGCTGTCACTTGGGTCCGGCAGGGGATCGCACCAGGGCGAAGAGGCGACAATGAGGCCGTTGTGCTCCACGTAATCCAGCAGAGCAGTAACCTTGTCGATGCGGAACTGGAACTTGGGGCGACACAGAACTTCGTTGTATTCCGACAGGAGGCGGGCATCGAGGCAGAGCGTTAATTCACCCGACGAGACCATGCGCATGATCTGGGCACAGGGTCCGAAGGGAGACAACAGGCCGGCTACCAGGACGTTGGTGTCCAAAACGATCTTCATCGGGACCGCTTTCCCCGCACCGTTTGTTCTCGGCGTCGATCTCCTCCAGGGAGATCTTGTCGGTCCTTTGCTCCACCGAGCGTCGTTGCAGACTGGTTACCGCCTCTACGGCCCGCGTCCGGCGGAAGGCCGACAGGGACTCCTCCAGGTTCGATTCGTTGACCGCGGCCAGAATGGCAATCGGGCGGCCGTTACTGGTAATGACCATCTCCCCCTCGCCGGGGAGGGTCTTCCAGACCTCACCGGATTTCTCACGCAGATCGCGAATGCTGACGAATTTCATGTTCTGCCCTTTAAGCATGTACCCAAACGTTACACGATTGTATACCCAATTGTTACCTATGTCAAGAGTGACGGAATTCGGGGCTGATCGGGGGCGGCACTTTCTTTGCGGTTCGGGCTTGGCTACGTCTTTCTCTCCGGCCGGAAGGCACGCGATGTGCGGCGGGAGTACAGCCATCTGATTCCCGAGGAGGAGATGGATTTCACGGGGTTCCTCTCATCGAGCTTGCGGGTCATGCGCTGGATGTACCAGGACCAGTTGCCGGCCCAGCCGGCGGCCTGGGCTTGTTTGCATAGTTGGATCGCGGGCTCGTAGGCTTCGTCCTGTTCCAACATCCACCATCCCGTCAGGCCGAAGTATCCGAGTTCGCCCGTGGGTTCGAGGCGTCGGCCCAGGATTTTGTCGAGGATACGCATATCAACTCCGGCCTGCCGTCTTCATCCAAGTAAAGCGTAGCAAGTCGGGCCGGAGAGGCCAAATCGCCGCCGGAGGGCAGCACGGGTAGAGCGTTTGCGAGCTCGGATCGAAGGCGTACACTCCGTTGCGGTTACGCGTGGCAGAGGACGAAATCGGCGCCGCGGCGGAGGGCTTGGGCGTTGATGGGGATGGTTTTGTGATGACGCTCGGCTAAGACGTCGGGCAGGGCGGCGGCGGCTTGCTCGGGAGTGAGGTGGCCGCGCTTGCCCAGGTAGGCGCCGAGCATGACCATGTTGGCGCACTTGGGACTGCCGGACTCGATCGCGATCTCCTCCGCCGGCACGCCGACGACCTCCACGCCGGCCGGGGCACAATCCACGCTCTGGATCAGGGAACTGTTGAAGATCAGTGCGCCGCCCGGCCGCAGACGCGGGGCGAACTTGCTCAGCGAGGCCTTGTTGCAGATCACCAGCGCGTTCGGCTCGCTGACGACCGGGCAGGCAATCGGCTCCTTCGACAGGATCACCATGCAGTTGGCGGTGCCGCCGCGAACCTCGGCGCCGTAGGACGGCATGTACGTCACTTCCAAGCCGGCCCGCATGGCCGTCTGGGCCAGGAGTTTGCCCGCCAGGACGATCCCCTGACCGCCGAAACCGGCGATCACCAGTTCCTCATAAAGCGTGCCGTTGTGATTGCGGATTGCGGATGGCGGATTGCGGATTCGGTCATCTGCTCACCTGTGCGTCTGAGTCCTTCAATCGGCCGATGGGGAAGTCCTTGCTCATGCGGTCCTCGATCCATTGCATGGCCTCGCTCGGCGACATCCGCCAGTAGGTCGGGCAGGGCGAGAGGATTTCGACCAGCGAAAGCCCCGGGGCCCCGTCCATCTGAAGCTGGAAGGCGTGCTTCATGGCGGCCTTGGTCTGGCGGATCCGCGGCACGCTGCTCAGGGCACACCGTTCCACGTAGATCGCGCCCGGCAGGAGGGCCAGCAATTCGGAGACTTGGAGCGGATAGCCCTGGCCGTTGGATTGGCGGCCTTGGGGCGTGGTGGTCGTGACTTGCCCGAGGACGGTGGTGGGGGCCATCTGGCCGCCCGTCATGCCGAAGACGGCGTTGTTGATGAAAATGACCGTGAGCTGCTCCGCCCGGTGGGCGGCGTGAATGATCTCCGCCGTGCCGATCGCCGCCAGGTCGCCGTCGCCCTGGTAGGAGAAGATGATCTTGTCGGGGTTGCAGCGTTTCATGCCGGTGGCGACGGCGGGGGCCCGCCCGTGGGCGACCTCGATCATGTCCACGTCGAGGTAGTTGTACGCGAGCACGGCACAGCCGACCGGAGCGATGCCGATCGTGCGGTCCTGGATGCCGAGCTCCTCGATCACCTCCGCCAGCAGCCGGTGGGCAATGCCGTGGCCGCAGCCCGGACAATAATGCGTCGGGCAATCCTTCAGGACCGGCGTTCGCTTGAATATCGTCTTCGTTGTCATTTTCTGCTCAAAGTCAACTCTCGGATTTTTCCCAGGACCTCATCCACGCTCGGCAGGCCGCCGCCCATGCGCCCGTAGAAGAGCACCGGCGCTTTGCCGGCCACCGCCAACTGCACGTCCTCCAGCATCTGTCCGGAGCTCATCTCCATCGTCAGGAAGACGCGGAATTCCTCGGCGGCCCGGCTGATTTGCTGCGACGGGAACGGCCATAACGTGATCGGCCGGATCAGCCCGATGGGGATGCCGTCCTCCCGGGCCTTGTTCACGGCCGCTCGTGGCGATCCGGGCGACGATCCCGTAGGCGACGACGATGATCTCCGCATCCTCGACGCGGTACTCCTCGCAGCGGACCTCTTGCGCCTGGACCTGGCGGTACTTGGCCTGGAGCTTTTCGTTGTGCTTCTCCAGTGAACCCTCCGGCAGCCACAGGGAGCGAACGATGTTCTGCTCTCGGCCTTTGCGGCCGGTCAAGGCCCAGTCTTTCGGCGGCAGCTTGCGGCGCAGCTTCGGCTCCAGCGTCAGCGGCTCCATCATCTGCCCGAGGACGCCGTCCGCCAGAATCATCGCGGTCATGCGGTACTGGTCGGCCAGATCGAACGCCCAGAAGACGCAATCGGCCATCTCCTGCACGCTCGACGGGCCGAAAACGATGGTCTTGTAGTCGCCGTGCCCGCCGCCGCGGGTGGCCTGGAAGTAGTCGCCCTGGGACGGGGCGATATTCCCGAGCCCGGGGCCGCCGCGCATGACGTTGATGACGACCGCCGGCAATTCCGCCCCCGCCAGGTAGCTCATGCCCTCCTGCATCAGGCTGATGCCGGGGCTGGAAGAGCTGGTCATGGCCCGCTTGCCGGTCGCCGAGGCCCCGAAGACCATGTTGATGGCCGCCAGCTCGCTCTCGCTCTGAATGAAGACCCGGCCCTCCTCGGGCATGCGCTGGGCCATATAGGCGCTGATCTCATTCTGCGGCGTGATCGGATACCCGAAATAGGCATCGCAGCCGGCCAGGATCGCCGCCTCGGCCATCGCCTCATTGCCGCACATCAGAATCCGTTCGCTCACGCTATTCATTTCTGCTTTGTCCACTGATCGAGATAATCCTTCACCTTCCCAACGAAATCCTGCGCCGCGTCTAACAAATCCTCCGCCTCATCTTGGGCAACGGGGCGACCCACTCCATAATCCCCCATGATCCTCTTGTCATAAGCGTAGTTGAGCGTTCTCCCCATGTGGCTTTCAAGGACTCCCTGTCTTGACAAAATGTTCCCCGAATAGGCTGATCACGCCTTTGTGGGAAGAACTGCTTAAGTTCTTGGTGAGGAGAGCGGCTTGTGCCATGAGGAACATGGCATAGTAGCACCTGGAAGCACAGGAATCGTAGTCTCCAGTCGCTCAGAAGTCTGCTCGGCTGAACGCAAGAACGTCTGGGCTTTCTGTCGATAGCGTCTCTATCTCACTTCAAATCGTACTCCCTCTTTCCTGCACGTTCAGCATGAACGGCAGATTATGGTCCTCAAAGAAATCCTCGGGAATCACGATGACGGAAACAAGCTCGCCTTCGTCCATGAGCATGTCGTACAGAAGGTCGCTTAGGCTCTTTCGGACCTCCCAGGGATTTAGCGACGGATCGGTCAGCACCAGCACGTCAACGTCCGAATCCTCCGTGGCTTCGCCGCGGGCATGGGAGCCGTAGAGGATGACCCTTTTGATGCCCTCGCCGTACCGCTCGTGCAGGAACGCTTTTACTTGATCCACCAGTCGTTTGACTTTCGGGTCCATCCGCTCACCGTTTCTTCTCGATCAGGCGGGACGTGTCCTTCTTGGCCGCCGTGGCGACGATGCGGACCTTGTCCGGCTCCTCCAGGAGGATTTCGATGATCCCTTCCGGGCAGATGATGGCACACTGGGTGCACGCGGTGCAGCCGGCGTTCTTGGGCTGGGCCGGAAAGTAGCCGTTCTTGTTCGATTCCTGCGACAGCGCGATGTTCTTCTTGGGGCAAACCGTGACGCAAAGGCCGCAACCTTTGCATCGCTCCATGTCTATGACGATTTTGCCTGCCATTTCACGTCCTTGGTGTTCCTGACGTTATCAAAGGGCCCGAACGACCAAACACGACGGGCGACCCTCCTCCTTCAGCATCGCTGCCATGCTACCAGCCCGCTCCTCGCCTGTAAAGGACAAAAGCCGGTTCCTGGCGGCGCACCGCGAGCTTGCGTATTCTCGCCGCGTTCATGGGGCTTAAGCCTGCACCCCGATCTCGGGAACCGCCGGGCCGACCGGGCCATAGGAAAATAAAAAGGGCTCAATCTATGGCTACGACAAAGCAAAAACAGGCGGCCCGAAAGAACGTCAAGAAGGCCCAAGCAGCGTGGCGCGGCATGTCTTCGAGACAACATGCCAAAGCCCAGCCGGAGGGTAGACAAAGGGAAAAGCCCGGATCGACCGGACAAGGCGACTACTTCCATGTCGAGGTGAGACCCAAGAACGAGTTTGCCACTTTCCGCACGCAGGACGTCGGCAAGAGGGGGGCATACAGCGGGTGGCGGGCCGGCGTGGCAGTGGCTCCTGGGACGACCAGAAATGGCTCATCGGCAAGGGGCACGAAGCGAGAATATCAAGAAGGCCCAAGCCGCCCGCAGAGAGCGTTGAGGGCCGCCGTGTGCCAATTCACGGCAGAGGCACCGATATCGAGAACATGGCCGCCAGCGTCCGAAGGGAGAATCCCGTGGAGGTCGAGGGACCGTTCGTAGAAGACCGACAGTCGGGGTCCACGGAGGCGGAGAAGACAATCCCGGCCCCATGGGCCAGTGCAAGCTTGGCCGAGTACATGCGGTAGTTCGTACGCTCGTAATCTCTCCACGTCAGCAGTTTGTCGGTCCAGAGGTACTTACTCGAAGCGTCCGTCGTGAACTCTGTGTGAAGGACGGAAGGAGATGGCTGCGCCTGGTATTCGTAATGCCAGAGCGATTCTCGTTTGCCCGCACGCCCTCGGCGCCGTGATTTCATCAGGCGAAAGGATCGAGTCCTGGCCGGCCGTGGCCCAGCCTCGTCGATCCCCCGGGTACACCCAGGTCACGCTGGTGTCGGCATCGGACCGCCCAAGGGCAAGCGCTGCTGTGCCCGCGCTGGCTCCCAGGGTGTCGCCGGGAAGGCGCAGCGGGACTCGGTGAGGAGCGTCATGTCGCCTCTGGCGCAGACATTCAGAAGACCCAGCAGAAGAAGCACGACAACCATGTTCGCGTGAATCTCATGCCACTATCTCCAGTCCCAGGATACTGCGTGCTCTGTCGTTCTGCGTCCAAGCCAGGCGGTCTCGCGTGCGAACGGATGGCTTACTCGGCGATCTGGCCACACGAGCCACCGAGCTTACCCGGTGCCGAACGAAGGGACTTCGGACACCCCCCATGTGAATCCCCCGTAGGCGATTCACAAGACTATAGTATATCTTATTCGCGACAAGAAGCCAAGAGAATTCCACTTGCCGTCGGCTCGCTTTTCCGTGGGAACGCGGGCGGCCGGCCCGCTGTGCCGCGTTCTTATCGGAGAGTACCACCACTTTTCTTCTCCGGGTGCTGCTCGCGAAGGAGAGCTTCTCTACCAGCCGGGAGACAGTGCCATCCACAGGGGGCACCTGGCCTTGGTGCGTGGCCTTCTGCCTGCCGGCGGGGATTGTGCGGTTGACGCTTGTCACAACTTGACGTTTCTGCTTAACTGTGGGGCATGGAGAAGTCAGCTTTTTGATTTGACCGGCAAGACGGCGTTGGTGACGGGGGCGGGGCGGGGGATCGGTCTGGCGATCGCGCGCGGGCTCGCGGGGCAGGGGGCGGACGTGGCCCTGATTGCGCGGACCGAGGGCCAGCTTGAGGCGGCGCAGAAGCAGATCGAGGGCGAGACGCGGCCGCAGAGCGTGGGTCTTCCCGTTTGACCTGGCTGACGTGGGGCATGTCCAGAGGCTTTTTGAAGAGGTTCGTCCGGGCGACGGGGGGCGTCGATATCCTGGTCAACTGCGCCGGGACGACCGTGCGGGAGCCGACGGAGGATGCGTCCCTGGAGAGCTTCAACCGCGTGATGGATGTCAATCTGACGGAGGTCCTGCTGCTGTGCCAGGCGTTCTGCAGGCACCGCAAGCAGGTGGGCAAGCCTGGCCGGATCATCAATATCGGCTCGCTCGCCTGCCACGCGGCCCGGCCTACGATCACGGCCTATGCGTGCAGCAAGATGGGCGTGCTGGGCCTGACCCGGACGCTGGCGGTCGAGTGGGCCAAGTACGGGATCAACGTCAATGCCATCGGGCCGGGATATATCGCGACCGATCTGACGGCCCCGTTGCAGGCCGATGCCGAGTTCAGCCGGTGGGTGCTCTCCAAGACGCCGCTGAACCGGTGGGGCCGGCCCGAAGACCTCGTCGGCACGGCGCTTCTGCTCGCTTCCCGGGCCGGCGACTTCATCACCGGCCAGATCTTCTACGTCGATGGCGGCTGGACCGCTCTCATATAGTATTGTATAGGTGTGGATCACGACCGGAGATCTATCATGAAGTCAGCGTTCCGTTCATCCGAGGGAAATGGTGTGCGTGGCACACCCTACACTTCTTATTGTCTGTGGGCTGGCGATGGCGGGTCCGTGCCGGGGAAGCCTTGAAGGTGGATCTCCGTAAGCGTGTCGCGTCGGCCACGGCGCCGGACAAGTTCCACATCGTCTGCGAGATGCAGCAGTGGAGACTCGTCCGAGACGGCTATCGTCATCTGCGACATGTGGAACCAGCATTGGTGCCAAGGAGCGACGCAGCGGGTGGCGGAGTTGGCGCCGGTGATGAATCAGGTCGTCTGCGGCGGCCCGGGACAAGGGCGTACTCATCGTTCATTCGCCCAGCGGGACCATCGACCACTACAAGGACCATCCCGCTCGGCTGGTGGCCAAGAACGCGCCGAAGGCGGCGAATCTGCCCGAGGGCATTACTGTCGTGGTGCCAGTGGAAGGATGAGACGGAGAAGAAGGCCGGCTATCCCATCGACCACTCCGACGGCGGCTGCGATTGCCAGCCCCAATGCAAACAGGGCTCGCCCTGGACCAGCCAGATCGCGACCATCGAGATCAAGGACAAGGACGCGATCAGCGATTCCGGCGCCGAGGTCTGGAACCTGCTGGAGGCCCGGGGCATCAAGAACGTGATCCTGATGGGCGTTCATGCGAATATGTGCGTGCTCGGCCGGCCGTTCGGCCTCCGCAATTTGGCCAAGGCGGGCAAGAACGTCGTCCTGATGCGCGACCTGACCGACACGATGTACAACTCCCGCCAGCCGCCGCAAGTCAACCACTTCACCGGCACCGATCTGATCGTCGAGCACACCGAGAAGTACGTCTGCCCGTCGATCGTGTCCACCGTCTTTACCGGCAAGCCGCCGTTTCGATTCAAGGACGACAAGCGTCCCTTCGTCGTCTTCCTCTCGGCGGAAAATGAGTACGACGCGGCCGAGACGCTGCCCGCCTTCGCCCACGAGCTTCAGCTCCAGCAGGGCCTGCGTTGCGAGATCGTCCAAGGCGCCACGGACATCAAGAGCAAGGACCTGCACTACATCAGCGGCATGGAGATCCTGGCCCAAGCCGATTTGGCCGTGGTTTTCGCCCGGCGGCGGGCGTTGCCCATCCGATCAGATGAAGTGTCTGCGCGACTACCTGGATCGGGGCGGGCCGCTGATCGGCCTGCGCACGGCCAGTCACGCCTTCGACACCAAGGGCACCGCCCCGAAGCAAGGGTACGAGGAATGGACCAAGTTCGACCCGGAGGTGCTGGGGGGCAACTACCACAACCACTACCCGGCCGGACCGAAGCTGACGGTCACGCCGGTGGCCCGGGGCGACCAGTCATCCGATTCTCAAGGGCGTCGAGCTGCCTCTGCTGAGCAATGGCTCGCTTTATAAGACCAGCCCGCTGGCGGCCAGTGCCACGCTGCTGTTGGTCGGGACGATCCCGGACCAGCAGCCGGAGCCGGTGGCCTGGACGAACCGCTACAAGAACTCCCGGGTCTTCTACACCTCGCTCGGCAGCCCGGACGATTTCGCCAACCCCCAGTTTCGCAAGCTGCTCTCAACGCCATATCTGGGCGGTGGCCATGGGCCGAGGCGAAAAGAAGAAGCCGAGGACGAAGGCGGCCATTCGTCAACGGCATGGACCGATGGGTCTATCGGCCCTCCGATCCGCTGTTTCTGCGGATTTCCCTCGATGCTGTCAACCCCAGTGCGGCTACGACGCTCGTCTAAAGGAAGTAGTTGGAGTCGTAGCCTTGAGGAAGGATTGGATGAGAGCTTAGTCGCCGCTCACCTGCGGGGTGATCCGGCGGCCTTTCGCGAGCTGGTCCGCCGGTATGGGGACGGCGTGCTGGGGTATTTGTTCCGCATGACAGGCAATCGGGACCAGGCCGAAGACCTCTTTCAGGAGACCTTCCAACGGGTCCACGAAAAGGCTCGCACCTTCCGGGGCGGCAGCTTCAGAAGCTGGCTCTTTACCATCGCCACCCGCGTGACCATCGACACCGCCCGCCGCAAACGTCCGACGACGATCTCCTTGGACCAGCCGCCCGATTGCGATGACGACCCCGCGCCGCTGGAGACCCTCACCGCCCGCGATGCGGCGGACCCGGCCGATGAAGCCGTTCGGGAGGAACAGAAGGAGCAAGTCCGCCGGGCGATTGAATCGCTTCCCGTCGGGCAGCGGGCCGCGCTGGTCCTCGCTTATTACCAGCAGCTCAGCTACCAGGAAGTCGCCGAGACGCTGGGCTGTTCCGTGGGGGCCGTAAAGACCCAGATGTCGCGGGCGCTGGCCAAACTCGCCCGGAGATTGCCGGATTCTGTTGACGTGACCCAATGAACGAGCACCTGACCGAACAACAGTTGATCGATTGCCAGTTCAAGCTGGCCGACGAGGCGGGTCTGAACGCGGCCCGCACGCACCTGGACGAGTGTGCGGAATGCCGGCAGCGGCTGGAAAAGCTGGTGCGGAAGTTCGCTGCCCTGGATCTGCTGCGCGGCGAGATCAAGTGCCGGAAGAGTTGTTGCCCGGACCGTTGAAGAACGCCACGCAGGTCCGTCCGTAGCCGCGTGATCTGGCTCTACCGAGTCCCGGCCCTGGGAGCGGTGGCCGCGGCGGTCGTGGCAGGTGCCGCATTGATTGCTGGTGTCCAATTCCAGGCAGGACAGTCAGACGACGATGACGGCGCTGGCGACATGCCGGCTCCGAGTGCTGCTCCTGCTCCCGCTGCGAACCAGGACGACGCCCTCCGTAAGGATAAGGCGATGTCGCTGGTTGCGGAGGAGGCGGTAGGGAAGGCGGAGCTTGCTCCGGAATCGAAGGCCCTGTCTTTTGACGCGAGGCAGACTTTGGCTGACCCTGGTCCGGCGGGTAGGGCATCAGGGGGGACGCCTGGGACCGCCACTCTCCTGAGGGGCATCCAAAAGACAGCCAATCGGGAGATTGGCGTTCCCGGGGTTCCCGCGTCCGTGCCGCCTTCGAATCTCCAACAAGAGGCCCGCGATAAAACGCCTGACGGCGTCACTACAAACGCGGTTGTTGCTGCTACACCAATGGCTCAGGCCCCGGAGGCAGCGGAGCCGCCGCCGTTCGCTCCGGCCAGTGCCATCGAGCTGGTCGTCCTGCCGCGCCGGGAGAACGTGCAACTGACCATCTACAACGGGGCCGATCTGACGCTGGTCCGCGAGCGCCGGAATCTGACCCTCAAGCAGGGCTGGAACTGGCTCCAGTTCATGTGGGCCAATACGCTGATCGACCCGACCTCGCTGGCTCTGGAGCCGCTGGAGCACAAGGACGCCGTGCAGGTCCAGCAATTGGTCTTTCCGCCGAGGCTACGGGGACTGGGCCGCTGGCTGATCCATTCGAAGATCAGGCGGCCCAGTGCCTTTCGAGCTGACCTACTTCACCAGCGGCCTCGCCTGGCGGGCCTTCTACATGGGCACGCTCTCCCAGGACGAGAAGACGATGCGTCTGGAAGGCTACGTCCGAATCGGCAACAACAGCGGCGAGGACTACGAGAACGCCCAGACCCGGCTGTTGGTCGGCCGAGTCCACCTGCTCGACGAAATCGCGCGACTGGCGAAGCGTCCCCAGTATCCCTACGGCATGCCCGGGCTCTCCGATGACGAGCGACGTACCGGCTTTAGGGCGGAGGAGGAGGTCGGCAGAGGCATGAGAGGCAACACGCCGGGAAGGCCCGGTCCCATGGAGCTCATGATGCAGATGGCTCACAGGAAGACCAAAGGAAGTTCGTAAGGAAGGTCTCAGCGAGTATTTCCTCTACACGATCGAAGGGACGGAGACGATCCCGAACCAGTGGGGCAAGCGACTCCTCTCCTTTGACGACCGACGAGATCCCCGTAACGAGCTTGTACAAGTACGACGAGGAGCGGTGGGGGACGCAGGCGATCCGGTTCCTTTCCTTCGCCAACGACAGGAGCACAAACTCGGCGCTACGCCGCTGCCGAATGGGACTGTTCGCATCTACGGCCGGGCGGATGAGCGAGGGGCATCTGTCCTATGTCGGCGCGATGGACGTGAAGTACATTCCCGTCGGCGAGAAGATCGAGCTGAATCTCGGCCGGGCTCGGCTGGTCGAGGTCAAGCCCGTGCTGATGGACTGTAGAAACGGAGAACCATTCGTTCGATAACAAGGGCAACGTCGCCGGCTGGGACGAAGTCCAGACCTGGAGGATCGAGATCGCCAACACGCGCACGCTGCCGGTGCGAGATGGAAGTGACGCGCGGCTTCGGCACGCCCTACTGGACGTTGAAGCTGGAGGACCAGGGCGTGTCCTACGAGAAGTACGACGCGACCCACGCCCGCTTCCGGGTGACCGTGGCGCCGCAGAGCAAGCAGGTCTTCGAGTATACGGTGACGATGTATCGCGGCATCCGAGCAGGAGATATTGTCGCAGCAGCGGTAGGATGGGCTTTAGCCCATGCGGATCATTTTAGACGCAGCAGACAAGAGCAGCATGGGCTGAAGCCCATCCTACAATTGACGAAAGAATCAGACAAATCCACGTGGCCAATATTCTTCGGAGATGTACAGATGAAAGCGACGCGTGCAACACTGATCGGTCTGGTGGTTCTGCTCGGGGCGGGGCGGCTCAGGCGCGGATCAAGCTGGTGGCGCTGCCCGAGCGGGCGGCGACGGTGATTCGGCTGGACAATCCCAACGCCACGCTGATCGAGGAGGAGCGGGTCCTGACGCTGCAAAAGGGCCTCAACAAGGTGGATTTCTCGTGGAAGGGCGTGCAGATCGACGAGGATTCGATCCGCTTGCAGATGCTCGATCATCCGGCCGACGTGACGCTGCTGAGCGTCAGCTACCCGCCGGGCGAGGCGGCGCTGGTCTGGGAGATCAGCAGCGGCGGCGACTTCGCCGAGACGGTCCGCATCAGCTACCTGCTGAGCAACATCGACCGGCTGATCACCTACAAGGCCGTCGCCAACAAGCCCGAGACCTTCGTGGACCTCAAGAGCTACCTGGTCCTGCGCAACTTCTCCGGCGAGGACTTCGCGAAGGCCCGCGTCCTGCTCGACTACGGCTCGGCCTTCGAGCAGGGGATCAACCACGAGGAGACCAAGCAGATGCTCTTTCTGAACGATCCGAACGTCCCGGTCCGCAAGATCTGGAAGTTCGACGCCGGCGACGCTGCCCTGGGACCCGCAGCAGCTTGAGAACCAGAACGTGGGCATCCCCGTCAGCTACGAGATCACCAACAACCAACAAGAGCGGCCTGGGCCAGTTCGCCCTCTGGGGCGGCAAGGCCCGCCTCTTCCAGCAGGACGGCCACGGCGGGACGATCTTCCTGGGCGAGGACAACGCTGCGCTGGTGCCGGTCGGCGAGAAGATGGAGCTCTACATCGGCGACAGCCGGGACATCGTGGTCACGCAGCGCAAGATGAGGGACGCCCAGATCAACCTACGCAAGAACAACGATCCGGCCAGAAGGTCGTCCTCTACGACACCGACGAGATCATCACGGCCAAGATCGAGAACTTCAAGGACAGCCCCGCCGTGCTGACGATGATCCAGCACATCCCCGGCCAGTGGGACATGGAAGAGTGCAACCTGAAGTACGTCAAAAAGGATGCCGCCACGCTCAAGTTCGAGATCGAGCTGGCGGCCCGGACCGAGAAGGGCCCGGCGGTCGAAGGAGCTGACGATGCACTATCACCGCCGCAACGTCCGTCCGGATGGGCCGCCTACGCCTCCTGTCCCGACGCCCGTGAACCGACCGACGCCGCCCAGGTAATTCCAGCCACTGACAGGAGCGATCCTATGAAACGGTGGATTCTATTCTCGATGATTGTCTTGCTGGCGTGCACGGCTGGCGTCGGCCAAGGTGGACTTGACGACGCTGCCGTCGCGCGACACCGTGCAGCTTACGATCTACAACTCGGCCGACATGACCCTCGTCCGCGAGAGCCGGGCCCTGACGCTCAAGACCGGCGCCAACGCCCTCCAGTTCTCCTGGGAGAACACGCTGATCGACCCGACGAGCCTGGAAATGCAGCCGAAGGCGCAAGCCGACCAGATCGCCATAGCCGAGCTGGTCTATCCCCCGCGGGTGAAGAACCTCGGCCTGTGGAACATCCAGAGCAAAGTCAGCGGCAAGGTGCCGGTGGAGATCACGTACCTGACCAGCGGCCTGTCCTGGCGGGCCTACTACATGGGGACGCTGGCGCCAGGACGAAAAGACGATGCGGCTGCAGGCTTACGTCCGCGTCACCAACAACAGCGGCGAGGACTACGAGAACGCCCAGACCCGCCTGATCGTGGGCAAGGTCCACATCCTCGACCAGATCGCCGAGCTTGGCCAAGCGGCAGTACCCTATGGCCGGCCCGGCGGGGAAGTCGCGCCGGCAGTGCCTTGGCCGCCCCGACGGCGATGCGCGAAGGATGGGAGCGTTCAGAGAGTCCGCGTCGACTCGCTGACGGTCGCTGCCGCCAAGCCCAAGGAGATCGTGAAGGAGGGCCTGAGCGAGTACTTCCTCTACACGATCGAAGGCACGGAGACGATCCCCACCGGCTGGTCGAAGCGGCTGCCAGAGCTTCGACATCGACGGCGTGCCGGTCGTCAACCTCTACAAGTACGAGGAGGAGCGCTACGGCCACGAGGTCATGCGGTTCCTGAGCTTCAAGAACGACGAGGCCCACAAGCTCGGCCAGACCCCGATTCCCGGACGGCGACCTCAAGGTCTATCGAGCCGCCGATGACAGACAGCACCTGTCCTACGAGGGCCAGTCCTCGTTCAAGTACATCCCGGTCAATGAGGAGGTGGAGCTGAACCTCGGGGCGGTCGCCGACGTGGTGGTCGAGCCGAACCTGATCGGACACCAAGACGGACAACTACCGCTTCGACAACAACGGCAACATCGCCGGCTGGGATGAGATTCAGACGTTCCACGTCTCGGTCCGCAACACCCGCGACGTGCCGGTCAAGGTCGAGATCACCCGCAACTTCGGCAGCCAGTATGGGACCTCAAGCGGACCGGCGCGGTTGATGCCTTCGAGAAGGTCGATCTGAACACGGTCAAGTTCACGGTCGAGCTGCCGCCGCACGCGCAAGAAGGCGTTCGAGTACACGCTGACGACCTACAACGGCATCCGCGCCGAGGATTGGAGCAAGAACGCTAAGTGATACGGATTGGGAAGAACGCCCGTGTACAGTTCTGTCAACCCCGATCTCGTAGGATGGGCTTTAGCCCATGCGGGTCATTGGGCCACGCGCGGATGAGAGCAGCATGGGCTGAAGCCCATCCTACAATCTGGGTCCAACGAAAGGACAAATGGCAATGAAACGCCTTTGCATGTTGCTTACGACTCTTGCCGGAATGGGCCTCAGTATATCATTGCGAGGACGCAGCGACGCAGCAATCTCAACCGCTATGGTGGGAGATTGCTTCGCTGCGCTCGCAATGATATGAAAGCCATCTTCGCCACGCCTCCTATTCTGTTGGGGGTACTTGTCATGTTGGCGGCCGTCTCCGGGGTATATGGCAAAGTGGACTTGACCACGTTGCCGCCGCGGGACACGGTGCAGCTTACGATCTACAACTCCGCCGACATGACGCTCGCCCAGGAGAGCCGGGCCCTGACCCTCAAGCAGGGGGCCAACGCCCTGCAATTCTCCTGGGAGAACACGCTGATCGACCCGACGAGCCTGGAGATGGTGCCGAAGGCTGCCGCCGGGACCATCGATATCGCGGAGCTGGTCTATCCGCCGCGGGTGAAGAACCTCGGCGTGTGGAACGTCCGCAGCCAGACCAGCGGCAAGGTCCCCGTCGAGATCTCGTACCTGACCAGCGGCCTGTCCTGGCGGGCGTTCTACATGGGGACGCTGTCGCACGACGAAAAGACGATGCGGCTCCAGGCCTACGTCCGCGTGACCAACAACAGCGGCGAGGACTACGAGAACGCCCAAGTCCGGCTGATCGTCGGCCAGGTCCACATCCTCGACCAGATCGCCGACCTGGCCCGCCGCGAGTATCCCTACGGCCGACCGGGCGAGCCGGCGGTGCAAGGCGGCCGCAGCGTTTGGCGGGGCCGCCAAGAGCGAAATGGTGCGGGCTGACAGCGCCTCGCTCGACGATGCCGGCTCCTGCGGCGGCGGTCCCCGCCGCGCGCCCAAGCAGATCGTCAAGGAAGGGCTCAGCGAGTACTTCCTGTACACGATCGAAGGGACCGAGACGATTCCGAACGGCTGGTCGAAGCGGCTCTTGAGCTTCGATGTCAACGAGGTGCCGGTGGTCAATCTCTACAAGTTCGAGGAGGATCGCTACGGTCCCGAGGTCGTGCGGTTCCTGAGCTTCAAGAACGACAAGGAGCACAAGCTCGGCCGGACCCCGATCCCCGGCGGCACGCTCCGGGTCTACCGCGGCCGCCGACGCGCAGAGCGCACCTGTCCTACACGGGCCAGTCATCCTTCAAGTACATCCCGGTGGATCAGGATGTGGAGCTGAACCTGGGCCCGGTCTCGGACATCGTGGTCGAGCCGTCCTGATGGAGGCCAAAACGGACAACTATCGCTTCGACAAGAAGCGCAACATCTCCGGCTGGGACGATATCCAGACGTTCGAGGTCACGGTGAAGAACACCCGCGACATCGCCGTCAAAGTGGAAATCCGCCGCAACTTCCCGACGACCTACTGGACGCTCCAGCAATCCGCTCCGGCCGAGCAATTCGAAAAGGTCGACGCGAAAACGGTCAAGGTCACGCTGCTTCTGCCGCCCCGTTCCGAGAAGAAGTTTCAGTACACGCTGACCACCTACAACGGCGTCCGCATGGAAGACTGGTCCCGCTTATCGAAGTGACGGCTCCGCGTCCCACTGCGGAGGCCGCCTTGAATATCCGCCATCGTCTCGGACGGCGCAGCAAAAAAGGCGGGACAACTCTGAACGGCCCGCCTTACCAGGCTAACACATAACGCCACCCGTACCACCTAAATCGGGGCGAGTGGACTTGAACCACCGACCTCTTGCACCCCATGCAAGCGCGCTAGCCAAACTGCGCCACGCCCCGGTAATGTGCGCATTGTAGTATCTTCCCGGGGGTGGAACAAGTATTTTTTTTCGTCAGCCGGGATGCTCATGCTCGACGCGTCCAAAGCCCCAATGGAGCGACAGACGTGGACGACGGGGAATGAGGCGCGTCACGCGCTCTACTACCTTGGAAACGGGCAACGGCCGGGGGCTTCTGCGGCGGACGCGCCGTCGCAATGCGGGGGTGGGAGCGACTTGGGCCGCTTTCTCCGGGCTATTCATCGCTACGATCAGAGCGCCCGCCGAGGCCCCGGCGGAATAGCACACGGCCAGCAGCCAGTTATTCGTCCGGATAAAATTCGACAGTACCCACAACCCCAAGAGATTTTCGATAAAGACAATGCAGACGAGAAGGGTTTTCTCCCCGCGGGCACACGCTAAAGTACGCCGCAACGCGAGATACCATTCGCCGCAGCCAACCGTCAGGTAAAGAGCCATCGTCAGGAGGAGGTTCATAGTCGTCCTCCTTCCCGATGTCCCACCAGACCAGGATGTCTTGCATCGTCCTCATAAGCCAAGTATACCAGATCGCCGGCCCGGCTGCAAGGCCCGGAGCCGCCAGAGTGTCTCGTGCGAGTCATAAGTCTCGCTGCTGACGCGACTTACGAGGCACCACGAGAACTCCGTCGCGGCTCCATGTTATTGACGTATTCATTCACGGACAGTGACTACCACTGTCATGACATTCTACGATGGCCGGTTATGACGTGTTCTTACCGGGGCTGCTGTTGTCGGAGCCATGCGACAAAACGCGCGAGGCCGGTCGCGATGCTGGTGGAAGGCTTGTAGCCGAGCTGGATTTCGGCCTTCGTCACGTCGGCGTAGGTTCGCTCGACGTCGCCCGGCTGGGGGGGCAGGAATTTCCTCGATCGCCTTTTTGCCGAGGGCGTTCTCCAACTCCGTGATGAGATCGGTGACGCTGATCGGTTGGGACTCGCCCAGGTTGTAGATCTGGTAATCGGTGCACCGCTCGATCGCCGCGACGACGCCGTTGATGATGTCGTCGATATACGTAAAATCCCGCATCATCGTGCCGTCGCCGAAGACCGGGATGGGCTTGCCCTCCTCGATGAGCCGGGCGAACTTGTGAATGGCCAGGTCCGGACGCTGCCGCGGGCCGTAGACCGTGAAAAAACGGAGGCAATTGATCGCCATTCCGTAGAGGTGATGATAGGTGTGACAGATCAGCTCGCCGGCCTTTTTGGTGGCGGCGTAAGGCGAGATCGGGAAATCGACGTTGTCCTCCTCGGAGAAGGGGACTTTCTCGTTGTTGCCGTAGACGCTGGAGCTGGAGGCGAAGACGAAGCGGCCGATGTGCCGCTGCCGGGCGATCTCCAGCAGCGTGACAGTGCCGTTGATGTTGACGTCCACGTAAAGCACCGGCTCGGCGATGGAGGGCCGGACGCCGGCGCGGGCGGCCAGGTGGACGATCACGTCGACGTCGTCCCCGAGGGCCTTCTCCAGCGCCGCCTTGTCACGAATATCGGCCTCCACGAGACGGAAATTCGGATTTGACAAACAGCCGGCGATGTTGGCGCGTTTGACCCGAGGATCGTAGAACGTATCGAAGTTGTCCACGCCCGTCACGGTCCAGCCGTCCCGCAGCAGCCGCTCGGTCAGGTGCGAGCCGATGAAACCCGCCGCCCCGGTCACCAGTGCTTTCATGTCATGTCACTCCTGGGAAGAATGGAATGCTGGGATGTTGGAATTCTGGAATATTGGGTAACGTGCGGGTCGTTTTCCATTATTCCACCTTTCCATTGCTCCCTCATTCCATGCCCTTTGCCAGTTGCTTGATGAACTGCCGCAGGTCCTCGGCCATATCGTCACGCTTGAGGGCGAATTCGATGTTCGTCCGGATGAACCCTTCCTTGTTGCCGATGTCGCACCGCTTGCCTTCGAGCTTCAGGCCGTACATCGGCCGGGTCCGCACCAGGCTGCGGAGGGCCTCCGTGAGCTGGATCTCGCCGCCTTTGCCGGGCGCGGTTTGCTGAATGAAACCGAACACGTCCGGCGTGAGCAGGTAGCGGCCGGCAATGGCGAGATTGGAGGGCGCCTTCTCGGGCCGGGGCTTCTCGACGAAGTCGCGGATGCGGTAGACGCCGGGGCGAATCTCCTGGCCGTCGATGACGCCATAGAGACTGACCTTCTTCGGCTCCACCTGTTCGAGCAGGATGACCGGCTGCTGCAACTCGTCGTAGAGCTCGACAAGCTGCCGGGCGGCGGGTTTGACCGCGTCGATGACCGTGTCGCCCAGCAAGATGACGAACGGCTCGTCGTGAATGTGGTACCGGGCACAATGGACGGCGTCGCCGAGGCCCCGCATCTCCTTTTGCCAGACGAAATGGATGTCCGCCAGTTCCGAGATCCGGCGCAGGGCCTGCAATTCCGCCGTCTTGCCCTGCGCTTCGAGCTGGCTCTCCAGTTGGAAGCTGCGGTCGAAGTGCTCCTCGATGGAGCGTTTGCCCGTGCCGATGATCATGAGCAGATCGGTGATGCCCGCCGCGACGGCCTCCTCCACGACGTATTGGATCACCGGCGTATCGACAATCGGCAGCATCTCCTTCGGCTGCGATTTCGTGGCCGGCAGAAAGCGGGTGCCGAATCCGGCGGCGGGAATGACGGCTTTGCGGATCATGCTTTGGCGTTTCCCGTCCCGGGGACGATTTGGGGTTTGATGACGGTGATGTTCAGCTTATGCAGCGTCTTGCGCAATTCCGCGAACATGCCGCTCGTCCGCATAGGCGCCGACGATGGCCCCGCCGGAGCCGGTGAACGTGGCGCTGGCGCCGGTGGAACGGGCGGCCTCGACCATCCGGATATTGTCGCTGCCGATGCGGTAGATTTGCCGGCGTTTGTCGAAGCCGGCATTGAGCAGACCGCCGATCTTGTCCGAGCTGGCCGTCGAGCAGGCAGCGTCTGGCCTTGTCGGTCAGGTCGGCCCAGAAACGCATCGCGTTGACGACTTTGCGCTCCCCCCGGTCAAAACGCTGCCGGATGTCGTTGTGGAATACCTCCGTCGGCTCGCTCAGGTCGTCGCGATAGGCGACATACAGCTCTGGGCAGCAATTGGGGGTCCAGGGGCTCGTAATTGCCGTACCCTTGCTTCTCCATGATCTCCTTGGCGAAGTCCATGTAGACCAGGCCCTCGTAGACCTGGATGACGCGGTCCTGGAGCCCGGCGGGAATCCGCAATTCGCCGGCCTCGGCGGCGAGGATCAGATTGGCCTGGATGTACTTCGGGATACTGACGCCATAGAAGGCCATCAGGGCCCGCAGGCAGGCGGTGATGATGGCGCTGGAGCCGGCCAGACCCACGCCGTGCGGAATGTTCGAGTTGTACCGGAGCGTGAAATTCTTGCTGTGGAGCTCGATCTGGTTCTCTTGGCAGTAGTCATAGAACTTCTTGACGGTGGCTTTCAGGAGGCGGACCCCGCCATAGTAGCCGTGCAGCCGCACGTCTTTGACCAGGGCGGTGATGCTGTCGAAGTAGGAGCGGTCCTTCTCGCTGGGCAGGATTTCCAGCTCCGGCGTCTCGTACAGGACGACCTCGGCGCGGAAATTGCTGAAGGCGAAGGAGATCGTCTTGCCGAAGTACCCATCCGAGGGATTGCCCACCAATCCCGCTCGGGGATAAGCCTTGGTTCGAATGATCACGTCAGGACCCTCCGCAGAGGAATACCCTCTTCATACTACCCACAGCTCCCGAGGGTGACATAGAACAACCGCGTCAACCATAATCGGCTGATTTGCGGCCCCAGTTTAGACGAGCGGCCCGCCCCGTGCAAGCGCTACACGGGATTCTCGGGTCCTGGGGATTCCGGACTGCGCGGGGCCTCCACCGGTTCCACCATGACGATGTCGATCTCGACACTGGCCGCCTGGCCCAGCATATTGATCTGAAGCACCAGCCGCGTATCGCCCTTGGTCTGCACGATGATTCCCTCCAACCCGAGCAGGGGGCCGGCAATCACCCGGCACCACTGCCCCTTGTTGAGGTATTTATGGGGCGTCAGCGGCGCGCCGGCCCGCAGGGCCTGCTCGAACCGCACCAGCTCGTGGATCAGAGTCTCCTGGTTCTTCACCTCCAACAGATTGGCCACGCGATTCGTCTTGAGCAACTCGACGCGCTCGCTCTCATTGCCGCAGAAGAACAAATAGCCCGTGAACAGCGGGAGCAGCGCCTTGATCGTGCGGTGGCTATGGCGGTGCACGCGCCACGTCATGGGCAGGAAATAGCTGATGTTCTTGGCCATGAGATCGTGGGCCAGGGCCTTTTCATTTCTGCTCTTGGTATGGGCGACCCACCAGAGACCATTGAACTGCCGGAGCGATTCGGCCTGGGGCCAGATCAGCGGCGGATTCTCATTTATCTTCAGCAAGGGCACTCTCCCTGATTCATACTGAAAGCGGGGTCATCGGGCTATGGATGCCTTGCGATCCCCGCATCCTCTTCACTACCTGTAAACCAGCACCTGTTTTCCGTCGATTCATCCGATTGAAGGCATAGTGTATTTGTGTCGGCCGCAAAAGTCAAAGCAATTGGCGCCGGCTTGACCGCTGCCGGCATCCTCTTTACGATGGACCTCGTGTTGTGTTTGGATACTCTGGGCAGGAGAGATTATGGGACGAGCTGGTGCGGCCGAAGCCGCGACGAGCAAGCCGGGAGGCCGAGGCGATATTCGTTCCCGGGCGACGGTGCTGTTTACCTGCATCGGCCGCCGGGTATCGCTTCTGCGCAGCTTCCGGGACGCCGCCGAGAAGCTGCGCCTGGATGCGTCTTTCCTTGGCACCGATACCAGTAAGTTGAGTCCTGCTCTGCAGTTATGCGACGAGGCGTTTCTGGTCGAGCCGACGACCGATGCCGAAGTATATCGACCAACTTGTGTCCATCGTCCGAGAGCCATGCGGTGAACTTGGTCGTTCCTACGGTAGACTTGGACCTGGGGCTGTTGGCCCGCCACAAGCCGCACTTCGAGGAATTGGGCTGCCGCGTGCTTGTCTCCGATCCGGATGTGATCGACACCTGCCAGGACAAGCGGCGGACGTTCGGGTTCCTGACGAAGAACGGGTTTGGTACGCCCGCGACGATGAGCGTCCGCACGGCCCTCGCGGCCGACCGCCGGGGGGAGCTCACGTGGCCGTGGTTTCTTGAAACGCTGGGATGGCTACGCCAGCCGGGACAACGCCGTCGTGCGCAATGCCGGCGAGATGCGGTTCTTCGCCCGCCGGATTCCCAACGCCATTTGCCAGGAATTCATCGAGGGGACCGAATACACGTGCGACGCCTACGTGGACTTCGAGAAGAAGGTCCGGTGCGTCGTCCCGCGCCGGCGGATCGAGGTTCGCTCGGGCGAGGTGAGCAAGGGACAGGTCGTCAAGGACCCGGAGATCATGGCCCAGGCCAAGAGAGTGGTCGAGCTTCTCGGGGCGGGGCCGGGCGTGATTACGCTGCAACTTTTTGTCACGAAGGACGGCCAGATCAAGTTCACCGAGATCAATCCCCGCTTCGGCGGCGGGGCGCCCCTGTCGATCCAGGCGGGGGCCGATTTTCCCAAGTGGATTCTGCAAGAGCTAACCGGCGGGCGGCCGCGGATCGGCTTTGGCGATTTCATCGACGGCTTGGTGATGCTGCGGTACGACGCCGAGGTTTGGCTCCAGGATACGGAATTCAAGGGCACGAAGGTCGATGTTTGATTCGCTGATCGGGGACAAGAGACCGCTGAGCTGGGTGCTCCAGTTCTGGCCCGTGGTGCCGGCGGCGTTCTTCAGCTCGCTGGCTGCCACGGCCTTATGCCGGCGGGTCGCGCTGCGCCTCGGGATCGTGGACCGGCCCGATGATCGCGTCAAAACGCACCCCAGAGCCGGTGGCCTACTTGGGCGGCGTGGGCATCATTGATCGGCCTGACCGTCGGTATCTGCGCCGGGATCTATCTGCTGCGGGCCGACGCGAGTATTCCCCCGCGAGCTTCGTTGGCTGCTGGGCGTTCTCGCCGGGGCTATCGATTGCTTGTTTCGTGGGCCTGATGGACGATCTCCTGGACCTGCGGCCGCGTCACAAGATGCTCGGCCAGGTGTTGGCGGCGAGCTTTCTCCTGCTGGTCGGTATCAATCCCAACCTGCAGCAGATTGCCAAGCCCCTGGGTCTGCCCCTGCCGGCACAAGCGGAGGATGTTCTGGATATCCTCGTCGTCACGTTCTTCGTGCTCGGAGCAACGAACTCGCTGAACCTGCTCGATGGGCTCGACGGTCTCTGTGCCGGGGTCACGGCCATTATCACGGTCGCGCTGCTCCTCTTGGCTGCTCACTTGGCGACCTGGGGCTTCAGCGAGTTCGGCGATCCGGTGCGGATCGTGATCTGCCTGGGCTTGGTAGGGGGCGTCTGCGGCTTCTTGCCGTTCAACCGCCATCCGGCCCAAGATCTTCATGGGCGACGCCGGCAGCATGTTGCTGGGCTTCGTGGCGGCGGCCCTGATGATCCTGTTCGCCGAGCGTGTGGCGCGCTGGTGGCTCGCGTCGATCATCGTCTTCGGCTTGCCCATTCTCGACACCGCCGTGGCGGTCGTCCGGCGCCTGCTCAACCATCGGCCGGTCTTCGTCTCGGACCGGGGGCACATTTACGACCAGATGATCGATCGCGGCATCCCGCTGCGACGGACGGTGGCGATTTGCTACGGCTTGGCGGGGTTCTACGCTCTCCTTGGCATCGCGGCCAGTCAAATCCGGACACGTTATGCGGTGGTCGTCTACTTCATCGTCCTTGCCGCCTCGGCCCTCGTCGTATGGCGCAAGGGCTATCTCAAGATGCAAGGCTTGCACGGCGTCGTGCCGGAGAAGAACCCTCGGTAGGGTGTGCACTGCACACCAGCTTTCAGCGGATCGGTCGTGCGTTGGTGTGCAGTGCACACCCTACCTTCACATCGTCACCGTCAAGTACTCCGTGTCTTGCGTGAACTTGACAGCCCCCTCGAACGCGGCGGGTATGATGCAGCAATCGCCGGCCTTGAAGGCCACGGTCTCCGCCGCGCGGGACAGGATGGTGCCGCCGCCGGTAAGGACGATCACGACTCGCAGGCAGCCCCGCGCCAAGAACCGTTCGCCCTGGGGGGCTTGGTGCCCCTTGTCCACGCGGAAATACTCGCAGTCCACCAACCGTCCCACTGTCGTGACGGGCAGCTTGTCCGGCGTGACGTCAAAATGGATGCTTTCCAAAGCCTCGGCGATGTGCAGCGGCCTGGGTTTGCCGGCATCATCCACCCGATTCCAATCAAAGACACGGTAGGTAGTGTCCGAGGGCGTCTGAACCTCGGCGACGAGCAGACCCGCCCCCAGGCTGTGAACGGTCCCGGCCGGGATGAAATGACACTCCCCCGGCTGGACCGGCACGGCAGCCAGCAGATCGGCGGCGGTCCCGTCCCGGATCGCCCCGGCGAACTGCTCCCGCGTGACGGCTTTCTTGAACCCCTTATAGATCACCGCCCCCGGCTCGGCCTGGATGACGTACCAGCACTCGGTCTTGAGGGCGCCCTTGCCCATCCGCCGGCAGGTCTGGGCGTCCGGGTGCACCTGCACGCTCAGCACGTCCTGGGCGTCCAGGAACTTGACCAACAGCGGGAAAGGCACAATGCCGGAGGACGGAGGACCGATGACAGAGGACGGATAAGTGGGCGGTGCGCTGTCCTCGGTCTTCTGTCCTCTGTCCTCCTTGCGGTGTCCTGGCCCCGCGATCTCCTCGGCATACCGGCGCACGACTTCTCCGAGCGTCTGCCCCGCCAGGGGCCCGTTGGCAATTCGCGATTGTCCCTCGGGCAAGTCCGCGATCTCCCAACTTTCGCCGATCTTCCGGCCCGGCGGAAGATCCTTGCCGAAGACTTCGGCGAGCTTTCGCCCGCCCCAGATCCGCTCTTTGAACACCGGCACCGATTTCATGGGATACATGTCCATGCCTGATATTCTACCAGAGCCTCCCGCTTGTCGATATCCCTGTCGCGATGTATGATTCGCTGAATTCGGATAGATCAAGGTGTGGTCAGGTGCGTACATGACATTGCCGGCAGAGATCGCGAGGCTGATCGAGACGTTCGAGCGCAACCGCGACTCGTACGCCCAGGGTCGCTACAGCGAAATGCAGTTGCGGCGGGAATACGTCGATCCGTTATTTAAGGCCCTGGGTTGGGACGTGGACAACACGCGCGGCTGGGCCGAGGCGTACAAAGATGTCATCCACGAAGATGCGATTCGCATCGGTTCCTCCGTCAAAGCTCCGGACTATTGCTTTCGCATCGGCGGGACCCGCAAGTTCTTCGTCGAAGCCAAGACCCCGTCGGTCAATCTCAAGGACGATCCGGACCCCGCCTATCAGTTGCGGCGCTATGCGTGGTCGGCCAAGCTGCCCCTGTCGATCCTGACGGACTTCGAGGAGTTCGCCGTCTACGACGGCCGGGTCCGGCCCCACCACGCGGACAAGGCTTCCCAGGCCCGCACCCGGTACTGGCGGTACACGGATTACCCGGACCACTGGGACGAGATCGCCTCGATCTTCTCGTATGACGCCGTGCTCAAAGGCTCGTTCGACAAGTACGCCACCAGCGTCAAGCGGCTACACGGCACAGCGGAAGTAGACTCCGCCTTCCTCGCGGAAATCGAGACCTGGCGCGACACCCTCGCCCACAACATCGCCGCGCGGAATCCCGCCTTGACCAACCGCCAGCTCAACTACGCCGTGCAAATTACCATCGACCGGATCATCTTCCTGCGAATCTGCGAGGATCGTGGCATCGAGCGTTACGGCCAGCTTATGGCCCTGTTCAACGGCTCCGAGGTTTACCCGCGTCTGATGTCGCTCTTTCGCCAGGCCGACGACCGGTACAACTCCGGCCTGTTCCATTTCCTGCCCGAGAAGGAGAGGCCCGAAGGACCCGATGAGCTGACGCCCGAGTTGGCCATCGACGATAAGCCCCTCAAGGACATCCTGCGGTCCCTGTACTATCCCGACAGCCCCTACGAGTTCTCCGTCCTGCCCGCCGAGATTCTGGGCCAGGTCTACGAGCAATTCCTCGGCAAGGTCATCACCCTGACCGCAGGCCACCACGCCCGCGTTGAGGACAAGCCCGAAGTCAAGAAGGCCGGCGGCGTCTTCTACACGCCCGCCTACATCGTGGACTACATCGTCCGGCAGACGGTCGGCAAGCTCCTGGAGGGCCGGTCGGTCCTGTCCTACAAGACCAAGCCTCCCAAGCTGGACCGCCCGCTCCGCGTGCTCGACCCGGCCTGCGGCTCCGGCTCCTTCCTCCTCGGCGCCTACCAACGGCTCCTCGACTGGTACCGCACCTATTACGAGCAGCACGACCCGGACACCTGGGCCGCGGCCAAGGTCCCACCCATCTACCAGGCCGGCACGCGCGGCTGGCGGCTCACCCTCGCCGAGCGCAAACGCATCCTCCTGGACCACATCTTCGGCGTGGACATCGACACCCAGGCCGTGGAAGTGACCAAGCTGTCGCTCCTGCTTCGCGTCCTCGAAGGGGAAAAGAACCTCGTCCTCTTTCACAACGAGCGGGCCCTGCCCGACCTGGCCGGCAACATCAAGTGCGGCAACTCCCTCATCGGCCCCGACTTCTACACCGGCCGGCAAGGCACTATCTTCGACGAGGACGAGCAGTTCCGAGTCAACGCCTTCGACTGGCACGCTGAGTTCCCCGAAGTCTTTCAAGCTGGCGGCTTTGACGCCGTCATAGGGAACCCGCCATATGTTCGTATTCAAACGATGCAACAGACGCAGGCGGCCGAGGTTGCATACTACAGGAAGCGATACGCCTCTGCTGCCAAGGGCAATTATGACATCTACATCGTGTTTATTGAGTGCTCGCTTGGGCTTCTGAACGAGGTTGGCCGCCTTGGCTTTATTTGTCCTCACAAGTTCTTCAATGCGCAGTACGGTCAACCCCTCCGTACTCTCCTTGCGAAGGGTAAGCACGTCAGCCACCTTGTTCACTTCGGCGAGCAACAGGTTTTCGACGGTGCCACGACGTATACATGCCTGCTGTTCCTCGATAGATCAATGTGCCAGGTATGCACTGTGGCGAGGGTCCGAAGTCTTATCGACTGGAGGCTTTCGAGACAGGCGATTGAAGGGACCATCCCGGCAGAGGCCCTTTCTGCCAGCGAATGGAATTTCAGTGTCGGGCCCGGTTCCGATCTCTTTGAGAAGTTACGGAGGGTCCCAACCACGCTCGGCGACGTTGCTGCGAGAATATTTCAAGGATTCAAGACAGGAGCTGATCCTGTATTTATCCTGGAGGTCAAGGGCAACAGCAGGTTCTTGTCAAATCACCTGGGCGAATCGGTGAAGCTGGAGCCTTCTTATCTACGCCCGCTGGTCAAATCTGGGCAGATCAAGCGATACCATCTTCGCGACGCCGAACGCACTATCATCTTCCCGTACCGTCAGGGACAGTTGCTGGAATGGGCTGAAATTGAATCTATGGCTCCCGCAACCGCTGCATATCTGCACGCATGTAAGCACGTCCTTGACTCGCGGGAGGGCGGGCGGTGGGCTGGTGCCAACTGGTACTGCTACAGCCGCACGCAAGCACTTGAGGTCATGGAGAGTCCCAAGATTCTCACGGCTGACCTCAACCTGTCGGCCAATTTCTGCATTGATCACGAGGGCACAGCATGTTTCCCGGGTGGGGCGGCAGGCGGATACGGTATCATCGCGCCTGGGCATAATCTACTCTACATCTTGGCACTTCTGAATTCTAAGGCCTTGGACTGGTACCTCCGGAGAATCAGCTCCACATTTCGCGGCGGGTGGTTCAGCTACGAGTCACGATTCATTCGTCACCTTCCGATTGTCGTGCCTGGGTCTTCGCCTGGTGATACCCTTCGCCACGAGCGGATCGTTAGGCTTGTCGAGGCCCTGCTTCACCTGCACCAGTCCTTGGCTTCAGCGAAGACGCCGACGGAGAAGGCGGCCCTGGAGCGGCAGATAGCGGCGACGGATGCGCAGATCAATCAACTCGTGTACGCGTTGTACGGCTTGACGGACGAGGAGATCAAGATTGTCGAGGAGGCGACTCATATGGCATAGGTGTGTGGGTGCAACGTGTTGTGCCGGACGGATTCCTTGCGGACACCGATGAAGGCCAGTATTATCAGGCAGCCGATAAGCACTCGTGGACGCAGAATCGGTCAGGAAGTGGCGCGGGACCCGAGCGAAGGCGAAAGGGAGGCAAAGGATGGAAAAAGAATTGGTTGCGAGGCTCCATGCCAGCTTTGAGGAGATCGTGCATCGAGAGCCGGGGACGCGACGTAGAGTATTGGTTGGCGCAGGATCTCCAAGCCGTGCTGGAGATACAACCAATGGCGGAGATCTGAGGCTGTGATCCAGAAGGCCATAACCGCTTGTGAGAACTCGGGACACGACCCGAAGGACCATTTTGCAATGCCGAAATGGTCAATTTGGGTTCGGGGGCCAAGCGGGAGATCAATGATATCGCACTGAGCCGCTACGCCTGCTATCTGATCGCGCAGAACGGCGACCCGGCTAAGGAGCAGATTGCTTTGCGGCAAGACTTACTTTGCCGTCCAGACGCGAAAGCAGGAGATTATCGAGAAGCGTTTAGCGGAGACCGAACGTCTGATGTCAGAGGAATCGTCCGATGCGTTTTGTGAGATCATCGCCGAGGTTGGCGGAACCGCGATGCGTACGTCCAGGAACATCAACACGACCTGACGGAAACGCGGAACACCGGCGCCGTGGGAAAAGGAGACACCCATCGAGGATCGTGGCATCGCCGAGCGGCTGCGCGGCCGATGAGGCGACCGCGCAGGACAAACTCCCCGGCATCAGGAAAAGGGCCGGAATCGGGCAAGCAATGAAGGGTCGTATGAAGAATCTCGGCCCTACCGGAGGTAGCTCAGGATGCCGCTGGCGATAGCTTGCGCGAGGCGGTTTTGGTAGGCCCCGTCGCGGAGACGGGCACAATCCTGGACGTTGGACAGGTAGCCGACCTCGACCAGGACGGCCGGACCGCTGGTGTTGACGAGGACCTTGTAGGCTGCTTCGTGGATGCCGTGGCTCTCACAGCCGGTGGCGGCCAGCGCCTGGTTGATCGCGCCGGCGGCGTGCTGGGCTTCGGACGAGGCGCCTTTCGCGACGTAGACCGTGAAACCCTGGCGGCTGCGGTCGGGGTTGGAGTCGGAATGGATGCTGACGAAAAGGTCGGCGTTGCGGCGGTTGGCGATATCGGAGCGCTCCTCCAACTCGGGATACCGGTCGTTCGTGCGGGTCATGACGACGCTCACGCCCTGTTGCTGGAGCAGGTTGGCGAGCTTGAGCGCCACGGCCAGGTTGATGTCCTTCTCCTGCACGCCGTTGGCGCTGATGGTGCCGGGATCGTGACCGCCGTGGCCGGCGTCAACCACGACCAACCCTTTGGTGGTCCTGGGTACAGTCGGGCGCGCGACGGGCGGTGGCGTCGGGGCGGCGGAGCGCAGGTATTGGTGGATCTCCGGGATAAGGGCGTCCGACACGTACACGGTATTGCCTTGCTTCTGGATCTGACCGACGGAGCCCAGGGGCTTGCCGTTGACGAAGAAACGGCCGCCGGTTTGGGTGAAGAGGATCACGGTGTTGGCTGCATTCTTCAGGACGACGAACGCCTCATCCCGCTCTTCGACCCGCAAGCCTAAGCGCTGGGCCAAGTCCTCAAGGGTCAGGGTGTGCGCGGCCACGGTCGGTTTCGGCGTCTGTTTCTGCGGCTGCTCGCAACCGGCGACGACTAGGCCTATCAGGCTCACCCCGACGATAGAGGCCAGAAGGCGGATTCCGGAGGACGGACGACGGACGACGGAGGGCGGATCGCGGACGAGCATGCTGTCCTCTGCCTTCTGTCCTCTGTCTTCTGTCTTCCAAGTCTCAGCCGCGGCCGGCCGGATCGATAGATTCATTCTCAGGCTCATATAGGGGCTATTATCGGAGATTAGGCGGTCAAGGGTTTAGCATAAGATTCCAGATTTGCTATTTACGACGTTTACCTCCGCCGGAACGCCGCTCCAGAAACTGCTGCGCCGGCCAAATAGTCAATCGTAAACTGTGCACCGTCTATTCTCGGGCGGGCGCTGTTTTGTACACTATGTATGTAGGCGAGCAATGGCCCGCCCCCTTAGAAGCAAGCTCCCGCAAGTAGTAGATTTGGCCCGCTTGAGAAAGAGAAATCGTGGTGATTCCTCCTTCTGCCAGAGCAGTATCATGGTTCCGATTCCCGATCCAGCCTCGATCCAGCCGTTTGAGATGACGTTCCGCGCCGCCGTTTGGATGGGGGCGCTGACGTCGGCGCACATCTGCGCAATGGCGCGCCTGCCCATCCTGACCGCCTACCTCATGGGGGCGGGGATCTCCAAAAGGCATGCTTTGATTCTGACCGTTCTCTTCGCCGCAGGTCTCGCCGCGGGCACGGTGCTGGTCGGGCTGACGGCGATCCCAATGGCGGGCGGCGTGCACCGGGCCTTTCAAGTGAACAAGTGCCTGTTCTGGATTCTGGGCTCCTTCCTGGTCGTTGTGGGCGTGCTGATCTCCGGTCTAATCAATCTGCAACTGGTGCCCCATAGGTGGCGTAAAGTCGCCGAGCGGCTGATCAGGACGGATGGGCTCGGCGCCCTGTTGTTGGGCGTCGCCCTGGGCCTGCTGCAGATCCCGGCGTGCCCGCACTGCCGTGCCGAACTCCTGCGGGTGGTCGAGAGTGCGGCGGGCGGAGGGCTCCCTTTCTGCAATCTCGTCCTGCTCGTTGGCTTCACGGCCGGCCAAAGCTGTGCCGTCCTGAGCTTCGGCACGCTGATCAGTCTGCTACGGCCGGACTTGCTCGCGTGGCTGCGGCGGCGGATGTGCTCGATCGAGCCGCGCCTGCAGTTGTTGGTCGGAAACATGCTGGTGGTGCTTGGCATCTATTTCGTCGTAGTCGGTTAGCAGGTGTCCCATGGAAGACCGCCTGATCCTCTGCGCGAACGTCGGCAGCGCCGACAGGAGTACAAGGACCTGGCGACCAGGAGTTGTTACAGCGTCCTGATCGTTATGGCGGTCCTGGTCGTCCTGCGGCCGGTGATGGTAGATCAGATCCTCAGCCGGGCCGATGCCTACGCGACCGTCGGGCGGCTGGACGAATGCAAGCGGCAGTGTGATAAGGCCTTGTTGCTCGACGAAGACAGCAGCCGGGCCTGGTGCCTGCTGGCCCGCGTCGCCCGGTACCGCGGCGACCGCGAAATGGCCTGCGCGGCCTACGAGAAGGCGGTGCAGGCCGACCGCACGAACGGATCGGCCCATTTTGAGCTGGGAATTATGTACATGGATGACGGCCGACACCAACTGGCGATTCCTCACTTTGAGCAGGTCTGTCGTCTTGGTCCGGAGAAGGGGATAGTCGTCCCGTCCGGGCGGAACTCCTATCATCAGGCCGCCCTGTATATGCTGGTCCTGTGCTATGAGAAAGTGGGCGACCCCCTCAAGACCGAGATGACCCTTAAGGAAATCCGCGTCTTCTACCCCGAAAGCGGCGACCCCAACGAGCACTTGGCCTCGCTGCGGGCGAGCCTCCCCACACGCTGATCCCACCATTGACGATTTACTACTTACGATTTACGATTGGCTCCTGGTAAATCTTCGCCCGTAGGTCCGGGCCAATCGTAAATAAGAAGTAGTAAGCAGAGAATCTCCACTGGTTGCAGGCAATGAGGATCTTGAAGCGGCTATCGGAATTCAGGCAGGTAGGGCCGGGATGTGTCCTGACCATCGGCAACTTCGACGGCGTGCATGTAGGGCACCAGGAGATCCTCCGGACGGCACGCCGGCTCGCGGAGGAGCGCGGTGTGGAGATGGTCGTGATGACCTTCGAGCCGCATCCGGTCGCGGTTTTGCACCCCGAGAAGGCGCCCGGCGTGCTCACCCCTTTGCCCCTCAAGCTCCAGTTGTTGCAGGATTACGCGGATCATTGCGTTATGGTCCTGGAAGACAACCGCGCTCTGCTGAAGCTGTCGCCGGAGCAGTTCGTGGACGAATTCCTGATGACGGCGCTCCGGCCGGCCGTGATTGTCGAGGGCGATGATTTCCACTTCGGCGCGGGCCGCGTGGGCGACGTGAAGGTGTTGGCTCAATTTGGAAGCGACCGGGGCTTCGAGGTCGTCGTGGTTCCACCCCGGCAGATCACGTTGGCAACGGGGCAGGTCTTGCGGGTTTCGAGCACGATCGTTCGCTACATGATCGAAAGCGGGCACGTGGCAGAGGCCGCCGGCGCCTTGCGCGGCCGTACCGGTTGATCGGCCCGATAGTGTCCGGTTGGGGCCGGGGCCGCAAGCTGGGCTTTCCAACGCTCAACCTGGGCAAACCGGACCAGATCATCCCGGCCGAGGGCGTCTACGCGGGCTTGGTCGAGACCGCTACGACGCCCGAGGAACTTCTGCAAAAGCAGGAGCACATCCCGGCCGTGTTCAGTGTCGGGCAGGCTCGCACATTCGGCGATGTGTATCCGCTCTTGATCGAAGCTCACCTGCTGACCGGCCCTGTGGGCGATATGACAGGCCGCTGGATGGCGATGGACTTCGTGCAGCATCTGCGCAGTCAGCACAAATTCGGCACGCCCGAGGAACTGGTCGCTCAGATTGCCAAGGACTGTGAGGCCGCCCGGCAGGCATTAGATGAAGTTTGATGTTGGAAGTGTGAAGTTTGAAGTAGGAGGAATGTCATTGCGAGGAGCGCAGCGACGAAGCAATCTCAAAGGTGCTTGCTGGGAGATTGCTTCGCTTCGCTCGCAATGACATGCTGCGAACTGAAAACTTCACACTTGCCACTCTCTTTTTAGGCGATACGCGATGTTCATCTACGGGTTAGCTGTCATTGTGGCGATGCTGGCCCTCAATGCCGTCTTCGCGGCGTATGAGATGGGACTGGCGTCGATCTCGCGGGCGCGGCTGGCGATCCTGCTGAACGACCGCAAGAAAGGGGCGGCCGATGCGGTCTTCATGAAGGACCGGATGGAAGCGAGCCTCGCGGTGGTTCAGGTCGGAATGACGGTTCTGGGGGCGATTGCCGCCGCAACGGGGGGGGCGGGGGGGGCGGAGAAGCTCGCCCCTACGTGCAGCAGTGGGGCTTCTCCGGGGCGGCGGCCCATGTGATCGTGCTGGCTATGGTCGTGTTGCCTCTGACCTTCGTGACCATCGTGTTTGCCGAGCTGGTCCCGAAGATGATCGCTTTGCACAACAACGAATGGGTGGTGCTTCGTTTGTCCCCCATCATGCGCGTTCTCTCTTGGGCGGTCCATCCCGTGGTGTGGATCACGGAGGCCGTGGTTCGGGCCGTCATGAAGCTGCTGCCCCACCAGGGCCAGACGCCCAGCGGGCGCGGAGTCAATGGCTGCACGAGCTGCGGGCGGCCGTGGCGCTGGCGCGCACCTCGAAGCTCCTCGGCGCCGAGAGGAGAAAATCGTCTTGTCGGCGGCGCAGATGTCCACCCGTCCTGTCCGTGATATCATCATCCCGGCGGCGGACATGTCGATGATCCACGTCGGAAGCAGTCTGATGGAGGCCCTGGTGCAGGCCCATCTCGACATGCACACGCGTTTTCCGGTTTGCCTGACGCCGAACGATCCGCAGAGCGTTTCGACCTACGTGAACTTTAAGGATATTGTCTCGGCGATGCGGGTCAACCCCAAAGACCCGAGCCTCAAAGGGATCTCTCGACCGATCTACAAGGTGCAGGAAGACATGCCGCTCTCGACTCTGCTGGAGACCATGATCCAGCAGAAGGCGCACATCGTGCTGGTTGTTTCCAAGACACAGGCGGTGCTGGGGATGGTGACGTTGGAAGACGTGATCGAGGAGTTGGTGGGCGAGATCGAGGATGAGTTCGACCGTCTGCCGGTGCACGTTCATCCGTGCGGTCCGGCGTGGATCATGGGCGGCGGTGTGCCCATGACCACGGTGGCGGCCACGGTCGGGCTCAACTGGTCGGGCAAATTCGGCGATGCGCGGGTGCCGCCGCTGGCGGAATGGGCGGTGCGGGATGCGCCGCCGGGCCTCAAAGGCGGCGATGTCATTGAGAAAGAGGGCTTGCGAATCGTGCCCCGCAAATTCCGGCGCAAGAAGCTATCGGAGGCAATGGTCAGTGTCCTCGGCGCCGGCGGGCCTGCGGACGAGGGCGACTGCCCTCCAGCCAATCCAGAGAAGGAGAACGGAAATGGATAAGAAGAGGCACATCATTCTGGGCATCCACATCACCGGTCGCGTGCGACATGTCCCCCAGGTCCAGGAACTATTCACCGAGTATGGCTGCAGCATCAAGACCCGGCTGGGTCTGCACGAAGCCTCCGAGAACTCCTGCTCGCCCAACGGCCTGATCCTGCTCGAAATGGCCGGCCCGGAGCCGCCCATCTTCGAATTGGTCGAGAAACTCGGGGCCCTTGATGGCCTTGAGGTGCAGAAGATGATTTTCGAGCACGATTGAGCAATCGGAGTCCTTCTTTTCCGCCGGGTGCTCATCCGCGCGGGCGCTCGAATTGCCGCACAATGGTCTCATGCCAAGGGCGTCTTTCATCGAGTGCGCGGTATGAGTGAGACGACGGACAAATTGGAACACGTGATGCACTTGGCCGGACGGGCCCCGCACACGTTGCTGGCTACGGTCGATGAGACGGGTACGCCGCGCTTGACGCCGGTGGAGGAGTGCCTGCCGGCGGGCGCCGACCGCGTCGCCGTGCGGGCGTGGATCAATGTCTCCGATCTCCAGAACCGCTGCGGCGCAGGCCGGCTGGCCCTGGCCCTCTGGGACGAGGACGGCCACGGCTATCAACTGACCGGGCAACTGGTGCGCTTGCAGGAGGCCGCCATCCTCGATGGCTTGGCCGAGATCGAGCAGCAGACCCATTTCCCCCAAGTCGAGCGAACCCTGCTGATCCACGTGGAAGCCGTGGAGGACTTTCATTTCCGCGCCGTCGCGCATACGCGGCCGTGATTCCGTCCAAAGTGGACGCGAGATGGCTGCCTCGATGCCCTTTATGTCATTGCGAGGAGCGCAGCGACGAAGCAATCTCAACCTACGGATGAGAGAGGAGGCTGCTTGGGTTCCCCAACGCGATACTTCGGTTTGGGGCCTCCTTCATTTTAGTCGCAAGGACCTGCCAGAGTGCACTTTTGCGGTGGTCTCTCAGTCCAGCAACCCATTCAAGACCAGCACGGCCTCCTGCCGGACGTTCATGATCTGGCGCAGATTCTGCCGGGCCGCCGCGAGTTCTTGATTGGCCTTGGCCTTCGCCGCGCGGTAGGCGGCCAGCTTGGCCTTGATCTGCCCCATGTCCGCCTTGTCGTCGCGCAGCACTTCCCGCAGCTCCCGGCTCTTTTGCTCTACTTCGGTCTTGGGGGCGGCACTCTCGCCCGGCAGGTGGGACAGGGGACGCACAAGATCGTAGACCGCTTGCAGCCTCGGCTTGACCGCCGCCCATTCCTGGTCGGAAAGCTGCAACTGGCTCTTCAGGGCCTCGAAAGCCCTTTGGTGCTGCAACCTCAGCATCTCGTTATTGATCTGCCGGCGCTCGTCATCGGTCTTCGCCTTGTGCAGACGCTCATCGAAGGACTTGAACATCTCGATGTCCGCCTGAGCCGCCGCGGGGGGCCCGCTCAGCGGCGTCTTGGTATCGGCCTGCTTCTTCCCCATCTGGCCGAAGGCGGGGCCCGAAAGAAGGCCAAGAACTAACAGGCCGGATGAGCCCACGGCCGAACGCCGGGAAATCACTCTGTCCCTTCCGACCTCGGGATAGATCAATACTCTCTGCTCTTCCGTCTTCATCCTCTGCACTCCCATCTTATCTATGGTATGACCTCTTTCGAGGAAGGCGGGGACGCGCCTTTATGCAGGTCCTGCTCAATCCTCACCAGTTCCTTCCTCAGACTCTTCTGTCCATTGTTCGCCTTGGCTAAGCCGTTGAACAGACGCTCTGCCACCTCCAAATCGGCGTCGAGAATGGAACGCAAGCCGTTCAGATCAAGCGACTGCGACGCCCACGCCGCCTGTGTCCGCGCCACCTCTGTCTTCTTGGACGGTTCGCATATCGTCTCCCAGATGTCGTGAAGCGCGAGGCAGCGGAGCGTCTTGGCCTCGAATTGTCTTCCCGCCCAACTCGGGCCCGAAGCATTGTCCTCCGCCAGCAATTGCGCGACCGCCCAGGAATGACCTTTCCTCATCTGGGCCTGAGCCAGACCCAGAACTTTTTCCGCATCCGTGCTGGCAATAACGGACTCGACCCATTCCTGCAACAACTCATCCGCTATGATATACTGACGACGTCCCGCAGCGGTGTCAAGGACGTTCAATCCGGCGATGAAAGCGGCCTGCTGGAGTCCATTGGCGCTCAGGAGAGCCAGGTATCGGCGAAAATGATCGGCGCGTGACCGTCCCTGGAGCCAGTCCAACTGCATGAGCATATTAAGCCGTTTCAGTTCCTCCCCAAGAGACGTGCCGGTGTTGTTCTCGAAGGCCGCCTTGAGCTGATCCACAAGAGTCCTGTCTTGGGCGCTGCACGTTACTTGGGTCTGCACGCGTGTACTTGGCGAAGAGAAAGCGGACTCTGAGCTCTTCGTGGCTGAATTGGCTCGCCTGCCGAGCGGCCTGCAGGACCTCGTCTTCCGTCATCCTTCGGCGGACGAAGGCGGACATACGGGCCATGCGTAGGACGACGCCATTGTCCGCTCTCTGGACAACGATGCGGACCGGCATGGAGCGGGTCGCACCCGGGGTTGGCCCTGACTCGTATTCGACACTGCACTTGCGTCCGCCTTCGTGGTCCAACCCATAGAGTTTTTGAAAGGTGCGCTCCGTATTATTAACTCGGATGGTGACCCCGCGCTGCCCGTAATCCAGCAGGATGGGCCGTTCCGGCAAGAAAACAGTCTCCCGGCAGAGCCGATCGGATCCTTGCACGCGCGAGTATTCGTACTCTATCTTCTTCACGAGCAAGCCGTTGGAATCCGCGATCTCCACGGCGTCGACGCGGTCGTGCGATATCTGGAGGTGGAGCGCGGCCGCCTCCCGTTTGAGGTCGCCGGCCCTCCCGGTATTGGCGAGGGCAAGCTCCGAACGCCTTCTTCCGTCCAGAGCGGCAGGGGCGGCAGGTCGCTTCGGTAGAGACGCGACATCAACGCTTCGGCCTCCGTGAATCGCATGTCGCCGATCGGATAGCTGTTGAGCCGGTGGCGGAAAGCCTCCCGCTCGCCCGCCGGCTTGCTGAAGACTCGGCCCAGTTTGCTCTGGACCTGATTGGTGACACAGAACCTCTGCTCGTTGCTGTCGACCACCATCGTCACGGGATACATGGGAAAATTGAGATTGAGCGCAGTGGGGCTCCGCCCATAGGACCGCCATCCGGTAGAATGTGGGGGCGACCCAGTAGCGTGCAAGAAGGACAACGTGACTTTTTACAATCGGTGCATTCAGCTCGAGGATCGCGTCGAACTGGGTGACGCTGCTCCTTGGCGGTCTGGTATTCTCCTCGGAGTGGAGATTGTCCCCCGCACACAGGCAAAGAACCGCCGCCAGCCAAAGGCAGGGGACAATCCTTCGATCTGTTGAGCGGACATCTATGAGAAAGCCTCCGCTATTCGCCCGGGTAAGTAACGACGACGTCCTCCGAGATGATCTCCTGCACGAGCAATGCTGGCGTGAGTAGAAAACCCGCATTTTCCTTCATCTCCAACGATGGGGCGAAAGCAGTCGTCGCCGAGGTGAGGATCCGCGGCCTTACCCCCTCTTGCACGCGAGCGGTAAGCACGGCAAAACCGTTCGGGTCTCTGTCGGCCCGAGCGGCGGCCCCCCAGGTTGTCTGAAAGAAATAAATGGTTGCCAATACTCCGAGAAGAAGAGTGAGGAATACTTTAGGGAATCTTTTTATCGTCATAAGGAGCCATATCCATAACAAAAGGACCGTGTGTATCTTCTTGTCTCCAGCGCGGGACGGCCAAAGGCCCTCCTGCAACGAAGGGCCTTTGGCCAACTTGTCATCCTCGGGGTCTTTGTCCTATCGAGGAGGAATCCATGCAATCTCCACCCTTGAAGGTAGGGGCTGTCCGCCATGATACCGCGGTTCGGTGGGTCCATACCACAGTCCCTGGAGGCGAGCCAATCACCACCCCTCAAAGGAAGAAACCGACCATCGAACGAAACAAGGGGCCTTGTCGACAAACCACAAGGTTTCATTGCAATGGCGCGAGAATTTACCTGCCCCTCTCCGCGCGCCTTCCTTCGGGCCTAGAAACTCATGCTCAGGCTGCCCGAGGAATTGGAACCGCCCTGACTGTTGGCGGATGCGCCTCCGGTGGGCCCTGAGCTAGCCGAAGAACTGGCGTATCCGTAGCTGCCAGCACCCACCGTGCCGCTAACGCAGGTGGTCCCCGGCTCTATATAAGCATAGCCGCCGTCTGAAACACCCCAGGTGGTCTCACTGTAAAAATAGCCATAGTCCTCTATCTTCCATCCATTCCCTTCCGAAGATACCGACCAGTCGGCTGATCCTACATCGTTGTTACTGACCCCGCCGGCGGAGGACGCGCTTTCGCCTACGCCCGCCCCGGCGCAGAGGACGCGGCACCGCTGGCCCCACACGCAGAGGCGCCGGAGGAACAATCCCCAGTGCTTCCGGTGGACCCTTGGGCGTAGGTGGAACCGTCGACAGCCACGCCAAAGGACGCCCAGCCGCCCGGAGGTACCTCGTTCGGGTCATTGGGATCGGCATGCCACGGCCAGTTCTTGCTGCCCGAGGCACCGGACGCAAACCAGAAGTACCTGGACACAGGCGATTGGTTACTCTGCACCGATACCGAAGTCCAAGCGGAGGCATAAGTGTAAAGGGAGCCGGAATCGCCGGAAGCATCGCCGTCGCCGTCTTGGCCGTCGTTGGGATCCCCCCAATCAAAAGACACGGAGAACTCCTCATAATAATCATAATAGCCAGAGGCCCTTCCGTCTGCGCTAACGGCCACGCTATGAAAAACCACGCCCCGAGGGCCAAGAGGAACAAATGGTAAAGTACGAATGTCCGTTTCATGATGTATCTCCTTCATCTCCGTTAAACTCCAATATATTCATCACGGCACCAAGGAACACGGTGGAGGACGCACATAAGGAACGCAAGCGTTTTGGCGCGGTGGCATCCAATTCACCCCCGGAAGGAAGTCCTTTATGCTCTCTCGGCCTGTATGCACCCGTCAAACTCCTTGTTGTCACGCCGTCGATGAAGTGCGGTCGCAGAACATGGCTTATACAAGGGAAGTCTCGAGGCGTGACGTCACAACAGGCTCGTTCTCGCCCACTTCCCTCCGCTCTCCGCAAGATCATCGGAACATCATCCGGGACAGTGTATTTCCCGAACCAGGGATCAATAATCTGTGAATTTGCGCATCCATTGGGGCCATTCGTCAGGCTTGACGCCGCCGGCCTTGGTCCAACGCCCATTCGTGTTGAAACGGTAAGACCACTTCAAGGTCCAGAGTCCCTTCAAGCCGACCCTTCGGACGGACGTGTCCAAGAAGAGGACATTGAGAGCCCCTTCGTGGCGGTTGATACAGATATTCACGGTGGGATCAGTGGAACAGGGCTCGTGTTTCGGTGGTGGTTGGCTGTCAACGATGAGGGACTCCGTTGGTTGAGGGGAATCCAGAAGCAGCGGCACGTTCTCAGGGACCCGCTTGGCGAACAGGTAGGTGCACGTGGAGGGCCGTTCGTTCAATCCTCCGTTGAAGACGTTGTCGTTTAATCCATAGCTCATGCAAAAGTACGGCGGCGGTTTTGTGACGTCCCAAGCCGTGAAGGGCGAGCCGAAGGTCCCCTGGAAGTAAACCTTGCCGCTTGTCGTATATGTGAAGGACGAAAACTTCCCGGGTTTCGTCGCCATGGGACAGCAGGCGACGGCCTCGGTCCGCACGGGGTCGTAGCGTGCCGGTCGATTCGGGTCGCCTTTTCCGCCGATATATGTCCCTCGCAGAAAGGACAAGCTTGGAACACAGCCATCCTGGCTACCTGCGGGAAGACAACCATCCTTATCCTCGAGGAACAGGGTAAACGTCGTTCCCCATTGCTTCAGGTTAGATTTACAGATCGTCGCCTTGGCACACTTTCGCGCGTACTGAAGGCTGGGCAGCAAGACCGCCAGCAGCAGGGCGATGATCGCGATGACCACGAGCAACTCGATGAGCGTGAAGCCTCGCCAGTTGTGTGCGAAGCCCGCGCGGCTATCCCTCCCGACCCTGCGGGGCAAGGCCGAACTCATTCGCTCCAACTCGCTGTTCCTTCCTGCCACCATTGCTTCCATTCCGTCTATGTAGGCGTTCGCGTAAGACCCGCCTCTTTTTACATTATATAGTGTGTCGAACGGTCCGAAATGTGACAGAGAGTCCACTTTTTTTTGACGTGGCGACGTAAGCCCTTTCAGGGAAACGACTTATCCGAAGGGGGACTTGCGTGTTTTTTCATCCTCCCTGGGGCGTCTCGCCACTGACGCGGTGTATCTCGCGCAGCTTTTCAATGGCCCGGTGGAGCCTCTGGCGCACGCCCGGCGGCGAGCAGCCGACCCTCTGCGAGATTTCCTCGGCGGAAAGCCCATCCCGAAACTTCATTCTCAGCAGTTCGGCGTCCTCGGCCGACAGGCCGTCCAGGAGGTCCTCGAGTCCTTTGTCCCATGGAGCCTTCGAGCTGTGCTCTGTCGCCCCGGCCGGCCCGCTTGACCCTGTCCCGGGGGCCAGCTCGGCTTGGAGCCGCGCAGGGCCGCTCGCTCTTTGGCCTTTCTACGCCAGTGCTGGGACAAAATGTTCCTGGCCACGGTGTCAAGATAAGCCTTGGCATCGGCAGGCGCCTGGCCGCGGGCCAACTGGGCAAAGACCTCCTCCGCCAAGTCATCCGCGTCCGACTCGTTCCCCACCCGGGCGGCCAGCCAGGATCGAGTTTGTGGGTAGAAGGCCGCGTAGAGCTTCCTCCACGCGGCCTTCGACAAAGGCCGGTCACCTCTTTGTCCATCTCCCTGTTTCTTCCTTCCGCTCAGACGATCTCTCTCTTCCTCGGCCACGCTCCTCACGGCCGAGTCCCAGGCAGCCCGCAAGAATTCCTATGAAGAAGGCGGCTGGCAAGGGTCGGATGTAGATGGAATTCCGCCGTGACTGCACGAGATTCCTGAGATTCCTGATTCCGCCACTTTCTTCTGGACAAACGCGAGACGCGTGGTACAATGAGATCGTGGAAAAGGCGGGATAATCCGCCTGGAAAACTGGGCTTGATACGACAGCGAGTCTGACATCATTGACGAAGCCTTTGGGTTCGGACGCCTCGGGATGCCGTGGCTTCCTGCTCTCGCCTCGTGAGGGAGGCGGAAGCGCGACACGGCCAGGGGATGCCCGCGTGACATGGTCCCGCTGAGAGAGTGCCTCCGTGGGTGAAGGCTATCGGCTCTACTCGCGACCCGCCGAGGCCGCAAAATTCATACGAGCCGATGATAAAAGGAGGGAACACCCAATGCGCAGCGTACTTCCGACATGCTTGATTGTCATCTCGATCCAAGCACTGGCCGGGGCGGCGGAGGTGCAGGTCAATGTGCGAACGACCGGTGACCAGAAGAATGTGGCGGTCGCCACCAGCGCCGGCGGTTCCGTCATCGTCTGGGCCGATTACTATTCGACCGCCGGCCGTTCCTACGACATTCTCGCCCGCCGGCTGGATGCCCAGGGGCCAATTTCTCGGGAATGAGTTTCTCGTGAACACGACGACCCCGGGCAACCAGAATGAGCCGGCCGTCGCCATGGACAACCAGGGCCGTTTCGCGGTGGTCTGGCAGGGACCCGGACCCGACCAGGAGGACATCTTCCTGCGGCTGTTCGATCCGAACGGCAACGCCCGGACGCCGGAACTGGCCGTCAACCTGATGACCGCCGGCCGGCAGCTCTATCCGCAGCGTGGCGGTGGGCGGCGCCGGCACGCTCGTCGTGGCCTGGGAGAGCCGCGAAACGATGCCACGGAAGCAGACGGTGGTTCGCGTGCAACTCTTCGATCCGAACGGTTCCCGTCTCGGCGGCGAGGTCATTGTGGACACGGATATCTACGATTGCCGGTATCCGCAGGTGGCGATGGACGGGGCCGGCCGTTTCGCCGTGACGTGGATGCAGGATCGAAGCATCCATCCCATCATCCTGCGTCTGTTCGATCCCTGCGGCGTGCCGATCACGCTGCCGCAGCAGGTGAACACGGCCAATATCTCCTTCGTTCCTCAGCCGACCATCGCGATGAACTCGCTCGGATACTTCCTGGTGGCTTGGGACGGCCATCCCAAGGCGGCGAGCCAGGCCGATATCTACGCCCGCTTCTACGAGCCGACCGGCGTCGCCCGGGGCGAGCCGTTCCTCGTCAATACCCGCCGCACGGGCGCGCGACAGCCGCAAGCCGCCATAAATGATGCGAACGAATTTGTCGTTGTCTGGCAGCACGACACGGGCGATCCGAATCTCGGCACAGACATTGCCGCCCGGTGCTTCGATGCCAAGGGCGTAGCCCGTGGGCGACCAATTCCAGGTCAACACGTACACGCTGGACGAGCAGCGCTACCCCGCTGTGGCGATGGCCAACGACGGCTCCTGCCTCGCAGCCTGGGAAAGCAACGGCCAGGACGGCTCCGGCTACGGCATTTTCGCCGTTCTCGAACCATCCCTGCGGCCGGCCGATCCCAACCAGAAGGACTAACGGCCGGCTCGACCGCTTTCGTCTTCGTGATGCGGACCTGGGTTCCCTGGGACCGCCAATCTCCTGATTGGCTGTTGGAACAGCTCCGAGCCTTCCGCCTCTCGGGAGGAAGGAGCCAAGGCCAATCGGGATGGGGCTCCCAAACGCGACGAGTCGCGTTTGGGGACCCAGATTGGCGGTCCCGGGGTTTGGGGGCCCAGGCTCGTGCTACGAGACGCGCCAGTCCGCCACCTGATGCGCATCGCCCCCGCACGGTAATGACGAAATTGGCTGGTGACGGAGAAACCAAGGCCGTTACCATAGCGCCCCTGGGACCGCGAGCGATGGTCGGTGCGGTCTGTCGTGTCAGTGCGGCTCGTGGAAAGGAGAATGGAGATGACGGACATGGATCGAGCCGCGGGGCGTACCTCCCGGCGCTGTTTCTTGGGCAATACGATGACGGCGGCGGCCGCCGGTTGGGCACGGTTTCCGCCCTATCCGCCTCCGGCTGTTCGGAGTCGATGAGACAGGCGTCCGGCCGGAAATCGAACGGATTCATCAAGGAAGAGGCGACGTCGTCCTGTTTCAGGGCGACTCGATCACGGATGCCGGCCGCGACAAGAACCGGGGCAATCGACGCCAACGACGTGCGGGCTTTGGGGACGGGATATGCCCTGTTCATCGCGTCGCAGTTGCTGGCCGAGCGTGCCGACCCCGGCCTGAAGATCTACAACCGCGGCATCAGCGGCAACAAGGTCTTTCAACTGGCCGAACGCTGGGACGCGGATTGTCTGGCCCTGAAGCCCAATGTTCTGAGCATTCTGATCGGCGTCAACGACCTCTGGCACACGCTCGACGGCAAGTACAAGGGCACGGTCGAGATCTACGAAAAGGATTACCGGGCCCTGATCGCGCGGACGCAGCAAGCCCTGCCGGAGGTCAAATTGGTGATCTGCGAGCCGTTTGTGCTGCGCTGCGGGGCGGTCAACGACAAGTGGTTCCCCGACGTTCGACGGGTACCGGGCGGCCGCCCGCCGGGTGGCGACGGATTTCCACGCGACCTTCGTGCCGTTCCAGGCGATGTTCGACAAGGCGGCCCAGACGGCTCCGCCCGCCTATTGGGCCGGCGACGGCGTTCATCCGACCATCGCCGGCGCGGGCCTTATGGCGCAGACGTGGCTCGACGTCGTCTCGCATGCCAAGGCGTGAAAGAGATCGTCGGGCGTCCACCGGTGGCGCAGCTCGTTCGCCGTGACGTCCGACGCCGGACGAGGCGTGCCTTCCGATATGCTCTGACTGGCGCACGTACCAACGAGCATCGCAACCGGCTGACGCTCGACAGAATCGGGTTACAGACTGGGGCCGCTTATTTTTGCCGTTGAGTTTGCGGACAGGCGGGGGTATGCTGTGCCGCTCGTTGGCCCTGCATGACAAATCAGAATTTGGAGGTATCGACTATGATCATGGGCAGGCAGCTTCGGATGGCGTTGGTAGGCGGGGTGGTGATGATAGCGCTGGCGGCCGGTTCGGCCCGGGCGGCGACGGACGCCAATGACTTCAAGACCGAGCAGGACAAACTCAGCTATATCCTCGGGACCAAGATGGTCGACAGCCTCAAGCAACAGGGCATCGAGGTCAACGTGGACACGTTCGTGCGCGGGATTCGCGATGCCCTGACCGGGCAGAAGTCTCCCTTCTCGAACGAAGAGCAGAACAAGGTCTTGATGGCCCTGCAGCAGAAGGTGATGGCCAGAGCCAAGGCCCAGCAGGATCAAATGAGAGCCCAACAGGAACAACAACAGGCGCAAGCGATGGAAAAACTCGGCAAAGAAAATGAGTGGAAGTTGAAGCTGACCAAGCCCGAGCTCATGACGTTCGATCCGCAGAAGGACTACTTCTGGGTCATGGAGACGAACAAGGGCAACGTCAAGATCAAGCTGATGCCCGACGTGGCCCCGATGCACGTCACCAGCACGATCTTCCTGACGAACAAGGGCTTCTACGACAACGTGCTTTTCCACCGCGTGATTCCGGGCTTCATGGCCCAGGGCGGCGATCCGCTCGGTCTGGGCAAGGGCGGCCCCGGATACCAGTATGACGGCGAGATCAAGCCGAACGTCAAGTTCGACCGCCCGATGCTGCTGGCCATGGCCAACGCCGGGCCGGGCACCGACGGCAGCCAGTTCTTCATCACCTTCGCGGCGACGCCCTGGCTCGACGGCAAGCACACCATCTTCGGCGAGGTCGTGGAAGGACAGGACACCGTCAAGAAGCTGGAAGCGGCCGGCACCGCGCCGGAAGGCAAGACGAAGGAAGAGTTGAAGATCGTCAAAGCCCGCATCGAAGAGAAGGCCAAGGGCTAAGCACCCATTCTGTCAGACAATCATCGGCCGTCCCGCGGATCGTAATCGGTCTGGGGCACGGCCGATTCTTTTGCGTGTTGACAAGCAAGATCGGTAGTCCAAGCCCTCGTTCGTTTGGTGGCATCGGCATCCTGCCGATGTACATGGGCTGGAAGCCCATGCCACGAAGAACCGACTTCTCAAACTGTCCGAGCCGCGTGCCGGGTGCCATGTCTACGCCTCGTAGACATGCTTCGTCCCATGAGCCGGACATGCCTACGCCAAGCCGTAGGCATGGCACCGGGCTCCCAAACGCGATGGATCGCGTTTGGGGACCCGCACCGAGTGATTACCGAAGCTGTCCGTCAGAACTCGTTAGGTGGACTCGCCGCATCTCGCTGCGCGGGTCAATCGGTCTTGGTGAGCCGCGCCGATGTTGGTATAATGGATCGTGACAATGGTTTGCCTGTCATCCGCCCCGGCTGGCCTGGGGGAAGTCTGTATGCGCTGATGAACCTGTCCGGAGGCTGAGGTGACTGCGTCGGACTTGCTGTCTGCCGTCACGTCGGACCGGAGGGTTTTCGGGGTAAATAACGGGGACAGCCAGTGCGCCACGAAGGCGTAGAGGACCAGCGGATGAGAGATCCGTCCGGGGAGTTTTCGGTTCACCCCGGTAGCCACCCAAGCGGTGCGGGCGGGTAACTGGCCGTGCCGAAGCCTTGGGGTCAAGTAGCAGGAAAGATGTTGCTGCAACCTTGTGGGCCGTAACGCCAGTGAATCCTGTACAGGCCTCGAAAGTGAAGTCATGGATGCCGACCCGCCTGGCTGTTGGGGAAGGCTGCCACGCGACGGGAGGCCACAACCGATCCAACCCGTCGCGGTCCATCGGGGTAGTGGGAACGGCACGCAAGGAAGGCCCTCTATGCAACGTGGGAGGCCCGCCTCGTCGAGGAGTCGCGTCCTCAACTTCGTCCGTGGGACGAGGGGCGATGCGGGCGTCGGAAAGGCCCATAGTACCGAAGAAGCCGGTAATGACGGTGGAGGGAAGGGGCCTTACTTCGGGTGTGCTTGTAAAGGAACCAAGGGTGGTAGGAGATTGGCGATGAGCCTGACAACTCCCGAAAGCATCCGGCGGCTCCAGCGCAAGCTGTACGTCAAAGCGAAGGTCGAGCCGACCTGCCGCTTCCATCAACTCTACGATAAGGTGTACCGAGAGGACATCCTAGAGCACGCCTACCGCTTGGCCAAGAGCCAAAACGGAGCACCTGGTGTGGATGGGGTGAGCTTTGCGGACATCGAGGCGTGGGGCGAAGGACCGTGGCTGGCGGCTCTCGGAAAGGAGTTGCACGACAAGACGTATCGGCCGGACCCGGTCCGGCGTGTCCTGATCCCGAAGCCGGGCGGAGGGGAACGTCCCCTCGGCATCCCGACTATTCGGGATCGGGTGGTCCAAGGCGCCGCCAAGCTGGTCCTGGAACCGATCTTTGCAGCGGACTTTGTGGACGGGGCCTATGGCTACCGACCCCAGAGAAGCGCGCAGGATGCGGTCCGGGAAGTCCATCAGGCGCTGTGCCAAGGCTATACGGATGTGGTTGATGCCGACCTGTCCAAGTACTTTGACACGATCCCGCATCCGGAGCTGATGCGTTCGGTGGCCCGCCGGGTGGTGGACCGCCAGATGCTCAAGCTCATCCAGAGGTGGCTGAAAGCGCCGTAGTGAGGAACGGGATGAGCAGGGACACCGGCGTCTGACAGGTGGCCAAAGCAGCCAGACGGGCACACCCCAAGGGGGCGTGCTGTCCCCGCTGCTGGCGAACATCTATATGCACCGGTATCTGCGGTATTGGCAACAGCAAGGCAAGAGCGAACAGTTCCGTGCCAAGGTCATCAACTACGCGGATGACTTCGTCATCCTCAGTCACGGCCATGCCCCCGAGGCATTGGCGTGGACGCGGAACGTGATGGCCAAGCTGAAACTGACGCTCAACGAAACCAAGACCTGCATCCGCGATGCCCGGCAGGAGTCCTTTGACTTCCTGGGATACACCTTCGGCTTGGCGTGCTACCGCAAGACGGGCGGGCGCTACTGACGCGGCCCAACCGTCGGCCAAGAGCGTGCGGCGACTCAAGGAGAAGCTGCACGCGGTTCTCCAGCGGGGTAACATGGCGTCGTGGCCGGAAGTGGCGGTTCAAGCGAACCGCCTGCTGCAGGGCTGGGCCAACTACTTCCGCTATGGCACGCTCCGTAAGGCGTATCGGGCTATCGACAATTACACGTAGGATCGCGTCGTGCGCTTCTTGAAGAAACGTCGCCGAGTGTCGTCGCGTGGCACGGAGAAGTTTCCGGGAACGTTCGTCTTCGGGGACTTAGGCGTCCCACGGCTGCGGTCGTTGGCGTAGGGCGACTGACCGTGTACCTTGACGGGAGGACCCGTCGGAGAGCCGGATGCGGCAAATCCGCACGTCCGGTTCGATGAGCGGGACCTGGAAACGGAGTGTGGATACATATATATTGTTTATCCACAACAACCGCGCCAGGTCTCGACTCTACCCAATTATGGAACTCCGAAATAGGTGACTGTCCCCTAATACCCCCCGGGATCAGCGGAGGCGGATCGCCCACGACCAGCGTGCGGAGTCCTTTCGTATAGCCCAACCCGTACTTGAGGTGACTGCGGGCCGCCCAAGCGCGGTCGGCGAGGTCCCAGCTATGCAGACCGTAGAACGGCTGCGTGATGACCAGACCTTTGTAGGTCGGCGGCAGGAGCGTGAAATCGAATACGCGGACCAACACCCAAATGAGAACCACGCCGCAGGCGAAAGGCCAAAAGCGCCTCTCGAAGAGGTTTGGCCCATCCTCGGGAGCCACCGCGGCGTTGTCCCTACCGACCGGTCGCTTGTGGCCGGCCCGTCCGCTATCCCGCGCCGCGCGTGGCTCTTTCCCCTCAACAACTCTACGTGTACTCGCATACATGCGAGGTATTTCCTGTCTTATCTACAGCTATGCCCCCAAACCGTGTCTGAAATCGGAGGCCGTCCCCGTCGTTCCCTCGTTATCACCGTTATCCTGGGATACGACCTGCATTCTTCGAGCCAGGAGACTAATCAAGCATAAGAAGACCATGATTAGAGCCAGAGCGAGAAAAGGGAGCATTGCGAAGTAATACGTGGCCTCGTATATACTGAGATTAAGGACCCTCTCCGGAGGCCTGTCGCCAGGGGCATGCAAGTGAAACCAGGGTGACCAGCGGAAGTAGAAGGAGGGAAGACATTACGCCGGAGTACAGCCTCCTCCTGCATGTACTCAGCAGGATGCCGGCTGTGACACATAGAAACAACAGACAACTGACGCTGGTCAAGCTCGTGGCCCAGAACACAGGGTTCTCACGAAGCCACTTTTCCTCGCGGTCCGACAGGAATAAGAGGATCAAGATCAAACAGAAGACCACGAGCGTTGCCGCTAAAGCGCCTACGTATTTCGTAGGAACAGACCACAAAGCCGCGGCAGCGCCGTGGCGTGCAACGCCCTGTTCCTTCCCTTGAGCATCGCTTTCGCCGAGTGCGTAAGACCCGCAAAGGCACAAGATGATAAAAGAAACAAAGGGGGAATCCATCCAGTGCGGACCGATAATGAAGAACATCTCCGAAGTGAAGAAGACAAGAACAAGGAAATGGGACATATACCTGATTCCTGGTCTTCCTGATTCCGTCAGGCTCTCGATCCATTGCCTACTCCGCCCGTGCCTTACAAAGTTCAACCAGACGCAAAATGCTATTGCAAGTAGAATAAGCCAAGCCGCCATATTCATCATCCTATCTGAGCGTCTCGATCCAAAAAGCATCACCACTGAGTTTTCGCAACTTACCCTCATACCTGAGCACCGGCTTACGGAAAGCTGGGCAAAACCATAACCGCCGGGCACAATAATAATCCTCCCGGTCGATTTCACTTATCATACTGTTCGGAATGGTACTCAGCACGTACTTTTTCCGCCCATCGCAAGAGAGAGTCTTGCGATGGGCGGAAAATCAAAGGCGAATAATCCTGCTTCGCCTTGCTTCAGCTTAATCAGCACCGTTCAAGTGCGACGCCCCTTGGACGTGAACACGCTGCTATTGCGATGACGCTGGTTGCGAATTTGCGAGAATCGGGCCCGTCGATCCCGTCAGCATCCAGGGCTGCCCCATGGGATTACTACAGAGATCGAACGAAATGTGTATGGTCTTCGCGTCCGAGAAAGGCGCGACAGGCCCCGAAACATGCCAAGACTGCCCCCGCGGCGGCAGCCCCACATATAGTTCTTGCCACCCAACCACCCCCTGCGACCGCACAGGCCGCCGAGAGTGCATCTGCTAATAGCGTGCACCCAAGTTGACAAATGTCTCGCGGTGATACCCAAGTGTCAACTGCGAAGTAATCGCAGGGAGACGGCGTGTGGGGACTTGGCTGCGGACTGCCAGGCGGGGGCGGGGTAGGCTGCGGATTAGGCCCAACGTTATTGGGCTCGTTGGGGTCCGGACAATTGGGCTCGTTGGGCTCAACAGGCTCAGGCTCAATCACAGGGGGAGTAGGCCGGGGCCGTGGATACGCAGCACACAGTCCCATAGGGTCGGTATACATCGTTGGGCGGTTCATGCAGTATGCATACAAGTTCATGCCTCCCCTAAGACCGACAGGGTCGGCCTGAAGGAACCGCCCGATTTCTGGCTTGTAGTAGCGGGCACGGTAGTAATAGAGGCCCGTCTCCTTGTCGAACTCGCGGCCGGTGAACATGAAGCGGTTGGGATGGCTGGCGTCGGAGGCACCGACTTTGCCATAGACATCGTACTCGTAGACCTCGACCGTATTGCCGCTGGAGTTCGTCAGGGCGACCACGTTGCCGGAGCCGTCGAAGTGATAGTAGTACGTGCCGGCGTAGCTGCCCGCCGCTTCGATCATACTGACCGGCTGATCGATGCCGGGGCCGTAGATGTACTTCCGCAGCAGGTTGCCGCTGCCGTCGTACTCGGCGATGCATGGTCGCCATCGTAAATGTACTTGACCTGCGTGTTACCGTCGTACTTCTTTTCAATCCGCCGGCCGCTGGCGTCATAGACATACGTCAGGAGCTTCCATGCCTCCGGGCCCGGCTCCGCCTGGGCCGGCGGCTGCGGCGTATAGCCCGTCCACCCCACGTCATCCACGGAGCCCGTGCCCGACCAGTCCGACCGATACCGCCCGAAGAGCCACTTGAGCGTGTGGGTGCCCGAGCCGGAGATCGCATAGCTCTTTTGCTCCCAACTATTCGTCTTGCAGCCGTACTGCTCCACGCCGTCCACATAGAACCGTAGCGGGGCCGGCGGGACCGGCGGCTGGTCCACATAGCCCGTCCACCCCACCGCGTCCACGAAGCCCGCTCCGCTGTTCTTCGGGTCGTCCGAACGAGTGAAGACCCATTTCAGCGTGTGGGTGCCGCTGCCGCTGATCGTGAACGTCTGGTACTCCCAACCGTTGAAGCCGGTCAGGCTGGCGTAGGCCTGCCGTCGATATAGAAGTAGAACTCGCTGAACTCGTCCGAGGAGGGGCTCTCCCACCAGAAGCTGAAGGTCCCCCGCCCGGTGACCGTCGTCTGGAGCCAGTTGGACTGATTCGCATCGAGATCGCCGCTGTACACCGAATTCCAATCGTTGTGCCCGCCGGTCGAACAGACCTGCCACGCCGCATCCCCGCCCGTGGTGAAGGGGATGAGGCACTCCGTCGCCGCCGCATACTGGTCCGGCGGCGTCGGCTGCGGGTCGGAATAGGCCGCCGAGAGCTTCGCCCAGAAGCTGAACGTCCCCGCGCCCTGGACCGTCGTCTGCATCCAGGACTCCTGGTTCAGCGATAGCGACGGGCTGGCCGCCGAGTTGCCGCCGTAATAGCCGCCGCTGACGGCGCTCCAGTTGCCATTGCCCCCGGTGGTGTAGGCCAGGACCGAATCCACGGCCGCCGCCAGGTCGTCCGGCGGGGTCGCCGCCGGCTGCCAAGTGACCTTGTCCACCCAGCCGCAATCGTAGCCATACGAGCCGGTCCAATCTTTGGCGTAGACCCACTTGAGCGTATGGGTGCCGCTGCCGGTGAGCGTGTAAGTCTTCTGCTCCCAGGTCGGCGCACCGGAGATCTGGTTTTGAGCTACGCCGTCGATGTAGAACGTCAGGTAATCCCCGCTCCCCGAGGAGGCGGACCAGTAGAAGGTGAAGGTGCCGGGGCCGGTGACGGTGGTCTGAAGCCAGGACTGCTGGTTGTCGCCGATATGGCCGCTCTGGGCGGCATCGTAGTCGTAGAAGTAGTGGGCCGTCTGGTCGAACCACGGCGCATCACCACCGGTGGTGAAGGTCAGGGTGATATCGGTGGCGTTGGACAGGGCCTCAGCCCCCTGCCCGTCCTTGCGGACCTTTATCAAGCGGTTCTCGGGATCGTAGCCGCAGACGTTGTGGCCGTCGTAAGTCATGTTGCCGCTGGTGTCGTACTTGTAAGAGGTGCCGTCGTCGGCGGTGTACTGGTTGAGATTGTTCGTATAGTAAGGCGTCGTGCCGCTGCCGTCGATGACGCTGGAGCGGTTGCCGGCGGCGTCATAGTTGAACGTCGTGTCGGTCGCCAGGTAGTCGAACCCCGGCGGATAATCCACCGCCGTGAGCTGGTAGGTGCTGTCATAGGTGTAGGCGGTCGTGCGAGAGCCGCTGCCCGAGCGTTTGAAGCTTGTCGCCGGCGCTAATTCTTGCACCCATGTTGACCGATCCAGTCCGTGATCACCTGCAAGACCTCGGAGAACATGCAACCTTCGATCTTGAAGAACTCAACTATTAGGTCGCAAGCGCTCGGGGAGTATTGCAGGCAGCGACTCTGGTTCCCGGATGGTGTTGTCGCAGTGCTCGCAGATGGAATCGGGCGGGAGCGTCCCGGTCAGCATTTGCAGACGCAAGCGCCGGTAGCTGCGGTTCAACCAGATGTCCCGGAACCGGCTCTTGGTGATGTCCCCGAGGGGCATTTGGCCGTTGACATCGAGGCAGCAAGGGACCGCGGTCCCATCCGAGAGAATGCAGCCGTGCTGAAAAGGAGCGGCACAGGGCTTGAACAGAGGCACCTGGGGCCGGCTTTCCACGTGCCGATCGTCCACCAGGCCGTGCCACGTCAGGTAGGGGACGACGCGGACCTCATCCACGCCGCTGGTCTTCCATTCCTCAACAAAGGACTGGATCAGGCTGTCGGTGTCCCGCATCCGAATGATCTCGATGGTGGTATGAGGACCACGGCCGTGACGCCGGCGCAGGTCCAGGTAGCCAGCGGATATTGGATCGGACCTGCTCAAACTGCGCCGGCGGCGCAAATGCTCGTAGACTTCGGGCGAGCAGCCATCGAACGAAAAGGAGAGAAAGGTGAGCGACGATGACAGGAGTCTCTCCGACATCTCCTCGGTCAGGCCGGTCGCATTCGTGTGAATCATGGTTTGGCAAGCCTTGGCCCCGGCGTAGTCGATCATCTCGCAAGAGATTGGCATGGAGCAGCGGCTCGCCCGACAGGTAGAGCTTGAGCAGAGGGCGATTCTCACACAGGTCATCGACGATGCGTTGGAACCGGTCGAGAGGCATCTTCGCCTGGCGCGGTGCGAGTCCCCGCGATTGGGGGCAGATGAGGCACTTGAGGTTGCAGTCGCGTACGATGTCGATCCAATAGACGGAAGGCAACGGCGGGATGTAGTAGTCCAGTAGCTCCGCGATGTTGTGCCACAGCGGCATCGGCCGGCCTCCAAGAACCTGCCCATATCCTACCGACAAGTCGGGGTTGTCGTCAAGGGCGAAAAGAGGAACCGGTGGGCAGACGCGAAGTCATTTGCTATAGTACCGCAGCATGTCATCGCGAGCAGTAGACGACCGAGCAATCTCCAACGCGTCGGGTTGAGATTGCTTGCCCTGGCTCTGCAGGGGCAGGCTTCGCTGTGCTCCTCGCAAGGACATAAGGGGAGTCGGTCAGACAACTACGTAATTGCCCCGGAGGAACCGGTGGGCAGCATCCGCCGTAGCTGCTATAATCCCGTCGCCGGTGGGCAGTTTACCGTTGTCGTTCCAGCGAATCTGTGGTGTGCACGGCACACCCTACACGTTGCGTTGGAAAGGTTTCTGCGTGAGTGGTGAAGCGTATCAGCAGGCCGTCGCGCTGGTCAAAGAGGCCAAGAACATTCTGGTGACGACGCATACGAGACCGGATGGGGATGCGTGTGGCTGCGTGGCGGCCGTCGCCGAGGTCCTGCGGGGCATCGGTAAGACAGTCCGGCCGCTGCTTTTGTCGCCCATGCCGGACTGGTACACGTTTCTGTTCGAAGAGAAGGTCCCGATCCTTGGCGTGGACGTGCAGGTGGAGGATTTGGTCCGGCGGCGCGTTCGGCGCGATCGACCTCGTCATCGTCGTCGATACGAATAGCTACAGCCAACTGCCGCGCTTCGAGGACTATCTCAAACAAAGCGACACGCCGGTCCTGGTCATCGATCATCACGTCGCCGCCGACCGGCTCGGCCGGGTCCAGATCGCGGATGAGAGCGCCGCGGCAGCGGGGCTGGTGCTGTTGGAGTTCTTTGAGGCGGCCCGCTGGCCGATCACGAGGAAGGCGGCCGAGGATCTCTTCGTGGCGATCGCGACCGACACGGGCTGGTTTCACCTGCGCAACACGGACAGCCGGGTGTTCCGTCGTTGTGCCGATCTGATCGAGATGGGGGTCGATTCGAACGACCTTTACCGCAAGCTGTACGAGAGCTTCTCGTATCCGCGTTTCAAGCTGATGGTGGCCATGCTCAACACGGTCGAGCTGCATTTTGACGGCCGGTACGCCTCGCAGTACCTGCGCCGGGAGGATTTCGAGCGGACCGGGGCCGCCTACCGCGACACCGAGAACCTCGTCAACGAATGCCAGCGCCTCGGCTCGGTGAGCGTCTCGGCGCTGTTTGTCGAGCTGCGGGACGGACGCATCCGCTGCTCGCTCCGTAGTCGCCCCGACACGCAGCGGCCCGAGAAGGAGGCCGTCGATGTCAACGAGATCGCCCGCAAGTTCGGCGGCGGCGGTCACAAATCGGCCTCCGGCACCTACCTGCCTGCTCCCCTCGAACACGCCATGCAACTGATCCACGACGAAGTCGCCGCACGGCTGACCTGAGAACGGCTTCCAACGCAGAGCGAAGGTCCACGAAATGCTCCGGACCGAATCCCGAGTTGACTATCGGTCCTCGCATTCGGAGTGCCTGCCTCCAGGAGTGGACCCGGTACATCCGGCCGTGGTGGGGTGGGTATCTTCCACGTCGCGATTCGGTGATTTGCTGATTCCTTTCCCTGCCCCGGAAGTCGTATCTTCTGGTGACATTTCGATATGCCACGTAAGTTCTTGCAAGGAAAGGAGTCTCTATGAGAACGATCGTATGGGCGTGTGCCCTGGTGGCGGTCGGGGGTCTGTGGCTGAGCGGTTGCAGCACCGCCCCGAAGAGCCAGGTCAGCCGGGAGAATCTGGACACCGAAGTCCACGGCGGCGATCCAGACCGCCAAGAACACCGATCCGAGCTTGCAGAAATTCTTCGACACGTCGGCCGGCTATGCGGTCTTTCCGAAGGTCGGCAAGGGCGCCTGGGTCGTCGGCGGCGCGTACGGCCGGGGCATGTTGTTCGACCACGGACAACCGGCCGGCTATTGCTCCCTGACGCAGGCCTCGGTCGGCTTGTCCGCCGGCGGCGCCGAGTATACGGAGATCATCTTCTTCGAGACACCGGAGGCGCTGAATAAGTTCAAAGCCGGTCAATTTCGCCCTCACCGCCGATGCCCGCGCCGTGGCCTTGAGGACCGGTGCCGCTGCCAACGCCAACTATTCCAATAACGTCGCTCGTCTTCACGCTGGGCCAGGGAGGGCCTGATGGTGGACGCCTCCATCGGCGGGCAGAAGTTCAGCTATCAGGCGCTGGGCGCGGTGCCGCCGACCGCTTCGTCGTCCGGGACCACCACCGGAAGCTCCCGAGCCGGCACGGCGACGGTGCAGAGGTCGTCGGCTTCCAGCCGCACACCCCAATAATCGTCCAAGTTGATTCAGTTGTTCGGAGTACGGGCGGAGAGAATGGCAGGGTGGCGGGAATCTGTCGCTACCCTGCCCGGCGGTCGTAGGCGCGATAGAGCAGGTCGAGTTCGGTCCGTTTGCCGTCGTAGTCTTGCTGCAATTCGGCTAAGCGGTCGGGATTCTTGTAGATTTCCGCGTCGCCAAAACGCTGTTTCATGCCGTCGATTTCATGCTCGAGCCGGAGGATCATGTCCTCCAGTTGATCGACCGTGTACTTGTTGAACCGTTTGAGCTCCTCGGGCGTTTTGTTCGCAGCCGCTGCGACTTCCGTTTGCGGATCGCGCGTGGCGGATTGACGTTTCTGCGCTTCGGCGGCCTGCTCCTGTCTCTGCTCTTCGGCCTCGATCCGCCGGCGGATCGTCTCGGCATAGAAGGAGTAGGCGGGGGTCCCGCTGATGAACTCGGCTCGGCCGAGACGGCGGTTGCCGAATTCGTCCGTGCCGATGACGAGCAGCTTGTCGGCCACTTGGTCGAGGAAATAGCGGTCGTGACTGACGACGAGGATGGTCCCGGTGTAGTCGTCCAGGGCGGCTTCGAGCATCTCCCGGCTGGCGATATCCAGGTGATTTGTCGGCTCGTCCATGATCAGGACGTCCGGCGCGGAGATGACGAGCTTGCAGAGCATCAGCCGGCTGCGCTGCCCGCCGCTCAGTTCGCTGCACAGCTTGTACACGTCGTCGCCGGAGAGGAGGAACGCGCCCAAGCGGTTGCGGACCTGCTCCGGCACGAGCTCGGGATTTGCGCTCCAGGCCTCCTCGAACACGGTCCGGTTCGGGTCCAGCACCTCGCCGTGCTGGTCGAGGTAGCCGATGCGGAGGCTCTCGCCCATGCGAATCCGACCGGCGGAAGGCTCGACGCGACCGAGAGCCATCTCGATGAGAGTGGTCTTGCCGGTGCCGTTGGGACCCGTGATGCCGAGCCGTTCGCCATTGAGGATGTCGAACGTCAAATCCTCGAACAGGACCAACTCGCCATAGGATTTGGCCAGCCCCTCGCAGCGCAGGATCAGATCGCTGGTCTTGTCCGTCTTGCCGAACGAGAAGCTGATCGTCTTTTGCGTGGTGGGCTTGTCCAGGAAGTCGGGATTATTCTTGAGGAGGCGATTGAGGCGGATCTTGCGGCCGCGGGCGGTGCCGCGCATGCCTTCCTGGTCCTTGTTGCGGGCGATGAAATCCCGCGTCCGCTCGATCATCTCGACCCGGCGGGTGTATTCCCGCTCTTCCTGGAGACGCGTGATTTCTCTGGTCTGGACGTAATTGCTGTAGTTGCCCGGCCAGACCTTGGCGCGGCGGTTCTCCACCTCGATGATTTTGCACGCGACCCGATCCAGCAGATAGCGGTCGTGACTGATGATAACCACCGCCCCATGGTAGTTGGCGATGAAGCGCTCCAGCCACTCGGTCGCTTGCAGGTCCAAGTGGTTCGTCGGCTCGTCGAGCAGCAGCAGATCGGTCTGGAGCATCAGCACCTGGGCCAGGCCCAGCCGGGATAACTGCCCGCCGCTGAGGGCATCCGTCTTGACGTCGTGCAATTCGGACTCGAAGCCGAGGGCCGCCAGGGTCATCTGGATGCGGGTCTCGTACTCATACCCGCCGGCGATCTCGAACTCATGGCACAGGCGGTCATAATGCCTCATCTTGGCCTGCAGCTCCGGCCCGGTCAGCCTCTCCATCTCGTGCGAAGCGCTGTGAATCGCCTCCTGCAGCTTGAGCATGTCCTCGACGCCGGCGTGCATCTCCTCCAAGACGGTGCGCTGCCCGCTGAAGGTGGCCTCCTGGGGCAGATAGCCGATTCGCAGCCCCTTTTGCCGGATGATCCGGCCCATATCGGGGGTCGTCTGGCCCGTGATCAGCCGCAAAATCGTGGTTTTGCCCGAGCCGTTGGCCCCGACCATGCCGACCTTCTCGCCCGCGTGGAGCTGGAGGTTCAACTGGTCCAGCACCACCTCGGGCCCGAAGGCCTTATGAACATCCTGCAATGTGACTACTGCCATGGGTTAGTTTTGGGCCTTTTCCCTTTGTCTGACAGCACCCAGGCGGGGGATCTATCCCGCCCCCTGGCGCAAACCCTGATTATACAGAAGCTCGCCCGGAGCCAAAAGGACTAAACTCTCTGCGGGTGCATGACGGTGCATGACCGTTGTTGTGTGGTTCGGAGTTCCGCCTTCAGGCGGGTGTGAGAGTCTTCCGGCGCAGCCGGCTCCATGTCTCGCAACCGCGGAAGAAGGAGGAAGGTGCGGACTTATTGACCCGCCTAAAGGCGGAACTCCGAACGCTGGTGGTGTGACGCAAGAACGGACATGCACCCACTCCCTGCCCGACAACTCGTCGGGAACTGGAAATTGGCTTTGTTTCGCACTCGCTTGCAGCTTGCCCCCTCCACCACCACTTCGGTCTTACCCTTCAAACTTCCCACTTCCCACCTCACCCTCCTGCCCCGATTGGGTTTGTTTGGCGCGAGAGGGGCTCCGATGTCAGGTCGCTGACCCCCGATCCCTGAAACTCGACCCCTGGCGAAATTGGGTTCGTTTCGCACATTTCGTCCTCAGAGGGTGTGTGATAAGTGGCATCGGCATCCTGCCGATGCTGCATGGGCTGGAAGGGGACCCCCGACGCGGAATTATGGTTTGGGGACCCCAAGCCCATGCCACGAAAAACCGGCTTTTCACACACGCTCTCCGGCGGCCGATCGGGCGCCGGACCGGCATATGGCAGCGATGACGTATGGCAAGGAAGGGGTCCCTCTTCGTGGAGTCTGCCCTCGACCCATCGAGGGTGGGGCATTCCCGCCCGACTTCTCCGACGCCGGCCGGCTCGGGAGCGACCTGGGCAGGTGGGGTGAAGGCAAACGACCGTGCCTTCCTGGCGTTCCAATCCTCTTCCCGCCACCGTTCGAGGGTGTTGATGTCCTCCCGATCCGCCTTCACGGCCTGGTCGTGCACCCGCCGCAGCTCGTTCAGCGTCCGGTACAAGCTGCTCTCGATCCGCCGTTCGTACCGCAGCAGGCGCTCCAGGACCGCGCTGCGGCCGAAGTCCTCCAGGATCATCCGCCCGACCGTCGCCTCCCTGGGACCGCCAATCTCCTGATTGGCTTCTCTTGCATCGCCGCTCGGGAGAGCGGCGTTCCCAGGCACCTCGCCCATGCCACCGGCGGGGCCCGCCGCCGTCTGCCGGTCGTACATCGCCACGAAGGCGTCGCTCTGGTCCTGGACCGCCCGGCGCAGCCGCCAGGAGAGCTCGACGATCCGCGCCGCCAGAATCTCCTCCAGGGGTCCGGCCGGACACAGTTGCCCCAGCAGCCTCTCCCGGTGGTCCTCGAACTGGTCCTCGTCTTCCCCCCGAATGACTCCCTCCCGCGCGAACAGGCCATGCGTGAGGGCGTTCTGGGAAGCCCGCTCCTTGCCTTCGGCCGTCCGCGGCCCCGTGGACTTCTGGGCGTTCAAACGATTGGCCGCGATCTGTGCTTCGGTGGCCATGATGATCCCCTCCTAATCTATCAATTGATGATTTAGTGACTTACGATTCGTCGCCCCCGCGGGGCGACATCTATGGAAAATATACCATAGTGAGACACGATTTCAACAATAATATAACAAATATGGAAATATTTTTCCGTCTCCTAACCCCTTGTCCCTGCCGGGACTAACGAAACACCCCGAAAGAATTTCTACCACGGAGATCCCAACGCGGCCTTCGGCCACAACGAAAACCGGTTTTCTCGCCAAGACGCAAAGAGCGCCAAGAGAGAACGGAGACCGGTGTGCGGAGAACGGTGAGCCGACGGACCTTCGCGCTGTTGGCGCGAGACCTCTTCGTAGGGCGGGCGTCCCCGCCCGCCGAGGAACCATGTGTCCACCACGGAGGACGCGGGGAACGCCAAGGGTTTAGGGACTTGCGACCCGATGCTCTGGGTTCTTCCTTTTCGGTTCTTCCTTAGCGAGCTTGGCGTCTTGGCGAGAACAAGATTTGAACAAGGAGTGGTACGAACTCAAAGCGGAATGGACCTCTTATTCGTGCGATAGGTGGGATTCGTGGTTGCTAAAGCTCTTGAAGACAGAGAGTTACAGCTTCCGACACGGATTCACACGGATGCCTTGCTCTGAACCGAAAACTGTCAACTGTGAACTGAGAACTGCTCTTCAACCGCGAAACATGCGAACTACGCGAACATAAGAGGGGAGGTCAGCCGCAGATTACGCCGATTTCCGCAGATTCGCCGCCGACAACCGGGAACCGACTACTGACAACCGAAAACGGCCTCAAGGACACGGATTCACACGGATGAACGCGGGTCAGACAAGTGCGAGCGGATCGCGGCAGCCCTTGGTCAAGCAACAGTTTCATGGCTGAGCGGGAGTCGAGAACACGGTCATCGAGGTAGGCGGCGGCATAGAGAAGAGCTTGCCGGATATCCTCATCTTCGAGCTCGGGATATTCCTGGCGTAACTGCTCCCGGTCCTGGTAGAAGGCCGTCAATTCCACGACCCGCCGGACCGTGAGACGCATATGACGCACACACGGCTGGCCGTTCATACGTCCCGGATCAACGGTTATGCGTTCGAATTCCATCTATCGACGCCCCAGCAATTCTCGGATCGTTCGTCTGCGGCACGCTCTACATTTGGCTCTTCTCTGCCAGATATCAGTATGATAGCACGCCCCACCGGACAATGCAACAGAATCAAGGGGAGCGTCTGCCCTCAACCTCTACGCCGCAGGGGGACAGGGGGCAGGAGGGGGACAGGAGGGGACAGGGAGGGGACAGGGGTCAGGCTTTGGATGTAGGCGTAGGTATCGCCGATCCTGGCCGCCCGTGTCAATACCAATATCCAAAGCCTGACCCCTTTGTCTTCCTCGCCATTGACGCCTGTGGCGGCGATGGTCGCAATGTGGTAGAACTCGTCGAGGAACTCCTCTTCCTTCAGGTAGTTCCGCTTTAGGTACTCGTCCATCGACTACCTCCGTGGAGAGCCCGCTGTTTCGTTCAGATGGCGCGGTCTAAGGTCGGTCCATTTGTTGTGCAAGCTCTCGGGCTAACAGGCTGGCTTTGGAGCGACCAGCGAAAGAAGCAGACTGGATTCTAGCCCGTGGTTGGGCAATGCCTTATTCTTTAGTTTCCGCGTTTAGATTCGGCTACGCATTGTGGGCAAGCTGATCCCTTTGGATACGATACCCCGTGTTTTGGACAAGTCACAAAGGTCAATTCTCTCTGCTCGACTCCGTTAGGTTTACCCTTGTTGTTCTTTTTTTCGGCCATTCTCATTAGGCTCCTTTTTGATCTTGAGAAAATTCCATCGACTTCTAATCCGTAACTGAAGTGATCAATCACCCAAATTAAGAGAGCGAGTATTGATAATCCAATGGCAAAGCTCGCTTGGAATGGTTGGACATTCATCAGGATGGTGATAATGGACATGATAAGAGACAGGGACGCTGAATCCATCAAAGCGGTTGCAAATTGATCGTGCCAGCGTTTGGACTTATACCCCTGGAGATTGATCGGCCGATAAATAGAACAAGAAGCTCAGAAAAGAGGTAGTACACTGCGTAGCGAAAATCCTGACGAAGGGTGGCGTCGAGAACGGCGAGTGCGAGCAGACGAGTAAAACTGAAACCGGCAAAGGAAGTATATGAGATTCGATGAGACTCCCTATCTTGTTCATCTTCCCCAGGGATTTCTTGCATCTGCGTCCCGTGCGCAAAGCACAAAAGAGCACGAGAAACGAAGGAACAAGCGGAACAAAATAGAAATAGGTGCCTGTACACATCTGCAATCGTCCAACTGAAGAGTTAAAGCGATGTCATCACACTGTCGCCTGACAATGATTATGCAGTTTGTATCGGTTCATCTCACGTCCCTCGGGCTTCCGCATTCAGCGTACTAAGTTCGGCCTCGAGTATACCTGTCCGACCCACACAGGACTCCAACCAATTCGTCGCAGCTTCATCGGGGGTGTTTATCTATGGAGGATTATGGCGGATGGGGGTGGAGAAAGCAAGAAAAAAATGAAAAGTGACAGTGGAAAAGCAAGAGTGTGGCTGGGGGCTACTGGCCGGGGGGAAATTAAAGGTGTCAGGTACTTTTTCCGGGGCGACTTTCTCCTTTACGGCACAGGTGGGACGCGTAGAATGGTGCCATGCCGAGACCGGACAGGATAGTCTTGGGCGGATACGTGTACCATGTGCTCAATCGGGCCAATGGGTGCCTACGCATCTTCCGGAAAGACAGTGACTTTCTGGCGTTCGAGCAGATCCTGGCCACGGGCCTGACGACGTTCTCGATGCGGCTGTGCGGCTATTGCCTTATGGGCAACCACTGGCACCTGCTCCTGTGGCCGCAGGGCGACGGCGACCTGTCGCGTTTCATGCGGTGGGTGACTCTGACGCAGACGCAACGATACCACCGGCGCATGCGACCGTGAGGATCGGGCATCTGTACCAGGGGCGGTACAAGAGCTTCCCGGTCCAGAGCGATCCGCATTACTTGAAGGTGCTGCGCGATATCGAGGCCAACCCCGTGCGTGCGGGACTGGTCCGCCAAGCCGATCAGTGGGTGTGGTCGAGTTTCGCGGTGCGGCAGGGCGCGAGTCCACCGTGACGTTGAGTGCCGGACCGGTGGAGTTGCCGGCGAACTGGGCGGCGTTGGTCCGGGCGGTTCTCAGTCCGGCGGAAGTCGAAACCATCGGAAACGGTATCCGGCGAGGTCTCCGTTTGGCGAGGCCGACTGGATGCCGCCACGGCCACGGGCTTGGGGCTTCTCTCCACCTTGCGCCCCAGGGGCAGGCCGAGAAAGAGTACCTGACACGAATGGCATGAAGATAAGGCATAAAACCGTTGCCCAAACCCCATTTTTTGGCTCGAAAAGGCGAAGTCTTCGGCAGGCGGACCCCTTAACTTCATGCCATTCGTACCTGACACCTTTAATTGGTCCCTTTAATTAGCCTCCCAATCCAAAGAAAGGAATGAAAGATGGGACACGTGCAGAGGATCATTAGATACGTTGGCTGGGCTTTTGCCTTTTTTCGTGTGTCGGGACCATCCTCAGGGTCGTGTCAACCGCAAGGGACTGGATAGCACCAGCCACGACATACTGGGGGACAGGGATAGTCATTATAGCGAGTATTGTTGTGGAAGTTGTCGTGAGGACCAAGCCTATTCGGTGGGAGATGAAGGGCCATCGGTTCCGAATCAAATCGCTTTTCCCATGGGCGACAATCGGTAGTGCAGGGATAATTGTCTTCCTCTGGAGCCCCCGTGTCGTTAAGATGCATCCACCTAAGGTTGATCCTCCCAAAGTGGGTATTGCCTACTACACAAGTAACGGGGGCGTACCAAGCATTAACGACTCCGGGCAGGTCCGATTCAACTTGACGACAGAAGACATAATCAAACAACGCGTTCCCATGCCTCTCAATCTCGCCATTGTTAACCGTGAGAAAGAAGATCTGGAGGTAGTCAGAGTGGAGCTGAGTTACCCCAGCGATCTCAAGGTCGTTCCAGGTGGCAAAGCGAAGATCGATCCAGAGGGCAAGCGACTTATCTATGAGCACAACATAGGCACGCTAAGTCCCGTCAACTATTACACACCCTTGGAGCAGGTCGATATTGTACACATTCCGTTTCGTTTCCTCTTCCGGGATGTAATCGTGATTATGGCAGATGGAGTGCCACTGAATCTCCTGATGCTTATTGGATTCGATAGCCCGTCTTTCTCTGATAAGATTGTCCCACTTCAGGCGACGGTATTCTGCAAAGGGCAAACCGCCCATTTCAGGCACTATCACTTTGAAGTTAGCTGCATCTGTGCAGATTGTAAAGTTGGCTGCCGGTGCAGAATTGAGGAAATGCACAGACGAAGAATGCTCCTTCTACAGAACTATCTCCAAGAGAGACGTAACGGTATTGGATGAATGGCGTGCACCCTACCAAAGTGGTGGACCACAAATAGAATACAGGAAGGTGCAATTCGGGAAGATGAGACTTCAACTCATCTCAGTGAACGACGTCCTCCGCAACATGATAATAGACGCGGACTCAGATGGCTTCGCGGAAAGCCTCATGTTTGACACCACAAACGATGGCATCCCCGACACGAAGGTAATCCTGAAGCAACCAGAATACATGTATGACTGTGTATAAATAGGTGCTGGGCACATCAATGTGAAGCCGGGCTGAATGGGATAGGGGACTTGTGGGCTGAGCCTTGCATGGCACTTCCATAAACTGCACGCCAAGGACCGATAAGAGTGTAGAAGAATAGACCTCCAAGCCGAGAAGATGGTTGTTATGGCAGTCTTTTCACAAGGAGGTCTATCATGGACCAGTGTAGCCCAAGGACGGCGGGAGAGCCAAGTCCGCCGCGTTCAAAAGTACCGACAGCAAGCGGTGGGCGAGCAAGACCTATGCTTTTTGAAACGAAGCCCCCGGAGCAGGTCGAGGCGGCCCTGCAAGTCCAGCCATCAAGTCCGGCATCGGCGAACGCCGGAGCACGTAGCTGCTGGCGGCGACGATCCTGACATTCTTGTACCAGGTGCTCTCTTCGGATCAATCCTGCCGGGCGGCCGTGGCCCGGCTGCTGGCCTTCTTGTGCGTCGGGCAAAAAGGAGGCGGGCAGTGCCAAGACCGACCCCTACTGCAAGGCCCGGGAGCGTCTGCCCGAGAAGCTGTTGGCCGACCTGGCCCGGCACAGCGGCGCGGAGTTGCAGCAGGAGGTCCCAGCCCCGAACCTGCTGGGGGGCCGACCCC
>CAVVRJ010000056.1:0-18783 GCA_963750205.1 uncultured Planctomycetota bacterium
TAACTTAGCCATTTGTATAATCTGCGTGTGCCGCTTCCAAGGATGGAGAGACGGTCATGGCAGACACGGGACGCAAGCGAATCCATCGGTGTCGTTGTCGAGAATGTCGGTCGCGTCGCGATACCGAGGTGGTTGCACAGCATGGAGCCATCAATCGTGTGATGGCCGAACTGGACGAACGAAGTCGGCGGTTGTTCGCGGGGGTTTTGGCCCGGCAGCGGGGGCACGGGGGCATCCAACAGGTGACACGAATCACCGGCCTGAACCGCATGACCATTCGGCGCGGATGGCGGGAGAGCGAACGGGGGCAAGTCGAGTCTTCGGACCGCGTGCGTCGTCCCGGGGGCGGACGAAAGTGCGTGGAAAAAAAGTGCCGCGCGTGGAGTCGTTGTTGAAAGAGTTGTTGCGGGACGCGACGGCGGGCGATCCGCGGGGAGGTCTGCGGTGGACCCACCAGACCACGCGCAAATTGGCCGCGGCTTTGCGGCGCCGTGGCGTGCGGGTGGGACATGTGACGGTGGTGCGCCTGTTGCGGCGCAAAAGTACTCGTTGCGTTCCAACCGCAAGCGGCTGGGGGGAAAGAAAGACCCGCACCGCAACCAGCAGTTTCGCCTGTTGGGACGTCGGCGACGGCGCTTCCAGCAGCACCATTGGCCTGTAATCAGCGTGGATACGAAGAAGAAGGAGTTGGTGGGCAACTTCAAGAATGACGGGCGCACTTGGCGGTGTGAGGACCGCGATGTGCGGGATCACGACTTTCCCAGCTTGGCCCAAGGGCGAGCCTTTCCCTACGGCATCTATGACGAAAACCGCAACGCCGGCTATGTCCTGATCGGCACGACGCATCAGACGGCGGCCTTTGCCGTGGGCGCTATTCGCTCGTGGTGGCTGGACGTGGGACGGCATCGGTATCCCGGCGTGTCCCGGCTGGCTATCGAAGCTGATAGCGGCGGGGCCAAGGGCAACCGTTCTTGGGCCTGGAAGGTGGGCCTGCAAGAGTTGGCCGACGAATTCGGCTTGACGATCACGGTCGGACATTACCCCGCCGGAGCCTCCAAGTGGAATCCCATCGAACACCGCATGTTCAACCTGATCAGTGCCAATTGGGCCGGCGAACCGTTGACCAGCTACGAAGTCATGCTCCAACACATTCGCACAACCCGGTCGACCACTGGTTTTCGCTGCCGCGCCTCGTTGGATCCCAGGTTCTACCCGACCAAAGTCAAGGTATCCGAACCAACCAAGGCCAGTGTGCGGCTGTCGCGCCATACGGTCCTACCCCAATGGAACTACACCATTCGTCCCCGAAAACGAAATGGCTAAGTTATTCTTGAACAACTCCTTAGTCGCGTCCTGCGGGCGCAAGCCCGCCCGGCGCAGCCCTTCGTAGGCGATCACGTCGCGCGAGAATTCGCGTTGGTCGTAGCAGGTTTGGTTCTCGGGCGGCAGATCACTCGCGTAGAAGAGCCGCGCAGCGTTGGCCGTGTTGAGGATCAGCTTGCCCACAGCCCGAGCATATCGCGCATCGTAACGCGGCAGCGGGGCCAGGGCGGCGACCAGTTCGAAGGTACCCATGGCGAAGGCGTACCCCTGACCATCTGTGATACTGCCCTGCAGGCCGCTGACGTCATATCCGCCCCAGTTGCCGGCGATCAGTCCCCAGCCGGGGCGGCAAGCGCTATCGCCCTCGAAGCACCAATTGAGCGGCCGGGTCACATCGTATTTTGTCCCCAGCTCGCCATTCATCCGAGCAGCCAATGTCGCCCCATAGGGCAGCAGGACCTCATAGAGGGTGCTGCGGTCGAAACCATTGAGAGTGTCCATCGCACAGCGAGCGGCCTCGCGGTACTTGTCCTCGTGGAATCTCGCCCATACCATGTACTCGATCCAGGCGACGCCCGCGAGTGCGTCGCCCTCCCGCCACCGGCCGTTGTAGACCGGCTTGTGGTGGACGAAATCATAGCCGGTGTACCACTGGCCCTTGGCCAGCTCGGCCGTCATTTCGCCGATGGAGTCGGCGTTTCGCTTCGTATATTCCTGGAGTCGGCCGTGGCCCGGATAGCAGTCGGCCAGCATGAAGGCCAGCATGTTCGGGAATAGGAAGTACCACATCGACCCCGTGTTCGGCGCCAGGCCGGAGGTGTTGGCAAAGACGTCGATGCCGCCCTTTTCTTTCGGCGAGAAATAAGGCTCGCACATCCGGACGTAGTCGTAGCCATCCTGCCGGCGTTTGTCGATCCCCACGAGGCTGGCCCCGACCACGGCGGCGATGCAGTTGATGCCTTCATGCTCAGCCGGTCTGTCCGGCCCCTGCCTGGGGTCCCCGGCGACGGTGTAGAGGCCAAAACTATCGCGGTCGGACATGACGTGCGAGCGATCGTCCCAGATCAGCGGCAGGGACCGGCCTTTCGCTCCCCGGTCGAACACCAGAGCATCGTAGTCCCGCGCGACCTGCTTCCAGTCCCGCATCCGGAACGGCTGCGGGACGTTCGGCATCAGTTCGATGCGCGGATACGAATCTGCGCCGCCGTCTCGGCGCGGGCCGGCAGCAGCAACGAGCTCCACACGAGGCTCGCGGCCAACAAACGCCTGCGATGCCGTTTGAGGGAGTCGGAATGGGCAAGGTCTTTCGATGCGTTCTTGCGCTGGAGGCGACGGATCTTCTTCATGACGACTTGTGTTATCGTCCGATCCATCGCAGACCATTAGCTCATCGCACTGCCTTGGCGTTGCGGAGGACATCGGCGACGATGCCCAGGCCGGGGCCGGTCGGGACGTTGACGGCGCCGTCCTTGAGTCGCAGCGGCGGGTCGTACCACGGGCCGATCTGCTCCAGGCTGCCCTTGTACTCCAGGAAGGGGCTCATGTTGGGTGTGAACGAGGCGAACTGAAGCGCATCGACGAAACCGACGCCCTCGCCGGACACGTGCGGGACAATCGTCAGGCCCGCCCTGGCCGCCATGCGGGCGACACGCGTGGCCCGGATGAAGCCGCCATAGTAGTGCAGGTCCGGCTGGACCACCCGGACGGCGCCATTATGAATCATCCACCGGAAACGGTGCTGGCTCGTCTCCTGCTCGCCGCCGGCAATGGGGATGTCCAGGGCATCGGCCACTTGCTTGGTCTCTTCGAGATAATCGAACGGGCAGGGCTCCTCGAACATGTTGATGCGGTTGTCCTGGAGCAGCTTGCCGATCTCGATGGCCTTCGGGACATCGTACGAGCCATTGGCATCGGCGTAGATCGTGACCTTGTCGCCGAGGGTCTTACGCACGAGGCGAATCATCCCCTCGGTCCGGCCGGGCATCGAGTCCGCGTTGTTGCTCATGCGGCCGCCGACTTTGAACTTCACAGCCTTGGCCCCGGTCTGCTCGATGCCCTTGACCAGGATGGCTACCTCCTCCTCGGGCGTCGTGTCGCGATTGCCGCTGGCGACGTAGATCGCGCCCTCCCGGCGGACCACCCCACCGAGCAGCTCCCCGACCGGTTTGCGAGCTATTTTGCCGAGGAGATCGAGAATGCTGAATTCCACCCAGGCGACACAGCACCAGAACGCCACGCTGGAGAGCTTGTAGTTGCTGTTGTATACGTAGACGCCGTCGATCAGCGCTTCAAGCTGGCGGGCGTCCTTGCCGATGAAATAGGGAATCACAAGCTGCTGGAGCAGGGGATACAGGTATTTCGCCCGGCTGTTTGTGACAGCGATCCCCTCCGCCCCATCGGTGGACCGGTCCGAACGTAGTAGTTCTTCTGATCTCGAAGCAATTCAATTGAGGCGATGCGAACGGCGGACGTCATCGAATCCAACTTGAGGATGGGTGCCAAAGCCGCCTGATCCAACTGGTCAACAGCAGGTTTGGCTGGCTTGCTGCCGGCACGGCTGGGCACTGCGGCGCAGCAGCTTAGACCGATGGCGGTTCTCATGAACGAACGGCGGTTCAGATTCATTGCGGGTCTCCAAGACTTTCACTTACAGGCTCTGACGCAAACCACATGATAGCGGGATCGACACCACCTGTCACGGCTTCGGGGCCAATTGCCAGGATGTCCCCTCGATTTGTGCCAGCTCGAAGCTGCCTTGCAGGATCGTGCCACGCAGTTCCAAAGCAATGACGTCCCCTGCTTCGTCCGACACGTCGCAGGTCCCACGGTCCACGATTCTTACGCGGCCCGTCCCTTTCTGGACGGGACCTTCGTAGGTGAGGAACCGCAAGGGATGATCGAATATCTGCACCGCTCGAACGGCACGATCTAACGCGGTTTGGGGCGGCTGCTCCAGGCGGAACGTGGCCAGGACATCGGCCTTTTCCAGCATCAGGTCCCAATGGACCCCGTCCGGCGTCGTATGCTCCTGGACCACAAAGCGGCTGCTCATGGTGATTCCATGCCACAATATTGTTGTTTCGCGCCACGAACCGGCTTATGATATAGCGGTAATAGATAAGAAGCCAGGGGAGCCGATTGGCGGACCTCCGCCGAATCGGCTGAGAAATCACGAAACTGTGGTGACCCTACGAACCTGATCAGGTTAGCACCTGCGAAGGGAGGCTCGGCAGACCATGACGGCACTCCTCGCGCGGGAGTGCCTTTTTGTTTTGGATGAGATGGGATGAAATCGCTTCAGATCAACGGCCAACGGCGGCAATTCACGCCCCAAGAGATGCCCGCGACACTCGCCGCCCTGCTCGAAAAGCTCGGGATCGGGGCGGCCACCGTTGTGGCAGAGGTAGACGGCCAAATCGTGCCGCCCGAGGCGTTCGCCCGGACGCAGGTCCACGATGGGCAAACGATCGAGCTCATCAAGTTCATGGGGGGAGGCTGAGCGCATGGATAGGCTGACAATTGCCGGCAGAGAATTCGACTCGCGACTGCTCGTGGGAACGGGGAAATTCGCATCGCCGCAGATGATGAGCCGGGCCCTGGCTGCTTGCGGCGCCGAGATCGTCACGGTGGCCCTGCGCCGGGTAGACATCGGCAACCCGCAGGACGACACGCTGCGGGAGATCGACCGCGATAGGCTTCTCCTGCTGCCTAACACCTCCGGGGCGAGAAATGCGGAAGAGGCGGTGCGACTGGCTCGACTTGCTCGTGCCGCGACGACGATCAACTGGGTGAAGCTGGAAGTGACGCCGGACCCCTACTATCTGCTGCCGGACCCCGTCGAGACCCTCAAAGCAGCGGAAATCCTGGTGAAGGACGGTTTCATTGTCCTGCCCTACATCAATGCGGACCCGATCCTCGCCAAGAGGCTCCAAGAGGCCGGCACAGCCACCGTAATGCCCCTGGGCAGCCCGATCGGTTCCAACCAGGGCCTCAAAACCCGTGCCGCTCTGGAGATCATCATCGAGCAGGCTAACGTGCCGGTCATCGTGGACGCCGGGCTGGGCCTCCCCTCGCACGCGGCAGAGGCCATGGAAATCGGTGCCGACGCCGTGCTCATCAATACGGCCATCGCCACCGCGACCGACCCTTGTGAGATGGCCCTGGCTTTCAAGCTCGCCGTGGAGGCAGGGCGCAAGGCATATCTCGCCGGTCCTCGTGCCCCGACACAACATGCCGAGGCCTCCAGCCCGTTGACTGGCTTTCTGAGGGACTGAGTAAATGGACGTTTCTGCAAGTCCAGCGGATTCAAGCACTTCCATTAAGGCGATCCTCGCCGGACAGCGACTTGACGCAGATAGGGAGGTATGGGAGCAGCGTCTACAAGAAGTGAACGCTCACGAGGTGGAGGCGGCCATCGCCTCCCGGCCTGGCTCATACAGCCTGTCCAAGCTGCTCGCCCTCGTGTCTCCGGCGGCGGAGGCGTATCTTGAGCCGATGGCGGAACTGTCGCGGAGACTGACTCTGCAACGCTTCGGACGAACGATCAGGCTATATGCGCCGCTCTACCTTTCGAGCCACTGCGTGAATCGCTGCCAATACTGCGGCTTCAACCGGGATAACACTTTCGCCAGGGTCCGACTGAGTATTGATGAAGCAATCGCCGAAGCCGAACTCCTTGCCCGTGAAGGGTTTAGAGACATTCTTCTGGTCACCAGCGAAGACAGGAAGTTCATCACGGTGGCCTACCTAGCCCAGTTGGCCAAGGCACTACGGGGCAAGTTCGGCTTCATCGGAGCGGAGATCTACCAGTTGACGGCGTCCGACTATCGTCAGCTCTTCGACGCCGGCATTGAGGGAATCACGCTGTACCAAGAGACGTACGACCGCTCGATTTACGCGAAGTACCACCTCGGCGGGCCGAAAGCAAATTACGACACTCGCCTGCGTGGTCCCGATGACTTTGCCTCGGCGGGAATGCGAGAGATCGGCCTCGCGGCGCTCCTCGGACTGGCCAACTGGCGAATCGAGACGCTGGCGCTCGCGGAACATGCCTTCCACCTGCTCAAACGCTATTGGCAATCGCGCATTTCCTTTTCGTTTCCACGTATCCGACCGGCGTGTGGCGTGCCGGCCGATTCATTCCCGCACTTGGTCACGGACAGAAACCTCGTTCAGATGATGCTCGCCCTGCGGCTGTGCTTCGCGGATGCGGGGCTCGTGCTCTCCACGCGGGAACCAGCGGAAATGAGAGATCGCCTCGTCCAACTCGGCATCACCAAAATGAGTGCCGGCAGCCGAACCAGCCCGGGCGGCTACTCGCATAACGACGGGGATGCCGGACAGTTCAAGGTCAGCGATGAGCGAAGTGCGGCCGACGTGGTCGCTATGCTCAAACGCCAGGGTCTCGAACCGGTCTGGAAAGACTGGGATCGTGCGTTCCTAAGTGTTTGAGCAGGCAGGGATTACGCAATTTGAACTGGCGTAGAATGCGTCTTTCGTGGTAAACTGTCGAGTATTCCCGTAGGGTTTCTTTCCATTGTCGAGAACCACCACGATGGCTTTGACAGAAGAACAGATTCAAAGGTACAGCCGGAACATCATTCTGGAGCAGGTTGGAGGCGCGGGGCAGGAGAAACTGCTTGCCTCCAAAGTGCTGATCGTCGGCGTTGGCGGCCTTGGCTCGCCGGCTGCTCTTTATCTCGCTGCTGCCGGCGTGGGGACCATCGGGCTGGCGGACGACGACTACGTGGATCTCACCAATCTCCAGCGGCAGATCATCCATCAGACAAGCGATATCGGCGGAAGAAAAGTCGCATCTGCGATGAGGAAGATCAAGGCGATCAATCCTGATGTAGTCGTCAACACCTTTGGTATGCGAGCCCATGCGACGACCATCAAGGAGATCATCAAGGGATACGACTTTGTCATCGACGCCACGGACAATTTCCCGGCCAAGTTCCTCATCAACGACGCCTGCTACTTCGAGCGAATCCCCTTTTCGCACGGCGGGATCCTCCAGTTCGAGGGCCAGTTGATGACCGTAATTCCTGGCCGGACCGCATGTTATCGCTGCATTTTCCCCGGCCCACCCTCCGTAGATGCTGTGGCTCCCTGCGGGCAGGCCGGCGTGCTCGGAGTCCTGCCGGGCGTCATCGGCTCACTCCAGGCCACGGAGGCGATCAAATATCTGCTTGGGATCGGTGAGTTGCTGACCGATTCATTGCTGACGTATTCTGCCCTGACGATGGATTTTCGCAAGGTGCCCACCCAGCGGCGTGCCGACTGTCCGCTTTGCGGCCCCAATGCGACGATCACCACCCTCATCGACGAGGGGAAGGCAGTCTGCCATCGAAAGGGCTGTAAGTGCTGACCACGAAAGTAGATCTGCGCGGCGTGCCGTGCCCGCTGAACCTGGTGCGGGCAAAACTGGCGATTGAGAAAGTCGCCCTCGGAGATATATTGGAAATTGAGATTGACGACGGCGAGCCGATTCAGAATCTCCCCGTCAGTCTCGGCCGGCAGGGTCAGGAGATATTGGAAACGATCAAGCGTGAGAACCATTTCTGCTTGAAGGTCCGCCGAAAGTTGTGAGAGCAGGTAGGGTGTGCACCGCACACCACTGCTCATCGCCATGACCGGCATTGGTGTGCAGTGCACACCCTACCATGAAGAAATCGGATTGATGCTCGCGGAGAATCGATACAACATCAAGCTACTGCCCCCCACTTTCGTGCCCTGGGAGCCGACAAGGGCTGCCTGCAAGCAAGTGGCGGTCCTGATGAGCGGCGGCGTGGATAGCAGCGTCACGGCCCATCTGCTCAAGTGCGCAGGCTGGGATGTCCTCGGGATTACGATGAAGATCCCCGTTGCCTGCAGCACAGGCCCGCGCGGCTGCTGCGGGGCCGACGCCGCCTTTGTGTGCAATGAGTTGGGCGTCCCGCACTACTTTGTCGATGTGACCGAGGCATTCAACGACGTCATCATCCAGCCGTTCCGGGACGCCTATTCCCACGGCCAGACGCCCAATCCCTGCGTGGACTGCAATACGTTTCTGAAGTTCTTGCTCGTGTGGGACCAAGTGCAGGAGGAATTCGGCATCGCTCAACTGGCGACGGGACACTATGCCAAGGTGATCCACGACGGCCAGAGCGTTTATCTGCGCCGGGCCAGGGACAAGGACAAGGATCAGAGCTACTTTCTCTACGGGATTTCCAGGTCGAAACTGCCGAATCTCGTCCTCCCGCTGGGGGATCTGACCAAGCAGCAGGTGCGTGTCATCGCCTCGGAGCTGCGGCTGTCGGTCGCTAACAAGGCCGAGAGCATGGAGTTGTGCTTCGCCGGCGAGCAGGACTACCGGCTGGCGTTGGAGAATGAGGCGGCCAACCATCCCGGCGACATGACGGACATGGAAGGTCGGAAGATCGGCGAGCACAAAGGAATCGCCAATTACACCCTCGGCCAGCGGCGCGGCCTCGGCTTTGCGGGGGGCAAGCCGCTCTACGTAGGCCGGATCGATGCCGTGGCGAACACGGTGGCGCTGGGCACGAGAGACGAGGTCAGCACCCGCTTGGTACGAGCGAGGTACCTCAACACGCTCCTGCCGGAGAACTTGACCCCCGAGGCGAGACTCTTCGGGAAGATTCGCTCCTACGGGGACCCGCGGCCTTGTCGGCTTGTCGATCTCACCCCTGACGGCATGGCCGTGGAATTCGAGGAGCCCCAATTCGCCCCGTGTCCCGGCCAGCGCTTGGTCCTGTACGATCAAAGCGACAACGTCGTCGCCGGCGGGGTCATCCAGTAGAGACGCAAAATCCTGCGTCTGGATGCGTGGCCATTGAAGATCGGCCGATCTGAGCTTATCCTGTGCCGACATGAAGACGACGAATGTCACCAGACGTCAGTTTCTCAGACAAACGGTAGCGTGGGGCGTGGGACTGGGGCTGACCAGACTGAGTCTTGCCGGCAATGACCATCCTCCAGATCGCTCTCTCTCTTCGGCGCGGAAGCCAAATATCCTCATCGTTATTGCCGATGATATGGGCTATTCCGACGCGGGCTGCTACGGCGGCGAAATCGCGACGCCCAACCTCGACCGGCTCGCAGCCAACGGACTGCGGTTTACGCAATGCTACTCCACCGGCCGCTGCTGGCCCTCGCGGACCTGCCTGCTGACGGGCTACTACGCCCAGCAAGTCCGCATGGACCCGCCGCAAGGTCCGTTGCCCGCGTGGACACGAGTCGCGCCGCACTATCTCAAGCCGCTGGGATATCGATGCTATCACTCCGGCAAGTGGCACCTGATGGGAGCGCCCAAGGCCATCGCCGGCGGCGGATTCGATCATTCCTATCTGCTCAACGACCACGACCGGTATTTCAACCCGAAGGACCACGAACTGGACGATCGCAAGTTGCCGCCAGTCGAGCCGGGCACGGATTTCTACGTCACCACAGCCATCGCAAATCACGCGATCGACTTTCTCAAGGAGCACGCGACAGAGCACAAAGACAAGCCCTTCTACTGCTATCTGGCCTTCACGTCACCCCATTTCCCGCTGCACGCTTTGCGGGAGGACATCCAGCGATACCAAGACCGCTATTTGGAAGGATGGGACGTCATCCGCGAGCGGCGCTGGAAACGAATGCGCCAGATGGGGCTGGTCAATTGCGACCTGGCGCCGCTGGAGCCGGACATCATTCCGGATTGGAACCTGCCCACAGGAGAAGCTCCAGGAGGCGATTGGGCCCGGCGAGGTGGACCGGGCTGTGGCGTGGAAGGACCTGACGGAGGAGCAGAAGAGATTCCAAGCCACGAAAATGGCGATCCACGCGGCGATGATCGACCGGATGGATCGCGAGATCGGCCGGGTGCTCGACCAGGTCAAGGCGATGGGGGCCGCCGAGAACACGGTTGTCTTCTTCGTCTCGGACAACGGGGCGAGCGCCGAGCAGATCATCCGGGGCGACATGCACGACCCGTCGGCGGCGCCCGGCTCGGCGAAGTCCTATCTGTGCCTCGGGCCCGGATGGTCCAGTTCCGCCAACACCCCGTTCCGCCTGCACAAGTCCTGGGTTCACGAGGGCGGCATCTCGTCGCCGCTGATCGTCCAGTGGCCCGCGGGCATCGCCGGCACGTGGGGAACTGCGTCACGATCCGTGCCATTTCGTTGACATCCTGCCAACGGTTATCGACTTGGCCGGCGGCACGAGTATCTCGCCACAATGGAACGGCCAGACTGCCCCGCTGCTGCCGGGCAGAAGTCTCACGCCCGCGTTTGCCAGGGACGGCGCGGTGACGCACGAGTTCCTCTACTTCCACCACCTGACCAACCGGGCGCTTCGTGTCGGCGACTGGAAGCTCGTGGCCAAGGGGACCGACGGACCGTGGGAACTCTACGACCTGAAGACCGACCGCTGCGAGCAGAAGAACCTGGCCGGTCAATATCCGGATCGGGTTCGCGAGATGTCGGCCCAATGGCAAAAGTGCGAAGACGAGTTCCGACGTCAGGCCGGACCGCCTCCGGAGAAGACCGGCCAAGGTCCAAAGCAAACAGCCAAACAGAGAACTCGCAAGGAGCCGTAAGATGAAACACAGACAATCCGTCGGAACTACCCTCGCCGTTTCAGCACTCCTCCTGGGCCCCGCGTGCTCCTTTGGCAACGACAAGCCCTATGTTGTGTTGGAGCGAGGCAGCGTCCGGGCTGTGTTCGTGAACAACCAGGCTGTGGACGACCAGGTGCTGCCCGGACATCGCGAGGGCTACAGCGGCGTGGCTTCCTTGACTCATCGCCAGCAAAGCAGGAATCTGTTCCAGCCGGGGGTCGCCGGCCTCAATTTCGAGCACATCCACGACGGCACCGCGCAGCCGAGAGACATCCTCTTCGAGCCACGGCACGCGCCGATGGAGATCAAGCAGGCCGGAGAGTATACGGTGGAGCTTCATCAACCGCCGACGCCCCACTGGCAACTGGAGAGCTGGCTGCGCTACAGCCTGCTGGAGGACGGCACCATTGAGATGACCCTTGAATGTGTGCCTCGCGCCCGGACCTTCAAGAACGGCTACATCGGGCTGTTCTTCGCCAGCTATATCCACCAGCCCGAGTCTCTGGATATCCATTTCCTGGGCCATCCGGCCAATGACACGGGCTCCGAAGCCAAATGGATTCGCGGCGTGACTCCCGAGCACGGCGTGCGCCCCACGCACCTGGCTTTCGACGATCACCGCGAATTCCCGCACGATACGCCGTTCCCCCTGACGCTCGTATTCAACCTCTCGGAGTATCGCTACCGCGAGCCGTGGGACTACGGCGTCAGTCACGGCATGGCCTACGTGCAGATGTTCCGGCCGCAAGATCTGGTGCGGCTCAGCCAGTCCCCCTCCGGCGGCACGGCCGGCAGCGGCAACCCCGCTTGGGACTTTCAGTGGTTCATCCCCCAGTACGAGGTCGGCCAGCGGTATCGCTTCGTCATGCGGGCCATGTACCTACCGTTCGAATCGGCCGAACAAGTGACCAAAGCGACAGCGGCCCACCGAGCCGCGTTGCAGCAGTGATCTCAACGCGAAGGAGTCAGGCTATGGAGAAACTGGGCGTCGGAATCATCGGTTGCGGGGCGGTGGCACAGGAGTACGTAAAGGCCTTCCAAAAGGATGAACGGTCTGAAGTGCGCGCCTTGGTCAGCCGCACTCGCGCCAACGCGGAGCGGTACCGCGATACGTTCAACCTCCGGTGTGTGATCGAAACGGAGGCGGACCCTGTGCTGCACAGAGACGACATTGCTATCGTGGTCGTATGCACGCCCCACGATCAACACACCCGGTATGTTGTTGCCGCCGCCGAGGCGGGCAAGCACGTCATCATCGAAAAGCCCGTAGCCCTCACGATGGACGATGTACAGAAACAGCTCCGAGCAGTCCGAAAGAGCAACGTCAAGACGATTGTCAGCTTCGTCCTGCACTGGAACCCCCTGCTCATGAGCATCGACAGGCTGATCGAGCAAGGCGCTCTGGGAAACATCTTCATGGTCGAGGTGGACTACCTGCACCGGATATGGATGACGCCCCAGCAAAAATGGTTCGCCAGTCGCGAGCACAGCGGCACGGCCATCCTGACCGGCGGCTGTCACGCCGTCGATGCCCTGCGCTGGTTCGCCCGCAGCGAGGCCGAGGAGGTGTACGCCTGCCAGGTGAAAACGGAGAACCCGATCGAGTACCCGGGGACGATCTCCGTGAACGTCAAGTTCCGGGACGGTAAGATCGGCCGGACGGCGACCAGCTTCGACGCCCGGATGCCCTATCGATTCAACATCGGCGTCTATGGCACGGAAGGCTCCGTTCGCAACGATGAGGTCTTCGCTCCGAAATTATTCCCCGGTCAGAGCAACTTCCTGAGAGTTCCCTGCGTTCTGCCGGACAGCCCGAAGTCACCCACCATCCGTTCACGAGCGAGGTCGCCCACTTCCTCGATTGCATTATCGCTGACACTCGCCCCTTCCCGGATTTGGAAGATGCCGCCCAGACGCAGGCAATCTGCTTTGCCGCCGATCTGTCCGCCGAGTCCGGCCGGCCCGTGAAGATCAGCGAATTGGGCCGTCTATGATCACCATCAGTGGAACGCTGTCCAAAGGGTGGATGAACCGGGCGATTGGCGTCGTATTCGCCCGTGATTACTACTTCGATCCGGCCCAGCGTCACACGATGGATAGTCGGTGCAACGAATACGCCGCCGAGACGTTCCCCGGCATGGGCATCTTCTACTCGGAATCCAATCTCGGGCGGATCGACTATTGGGACAAGAACCAAGTGCAAATCGGCGGCATTCAGCCGAACCTGATCCTCGGCCTGCTGCTGGGCGCGGATTTTGTGCCCGCCGACGACCGGGACGCCGACATCAGCCTCAAGCCGGTAGGATGGGCTTCAGCCCATGCGTCTCAATGGCACGTGCGGCGTTTCTCTGCATGGGCTAAAGCCCATCCTACCGGCTCCCGAAGCGCTGTTGAATCACGACCTAGTCACGCTATTTGACGAGCAAATCGCGCGCGAGAAGAAGGGCCAGCTTCGCCCCATTCCACCATTCTTTTGGGATTCTTCCGGCCGGGCCACGATCCATGGCGTGTTGACCACCGCCCAGAAGCTCTGCGGCGAGCGCGTGTTCATGGACTTGCTCACCGAGCCCGCCCGATGCCGGCGGCTCCTCGATTGGATTGCAGACGCTTACATTCTGCTGTGCCGGCATTTCGCTCAGACCGCCGATTTGCCGATCGCGGATGTCCATGTGGGCGAATGCTCCTGCTGCCTGATTAGCCCCGCCCTGGTGGAGGAATTCATCACCCCGGTGACATCGAGAATCGGCGCGGCCCTCGGGCCCGTGCGGTTCCATTCGTGTGGGAACAGCACACACCTGCTCCAAGCCTTCACGAAAATCGACCGCCTGCACTCGCTGGACGTCGGCAGTGAGACTTCGATCCGCCAGGCCCGCGAGATTTATGGCCCGCAAATGCCGATCACGATCGCCCCGTCGCCGCAGGACATGGCCGCCGGGGGCACGCAGCCGATTCTGGATTGGGCCAAACGTGTCCTGGAAGAGAACGGCGACGGCGCTCTCGGATTCGTATTTCATCTGGAGCCGAGCTACAATGTCGAAACGATCCATGCTTTAGTGGACTTCGTACAACAGCCGCCAGGAGATCGGAGGACCGAGAGATGAATGGATATCATCGGCCGGAAGTAACTCGCAGGGGTTTTCTCAAGGTAATCGCCTATACCTCATCCGTGCTGGCGTATCAGACAGGCGTGCGTTCACGCCACCGGCTGGCGAATCGAAGCCGAATATTCTCTTTCTGATGACGGATCAGCACCGGGCCGATTGTCTCGGCTGTGCCGGAAACAAGGTCATCAAGACACCGAATCTCGACTCCATCGCGGCTGATGGCGTGCGGTTTTCGAACGCCTATACCTCGACACCGAGTTGCACGCCGGCCCGGGCCGGGATCCTAACGGGTTTATCCCCCTGGCATCACGGCATGCTCGGCTACGGTCGCATCGCGGGCGAGTACCCGTTCGAAATGCCCCAGGCCCTGCATGACGCCGGCTACCACCTGTTCGGCATCGGCAAGATGCACTGGTATCCGCAGAAGAAGCTGCGCGGGTATCACGGCCTCTTGGTGGATGAATCGGGCCGGGTCGAGACGCCGGGCTTTGTGAGCGACTATCGCCTCTGGTTCAAAGAGCAAGCCCCCGACCTCGATCCGGACGCGACCGGCATCGGTTGGAACGACTACCGGGCCAAGGCCTACGCCCTGCCCGAGCGACTCCATCCGACGGTCTGGACCGCCGACCGGGCCGTCGAGTTCATAGAGAAGTACGACCGGCCGGAGCCGTTCATGCTGAAGGTCTCCTTCGCCCGGCCGCACAGCCCGTATGACCCGCCGCAGCGATACATGGACATGTATCGCACCGAGGACATGCCCGCCCCGGTTATCGGAGACTGGGCGAAGCGCTACGCACAGCACGCGGAACCGCCCGACCCAAGTCTCTGGCACGGCGACCTGGGTGTCCAGCAGGCGAAAGAATCCCGCCGGGCTTACTACGGATCGATCACGTTCATTGACGACCAGATCGGCCGCATCCTCACGACGCTCAAGAAACGCGGCCTATACGACAACACGCTGATCGTCTTTTTCGCCGACCACGGCGACATGCTGGGCGACCACCACCTCTGGCGCAAGACCTACGCCTACGAAAGTTCGGCCAACATCCCCATGATCGTGCGCTGGCCCAAGAACATGGGCCTGGACCTGCAACGAGGCAAGACCCTGCCCCAACCGGTCGAGTTGCGGGACGTCCTGCCAACGTATCTTGACGCCGCCGGAGCACCAATCCCGAGCCATCTGGACGGCCGGAGCCTGTTGGAGTTGGTTCGAGGCAACACAAAAGACTGGCGGCCCTACATCGACCTGGAGCACTCGATGTGCTACGACCAGGACCATTGGACCGCCCTGACCGACGGCCGAACCAAGTACATCTACTTCGCCTACGACGGCCGGGAGCAGCTCTTCGACCTGGGGAAAGACCCGGGCGAACTCCACAATCTGGCAGGTGACCCGACCCATGAGCCGATGCTGAAGGAGTGGCGAGAGCGAATGGTCCAGCATCTCTCGGAGCGAGGCGAAGGAATTCGTCTCCGGCGGCAAGCTGGCCATCCGCAAGAAACGTCTGCTCTATTCGCCCAACTACCCGAAGACCAGTTGAACGCGTCGCCTGGGGCACGGCGCGAGCCTCTTCGTGGCGCGAGCGTCCCCGCTCGCCCCATGGTCGTGCGTCTTCGCACGACCTTCCCTCGGAACCGCCGTGAAAGGCGGGCGGGGACGCCCGCCCTACGAAGAGGTCCGAATCCCCCCGCCGATCGTTCCTTTCATTTCCGCGATGCAGGCGGATCGTTGACCAGCAGAGAGTCTGCTGCGTTTGCGGGCTGACTGCCGAGCTTTGGTGGTCTGCCACGGACCCTTTCCTTACCGTCCCAAGAGGTGTAGATATTGTCATCCTGGAGGCCGCAATAAGGTCGCCCCTCGTATGTCACGTGCATGTCCAGGAACAGCACGTTCTGTCCGTCCCGGCTGATGCGCTGAAGCATTCCCGAGCCGAGCTTGCTCGATTGTGCCAGTCCATCCCGACTGGGCCAGGTCGGGCATGAAACGCGAGAACTCACCGGCCTTTCCCGCCGGTCCATCCATCCACGGATTACGGTCGGCGGCAACCGCCATGCCGGGTTCAGAGGAGACGGTCAGGCGGTGCGGAGCGTACGCCATCTGGTACGCATAGCTGCAATGTCGCGCAGGGTCTGGCCCGAAGTCCCACAAATCCCCAACTCCCTTATTGCCCATCCCGTATGTCTCCGCCTGAAACCCGCGCGTCCCCCGATCCACAGGGCAGACAAACGACTGGGGATCCAGATGCATATACCGGACCAGCAGGTACAGGCTCGAACTGATCGTCGCCCCTCCGTTACTTCCATTGGGGTCCAGACCGAAAGCCTGAGAGCGATCACCGGCGGACCAGTCACGCAGTCGGCCCGTCCACCGGGTGCCTCGTCCCCCTGCTACGGGCAATGCATCATCATAGTCGTTACTATAAGCCTCCATTGCTTTCGCAATGGTGCGGAGATTGTCACCGCATCGGGCAACGTTGTCGCGCATCCGTTCACGTTGGAGCACGCCCCACAAGGGGTAGCCGATGAACAATACCAGACCCGCGAGAACAGCGAGAATGACTACATCCATCCGTGACAACCCCGTTGATCCGACCGGCCTGTCCATCCCCACGCCCTTTCCAGAAAGTCACCCAGCACTCGCGCCTTAGGATAGGACCCCGGCTGAGAATCCGCAAGAGGCGTTGCCTCTGCTCGCCCAGCTCCCGGAAGACCACTTGAGCACGGCGCGAGCCTCTTTGTAGCGCGAGCGTCCCCGCTCGCCCTATGGTCGTGCGTCTTCGCACGACCTTCCCCCGGTGCCATTGTGAAAGGCGGGCGAGGACGCCCGCTCTACGAAGAGATCCGATTCCACCACCGACATCATTTCCGCGCGGCAGGCGGATCGTTGACAAGGAGGGAGTCCTTGGCGTCGGCGGGCTGGCTGCCCAGCTTCGGCGGCTTGCCGCGGACCGTGCCTTTGCCATCCCAGGAGGTGTAGATGTTGTCGTCCTCAACGCCGCAATAGGGTCGCAGTGTGAACTGGACATGCATGTCCAGAAACAACACGTTCTGGCCGAACCTTCGATTAGCCCACCGTCGATGAGATGAAGCATTACCTCGCTGAGCTTGCTCCGTTGTGCCAGTGAATCCCGACCTTGTCAGGTCAGGCATGAAATTCGAAAACTCGCCGGCTCTTTCCGCCGGTCCGTCTATCCACGGATTACGGTCGGCGGCAATCGCGAGCCCGGGCTCTCCCGCCGTGGTCATCTTGAATGGGCCGTAGACCATCTGGTAGGCATAGCTGCAATGCCTTGGAAGATGTCCCGGTTGTCGTTGAGAAGTAGTTGAAAGAGATCATGCGGTCCGGGTAACAGATAGGTGTCAGAAGACCGAACTGTTACTCGTAAGAAAGGACCGCATGATGGGCAAAAGCTACCAGAGAAAGACGCGTCGTTCCAGAAGGAAAGTGCAGGACCTCCAGAATCAGAGTGTCACCGTAGACCTGGCTGAGGGGAAAGCCTCGTTCCAGAGGGTGCTGCCGATGAACCCGTTGCTGCTCCAGGTAGCCGGGGCGATGGAGCAGACGGCCAGCCAAGCCGGCCTGCTGCTGATGAAGGCCCTGATCGACGAGGAGGTGGAGCAGATCGCCGGCGGACGGTACACGCATCAGGCGGACCGCCAGGCCACGCGCTGGGGGCAGGAGGAAGGCCACGTGATCTTCGCCGGCCGCAAGGTGGCGTTGCCTCGGCCGCGGGTGCGCTCGGTCGAGGGTCGGGAGATTCCGCTGACGCGGTATCAGGCGTTCGCGCATCCGCAGCGGCTGCAGGAGGCGGTGGCGCAGCGGATTCTGCGGCGGGTGTCCACGCGGGACTATGCCGGGGTCCTCGACGAGGTCTGCGACGGGTACGGGATTCAGAAGAGCTCCGTCTCGCGGCACTGGAAGGCGGCCAGCCGCCAACAACTACAGCAGTTGCTCGAACGGCCGCTGGGAGATCTGGACTTGTGCGTGCTGTTTCTGGACGGCAAAGAATTCCATGATTTCACGCTGGTGGTGGCGCTGGGCGTGGATCGCCAGGGCCGCAAACACGTGCTGGGTCTGTGGGCCGGGGCCACGGAGAACGCCGTCGTCTGCGGGGCTTTGCTGGACGATCTGATCGCCCGCGGCTTGTCTGTGGACAAACCGTATCTATTCATCCTGGATGGGGCCAAGGCCCTCAAGAAGGCGGTCGTCAGCCGCTTCGGGGCCCAGGGCCTGATCCAGCGCTGCCGGGTGCACAAGAAGCGTAATATCCAGAAGTACTTGCCGAAGAAGTACCACGGGATGCTGTCGCTGAAGTTGCGGATGGCCTGGGGAATGACCGAATACCAGAAGGCGTACCAGGAACTGCGTAAGGTCCACGACTGGCTGGCGTGGATTAACCAGGCGGCGGCGGAGAGCCTGGAGGAAGGGATGGAGGAGACCCTGACTATCAATCGTCTGGGTCTGCCGCCCCAACTGCGGCGGCTGTTTTCCAGCACGAACATCATCGAGAGCTGCTTCTCGCGGGCGGGGGATCTGTGCCGGGGCGTCAAACGCTGGCGGGATGGGAACATGGCCCAGCGCTGGGCCGGCACGGTCCTGCTGGAAGCCGAGACCCGGTTCCGTCGCATCCAGGCGTACAGTCAACTGCCGGTGCTGATCAATGCTCTGACCAGCACCCTTGACAAGCAGGAGGCCGTGGCGTAGAGTCGTCCGCTGTTACCCGACCGCTGGTCGAATTCCCACGACAAGCGGGA
>CAVVRJ010000057.1:0-18794 GCA_963750205.1 uncultured Planctomycetota bacterium
CCGGAGTATGAAAACGCTGAGCGTGGCGGCCTATTCCAACTGGAACTTGCCCTTGGTCATGATGGGCTGGCCGTCAACGTAGATCGTCGGGTTCTTGAGGACGCCGTCCACGTGGGCCTTGCTGTCCCATTTGGCGCCGGTGTGGCCGGGCAGGGGGCTGCCGAAAGCGATGTGGATGCCCGGGAATTTCTCGTCCTGGAGCAGATTGTAGATGAGGTGAGTCAGGCCGGTGTTCGTGCCGATGGCGAATTCGCCGACGCGACTGCTGTTTTCGTCGGTCTCGAAGACGTATTGGGCGAATTCCTTGCGGAGCTCCTCATTGTTGCATTGCAGGCTCTCGCGGACGGCCCTGCCGTCTTTGACCTCGAGGCGAATGGGCGTCTCTTCGAGCGAAGCGTAGCGCTCGGCGAAGAAATCGCCCAGGCAGCCATCGATCACGACTGGGCCGTTGAGGGTGGTCGGGGAGGTGAACACCTCGCCGTCCGGGAGATTCTTCCAGTGGCCCGGCGTGATGTCGCCGTCGCTGACGGTCCACTTGAGCTCCGGGCTGAACTCGGCCGTGAAGTCGTTTCCCTTGTCGGTCACGACCCGGATCGCTTTGGCGTTCTTGACCCTCTCGTAGACCAGCTTGCTGATCCGCTGGATCTCCTTGTAGTCGCTGCACATGCCGTCCATCATGATCTCGCGGGGTGATCCCGATCATGTGGCCGTGGCGCAGCTTGGGATTGGCTTCAATCGTCCGGAGCATCGGCTGGCGGAAGGTGGCGAGTTCGCCCTTGGCGCCCTGGGCGGCGTAGATGCTGACATCGGCCGCGCTCAGAGCATCTCTTGATCGCCTCCGGGAAGGGGATCGGCCGGGCGCCGAAATCCTCCATCAGGAAGAACCGTGCGGGCTTGCCCGTGCTCTTCTCCGCCGCCGTCCGCAGGGCCGTGCCGATTTCCAGCGTCTCCCGGTCCGTGATGATGACGACGTTCTCGCCTTTCTTGACCTTCAGGCAATTCTCAATCGCCTGCTTGACGCCTTGCTCAATCGTTCCCATGTCATTTCCTCCTTGATGTCACCCGACAGATCACGCCTGCTTGAGCATGTCGCCCCGCATAGGCATGGAGCGGAGGCGCACGCCGGTCGCCGCGAAGACGGCGTTGCCGACAGCCGGGGCGATGGCAATGATCGGCGTTTCGCCGGCCCCCGCCGAGGGGATGTCCGTCTTATTCACCAATTGGACGTCGATCTTCGGGACGTCGCGGAAGCGCGCCACCCGGTACCCGCCGAAGCTGGCGTTCAAGATCTTGCCATTCTCGAACTGCATCTCTTCGAAGAGGGCGCCACCCAGGCCCATGACGATACAGCCCTGGACCTGAGAGGTAAGGTTGGCAGGATTCAGGATCGGACCGCACTCGAAGGCTTGGCAGACTTCGTTCACTTTGATCTCGCCCTTCTTGCGGTCGATGGCAACCTCGGCACACGCCGCGACGACGGAGTTCTTCTCCGTGCCGCAGGCCAGCCCCACACCCAGTTCCGGCGTGACTTTCTTTCTGCGCTCGGACCAGCGGAATTGCTTCGCGGCCGTCTCCAGGACGGTCCGGATACGCTGGTTCTCCAGATGGGCGAGCCGAAACTCCAGCGGATCGGCCCCGGCCGCCGCCGCGAGCTCGTCCATAAATGATTCACGGGCAAAGTTGTTGCCTGTCGCCGCCAGGCACCGGTACGCTCCCTCGCCAGGGGGGAAGCGGACCCGACTGACTGACACCGCTTGTTCGGGATGTTGTAGGGCGCATCCACCGCCGATCCGCCAGCGTTGATGTTGACAAAATCCCAGCCGACAAGCGAGCCTTTGGCATCAAGCCCGCCTCTACATTCGATCACCGCGGCGGGACGGAAATAGGCCCAGGTGAACTCCTCGGCCCTGGTCCAATGCACACGGACAGGTCGCCCGGCCGCTTTGGCCAGACGCGCCGCCTCCAGGGCCGCGTCGGGATTGTGCTTGCCTCCAAACCCGCCACCCATGTCGGGAATGATGACCCGCACCTGCTCGGCCGGAATGCCGAACAACCGGACCAAATCCCCCTTCACACGATAGGGCCCGTCGCAGCCCGCCCACACGGTTAATTTGCCGTCCTTCCATTCCGCGACGCCCGCCCGCGGCTCCATCGGCGTGTGCTGGATATAGGCCAGCGTATAAGTGGCATTCAAGGTCTTGGTCGCGTCGGCAAAACCTTTCTCGCCGGCTGACTCCACCCGCGCGTGCTCCTTGAGATACGCGTGGATGGTCTTGTGGGAGGCGGACGGCGGCGCGGCCTTCCAGGACGCCGCTTTGGCCGCGGCTTCCAGCGCCGCCGTAGCCTGGAATAGTGTCGGAGCAGCAAATCCCACGAACTCGCCTTCCTGCACCACGACCACATCCTTCATGGCCTTGGCGGCGGACAAATCGATGGATTCCAGCGTGGCCTTGTAGGAGGGTGGACGCAGAATCCGGCCGTAAAGCATGTTCGGGCGGCTGATATCCGAAGGAAACTGGTGTGTCCCAGTCACCAGGCGCGGCTATTCGCCCGCGGAACCGGCGTCCCCGCAACCCTCCACTCACTGACCGCCGTCAGGGCGACATTCGATTCGACCGGCTGCTTGAACGCCTCCGCGACCTCCTTCAACTTGGCGAGGTCGGCGTAAGTGAGCTTCTGATTCGTCTTCTTATTTGTGATCGTCCCGTCCCGCACTTCGAGGGAATTCGCGTCCGCCTCCCACTGTTGGGCCGCCAAGCGTGTCAATAACTCACGTGCCGTGGCGGCCGCCTGGCGCATCGCGGGAATATTGCGAGGGGTCGCCTGGCTGCCGGCAGTGACACCATCATCAGGCACGAACTCCGTATCCGCCATGACGATCCGAATCCGATCGAAGGGAACCCGCAACTCTTCCGCCGCCGCCTGCGAAAGCTCGGTGCGTGCTCCCTGGCCCTCCTCCACCTTGCCGCTCATGACGGCGATCGTGCCATCCTCATTCAAATGGAGTCTGGCGACGACGGTCCCACCACCGCCCCCACCCCCGAATCCGCCCCTGCCCCCGCCGCCTCGCCCGCCCCGCCGCTGACCCCAGGAGATTGCATCGGTCACCGTGATCAGGAGACCCGCACCCAGGGTTTGTACGAAAGTGGCCGGTTAATGGTGCCTGCGCGGCCGGCCACGACCGGCTTTCGTGCTTCAGACTCAAGTCCCTTGCGCGTGATGTTCTCAATCATGTCTCTTACCTCCGCATCTTGCCGGCGGCCCGACGGACGGCGCTGGTGATCTTGGTATACCCATTGCACCGGCAGATATTGCCGTTCAGGGCCGTGACGATTTCCTCGTCCGTGGGATTCGGCTTCGTCTGCAGTAAGGCGACCGCCGACAGGATCATGCCGGGCGTGCAATAGCCGCACTGCATGGCCCCCTCTTCGAGGAACGCCTCCTGGACTGGGTGCAGCGCGTCCCCTTTCGCCAATCCCTCGATGGTCGTGATGCTCTTCTTGCCGGCCAGGGACACCGGGGTGACGCAGGATCGAATGGGCTTGCCGTCCATCAGGACCGTGCACGCCCCGCACCGGCCTTCGCCGCAGCCGTATTTGGCCCCGGTCAGGTGCAAATCCTCGCGGAGAACGTCCAGCAGCAGACGCTGGGGATCGGTGGTGACGGTCCGCTCAACGCCGTTGACCGTCAGGGTCACGGTCACATCCATAAACAACCTCCGTTGAACTAAGAAGTCGAACGTGGGCTAAGGAATCACCAGCACGCAAACTGTCCCACATTGTACCCAACTTGCCAAGAGAGAAATAGTCTCTGTTGAATTGCGAACCCAGACGATTCCCCGCGGCGAATGTCCCAGGTCATTTCCCGAACTCGACGGCGATGAAGCTGCGGACCGGGCACAGGCAGGCGGGCGGATCGCCGTAAGGCAGCGAGAACTGGCAACTGCGGGCGTCAGGCTCCAGGCATTCCAGGAACCCTGCTTTCCCAGACCGCCTCACTTTGCATAGGCTGGTGAAGCCAGACTTGTAGCAAATGAACTCCTTGGGGCATTCGAGCCCCATCATAAGCTCTTCCAACCGGCTGGCGTGCTCTTCTGTAAGTTCCACGTGAACCTCTCCGTATCCTGCCAATCCACCAACTGCTTTGGCCCGCTGTTAGTAAGGACGGACGACTCCGCCCTATTATTGCAGTGGTCCGTCGGAGCCCCCTGGTGGCAGATTATCGTCCCAGAAGAGCAACTTCACGATCTACGGAGGCCCGGGAACGCAGGATCGAGGTGCCGGCGGCATAATAGTCCACGATCACACCATCAACCAGCAGCCGAGTACCATCTCGGGTTACGACTCCGTCAGCCGGTGCGAGCACGATCAGCGTTGCTGAATCGGCGGCCAGTGAAAGGCACCTTGCCCTGAACGCGCCGGCCCACGAACCTGTGGCTGGCAGCATCATAGAGGTGCACCGGTGCCGCGCCGGCATCAATGTGGATCTCCCGCGCTTCCCTGTGGGGATTGTAGTAAAGGTAGGTTGGGTAGGCTGGGCCGTGAAAGAAATCCGTTTTCAGACAGTCCAGTTGCAGGATCTTCTCGTCGTCCGTTCGGTCGATAGCCGCCGCCATCAGGCCCACATGGCTGGAGCCGTAGAGCGAGAAGTCGGAGAGATATTTGTGGCCGCCCCATCGACCGCCCAGCGGATCGCCGCACGCGCATGGGACCTTAGTACCTGTTCAAAAATAACTTAGCCATTTGTATAATCTGCGTGTGCCGCTTCCAAGGATGGAGAGACGGTCATGGCAGACACGGGACGCAAGCGAATCCATCGGTGTCGTTGTCGAGAATGTCGGTCGCGTCGCGATACCGAGGTGGTTGCACAGCATGGAGCCATCAATCGTGTGATGGCCGAACTGGACGAACGAAGTCGGCGGTTGTTCGCGGGGGTTTTGGCCCGGCAGCGGGGGCACGGGGGCATCCAACAGGTGACACGAATCACCGGCCTGAACCGCATGACCATTCGGCGCGGATGGCGGGAGAGCGAACGGGGGCAAGTCGAGTCTTCGGACCGCGTGCGTCGTCCCGGGGGCGGACGAAAGTGCGTGGAAAAAAAGTGCCGCGCGTGGAGTCGTTGTTGAAAGAGTTGTTGCGGGACGCGACGGCGGGCGATCCGCGGGGAGGTCTGCGGTGGACCCACCAGACCATGCGCAAATTGGCCGCGGCTTTGCGGCGCCGTGGCGTGCGGGTGGGACATGTGACGGTGGTGCGCCTGTTGCGGTGAAAAAAGTACTCGTTGCGTTCCAACCGCAAGCGGCTGGGGGGAAAGAAAGACCCGCACCGCGACCAGCAGTTTCGCCTGTTGGGACGTCGGCGACGGCGCTTCCAGCAGCACCATTGGCCTGTAATCAGCGTGGATACGAAGAAGAAGGAGTTGGTGGGCAACTTCAAGAATGACGGGCGCACTTGGCGGTGTGAGGACCGCGATGTGCGGGATCACGACTTTCCCAGCTTGGCCCAAGGGCGAGCCTTTCCCTACGGCATCTATGACGAAAACCGCAACGCCGGCTATGTCCTGATCGGCACGACGCATCAGACGGCGGCCTTTGCCGTGGGCGCTATTCGCTCGTGGTGGCTGGACGTGGGACGGCATCGGTATCCCGGCGTGTCCCGGCTGGCTATCGAAGCTGATAGCGGCGGGGCCAAGGGCAACCGTTCTTGGGCCTGGAAGGTGGGCCTGCAAGAGTTGGCCGACGAATTCGGCTTGACGATCACGGTCGGACATTACCCCGCCGGAGCCTCCAAGTGGAATCCCATCGAACACCGCATGTTCAACCTGATCAGTGCCAATTGGGCCGGCGAACCGTTGACCAGCTACGAAGTCATGCTCCAACACATTCGCACAACCCGGTCGACCACTGGTTTTCGCTGCCGCGCCTCGTTGGATCCCAGGTTCTACCCGACCAAAGTCAAGGTATCCGAACCAACCAAGGCCAGTGTGCGGCTGTCGCGCCATACGGTCCTACCCCAATGGAACTACACCATTCGTCCCCGAAAACGAAATGGCTAAGTTATTCTTGAACAACTCCTTATGCCGCCCCAGTTGCTGTCAATCGTCAGCTTGACGTACCTGGCCATGACGCCGCCGAAGTCGACGGTGGTGTTGGCGGCGTACCCGGACAAACCGGGGCGCGGGCGAACTCAGGCACGTTCGCTAACGCCGTCCAAGCCATGCCGTCGGCAGAGTACTCGATCAGGACCTTCCTGGCGCCAAAGCCGATGATGGGCTCGAGCGTCTGATTGGCGTTCCAGACCTTCAGATCGTTCAGCTTATAGAGCTTGTCGAACTGGTACTGAATCCAGTTCGTCCCCGTGCCGGTGCTCAGCCACATCGTCGTGTTGTCGGTGCCGTGCAGGTCCCCTGCGAGGCCGGAGCCGTTGATGGTGTTCTCCGGGCCCGCCCCGGGCTGCGCGCTGGAAGCGGTGGCGGTTACAGGAGTGATCGGATAGGCGTAAGGCTCGGCGGTGAAGGACCACACGACACCCTTATGGACGGTGCCGTCGGCGGACTGGTTGACCTCATCCACCCGCCAATAGTAGGTCTGCCCGTAGGCGAACACCTGGGACGGAGTGAAGGTGGTATCGGCCTGGCCCCGGCTGACCAGCACACCCATCGGATTGGTCCGGGACGCGTTGTCCACGTCGGCCACGACGGTCCCGAGGTACACATCGTGGGTCGAGGGATACTGGCCCGGGGTCCAGCTCAGCGACGCGTCATAATGCACGTCCGTCGCTTTGTCGCCGGGCACAGGATTCCGGGCGGTCCCTACGGGCACGCCGGCCATGATCACCGGAAGCTCCGCCGGCGTCAGCACGTGGTCGTAGAGCCGGATGTCGTCGATTCCACCATTCCAGTACTCCCCTGCGGCATTGACCTGCTCGCCCAGAAACGCGCGGTTGAGCACCAGGTTCCAGCTCTTCGCCACCGCGCCGACCTCGACGCCGTTGGCATAGAGCCGGGCGGTGGTCCCGTCATAGGTCAGCGCGACGTGCTTCCACTCGCCCGCCACCCAGACGTTGGCGATGTCGACGTCGTCGCCGTTGTAGCCGCCGCCGATCATGTGGTTGCCGTTCATCCCGATGAACATCGCCTGGCTGGTGGTCGCGGTGCCGTAGGATGCCAGCCACCGGTAGCCCGAGGCGACGGTATTCGGCCGGCCCCAGCCGCACAGCGACCGCGGCGCTTTGCCCGCCGGCCAGCCCGTGGGATGACCCAGGTCGACCCGCCCGGTCGTCTGGACTTCCAGATCGCCGCCGACCTTGCCCCCACCCCAGGTGGCGTTTCCGAGCAGCGTGCCATCGTAACCGTTGCCGCTGGAGTCATGGGCGACGGTCCCTGTCTGGTCGTCCAGCTTCCAATAGGCGACGATCTTGGCCCGGATAATCGTCGTGGACCCGAGGATGAGGAATAGACCTACCCAGTAGACTGCTCTCTTGCACATGGATGACCTCCTTCCCCAAAGAAACGATGGCTGCAACTCCGCTGGCACGGGCAAAACTCCGGGCCCACCGGCCGGCACGGCATCGGCTCGGACTTCTACTGCCCCAGCATACCATGTCCCCGACCCGCCCGCAAGAAAAAGGAGACTGCGTCTACCAAACACCGGGAATCAGCCGGTAGCGGACGCGGCTCGCATATTCTCTATAGCCTTCGAGTTCCTCTTGCAGGGTCCGGTCTTCCAGCACCGTCCGTACCACCAAGACTAAGGCCCCGACCGCCGCTGGCAGCAAAGCCCACAGGGAGCCAAGAGCCAGGGGCATCCCGGTGCACAGTCAAGAGTGCGCCCGAGTAGAGCGGATGCCGCACAATGGTGTAGGGACCGGTATCGATCACCTTGTGCCCCCGCTCGGTCTGGATGCGCACGCTCGGCTCCGCGAACTTGTTGACCCGATACACCCAAATGGAAAGGAAAAACCCCACGCACAGCAGAACGTAGCCCAGGATGACTACGGCAAGCGGGACGCTGGACCAATGAAATCGCCCGGCGTCGAGCCCTGCCACCGGAAAGATCGCCAGAAATGACGACAAGAGGAACGCCATGAGGACCTTGTCCCAGCCCTTTGTGCCAGGGTGAATCCGACTGCGGGCCACGAAGATGTCGGGGTTGGTGCACCAGAGGTAGGCGATAGCCGCCGCCGTCAAGACGAAGAAGACCAGCATAAACACCCAGCCCTGTGCCCATCGCACGTCACCGGCCGCAAGGAACAGGGCAACGCCGAGGAAGATAACGAAGCCGGCCGACGTGAGAATGCCTCGTAGAAGCAGGCCGATCGAGACTCTTTGTCCGTTTGCCACGTCCTTGCCCCCCTGCCATCCGAGCTGCCGCGCTTTCTGGCCCAGCCTATACCATCAGTACCCCACTCTGCCCCAGATCGCCACCTGCATGCGCCGCACATCCTCCAGGCCGTCGTCGGTCGTCGGCTTGTAGTTGTGCACCGGGTTGGCCTGCTTGCCGATCTCGATGGTCTCCTTTCCGATGTACTTCCAGTAGTCGCTGTGGCCGTCCGCGAAGGAGACGTTCGTGCCGTCTGCGTGGCGGACGAACGGGCAGTCCCACCATTGCGGCACCAGGTATTGAATCGCGTAGGCGTCCGGCGTAATTCGGCCCTCATCCAGAAACACGAGCCGAAACACCGGCGCGGGGTCGGTGATCTCGGAGCGTTTCTTAACCATCAGCACCGTCTTGCCCACGCGCACACCCTGGTTGCCGACATAGGTCCCCGGTGCATCGAAGCAGCCGTTCATCCCGTAGCCGACGGAGTACGTCCGCGTCTCGCCGCGCACGCCGGTGGGGCACCGATAGACCTTCTCGGCGGCGCAATAGGGATAGAGAGCCCCGACTCGGATGCATTCCATTTGAATATCCTCCGGCCGTTGTCCGCCCGTCGCATAGTCGCTGGCACAATCGTTGCCCACCCAGTAGGGCTCGCCCTGATGCGGGCCGGAGGTGGGGGCCGCCGCACTGGGCGGTGAGCTCGGGGCGTAGGCGGCCTCGCCATTGACGATCCGGTCATCGTTCTGGTCGGCGTACATGATCCAGGCCATAGTCAGGGTCCGCAGATGGTTCAGGCATACCGCCCGCCGGCCCTGCTCGCGGGCCCGGTTCAGAGTCGGCATCAGGATGGCCATCAGAATGGCGATGATCGCGATGACCACCAGCAGCTCAATCAACGTGAATGCCCTGGGAGACCTGCCCTCGCTCTTTTGTCGCTGCTCGCTCATAGTGAAGTTCCTTCAGTTACTATTGTTTCACTTCAGGACTATCGCACATGTTCCGATGGACCATTTTACCACATTTGCCCGCGGACTGTGTACAGTCGCAACCTTTTCTCTTTCGCTTTTCCGGAGGACGGCCCGGAGCACGGCGTCGGAGCCTTGACGGGGCACGCGCCAGCATAGACTCTCAGCCATTCGAGGCCTGCGCAAGTAGGAGCAGGCGGTCACAGAACATCTGAGGCATCTGAAAGGAAGGTGTCACGATGAGAAGAGAGACGTTCTCCCCTGGCGTGTGTCTGGTCACGATGGCGGCTTCGCTGCTTGGGGCGGCGGTCGAGTCTGGCGGCGCAGCAGCCCTGAACCAGCCGCCGGAAGGGTTTGTCGCCCTGTTCAATGGCAAGGACCTGACCGGCTGGAAGGGGCTTTTGAAAGGGCCGTATGACAACCCCGAGAAACGGGCGCCTCTGGCCGCGGAGGAACGCGCGAAGCTCCAGCAGGAGGCGGACGAGAACATGCGGGCGCACTGGAAGGCCGTGGATGGCGTGCTCGTCTTCGACGGCAAGGGCCGCAGCCTCTGCACCGCCAAGGACTACGGTGATTTCGAGATGCTCGTGGACTGGAAGATCGGGAAGAAGGGCGACAGCGGCATCTACCTGCGCGGCTCGCCCCAGGTCCAGATTTGGGACACGGGCCCGGGTGGCGAGGGTGCCCAGATCGGCTCCGGCGGCCTCTACAACAACCAGAAGAACCCGAGCAAGCCCTTGAAGGTGGCGGATAAGCCCGTCGGCGAGTGGAACAGCTTCCGCATCATCATGATCGGCGACAAGGTGACGGTCTATCTCAACGGCGAACTGGTCGTGGACAACGTCATCCTGGAGAACTACTGGAACCGCAGCAAGCCGATCTACCCCACCGGCCAGATCGAGTTGCAGAACCACACCAACTCCGCTGTACTTCCGGAACATCTACATCCGCGAGATCCTGCCCGCCGAGGAGAAGCTGGAGGGCTTCGTGCCGCTGTTCAACGGGCGGGACATGGCCGGCTGGACCGGCAACACCATCGGCTATTACGCCAAAGACGGCAAGATCGATCTGCGATCCGAAGAGAGGCAGGCAGGCGGCAACGTCTACACCGACCGACGAGTACAGCGACTTCACCGTGCGGTTCGAGTTCAAGCTCACTCCCGCCGCCAATAACGGTCTCGGCATCCGGGCTCCGCTGACCGGCGACGCCGCCTATACGGGCATGGAGATTCAGATTCTCGAAGACTCCGACCCGCAATACGCGAAGCTGCAGCCGTACCAGTACCACGGCTCCATCTATGGCGTCGTCCCGGCCAAACGCGGCTGCCTCAAGCCGATCGGCGAGTGGAATTACGAGGAGGTCACCGCCAAGGGCCGGCAGGTCACGGTCAAGGTCAACGGGATGACCATCGTGGACGCCGACATCGACAAGGCCAGCACGCCGCAGACGATGGATCACCGGGATCACCCGGGTCTCAAGCGTGACAAGGGCCACATCGGCTTCCTCGGCCACGGCGACTATCTCGAATTCCGCAACATCCGCATCAAGACGCTCGACAAGTAAACAACGACACGCACAAGAGGTAAAAGCGTCTGATAAAATGAATGTCGTTATGTCATTGCGAGGAGCGCAGCGACGAAGCAATCTCAGTCCCACGCATAGGTTTGAGATTGCTTCGCTGCGCTCGCAATGACATCTCGGCCTTCAGTTAGCATCCCAGCCGGTGGCGACTACCAGTTCCACGGCAGATCCGCCTTCGGGCCCACCGCGTTGGCCGGTCGCGGATGGTCCTGGTTGAAGACGTAGAGCTTGTCCTTCGGCCTCGATCACGACCGAGTCCTCATTGATATTGCCGTTGGCGTCCTGTACCGCGGCCAGAGACAGCCCGAGATGCTTGGCCAGGAATTTGTAGGCCGCCAGACGCTTGGAGAGGCCGTAATCGTGCCCTTCATCGGGCAGATGCACGTACTCGACCTTGTCCGCCGCCCCGAACAACTGGTAGACGTTGCGGATGTAGGGGTACTCCACGTTCGGCGTGTTCTTCGTCCAATCCTTGCCGTCCGAGACCAGCAGCATCGGCCGCGGGGCCGCCACCGCGGCGATCTCCACGTTGCTCGTCTCGTGCGTCTTGCTCTTGTGGACGGGCATGCCGCTCTCGCAGACGCAGCCGCCGAAGAAATGGGCCGAGACCATGACGACGGGGATCGAGACGGCGATGCGATCATCCACTGCCGCCAGCATGAACGACTGCGTCCCCCCGCCCGAGGCCCCGGTGACGGCAATCCGCTTGGGATCGACGTCCGGCCGGGACGTGAGGTAGTCCACCGTGCGAATGCTGTTCCAAAGCTGGAGCTTGAAGACCTTCGGGCGCGTGTGCTCCCAGCCGGCGTTGGCCCAATCGCCATAGCCGACCATGTCATAGGCGAAGACAATCGCGCCCATGCGGGCGAACGTGGCGCAGCGTTTCTGCATGTCCGGCCGGAACCGGCCATAGTCTTTCGGGATCGCTCCAGTGGCCGTGCGGGCAGAGGATCGCCGGGAACGGTCCCGTGCCCTTCGTCGGCCGGTACAGGCTCCCCGTGACAAACACGCCCGGCAGGCTCTCAAAGGCCACGTTCTCCACGCTGTAGCCTTGGTACTCGCGTTTGCTGTGGACGATCGGATTCAAGGGGCATTTCTTCGGCAGCGGCAAAAGCTCGGCCCCGCGTAAGATGCCCTCCCGAATCCGCTGCGCCCGCTGCTGCCATTCGGATTGGTTCGAATAAGTGCCGGCGAAGCGGGCCAGTTGCTCTTTCGCCTGCTCCTCCGTTTGGTAGTTCCCCACGCAAAGCTGGGGCTTCTCCTCGGCACTGTTGTCCGCGGCCACGCCCGCTTGCAGGGCCCAGAACAGCGACCCGACACCGACCACAGCTACGGCAAGACACTTCCATATGTTTCGCATGACGACACTCCTGTCACATTATCACGATCCGATTCAATCATGTAAGGTGCGATGGCACACCCTACCAACTTGCCAACGGTTTGACCTCAGCCGCCTCAACGGGCTTGCCGTCCCGGCCACACCGGCGCGAGGAGGACGGCCACGCAAACGGAGCCGCTGGCTTGCGGCACCTTCACCATCAGCCGCCGGACGCCGGTGTTCTTCTCCTGCGGCGGTTGTTGTTCGGCGGATTCAACCGTGAAGGCGGCGGTCCTTCGGACTCAGCAACCGGGCGGTCAACTCTTTGCCCTGGAGCTTGAGCACGGCGACCGTCCCCTGCTTCACTTCGATCTGGGCATCTGTCGTCATGCCCCAGGCCAGCTCGCATGGTTTCTTCATCTCGAACTCATCCTGGACGAGCACCGCGCGCCGGCCTTCGGTCATGGCGATGCCACGGACCGCCGAACGAGCGAAATCCTGGTAGGCTTCGGTCAGGTTTACGATAGCGACCGGGCCGGGCGCCATTGACCTCGGTCTTGGTGAAGGACGATTTCGCCATCGGGTCCTGGCTCGTGCCGCCGAGCATGCAGACGTTGTGGCTGGCGGAGTTCAGGCGATAGTATGACCAGCGCTGGCCGCCCCGCTTGGCCTCCCAGTAGCCGGGGAGGTCATAGTCGTCCGAGCCCAGGTCCCGCGCCCAGCGGACGCCGAGGGCGTCCAACTCGAAATTGCCCAGATCGAGGTGCCCGTGGTTGACCTGGTTGTAGCCCGCCTTGATCCCGACGAAGAGGGCGTTGGGGTCGTCCCAGCCGCTTCGCATCGTGACCACCTCGACCGGCCCCCGGAAGTAGTAGTCCAGCGGCTTGCTGCGAAGCGCCCGGGCCGGCGGGCGGGCCGTATACCAGACCAGATGCGCGGCCCCGGCCGGACGTTTGGCGAGCTGTTCGTGTTCCGACTCGGGCATACAGCGGATTGTGGAACGTGCGGGCGAGCCAGAACATGCAAGCCATCGGCCGGCGGGCACTTCGCTCGCCGACATCCGCCAGATTCAGGTAAAGCCCGGTCGGTCCGGTCGTGTAGATCGGGAAGGAGCCCGCTTTCGAGAGGCCATCGACGTCGAGCAGGCCGAACGTGCTTTCCAACGCCGTATCCAGTGCCGTCAGTGCGTAGGCGGTGTAGTGCGTGGCGTAGCTCCAGTAGCCCGGTCCCTCGCCCCAGGCGCCGTCCGGCCCGTAGCTCTTGAGAGCGATGGGCAGCGACTTGATCGCCGCCGGCACGATCCACTCGGCGTAGCTCGGGTCCGTCTCCGCAATGGCCAGCGACCCGACAATCAGGCCGCCGTTGCAGACCTGGTTCCAGTTGTACTCCGTCGTCACCCACCAGCCGTTATGAGTGTAGACATCCACGCCCGGCTTGAGGCCCTTTTCGATCAGGGCTCGGCGGATCGTGGCCCGCGTCGGCTCGTCGAGGTAGCGGTACAGCCAGTCGTAGCCGATGCCGACCGCGTGGGACATCTCCGCCGTATCGAGGAAATGCGAGGGGTTCCAGTCCGGGAAGGCACAGACCTGCAGCAGGTTCTCCTTGGCCTTGGCCGCGTACTTCTCGTCCCCCGTCCACCGATAGGCGAGCGCCAGGGCATAGATCCGCCCCAGGCAGTCCCGGCTGACGCTGAGCAAACGCGGCCCGATCTTCCGGTAGACCAGCGGCGGCCTCTGGAGGCACCGATCGGCGTCCGCCTGAACATCCTGCCAGCACTTCCGCAAGACCGGGTCGTCCACGAAGGACGCCTTCAGGAATCCGAGGTCCGTGTCTTTCAGCATCAGCCGCGGGTGACCGGCGACGAGGCCGGACAGCACCGAGTTGGCACGAGGAGCCGGCTCGGCCGCCGGCAATGAAGCCGACAAACAAAACAGGATCCCGACAATCGCCGGCAGATGTTTCATGGCCAGCCTCCGGAGGTACGATTTTCGATTTACTATTTGCTCTCTGCGGCCTACAAATGGTCGTTGTGACTCTCATCGCGTGAGAGTCTGAAGGGTAAATCATCAATCGTCAATAGTAAATGGTGTCGGTCGGGCGATGAAAAAGTACGTGTTCAAGACCAAAGACGAGATGGCGGCCGCCGCCGCCAGCAGTGTGGTCCAGGCGATCAAGCACGCGATTCGCACCAAGGGCCAGGCCAACATCGTGCTGGGGACCGGGACGAGCCAGTACGAGATGTTCCAGCATTTGGTCGCCAGCAAGGGCGTGGACTGGTTCAAGGTGGTCATGTTTCACCTCGACGAGTATGTCGGCTTGGAACCCGGCCATCCGGCGGCCCTGCGCACGTATCTCATGAAGAACTTCGTGGACAAGGTGGCCCCGTTGCGGGCGATGTATCTGGTCAAAGGGGAAGCCCCGGACCCGGTCCAGGAGTGCAAGAGACTGGCCGTATTGATCGAGGCCCATCCGATCGACGTCGCCTGCATCGGCTTCGGCGAGAATGGTCACGTGGCGTTCAACGATCCCCCCGCCGACTTCGCGACGGAGGACCCTTATATCATCGTGCAGCTCGACGAGCGCTGCCGCAGGCAACAGGTCAACGAGGGGTGGTTCAAGTCGCTTCAGCAAGTCCCGCCCCGTGCGATTTCGATGAGCGTTCGCCAGATCCTCAAAAGCCAGCAGCTCGTCGCCACGGTGCCCGACCTGCGCAAGGCCGAGGCCGTGAAGAACGCCCTGGAGGGACCCGTGACGCCCCAGTGCCCCGCCTCGATCGTGCAGCAACACGAGAACTGCTTCGTCTTCCTCGACGAGCCGGCGGCTTCCCGGCTTTCCACCGAGTTGTAAGATCCGGGATGGGGGATCTTTGATGGTTGATTGATGGAACAAGGCCCCATGCAAGTCTCAAATCTCAAATCACAAATCTCAAATCAACTCCTTCTCTCCGGCTTGGTCGACGTGCAAGTGAACGGCTATCACGGCGTGGATTTCTCGGACGCCAAGCTGACCGAGGAGGACTTCGCGCGGGCGTGCCGGGAATTGCTGGCGGTGGGCACGACCGCTTTTCTGCCGACCCTGATCACCAGCCCGACCGAAGTGTACGCGCACAATCTGCCCCTCATCGCCAAGGTACTCGACACGGAAGAATTCCGCGGGCGGGTGCTGGGCATTCACTTGGAGGGGCCGTTCATCTCAGCCGGAGGATGGGGCACGCGGGGCGCACAGTCTCCCGTGGGTCCGAAAGCCGGATGTCGGTTACCTCCAGGAGCTTTTCCATCTGGCCCAGGGCACGGTCCGACTCGTCACCATTGCGGCCGATCAGGAGGGGGCCGAGGAATTGTCACGATACGCCAGCAGTCACGGCGTCGCCGTAGCCCTGGGGCATCACATGGCGAATGAGCAGGACCTGGAGAAGCTCGTCAAGGTGGGGGCCAAGGCTCTCACGCACCTCGGCAACGGCGTGCCGGCCCTGTTGCCGCGACATCACAACCCTATTTGGGCCGGTCTGGCCAACGACGATCTGGCGGCCACATTCATCGCCGACGGTCACCATCTGCCGCCCTCGGTGCTCAAGACCATCATCCGCACCAAGGGCCCCGGCCGCGGCATTGTCATCAGCGACGCCTCGCCCCTGGCGGGCCTGCCGCCGGGAGAGTACTGGTCGATGGGGGCCCAGGTCCGCCTCCAGGAAGACGGCAAGCTCTTCAACCCGGCGACCGGCTACATGGCCGGCTCCTCCGCGACGATCCTGGCCTGTGCGAATCACTTGGCCGGCCTCGGCTTGGCGGGCCTGAACGAGCTGAGCCAGATGTTCTTCAACAACCCGTTGCGGCTGATCGGCATTTCGCCCAAGCAGGTGCGAGTAGATAGGAGGATTCTCTTCGACGCGCGAGAGCATCGCGTCTTCCAGGAGTGAATCTCATGAGCCCTATCCGTCCCATGCGTCCCATCGGCCCTATTGTCAAGTGAGCCTCGACATGAGAAACCCGATCCTGTATTCGATCTGTACCGCCGGCTTGGTCCTCTCACTCGCGAACCGCGGCTATTCGCAATCTGACCTGAGGCTCTGGTATACCGAACCGGCCAAGGAATGGACGCAGGCCCTGCCGATCGGCAACGGCCGCCTTGGGGCCATGGTCTTCGGCGGCACCGCCGAGGACCGCTACCAGCTCAACGAGGACACGCTCTGGTCCGGCCAGCCCCATGACTACGCCCACGACGGCGCCGCCCAATACCTGCCCCAGATTCGCCAGTTGCTGTTCGAGGGCAAGCAAAAGGAGGCGGAACAGTTGGCGATGGAGCACTTCATGTCCGTGCCGCTGGGGCAGATGCCCTATCAGCCCTTCGGTGACCTGAAGCTGACGTTTCCGGGCCACGAGCAAGTGGAGAACTATCGGCGCGAGCTGGACCTGGACACGGGCATCGCCACGACCGCGTACCGCGTCAACGGCGTGAGCTATGTGCGGCAGGCCTTTGCCAGCTACCCGGACCAGGTGATCGTCATCCGCCTGCAAGCCAGCACGCGCCGGGCCTGAGCTTCACAGCGGCGCTGCACCAGGCCCAAGCAGGACGTGCGGACGCAAGCAGTGGCCGGGGACGAGCTGTCCATCCGGGGACGGGCCCGGGACTACAAGGCGCGCACCGATACCATGCCGGCACCGTCACCTTCGAGGGGCGCTGCCGCATAAGCATCCGTGGCGGCCGAGCCACCGTGGATGACAAACAGATCACCGTCGAACGCGCCGACGCGGCGACGTTGATCCTGGCGCTGGCCACCAGCGTCAAGAGCTACAACGACGTCTCCGCCGACCCGGCAACGCGCTGCGTCGAGGCGTTGAGGCAGGTGGCAAACGAGAGATATCAAGATACGCTCGCGGCGCACGTGGCCGATCACCGGGCGCTGTTTCGCCGCGTGTCCATCGACCTGGGACCGGCGACGGAGCCGAATCTGCCGACCGACCGCGGGTGCTGAAGTACGCCGAAGGAGGACCCGCAGTTGGCCGCCCTGCTCTTCCAGTACGGCCGCTACCTGATGATCGCCGGCTCGCGGCCGGGCGGCCAGCCGGCGAACCTCCAGGGGCTCTGGAACGACGACTCAGCCCGCCTGGGACAGCAAGTACACCATCAACATCAACACCGAGATGAACTACTGGCCGGCCGAGACGACCAACCTGGCCGAGTGCGCCGAGCCGCTGTTCGACATCATCGAGGACTGCAGCCGCACCGGCCGCGAAGACCGCCAAGGCCCACTACAACGCCCGCGGCTGGGTGCTGCACCACAACACCGACCTGCTGGCGCGGGACCGCGCCCGATCAACGCCTCCAACCACGGCATCTGGCCGACCGGCGGCGCCTGGCTGTGCCACGCATCTCTGGGAGCACTACCTCTACACCGGCGACAAGGACTTCCTGGCCGAGCGGGCCTACCCCGCGATGAAAGGGGCGGCGCGAGTTCTTCGTGGACTTCCTCGTCGAAGGACCCGCGAAGACCGGCACTGGCTGATCAGCGGCCCCAGCAACTCGCCGGAGCAAGGCGGGCTGGTGATGGGGCCGACGATGGACCACCAGATCATCCGCGACCTGTTCGCCAACACGCATCGAGGCGGCCCGGGTGCTGGGCGTCGATAGGACTTCGCCGCGAAGCTCGCGGACCTGCGCGGCCGGATCGCGCCGAACCAGATCGGCAAGCACGGCCAGCTGCAGGAGTGGCTGGAGGACAAGGACAACCCGAAGAACGACCACCGCCACGTGTCGCATCTGTGGGCCCTGTACCCCGGCGACGAGATCACGCCGCGGCGACGCCGGAGCTGTTCGCCGCGGCGAAGCAGTCGCTGGATCTTCCGCGGCGACGGCGGCACCGGCTGGAGCAAGGCCTGGAAGATCAACTTCTGGGCCCGGCTGCTGCGACGGCGACCACGCCTACCCATGCTCAAGAACCTGCTGACGCTGACGTCCTCGCCCCTGACCGCGACAAGGGCGGCGGCGCTACCCAACCTGTTCGACCCGCACCCGCCCTTCCAGATCGACGGCAACTTCGGCGGCACCAGCGGCATCGCCGAGATGCTGCTCCAGAGCCACGCCGGGACGGCCAGGGCCGGCGTCATCGACCTGCTGCCCGCCCTGCCCAACGCCTGGCCCACCGGCTCCGTCGACGGCCTGTGCGCCCGCGGCGGCTTCGAGGTGGACCTGGCGTGGAAGAACGGCAAGCTGGCTGAGGCGAAGATGCAGTCCAAGCTGGGCGATCCTTGCTTGGTCCGCACGGCGACCTCGGTCCGCGTTCAGACGAATGAGCAAGACGTCGCCATCACGCTAGCGAACAAGAACATCGTGGAATTCAAGACAGAACCGGGAAAGAGCTATGTCCTTTTGCCATCAGAATAATGAGGATCGGACAAAGGAGAGCGATGAAATCGTGCAAGTGGTATCTCCTCGCCGTTTTAGCTGCCGCCATCAGCGTGCAAACGGTTGTGGCCGATGAAAATGAATCCTGGGCCCGACTGAAGCTATGGTACCGCCAGCCCGCCAAGCAATGGACGAAGGCGCTGCCGGTCGGCAACGGGCGGCTGGGCGCGATGGTCTTCGGCGGCGTCGAGAAAGATCGGCTGCAAT
>CAVVRJ010000058.1:0-99545 GCA_963750205.1 uncultured Planctomycetota bacterium
CCGTCGAGAGGTTGACGGACGTGTTGTCGGAGGTGTGGGCGGTGTACCGCGTGAAGGTCGTCCACTGGGCCTGCCACGTTGGACCTGTGGGATCGACGGGACCGAAAAAGACGTCCGTGCTTGATCCCTCGATGATGTTACCGGCCATCTCTACCCGCACGTGGTCCATCACGATTCGCACGGTGAGTTCTCGCGTGTCCGGGGCGTAGTGGACCGTCCACGAGCCGGGTGTAAAAACTGCCTGATCGCGTCGCTTTTCGTCGGCATCGTGGTCGTCTGCCCGGGCGCGACGCGGACACGGCCCAGACTGATGATGGCCGAGGAAATGCGACCCTCCGGCTCGATCTGGAGCTCCCAGCCGTGCTGTTGGCTATCCATCGACCGGCCAGAGAATGAGGAAATTCGCCGTCGCCCTCGACGATCACTTGTACAGGGTCGGCCCGATCCTTCAGCGGTTGGCGGCACCCGCCGATCAGGATCGCGCAGAAGCCCAGCGCCAACGCCCATTTGTGTTTCATGTTGTGCTGTGAACTCTGATCGTGGTTGTTTGTCCGATCTTGATGGGCTCGGTGGGCACGTCCACCAGAGTCAACGCCGCACCGGCCTGGCCGGCCCATCCCAAGACCAACACCAGAGAGAATACCTCGTTCATCCATGTCTCCTTCCGTTCATTAGCGCACGAGGCTCTCCCTGAGCGTATACCGCTACTGTCTCCGAGCCGCTCTGGGCAATCGGTGTCGGCCAGAATCTGACGCTAATGAATCCTGTTAAGGTTGCAGGTTCGCGCCGCAATCGGCGGGCACGCCGGGGCCTGCCGGGGCCTCTTTGACCAGCCAGCTCTCCACCAGGCGGTTGAGATCCGTGGGACCGACGCGATAGAAGCCCGTCGTGGCGTTGCCGCCCCGGTCATGAGCGAAGTCCGCGCAAATGCCATTCGTGACAGAGGCAATGCCGGGACCGAACGGGGGCTCCAGAACCATCCAGGCCGCTTGGAGGACCTTCAGATCGTTGTAGCCGACATAGTAGAAACCGGTTGCGGCGTCGCCTTCTTTGAGGCCGTCGGCGTCACCGTGGCACTGCCGGGGATAAGTCCAGCAGACGGGCTTGCCCACCGCCACCCACTCGTTGTACTCCGCGCTGCTCGAGGCCGACAGTCCGCCGCTGGCGATCGATATGCTTGGTCGCATTGGGCAGATCGACTACCGCCGCGACATCGGGGTTTGTGAGCACGATGCCACCCCGAGCGTCGTTCAGCTTGATGGTCAGGTTCGCCGCGTCGCTGAGAGTCAGCGTGAACAAGGTGCCCTGGTTGAGAGGGGCATTCACCGAGCCATCGTCCGTAGGATAGTACAGGGCGCCCATCTCGATGGTAATGCCGCTGGTGCCCAAGCCCCCGAGAGCATTGGGGTCATCCGGAGGGGCCACGGGCGTGTAGTCATTGACGTCCCACTTGGAGACCTCCCCGGTCGTGGCGTCGACCGTGATGTAGCGGGCGAAGTTGCCCGGGAAGATGCCATAGCCGGGGTTGGCCTTCGTGCTCTCGCCCCGACATGAACCCGGAGATCCCCTGGATCGTGCCCTTGTCTACCGTGATGTCCAAGGCGAAAGCCCTGACCTTCTCGCCGTCGGTGGCATATTTGATGGTCGCGGTCTTACCGTTGGGCACGACGGTAATGTGCACTTTCGCCCAAGTCTGGGTGGTAAGTAGAAGCATCGCCACAATAAGCTGAGCTTCTTCATAACTTGCCTTCCTTCCTTTTCTCTTCTGGGCCGAGCGAGATGCTCCGCCTGATCCTGGTCTCTGATAAGCTTTCTGTGCTGCCAAGCGCCGTCAGCTTCCACGCGTCGTCCGCACGGGGAAATCGCGGAAAGAACGGCCCGACTTGCAGGATAAGTCGGTCAAAAAAGACACTCTCTTCTCCTCCTTTCCCGCCCCAAGGCGGCCATGCGTGCCTCCGCGATGCGGGCACCGGTTCACGAATGCAAAATCTGCATTATCAGAATACCAGAAACCTGCAAGGAAATCAAGTCCATTGCCATGCCACGGGCTATTCCGGTCGGATTTCCCAGGTTCATCCGTGTACGCAGGATAGAGGATGTGGTATCCTGCCGCCATGCGTAATTTCCTTAAGGGACGCCTTTTATTCGTCAGAATCTGCCTGCTGACGAGCGTCTGTCTGCTGGTGCTCGTCGGGATTGTGACGATCTACTTCGTTGGCCACCCCGCCGAGACGAGTCCCGCAAGCAGCCGGGCCATCGGGGAACTGGCGGGCTACTGGAAGAAGCAGTCCGTGTTTGCCCTGGTGGGAGTCGGCGGGTTCGTCGCGGCTAACCTCATTAACTACCGCCGGTTAGGAGCGATCAGCCATTGGCTCTTTGTGGTCATTCTCGCCATGCTCGTCTACCTGGATATCAGCGGGCACATCATGGAGTTGCCGTATGCCCCGAAAAGCAAAGGCGCCTATTGCTGGATCAAGCCGGGAATAGGCTCGTTGGCCATCCAGCCCTCCGAATTGTGCAAGCTGGTCTACATTGTGGCCTTGGCATGGTATCTGCGCTACCGCAGCAATTACCGCAGTTTCCGTTCTCTCATCGGTCCTTTCGCCCTGACCTTGCTGCCGATCGTGTTGATCCTGATCGAGCCGGACTTGGGGACCGTGATGCTGATGATGCCGATTTTGTTCACGATGTTGTTCGTGGCCGGGGCAAGGGTCAAGCATCTGCTGCTGGTCATTCTGCTGGCGGTTCTCGTCAGTCCGTTGCTGTGGGTCAAAATGCAACCCTACCAGCGGCTGCGTGTCAGCGCTGTGTTTCTACAAAACGCCTGGGTACGCGACAAAGTGGCGGAGATCCCTGTGCTCGGCAAGATACTCGTGGGCGGCCCGTTCAATCCGCAGCATTGGCGACGTGACTCAGGCTTTCAAATCACACGCTCGAAGTATGCGATCGCGTCGGGCGGATTGGCCGGCCAGGGGTACGGCCGGGGCCCATTCATCAAGTACAACTTCCTGCCTGAGCGGCACAACGACTTCATTTTCCCAGTCATTGCGCATCAAGGCGGCTTTCTCGCGTGTCTCGCCCTTTTGGGACTTTACGTGATTTTCGCCCTGTGCGGATTGGAGATTGCGGCGGACAACATCGACCCGTTCGCCCGACTGGTAGCGGTCGGAATCGTCGCGATGATCGTGGTCGAGGTGCTCGTCAACGTGGGCATGACCGTGGGCCTGATGCCAATCACCGGCTTAACGTTGCCGTTCGTCAGTTATGGGGGGTCGAGCTTGCTAGTCAACATGATGGCGGTCGGTCTTCTCAACAATGTCGGCCGCTGCCGTCCGTTCACCGTCGCTCCAAAAAAATAGGCAAACTGTAGAAATATGGTATAATAGGGGGAACAGGTAGACACGGATCGTGTCTAAACGCTTGTGCATCCATAACTCCTGTAGCGATAATATGTAAAGCGGACAGGGGCGTTGCCCGAAATATCACTATGGGTAGTCTTGGGCAGGTTAAAAGGAGAACGGCATGGTTATGAACAGGTCGATCGCGACGGTTCTGGCGATGGTCCTGTCTGCTGCGCGGCGTGGCGCAAGTGCAAATCCCCCAGCAGACGCCCCCCGGACTGTCCCCGGCACGCGCCGCGGTGCCCCCTTCATTCGCTATGGCTGCCGCCCGGTTCTGGGAGATCGGCAACGAAATCGCCCACACGGAGAACATTACCGGACCTGAAGCTGACCAGGCAATTATTCTTTTGACCGCTGCCAAGAGTTTGAACCGGCAACTCGTCGGCGCCGAGCCGCTGTTGCTGAAGCTCGCCGGACACCAGGCAAGTGAGGATTACTCCAACGAGTTGGTGGTCTTCTGGCTGCAGGAGTACGTCAGCGAGCTCCGCGGACCGCGCTATCGTGGCGGACGCGATCCGCGGCGTTTTGAGCCGCGTGAATTCTCCGGACCAGCGTAAGGCATTGCTCGAGAAGCTGGCGTTGAAGATCAAGAACAAGAACCCCGCCATCAATTCGGACGTAGCGACATTGCTGGGCCAGCTTGTGCTGGAGCAGGGGGATACGGAGCAGGCGAAATGGTACCTGGTCCAGGCCTACAACAACAATAGATACAACCGGACGGCCTTTGCGGAGCTGGGCAAGGTGGCCCCTGATGAAATCGGGCCGGCGGCCAACCTGGAGCACCTGCGCCTTTTGGTGCGGGAGAACCCGCTCGATCTCGATGCCGCTATGGCTTTCGCAGGGTATGCCGGACAACTGCAGATCTACGACGTATCGGCCCAAGCCTACTCGTACTGCGCCGAGCTGTTTCGGTATCTCTACCCTTCCGAGCCGCTGCCGCAGAAGATTTATCTGCCCTTGGCCCTCAGTTGCTACAATGTCAACACGCAGGAAGCGCAGAAGCTCTGCCTGACGATTGCGGACATTATTCGCGCCGAGAATCGCTTCGACATCATTCTGGAAGCGTTTGCCGGCCGGGCTTCGATCAAGCTGGGACAACCGCTGAAGGCCCGCCAGATGTTCCAACGGGCGGAGCGAAAGGCGGAGGAGTTGATGGTGGCGGAACCGGCGCCGTCGCCGACCCCCGGACCGGGGGGTGGAGAGCCGGTCCGGCCGCCCAATGCGAGGCAGCTCGCGTGGTTTTACTCCTTTGCCGATCCCAACACGGCCAAAGCCTTGGACTGGGCTAATAAGGCCTATTCCGCCGAGCCGAACTCGCCTTCGGCGCAGGCCCTGTTGGCTTATGCTCTGAGCCTCAATAATCGGCTGGACCTGACCAAGGACCTGTTTGCCTCTTCCGAAGAGGGCCAACTGGCGGATTTGGTCCGTGCCCGCGTGCAATTGGCGGGCGGCAACCGGCCGGACGCGATCCAGACGCTCAAGGCCGCCATCACGAAGGACCCCGGCTCGTTGGCAGCGGAAAAGGCGAAAGACCTTCTCCGGGAGCTGGGCAGCACGTACAGTCCGCCGGTCGATCCGGCGCCCCTGGCCAATTTTCTCACCACGCGGTTCGGCAAGGCGATTGTCCCGCCGTTCCTGGCCCCGGATAAGATGATCGACATTCAATTTCCGTCCGGGGTCCCGATTTTTCGTATGGCCGGGAGCTGGATGGCGTGGTCACGCTCGTCAATAAGTCCACCGAACCCCTGGTGATCACAGAGAACGGCCTGTTCCAGGGGAACATCCGCATCAGCGCTCGTGTAACAGGGGACCTCAAGCAGGAGATTCCCAACTTGGTGTCCGAGACGATCCGCACGAGTCTGACCGTGGAGCCGGGCAAGAACCTGACTCATACGTTCCGATTGTCCACCGGAGAGCTGCGTGACATCCTTCTGACTTATGCCCAAGCCGCTCTTGGGGTCCAGTTCACCCTGTATCTGGACCCGGTCGCTACCGACAGAGGCACGATCAGCAACCGGCTGGTGGACGTGAAGCCCGTTACTGCGTCGATCACGCGTCCCCGTGTCGAGGTGACGTCCGATTTGCGCAAAGCCGGATCAACATCATCACTCGGGGGCAGGAGTCGCAGAAGTCGCAGACGGCGTTGCTCTTTACCGGCTTGTTGAAGGAGCAGAGCGCCATGGCGGAGAAGGGCAACCTCTACGTCTGGCAGTACGCGGACTGGCTGACCAGCCAACTGCGGACGTCGCTGATGAGCCCGTCCGGGCTGCTGTTGGGCGGGGGGGACAGCGAGTGGGCGGTGAAGGTCAACACGATGGCCGACATGGTTTCCCTGCCTCTCGACCAGGACTTGGCCGCGGTCGTGCTGAAGAACCTCAATCACTCGCAATGGCCTGTCCGGCTGATGGCCGTATACGTTCTGGGCAAGGGGGTGTCGAACAGCGTCGGCAACGTGCTGGATTGGGTGATCAAGAACGACAAAGACGTGCTCGTCCGCCGCATGGCTACCTCGATGCAAGCGGCCTTGACTACGCCCCCGCGGCGCTAACCCGCCCCCAACATGCCCCTGCGCCGGTCCTCTTCGCCTGCGGCACTTTCTATGTTCTCGCCCGGTCGATCGAACTCGAGGGACCACATCTCGCGCCGATCCGACCTCCCAAATGGGAACCGGAGCCCTCCCGGCCGCGTAAGAGTACCTGACTCGGCTATGGGAGTGCTTTCGGATGGATTTGCGACTTTTCGGTTGTATTTCCGGGGCCAAGTGGTATCATTTCGTGCTTTCCAGCGTGATTTGTGGTTGTTTTTTTGAAAGGGTTAGGAGATGCCTGCTGAAGTCAATCGGGAGAAGTGCACGGGTTGTGAGACCTGCGTGGGCGAGTGCCCGAGCAGCGCCATCAGTATGGTCGATGAGAAGGCGAAAGTGAATCCGGACAGTTGCGTGGATTGCGGCGTTTGTGTGGACGCCTGCCCGGTCGCGGCGATAAGCCTGTAGGGATCTATGGATCTATGATTTATGATTTTTGATTTATGATCTGGCTTCGCAATGCGAGGCTGCAAATCATAATTGATAAATCATAAATAATAGATTCCGAGTGGCCCCATCGTCTAGGTAGGTCTAGGACACCGGGTTTTCAACCCGGCAACAGGGGTTCAAATCCCCTTGGGGCTATTGACATTCACGAAGTCTGATTTACGCTTCTGTGATCTCCGGTCGTTCACTCAGCGTAATGGTCAAAGAGAGCCTCGAAGAACGCTTTCAGCGTTCTGCCAAAGAGGAGCCAAAGCAAATCCCGTAGCCAGCACGGTGATCGGTTCCTTCTTACGCCTGTTGTTCTTCGTCGGCAGCGATCGGTTTGCCGTGTTCATGGACTGTGCTCTTAGACAACCTGCTCGCCCTGGTAGAAAGCGTTCACGGTGAATACCCCAGGAATGTGTGAGAAACGGCTGTGTCGCTGCCGAAAACGCTGTTTCTTTTGTCAAGCGACGTCCATGAACCGTTCATGAACGGATTTCTATGGTGTTTTCCTTGACCTTGGCCGATGGATTTCGTATATACAGTGTATGGACAATGTATTGATATTGACCCATTAAGTTGCGAGACGGGAGCTTGATATGAGAAGTTCAGCCACGATTCAGGTTCGAGTAGACGAGCCGACGAAGGCGCAGGCCATGAAGGTGTTCAATGCGCTGGGTATGTCGCTGTCAGAGGGTGTCTGTCTGTTCCTTCGACAGGTGGTTTTACAGAGAGGCATCCCGTTCGAGATCAAGATTCCGAACGCGTTAACGCGGGAAACGCTTGAGAAAGCCGAGCGGGGGGAGGATGTCGAGGAGTTCGCAACCGTGGAAGACCTTTTTGAGGACTTGGGCATCTGATACTTCGCAGGACAGGGCAGTTCAAGAAGGATGTCAAGAAGCTCCAACGCCAAGGCAAAGACATGTCGGTGCTCAGCACCGTTATTGAAACGCTCGCCACAGGGCGGCAACTCCCGACCGAATACCGGGACCACAAACTGGTCGGCGACTGGCGGGACTGCCATGAATGTCACTTGGCGGGCGATTGGCTCCTCATCTACAAGAGCAGCGAGGAAATCCTGACACTGGAACGAACCGGCTCCCACTCCGAGTTGTTCGGGTAGTCAGGACTCGCGCCGGTCATCGGCCTCCAACGTGGGCCCCCAATGGAGGACCGGGAAGCCGGCTACAATGTCAGTAGCGTCACTCACCGTATGTCACCGCCATCACGTACCGTTCGTCTTCATACTCTTCCCCGCTGCCGAGGCACTCTGAGGGCCATGTTCGCCGCACGCCGGCGTCGCTTGCTGTGCCAAGAGACACTCTGCACTTGAATTCCCCGGAGGAATGCGCCGTTAAAGTCAAGATCACGGAATTAGGTCTGGATCGACTTGTCCACACGCAATAGAAGCACTTGTTGAACGGGCTGTTATCGGCCATGATTCGCTCGCGCCGGCTTTCAGAATGGGCTTGCTCCTGCCGATGAGAATGGATGAATCTGGTGGGCCGAAATAAGTAAGATGTCCCTGGAATTCCCCCTGGAATTCCCCCTGGACGGCCTGCCGGATATGCTCCGGCAGCCTCGGCCGTGCCGCTGCCATGCGTTGGTTGATCCATACGCGGCTGATTCTCTCTCGATGCTCATGTGTCCATTATACCATGTACCCGCCAAAATAAAAAAAAACGTGCATGATTCTGCACCCAAGCCGGAAAAACACGTATCTGTATGGAAAGACACGCGGCAGTAGGCAATCGTAGAACTGACACGTGTGGGTGAGTCGAACTCGGAGGTTCGACGTTGTGTCACGGAGGATGGGTCGCATGGTCACGACACTACGGACAGGGTCTTGCAGTGACACACGGATCGCCCCCCCATACACACGCCCTCTCGGAGAACCCGCCGCCCGGCCTTTTGAGCCAACAGGTTCTCCCCCCCACGACGACAGCATCCATGTGGCCAGACACATTCGAGCCACTGTGGGGCAGTGGTATCAAAGTAGCGTCTACGGAGAGACGGGTGACTTGCCCCCCAAGGAGGGGGGCGCCTTTTTGGAGGCTGAGACGGAGAACAAGGTTGAACCGGTGGACACGCCCCCGTGCTGGCTTCGTCCTCCTTCCTCCAAGCACGGGGGCTTCTTCCTCCCGCTGTGGCTCGCCGTCCCTACCTCCCGGTGGCGTTGCGTACAATCGCCAGAGCGGCCGAACGGACGGCTGGGGGTGGTTCCGGCCATGCCACTACGATCACCGCCAAGTCTGGGTCGATGGGGATGTTCTCGTCGTTTGGTGCGCTGTTTGTGCGCCTGTCTCGCTCTGTGAAATCGGCGTCTTTGATAGCGCCAGCGGGGTATGTTCAAGCCCCCTTGGGGCTAATGAGACACGAGTTGGAAGTGGGAAGTCTCAAGTTGGAAGGTGGGCGGGTTCTTTCTGCGCACTTCCAACTGCACAGTGGCAGCTCGCGCTTGGTTGCCTACACCTTCAGGCCGGAAATTGTCGCTTCGAAGGCCAGGGTCCGGGAGACGACACCCTGGACGTCGCAGACGTACTTGCGGCCCGGTCTGGCTTCCGTGATGTGGCCGAGCAAGTAGAGCCGGCAGCCGGGCTCTACGGTGGCGCGGAACTTCGCCCGCTCGATCCCGCCAAAGCCGACGAACCCGTTGTCCTCATAGAGTTGCTTGACGAAGAAACTGAGCAACTGGGCGGCCGCTTCGATCTGGATGACTCCCGGCATGAGGGGCCGGCCCGGAATGTGGCCCCGGATCCAGAACTCCTTGTCCGTAACATCCTTGTAACCCAGGATGCACGCTTTATCCCGATCGTACCACAGAATCCCGTCGAGCTGCTGCATTTCGAACTGCTGGGGGTTGACTCTACAGACCGTCTCCTTATCAAACACGGGTTGGGCGTTCAGATCGATCTGGGTCAGGTCGAAGAGCAATGCGGGGGGCATGGCAACCTCAATATAGACTATCCTCGTGCGACATGGGGTGTGACTGCGGTGCACCGGAGGGAACGGGGCCAGCCCGGCAATCAAAACATCATCGGCATGCCTCAATACAGAAACGATCCGTACAGGGCCGTTGGCGGCGGGTTACTCCTCGGTCGATCGGATCTCCAGGACCCGATTGCGGACGATTTGTGCGGCCTGCTTAATCATCTGCATCTGCTTGCGCACCCGGGTCCCGGCCGCTTTGTTTCCGCCCATGGCCTTGTTGATGTCCGACTCGATCTCGGCCACTAACGTCTTCAGATTTTCGTATTCCTGCATCGAATGGATCCTCCACTTGCGGAATAAGGATGGGGGCGAATCTAACCCTCCCGGCAAGCCCGTGTCAAAAGAAAATGCGTTTTTTCGTCAAAAAAACGCGTTCGGCCGTGGCATGGGCATCCTGCCCATGAATAGGGCCGCCCATTCGACTGAACTCAGGCAGGCCGGGCCTCAAACACCGTTCATTGCGTTTGCAAGATCCTCTGGCACTGTTCTTGCACGGGCAGGCTGCCCGTGCCACTCCTCAGGGGAACAGCCGCTTCGTCAGGGCGGCCACTCTCTGACCCCGGCGTTCGCATTGCTGCTTGACCCTCTCGTCGGGCTTGCCGATGGACAGCGGGCCGTAATGGGCGCCCTGGGGATCGCCTTGGACGATCATGCCGGCGATCAGCATCGCTTCGATGATGCCCACGACGGTCGTTTCGCTGCCGCCGCCGATATTGGCCGAGCTGGAGAAGGCAGCCCCCACCTTGCCGTTGAGCTGCCCGTGCCGGCTGACCATTTCGTCGATCAGGTGCTTCACCGCCCCGGCCATCTGGCCATAATAGCACGGCGATCCGATGACGACGGCATCATAGGAGGGGAGATCGTCCGCGCGCACCTTGTCCACGGGCTTGCATTCGGTGCTCAAGCCGGAGTCATTCATCGCCTTGGCGATGATCTCCGCCATCTCCTTCGTGTTGCCGCTTCTGGAATGATAAACCACAATCCCTTTTGCCATATTTACCCCTTTCCGGGCACCCGATCCTCCGACGCTGTGTTCGAGGTGCTGACTTCCCTCTGCTGCTGCTTTTCCAGTAGCCGGTCAACCAGCCTGTCGATGTCGTAATCCGCTTCCTTGGCAATCTCGTCTTTGATTGCCCACAGTTCTTCGATGATCTCATCAGCCATCTCAATGATCTCCCATCAATTCTTCCGGGGTACAGATCTCAGGGAAACCGTATCCTTCTTGTTGACACAACTTACGAATATGGGGTTTGGTCCGGGCGTTGTCGATATGGCGGCAGTTCCAAGTCAGGAGGTAGTCGACGCCGTGAACAACTGCCAGCGCGATATGCAGGGCGTCATCAGCGGCCGTCTTGGGCAATGCTCCTTGGAGGAGAATCTGCTTTGTGAATGCGCGAGCCTCTGGCGTCGGATATATCAGCCCAAGTCCTTTGATGATCTGCATCCGTCTGAAAGCGGCTTCTGAATCCCCCCTGGAGGCTTCATCTCCGACCAGAGGCGACACGACCACCTCGTAGAGCGACCTTTGCGTCTCCCACCACTGCTGGGTAAGCTGCTGACGGACAATGCCGACTACGTCCCTTGAAGGGCGGGCCGTCAGATAGCTAATGATCGACGTTTCGAGGTAGACCGTCTGCATGATTGTATCCTACCCATTTGCTGGCGGGAATTCACGAGAATAGTCGAGTTGGTCGCGGTTTGTTGTTTGAAGTACGGTGTTTATGCCGGTTGGACGGGTCTCTTCCGCCGGAAGGCGGTACTCCGAAGGGCACCGCCCGACGTCTGCCGCGGCCGATACGAGCTGCGCAACCGCAACCGCTCCACGCTTCTTAGCGCCGCAGGTAGGCGAGCTGCTTGGGCAGGGGGACGTTGTTGCCGTAGTTGTCTTCGCCATAGCCGTGCTGGGCCAGGAGCTGGATGTCGCTGAGGACGCGTTTGTCGCCGACGAATTGGGCGGTCACGTCGATGCCGATGTCGATTTTGCCCATGGCCAGCAGCTTGGCCGTCTCGCTGGTGACCTTCTCCAGGAGCGTGCCTTCTCCCGTGCAGGTCCGCTCGGGCAGCTCCAGCGGCTGCTCGTACAGGACCAGCTTGCTCTTCTGGGCCAGTTCCAGCACTACGCTGCGGACAATCGACGTCGGCATCCTCCGCGTCGCAGTGCTCCGGCACCAGCCCCAGCCGCACGATCTCGTTCGCCAGCCAGCGTCTCTTCTGGGCGTTGATCTTCTCGTTGGCCCGGAACAGGTCGAGCGAGGAGCTGGCGTCATAGATCTCGTCCCCCAGCAGCATCTGGACCTTGCTGCCGTAGTGCAGGACCAGCTTGGAGATCAGGGTGGACGGCCGCACATGGAAGCCCCGGTACTTCGGGATGGGGACCTCGATCCGGCCCACTTCCGCGTAGCGTTTGAGCATCTCCTGGCACAGGCTCACGGCCCGGCTCGTGTACAGGTCGATGAACGTAATGGCGTAGTTCATCAGCACCAGCAGCAGCGCCTCCGGCTCCACCAAGATGCCCCTTGAAGATCGCCACCGAACAGCGCTGCTTGTTGACGTGCCGCTCGTAGTAGTGGGCGAACAGCGTGGCGATGCGCAGCAGATGGAAGACCACGCTGGCGTGTCCCCGCAGGACCGGCAGATCGGTATCCTGATGCTCCACTTGCGTGCCCGAGACGTACGTGTCGTACTGGGATTGCAGGTTGTGGAACTGGAATTCGAGGCTCCGGAGCCGCTCTTCGCTCAGCACGGCGGAATTGGGCGCGGCGTATTCCTGCGGCTGGGTGCGGCTGGTGGCGCGGACATCCTCGCACTCCGAGGCGAGATTCAGGAACGCCGTCGCCAGCAGGGTGACGGTCCCCGCCACCGTATCGACCTGGCGGGCCAGGCAATCGTGCGGCAGCCGGCCCTTGGGCAGCGGTTCCTGGAGCAGGTTGGCGGGACCCGGCTCGGAGGGGACTTGCAGACCCAGCTCGCGGGCCTGGTTCGAGCATCTCCTTGGCGGCGCGGGCGAGAATGACGCTGGTGAATTCCAGCGCCTCATTCGTGGCGGCCACGAAATCCCGCTCCACCGGCATCAGGTGGTAGCGCGGCACGCGCTGCTGGATGTGGAGCAGCTCGTAGCTGGCGTCGGCGAACAGCTTGATCGCCGCCGTGACCGAACGCATGTTGCACCAGTCGCAACACTTGCCGGCGTCCAGCGTGTCCAGGAACTCCTCCACCTGCATCGAGTGGGACAGCAGGTCGCCTACGAAGGGCCGGGTCAGGGTCTCCCGCGGGGTAGGACAATGGGCTAGATAATCGGCCAAGGCCAATAACGGCTGCGCCCGTTGCTCAATCAGCTCGCGAATCTCCATCTCGTCCACTTGATCTACGTCCATCATCGCCTGCCTTCGTTCGACTGCGGCCCCGGAAGGAGCGTCTAGGGCCCCCAACGCAAAAGAACACGCTCGGAAACCTTCTATTTCGGCGGCATCCCCTCGTCCTTGGGGGGCAGAGGGATGACCTGCGTACTGAAACTACGGGGAATATCGACCTGAAACAGCTTCGGGTCCAGTGGCCCGTTCACTTTCGGGTCGGTCAGCTTGATCTCGTAGACGTCCTGCTCCGTCGTGACGGCCTGCACCTGCACGGGAAGCCCGATGTTGCTATCGATCCAGAGATCGATCGTGACGTAGTCGTCCTTGTAGACCGAGTCCGGCTTGGTCTTGAGATGCAGGTGCGGCCGGGCCGCCGGCTGGCCGGGCGGCTCGGCGACGAGCTGCGATCTCGAACTGCTGGCGCAGGTCCTGGACCTGGGCGAAGCCGAGGACGGGGAGCTGCTTGCTGGCCAACGAGAGGGCATCCAGCGGCTTGTCCTCGGGCGCCAGTTGGCGTTTCGTCGCCGTTTGCAGTTGCTGATCGATCTCCAGCAGCCAGACGCCGTCGAAGAAGTACTGTTGCACGTACTTCTGCTCCTTCTCCTGGTCCTGCTGGAGCGTGCGGAAGTCGATGCGCAAGTTGGACTTCTTGTCCGACTTGGCGTAGTAGAGAACGCCGGTCCGGCGTTGCTGCGATTCGAGCACCGGCTGTTTGAAGACGTAGTCCATGTTCACCTGGTAGGTCTTCAACTCCGCGGCTTTGTCCTGCAAGTTCTTGAGCACGGTATCGAGGGCGTTCGGGTCCGCGGCGGCCGGGCGGGATGGGGGGGCAGCCGCGGCTTGGGCGCCCCACGACGCGCCGGCGGCCAGACCCACGGCGAAGCATCATGACCATCACCTGACTTGTACATTCCTTCTCCTGTTGATTGTCCCTGAGATTTCGGTTGACCATTGTGACGGTCCACGATCGGCAGCAGCTCGGTCAGGCTGGCCACCGTGAAATCGGCGTGCCGGGCGAAGTCTTCGGCCCGCCCGTGATTCGTCAGCAGGACCGGGATGGCGCCGGCCGCCCGGGCACAGAGCAAATCGAACAGATAGTCGCCGACGACCAGCGTCTGGGCCGGCTCGACGTGGAACTGCCGGCACAGGTGCCGCACGCCGAAGGCATCGGGCTTCACCGGCCCATCCTCGCGTCCCACGACGGCGTCGAAGTGCAGGCCGTGCTTGCCGGCGACCGCCCAGGCGTTGTCCTTGCGATTGCGCGTCAGGACGCCGATGGGGAGCCGCCGCTCCCGGAGGGCGGCGAGGGCTTCGCGGGCCCCGGTGTTCAGCTTCGATTCGGCCACGGCCCTTTCCTCGTGGAAGTGCAGGATCGTCTCCGCCCGTTGCCGCTCCGGGGGCGTCATCTTGGCCATCGCCTCCAGAATGGGCCCGCCATCGGGCTCCAGACCGATTTCCTCCCGGATCTGATTGAAATCCAGATAAGGCTGCGTAATCGTTCCATCCAGATCGAAGATCACTGCTCGTATCGGCATACACCGGTTGCCTCTTCCGCCGAAGTACCACAAGGCCGGTCAGGGCCTCGAAGTGCTCCCTGCTCTTGTCCGTCTATACGTTGTGCGATTGGGCAGGTTTTGTCAAGTCCGTGCGTCACGAAACGGCAAACGGCTTGCGGCATCGCGCTACGAGGGAGCCATTTCTCTATTTTGCCTGTTTTCTCAGCAACTCGACGAAATAACGTGCGGCTTGGCTGAGCGTTTGCCCTTTGCGGAGGATAATGCCGGTGGGGCGGACGAAGCGGTCGTTGGAGAAGGGCACGGCTTTCAACGTGCCGCCGGCCACCTCCTGCACGACCGTGGCCCGCGGCAGGATGCTCACGCCGGCATTGATCTCGACGGCCCGCTTGACGGTCTCGATGTTGTCGAATTCCATGACGGGCCGCACGACCGTGCTGTACCGGGACAGGATGCCGTCGATCCAAATGCGGGTGGGCACTTCCTTCTCGAAGGCGATGAAACGCTCGAACTGCAGCTTGTGAATGTCCACCTTGGATTCGCCGGCCAGCGGGTGCTTCGGACTGCACACCAGGACCAGCGGCTCGTTTTCGAATTCATAGACGTCCAGCCGCTTATCGTTCTTGGGCACGGCCACCAGGCCGATATCGAACTCGCCGCTGAGCACCAGCTCGTAGACCTTGTCGGCGCTGAAGTACTCGATGTGCATGTTTACGTGCGGATAGTGGATCATGAACTTCTTGACGTAGTCGGGCAGACTGTGCATCCCGATGCTGAAGATGGCCGCCACGTTGATCCGCGTCTCGACGCCGGTGTGCAGGGCGTTAAGCTCGCTGCTGGAGCTGATCATACCGGTCGAGGATGTCTTTGGCGGCTCTTGTAGAACACCTGGCCGGCGGTGGTCAGCTCAATCGGTCGCTTCTTGCGCGCGATCAACTGGCATTTGTACGCCAATTCGAGCTGCGCCAATTGCTGGGAGATCGCCGACTGGCTCAGAAAATGCTTCTCGGCCGTCTTCGAGAAGCTGCGGGAGTCCGCCAGGTCACAGAAAATCTTTAGCGTTTCTATATGCACTATTAGGCCTTCTAATGCCATGTATCAGGATAAGATGCTTTCCTGATTAGCCACCGCTGCCTCACAATATAAGCTTATCCTAATAGACCCAGCAAGTCTAACTCTTTTAGGTTTTTGGAGGTACTATGAATCTTACTACAACCCAATGCCAACGAAGCAACCCAAACCATGAACCGCTCCCGCAGCGTGGCGCCGGTCTCGGGTCTGTGCACCCGCTGTATCGACGGCTGCCGGGGCAACTGCGAGGTCTTCAAAGCGACCTTCCGCGGGCGGGAGGTGCATCTATCCCGGACCTTTCGGGACCCTGACCGCCGGCGCCGACAAGAACTATCCGGTCGATTATTCGCACCTGAATATCGCCGGATACGCGCTCGGCGCCAAGGGCCTGCCCAAAGGGGCGGTCGGGCGACTCGGACAACACGCTGTTCCCGATGGTCAACACGGAGACCGAGTACGGCGTCAAGAACAAGGTCAAGATGCGTCTGCCCATCTTCACCGGCGCTCTGGGCTCTACCGAGATCGCCCGCAAGAACTGGGCCCATTTTGCCGCCGGCGCCGCCATCTCCGGCATCACGCTCGTCTGCGGCGAGAACGTCTGCGGCATCGATCCCGGCCTCGAGCGCGACGCCAAGGGCAAGGTGACCAAGTCGCCCAATATGGCCGAGCGCGTGGCTCAGTACCGCCGCTACCATGAGGGCTACGGCGACATGATCGTGCAGATGAACGTGGAGGACACCCGCCTGGGCGTGGCCGAGTACGTGGTCAGCAAGCTGGGCATCGAGTGCGTCGAGCTCAAGTGGGGCCAGGGCGCCAAGTGCATCGGCGGCGAGATCCAGGTCGATTCCCTGGAGCGGGCCATCGAATTGCAGAAGAGAGGCTATCTCGTCACCCCCGATCCCTCCAACGAGGCCAACCAGGCGGCGTTCCGGGACGGCGCCCTGAAGCACTTCGAGAGACACTCCCGCCTGGGATTCGTCGATCACGACGGCTTCCTGAAAGAGGTCGAGCGGCTCCGCAAGCTCGGCGCCAAGCGCGTCACCCTCAAGACCGGCGCCTATCCGATGCGCGAGCTGGCGATGGCGATCAAGTGGGCGTCGGAGGCCAAGCTGGACCTGCTGACGATCGACGGCGCCGCCGGCGGGACCGGCATGAGCCCGTGGCGGATGATGCAGGAGTGGGGCGTGCCCACGTTCTACCTGCAGTCCATGACGCAGGACCTGTGCCAGAAACTGGCCGCCAAGAAGCAGTTTGTCCCGGATATCGCCATCGCCGGCGGCTTCAGCTCGGAAGACCACGTCTTCAAGGTCCTGGCGATGGGCTCGCCGTTCGTCAAGGCGGTCTGCATGGGCCGGGCGCTGATGATCCCGGGCATGGTCGGCAAGAACATCGGCGAATGGCTCAAGGAAGGCCCCAATGCCTTGCCGAAGACGGTCAGCGAGTTCGGCAGCACGGTCGAGGAGATCTTCGTCAGCTACGAGGACCTCGTGGCCAAGTACGGCAAGGACGACCGTCAAGGAAATGCCGCTCGGCGCCATCGGCCTGTATACCTTTACGGACAAGCTGAAGGTCGGTCTGCAGCAGCTCATGGCCGGCAGCCGCAATTTCCGCGTCTCGACCATCAGCCGCAACGACCTGATGGCCCTGACCCCCGAAGCCGCCCAGGTCTCGGGCATTCCCTACATCATGGAAGCCTACAAGGAAGAGGCGTACGAGATCATCAACGGCTAAGGCCGTGCTTGACGTACAGCTCAAGGTCAACGAAGGGGCCCCCGACTGATCGAAAGGGGGCCCCTTTCTTGTCTTTGTGCGGGCCATGCACCCGGCATGCGGCGTTATCCGAGGGCCGGCACGTCTTTTTCGCGTCAGCGTCGTGACTCTGGTGCAATGAAAGGTGCGCTTGGGCAACGTCTTGCTCGATGGACGCGACGAACGGTCGCCGAGTGGGTGACTCCGCTCTGCGTGACGATCACTGTCGCCATGGAGCAGATCATGAAAAAAACTTGTTTGCCTCTTGACAAAGGCCGCGAATATTGATAGTCGGTAGGCCGGCTGCGTCGGAGGTCTGTGTAGGACGCAGCTCGAGGCCGTAGCCCGGACGGGATTCCGCGGGCGGCGGCGTTTCTGCGGCAGAGTTCGTGGTCGCGGCCATCGCGGGCACGAGACAAGTGTGCCAGGAAGGAGGTGATTCATCGTGAAACAAGATGGAGGGTCTCTTGATTGTTCCCTCCAGGGCGACGATCGATTCAGTATGATGGAACGGTGACCAGAATCGTCGTCGAGAAAGGAGGTGAAGCACAAACGTGGTGTGGTTAGCGCGATCCTATGCGTGGCTGGTGGAGCGCGGGTGAATCGGAAATGGCACAATGGGTGCCTTGGAGAAAGGAGAAGTGCAAGATGAAGAGATCGGTTGTAGTGGGTGTGATGGCGAGTGTTTTGCTCGCCATGAGTACGGCGTCATTCGCGACGTCCGCGAGTGTGTCTGTTTCCGGGGACGTGAGTTGCGACAATACGGTGAGCTCCGGCTTCACCAAGAGCCGGCGTACACGAACGTCACGATCACGTGGTTCCAGCCGTATGAGTGCAAGGGGACGGTCCCGGATTTCAGTAAGTACCCCTCCGGTGGCACGATCAGCGACCCTGATGTCCAGATCACCAGTGCCAAGCTGACGATCATGGCTTGGGGCGTCAATCCGGCGAGCGTCCTGAGCCAACCGGCGGCAGAAAGATGCGGTTTACGTCGGCGCCAGCAGCAGCGGGCCCTTGGACGTCGGTGAATGTCAATCTGACGCCCGGCACGGCCATCTTCGGGCAAAGTGACAGCACGACCAGCGTCACCCTGTCCGACCCTGCTTCCCTGCTGAAAGGGACCAAAGGATTCTGGGTGCGGGTGACGGCTGCAGGACGGCAACCAGGATGATATCGTGAAGTGCGGCCCAGCTTGCAGGTGACGGCGCATTATACGTACACGTATACGTATATGCCGAAGAAGATCATCTTCGTCTCGGCGCAGCACCCCTCCTCGGCCGATGCCAACGTGCCCGGCGACAAGGGCTTCGTGGATCTGCTGCGGGCCGCCTACTATGAGGTGGATTACATGCCGGAGCCGTGCCCGGGACCAGCAACTGGGAAGTCCTGGATCCCAACAAGCTGGCGGCCCTGAACGCGGCGGATCTGGTCATCGTGAGCCGTGACAACAACAGCGCCGGCATGGCCACCGATGCGACGGAAGTCGCCGCCTGGACCAACGTGACGGCCCCGGTGATGCTGTTCAGCTCGTACATCGCCGCCAATGACCGCTGGAAGTGGGTCAACAGCTCTGACCCAGGATGCGCGCGATCCGTACTACAATCGGCTTGACAAGTCGAGTGCGACCGCGGGTGTGACGTTCACTGCTGTTTACGCCGCCGGCGGTGAAGTTCCGCCAGCTCCGGTCGAAGTTGTTCCACCGGTGATGCCAATGCCGAACAACCCGCTCCGGCTGATGCCAATGCCGCCAATTCGATACGGCCGACGCTTTACAGCTCGTTGCCGGGCGATACCAACATATGGTTCAGTGGTACGATCCGAACGTGGCCAGCGGGTATGCCAGCTTCATCAAGACGGCCGATGCGGGCAGCGGCAAAGTCCTGGCGGTTCGGCCCGACACCGGCACGATCCTGATCGCCGAGTGGTCCGCGGGCACGCCGTTCTACGCGACCTCCGATCCAGATTCCGGCCGGCCATCGGATGTTCTTCAACGCCGGCACCCAGGAGATCACGAACGACAAGGTGAATTGGGGTGTCATGAACCTCAATGCCCAAGGCCAGAAGATCTTCCTCAACGCGGTGGCCTACATGGTGGTGCCGCTACCGCAGCCGAAACCGGCACCAGCGCCTGCGGCTGTTGCGGATCCCAACGCGGTCCAAGCCGGCACGAAGTAGATCGAGATCTGGCAGCGTTGCAAAGGCCCTGCCTCGACAGGGTGCGTAGAGATGGTAGAAACCGGATCGATGGGGACAACGTGCGGCTGACAGTCACGTGAGCCGGGCGGACTTCGTCGGATCCACGACACAGCAGTGGTCTCGGGCCTGTACCCAACACGGGTACAGGCCCCTTTTTCTTCATCCCGGCGGGCGCGACGCGGGACCGGATGGATCACATGGTCGTTTGCAGGTACGTCGTCAAGTTCCGCGCCTGCCGTGTTCGACACCAAAAGGTCGCAGGCGTCGATGCCGACCATGTGCCGGCGCCGTCGAGGGTTGAAAGGATGAAGGTCTTGCGTGTCTTTCGCACGACGCTATAATAGGCTTCCATGACGGAAGTGGATTTGAACAAGGTGGTTCGCCAGCACCTGGAAATGGAAGGCTTCTTTACAGGCTTTGCGGTCCGAGGCAAGACAGCCGAGGGCACGGGATCTTTGCCCACGGTCGAGCCGCGATCGGCGGATTTGTCCCCTGCGGCACAGCCTGTAGCAGTCAATCCGGCCTCCGCCATCCGCGATTCGCAATCCGTGGCCGACGCCGGCAAGGAGTTGGCGGCGGTGGCCGGCGAGGTCGGGGCAGTGCCGCAAGTGCCAGTTGGGGTCGATACGGAAGCATTGCGTCCCGGGCGAGGGCCATCCGCGGGCCCGGATCATGTTCGTGGGCGAGGCCCCGGGGGCCGATGAAGATGCCCAGGGCCGGCCGTTCGTCGGCCGGGCGGGGCAGCTCCTGGACAAGATCATCGCCGCCTGCGGCCTCCGGCGGGAAGAGGTCTTCATCGGCAACATTTTGAAGTGCCGGCCGCCCGAGAACCGCGAGCCCCGGCCCGAGGAGATCATCAACTGCCTGCCCTATCTCCAGAGGCAGATCGAGGCCATCCAGCCGGATGTCATCGTGGCCCTGGGGGGCCACGCGGCTAAAACGCTCCTGAACACCGTCAAGCCCATCAGCCAGTTGCGGGGCCAGTTCCAGGAATACTATAGCGGGATCGGCCGTCCGCCCGTCAAGCTCATGGCCACCTTCCATCCCGCCTACCTGTTGCGAAACTACACGGAGCAGAACCGCCGCTACGTCTGGGAGGACATGAAGCGCGTCCTTACCGAACTGGGGCTGCCCGTCCCGGACCGCAAAGGGCCCCAAACGGAGTAAGTCGTGTCCGGGGTGGCGAGCCAGGGGACGTTGTGACAGCCCCGCGGGTCGAGTTTTCGCAAAAATTCACCGAACTACCCCATTTCCCACGTAACGAAGCCGCCTTTCGGACGTCTCTAAACACAGAAGGTGCGAAGGAACTGCGGTCGGGGACCATCCTCGACGGCTCAAAAAAATGCGGAACATCTTGCAAGGGCTGCCGGTTTCGGCTATAAATAACTTGGACCATCGTGCGGAGGCAGGGATTCCTCTTGGGCTGCTCCCGTGGATGAGGACTGTGGTGATTGATTCGGAAAGGGCGAGAAAATGCGGAAGGCCATTATTGCGGGCATGGTTGCACTGTGTGGAGTGACGCTTACGGCTGCGGCGACAGTGCGCAAAGTGCCGAGCGAGTATCCCCATATTCAGGCGGCGATCGATGCGGCCGTCAAAGGCGACACCGTCCTGGTGTCCCCGGGGGTGTACTATGAGACCATCAACTTCAACGGCAAGGACATCGTGGTCACCGGCACGGACCCGAACGATCCCCGGATCGTGGGCTACACGATCATCAATGCGGACGGGGATGGGACGGTGGTGACCTTCGAGAACCAGGAGACCAATGCGGCCGTGCTCCAGGGGTTCACGATCACCGGCGGCTTCGGAACCCTGATGTACCAATCGTCGGATGGCACCATGAAGGAGTTCTGGGGCCCCGGCATCTACTGCTTCGATGCCTCACCGACGATTACGCACAACGTGATCGCCAATAACCGCGGCATCTACGACGTCTCCGCGGATTACTCCCAGTACAGTATCTCTTACGGCGGCGGGATCGCGTGCGAGGCCTCCAGTGCCATCATCTCCCATAACATCTTCAAGGGCAACTACGCCTATTTCGGCGGGGGCCTCCTTCTCGCCGACCCCAAGGTTCGTGCCAGGGACAACCTGATCTACGACAACTCGGCCTACGTGGGGGGAGGCGTGGCGTTTATCGCCGGGTCTCTGGTCAACAACACGATCGTGGGCAATGAGGCGAGCGACCAGGGCAGCGACGGTCTGGGCGGGAATCTCTTTCTCGAGATCGACCCGACGATGGAGGACTACTCTATCTGGAACAACATTATCTGCAATGCGACCGCCGGCGGCGGACTTGTCTGGTACGAGGAGCCCCCCGATTCGGCCTCTGTCGCGTACAATGACTTCTGGGGCAACGTGCCGGGCGACTTCGGGGAGATGGATGAGACGGCCGGCGTCACCTGGAGCGGCCCGGGCAACCTGATTGGAGTTGGCGGGAACATCTCCGTGGACCCGCAGTTTGCGAACCCGCTCAACAAGGACTTTCACCTGACGGTCGATTCCCCGTGCGTCAACGCCGGCAACCCGGATCTTGCCATAGCGCCGAGGGAGCGGGATAAGGACAATGCCGCTCGAGTCTATGGCGGTCGCGTCGACATGGGGGCGTATGAGTTCGTCGGCTACATCCGGCCGGCAGCGAATGCCGGAGGGGATCAGCACCTCCTGCAACCGCTCGCGCCGGTGACCCTCGACGGCAAGGGGAGCTTCTTCTACGATCCCTGCGGCGTCAAGACCTACCGCTGGTCGCAGGTCAGCGGGCCGGTCGTGGTGTTGAGCGATCCCAGTGGTGCCAAAGTGACCTTCACGCCGGCCTTGGAAGGGGAGTACGTCTTCCAATTGGTCGTCGCGGACGCGACGCACACCAGCCTGCCGGACCAGGTTATCGTCCTGGTTTCCGCCAACCACGTCCCCGTAGCCAATGCGGGGCCCGGTACGGTGTGGCAAACGCCGGGCGTGGTGACTCTGGATGGCGCCGACTCCTACGATGTGGACAAAGTCGACCATTTGACTTACCAGTGGCGGCAGGTGGAGGGAGAATCAGTCGTCCTGCGCGATGCGAACACGGTCAAACCTTCCTTTACCATGATGGACCAGGGCGTCTACGTATTCGAGCTGGTGGTGAGCGACGGGTTCACGCAGAGCGTTCCCAGCCGGGTCCAGTGCGTTGGGGTCCGTGTCACGGGCTCGGCCAAGAGGATTCCCCGAGCGCAGTTGACTCTCTACGCGTTCTATCCGGACGTCTCCGGCACGAATGTCGTGTACTCCAGCCCCGGCCAGATGTCGATCTATGACGCACGCATCACTTGTCAGGATCTGGTGAGCGGCAAAACGCAGACATTCGGGACCACCGGCTGCAATCTGGAGCCGAAGATCGACGGCGATCTCGTCGTCTGGTTCGGCGGCGTCACCTACCAAGGTTCCGTCCCGGACTGCACCAGCGTTCTTATCATGAATCTCGCGACCGGCGTCCAGCGCGAGCTGCGGACCCGCAGCAACACGGCCTCCTACAGCCATCCGGCCGTCTCGGGCAACAAGGTGGTGTGGGTGCAGCACGTCGGCATCGATAAGAGCACGCTGGCGAAGTGGTCCAACATGCCTTACGACATCTGCGGCGCTGACGTGAGCAACCTCGACAAGCCGGTTTACTTCACCATTGCGACGAAGGTGGGCAAACGCGATCCGTACCCCTACCAGAATCCATACACAGATGTTGACCATGTCCTGGACATCTCCGGCAATATCGTGGTCTGGGAAGGCAACGGCGACATCTATGCCGCCGATATCTCCGATCCGAACCACATCAAGATCGCGACGGTCTGCAGCAATCCGGCCCGGCAGTACAATCCGTCCATCTCGGGCCGCTTGGTGGTTTGGACCGACGAGCGCAACGACCGCGGCGATATCTACGGGGCCGATCTCTCCGATTGGCAGCACATCCGGGAGTTCGTCGTGGCCAAGGCCCCCGGGATGCAGTCGCAGCCGATGATCGATGGCTGCCACATCGTCTATACCAGCGGCGGTGCGGCCAGCGGCCAGATCATGCTGGCCTGTGTGACGCGTCAGTACGGCATCCTGAACGTCACCATGCCGGGCAATCCGTATGGGGCCGTGCCGGTATTGGACGGCATGAGGCTCGTCTGGTCCGATTACTACGGCGAGGATGTCCTGGGGCAGACGCTGAGCTTCAGCTACCAATCGCCGGACGGCCGGGTGCAGAACATCCATTCGGCCTCGCGCACGGGCCGACGCTATGACTACATTCAGCACGCGATTTGCGATGCGAATGACGGCGACGTGCTCGTGGCCCAGCCGGACCGCTATGAGGAGAAGATCAGTTTCGCCGGCAAGGGCGTGACGGTCCGCTCGACCGATCCGAACAATCCGGCGGTCGTGGCTGCCACGGTTGTGACCAGTAGCGGCAATGTCGTGAGCTTCATCCAGGGAGAACAAGCCAACAGTGTGCTGCGCGGTTTCACGATCGAGGGCGGCAACCAGGGCGTGTTCTGCAACACCGCGGCGCCCACGATCCGTCAGTGCACGATTCACGGCAGCGCCCAGGCGGGGGTGAGGCTGGTAGGCGGAGGGGGTCTGGCCCTGACCGGCTGCCAGATCCTGGGCAATGGCGCGGCCGGGGTGGAATTGTCCACCGCGGGCACGGGCCGGGTGGCGAAAGAAGGGGAGGCGACGCTGTGCAACTGCCTCATCGCGGGTAACGGCGGTGCAGGGGTTCACAGCGGTAAGCCCACGCTGATCAACTGCACGGTGGTGGAGAACCAGGGAGTCGGGGTAAGTGCCACGACGCCCTCGTTGACCAACTCGATTGTGTACTTCAACGTGCCGACGTCCAAGGGTCTGCAGATCGACAGCACGCGGGCGGCGGTGACGTACTCGGATGTGCAGGGCGGCTGGGCGGGGGACGGCAATATCAATGCGGATCCGTTGTTTGTCAGCCTGGGCCACCGGACGGACGCCGGCGGTAGCGCGGGCGTGGCGGGCTGGGTGGCGGGCGACTACCATCTCAAGAGCCAGGGCTGGCGTTGGAACGCGGCGGGGGGCTCGTGGGTCTCGGATGGCGTCACGAGTCCGTGCTTGGATGCGGGCGATCCGGCCTCTCCCCTACTCGACGAGCCTTTGACGGCGCCGAACAATCCGACGGGACCGGTGCTCAATCCGCGCATCGATATGGGCGCCTACGGCGGCACGGCCGAAGCCAGCCTGGCGGCGGCCAAGCATTTGAAGATCAGTTGTGGTGCCGGCGGCACCGTTCCGAAGCCCGGCGTGGGGGACTACCCCTATGCGGGTGGGACGGTCGTCCCCGTGCAGGCTCAGCCCGCCGCGCACTACAGTTTCACCGGCTGGACCGGCACGGCGGCAGACCAGGGCAAGGTCAAGGACCCGAAGTCCGCGGAGACGACGGTTACCGTGGATGCTGACTACACGCTGGTGGCCGGCTTCCAGCGCTACGAGGGTACGCTGACGATCTCCTCCTCCAGTCACGGCGTCGTCACGACGCCGGGGACAGGCACTTTCACGTACCCGTTGTCCCCGTCGCTGCCGCCAGTGTCCATCAAGGCCCAGCCCGATCCCGACTGCTACTTCATTGCCTGGACGGGCACGGCGGTGGATCAGGGCAAAGTCAAAGACCCGAAAGCGCCGAACACTACGGTGCTCGTGGACGGCGATTACACGCTGTACGCCAAGTTCGCGCACAACATCAAACTGGAGTTGTACCCGCCCGGTCCGGTGACCCAAACCGGCGTGTGCATCACGTGGCGGGTTATCAATGACGGCGGATCGCCTTGTCAGTGTCGCGTGACCTATTGCGGCAGCAATGGGATGGTTGTACCAGGGGCGGGTTGGCAGACCTGCCCGCAGGGACAGCTCTGCCTGGACTCTGTGGGTGGCTTGGACCCGGGCACCACCTACAACTGCGTTATCGAGGTCAGGAACGCGACGCAGTCCGTCTCGTACTCGACCTCCTGCAGTACGCTGTAGACCGGCGGCCTGGACGAATAGGAGAGAGTCTGCGAAAGACCGGCAGGAATCTGCCGGTCTCCGGGGAGAATTGTATCTCCATTCGCCCGGTAGGCGAATTCCGGGGACGGCTATGAGCAAGACGTTCTCAAGCCTGTTCCTTCGCGGTTCAGGACAGGCTCTGAGCCCGTCGAAGGGACGGCCGTGGGATTCCTTCACGGGAGTTCCGCACATCTATTCGGCGTCACCCGGTGCGGGCCGGTGGGAGTCTACGCCCGAGTCGGATCCGGTCACCTTAACGAGGATGATCCTCAGCGTGCCGCCTGAGCTTGGCGAACATGAGGGTGCGTAACGGAAAAGCTCAGCGTGTGCTTTTGTGCAGCATCTCTTCGAGCCGTTGCGCTTCGCCGGACTTCATGTGATAGCTGTGCTCGGCGTCCGGGAACCGTCCCGCCTTAACGTCGTCCGCATATCCTCGAAAGGCCTCGACGGAGCGCACGCCCAGATCGCCGAAGGCCTTGGCAAACTTCGGCGGGTGGCCGGACGCGAGGCCGAGAATGTCGGGCGCGACGAGAATCTGGCCGTCGCAGCCGGGGCCTGAGCCGCAACTGATCACGGGAACTTCAGAGCGGGCCGTGATAATCTGGGCAACTTCAGCGGCCGCGCCCTCGATAAGCAGGGCGCTCGCTCCCGCAGAGATCATACGCTGCGCCAAGTCGATCAGGGCGACGGCCGCCTCTGCCGTGGTGGCCTCGGCATGGTAGCGGCCGAGCGCCACGATTCTCTGTGGCAGAATTCCAATATGTGCCATGACGGCGATTCCAGCGTCGCTGACCGCCTTGATCGTGTCGAGATGGGCCGCCGTGGCCTCAATCTTGACCATCTGGGCCCCGGCCTCCGTCAGGAAGCGTCCGGCGTTGCGAATCGCCTCGCTGAGGCTCAGATGATAAGATAGGAAAGGCATGTCGCTGACGAGATAGACATTTGGGGCGGCACGGTGAACTGCGGCGGTGATAGCTACCATGAAATCCATAGTGATAGGCAACGTGGAATCGAATCCCAACACCATCTGGGCGGCGGAGTCTCCGACCAGGATCATATCCACCGGCGTCTGCGCTACCAAGCAGGCCGTGGTATAGTCATAGCAGCTCACCGCGGCGATCAGACGCCGCTGTTGTTTTGCCGCCAGCAGATCCGCCATTGTGATGCGGCCGTTCATCGGCATTGGTTCCTCAACAATTCACACCATTCTGGTTACGACCGGAGAACAAAAATCTTGGACCCCGCGTAAAATAGCTTAGTTAAAGGTCGAAAATAAGACCATTTTTGGGGCCGGTCCGCGAAAAGCGGGGTCGCACGATAATTTAACCCTTGAATTCCGGCAGGAAAAGCATAATTCTTTTCTGAGTTGTGGAATTTCGTTAAAGATTTTGCTTGGCTCGCTACGATCTTAAGGAACAGAGAACCTTGATTAGGCCAAAGCCTTTTCCGAAGGTCAACAAATAGCTTTTCATCACCCTCCTCCGAAGCCAGATTCTTTTTGGAATCTGGCTTTTTTTATGGCCGCTCGAAATGGCAAGATGGGAAACGGCGGCAAAAGAGGGAAAGTGCGGTCCGTTCAACGCGGTTAATCCCGTGAATTGCGTGGTCCAGAGCGCTTTGTTGTCCAGGCGCTGAGGCGTACGAAAGCGAACGTGGTTGTGCAGGGCGGGGAGTTCGTGTAGGATTTCGCCCATCGGCCGTGCGTGCGGTCGGTGGGTAAGTCGTGGGCAAGGAATTGTGGAGTATGGACGGATGGTTCCTCGAATCGCATTATCGCAGCACGGGCCCGATGTTTCCCGGATTGTCCAAGGCCTCTGGCGCCTGGCGGAGTGGGATAAGAGCGAGCGGGAGATTGTGGCGTTGATCGAAGAGTGCCTCCGACAGGGCATCACGACCTTTGACCATGCCGATATCTATGGCGACTATACGTGCGAGGACTGCTTCGGGGCGGCGCTGGGCCAGACCGGAATCGAGCGTTCGACGATTCAACTCGTTACCAAGTGCGGCATCAAACTGGTCTCGTCGAACCGGCCCCATCACAAAATCAAGTCTTACGATACGAGTTGTTCCCACATCCTCGCTTCGGTGGAGAACTCGTTGCGGTGCCTGCACACGGACTACATCGACCTCTTGCTGATTCATCGGCCCGATCCGCTCGTGGACCCGCGCGAGGTGAACGAGGCGTTCGTCCAGCTCCGGCAGTCGGGCAAAGTACATTACTTCGGCGTCTCGAATTTCCTGCCTTCCCAGTTCGAGCTGCTGGCGGCGAAGCTGGATGTGCCGCTCGTGACGAACCAGATTGAGTATTCCGTGCTGAATATGGAGGCGCACGCCGACGGCAGCGTCGAGCTGTGTCAGAAGCTGGGGATCTGCCCGATGGCGTGGTCGCCCCTGGGGGGAGGCCGGCTGTTTCACGACGATTCCGACCGGACGAAGCATCTCCGCGAGACCCTGGCCAGAATCGGCCGGGAGGTGGGCGGAGCATCCATCGACCAAGTGGCCATCGCGTGGATTCTCCGGCATCCGGTCCAGTTCGTGCCGGTGCTGGGCAGCGGGAATCCGGACCGGATCCAACGGGCGGTGGAGGCGCTGAAGATCGAGCTTTCCGCGGAGCAGTGGTTCGAGATCCGCCGGGATTCGCTGGGCCGGGACGTGCCCTGATCTTAGTGATGCAGTTCCGGGCTGGAGAGGATGTAGTCGATCACGTCGCTGAGCTTGGCGGTGGCCACAGCGATCGTGGAATCGGCCGCGCCATAGTACATGCGTAACTCGTCGGTGGCCTCCTCGACGATGGCGCCCGTCGGAAAGACGACATCACCGACGTCGCCGACCCGCTCGTAATAGGCTTGCGGACCGAGAATCCACTCGGCACTGCGGCGGAGCATTTTCCACGGATGGTGCAGATCGAGCAGCACCAGGCCGAGCCGGTAAATCTGGCTGGCCGTAGTCGAGCGGACGCCGTGGTAGAAGACGAGCCAACCCTCGGGCGTCTCAATGGGCTGACAGGCCAAGCCCACCCGATGGCAGTCCCAATACGCGTGCCGCGTGTGGATGAGCAATTGGTGGTCGCCCCAGTGCTTGAGGTCGGGCGAGAAGCTCAGCCAGATGTGCGCCTCGCCGCGCACAATGGGGCGGTGGATCAAGGCGAACCGGCCGTCGAAGCGGCGGGGGAACAGGCATGCGTCTTTGTCCTCGGGCGGCAGCATGGCGCCCGAGCCGGGCAAAGGTGCGGAAGTTCTTGGTGATCGCCAGTGATACCAGCGGACCGCCTTCGCTGAACGACACGTAGGTAACCGCGAACTGCTTCTGCTCCTCCAGCCACACGATGCGGGGGTCTTCCAAGCCCCAACGCTCCTCCTGGGAGTTGGGGTCGGCCGTCAGCGTGGGGTCCGAATCGATCTGCCAATCGGTGAAGCCGTTGGGGCTGCGGGCGACCGTCAGATGCGAGAAGCCCCGCATGTCTTCGACCCGGGCGAGCAGGAGGGTCTGATCGTCCACCTTGGCGGCCGCCGGATTGAACACGGCGTTGGCCGGATAGGGCCAGTCCTCGGGCTTGAGGATCGGATTGCCCTCATACCGCTTGAATAGCTCATGCGCCTTTTTCTCTCTGCTGCGAAATGGCATAGTGTTCGCCCCAAATGATCCGTGCTGAATGACCGCCCTTGTTTATAGGCGCGGTCGTTGGGCAGGGTTCGTTTGAGGGACGCGTTTTTGGGCGAGGGTAGCACGGGATTCCGACCGGCGAAACAGAGCCGGTAGGGACCCGAACCCTCTCAGGCCTTGATCAATTGCGTCTCGTAGAGGGCTTGATAGATGGAGCAGGTCCGCATCAACTCCTCGTGCTGACCCTGGGCGATGATCCGGCCCTCGTTCATCACGACGATCACATCGGCCGCGATCACCGTGCTGAAGCGGTGGGCGATGATGAAGGTGGTGCGGTCCTGCGTGATCTCCTCAATGGCCTCGTGGATCTTGGCCTCGCTGTCGGCGTCGATCTGGCTGGTCGCCTCATCGAAAATGAGGATCGCCGGGTTCTTCAGGATGGCGCGGGCGATGACGATCCGCTGAAGCTGGCCGCCGCTGAGCCCGACGCCTTGTTCGCCGATCATGGCGTCGTAGCCCTGGGGCAGCCGCGGAGATGAATTCGTGGGCATAGGCCCGCTTGGCGGCGGCCACGATCTCTTCCCGCGTGGCCCCTGGCGGCCATAGCCGATGTTGGCGGCGATCGTATCGTTGAAACTGATGACCTGCTGGGTCACCATGCCAATCTGGCTGCGGAGGCTCTGCAGGGTGACGTCGCGGATATCGTGGCCGTCGATCAGGACCCGGCCGGAGCTGGGGTCGTAGAACCGCGGGAGCAGGTTGGCCAAGGTCGTCTTGCCCGAGCCATTGGGGCCGACGATGGCCACGTTGTGGCCGGCCGTAACCACCAGGTTGATGCCGTCGAGCGCCGGGCGTGCGGCGCCGGGATAGGAGAACGTCACGTCTTGAAACTCGATGCTCTTGCGCACCGGTGGCAGGACGATCGCGCCCGGGCTTCTCCACTTCGATCGGCTGCTCGAGCACCTCGAAAACCCGCTCGGCCGCGGCGTTGGCGGACTGGATCTTCGTCCAGATATCGCTGGTCTTCCGCGCCGCCTCGGCGGCAGCGCCCAGCAGCACCAGCAAGGCCAGAAACTCCGCGCCGTCCAAGTGTTCGCTGGCTACCCAGCCCATCCCTACGACCAGCGCCGCACAGCCGGCGAACATCCCCAGCACCTCGAGGGTGGGCTGCGTCGCCGCATCGACTTTCGCCATGTTCATCAGTTGGTGGAGCAGCCGGTCATTGATTTCGCTGAATTTTTTCTGCTCGTATTGCTCCTGGTTGTATACCTTGATGACCCGCAGCCCGGCCACCGCCTCCTGCAGCTTGGCCAGCATGTCCGAGCCGGCGACCAAGCGAGCGGCGGGTCGCCTTCTTCATCTTGCGGCCGAAGGTCCCGAACAGCACGACCACCAGCGGCCCGCCGCACAGAAACACGAGCGTCAGGTGCCAATTGATGTACAGGGCCATGCCGAGCATGAAGAGGGCGTTCATCGGCTCGCGCAGGGCCTTGCCCAGGAGCACGCGCAAGGCCCCGCCCATCGTGACGGTGTCCCGCACGATCCGGCTGATGAAGTCGCTCGGCTTTTCGTCCGCGAAAATGCTCATGGGCATGCGCGTCAGGTGCGCGAAGACGTCCTCCCGCAGGCGGTTGGCGCTGACTTCGACGATCTTCTGCCCCAGGTAGTCCTGGAAGTACTTGGCGATGCACCGAATGACCGTCGTGACGCCGGTGACGAGCACGATGAGAAACACCGCCTTGACCGTATTCTCGACGCTCTGTTCCCGGGGCAGGAACGCGGCGAACCACTGCATGCCGTGCACGCCGGTCACGCCCGCGTGCCACTGCGCCTGTTTGAACCACGTCCAGCCGAGAGTCTCAATGCACGCCGGATCGCAGGGTGTCTTCATCTCCGTCGAGAGGGACTGGAAGGCGTTCTTCTGGGACCGCTTCAACTCCATCCGCACGGCGTTCTGTTGCACTGCGGCCAGTTCCTGCAGCAGACGTGCATAGGGGGCATTCGGCTCGCGGGCCCGGAGCTTGTTGACGTCGGTGATGCGGTCTCCTGGACGAAGGCCGGCCTGTTCGGCCAGGCTGCCTTTGGCGACCCGCGCCACCTGCAGGTACGTGCTCAGGGATGCCCGCCTCATCATTCTGTGCCGCGGCGGGATCGAACGTCCAGCCCGTAATAGTATTCGGACGGCCTTGCGGTCCACCCAGCCGTGCAGACCTTCATTCCCGATCATGACCTTCAGGAGCGGGATGATCGTCACGAAGCTCAGGGACAGCATCACCGCAATAGCGACGCACTGAGCACGACGACAATGATGCGCGGCCACTGCGGCCAGATATACCGGAACATTTGGGCAAAGGCCTTCATCGCGGCACGTTTCTCCAACCAACAATCCTTTGTGGGGTGCCGCGTGTCGGGCCGGACGTGCCCGGCGGCTCCGCAAGTTGACTCACGGCCCCTGACTCTGGACCGTGGAGCACACTACCCCAAGGGAATCGGCCGGTCAAGTCCAAAGACTGGAACGGTGCCTGCGATTCTCCGCTGCCTGGGTCGATTCGTTGGCCATACTGATACCCGCGGGGATCTCTTACGGTCCGTAGATGCCTCTGACGAGGCCAATCAGGATAGGGCTCCCAAACGCGGTAGATTGCGTTTGGGAACCCAGATCTGGCTGGTCCCGGGGCGTCACGCCGAAATCGATGGCGCCGGAGCTATCTCCGGGAGCGTGCCTTCACTCTTCCAGGCCGGCGAAGGGCAGACGAAGGGCTCGGTTCGTCGCCGGATGGCCGATACAGATCCAGCATTCTCTGGTGTCGGGCTCCATGAACCCGAAGATGGCATCGATGTAGACCATCGTCCCGTTCGTGCCGGCCCGGCTGGTTGATCTGCTTGATAAAGCCCGGCCCCGGGATGGGATTCATAAGGATCGGCGAATCCGATTCGGCCTCGCTTTTGAACCAGGAGAGTCCCTCGCAAGGCGCTACCTCCATTTCGCTGCCGTGATAATAATGGAGCGTCAGATCGGCCGCGGCCAGAGACAGGCTCTCGCCGGCCGGTTTGGTGATCTTCAATGTCACGACGGCGAAACGATACTCTTCTTTGGGCTGGTCCGGGAACTCACGCTGGCCCAGGAGGCCCTCGATGCGGTTCGTGAAGGACATGCGCACAATCTCCATTTGGGTTTGGGGGCCCAATTGCACGTGATACGGGCATGTCCGTGCGGATGGGCTGGTCGTATTGCCGATCATCCGTCCCTGATACAGGATGCCCAGGGCCAGAACAAAGATCCCGACGGATATTCCAGCACTCCAATGCGTCCATTTCCGGTTCATAGTTGCTCTCCTTCGCACCGAGGGGTGCGTCCACAGAAACCCTTGCTTCCATTGAGTGCTCCAACAACTCTGTCTCTACTGTGTCTACGAGGCGAGCCGAATCGTCGGGTCGCCAGTGTTTTGCTCAGGGCGTCCCAAGGCCGGTGCCGGCCGGGAAACGCGGGGCAAAAAATCGTTGACAGGGGGTGGGGCGGGCGGTAGAAGGGGCAACGCTGGGGCTCGCGGATGCGGGTCGCTGTGAGTTTGCCAAGGATCGTTCGTGTGGTGGCTACGCATGTGTGCAACGATGCATCCACTCGTATATGCGTTTACGCATCTACCCTTCTCTCCCTCTGTCCATTTACCCGTTCGTTGTGAGGGGTCTCTATGAAAATCGGAATGAACCTGCTGCTGTGGACGCCCTTTGTCACGGAGGAGCACTTCGGGATTCTCAAGAAGCTCAAGGCGACGGGCTTTGACGGCGTCGAGGTGCCGCTCTTCGGCGGGGACGTCAAGCACTACAAGAAGGTGGCCAAGGCGATCAAGGACAACGGCCTGGGCTGCACGACCTGCACCGTCATGCCGGATGCCGAGCACAACCCGATCAGCGCCGACGCCAAGAGTCGGCAGGGGGCGGTCGAGTACCTCAAGTGGGTCATCGACTGCAACGCGGCCCTCGGGTCGGAGGTCCTGTGCGGACCGTTCTACCAGCCCTTGGGCGGGAAGCACTTCAGCGGCAAGGGACCGACCCCCGAGGAGAAGGAGCGGGCCGCCGAGGTGCATCGCACGATTGCCGACTATGCCCAGAAGGCGGGTGTCGTGCTGGCCATCGAGTGCCTGAATCGCTTCGAGTGCTATTTCCTCAATACGCTCGCGGACGGCGTCGAGCATGCCAAACGTGTCAATCACCCGAACCTCGGCGTGATGTACGATTCGTTCCACGCCAACGTCGAGGAGAAGGACCCCGTGGGGTGCATCAAGAAGAGCCTGCCGATGCTCCGGCATGTCCACATCTCCGAGAACGACCGGGGTACGCCGGGCAAGGGACACGTGCCGTTCAGGAAGATCTTCAAGGCCCTGCGCGGCGGGGGCTACGATCGGTGGGTGACGATCGAAGCCTTCGGGACCAGCCTGCCGGAGCTGGCGGCGACGACCTGCGTGTGGCGCGAGCTGTCGGCCAGCCCGGAAGAGTGCTATCAGTTCGGCTACAAGACGATCAAAGAAGGATGGGACGCCGCGGCGTGACGGGCAGTTTGAAGTGTGAGGGGACGTTTGAATGCGGAAGCGTCCACGATGCGCCACTCGAACATGAAACTTGAAACTTCAATCTACAAGGAGCCAGAGATGGGTGTGAATACTCTCCCCAAACTCCATAACGCCATGTGGCCCGGGCTGGTCGGCAAAGGGGATGGACCGGGCCAGGAGCCGCCGATCAGTCTCGAACGGATGCTGGAGCTGACCGCCGGCGCCGAGGTGAACGGTCAGAAGTTCGACGGGATCGACTACTTCCTGTTCCTGCCGCACACGGACCCCAAAGCCAGCGACGCTCAACTGAAGAAGATCGCCGACCTCATTCGAAGCTACGGTTTCAGCGTCGGCTCGCTGGTGGCCCCGGTTTGGCCCGGCACGGTGGGCGATTCCGCGATGAGGGATGCCGCGGCCCGCAAGAAGTTCCTCGATGCCGTGAAGGTGGCGTGCCGGATTGCGGGCGTGTTCAACCAGCACGGCGTGCGCCAGTACGGCGTAATCCGGATCGATTCGGCGGAGTTCGGGGTCGCCGAATGGCGCAAAGACCCGAAGGCGAACACCAAGAGAATCGCCGAGACGTTCCGCGAAGCGGCCAAGATCGCTGCCGATCACGGCGAGCGGCTGGCCGCCGAGGGGGAGATCTGCTGGGCCGGCATGCACAGTTGGAAGGACATGCTCGATCTGTTGGAGGAGGTCGGCATGCCGGAGGCGCTCGGCTTCCAGGCGGACATGGCCCACACGTACCTGTACCTGATGGGCTACAATGCGCCGGAACACGCCCTGCTGAAGCCCGGCTATTCGGACGAAGAGTTCTACGCCGCCTACGAGAAGATGGTCGCCAAGCTGCGGCCCTGGACCATCGACTTCCATGTGGCTCAGAACGACGGCCAGGTGCACGGCGCCGGCTCGCACGACAAGACGGGCAAGCACTGTCCCGCCAACGACCCCAACGGCAAGCTCGACATCGTCCGCTGTGCCGGTTACTGGCTGAAGGACGCCTCGAAACGCGGCATGAAGCACATCTGCTGGGACGGCTGCATGTTCCCCAACGCGATGCTGGAAACGCAGGACACGTGGAATGAGATCCTCGACGTGATGCTGAAAGTGCGTGCCGCGCACGGATGGAAAGCGTGATTTGAAGTGTGAAGTTGGAAGTGTGAAGTTTGAAGTGACGAGGCAGATGACTGTGTACTTCAAACTTGCGGCTACGAACTTGAAACTTCTTTGAATAAGGAACTACTGCAATGGCCAAACAACTGAATGTGGGCATCATCGGCTACGGCTTCATGGGCCGAACGCACTCCAACGCCTACCGCAAGGTGGCCAACTTCTTTGACGTGCCCTTCAAGCCGGTCCTGCAGACCATCTGCGGGCTGGAAGAGAAGGAAGCGAAAGCCTTTGCCGACAAATGGGGCTATCAGTCGTACGTGACCGACTGGCGCAAGGTGATCGACGACAAGAAGATCGACATCGTGGACATCTGCGTGCCGAACAACTACCACGCGGAGATCGCCATCGCCGCCGCCAAGGCCGGCAAGATGATCATCTGCGAGAAGCCGCTGGCCCGGACCGGGGCGGAGGCCGAGCCGATGGTCCAGGCCGTGGAGAAGGCCGGCGTGGCCAACCTGGTTTCGTTCAACTACCGGCGCGTGCCGGCGATCACGCTGGCCAAGAAGCTCATCGACGAAGGCCGGCTGGGACGCATCTTCCACTATCGGGCGAACTTCCTCCAGGACTGGACGATCTCGACGAAGGTGCCGCAGGGCGGCATGGCCACGTGGCGGCTGGACGTCAAGGCGGCCGGCTCCGGCGTGACGGGCGACCTGCTGGCCCACTGCATCGACACGGCCATGTGGCAGAACGGGCCGATCACGTCCGTGTGCGCGATGACCGAGACCTTTGTGAAAGAGCGGATGAACGTGGATACGGGCAAGGTCGAGCCGGTCGGCATCGACGATGCCTGCACGTTCTTCTGCCGGTTCAAGAACGGCTCGCTGGGCAACTTCGAGTCCACGCGCTACGCCCGCGGCCACAAGGCCCTCTACACCTTCGAGATCAACGGCGAGCACGCCTCCATCGGCTGGGACCTGCACGATCTGCATCGCCTGAGCTACTTCGATCACCGCGACGAGTCCATCGTGCGCGGCTGGCGGTCGATCCACGTCACCGACGGCGACATGCCGTACATGGGACACTGGTGGGTGCCCGGCCTGCAGATCGGCTACGGGGAGACCTTCGTGCACCAGGTGGCCGATTTCCTGGAGGGCGTGGCGAAGGGCAAGCCGGCGTCCCCGAGCTTCCGCGAGGCGCTCGCGACGCAGTACGTCTGCGACGCCGTGCTGGCCTCGGCGAAGAAGGGCACCTGGGAGCAGGTGAAAGCGTGAAAATGAGAGTGGACAGGGTGGACGTTGTGGGTCCCATCCGTCCACTTCGTCCATGACGTCCATTATGTCCACTAAGTCCAAGAAAGGACGATCAGCTATGTCAGTCAAAACGATCACGGAAAGGGCCCTGGAGCAGGGCGAGGGAATTCTGCGTTTGGCGCCGAACTGGGTGCCGCGGTCGTTCTGTGTGCCGGGCCGGCGGATCAAGCTGCATCCGGATGACTATTACGCGATGGGCGGCGAGCGGGGCGGCATCGACGAGCGATGGTTCGCCTCGACGACGCCCGCCGACAACGGGCCGCTGACCTTCGCCCAACGAGGGACTCAGCTTCGTCGTCTTCGAAGACGGCGACAAGACCGAGCGGGTGCTCCTGCGCGACGCGATCGAGGAGCTGCAGGGCGAGATCATCGGTAACCGCGATCTGGAAGAAGCACCAGCGCTGGCCCATGTACTCGAAATTCTTCGACAACAAGGGCGCGCTGCCGCACCATATCCATCACCGCGACAAGCACGCCAAGCTCACGGGCCAGCTCGGCAAGCCCGAGGCCTATTACTTCCCGCCCCAGGTCAACAACTACGGCGGCGACTTCCCCTACACGTTCTTCGGCCTCAATCCCGGCGTGACCAAGGACCAGGTCCGCCAGGCCTGCTGGACTGCCGCCGAAGGCGGGACAACAAGATCACGAACTCTGGCGCCGGCCTATCGGCTCGACGTCGGGACCGGCTGGGACGTCCCGCCGGGCGTGCTGCACGCGCCGGGCAGCCTGTGCACCTACGAGCCGCAGAAGGCCTCGGACGTCTTCGCCATGTACGAGAACGTCACCCACAACCAGGTCGTGCCCAAGGAGCTGCTGTGGAAAGATACGCCGAAGGACAAGCGTGGGCGACGTTGACTGGCTGCTCAGCGTGATCGACTGGGACCTGAACGTCGATCCGGATTTCGTGCAGAATCGCTTCATGCGGCCCAAGCCGGTCTATCCGGTGAAGGAAATGGCCAAGCAGGGCTTCACCGAGAACTGGATCTGCTACAAGTCCGCGGCCTTCAGCGCCAAGGAATTGACGGTCCAGCCGGGGGCGACCGTGACGATCAAAGACAACGCCGCTTACGGCTTCATCATGATGCAGGGCCACGGCACGATGGGCGTGTGGGACGTCGAGACGCCGACGATGATCCGCTACGGCCAGTTGACGTACGATGAGTTCTTCGTCACGGAGCAGGCGGCCAAGAAGGGCGTCACGATCACGAACCCCTCCAAGGCCGATCCGATCGTCATGCTCAAGCACTTCGGGCCGGAGAACCCCGATCTGAAGATCGAGTAAGATCGCGGTTTGATTTCCGGACGGGAGAATGCGGGTGCGCTGTTCGCAGCGCACCTTTCTTTTTCAGCGGGTCGCCTGAGGAAAATGGGTGGCAGCCTCAAGGCCGGAAGGCCTTGAGGATGGTCAGATGTTGATAGAGATCCGCTCCTTGGCGGGTTCAGCCATCCCCAAGTCCGGAGGACTTGAGGCTGCCACCCGGTCTTGCCGCAGCCGATCTTGGCCTTTGAGCCGATCGTTGTTCTTCATAAGGTACTTGTTTGGAACTGGAGCCCGTCTATCTCGTGATCCACAAAGTGGACAACGTCCGGCACGCGTACCTGGGCCTGGAAGGGACGATTCTGTCGTTCGATCAGCGGCAGGCGGCCATCGATTCCGAGTTGTTGATCCCGGTGGAGCTCGTCACGATCTCGGAGGGCCGGCGTTTCAAAGGCCGGCGGCTGATCGCGGCGCTGCTGTGTTTGCTGCTGCCCCTGCTGCTGTCAGGACTGTCCGTCGGGTTGTTTTCGCATTTCTCGCCCACGGGGGCGGTGGAAGTCGCTGCTATCCCGGCACCCCTCAGCGTTCTGCTCGGGGCGCTGTGCTTGGCCGGGTCGATCGCATTCCTTCCTCTGCTGGTGCTGTTCTTCTTCCGGGTCAACACGGTCCGGCTCCGGATCGAGCCCGGAGGCACTACGATCGAGTTCTACAAACACCGCCGGCAGGCAGCCGAAATCGAGAGCTTCGTCGAGCAGATTCGGCTGCGGCAGGGCCTCGTCCCGGAGTCCTCGGATATCCCCGTTCCCCGGCCCGCCGGCTTTACGAAAGAGCACTCGATCGTGCCTCGGCTCGCGGCCCTGCTGTGGCTGGCCGGTCTGCCGGCCCTGATGACGCATCGAATCCCACTGCTCGTTCTGCCGGCGGCGGTCCTGGTCTGGTTCGCCTATCGCCAGGTGCAATACGGGAGGCAGCCCAAAGAATATCGCCAGGCGGTGCGGCACTACCTGGAGGGGGACTACGACAACGCCATCGATGTTTTAGAGAGCCTGCGCCGCCGCATTCCCGATTATCTCCCTACCTATTTCTGCCTGGCGGAGGCCTGCGTGCGTGGGGGCCGTTTCGAGCAAGCCCTGGAGGTGGTGTCCTGTCTGGCGGGCGACTATCCGGACGTGGCCCACAACATGGAAGCCGATATCTGGCTGTTCAAACGGATCGACCAGAGACGCGGGCTGGCTGTCTGAGCAGTCAATCGACACGACTTGGGTCATCCTGCCGGCCAGAGAGTTTTGATTCTGGGCCTCGGACGCAGTATAATAACTACGTGGGCGGCATCCGTTGTACTGGAGTGAGGTTGGACCATGATGATCGGACGGGAGAAGATCCTGCTTTCCTTGTTGTTGTGCGCCCTGGGTGATTTCACGCCGGCGGGCTACCGGGCCCAGGCCGCCACCGTCCCTCTGCTTATCAATGAGTTCCTGGCAGCCAATAGCGGCTTCAATAAGGACCCGCAGGGCCAGGCCGATGATTGGGTCGAGATCTACAACGCGGGCGGCCAGACGATACACGCGTAATGCGTTCTGGCTTCCTGAGAAGAACAGGCTTTTGAACGACTATTTCCCACGCCGCACCACTATCGCTCTCAGCCAGTTCAAATCGCGCGGACTCTATCCGAGTGTGGACGCGCCCGAATTCAGCATCAATGCGCAACCGCAGCACGGCGGACAGATTGATTCCCGGGACTTGCTTTCCCTGGCCCCGGGCAGCACGATCTGGTATACGCTCGATGGGACGGACCTGCGCATGCCGGGGACAGCGGCGACCACTACGACCACGACGACCGTGATGGTGCCGGAGAGTGCGGCCAAGCGGGTGCTGGTGCCGACGGCGGCGATCAGCGACGCGTGGCGCTCGGACCCGGCTTTTGATGACACTGCTTGGCAAAGCGGCTCCGGCGGTGTTGGTTATGAGCGCAGCACCGGTTACGAGGCCCTGTTCAAGATCGACGTTGGCAACGCGATGTATGGCAAAACCACGTCGTGCTACATCCGGATTCCGTTCACGGTCACCGCCAGTACTCTGCAGGGGCTGAGCTCCTTGCTGCTGAAGGTGCGGTACGATGACGGCTTCGTCGCGTATCTCAATGGCGTCGAGGTCCAGCGGGCGCTCTTCGTGGGGACGCCTCTGTGGAATTCGGCCGCCTCGACCACCCATTCCGACGTGGACGCCGTCAATTGGGAGACCTTCAACATCAGCAGCCGCCTCAGCAATCTGCATGCCGGCACGAATCTGCTGGCGATTCAGGCCCTGAATGAATCGACCACGAGCTCGGATTTGCTGCTCTCGGTCGAGCTGTCCGCCAGCAACGGACCGACGGCTGCCACGCCCAGCGGTGTCGCGCTAGCCGCGCTGCGGTACACCGCGCCGATGACGCTCTCCCAGACCCGATTGGTCAAGGTACGTGCCCTGAGCGGCACGACCTGGAGTGCCCTCAATGAGGCGGTGTTCGCGGTTGGGCCTGTGGCCGAGGGCGTGCGCGTGAGCGAGATCATGTACCACCCACGCGATACCGGCAACCCCAACGATCCCAACGCGGAGTTCATCGAGCTTACGAACATCGCCGATCAGAGCATCAACCTCAATCTGGTCCAGTTCACCAAAGGGGTCGCGTATGTCTTCCCCAGCTACGATCTTTCCTCCGGCGGTTATTGCCTGATCGTCAGGGACATTGCGGCTTTCCAGGCCAAGTACGGGGCCGGGCTACCCGTCGTCGGCCAGTATGCGGGCCATCTGGACAATGCCGGGGAGCGCGTTGAGCTGGTCGATGCGGCGGGCCAGATGATTCAGAGCTTCGAGTACAGGGATGACTGGTTCAAGAATACCGACGGCTCCGGCTATTCTCTGACCGTCAAGGACCCAAAGACCACGGGTGTAATGAGCATGGCGTGCCCCGTAAACCCATCCAATTCTTCGTCGGCAGCGGCAAGTGGGACGATGAGGCGGTGATGGCCGAGTTGCGTCATCATGTCGTCGAGACCTTGGGCGATCCGCAGGGCGTTTTGGTGTTCGATCCCAGCGCTTTTCCCAAGAAAGGGACCCATTCGTGCGGGGTGGAGCGGGCCTGGTGCGGACGGCTGGGCAAGGTGGAGAACTGCCAAGTCGGGTTGTTCCTCGCTTATGCGACCGGTCGCGGGCAGGGTCCCTTGGATCGGCAGTTGTATTTGCCGAAGGATTGGGCGGCCGATCGGGTGCGTCGGGAGGAAGGCCACGTACCGGCCGGCGTGAAGTTCCAGAAACGCTGGCGGATGGCGTTGGCGATGCTGGACCGTCAGGGCGCATCGATCCGCACCGGGCGGTGGCGGCCGATGATGAATTTGGTCGGGTGGCGGCGTTTCGGGCCGGGCTGCGGCAGCGGCAGGAAGCCTACGTGCTGGATGTGCCGTGCAGATAGCCTCAACGACAAGAACGCCTGGCGCCCCAGCACCTCCGTAGGAGGCTCGCCGGGAGTCAACGATCCGGGATAAGCTCTGCCCGTGTGCGACTGATTCTCGCAGGGGACCGTAGGCGCCCCGCGAAAAGTAGTCGCACGCCTCTGCCCGGGCGGCATAGGGTTGCCCGCATGTTTACTTCGGGTAGCCGTGCACGAACGTCTCGGAACGCGGGTAAGCGTCCACGTGGCCATCCAGCATCGCGCAATTCCCGCGGCCACCAAGCAGATTGCTGGCGGGGGCATTGTGGAAGCCGGCGATCACATCCCAGAAGGGCCCGACGCCGTCGGGGCCGGGGATCACGAGCCGGGGCGTTCGACCCACGCTGGCAAACCAGCCCTGGATCATGCTGTCGTTGCCCGGGACCATGAACGTGTCGTTGAGGCCCGAGACGTTGTAGGCGGTATCGACCAGGGAACTCTCCTCCACGAACGCGTACGTCGTGGCAGGCCGCTTGACCCCGGTGATCTTCTTGACCACCGTGTTGCTTATGCTTGTATCCGCGCTGCCCAGGTAGGCGTTCATGGTGTAGTTGTACCAGGGTTTGTAGTTCTTGAGGTTCTTCGCGTCCGCCGCATAGAAGTGATCGTCGGAATTACGGACAGCCAGTGTTTTGAAGGTGGGGCAGATGAAGGCTTGGGCGCTCGCGATGTAGCGGAAGAACGGCCCGGCGTACTCCGGGTGAATCTTCAGGTCGACATCGCCGTTGCACCAACGCAGGTGGTAGGGATCGGCAAGCCCGGTCTCGGTCGGGTAGGCCGTAGCCTGCGTAAAATAGCAGGTCTCCGGTAGGGGGAACCGGCCATCGGAATCATCGGTATACATGGTCATGGCGTAGCAGTAGTTCTTGAGATTGCCCTTGCAGGCCGAGCCCTGGGCCAGGTTCTTGGCCTTGCTCAGAGCGGGCAGCATGATCCCCAGCAGAATCGCAATGATGGCAATGACGACCAGCAACTCGATCAGGGTGAACGCCTTGAACCGCCGCATGATCTCTTCCTCCACACGTTAGGGGCTCCCGCAGCCGGAGAGGGCGTTGGAGTCCCGAAAGTACCAGCCCTGCCTGATGCGACCACGCCACAGACTCGAAATCCCGAGCCGTCAATAGGAGTATTTTACCGGGCGAGCCTGCCAAGTGCAAGGGCTTTCTCCGGACTTGTGGACGCCAGGCACGGGAAGCCGCAGTACCGGCTCCAAACCTCTCAGAATCGGCCCGGAAAGGGTAATTTCCGTGCCGGGATTGGGCATCTTGCTGAAAAGGGGCTTTGTCATCATTCCGTATGATACCTTAGTTGGCAAGAGAGTATGCTCTTGCGGAAGGATGATAATTCGAGGAACGAACGAGTGATGACTCCTTGGTAAGTGTAAGGGGGTGCAATTATGCCAGACGGAACAACGATTACAGAGGAACATCTGCAGGAAGAGCGAAGGACCATCGAAACTCTCCTGGGCGGGACGGTAGGGGGCGGCATCATCGCCATCGCGGGCGTGGTGCTCGCCATCATCGGGCTCGCGGGCGTGTATCCTCAGTGGCTTCTGGCGGTCGCGACGATTGCGGTTGGGATCTCCTTCCTGATCGAAGGGGCGGCGATCGCTTCACGGTTGTCGGAACTGGTGCATGAATCAACCCGCGGGAGAGTGGAAATGGGTGAGTTGGGCAGCGGCGTTACCGGCGAAACCCTGGCCGGGATTGCCGGTATTGTGCTGGGCGTGCTGGGTGCTCTGAACGTATACCCGGCCATCCTGCTTCCCGTGGCCGCCATCGTTTATGGTGCCGGGTTGATTCTCGGAGCCGGGGCCAATGTGCGGATCAATGAGTTGATCGTGGTGCATCGGGAAGATGAGGCGAGGGCGCGGTACGCCATTCGCCAAGCGGTCTTGGCGATGACCGGCCTCCAGGTCTTCATCGGACTGGCGGCGGCGACTCTGGGAATCATTGCCTTGGCCAGCTCGTACCCGATCACGTTGAGTCTTGGTGGCCATGCTGGCTGTTTCCGGGGCATTCGTGCTCAGCGACAGCGCCATCGCGGGCCGGCTGCTGACGGTCCTGCGTCGGTAAGCTGGCGCCGGAGAGTAGAGAACCGGGCCGTCCATTTGGAGCAGGGTTGCGCGGGGGAGTCCGCTCCAAATGGGCGCCCGTGTCATTTTGGCCCTTTCCCACTGCCTGCGTCACGAGAGGCCGCCTATTTAGACCCCAGTCGGACAAGCACGACTCCGTGCCGGGGGACGTCCACAGAAAAATGGTTATCGAATTCGCCCAAGTCTCTTCTGCCGCCAGAGGTCGCGGACGCGTTGCTTGCCTGGCACGTTCAGCAAGGACCAATCGACGTTGATCTTGCGCGGAAGGTCCGCGAGATTGAATAGTCCCACGGCGACAGAGCCGTCCTCCAGGGGCTTGGCCATGATCAGAGTCTCATCATCCTGTGCCAGAGGCTTGGCTTGCCGGCCCAGTACATCTTGATCGATCCCGATCACCTCGGCATTGCACAGGACGTTCAGCGTGAAGTCATCCAGGAACCGCATATCGCCGGAGAAGAACAGCGGGGCGGCCATCAGGCACCACATGGACATGTAGCTATACTGCTCGTTCGGCGTCAATTTCGTCGGCTCCCCCGGCTCGTTCTGGTTACGGGCATTGCCGACGCGGCCAATCAGGATGTAATCGGGGTCGTTCCAGTGGCCCGGCCCGGCGTTCTCGTAGTGCCGGGCGTTGCTCAAGCCGATCTGATAGAACCCGGGCAGCAGATCGCCCCGCTCCAAGCCCAGATCGCCCGTCGTGCGCCAGCAGTTGCCGCCGACCTCGGCGCCCCACGTCCACACATCGCCCATGCCATACTGGCACAGGTTGTAGACAATATCGCGGGGCAGCGTCTTGAGGATGTCGCCCATCTTCTGATAGGGCCGTTTCAGGTGCTCGAGGTCCTTGCCGCCGGCGACCTGGGTATAGGAGCACCAGTCGTGCTTGAGGAAGTCGAAGCCCCATTCGGCGAATTTCTCGGCGTCGATGCGCTCATGCTCGTAGCTGGCGACGTAGCCGCCACAGGTCCACGGGACCGGGTCCCGTGTACAGGCCGGCCCGCAGACCCTTGCCGTGGATATAGTCCACCATGCCCTTGATGTCGGGGAACTTGGCGTTGGGCAGGATGGCCCCGCGTGCGTCGCGGTAAGGCTCGTCGCCCTTTTTCTTCATCCAGCAATCGTCGATATTGACGTATTGGTAGCCGTAGTCGGCCATGCCGGAGGAGATCATGACATCGGCCGCATTGCGCATGTGCGTCTCGGTGACGTGGGTATAATGGATGTACCAGCTATTCCAGCCCATCGGTGGCGTCAGGGCCAGCGTGTCGCCAACCACGATCTTGAAAGGCCGCTCGCACGCCCCATACTCATTCTTGGCCCCCAAGGTCACTGATCCATTCACCGCGATTCTCGGGTACCCGGCCCGTGATGATGCCGGTGTCGGCATCGAGCTGTAATCCCTGGAGCAAGCCCGCCGCCGTGAAGTGGATCGGTCGCGTCCCCGTGCAGGGGATTCGGTAAATGAACGGTCTTCCCGGCCGGGCGCCGTAGATCTTCGGGCCATTGATCTGTGGCTGCGGCCCGGGCTTGGGCGTCAGGATCACCTTCTCTTCGGGCGGCAGCTTCGGTGCATCTACCGCCTGCGGCTTGGCACCCCCGACGACGAACTCGGCCCCGGCCCAATCCGCGTGGTCGAAGTCGGTCCCATCGCCCCCGGAAGTCACCATCAGTCTCAAGTGCTTGACGCCCGCCAGCGGGACATCGACCGGTTTCGCCGCCTGGCCGCCTTTCATGAGGCCGCTGTCGAACAGCCTTTTGCCGTCGCCATAGACCAGGAACCGAATTGTTCCGCGGCGGCCGGCCCCATCATCGACGCCGACGAAGGCTCTGAACCGTTCCACTTGGCCGTCCAAGTCCACATAGATCGTCGAATCGGCGTGTGTCCCGACGCCCTGGTCGAACGTCCGTCCCGCGATGGAGATCGCTTTGCCCGTGACGCTCTTGTCCACCAGGGGTTTGCCCCAGCCACTGGACATTTTTGCCAGGTCCAACTCTCCCAGCCGCACAGTCTCGGCACTTCTGGATGCTGCCCGCCGCACAGCAGGACAACCGCGGTAACCACGCATGCAAACCCGAAATCCCGTCGTCATGATCTTCATCCTTCCAGTCAGCGAACGATCAGACAGTATCATGTCACAACGGGACGCGATGCTACCAGAATCGCCGCTCGGCGGGCAAGCAACGATCCCGGTCCAGGCACCCTGCAAGCTTCACCGCCTCAGGAAATTCCCTATCCACAGTCATTTATCGGAAAGACTGACCCTCTGGGCGGCGTTTGGCTGGCGGCAGGGGAGGGGAACAGCTTTTTTCAGAGAAAAACTCGGATTTCCTGCTTGCAGAATATTGTTCCGGCTGGTAAGTTCAAGAGGATGTAAGTAGCACGAACCGGATGATGCGTTCAGAGAGTGGAGTCAACGCGTAATTGACTTGGTTCGACCGCCTGCTTTTGATCCCCCCTCGTCGCTGAGTCTACAAGAGTAACCAAGGAGACAGAGAAATGAATATCTATGTAGGGAATCTTTCATTCGAGGTCACGGACGACGAACTGCGTCAGCTCTTCGCGGCGTACGGCGAAGTGGAATCGGCCAGCGTGGTCAAGGATCGGTTCAGCGGCGAATCCCGCGGATTCGGATTCGTCGAAATGCCGGCCAAGAAGGATGCCGATGCGGCGATCGCGGCCCTCAATGGCACCGATGTCAAAGGCCGGAGCATCACGGTCAACGAGGCCAAGCCGAAGGCGCCGAAGAAGTGGCGGCGGCGGTGGTGGCGGCGGCCGGGGTGGCGATCGCGGCGGACGCCGGTACTAAGATCGTCTTTGCCAAGATTTTTGACTTGGCGGCCGTAATCGCCGCGGGGTTTTGTCGCCCCGCGGCGGTTCGGCCGCCGAGTTGCGGCTGATCGGTATTGTTCGTATAGGCCTATCTCTGACGGCGGGTCGCCGATGCGCCGTCAGAGATATGTGAGACGCGATCTGCTTTCTGGGGAAGCGGTTTTGCTCCGTGCAGCAGGGCCAAGCGGTCGCGGGCTGTCTGCAAGCGGCGCAGGAAATCGCTCTTTCCGAAGTCGGCACTCCATTTTCGTATCGTGAGCCAACCGCCGAAGCGAATGAGATTATTCCGCCAGGACCGGGACCATTTCCCCCAACCCGGTCGGAGATTGTGCAGATAGAAGGCGAGGGAGGGGAACAGCAGGATGTTGGCGACCACGTAAAGGATGTGGCGGAACCGGTATACTCGGCTCATGATTTGTTTGCCGGCCTCCTGAATCTCTGGGCGGTCATCGGCTCGTCCGGCTCAAAGAGCGGGAAATTCCCATCGTAGTATTCCCAGCCCACATCCTGGAGGGCATAAATCCGGTTCTGTTCCTCCAGCCGGCGCCGCAGCCCTGTTCCGGGCAGGGGGACGGGCAGCAGCACCTGCACGGTGTCGATTTTGGCTTGGCGAATGAAGCGCCGGAACCGTTGCACCCGCTCGTCGGGCCGGCATGGTGAACGCACCAGGCTCGGCCAGCGGATAGCCGAAGATGAACATGCCGTGGATCAGAAAGCCGAACCGGTGATAGACCTGCACCAACGACAGCATGTCGCGTGAGCTGATCGCCTTGTTCATGGCCTTGAGCTCCTCGTCGATGGGCGATTCGAAGCCGATGGCCACGTACTTGATTCCCGCGTGGCGCATGGCGGCCAGCAATTCGGGGTCCTTGGCCTTGTCCAGCCGGATCTGGACGGTTGTTTCCAGCCTCCGTCCGATCTGCTCCTGGTAGTCCGCGAACTGGCGGCAGAAGCGCAGCGTCTCGTCCCGCTGCTGGCCGAACAGGTCGTCCACGATGAAGAACTGCCAGGCGTTGCGCGTTTCGACGAGATGGCTGATATTTCCGAGCAGGCGGTCGACGGAGGCACACCGCGGCTTGCTCTTGACCGTGCAGAACTCGCAGTTCATGCAGCAGCCGCGGATGCGCTCGACCGGGTAGATCTTGATCCTGGCGTATCGAACCAGAGAGAAATCCGGGTAGGGCAGCTCGTCGAAGTCCGTCAGCGGCGCGCGGTCCGGCGTGCGCACCACGTCGCCGTTTGCCCGGTAGGCAATGCCTGGACAGCCGTCAAGCTCCCGCCGGCCTTCGACCACTTCGAGAAGCTCCCGCATGGTCTTCTCGCCTTCCCCGAAAACGACGTAGTCGATGCCGTTGTGCAGGGCTTCGGCGATATTGTCGCCCACGAAGTGCTGCCCGCCGGCGACGGTGACGACGCCTTGTTGCTTGTAGAAGCGGGCCAGCTCGTAGAGGCGGGGGACCGTGCTGGTCAAGCCGCCGTAGAAGCCCGACCACATCCGCCGGTCTTTGCTCTTGCAGCAGCTCGTGGTCGGCTCCGCCCGTCGGGCTTGTCGGGCCGTACCGACCCAGGTTATTCTCATCGATCACCTCGGCATCCCAGCCCGCGATTTCGTGGACGGCCGTGGCCACGCAGACGGGGCCCAGGGCGGTCGTTTTCCGGGCGATCCGGGAGTAAATATTGAAGGCCGGAAAGGCCGGCACCACGATTCGCAGCCTGCGCCGCTTTTTGGGCAAATCCACCATAAATCCTACCTATGCTCTCCCTGCCGGCGTTACGCGGGCGGCAGTCAGAGCATGCACTCCCCTAAAACTCGTACGTTTCACGAGCCCATGCGTGCTACGCTTTCTCCGCAGGGCCACTCGATTGGCATGCTCCTGCCGTGCGGACCGCAGGAGAAGGACCTCACAGCACCTGTTTGCCTTTGCCCTGCTGGATCAGCGGGACGTAGGTCTCCAGTTCCGCGAGGGTGCGAGGATCGGTCAAATCGATGACCTTCCTCTTCTCGTGCGACAGGTAAGCGGCCATGATGAGCATCGTGATGAACCGGCCGTACTCCAGATTGAGCAGGGCCGCGTAAACCCGCACCAATCATCCCGATCTTCAACATGGGCCGATCCCCATACCGATTCCGAATGTCGCCTTGAGTCAAGGGACATGCACACCTCAGGACTCCATCGTGCTCTGTATCTACCGAAACCCTCGGCGAAATGCAAGAACAAAGCATGGCGGGCGTCGGATCAGGACATGGTAGAATCAAGGATGGGTGTTGCGTCGCTCGGCGGCCGTAACGACAGGCCGCGGCGCGCAACTGCATCTATAGGTTGTGGTCGATGATTCCCAAGGCTTTGGGCAAGGGATCGTATTCGGGAGAGTGCTATGCAACAGGAAATGACGCGACGGGAGATGATGGGGGCCGGCGTCTGCTGGTGGGGTGTGTCTGTGGTTGTCGGTCGGAGGGCGATGCGATGGCCCCGCGCTCCACCTGTTGCAGCACGCCGGACATCGAGCCCGAGAGCGTGACCTATGGGCCGGGCGGTCTGACGATCGACCTGCTGAAGGCCCCCTCGCTGAAAGAGGTCGGCAATGCGGCGTATCTTGTCAACGAAGCCAAGTCTCTCCAACTCATCGTTGTGCACTCCGAGAAGAAAGTGTACTGCGTTCTTTCGCGCCTATGCACGCATGGCGGCCAGGTGGTCAGCTACAATCGCGAGCGTGGTATGCTGCAATGCAACAACTTCAATCACTCCATCTTCTTGCTCGATGGCCGCGTGTGGAAGGGCCCGGCCCCGAAGCCGCTGCAAGCTTATCCGGTCGTGCTGGTCGAGGATGCCCTGGTGGTTTCCATCTGAGAGAAAACGGTATGCGTCGAACGTTGCTTAGTTCTGCTCTGCCTATCCGCCTTGGTCTTGTTGTCGTCCTGTGCCGCCGGGATTGACACGTGGCGGAACCCTACGGATGGTATGACCTTCGTCTGGGTCCCGGCGGGGAGCTTTACGGTGCAAGTCCCGGCCGAGCGAACGGGTGCGAACGAACCGGACAAGACGGTGCCCACGGAGATGACATTTGCCGAAGGTTTCTGGCTGGGCCGGACCGAGGTCACGGTCGGGCAGTTCCAGCAGTTCGTCGAAGGCGACGGGGTACGTCACCGAGGCCGAGAAGGCGGGCAATCGGTTCACCTGGAAGAGCCCCGGCTTTCCGCAGCGGGAGGATCATCCTGTCGTGTGGCTCAGCTATCACGATGCGCTGAGCTACGCCCGATGGGCGGGCGTGGACCTGCCGACGGAAGCCGAATGGCTCTACGCCTGCCGGGCCGGCTCGACGACGAAGTTCTTTTGGGGCGACGTGGTGGACGATCGCTACGTCTGGCACCGCTGCAACACCGGCGGCACGGGCACCCGCCCGGTGGCCACCACCTTGCCGAACGCCTGGGGTCTCTACGACATGGTCGGCAATGCCTGGGAGTACTGCAAGACGTTCGACAACGACGCGTATTTCGTTCTCCGCGGCGCGTCGTGGACCCGCTGCCCACAATACCGCACCCGCCAAGGGACCATGACGGACAATCTCCTGGAGGAAGCGGTAGCGCCTCGCTGCCAGCGGTTCGATCCCAATCCGAAATTCCCGCCGTATCTCTGGGACGACGACCGGGGCTTCCGCTGCATTCGGCGGGTGCCGGCGGAACGTCGCCCTAGGCCACGCGGACCATGCGAATACGCCCGCCTCTCACCAGAAAGAGATTGCAAGTCCTGCACGTCGATTGCACCCCAGCGAAGTAGAACAATGGATTTTGGCCTGACGGATAAGAAGCACGCGGAACTGGAGGCCAGGATGGCGGCCCTGGGTCTGCGCGAGGCGGATCTGGAGGAGAAGTTCATTCATTCTTCCGGTCCGGGCGGCCAGCGGGTCAACAAGACGGCCAGTTGCGTGTATCTCAAGCATCTGCCGACCGGCTTGGAAGTGAAGATGCAGCAGGAGCGTCAGCAGCGGCTGAATCGTTACTACGCTCGTAAGCGGATGTGCGAATTGCTCGAAGAAAGGACCCTCGGCAGCAAAAGCCCCGCGGCCTTAAAGGCGGAGAAGATCCGCAAACAAAAACAACGCCGCCGCCGACGCAGCAGCAGTGCCTGACACGGGCCGAAAGAGGCCTCCGCCCCTGGGAATGGCGCTCTCCTGAGCGACATAGGAAAGAATGCCAATCAGGAGATTGGCGATCCCAGGGCTCAAGCCCATGCCACGACGAACCGGCTTCTCCCACACCCTCTCAGGAGACTCCGTGCTGCACGCGCCGGAGGAGACTGTCCGCCGGGTCCACCACCAGAACAGGGCACCCATGGCAGCCCCGCCCAGATGGGCGAAGGAAGCCACCCCTGAGAAGTCGGCGGGGACACAGAACGCTTCAAAGGCTTGGCCCAACACCCATAGTGCGAACATGATGACCACGGGCAGGCGAATCCAACGGAACCACCACATAATACCCACATGGGCCGTCGGAAACCGCAGGCAATAATAGGCGAGAACGCCGGAAATTCCGCCGCTGGCGCCCACACACGGGATGATGGCGTGAGGGTATGCCAGAATATGGGCGATATCGCCGACGATGGCGGCGGTTGCCACGAGCAACAAGTAGCGCCACCGGCCCAGCACGTCCTCCGTGTTCTCGCCGAATACCACGAGAAAATAGAGGTTCCCGAACAGGTGGAAAAGACTGCCGTGCAGGAGGAACGATGTCAGGAAGGTCAGACCGTAGTACCGCCCGAATTCGGCTGGAACCAACCCCCAGTTCTCCGCGGCGACTTTCGAATTGCCCAGGGCGACCAAGCTCACGGTGGCGATCACGGCTGCGAGCGACCATGTGGCGAGAGGTCGGTTTCTTAGCGGGGTGTCGTTGTACTTGATGGGGATCCCGAAGATGCCGACAATGACCTGCCACCAGTGCTCAGGCGGCGCGAGCATATCCGTTGCGTGAGACTGCTGTTGGAGGATCTCAAGCTGCGCCAACGCCTGGGCCTCCTTCATTTTCTGAGAAACGGCCTCGTCCGCGAGGGGGCCGACGGGGATTCTGGGAAGCGCTTCGAATTCCTGGGTGTCGAACCAGACGAAATGGCAGTGGGTGCAGACGTCCAGATACGTGGTTTGGCTCTCGGCAGGTATGATCGGCACTTCGGCCATCGGCTGCCGGCACGCAGGGCAGCGCCGGGGCGTAGCGTACTGGCCCGACCGGGCTCTCTGCCAGAGGCGATTCACGAGGGACTGCGGGACGGCGTGGCGGAGCAGTTCCAGGGTCAAGGCCCGGCCGTGACATGACGGGCATACCCAGGTAAGCCCCAAAGCCGCGCTGCTTTGTTTGCTCAGAAACACATTACACGGGGGGCAGGTGAACATAGCCGTCTGCCTTACTGTGATTTCACATTCTCGTACTGCCTTACGGCACGCGGTGTCTGTCCCGGGTGACGTGGCGGGCGTAAAAGGCTACGAAGACCGTCGCCAGGAACAGGAGGCTGACAATCGTCCAAGTCCAGAAAAGAGAGCCGGTTCCTGTGCTGTGTACCGCATGCACGAGGAGTTGGGCGACTACCACATAGGCATTGCCCCACGCCTCGGCGCGAAAGAAGGCGACTGGCAGCTTCGGATCGCCGCAGCACCTCATCCAATTCACGCAGCTAACTTGGTACCAGCGTAGCCTCCTTTACACCTCAACCAAGGGCACGTCGCCCGCGTGCCGGATAGTCCTGACGTCAATGGCCTCGTCTGTCCCGTGAATTCCAGTCCGTCGTTCGCATGTATACCGAGGGAGTCGCCCGGCTGCAAGAGGAAAACGGAGTGCGGGGCAGCAATACCCTTAGGGGAACCGAGGGATTCCCCGACCGCGAGGGCACCCCCTTGCCTCTCGTGACACGGTAGAATGAAGGGTCGACATTAGGGGCGGTTATGCCCGCGGCCGAGACCGGTCGGACTGGGGTCGAAAAGGAGCGAATCATGGCCAGATCACCGTCTACCACCCTGGAACCGCGTGTTCAGGCGGGGCCGTTGTCGCAGGAGGAGTTGGACCTGATGGATGCCTACTGGCGCGCCGCCAACTACCTGTCGGTGGGGCAGATCTATCTCTATGCCAATCCTTTGCTGAAACAACCATTGATACTGGAGGATATCAAGCCTCGGCTGCTTGGCCACTGGGGCACGACGCCGGGATTGAACTTCATCTATGTGCATCTCAATCGGGTTATCAAGGCACACGATCTCGATATGATCTTCGTCTGCGGTCCCGGGCACGGCGGTCCGGGGATGGTCGCCAATACCTACCTGGAGGGCACGTACAGCGAACTGTACCCGAACATCACGCAGGATGAATCGGGTATGCAGAAGCTGTTCAAGCAATTCTCGTTTCCCTACGGCATCCCCAGCCATACGGCCCCTGAGACCCCCGGCTCGATCAATGAGGGCGGGGAGCTGGGCTACTCGCTCGCGCACGCTTACGGAGCGGTTTTCGACAATCCGGACCTGATCGCCACCTGTGTGATCGGCGATGGCGAGGCAGAGACCGGCCCGCTGGCGACGGCTTGGCATTCCAACAAGTTTCTGAATCCGGCCCGGGATGGCGCGGTTCTGCCGATTCTCCACCTCAACGGCTGGAAGATCGCCAACCCGACGGTTCTGGCCTGGATCAGTCACGAGGAGTTGGAGGAGCTGATGAGGGGCTATGGCTATACGCCGTACTTCGTGGAGGGTTCCGCGCCGGAGGCGATGCACCAGAAGATGGCCCAGACGCTCGACGCCGTGATCGCCGAGATCAAGCAGATTCAAGACAATGCTCGGATTCACGGCGACACGAGCCGGCCACGGTGGCCCGTGATTGTGCTGCGGAGCCCCAAAGGCTGGACCGGCACCAAAGAAGCCGATGGCGTGCCGATCGAGGGGACATGGCGCTCGCACCAGGTTCCTATCGCGGACTTTGCCGGGAACCCGGAGCATATCAGGCTGCTGGAACAGTGGATGAAGAGCTACAAGCCGGAGGATCTCTTCGATAGGAGCGGCACGCTGATCCCGGAGTTGCGTGAGCTGCCACCGACAGGGGACCGCCGCATGGGGGCCAACCCGCATGCCAACGGCGGCCTCCTGCTCAAAGATCTGCGCATGCCGGACTTTCGGGAGTACGGCGTCGATGTCCCCCAGCCGGGGGCCGTGGAGGCGGAGGCGACACGGGTGCTTGGCTTCTTTCTGCGCGACGTCATGAAGATGAACCTGGAGCGCCGCAACTTCCGCGTCTTTGGGCCTGATGAGACCGCTTCGAATCGCCTGGACGCCATCTACGAGGCTACGGACAAGATGTGGGAGGCCCGGATCGAGCCGGTGGACGAGCACCTGTCCGAAAATGGGCGCGTGATGGAGATCCTCAGCGAGCACACCTGCCAAGGGTGGCTCGAGGGTTATCTGCTGACCGGGCGTCACGGCCTGTTCGCCTGCTATGAGGCGTTCGTCCACATCGTCGATTCGATGTTCAACCAGCACGCCAAATGGCTCAAGACCGCCAAGGAAGTGCGGTGGCGGCGGCCGATCGCCTCGCTGAACTATCTGCTGACGTCGCATGTGTGGCGGCAGGACCATAACGGCTTCAGCCACCAGGACCCCGGCTTTATCGACGTGGTGGTGAACAAGAAAGCCGACATTGTGCGGGTGTACTTCCCGCCGGACGCCAATTGCCTTCTTTCCGTGGCGGACCATTGCCTGCGCAGCCTGGATTACGTCAACGTCATCGTGGCGGGCAAGCAGCGCGCAACCGCAGTGGCTCACGATGGATGACGCGATCAAGCATTGCACCTCGGGCATCGGCATCTGGGAATGGGCCAGCAATGATAAAGGCCACGAGCCGGACGTGGTCATGGCCTGCTGCGGCGACGTGCCAACGGTCGAGACGCTGGCGGCGGTCGATCTGCTGCGCGGCCACGCTCCGGACCTTAGGGTACGCGTCGTCAACGTGGTCGATCTGATGACACTCCAGCCGAAGGAGGAGCATCCGCATGGCTTGTCGGACTACGAGTTCGACACGCTCTTCACGACGGATAAGCCGATCATCTTCGCTTTCCATGGCTACCCGTACCTGATTCACCGCCTGACCTATCGGCGGACGAACCACCGCAACCTGCACGTGCGCGGCTACAAGGAAGAAGGCACAACGACAACGCCTTTTGACATGCTTGTGCGGAACGAACTGGACCGGTTTCATCTGGTGCGGGACGTGATCGACCGGGTGCCGAAGCTCGGATATATAGCTGCCTATGCGCGCCAGGCCATCCGCAACAAGCTGATTGACCACAAGCATTACGTCTCCGAGCGCGGCGAGGATATGCCCGAAATTCGTAACTGGACGTGGGCTATCCGATGAACATACTGGTTCTCAATAGCGGCTCCAGCAGTATCAAGTTCCAGTTTTTCGACATGGGGGATAAGGAACGGCTGCTGCTCAAAGGGATAGCCGACAAAATAGGGCTGGACGACTCGTTTCTCCGCAGCGAAGGCCCGAACGGGGGGCAGGATTGCCGGGAGATGGCCTTGCCCGACCACCGGGCAGCATTGCAGGCTATCTTTGACACGCTGCACGACCAAGGCCGGACGGTGGAAGCCAGCCGAGAGCATCGACGGGGTCGGGCACCGAGTGGTCCACGGGGGAGAAGAGTTCGGGGAATCCGTCCTGGTCGATGATGAGGTGATGGGAGTCCTGCGACGGCTGGCCGACCTGGCGCCCTTACACAACCCGCCGAATATCCTGGGGATCGAGGTCTGCCGGGAGATGCTGCCGGGGGTGCCGAACGTGGCGGTTTTCGACACGGCGGTCCACCAGACCATGCCGCCCAAAGCCTATCTCTACGGTTTGCCCATCGACCTCTGCCGCAAGCACGGAATCCGCAAGTACGGCTTCCACGGGACCAGCCATGCCTACGTGGCGCAGGAGGCGGCGCGAAAGCTCGGACGCTCTCTGGAAGACCTGCGGGTGATTACCTGTCACCTGGGTAATGGTTGTTCGGTCACCGCGTTCGAGAGCGGTCGAAGCATCGACACCTCCATGGGGTTCACGCCGCTGGAGGGGCTGGTCATGGGGACGCGGTCGGGCGACGTGGACCCGGCCGTGCCGCTGTACCTGGTGAAGGACCTGGGCATGAGCCCGGAGGAGGTGGACGATCTGCTCAACCAGGGCAGCGGGCTCCAGGGTCTGTGCGGCCGGCGCGACATGCGGGACATCGAGGCCCAGGCGCGGCAGGGGGATCGGGCGGCCCAGACGGCGATTGACGTATTTGTCTATCGGGTGCAGAAGTATATTGGGGCCTACACGGCCGCCCTGGGGGGTGTGGACGCCATCGTGTTCACAGCCGGCATCGGCGAACACAGTCCTTACGTCCGCGCCGAGATCCTCCGGCCGTTCCGCTACCTGGGGTTGCGCGTGGACGAATCCAAAAACGAGCAAGGTCAGGTCCTTTTCTCCGCGGCGGATTCATCCGTTGAGGTGCTGACGATCCCCACGAACGAGGAATTGGTGATCGCACGCGACACGTACGAATTGGTTGCCGGCCCGGCTCTGGTTGCGTAGCACGCCGCATAAAGAAAAAGCGATATGGTGACGGCACCGGGCCGAAATGGCACAAGTCCTTATCCTTCAGATGGTTACGTCATCTCGTGACGCGGGGTCCCGTGGAAGGCAATGCGATTCGTGGAAATTGTCGAGGCCCGGTGAGGGATATTTTCTTGATTTTCCTTGACGCCGCAAGAGGCGGACGTGTAAATTCGTCTTGATTTGGAAGGGGAGTATGCTTTCATCCCTCAGAAGGGATACCCCCGACCCTATCAACGCGTCTGGTTTCTGTAGTACCGAGGGGACAAAGGAGCAGGACTGTGAGTAGAGGCAAGGTGAAGTGGTTTGATGCGAAGAAGGGTTTCGGTTTCATCACGCCGGACGACGGAGGCGAAGACCTGTTTGTGCATTTCTCGAACATACAGGCCGATGGGTTCAAGTCGCTTCTGGAGGGACAACAAGTAGAGTATGTCGTAGGCCAGGGGCGGAAAGGACCCCAGGCGACGCAGGTGCGGTATGACCTGAGTCGGGCCATGTCGAAGCAAACGCTCAGCGGTTGGAGGTCCCGTCGTGAGGATGGGACCTTTTTCGTTGGGCCGGCTCAGCTTGGGCTTGGCCCCGGGGCTGGACAGAGGGAGCGTTCGGCCGCACCGAGGGCAACCAACGGTATCGGCTTTGAAGTCAGGCGGGACTTTGATCTTCAGGCCGCACGCGCAAGTGAGGAACTGGAAGCCATTGACCCTTCGCATGAGATCCCCGATCTGACGAATTTGCTTTTGAGCTTTCTCCGGGGGCGTGGGTTCGGTCTGTGCCGGACGCAGGGGGACCTGTTCCTTGGCTATCGCGGCGACGGGGACGGGATTCTTCGACCGGGACACGGCGGCAAAGGCTTCCGCATAGTCCTTGTATGAGGCGCCTTGTGACATGCTGCGCAAGATCCGGATCCGTTCGGCGATCGGGGGGTGGGTGCTGGTCCAGGCCGACAAATCCATCTTCCCGCGTTTCTTGAACGGATTGACGATATACATGGGGGCGGTGGCCTCGTTGGCGGCGGCCAATTGTGGGGCCGGATCCGTGGCGATCTTTTCCAGGGCACTGGCCAGGCCCTCCGGGTAGCGGGTCAGCCGGGCCGCCCCGGCGTCCGCCAGGTACTCGCGCCGGCGGGACACGGCCAAGTAGAGTAATTGGGCCATCAACGGGAGCGAGGAGGGCCGCCAGAACGGCGATGATAATCATCACCATCTGGGCCTGTCCGCCGCCGCGGCTCTCGGAGGAGTAGCGCCGGTGCGAGCTGACGGAGCCTTGGAACATCCCGCGTAGAAAGACCTGCGAAAGCAGAACTACCCCGCCGAGCATCACGCCGGCCATCATGACGTAGAGAATGTCGCGGTGCAGGATGTGACTCATCTCGTGGGCGACCACCCCTTGAAGCTCATCCCGGTGGAGCCGGCCCAGGAGGCCGGCGGTGACAGCGATGGAGGCGGACTTGGGGCTGCGGCCGGTGGCGAAGGCGTTGGGGGCCGGATCGTTGATGACGTAAATCTTGGGCAGGGCCGGCAAACCCGCCGCGATCTTCATCTCTTCGACGACGTTGAACAACTGCGGGTGCACATCGTGAGTGACCGGCCGGGCCCCGCTGGCCGCCAGCAGAATCTGATCGCCGCAAGAGAAGCTCAGGACGGTCATGAAAAGCCACACCGCCACAGCGATGCCCAGGCCGGCCAGACCGCCCTCGGGACCGAAGACCGCCATGCCGATGACCAGGCCCAGCGTCAGCAGCACGGCGGCCATCAGCGTCATCAGCATGACCGAATCGCGTTTATTGGCCCGAATCAGTTCCCACATTGGTCTCGTTTTACCTCGAAATCAATGACATCGCGCAGAGAAACAACCCCTCCCCAGACTCTACGAAGAGCCCGTCAACGTGGCTTTCGACCCCGATTTGTGCGTCCCGCACAGAAGGGAGATCACACGACAACACGTCAACGCGCATTCGGCCTGGTCTGGCCCCGCCCGACGAGGCGGCCATTCCGTCGTCGCCGACGGTGCGCTCGCGATTAGGTGAAGCTCACCTTCGGAGCTTCCCGCTCGGCCGCCGTCTGCACCTCAAAGAAGTCGCGCTTGGCGAAGGCGAACATCCCTGCGACCACGTTCGATGGGAACATCTGAATCCTGTTATTGTAGAACAGGACCTGATCGTTGTAGTTCTGCCGGGCAAAGGCAATCCGATTCTCGGTGCCCGTCAGCTCTTCCTGCAACGCCAGGAAGTTCTGGTTCGCCTTCAGGTCGGGATAGTTCTCCACGACCAGCATGAACCGGCTGAGGGCGTCGGCGAGCTGGCCTTCGGCCTTGGCGGACTCGGCGACCGTTCGGGCTCCCATCGCCGCACTGCGGGCGTTCGTGATGGCCTCGAAGGTCTCCCGCTCGTGCTTCATGTAGCCCTTGGCGGTCTCCACCAGGTTGGGGATCAGGTCGTGACGCCGCTTCAACTGCACGTCAATCTGCGACCACGCGTTGTCGACCTGGTTGCGCAGGCGGATCAGCGAGTTGTAAACGCTGATCACGGCCAGCACGATCAGGACGAGGACGGCAAGGATCACAATTAACGCGATCGCTGTCGCTGTCATGCGTTCTCCTTTCTGTCCGACGGACGGCGAGGTCAGGACGATTTCTTCTTCAGGACGAGAGCCACCACGATGAGAACAGCAGCCACGGCGATTAGGACTAAGGTGTACATGAGTCAATCCTTTCCTTAAACGGTTCTCATTTCTGACGCCTCTTACGACGAACGCCTGCCGAACATATCCGCCAACAGACGCTGGATCCGGCTGTCTTTGTCCAATTCGCCTCGATCCAGGATATCCTGAAGCTCGCCCTTGTCAAACCAGAGGCCGTCCGTCCGCGGGCATTTGTCGATCAGGAGCGGAGGTTGCGATTGAGCCGACGACGATTTTGGCCATCTTCCTCCTGCAGATCGGGCACCGGCGTGGCTGCTCCGCGACGGTAGCATCCTCGCGAAAGGAGTCGAGGAGGTGCTGGGCCTTGGCCGGATCGTCCATGAGCAGCTCCAGCTCGCCTGTGTCGAGCCAGATGCCGCCACAGCGGACGCAGTGATCGATCTCGACGTCCGCCAGCTCGAGCGTGATCATGGCACTTTTGCACGTGGGACAGTTCATGCCGAGACTCCGAGACCTACTGCTCGCCGCTACAAGTTACTATCTCATGCATTATCGGTTCGCTCAGACTCAAATCATGATCCCGGATTCATCGTGGACGTACAAGAAACCCGGCCATCATTGATATAGACGCATGGCTGACCTGGATCTTCAAAGTGGCTTTCCGAAGCTGCCGTGGACATGGTAATCCTGCCGGACCGGCCGGTCAAGCGGCTCGGCCGAGCGAGAAAACGTCGCCCTCGGCGAGTTTTTGAGCAGCCGACGCAAAAAAAACTGTCGACGTTTCGCCATTCTTTCATCTACATCGGCCTGTCTCCAAATCGCCTTCTATATCAGAAAGTACCCCTTTCGGGGTGGCCTGTGGGTGCAGCGAAGACGCAGGAGATGGCAGGAGGGAGGCGTCTTCGCTTTTTGGCGTTTCTGCATTGCGGCGGCTCTCCTCCCGCCGTGGATTGCACTTTTCCGTGGCCGTCCGCTCGCAGGCGGGCGGCCGACTCGTCCTCTTCTTCTGGCTCTTGCGCCGTGCATCCCTTCCGGCTCTGGAGCCTCCCCGGTCGATATTTGCTCTTGACGGGGCCGTGACGCGGAACTTAAGATGGGTGGCTTCGTAGCGCCGCCTGCGGCCAAGGGTGGCCTGCAGGAATAGGACAGAATCATGATTGTGGATTGTCACACACACGTTCGTTCATTTGAAGGCACGGCGATCTCCGAGCACTTGGCGGCGGCGGAGACGGTGGACGCGTGTATTATCCTGGCCTCGCATGAAGGGCCGCGGGACGAAGTCAACCGGAAAGTCGCGGAGTACGTCGGCCAGCACCGGGAGAAGATGACCGGGTTTGCCGTGATGGACCCCACCCAGGACCGGCTGACCGACAAGGTTCTGGTGTCCCTGACGGAAAAGCTGGGTTTCAAAGGCCTCGTCCTCTACTGCGCGATCAACGGCTTCCACCCGGCGCACAGCCATGCGATGCGGTTCTACGACGCCGTCTCCGAGGCCGGATTGCCGATCTTTTTCCACAACGGCAGCCATAGCCTCGGTGCGCAAGGCGGTTTTGGAATACGCGCAGCCCTATTTGCTGGATGAGGTGGCCCGTGCCTATCCCGACCTGAAGATCGTGATCGGGAACATGGGAGTGCCCTTTGTCGAGCAGACGTTGGCCATGGTGTCCAAGCATCAGAACGTCTTTGCGGACCTGACCATCCGGCCGAGCAAAGTCTGGCAGACCTACAATATCGTGGTGGCGGCTTACGAGCAGGGCGTCATGGACAAGCTGCTGTTCGGCAGCGGCTCGCCTCTGGGCAGCGCCAGTGAGTGCATCGAGACGCTGCTGGGGTTCAACATGCTCTTGGCGGATACGAAACTGCCGACGGTCCCGCGGGGCAGCATCCGCAACGTGATCGAGCGGGATTCTCTGGAGTTGCTGGGCATCCGGCACGCCGTCGCCGGGTAAACGGGCAGGCAGTCGGCGGCTCGCGATAGGGCCGATGCACACCGCCACGCCTATCGATATCACGACCGCGAGGGAGACAAACACCGCAAGCCTGCTGCTGCATTTCGCCAGCTTCGGCGGCTAAGGTAGATCAGATTGCCGCCCCGCGAAGAGGCAGAGCTCTGCTCCCGAATGGCTCGCGAAGCCGGCGCAACACGGCACTATTTGGGCTTGAAACCCTGGACCCGGTCGCTGGTGTATTTGCCGCAGGCCTTTTCCAGATCGATGTCGGAGATATTCGCCAGGGTGCACAGCCAAGCGAAGACATCGGCGAACTCCTCTTCGATGTTCGCTCGGTCATTGTTGCTCGCCAGAGCGGTGGCCAACTCGCCGACCTCCTCGATGAACCACAGGAACGTGCGCGGCACGCCCCGCTCGAGGTCCGTCGCCTTATACCGGCGGGCAATCAAGTCCTGAAACTCGCGAATCTCCATGGCGTGCGCATACCTTTACCCCTCTGCGGACAAGACGTTCCCCTACACCTTGGAAACCGCCGAGCCCCTGCGTCGGATCGGAGGGGCTACTTGCCGAGCAGGCTCGCGAGCTTGGTCTTCTCGAAGACGCCCTTCGCCTGGGAGATGGCCTTGTTGTAGGTCTGCTCCGCCTTGCGGGCGTACGCATCGTTGCCGGCCTGATCGGAGAGGTTCAGCTCGCCGGTGAGAGGGCCATCCACCGCCTCGATCACTTCCAGCATGGTGATCTTGTTCGGGGGCTTGGCCAGGGAGAAGCCGCCGCGCGGACCGCGCTTGCTGCGCAGCACGTTCGCCCGAACCAGTTGCTGGAGGATCTTCAGCAGGTATTCCAGCGGGATGTCATACTGTTTCGAAATATCTTGGGACAATACCACGCCGTCGCCTTGATTCTTGGCAATATAGCCCACGGCCAACAGCGCGTATCCAGTCGATCTACTAACTCTCATTTCGTTCTCCTTCAAAAAAAAAAGGACCTGTCAACAGCAATTCAGTGGCAGCAGCAGACGCCGGAGTCTTCCCTGAACCCCACAGAAGCCTGTGGCGGGCGACCGCGCCGCGCCGCCGCGTGGATCGCCCCACGGCAATATCGGTATAAGTATCTATAGTTTACTTCCAATGGCAAGCGTTTTATCGGGAAAATTCAAAAATTGTCAATCTGACGGCATAATTCCCGAAATGCCGGGTCGGGGGCCGTGCGCGAGCGACCGGGGGTGCAAAAGGCTTGACAGCGTCCCCGCTGCTCCATACAGTGGATATTTCTGTTACTGGTTGTGCTGGGGAACTTGCTATGGCTGCGATTCAGCCGCGGATCAGTGTGGAATATACGAACGACGCGACGATCATCGCGTTCACGGATGAACGGATTCTCGAGGACACGGACGTGCGGGCGCTGCGGGAGGCCGTGGAGTCGGTCGTGGAGCAGGCCCCGCGCATCCACCTGGTGCTGGACTTTCGCCACGTGCGGTTCCTGTCTTCCGCCGTGTTGGGCCTGCTCATTCGCATCAGTAAAAGGGTCTATGAGCAGGAAGGCGAATTGCGGCTGTGCAATATCCATGCGGGGATCTACGAGGTTTTCAAGATTACCCGCTTGACGAACGTATTTGAGATCTACGAGGACGTCGGGAGCGCCACGCAGAGTTTCTCTCCGCGGCCGTGAGCCGCGGGCAGGGCGCTGCGGCGGCCTCGCCTGGCGCGGGCGGCCCGGGGGACGGTGGGCGGAACGGGAGCCTGGGACGATTCGGCAGGCGTGCCTGCGTAGACGAAAAGGTGTTGCATTATGGCGGCTGAGATGCCGGTCAGACGTTCTGTTGTTCTCGAGAGTAGACCGTCCGCCTTGGAGCAGTCGTGCCGGGAGATCCTCTCGACCCTGGAAGCGGGCGGCTTCAGCCAGGATGACATCTTTGCCGTGCATCTGGCCCTGGAGGAGGCCTTCCTGAACGCGGTCAAGCACGGCAACCGGATGAATCCCGACAAAAAGGTGGTGCTCGACTACGTCGTGGATCAGGAGAAGGTCGAGATTCGCATGACGGACGAGGGCCCCGGTTTCGATCCCGGCCGCATTCCCGACCCGCGCGTCGGCAACAACCTGTACCGCCCCGAGGGACGGGGTCTGCTGCTCATCCGCTCGTACATGCACACCGTGGAGTACAACGAGCGGGGCAACAGCCTGCGGATGGTCCGCTGCAAAGGCCAACCGGCGCCGGAACGCGGCCAGACGGCGACGATGTGACCTGCCGAGGCCGGGGCCGAGCGTCCCCGCCAATGTCCCATAACCGCGTTTGGGCGATGCCGGCGGGGCCGACCGTGCTGCCCGAAGGGTCAATTCCGCCGGCTCACCCCCCGGATCGCAAAGTCGCCCTTGCTGCCGGCCGAAATCTCCTTTTGTCGATCTGGTTGTTACGAATCATGGTTTAGGAGTCGGCCCGATGGACACTTGCGATACGATGTTTTCCGCCACCCATCTGCTCAACGAGCAGATTGCCCACCAGGTTTTTGACGTCCTTCCGGAGCGGGGGCCCGTCCTGATCGTCATGGACCGGGACGGCAGTTATTGGCCCAGCAACCCCGAGGAGTTGGCGAAACTGAACCTCAGCGAGGCTCTTTTGCGGGACCTGCGGGCCAAGGTCGACGATGGAGCGGAGCCGGTGATTACCCAGGTGGGCGACGTCAGCGTGACGATTGCGCAGTTGGCTACCGATCGCACCAATTGCGGGTACGTGGTCGTGGCTCTGCCGCGTCACAGCCCGGAGAACACCTTGACGAACATCGACCTGGTCGAAGCGCTGCTCAACCAGATCACGCTGATCGCCCGGCTGATCGAGAAAAGCAGCATGTTGACCAAATCGCACGTGAACCACTACGCCGCGTACAGCGCCTCCGACGCCGTGTCGAACTGACCGCCGGTCCGACAGCGTTGGCCACGGCCTCGTTCTCTTTTTGCCTTGGCGGTCAGGGGCGGCACGCGCTGCTATAATGCCAGCAGTGCTTTTCGCTTGTATGCGCGGGAATGCCATTGGCCGAGGTGTCCAGGATCAGGATGCTTGAGTGAAATTCCAGGTTTTTAGAGAAGGCAAGATCGTCAACGATTTCACGTTGTCCGGCGCCTATCTTTTCGGCACCGACGGCATCAGCATTCGGCGGGCGAAAATCACCTTTGCGGATGGCTGTATCGACTGCGTCAGGCCGAATTTGGAGACGGCGGGCTTGGCGTTGCTGTGGCCGATCGAAGGCTTCGGACGCATTCTCCTGCCGACCACCTGCCTGCCCGAGCGGGACCGGCCCTACATCCTCAACGTCGAGCTGGCCCGCGCCAAACTGATGCAAATCACGAATCGCCGCGAGGATTGGTCGTTTTTCGACAGCCTCGAAGGCTTGGAGGACATTTCCAAGGACTCCCAGGAACTGTTCATTAAGGCGATTCAAGGCATCCAGGACCCGTCGGCCGCCTCGCTTCTGGCGGACGCCTCGCTCCGCAAGGCGACCATCTACTCCGAGAAGCTGGCGCACCGCCAAGGCAAGCTGGTCTTCGATCGCCGGCGGAAGAGCCATGGCTTCGGCCGGGGGTGCCTGGGCTGTCGCCTCGATCCGAACCTGATGGCCAAGCCCCAGTACCTGGAGCGGGCGCTGGAGTATTTCGCCTCGGTGACGCTGCCGATCAACTGGGCCCGCATCGAAACGCGGCAGGGCCATTTCGATTTCTCCCTGATCGACACGTGCATGACGGCGCTGAGCCGCGCAAGGTGGTGATTTCGGCCGGGCCGTTGCTGCGTTTCGCGCACGATCATCTGCCCGATTGGCTGCTTCGTTCCGGCGTCGGCTTCGAGAAGATGCGGGAAATGGCCTATCAATTCGTCTCGAAGGTCGTGGCCCGGTACGCCCAAGTCGTGCATCGGTGGTACGTCATCAGCGGCCTGAACGCCTTCAATCAGTTCAACTTCAATTTCGAGCAGATTCTGGAGATGACGCGGGCCGCCAACATGGCGGTGCGGGCCGCGGGCAGCCGGGCGATCCGGATAGTCGAGGTCACCAGCCCCTGGGGCGAGTATTACGCGACGACCCCCAACAGCATTCCGCCCTTCGTCTACATGGACATGGTGGTGCAGAGCGGCACGAGCTTCGACGCTTTTGGCCTGCAAATGCGGTTCGGCAAGGATGAAGCCGGCATGCATCTGCGGGACATGATGCACATCTCATCGCTGCTGGACCTTTTCGCTCTCATCGCCAAGCCCCTGTACGTGACGGACGTGGAGATCCCCAGCAAGAACGGCAAGGGCAAGTTCGATCCGGATGCGGCGGGCGTATGGCATCGCCGCTGGGACCCGACCCGGCAGAGCCAGTGGCTCGAACGGTTCTACAAGATCGCCCTGAGCAAGCCCTATGTCGAGGCGGTGAACTATGGGAGCCTCGCCGATGGTGACGGCGGCGCGATTGCGCATAGCGGCCTGCTCACGGAGGCCCTGGAGCCAAAAGAGTCCTTCGGCACGCTGAAGAGACTGTGTCTTTCCATGTTCGGGAAGGTCGTAGAGACGGTTGCGGCCCCGGATCGGCGTCCGGGGTGACAACGTTGCGACGCTCGTTACGGTGCGCGGATCGTGGAGCGGCGTGTGGCAGAGCGAGAGGCAAATGCAGAGCCGAACGGGGCACGACCCCGCCTTGCGGGCCGCCCAATCCCTGGCTTTCCTCGTGGGGATGGCCACTTGCCTCGTCTTATCGCTGAGTTTTGCGGCGGGGATGCTCCAACGGCCTGAAACGGGGACAGCCCTCTCGGCGGGCGAACGAGTCAACCCGAACGAAGCACCCGTGGCCAGTCTAAGGAGGCTGCCGCAAATCGGTGCGGCCCGGGCCCGGGCGATTGTGGCGCACCGCCAGCGCGTCGGGGTTCAGACCGGAGGGCAGCCTGCGTTCAAGACGGCCGACGATCTGCGGCAGATCAAGGGCATTGGACCCGCGATCGTGGAGGACGTCCGTCCCTGGCTCCAATTCGATGATCGGCCCAAGGAGCCCAACGGACCTCCGACCCAATAACGGCCTCCCGGCCACCCAGGGCAATTGCATGTGGCTACGGCTCGTTGGGCTCAGCCCGTGGCATCGGCATCCTGCCGATGATTCATGGACTGGAAGCCCATGCCACTTTAGATCACTGGTCACGTGCAATTGCCCTGCCCGGCCACCACAGAAGCTTGACCTGCGTCGAGGATTTGTGCTAAGATGTAGTGGGTTCGCCGCTTAGGCGAGGTATCCTCGCCGGCGTCCCATCGGCGGAGGGAAAGAGACCCCTGAATGTGACACACCGGACTGGGGAATCCAGCCGCCACGGGTTGAGATCATTCGAGCAAGGGAGGAACGAATGAGCAGATCTCATGACTGGGTCCAGAAGTCTTGCCGTGATGACGCTTTGTCTCGTCGTGGGCATGGCCATTCCATGTTCCCCCCGGCGTGCAAAGCGGATCTTGCCGATCGGAACGGCTCCGGTGGTGATCAACGAGGTGCTGGCGTCGAACAGCCACACGGGGACCGATCCGCAGGGCCAGTACGACGATTGGATCGAGTTGTACAATCGGGGCGACGCCCCGGTCAACCTGGCCGGGATGTATCTCACGGACGATCTGGCCGAGCCGATGAAATGGCAGTTCCCCAAGAACAACGCCGCCCTGACGACGATCCCGGCACGCGGGTGTCTGCTGGTGTGGGCCGATGGCGACGTGGCGGATGCGGGGCTCCATGCGTCCTTCAAGCTCAGCGCCAGTGGCGAGAGCGTGGGCTTGGTCGATCGGGACGGCATGACCGTGCTCGACAGCGTCAGTTTTGGCCCCCAGAGGACGGATATCTCCTACGGCCGGCTCCCGGATGGCGCCGGCACCTGGACCTTTTTGCCCAATCCGTCGCCTGGGGGAGCGAATTTCAGCATTTACCAGGGGTTTGTGGAAACGCCCCAATTCAGCGTGCGGCATGGCTTCTACACCAGCGAGATCCAGGTGTCGATCACCTGTACGACGCCGGATGCGTCAATCTACTACACGACGGATGGCTCTTCGCCCTATCTGGTGGAGCGGTGTCAGCAGGCCGGGGACAGTTCCCGGTCTTGTCTACACGGGGCCGATCCGCATTTCCAAGACTACTTGCCTGCGGGCGACGGCGATCAGGACCGGCTGGTCTCCGTCAGCCACGGCGACAAGCAGCTATCTGTTCCTGGCAGACGTTATCACGCAGTCGCCGACCGGGGCTAAACCCGGGCCCGCGTGGCCCTCCGGCAGCGTCAACGGCCAGATCATCGACTATGGCATGGACCCGGACGTGGTGAACGACCCCCGCTACAAGAACCTGATGGACGATGCCTTGCTGGCGATCCCGTCGGTGTCGCTGGTGACCGATTTGGCGAATCTCTTCGATCCCCAAACGGGCATCTACGTCAATCGCGTAATACGGGCAAGACCTGGGAACGGCCTGTGTCGGTCGAGTTGATCTATCCCGACGGGACGGAAGGCTTCCAGATCGACGCCGGCCTGCGGATTCGCGGGGGCTACAGCCGCAGCGGCAGTAATCCCAAGCACGCCTTTCGCCTGTTCTTCGGGCCGGACTACGGCCCGCCCACGCTCAAATATCCTCTCTTTGGAACGGAGGGCGTTGATGAGTTTGAGTGCGTGGACCTGCGGACCAGCCAGAACTACTCGTGGAGCTACGAAGGCGGCAACAGCAATAGCCACGACACGTTTGTCCGCGAGGTGTTCTCCCGCGATACGCAGCGGGACATGGGCGAGCCCTACACTCGGAGCCGCTACTACCACCTGTACATCAACGGGCAGTATTGGGGATTGTACGAGACCCAGGAACGCTCGGAGGCATCCTATGCGGCGTCCTACTTCGGAGGCAACAAGGACGACTACGACGTGATCAAGTCCAAGGCCGGCAACGGCGGCTACGACATCGAGGCTACCGATGGCACGCTGGACAACTGGCGTCTGCTCTGGAATGCGGCGGGCTCGGGCTTCGCCAACGACGCGACTTACTATCGCGTCCAGGGCCTGAATCCCGATCGCACCCCCAATCCCAGCTATCCCAAGCTGCTCGACGTGGACAACCTCATCGACTACATGCTCTGCACATACTATGTGGGCGACCCGGACGGTCCTGTCAGCGCCGGGGCCTGTGCGCCAACAATTTCTACGGGATCTACAATCGCGTCACTCCCGACGGGTTCAAGTTCTTCCGGCACGACGCGGAGCACTCCCTGGACGATCTCAACGAGAGCCGCCTGTTCGCCTCGACGACCGTGCTGGTGCCGGAAAGTGCCGCCAAGCGGGTGCTGGTGCCCACGGCGGCCATCAGTGATGCCTGGAGAACAGACCCGGCCTTCAATGACTCCACCTGGATCGGCGGTTCCGGCGGCGTCGGCTACGAGCGCAGCACAGGCTATGAGAAGCTGTTCTCGATCAACGTGCAGAACCAGATGTACGGCAAGCAGACAAGCTGCTATATCCGGATTCCGCTCACCGTTACCGCCGATACTTTGCAAGGGTTGACCTCTCTGACGTTGGGCGTGCGGTGCGATGATGGGTGTGTCAGCTATCTCAATGGCGTCGAGGTCCAGCGGTTATTATTCACCGGGACGCCGGCGTGGAACTCGGCCGCCTCCGCGAGCTGTTCCGATACCGACGCCGTGAACCTCCAGCTTTTCGACATCAGCAGTAACATCAGCAGTCTCCACACGGGCACGAATCTGCTGGCGATCCAAGCTCTGAACGATTCCGCCACCAGCTCGGATTTCCTGCTCTCGGTCCAGTTGTCGGCCGGCAAGGGCCCGGCGAGCACCACCACGCCCAACGGTGTTTCTCCCACAGCCGTCAAGTACGCGGCGCCCGTCATTCTCTCCAAGAGCACACGGGTCAAAGCCCGTGTCTTGAGCGGCATCACCTGGAGTGCTCTGAACGAGGCAGTCTTTGCGATCGGGCCGGTGGCCCAGAGCCTGCGGGTGAGCGAGCTAATGTACCATCCGGCCGATACCGGCAATCTCGACGATCCCAATACCGAGTTCATCGAGCTGACCAACATCGCGAGCCAAAGCATCAATCTGAATCTGGTCCAGTTCACCAAGGGGGTCTACTACACGTTCCCCAGTTTCGACCTTTCGGCCGGCGGTTACTGTCTGGTGGTCAAGGACCTCGCGGCTTTTCAGGCCAAGTACGGCTCGAACGCTGCCGGTGGTCGGGCAATATGCGGGCAGTTTCAGCAATGCCGGGGAACAGGTGGAGTTGGTGGATGCGGCCGGCACGATCATCCAGGAGCTTTGTCTATCACGACGACTGGTTCAAGACCACGGACGGCGGAGGCTATTCCCTGACGGTCAAGGACCCCAAGACCACGGATGCCAACAGCCTCAATGACAAAACCGCCTGGCAGCCGAGCACCCAGAAGGGCGGTTCCCCCGGCCGAGCCGGCCGTAGGATTTACGATCTTGTAGCTTTCTGATTTATGATTGCTTGCCAGACTCGCGGATTTAGCCTCTGGTATTCTGGAGGAAGATCGTCGCGGCAGGAATGGTCGACGAATCGAGATAGCTTACAGCTTGATCAGGCAATGGAGCCTATGGCTGATTGGGAAATCAATAAACCGCTGGGGCAGTGTTGCGGCAGCGGCAAGAAGATCGAACCGGGCGAAGAATACTACGGGGCCCTCGTGGAGACCGAGCGAAGGGCTGCAGCGACGGGATTTCAGCGACGCGTATTGGGAGCGGGAGAAGCCGTCGGTGTACTGTTTCTGGAAAACGAAGCTGGCGGCCCCGAACGAGAAGAAGCAGCTTTTTGTCAGCGACGACATGCTGATGGCCTTTTTCGAGCGGCTGGCCCCTGAGACGGAGGCGGAGAAGGTGAACTTCCGCTTCGTGCTGGCCCTGGTGCTGATGCGGAAACGCCGGCTCAAGTACGATTCCTCGAAGACGGACGCGGGCCGCGAGATCTGGTGCCTGCGCGTGCCCGGGGACAAGGACATGGTCGAAGTCGTCAATCCCCACCTCGCGGAGGACCAGATCGAGACGCTCACGTCCCAAATCGGTCAAATTCTGCAGGCAGACCTATGAGAGAAAATCCGAAATTCGAAATTCGAAATTCGAAACAAGCACGAAAGACCGAAATCCAAAATACCAAACGGGCTCCGGCCGGGCGCGAGCGTTTGGTGCTTCGAGTTTTGGATTTGTGTCGGATTTCGAGTTTCGGATTTCGGATTTCCGCCCTCTCGGGCGGTCGGCTTGGGTATCCTGCTCGCTCGGTGGTTGCGGCGCAGCCGCAGCGGAAATTGGAGGTCTGTCCGGGCAAGGCGACGGCGGCCGAGGCCCTGCAGACTCTGACGGCGCGCGCTCAAGATGCTGTTCCCGTGTGGGCCAACGGTCACGCCGTCCTCACATACCATGCCCCGGACAAGAAGAAGCCCGAGAAGCATGGGCTGGATCTCGTGCTGCGGTTTGACCCTCCGGCGCGGATCTTTCTCCAGGGCAGTGTCACGGGGGTCAGAAGCCGTGATTCTCGGCTCGAATGAAGAGGAATTCTGGCTGGCCTTGAGGCCCAAGGAGATCAGCAGCTACTACATCGGCCGCTGGCAGGATGTCCGGGATTTCGAGGGCCTCGTGATGAGCCCCCGGCTGGTGCTCGAAGCCATCGGGATGGTGAACGTGCCGGGCACGGAGCTCAATCCGGCCCTGTGGAAGCTGGAGAACAAAGGACCTTACGATATTCTGACGCAACGGGATGAGAGCGGCCAGCCGGTGCGACGCCTTCACGTCTATGCGTGCGATTACACGGTCCGCGAGATCGAGTACTTCGATCGGCGCGGCAAGGTCGTGGCGGTGGCGCAGCTTGGGGATTATAAGCCGGTCGGGAAGGATTTCTCCGTGCCGACTCAGATCAGTGTGGTGTCGACGCGACCGGATGGGCGGAAGGATTCGGTGGTGATGGACATCAGTTCGCCGAGAACGAAGGCATTCACCGAGGCGCAGCAGCAGCAGATCTTCCGGCCGCCGGAGGCCGACAAGTTTGAGCATGTCTATCACTATGAAGAAGGTCAATGGGTGGAGCAGTAGGGGCGAAAAATGGCTAAACGCGACTTACGCGCGAGGATTCAGAAAGACCTGTTCGTGCTGGACGGGGCGATGGGAACGCAGCTCTTCGCCCGCGGGGCCGAGCCGGGCAAGTGCAACGACTGGCTCAACGTCGCATCGCCCGAGATGGTGATGGCGATCCATCGCGCCTACTTCGATGCGGGCAGCGATGCGGTCCTGACCAATACCTTCGGCGCCAACCGCTACGCGCTGGCCCGGCATGGGTATGCGGACAAGGCGTTCGAGATCAATAAGGCCGGCGCCCAAGTCGCCCGAAAAGCGGCAGGGGACCGGCGGTACGTCCTGGGGGACATCGGGCCGACCGGCGATTTCCTGGAGCCTTTGGGGACGCTGCGGGCCGAGCCGGTCCGGGAGGCATTCGCCGAGCAGGTGAAAGGACTGCGGGAGGGCGGTGTCGATGGGCTCATCATTGAGACCATGACCGCCCTCGACGAGTTGACCCTCGCCATCGAGGCCGCCCGATCGGCCGGCGGCGGCCTGCCGGTGCTTGCCTCGATGTCCTTTGACAAGGGTGGGGCGGGCTTTCGGACGATGATGGGCGTGGACGTCTCGGCGGCCCTGTCCCAGATGATCGCGCTCGGCGTGGATGCCGTGGGTTTCAACTGCGGCACGGCCTCGCTCGAGGAATACGTCGAGCTGTCAAAAGCGTACGTAGCGCGGCACGGTCTGTGTCGAGGCGTCCGCCCTCGAAGCGGGCAGGATGCCCGCGACACGGTCCAGGTCTTCGCCGAACCCAACGCCGGCAAACCTGAGTTGGTGGACGGGCAGGCGGTCTATCGCGTCACGCCGAAGGAATTCGCCGCGGCCTGTGGCCAGATTCGCGCGGCGGGCGTTCACATCCTGGGCGGCTGCTGCGGCACCGGTCCCGAGCACATCCAGGCCGTGGCCGAGATGCTGAAGCGCAAGCGTCTCTAACGAAACGAGAGGAAGGCAAAGACCGTTTCCATGTCATTGCGAGCGAAGCGAAGCCATCTCTACCAGGGACCGATGGATCGCAGCTTGCGTGCTCCCTGCCTTCGCAGGGGCAGGCTTTGCTGCGCTCCTCGCAATGACGCTGCGAAGGCTCGTTCTACGCCTCACCCTTCGGTGTCCTCGTCTTCTCCGATATCCTCGTCTCTTCGGTATCCTCTTCTTCCGTATCCTCCTCCTCGGACTCCGGGGCATGCCAGCGGCCATGGACCTGATAGAGAGCCTCTATGAGCAGTTGTTCTGTGCCCGCCGAGACCTTGTCCATGTCGTCGGGGTGGTCCTCGATATCCAGCAGGTTGTGGCTGGAGAGGAAGTCCGTCAGGAAGGTGATGGCCTCGACGCACTCATCGAACTCCATCTTGCCGCGATAGGGCGAATCATCGGCCAGGCCGGCGATGTGCGGGACGTAGCTGCCGAACTCGGGCTCGTATTTCATCTCGATTTCCAACTTGATATCCGGATGCTCCATGTCAGGTCTCCTTTCGAATAAGCACAGATCGTAACCGGACGTCGAAGAATCTGTAAAGGCGCTGCTCAGCGGAGAACGGTCGGCGTGTTCCAGGAGGGGACGTTCAGGGTTTTCCTTACTCGGCGGGGGAGCCACGGGACGTAGATGATGAGGCTGGCTGGTAAGGAGGTGCAGCGTGAAGGAACAACAGGGGGTCGGACGCGAGGCGGCGCCGCGGTTCTTGGAGACGACGGTCGCGCTGGAGAAGAAGTTCCTCCAGGGCCGGCAGAACCGGGCGGAGGAATTGGAGAGCGCCGTGCGGTATTTTCTCGAATTCCTCCAGGGATTTGAGTCGCTTCACGTCACGGGTCCGGCGGTGACCGTGTTCGGCTCGGCCCGGTTCCCGGAGGACCACCGGTACTACCGGCTGGCGCGGGAGGTGGGCCGGCGGCTGGCCGAGGCGGGCTACGCCGTCATTACGGGAGGCGGCCCGGGCATCATGGAGGCGGCCAACCGCGGGGCCAAGGAAGCGGGCGGCGTGAGTGTCGGCTGCAATATCACGCTCCGCCGCGAGCAGGCGCCGAACGCCTATCTGGACTACTTCGTGCAGTTCGATCACTTTTTCGTCCGCAAGGTCATGCTGGTCAAATACTCCAGCGCGTTCGTGGTCCTGCCGGGGGGATTCGGGACCCTGGATGAGGTGTTCGAGACGCTGACCTTGATCCAAACGTGCACGATCGAGCAGTTCCCCGTGATCCTGATGGGCAGCGAATTCTGGTCGCGCATGGTGGCCTTCTTCCGGGAATCGCTGCTCGCCGAGCGAACGATCGACCCGGACGACTTGCGGTTGTTCCGGATCACGGATTCTCCGGAGGAGGCGGTCGCGGTGATTCGGAGCGTCGCCTCTGCCGGGGCTGGGTAGGCAATCTTCGGCGGCCATTTCAGCCAAAGACCGCTATGGCCGCGGGCGAGCCATCGTATAACGAAAGACAAGGAGGGGCGAATCGGTCAAGCGAATGTTTTGGGTGCTTGCAGAAAGGAAGGTGTCTCTCATGAAACGACTGTGGGTAGTCTCGATTCTGCTGGTGGCGCTCGGTTCGGCGACGGTGTTGGCACAACAGACGCCCTACACGCCGGGCAGCGACACGAGCGGCGGGTACAACACCGGCACGACGCAGGGGGGCGGTGGGATGAGCGGTGGGATGATGCAGGGCGGGGGCGGCATGGGAGGCGGTATGATGATGCAGCCCGGATGGCATGGTCATGGCTTCATGCATGGTCCGGGCGGGGGGCCTTGCATCGGTTGCATCGTCGCCTGCGCCTCCATGATCACGCCCCACGTCGGTCGCCACCAGCGATGGGGGAGTCGTAGTCGCCATCGGCGGCAGGCTGATCAAGTACAACGCCAACCTCCGGAAAGTGGCGGATATGCCCATCGAGATCGACTGGACCCAGGTGCAGCGGCGGGTGGAGCAGATGATCCAGAACTGCCCGATGAATCGTCGCATGGTGATGCCGCCGCGCGGGCAGTACCAGCAGCCGCACGGGACAATACCAGGGGCAGCCGCAGAGCCAGTTCCAGGGGCAACAGTAGGGTCCTTGGGTTTCACACACGAACACGCTCCGCCAACCATAGACAGGGCGGCACGAGCCGTTGGGTTGCGGGGTGGAGTCTCGGAGTGTCACGGGGCGTCTGTTTGCGGATGCAGACGCCCCTGATTCTCACAAAGGCCAGGCGGGACGGGAGAAGAGGGCCTCATGGCAAAGAAGGTCAAGGACCCGGTTTGCGGGATGGAGGTGGACAAGAGCCAAGGCCGAATCTTGGAGAAGGGCGGCCAGACCTATTATTTCTGCAGCGAGACTGCCGGCGGCAATTTAAGGCCGGAGACTCCGGCGCGGTAGAGGTTCCGACCCCTGAGGAGCAGTTGGTGGTCCAGGCCGTACACGGCCATCAAGGGATGGGCCACGCGGGGCATCACGCCCACATGGTGGCGGACTTCCGACGCCGGTTCTGGATCTCCTTGGTCATGACCGTGCCGGTTGTGATCTTCTCGCCCATGGTCGGGCTGGGAGGGCGATTCCCGGGGCGAGGGGTGCTCCTGTTCTTCTTCTCCACTTGTCATCTTCTTCTATGGCGGCCGGCCTTTCCTGCAGGGGGCGTTGGAGGAACTGCGGGACCGGCTGCCGGGCATGATGACTCTGATCGCCATGGCCATCACCGTCGCTTACATGTACAGCACCCTGGTGCTGGCCCACGTGCCGGGACAGGTGTTCTTCTGGGAACTGGCGACCCTGATCGACATCATGCTGGTGGGACACTGGATTGAAATGCGGTCGGTCATGGGGGCATCCAAGGCCCTGGAGGATCTGGCTCGGTTGCTGCCCAGCCGAGGCGCATCTCGTGCATAGAGACGGATCGGTCGTGGACATCTCCGTGGACCGGTTACAGCCTGGAGAGTTCGTGCTGGTCCGGCCCGGCGAGCGGATTCCCGCCGACGGCCGCATCGTGGAGGGCGAGAGCGAGATTGATGAATCGATGCTCACGGGGGAGTCCCGGCCGGTGGGCAAAAAGACCGGGGATCCGGTGATCGGCGGCTCGGTCAATGGCACCGGCTCCCTGACCGTGGAGGTGACCAGGACCGGCGCGGAATCCTATGTGGCCCAGGTCGTCAAGCTCGTGGAACAGGCCGAAGCCAGCAAATCCCGGGCCCAGGGCCTGGCGGACCGGGCGGCCTTTGCGCTGACCGTTGTTGCTCTGGCCGGCGGTTTCATCACGCTGGCCGTCTGGCTGGGTCTCGGCCAGAGACCCGCGTTCGCCCTGGAGCGAATGGTTACGGTTATGGTGATCACCTGTCCGCATGCGCTGGGGCTGGCGGTGCCGCTGGTGGTGGCCATGATTGCCGCTCTCTCGTGCCCGCAACGGCTTGCTGGTTCGCCAAAGGACGCCTTTTGAGAATGCCCGCCGGCTCGACACCATCGTCTTCGATAAGACGGGAACCCTCACGAAAGGCGAGTTCGGCGTCACCGATGTCATCAGTCTGGGCCCCTGGAGCGAAGACCAGGTGTTGCGGCTGGCGGCCTCCATCGAGCGCAACTCGGAGCACTCCATCGCCCAAGGCATCGTGCGCAAGGCTCAGGAAGCGGGGCTCGATCTGGCGCCTGTCTCGGGCTTCATCTCCCTCCCGGGCCGGGGGGCGAAGGCGATCGTCGAGGGCGAAGAGGTTCTCGTCGGCAGTGAGCGAATTCTGGAACTCGCGGCAATCGGGGCACGCGACGTCGCGGCCCGGGCAGACCCACTCACGGCCCAAGGCAAGACGGTCGTGCTGGTCGTCGCGCAGGGCGAGGTTCAAGGACTCATTGGCTTGGCCGACATCATTCGCGACGAGTCGTTGGAAGCGGTGCGGATGCTGAAGGACTTCGGTTTGGAGGTGGCCATGATCACGGGCGACAATGAGCCGACGGCCCGTTACGTGGCGGAACGCCTGGGGCTAAATACGTATTTTGCTGAGGTGCTCCCCGACCAGAAATCCGAGAGAATCCGAGAACTGCAACGGCAGGGCCGGAAAGTCGGCATGGTGGGTGATGGCGTGAACGATGCGCCGGCGCTGGCACAAGCCGATGTGGGGATTGCGATCGGCGCGGGAACGGACGTGGCGATCGAGACGGCCGACGTCGTTCTCGTGGAGAACGATCCGCGCGATGTGGCCGACGTCATTGCTCTCTCGCGTTTGGCAAATCGCAAGATGGTGCAGAACCTGCTATGGGCAACCGGGTACAACGTGGTCGCGATTCCGGTGGCGGCCGGAGTGCTGTACCGTTACGGCGTGGTACTGCCGCCGGCGCTCGGGGCGATCGTGATGTCGCTGAGCACGATCATCGTGGCGGTGAACGCACGGATGATCTCCTACCGGAAGAAGAGGCAGAGCGAGGACAAGCTCCCGAATCGCGCCCTGGGCGAGCCAGAAACCGAAGCGTCACACGCCGGGTGAAAGATGGACACGAGCCGCTCGATTGACGCCGACAGCCTGTATCGTTGGGTGGATGCCCTGATAGACCGGTTCCGGGTCCTGGGGCCCGTCGCCGCTAAGAGAGGGCAGGAGTCCCCAACGCGAAATGATGCATTGGGGGTCCCCAAAACGCCTTCGTGCCGATCGACGACAGCACCCAGCTCGCCCTGGATTATTGCAGCACGATGACCAGCCCGCGCTGCTTCATTTACCCCTCGGTGCAGCAACTATTTCAGATCGACCGGGAAACCAACGAGTACACGACCATCGATCCCGGCCCGGACCGGACGCAGTTGATCTTCGCAATCCATCCGTGCGATATGCACGCGATCGCCGTGCTCGACCGGACCTTCCTCGGCCCGAATCCGGACTTCTATTATGCGAAGCGACGTCAGGAAACCTACACGGTGGTCCTGAACTGCAACCGGGCCTGCGACAAGGGTTTTTGCGCCTCGATGCAGACGGGTCCCTTCCTGCGGCTTAAGGAAGGGTACGATGTGGTCATGACGGCGCTGGACGGTGAATATCTGCTCGAAGCCGGGTCGGACCGCGGCCGGGAGCTCATCGAGACCGCTCCCGGCGTGAAACGCGCCGGCCGCACGCGGTTGCACGAGAAATCCCACCTGGAGCAGCAGGCCACCGAGTCGTTCACCAAAAGCCTCCAGATCGAAGGTCTGCCGGAACTCCTGATGCAGACCTTCGAGCACCCGGTGTACAAGGAGGTGGCGGACGATCGCTGCCTCGGGTGCAGCAATTGCGTGCTGGTCTGCCCGACGTGCTTCTGCTACAAGGTGGTTGACCGGGTCGGACTTCGGGCCGCGGATGGTCGAGCGGAGCCGCCAATGGGATGCCTGTCAGGACTACTGGTTTGCCGAGGTACACATGGGCAACTTCCGCCAGCCGCAACAGGCCCGCCTGCGCCAGTTCATGACGCACAAGCTCTGCACGTGGGTCGAACAGTACGGCTGCTTCGGCTGCATCGGGTGCGGCCGCTGTATGACCTGGTGCCCCACGGAGATCGACATCACGGAAATGGCCAAGGAGATTCAGCGCGACCCGGCGCGCCAATTGAAAGTGGGGTAAGGCGACCTCATGACGGACGACATGTCTGGTGTCACGGTGTGCGCATGGACGGGCGGCACCCGACTCTGGAAGACTGAAATGGCTATGCGCGACGACAACCCGTTGCTGCCGGAGATGGCTCGTGTCGAGGAGCGGATCACGGAGACCGCCGACACGATCTCGTTGCGGCTGTCCCGCGCCGGCTTTCGGCCTCTGGCCTATCAGCCCGGCCAGTTCAACATGCTCGGCCTGCCCGGTTTCAAGGAAGCGCCGTTCTCGTTCAGCTCTTTGGGCAACGGCGACGGCACCTTCGTCCACACGATCCGCACGGCGGGCAACGTGGTTTCCGCCTTGTACCGTCTCAAGCCGGGTGAGAAGGTGGCGTTCCGCGGCCCCTTCGGCACCGGCTGGCCCTTGGACAAGGCCCAGGATAAGAACCTGATTCTCGTCGCCGGCGGTATCGGCATGGCCCCGCTGCGGCCGGTGGTGGAGTATGTGCGGAAGAATCGGGAGCGCTTCCGGGACGTCTTTCTGCTCTATGGGGCCAAGACGCCGGAGGATCTTCTCTACAAGAAAGAATTGGCCGAATGGAGCGACGGAATCACCGTCCTGCTGGCCGCGGATGAGGTGCGGGGCGAACCGTCGCTGCCGGTGCGTGGAAGGCGTGGTTACCAAGCTGTTTACCCGCGTGCACACCGATCTGATGGAGACGATCACGTTCATGTGCGGGCCGCAGGTGATGATGAAGTTCGCGGCGGGGGGGCTGATTCTCGACGGCCAGTCGCCGGAGGATATCTATGTATCCCTCGAACGGCGGATGGAGTGCGGCGTGGCCCAGTGCGGGCATTGTCAGATCGGCGCCAAGTTCGTCTGCAAGAACGGACCGGTCTTTGCCTTGGCGGATATCAAGCGATTTCAGGACACACTGCTTGAGGAGCATGGAAGGATGCAATACGGAATAATGGTACGGCGCGTCCGCCAGCCACCGTCATTCCGGCATTCCAGTTTGAACGGCCAGGAGCATCGTGAGCGACGTAAACCGAGAATCGGGGTCTTCAAATATAGCTGCTGTGCCGGCTGCGAGTTCCAGTTGATCTTCTTCCAGAAGTACGTGCTGGAGACCCTCGGCAAGGTCGAAGATCGTGTACTGCCGGATGCTTCAGTCCGGCGGGATCGAGGAGGGGCCTTTCGATGTGGCCCTGATCGAAGGAACCATCACGGAAGAGTGGCAGGTCGAACAATTGCGCAAGATTCGAACCGTCAGCAAGTACGTGATTCCTATCGGCTCCTGTGCGGTCTGCGGCGGTGTGCCGGCCATCAAGAACAACGAGCAGGAGTATCCGGTCCAAAACCGGGTCTACGAGGACACGTCGCGCATCACGTCGATCCGGGCCCATCCGATCGACCAGTACGTGCCGGTGGACGGCTATATCAAGGGTTGCCCGATGGGCGAGCGTGACCTGGTGGAGTGCTTGACCTCGCTGCTCCTGGGCAAGCGGCCGGAATTCATCCAGTACCCGGTGTGCATCGAGTGCAAGCTCAAGCACAACATCTGCGTGCTGGTCGCGTACAACTGGCCCTGTATGGGGCCGGTGACCAATGGCGGCTGCGGGGCCCTGTGCCCGTCGCACGATCGGGAGTGCTACGGCTGCTGGGGACCGATGAAGCACGCCCACGCCAGGGCTTTGGCCGACCGGTTCGCGAAGATGGGGCTCAGCGAGGACGACATCTTCCGTCGCTTCACGGAATTCGGGGAACCCACGGCGGAGTGGAAGCCGGGACAGGTGAGACGGTGGGAAGTCGCACAAAAATAGAAGTCGAATACATGGCGCGGGTGGAAGGCGAGACGTCGCTGACGATCGAGCTGGGCACCGCGCCGTCGCTGGAACTGAGGATCTTCGAGCCGCCGCGGTTCTTCGAGGGCTTCCTGGTCGGCCGCCGGTACGACGAGGTCGGCGATATCGTCTCGCGCATCTGCGGGATCTGCCCGATCTCGCACATGACGACGGCGATCCTGGCGATCGAGAAAGCGGCGGGAATCCAGGTCAGCGCGCAGACGAGCGTCTTGCGGCACGTGTTCTCCCTCAGTCAGATCATGGCCAGCCACCTGGTGCATCTCTATATGTTCGCCATGCCGGACTATTATGGCTACCCCGGAATTACGGGAATGCCGGAGCGTTTTGGCGAAAGGATCGCTCGCTGCCTTCGCATGAAGAATGTGGTGAACCGGCTCAGCGGCCTCATCGGAGGCCGGGCGCTGCATCCGGTGACGCATCTGCCGGGGGGCTTTACCTCGATCCCGAATGCCGAGGAGTTGCGGTGCGGTCCTCGAACAACTGAAATCGATCCGGCCCGACGCCGGCGCAAGTGGTCCGCGACGTGGCCGAATTTCAAGTACCCGACTTCTATGCCCCTTGCGAGCACGTGGCGCTGAATCTCGTGGAGAATTATGCGATCAATGAAGGCCGCATCGTCTCCGACCGGGGGCTCGATATCTCGGTGGATGACTACGACGCCCACTTCAAGGAGTGGGAGGTCCCCTATGCGTTTGCCAAGCAGTCCGCGATCGGGGAGCGGTCCATCTTCCGCGTGGGGGCCTTGGCCCGGCTGAACAACAAGTTCGAAGAGATGCAGGACCGCACGCAGGCTCTGGCGAAGGAGGTGGGTTTCCTGCCGCCGCACAACAATCCCTTCCACAACAACCTCGCCCAGAGTTTGGAGGTCGTGGACGGCATCGAGCAATGCATCCAGATCCTGGAGTCCGCAAAGTTCGAGGAGGAGGAGATCTACGCGAGCCCCGAGCGGGGCGAAGGCGGTGCGGCGACGGAGGCGCCGCGCGGACTGCTCTATCATTGGTATCGGATCAGCCGTAGGGGCATCGTCGAGCAGGCCAAGATCGTCACGCCCACCTCGCACAACTTCCTGGTGATCGAGCGGGATTTGAAGGAGTTGGTCTCCGAGCACCAGGACTTGGACCGGGAGAAACTGCGTCTGCTCTGCGAGCAACTCGTCCGCGCCTACGATCCCTGTTTCTCCTGCTCGGTTCATTAGAAGGGATTTTGGCGACGGCGTTTGAGCAAAGTCCTATCCCGCCATCAAACGACGCGACTCCGTAGGCAGGATTGAGCGTGGAAGTGTGAAGGGCTCCCAAACGCGGAATTATGCGTTTGGGAACCCAAGCCTGTAGGGGCGGCCCCCCGTGGCTGCCCTGTGGCTGGGCAGGCACAGGGGCCTGCCCCTACAACTGGAAACACTCTTCCCAGGAGATCGGCCATGATCGATTATGGGTTCACCAAACGGCTCGACCTGGATTTTGAAGCGGCGGTGGAGCTGGTCCAAGAGCAGTTGCGCTGCGAAGGCTTCACTGTCTTGATGGCGATCGACGTCAAACAGAAGCTCGAGGAAAAGCTCGGCATCGATTTCCGGAGATACGTGATTCTGGGCGTCTGCGACGCGACCAATGCGTGCAAGGCGCTCATGGCGGAAGAAAACATCGGCTTGATGCTGCCCTGCAACGTGATCGTTTACGAGAGCGACGGCGGCACGATCGTCGGCGTGATTCGGCCGACGGTTGCCATGCAAAGGATCGACAATTTGGACTTGCATCGCATCGCCAAGGATCTCGAACGCCGCCTCAAGAGCATCCTCGACGCGATGGAGCCGGTCACCGCGGCTGCTCCATAGCACGGAGCAGTTCTTACTACTCCGGCCACGCTAAAACAGTGGGTGGCAGCGGCAGGGCCGGAGGCTTTGCGGAGGCCTTGCCGATGGCTTGCGCGTAGGCCTGAACGCCATCGGCAAGCTTCGAAGACTTCGCTTGCCGCTGCCACCCGGTATCCACCAAATTAGCGTAGCCGCAGTACTACCCGATGTCACAGAGCCGACGCCAATTTCGCGCCCGACCGGCGACTATCGACCCCCGCCAGATTTGGCCAGAACCACGGTGTGCGACAAGCGGATCAGCGGGTGATCGGTCACGACGAAGGTGGCTTGCTGTGCCAGGGAGACGGTACGGTCGAACTCGGCCGGGCTCACGTGTTTGATCGGCTCCGTCAGTAAGAATCGAGCCCCCGGCTTGAGCAGTTGGTAGATCTCACGCAGAAAGCCGGCTTGGTTGCCAACTTCGTGCAGCATGGTGAAAGCGAGGGCGAAATCGAAAGATCCATCCCGACCGTGCAGTTCAATCGAGTCCTCCGTCGATACGTGCGTTTCGATGCGGTCGCCCAATCCGGCCTCGACCGCGCGGCGGCGCAGGACCTGGAGCATTTTAAGCTGAACGTCGATACAGACGACCTTGCCGCCGGGCCCGACCATTTCGGCCATCGGCAGGCTGAAAAACCCCATGGCACTGCCGACGTCGAGGACCGTCATGTCCGGCCGGACGTAAGGCGCAAGGATCTTGTAGGGGTTCTGCAAGAGCTTCCGAAGCCGGTTGGCCAGGAAGTAGCCTGCCCAGTAGGGACACACGTGCTCAGTCATGTTCCCTATGATACCGGCCTGCTACGGCGGGGCAAGAGATAACCGGGCAAGCGGCGGCCCTGGTGCGCCGCCGCTTGCCCTTTGGTCACTCCGAGCGCGGGGTGGTTGTCTCTCTTTGCGGGGAAGGGCTCGCGAAGACAACTGCTTCTATCTCACTTGTTCGGGATGATGAGGACCTGGGCGACGACGATCTCTTTTCCGACCGGCATGTTGGTGAGATCAATCCCATCGACGTCGACGTAGACCTTGACGTCCGTCCATGTGTCGTTATCCGTCTTGTCAACGGAAAGCGAACCCTTCCATGTGCCGCCGACGCCGGCGCAGGGGGTCACGCTGATCTCCAAGGCGGTTTTGTTGCTCGTCTCGATCCCAAAGGACGTCGTGCCGGTCATCCGGTACTTGCCGCCGGGGGATTGAGGATCCCGGTAGAGGCGGACTTGCTTCTGATTCAGGTCCACGATGAGCTTATCGCCGGGACACTGGTCGTGGATCACGTCTTCGCGCGGCGCACACAGGCACAGGATCGGGCCGTAGATATCGCCCTGTTGCCTGGGGCAGGCGCTCGCCGAGTCGGTGCGCAGGCCGGCCACCTGCAGCAGGCCCCGGACGCGTACGTGATCCCCGAGGTGGAACTGCCCGGTGGAGGCGATCTTCTCGCTCAGCGAGTTGGCGCCGATCAGGTTATATACGGGGCCGTCTTCCGACGTGAAGAGGATGGCGTCGCCTTGCCCCTTGGTCAGCACGCCGCACTGATCGAAACAGAGGGCCAGCGGGACCGTCTTCGTGTCCATCCAGCGGGCGGACTTCAGCGGATAGGCCACGGAAGTGCCTTCGTCATCTTTGCAGGCGTCGTTGACGCCTTGGCCGTAGAAAGGCCAGGTCACCAGGACCATTCCGGTGTGGCCGGGCCCTTCGCAGGCGACAACCGTGCCGCATTGTCCCGCCTGAAGCCCGCAGTCCTTGGCCAGACTGTCATCCATCAAGACCACGACAATGCCGAGCGCCAGACTCTTCATCCCGTCCGGGGCGGCCAGTTCGCCGGGCTTCTGTGTGGTCGTCGGGGTTGGCTGCTTGGGAGTGTTCGGCTCCGTGGTCGTTTCGACCCGGTCGGCGTCTGTCCGCCCCCTGTGCCGGGGGGTCTGACCGGCGGGGGCCGCCACGACTTGAATCGTACCGAGTTTGACGTAGCCCCCGGTCTGAGTGTGGCTGACCCCCCGGCCATAGATGGCGTACGTGCCCGGCGCGAGGGGGCCGATAGTGATCGTTTGCTGCCAAGCGGTCGGGATGGCCTTGCTGACCGGCGTGTTGCCGTCTTCGGCGCCGGGCAGCAGCATGTCGATGTTGATGTTCCCGTCCTGGAGAGTCGCCTTCAGTTTGTTCGGCGGACAATTGTCCGGCCACGTCCCGGCCAGCTTCAGCGTGATGACGTCCTGGGACGTCGGGCTGGCAGGAGTGACCGTCAGCGTGTACGCCGGCGGAGTCGTCTGGGCCAGCAGGCCAGACGACAGTGACGCCGTCAGAAGCAGGGCCAGACAGGCCGTGTGCATCTTCCTCCATTTCATACGTACCTCCTTTTAGTAAGTGTTTTGACTGCGAAACGAATTCTTATGCGGATTCGTGCTCGTCCATGCACCCCGCGTGCCATTCTGCGTGCCGTAGAGGCGCAAGATTTTGCGTCTCTACCGGGCGGCGGACGGGTTTCTCTGAATCCGCCCTGATGCGCCGAGCGATCGGCATACCTATACTCGGGTACCGGGGCGCTGGGAATCGTCATTACGTGGGAGTCGTCGATGCGGAGGAATGACGCTCAGGCAAGATCGAATGACTGCTGGGCCGCCCTCGTTGGGGCTACCTGATGATCGACAGGCTCTCTGGCAGCGCCGCAGGCGGGACACCCTCCGCACGAACGGTGTGGTGACGGTCGGCCAAGATGAGCCACGGCAGAGATTGAACGCCCCAGGTATGTTGGGAGAGAATTCCTCCTACCGGTTGATGCTGATCGTGAATCGTCCCTCGGAGGAGGTTCTTGTCTTGCCCAGCTTCACGGGGCTTGCCTGCCAAAGAATCTCTCCGGCGGTTCCTCGTAGAGTCCAATGCTCGCCTCTGCCACCGGCCGGGCCCGGTCGTCCACCACTATGCCCGTGACACGGAACGATTTGGCGGTTGCGGCCGGAGGCAGGGACCACGCGGCGGCACAGAACACCAGCCCCGACGTCGCAAGTCGACCAATCGAGCGCATAACAACCTCCCCTTCCATAACGTGCCTCCACCTTAACCAACAGGATACCATATTCGCCCCGGCGTGTCAACAATCAGGCGTACTGTATTGGGGCGGGGGCGCGGTTGGCATAAGGTGGCCGATTCCGCCTCTTCGTAGCACGAGCGTCCTCGCCCGCTGATGGTCAGGACGGCAAAGGCCTGGAGAGTCGTGCCAAGGCGCACGAGTCAAGGGCGGGCGGGGACGCCCGCACCACGAAAACTGCATTGGTTGCTACCACATTCGGGCCACACCCCAGGACTGATGCGGCGGACATTCGGTGGCGAATCTCAAGAGCTTGGTGTGCGTGGATCGTTTTCTGGGTTGCGGTGGGGAGGAGAGGATGGAATAGTCCCAGTGCTCGTGCACGGCGGGCCAAGCAACACCCCCGGGACCGCCAATCTCCTGATTGGCCTGCTTTCTCATGTCGCTCAGGAGAGTCGGCGTTCCCGGGAGCGGTCCGCGTAGTGTGTCGTCGCGTCAGCATCGCCCAGGTTCACTCGATCGTGATTGCCAGTTCGCCTTTGATCTCGCCGGCCAGGGGGCCGGTGTTCTGCGTCATCGTGACCGTGTAGCGGCCGGGCTGAAGATTCGGTTCTCGCCACGAGAACCCGCAGCGACCGCCTCAGCCATATTCCATGTCGGCGGAGGCCACTTCCTTTCCGGCCGAGTCCACGATCGCGACATGCGGTTTGACGTCGATGGGGCTCCTGGTTCTGCCGTTCATTTGCGGATGAGCCTAGAAGTGCGTGTAGATCTCGCCGGCCTTGCCTTTGATCTGCGGGGTCAGGTAGATGGGCGTTCCCTTGGCATAGATGGAACGTTCCTGAACGTCGCTGTTGTAGCGCTCATTCTCGTTCACCGCGTGGACGGTCAACGCGGGTTTCCCTATTTCGATCTGTTGCGTTTGGCCTGCCCTGATCTCGAAAGCGGGGCCTTCGCTGAAAGTCACGTGCCACTCGTCATCCTTCTGCGCCCCGTAGCCGATCGTGCCCGAGGAGAGTTTGTACCGGCCTTCCGGCAGAGGCGACTTGATATCGGGCAGGTTGAAATAGATGGAATTATCCGTCGCGCCGATGATCGTTGCCGATCCGACGCGGGACCGGAGGGGCTCTGTGCCGGCCAGGGCGACGGCCAATTGGCCGGTAGGCGTCGTGTCCTTCTCGAACGTCGCGCGGACGAGGGTGTCCTTCTCGTGTGTGTCGTCCAGATTGAGACGGTAGAAGGTCCCTTTATGCTGGATCAGACTGCTCAAGGGGTAGCGGGACACAGGTTCTTGCTGCCTCGGTGCGGCCTCCAGCAGCGTGTAGCTACTGGACCCGAAGGTCGTGAACGAGCCGTCCAAGCTCTGGGCGTACAGAACCAGTCGCATCGGCTCCCCGGCCAGCGTTCCCTGCCCTTCCAGGACGCAGGCCGGGCTCCACATATAGGAGAAGTTGCCGGGCTCGTTCTCCGAGGCCACGAGCATGACCCGGAAGGGAATCTCCCGCCCGTCCCGCGTGCGCATGGTGAAGTCGGACGTGATGAAGGCGTAGGGAAATCCGGAGCGCGAGCCCGTCGAGGCGGCCGGAAGGAACTTCTCGTTATCCGAGAGCTTGCCGTCGGCGTTCAGATCGAAGTAAAACGCGACCGGCTTCTTGTCCTTGAGCTCGACGAACGCCCACCGGGCTTTCGGAAACGCGCCATTATACACCGGTGTGCCTTCCTTGACCTGGCTCTTCACGGCCTGAATGAATGGGTCATCTTCGCCGCCCGGTCCGCCGAAACCCCAGAAGGAGTGATAGCTCAGCGGATCGTCGGGCGTGCTCAGCCCGCGGTACTTCATCTCAAAGACAGCAGCCCCTGGTGGCGGTTGCGGCGTGCCCACGGCTGCCACGGCCGGCGGTCCGCTCGCCCGTGTCGATGGAACGGGGCCGAGCAAGACCAAGGCCAGGACGGTAGAAACGGCTGGTAGAATCAGCAATCGATTCATCCCTTCTTACCTCGCTTTCACGACATTCCCATCGTCGCTTTATACTTGGCTACAGGCCAGTGTTCGTGCACTGACGGAAGCGCTCGTTGCAATTCCGCCTTGATTAAGGTAGCACAGAGAGGACCGACCGTCAAGAATGCGCAAATAGCCAAAAAGCTGCTCTCGTCAGCGTCATCCCGGGCCGGCCCTTCGGCTGCGACAAGAACGTCCGCCTGAGCTTCACAACCTCGAGGCAGCCAATCACCAAAGGCCTCGACCGCATGGGGGCAACTGTGGGGTCAGAGCTTGATTAGTGATTAAGGATTTGCCCTTAGGCTGTGAGTCAGGTATAATGTCCCCATGGCCAGACCCTTGAGAATCGAGTATCCGGGGGCGTTGTATCACGTGATCTCACGCGGCAACGAACAACGGGCCATCGTGACGAACGACACAGATCGGCATCGACGTCTCGATTGGCTGCGGAGAACCGTCGAAACCTACGGCTGGCGGCTTCACGCTTTCGTCCTAATGGATAATCACGAGCATTTGTTTGTGGAGACGCCTGAACCTAATCTTTCGGCGGGTATGCAATACCTCAACGGCAGCTACACGGGCTATTTCAACCGCCGGGTCGGCCGGGTGGGACACCTGTTCCAAGGCCGGTTCAAGGCGCATCTGGTGGATGAGCAAGGCTATTTCCAGGTGGTCAGTCGATATATCCATCTCAATCCGGTCCGCGCTTCGCTCGTCCAACGTCCCGGCGACTACCCATGGAGCAGTTATGCGGGCTACGTCCACGCCAGCAAGGCTCTGAATTGGGTCACCTACGAACGCGTTTTGCGGGACTTCGGGCCTGGCAGCGATGCGGCACGGAGGCGTCGGTACGTACAATACGTCGAGAGCTACCCGATGAGCCGGCAACTTCTCCGTTCGATGGGGCCGTGGAAGGCTTGATCCTCGGCTCGCAAGAGTTTGTGAAACGGATCAAGGACGTGTTGGGCCATCGTATCCCCGACAAGGCGACGCCAACCTTGGACCACCTGCGCTGGCGTCCGATCTTCGAGGCGATCGTGGCGGCTGCCCTGGGGCAGTTGGGCTCGGAGTCGGAGCGATGGACTGTGGGCCATCGCAGCAATAGCGGTGGCCGGGCAATCGTCGCGTATCTTTGTCGCCGACGCTATGGTTACGATTGTACCGAAATCGCAGCAGCTTTGGGTTTTGCCAGCGTATCAAGCGTGAGTCGCTCCGTTCGACACGTGGAAACGAATCTGCGAACGTACCGCCAGACTCTGCTTCAGCTTGAAGGCCAACTGGAAGAAAGCGGATCTGCCCTTAATCACTAATCAAGCTCTGACCCCACGGGGCTGACCAGGTGCAGAATGCGCCAACACCTTGCCCCGGGGGACGTCTATAGGACAAAATAGGGTGCTATTGGCGGGCCCGGAGTTGGTTTCGGTCGTGGAGATACGCGTGCGCGGTAGAGCCGAACGGCAGATGCTCAAAGCCCTGCGGGAAGGGCGGCGCGAGGCGTATGAAGACGTCATTGACGCCCATTATGCCTCCATCTACCGTTTCCTGCTGTTTTTGACGCGGGATGCGAGCCGGGCCGAGGATATGACGCAGGAGGTCTTTGCGTCCGCGTGGGCCGCGATCCAGGGTTTCGCGGCGAGGCGAGCGTCAAGACGTGGCTGCGACGGATTGCGTACAACCTGTTTCTGGACGGCCAGCGCCGACGCAAGCGGGAGGAAGCGTTTGCCGGCAGGCTGAGCGAGAGCGAGCCGGAGACGGCAGACGATCCTCTGGCCCGGATCATGACCGACGAGCATTTGGGGCGGATGTACCGGGCGATGGAGGATCTGGAGGGCGAGGAGCGGGCGGTGGTCCTGCTGCACTATCTGGACGGCTTGAGCTACCGCGAAATGGCCCGGGTGCTGCACAAGACCGCCGGGACCCTCAAATGGATGACCCACCACGCTTTGGAGAAACTGAGGACGCGAGTCATCGGAAAGGCAGAGCCATGAACGTGGATTCGAGAAGATGAACGGAATGAGTATTCCCTCGGGATGGATGAAAGAGCAGTTGCGGGCGCTGGCCGCCGTGGAGCCGCCGCGAGGATTGCGAGAGAGGCTTCTGGCTGGCGTTCCTTGTCGGGCGGCGCGCGAGGCGGCGCTGGGGCGGGTGCGACGGTGGCTTGGGGTGGGGAGTTGGGCGGGATTGCTGCCACCATCATGGTGCTCTGCGGTGTTGTCTGGCTGCACACGCCGGCGGGGCCGTCGGCGCGACCCTTAGCCGATGCCAACAGCGGCGTGGGCCAGATGCTGGCCGCCGACTACAACAGCGTGCATCCGGCGGATATCAATGCCTTGGACAGCAATAGTTTCTCGGACCTTGTGCGGCGCCGGTGGTGAACGGGCGCGTCCATTGTCCGGCCGGCGGCGGGACCTGCGAACAAAGAACAAATTGTTGACGAAAAGTACAGAAAGCCGTACTCTTTTCTGGGTTCCGGCGGCTGCTGGTTGACACGAGGTTTTCCCGGGATCCTAAACGCCACTTATTGCGTTTGAGGGCCCCATCGAGCAGAAAGAAACTGATCGTATGACGGATGGTTCACTTGAGCAGGGAGGGGCTCCCCACGCGAGGAATCGCATTGGGGGACCCCGGGCCACAGGGCATGGGCCGTCGCGCCGGTGCTGATCGGCTGGGCGGCGATGCTGGTCTTCACGTTTTACGCGTGCACCCGCATGGTGGCCGCCGGGGATACCTGGGTGGCGATGGCCTGCGGGCGGCATTTCGTCAATCACGGCGTCAACACCGTCGAGCCGTTCAGCGCGAACTCCCACAAGGCCGGACCGACGGCGGAAGAGGTTCAGACGTGGCCGGGTTGGGCCCGGTGGATCACCAACAACGTCGGCCTCTGCGACCGTCCAACGCTGGCACCCCACGGGCTGGATCGACCAGAACTGGCTGACGCACGTGATTTTCTACAAGCTCTCCACGGCCCTGGGCTCCGAGACGGAGCCGTATTACGACGCCCTGGTGCTGTGGAAGTTCGCCATCTATATCCTGGCGGCGGTCGTTTTGTACTGCACGGCGCGGCTCTATGGCGTACACCCGGCGCTGGCGGCCATTTCCGTCTGCTTCGCCATGGTCGTCGGGCGAACGTTCTTCGATATCCGGCCGGCGGGCTTTTCCAACCTGCTCGTGCCGGTCTTGATCCTCATCCTGGCGCTGGCCAGCTACAGAAACGCCTTGTACATCTGGCTCCTGGTCCCGCTGGTCGTCTTCTGGGCGAACGTCCACGGCGGCTACGTCTACGCGTTCCTGGTGCTGATTCCTTTCGTGGTGTGGCACGCCATCATGCACCTGTCGCGGCGGTGGATGATCGCGGCCTACAGCATCCTGCTGTGGCTGGTGCTCTGTGTCGATGGGCAACCAGTTCACCCACCATCCGTATCTGACGCCGGTCGCGCTCGGAAAGGACGTGCTGTTCTACCTGACGGTCATCGCCATCGGCGGGAGCATCGGCCTGGCGGCCAGCCGCAAGGTCAGAGACGATGCTCTCATCGTCTATCACGTTGCCACATCCTGCCTTCTATTTCTGCTGCTGTTGCCGCGTTTCTTCGCCGGCCCTGCCGTTGGGAGTCGAGCGGCTCCGGGCGGACGAGCGTCAGGATCTCAACGAGTTCATCGCCCTGTCGCGTCTCTCCTACATCGGGATCTTCTCGTTTGCGATGTTCCTCGGGGCGGCGTTGCTGTTTCTGCGGGACAAAGTCGTGCGGGTGATGGATCGCAAGGGCATCCTGCACACGATGGCCGCCGGCGTGGTGGCGTTCGTGGCGATGGTGATCTTCAACCCCTTCCACCTGACGAATCTGACCCACACGTTCGAGATCTCGATCAGCAAGCACGCCGAGCGGTGGCGCAACGTCTATGAATGGCATCGGGCGTTCGAGTGGGACAACCCGGTCGGCACGGCGGTGCCGTTCCTGATCCTGTATATCCTCGCCTGGCTGATCCTGATCGTGTGGACGATCGCTTTCATTCGCGCGGCGCGGACGGTCAACCGTCCCGTCGGCCGGCGAACGAAGGTGACGGTCCAGTACACGTGGCCCAAGCTCGACCTGGGGCTGCTGATCATCGCCGCGATGACGATCTACATGGCGATGCGGTCGCGGCGTTTCATCCCCATTGCCGGGTTTGCCGCCTGCCCTGTCGTAGCCCTGCTGCTCGACCAGACGATCCGGATCATCGCGGCGCTGGTGCAGTTCTCCCGGAAGGGCAACTATGACGTGCCCCCTCTGCCGACGACCTGGCGGCGGGGCTTGGTCCTGGCGGCGGCGGGTCGTCGTTGCCGGGTTTGCACTGTGGTGCGGGCTGGACGTTCAAGAGCGTTTACCTCGATCCGTGGCCGCTCGACGCCAAGTACAACTCGATTTTCATGCGCATGACGGCCTCCTACGCCAAGCCGTTCGAGGCCTGCGAATTCATGCGGCTCAACAAGCTCAGCGGCATCATGTTCAACTACTGGACGGAAGGCGGCTTCATCGCCTGGGGTCAGGAGCCGGACCCGGAGACGGGCCGGATTCCGTTGCAGCTTTTCATGGATGGCCGGGCGCAGGCCGCGTATGACGTGTCTGTGTTCGATCTGTGGTCGGATATTTTCTCGGGCGGCCCGTTGCCCTATGCGGCCGCCGGTCGCCCGACGGGAGCTCACGGCCAATGAGTACGTCAAGATTGGCAACTGGGTCAGCGAGCGGCTCCGCAAACGCGGCATCTGGGTCATTCTGATCCCCGATCAGCAGTTCGACAAGCCTTTCACCCGCGCCTTCGACCTGTACAGCAAGGACTGGCGCACCGTGTACACCGACGACAAACAGAAGATGTTTGTCGACATCACCTCGCCCAAGGGGGCCGCTCTGTTCAAGGGGATGTTCACCGGCCAGACCAAGTACCCGAACGAATACCTCCGCTCATATGGCTCTGGGGCATAACCTGTTGCTGGCCCAGGATAATGCCAAGAAAAAGGAAGGGCTGGAGCATTTGATCCAGGCGCTCAACGAGTACCCCTCGCCGGCGCCGATGAAAGAGATCCTGTTTATCGGCTGGCATGTTCCCGGAGTTACGCCCGCGGATCGATGAGGTCTGTCAGCAATACGCGGTGCCGCTGGAGAAGAACAAGGCGGCTTATGCGCGCCAGGATGGGTACAATTTCCACCTGCACGTGGCCCGGATGGCCCTGGCGCCGACTGGAGCAGGTGGCGGAAGCGGCCAAGGATGCGCAATGCGGCCCAGACCCTCCTCAGTCAAATCAAGCAGTATGACGTGGAGATCGACGCGGCTCCAGCAGCAGAAGAAGTGGTAGGGCATGGTCACGCAGGAGAAGAGCTCTTTCCATCACGGTGTTCTTCCCCTGCTACAACGAGCAGGACAATGTCACCAAGGTGGTGCAGCAGGCGCATCGACGTCTTGGAGGGTCTGCGGGCGGATTACGAGGTTCTCATCGTCGATGACGGCAGCGCCGATGGGACGGGCCGGATCGCCGACCAGCTTGCGGCGGACCACCCGCGCGTGCGGGTCATCCACCATCCGCGCAACCGGGGCTACGGCGCAGCTCTGCAATCCGGTTTTCGTGCGGCCACGAAGGATTTGGTCTTTTTCGCCGACGGCGATGGGCAGTTCGACCTGGCGGAGTTGCCGCCCTGGTTGCCCCTGATGAAGGAATGGGATATCGTTTGCGGCTATCGAATGAACCGCCAGGACAATTTCGTCCGCAAGCTCAATGGCTGGCTCTGGACGAAGATGACGGGTTTGGTCTTCTCGCTGCCTCTCCGCGATATCGACTGTGCCTTCAAGCTGTTCCGGCGGTCGATCTTCGACGACCTGAACATGGAGAGCACGGGGGCCCTGATCAACACCGAGATCCTGGCGCGGGCGGTCCGGAAAGGGTACCGGATCACGCAGCGCGGCGTGCATCACTATCCGCGCACGGCGGGCAAGCAGACCGGCTGCAATCCGCGGGTCATCCTGCGGGCGTTCCAGGAGCTTTGGAAACTCCGCCGGCGGATTCTTTCCGGGCAATGACTTCTATGGATGGTCCAAAGGTCAATCTGTTCATCTATGGCTCGCTCCGGGACAGCCGGATCTTCCAGTCGGTCAGCGGTCATGGCTTCAGCCTGAAACCGTCGCGCGTCGATGACAAGATCCTCTTTGCCGAATTGGCGTTCCTGCCGCATTACCGCCGGATCAGTCCCGACAACGTTTACTGGTACGCCGTGCCGGCGCCCCGGCGCGGATCGAGGGCATCGTGATCCATGACGTCCCGCCGGAGGCCATGACCGAAATCGACCGCTACGAAGGACAACGCTACCAGCGGGAGACGGTCCAGGTCCACACCGGCCACGGCGTCGTCGAGGCGCAGGCCTATCTCGTGACCGCCGAATCCATGCGCAAGCATTTCGGCGACCGCTTCCACGTCAATCTCATCCACGAGCTCTGGCTGCGCAAGCGAATTCGCCAGTTCCTCAAGAAACGCACCCGCCCGGGCGATGACACGGAAGACGCCGAGGTGGAGCGCGAGGCCGACCGGGAACTGCTCGCGACCACGGAGCGGGACTTGGTGATGAGCCACTACCATCGCGACGCCGTCAGCGATTACTACCTCGAGCACGAGCTCAATCGGCCCCGGCCCAGCATCAAGGCGGTATGCGGCGACCCGCAGGCCCAGCGCTACGTCCGGAACTACCTGGCGCTCATCCTGCGGCAGGTGCTTTGAATCAGTTCGACGAGCACCTGCAGACGCGCTACCGGTTCGAGCTGGAGCACATGCGGACCAGCCAGAGGTACTTTGCCCGATCGGTCAGCTTGCTGGCGTCGCTGCGTCTGTTGAACGCCAACCGCAGTGCCGTGGAGCCGATCATTGAGAGCGGCTTGAACAAGTTCTCCCGTCGACAAGCTGGCCCGCAGCGGCCCCGACGGGGCGGATTTGATCGACTGCGTCAAGTACGCCGTGCGGGCGGTCCGGAGTATCTTCGATCCGCGCGTCGCCGAGGACCATTTGACCCGGATTCGCGCCAATCTACAGCCCGGCCTGGTCCCGCTGGGATGCGAGATGGAGTTGAGCAACGTCGGTGCCGCCGCGGTCGAGCCGTTGCGGAGCATTACCAAGGCCACCGACCCGGTCTACGACGGATTCAAGTACTTCTACGATTTTCACCTGGACGTGCTGTGCTGGAAACTCGGCGGCTACATCGATGACCACAGCGGCTACACGGACCGGCCGCGCCGCCAGGGCTTCTTCGAAATGGCGCCGGGCCGGTTGAGCATCGCGGGCGAGCTCTCCCGGCCGGCCACCAGCGACCCGTGGCTCTTGAGCCAATTGATCCATGAAATCGTCAGCTTCTACCAGGTTCATCCGCACAGCCTGCATCTCTCCTTCCAGTTGCGCAAGAATCAGATCGGCCGTCAGAAGATTCTGCCCCTCGGCTTCGTCAAGTGTCTGTTGGCGATGGGCGGAGGGCCTCGAGCCCGGGCCGAACGGCCTGTGGCTCTCGCGCATCGGGCGCGGGCGAAATCATGCAGGAAACCTACGGCGAGGAGTTCGTCTTCGCCCGGACGAGCCGCCGCAATTGGTATCTCGGCGGCGATGAAATCGCGGACCGGCCTCCGGCGCAGGCGACGACCCACATTCAGCAGTACAAATTCATCCGCCTGGACCGGCAAGCGCCCTACGAGCCGCTGATCCTGTGCCTCAAGGGTCTGCAATTGGCCTACAATCCGGGCGACTATCTCTCGGCCGATCAGATGCAGCAGAATCCCCGATCTGCTGCTATCACTATCAGCAATTGAAGGAGTGGGCGAACCGTCCCACGCCGATCGGCGGGCAGACGATCCGCCGGTTTCTGGACACCGTCCGCCACGGCCTGATGATCGAGCGGCACCACAAGCCGGTCCATTCCCTGCACTACATCGAGTGGGCGGTCCACGCCATCGACACCCAGTTGCAGGCCTTCAACCGGCAGGTGCAGGAAGTGAACGTTCGTTAGCCGAAGCACGGCGATAATGGGCTGGGCTCCAGCCCATGATCATCGGCAGGATGCCGATGCACAGTCCCGGGAGGATGCCGTGCCATTCTCACCCAACCGTCTTACGGGCACGCCCGTGTTCGCGACGCGTCTGTCTGCTTGAGCCGTTCGATGGCGCACTGGACGATCTCGTCATGATCGAACGCCAGGGCGGGCAGGCTCTCGATGTCGAACCACTGGGCCTGTGCTGCGTCATCAGCCCCTTTGGACCTGTTGCCAGTCCTCGCCCGCGATGCCGAAGTAGGCAACGGTGATGGTGCGTCCGCGCGGGATCTCGGCCGGGTTTGCCGAAGGTGCGAAGCTGCTCCAGCGGGACATTTTTGAGTCCCGTCTCTTCGGCCAACTCGCGGGCCGCTGCGGCCGGCAAATCCTCGTCGATCTCCACGAACCCGCCCGGCAAGGCCCAGTAGCCCTGGTAAGGCTCGTGCTTACGCTGGATCAACAGGAGCTTGGCCCTGCCCTCGACCCAGGCGAACACCGCCGCATCCGCCGTGACCATCGGTCGCGGCCAGTCATACACGTATTTGCCCATTGTGATTGATTATTTATGATTTACCATTTATTATTTGTCGTGCTCCTGCCAGAGTACGTCGCACGAATCATAAATCGTAAATCGTAAATCATAGATGCAATGGTTGGACCCTACGAGAAGATTCTTTTGATCAAGCCCAGCTCGTTGGGCGACGTGGTGATGGCGTTGCCGGCTCTGTCGGCACTGCGCCGGAGTTTTCCGCAGGCCCGGATCAGTTGGCTGATCCGCCCGGAATTCGCTCCGCTCATCGAAGGACATCCACACCTCGATGAGGTCATTCTCTTCAACCGCAGGCTCCACGGCAAGGCTTGGCACAGTCCGACGGCAGGCCGCGATCTGCTCGCTCTCATTGCCAAGCTGAGGTCGCAGCCGATTCGATGCGGTCCTGGACTTGCAGGGCCTGTTTCGCACGGGCCTGCTGGCGTGGCTTTCCGGCTGCCGGCAGCGTTTCGGTCCCCACTGGCGGGAGATGGCCTACTTGTTCTACACGACCTCGATTCCGCCCCGGATCGAATGGATCCACGTGGTCGATTACTACCTCAAGCTGGTCGAGGCCATGGGGGCCGCGGACCTGCGCGCCGAGTTCGTGCTGCCGGAAAAGCCGGTCGCGGCCGGCGCGGCGCACGTCCTGTTGGCGCAGCACCGCATCAAGCGCGGACGGCTATGCGGTGGTCATCCCCGGTTCCGCCCAGACCAGCAAGTGCTGGCCCGCGGAGCGGTTCGCCGCTTTGGTCGATCGGCTGACGTCCGAGCACGGTCTGGCCGTCGTCGCCACCGGCACGCAAATCCGAAAGCGCCATGATCGAGAAGATTCGCAGCTTGGCCAAGTATCCGCCCGCCAATCTCGCGAGCCAGACGCCGTTGCCGGAGCTGGTGGAGGTCCTGCGGCGGGCGAAGTTGGTCGTGAGCAACGACACCGGTCCCGGCCACATCGCCGGCGCATTGGGTCGGCCGCTGGTGATGATGTTCAGTTGGTCGAATCCGCTGCGGCGTCGGCCCCTACGGCCGGCCCCAGTGCATCGTCGCGCGGGACATGACCAGACGGGGCTTGGCCAATCGCAGCCACGACCCGCGGCACAGCATCCAGAACATCACCCTCGACGAGGTCTACGCCAAGGCGGTCGAGCAGTTGCAGGCCGCAGGAAGATAGTTCACCGCAGAGGACGCAGAGGTTCGCAGAGGAAGACGGAAAGACGTGAAGAAGCAGCGAGCATACCAGACGATGGAGCTGTGGCCTAATGTCATCGCGCAAGCTGCGCTGCGACGTGCCATCTTCAATTCCCTACTTTCTGATTTACCTCTGCGTACCTCTGCGGCTAAGCACTTTCCGCCTTTGACCACGGAAGCACACCGCTCGCAGATGTCCGGATACTCCGGCGTCGGTCCCGACGCTGGGCCAGTAGTTCCAGCACCGCTGGCATTTGGCGTGCGGGCTCTTCTCGGCGGTGACGGTCGTCTGCGCGGCGCCTTCTTCCAGCTTGACTTCGCTGACGATGCACAGGGCCGCGAATTGGCCAGGCCGAATTCCTTCAGGGCGGCGGCATCCTCCGGCGTGCAGTGCATCGTGATCGAAGCTTCCTGGTTGCTGGCAATGATCTTGTCCCGGCGCAGGCCTTCGAGCACCCGCAAAGCCTCATCGCGGAGGCTCATCAATTCCGCCCACTTGGCCGCCTGGTCGGCGTAGTCGATGGACGGATCGACCTTCGGCAGGTGGGCCAGGTGGACGCTGGCGCAGTCCTCGGGCTTGTGGGTCAGCGCGGCCCAGGCTTCTTCCATCGTGTGCACCAGGACCGGCGCCAGCAGCCGCACGAGGGCGCTGAGGATGTGGTACATCGCCGTCTGGCCGCTGCGACGCGAGGGGCTGTCCGCCGCATCGCAGTACATGCGGTCCTTCAGCACGTCCATGTAGAGGCTGCTCATCTGGACCGTGCAGAAGTTGTACAGCAGCGAGAAGACCCGGTGGAAGACGAAGCCCTCGTAAGCTTCCGTCACCTCGGCGATCAGCTTCTGGAGCTCCTGCATCGCCCATTGGTCGATCTCGAACATCTGCTCGTAGGGCACCGCCTCCTTCTTCGGATCGAAGTCGTTGATGTTGCTGAAGAGATAGCGCAGCGTGTTGCGGATCTTGCGGTAGGCGTCCTGCGAGCGGCCGATCAGCTCGTCGGTGCAGCGGACGTCCTCCTGGTAGTTGACGCTGGCGACCCACAGCCGCAGGATGTCGGCGCCGTACTTCGTGACCTCGTCCTGGGCGTTGACGTAGTTGCCCAGCGACTTGGACTGCTTCATCCCTTTCTCATCCACGGTGAAGCCGTGGGTCAGCACGCTCTGGAACGGCGCCGAGCCGATGGCCCCCAGCGCCGGCAGCAGGGAAAGCTGGAACCACCCGCGATGCTGGTCCGAGCCTTCGAGGTAGAGGTCGACCGGCACGGGCCAGTGCTCGCGCTTGGCGCAGACGCTGTACCAACTGCAGCCGGCCTCGAACCACACGTCGAAGATGTTCTCTTCTTTCTGCAGATCGTCGAAATTGACGCCTTCGGGCAGCGGGAAATCGTCGCCGAGGATCTGCCGGGGCGAGTGCGTGAACCAGCTATCCGAGCCATGCTGGGCGATGTGCTTCGACACGGCCAGCACGGATTCTTTCGTCAGCAGCGGCCGCCCATCCGGCAGGGTGAAGACCGGGATCGGCAGGCCCCAACTTCGCTGGCGGCTGATGCACCAGTCGGGCCGGGATTCGAGCATGCCCGCGATCCGCTTCTGGCCCCAGGAGGGAATCCACTGGACGTGCTCGACGCTCTCCATCGCCATCTGCCGCAGGGTCTTGCCGGTGTCGGGCAATTCCTTGTCCACGCCGATGAACCACTGCTCCGTGGCCCGGAAGATCACCGGGTCCCGGCTGCGCCAGCAGTGGGGGTAGCTGTGCTGAATCTGGCCCTGGGCGAACAGCCAGCCGTGCTCCTGGAGCCAGCCGTTGACGTCCTTCTCGACATCCATGACGCAGCGGCCGCGCAGCCACTGCGGGCACGGTGTCGTCGTACGTGCCGTCATCCCGGACCGGGGAATACACCGCCAGGTCGTACATCTGGCCGGACTGGTAGTCCTCCAGGCCGTGCCCCGGCGCCGTGTGGACCAGGCCCGTGCCGTCCTCGATCGTCACGTAGTCGGCCAGGATCACCATGTAGGCGTCCTTGTCGGTCGGATTGCTCTCGACGAACGGATGGCGGTAACGCAGATCGTCCAGCTCGCTGCCGCGCACGGTTTTGGGAGCGACTTGGTATTCCCCTTCCTTGAGCCCGCCGGCATGCGCCACCGCGCCGAGCGCTCCGCGGCGACCACGGAGACGTACCGTGCGGCCGTTCTTCTCGTAGCTGATCGTCGTGTAGTCCGAGATGCGGATGCACCGCGATGGCCAGGTTGGCGGCCAGCGTCCAGGGCGTGGTCGTCCAGATCATGAACGAGACGGCGGCGTTTCGCGCCTGCTCGTCCGTCACCAGGCCCATCTCGATCAAGCGGCCGGATGCTCTCGTCCGTCGCCGGGAAGTTGACGAAGATGCTGGGCGACGCGATGTCCTTGTATTCCAGCTCCGCCTCGGCCAGGGCCGTCTCGCAGCCGATGCACCAGTGGATCGGCTTGAGCTGCTTGTAGACCAGGCCCTTGCCCACCAGCTCGGCGAAGACCTCCAGAATGCCCGCCTCATACGCAGGGCTTGAACGTCAGGTACGGATTGTCGAAATCGCCGAAGACGCCGAGGTCCTGGAACTGGCGGCTCTGGATCTTGACGTACTTGCCGGCGTACTTCATGCACTCCCGCCGGATTTGCTCTTTCGGCATCTCCTTGGCTTTGTCGCCGAGGTCGGTCATGCACCTTCGACTCGATGGGCAGCCCGTGGCAGTCCCAGCCGGGGATGTACGGGGCGTCGAAGCCGGCCATCGTCCTGTACTTGACGACGAAGTCCTTGAGGACCTTGTTGATCACGTGCCCCATGTGAATGTCGCCGTTGGCGTAGGGCGGCCCATCGTGCAGGATGTACAGGGGGCTGCCTTGCCGCGCCGCCCGGATCTTGTCGTAGATCCGCTCCTGGGCCCACTGCTTCCGCATCTGGGGCTCGCGCTGCACCAAGTTCGCCTTCATCGCGAAGCTGGTCTCGGGCAGGTTCAACGTGTCACGATAATTGTGTTTCTGCTCATCCGCCATCAAAGGCCCTTCGGATTATTTTACGATTTACTCTTGGAATGCCGGCCTGTCCCGGCGCTGGGCCAAATCATAAATCGTAAATCATAATTCATAAATCGTAAATGCTCAGCTAGCTCCATGAAAAGGTCTGGAGATAGGGCTTGAAGCCCATCTTCGGCCAAAAACGGGCCCCGATCTCGTTGTATGTCGAGTGCCGCACTTCGACCCGGCGAATTCCTTCCCGGCGAAACCACTCGCACAGCATCTGGAACATCTGCTCTCCGATGCCGGTCCGGCGGTACTCGGCCGTCACGCCGAAGTCGAGGACCTGGCCGAAGTCCGACTCTGCCAGGGCCGGGGGGTGCCGGTCCAGAATGCCCTGGCAGTAGCCGACGATCTGGCCGTCCATCGTGGCGACCAGCACGCAGGCGGCGTCGTTGTGGATATTCTCCTCGATGTACCGGGCAAAGATGCGGCTGCCGTTGGGCGAGCGCTTGAAGAAGGGGTCCCGCGCCTGATGGAAGTCCATCAACTCTTCCCACAAAGTGACGATCGGCCGGGATATCCCGCCGGGTTGCCAGTCGGATGACCGCCGCTGCTGGCATCACATCAACTCCAGATCGTAACAAAAGAGCCTTCCAGAACTGGCTGTCCTGGAAGGCTCTGGATCGACTTAACATCCAGCTCTCTCAGGGCAGCTACGTTCCCTCGCTCATGATAATCGCGATTCGGCCGGCTCGCAGCGCCGGCGGTATTCTGTTTGCTGCCCCGAATTGTCTACACGCCATCATCCGCATACCATTCCGCAAAAAGAGCCGACACGACTATGCTTTTCTACTATAGCCTTCGGCCGATGTCAAGCCCGAGTTCGCGACGCCGGCGTGCTATTTGTTCCCGCCCTTGCCGGCGTCGTTTCACACCGTTGAAGGCTCTCAAAAGCTAATGTGATCGGGCACGCCGTCGCCGTTACCGTCGTAGTTGTCGTCCGCCTGAAACGCACCCGTCGAAGGGTCGAAGCGCCAGCCATCGGTATTGGCGCCGGCCGGCGGATCGCCCACCCGAACCGTGCAGCGGTTGTTGTAATCATTGATGGGGATGCGCTCGAGATACGGCCCGAACTGGGTGCCGGCCGCACCGGTGGTGTCGGTAGTCGTAAGCATGCGACGCGTGAAGTCGGTGCCGGCCTCGCCCACTGCCGCCGGCAGGATGCTATTGTGGTGGATCTTGTACAATTCGATCTGCTTGCGGATGACGGTCAGATTGCTGCTCAGACACGCGCTCTTGGCACTGTTCGTGCTGGATTGGAACTGAGGAACTACGATGGCGGCCAAAACGCCCACGATGGTGACCACCACGAGGATTTCGACCAAAGTAAAACCGCCTCTGACTTTCATGACACTCCCCTTTATCGCTGCGGAAAGGCACGTCTTGCTACGCTACCGACGCACATCTCCGAATGATTCTATTGTCCAATAAAAGCATACAAAACGGGGTCCGGCGTGCCAAAGCTCGTCGCCGCTCCGGCGACGGAGCGTTCTTCCCGATTGAGCCTGTCGCCGCCGGACCAGAAACCCGAGCCACCTTACAGGGCCTGCGTCCTTCTCCAGGCACTCCTCCGGGTGGCAGCGGCAAGCTGGCTCTGCCGCTGCCACCCGAGCCAGGAAGATCTCAGAGGGTGTGTGAGAGGCTATCGGGGAGAATTCGATTTACCGTGGCCGGGTGCCATGCCTACGGCTTTGCGT
>CAVVRJ010000059.1:0-18544 GCA_963750205.1 uncultured Planctomycetota bacterium
TTTGAGATTGCTTCGCTGCGTCCTCGCAATGACATACGAGCCCCTTCTGCTATTCATTGCTCGTTCTGTTATACGCTCTTGAGATAGACAGAGGACTACATCCGCCCGGCGTGGAGGGTCTCGACGGGCCGCAGACGCACCGCCAGGTAGCTGGGCACCAGCGCCCCGACCTGACACGCCAGAAGCGCGAACAAGACAATCACGGCCAGCATGGAGAGCTCCACGTGATTGGGGATATCCCCGATCACGTAGATGGTGCGGTCCCATAACTGGATTCCCAGATGCTGATAGCTCCATTGCTCGATCTGGTTGATCCGGGACAGGAACAGCCAGGCGAACAGGATCCCGCGCAGGAGCCGAGCAGACCGATACTGAAGGCAAATCCCTGAAAGAGGGACAGGACGCCGACGTTCGAGGCCCCCACGCTCTTGAGCACGCCGATGTCTTTGCGCTTGTTGTTGACGATCATGTAGAACACGACGAAGACGATGAAGACCGTCGTGATGCCGACGAGAACGAACATCAGGCTCAGGATGAGCTGCTCCTGCTCCATCGGCGCGATCACCGCCCGCCGATACTCCTTCCAGCCCTGGACGCTCACCGTCTCCAAAAGATTGCGATAGGGCGCGGTCGCCTTGTCCTCCTTGAATTGGTTCCACAGTTCCGCGATCCGCCGGCAGCCGTCCGCCTCCCCTACTCCCGGGCGAAACTTGATGTGAAGCGCCGTAATCCTCTTCTCGTCGCCCGGCCCCATGCACAGCAATTGGGCCTGCTTCCAGAGGAACGTACACATACCCATCATCCACCCGGGCAATTCCCGTACGGGAGTTGTCGCTGTAGTAGAAGCGTCTTCGTACTGACTACGCCGGTCGCCGCGTTGACCAAAGCCCCTTTGGCGGTTCAGCGGAAAACACGTCAACGTCACGGAGCGCATGAACGGCGCGTTGAACTGCGGATACCGGCCCCGCTCGTCCCGGCGCATCGCCCGATCGATCCCCAGAACGCAGCCGGGGAGGTTCGGGTCGTACATCGGCACGAACGCCTCCTTCACATCCTTCTGGCGGAAGCTCAGCGTCGCGCCGAAGTTCGTCGCCCGGCTGTGCCGGACCGGATCGAGCCCCACGATCTCCACATCATCCTCGTAGCCCCCTTCGAGGCCGAGCAGCGCGTAGCTCTTGACGACGGGCGATACCCCCGCCGTCAGGCCGGTCTGCTCGACGAGCGACATGAATTCCTCGTAGTAGGGGAACCCCACGAGCGATTCCGTGGCGACGACGCAATCGCCGGTGAAGGCGTGGTTCTTCTCTTTGAAATCCCCCACGAGGCCGGCCATCACCGTCATGACGACGACGACCGTGAAGACGCATAGCGCCACCGCCACGACCGCAAAGTGCGTGATGCGGCGTTTCCAGAGATACCGGGCTATGAGAATCGGTCTTATACACTATTCATGCCTCAGGACTTCCACCGGACGGGTCCGGGCGGCCGCCACCGCCGGCAGCAGCGCCCCCACCGCCGCGGCCGCCAGCGCCAGGGTCGCAAAAAGCAGCGCCGAACTCCAGTCCACCTGGTTCGGGATGCGATCGAACATGTATACGCTGCTGCGCCACAGCTTCAAGCCGAAAAGGACCCGAATCCAGCCTTCGATCTGATTGATGTTCCGCGTGATCAGGTAGCCCAGGGCGGCGCCGAGACCGGAGCCCGCGACGCCTACCGAGATGCCAAAGCCGAGGAAAAGGCCGATCACGGAGGAATTCGCTGCCCCGCAGCTTTTGAGGATCGCGATGTCTCGTCTGCTTGAGCCGGACCATCATATGAAAGATGCAGAAGACGAGCACGACCACGCTGAAGCTGATAATGCTGAAGATCATCTCCAGGATATGCTTCTGCTTCTCGAACTCGGCCACGTAGATCCGCTGCATTTCCTGCGCGGTGCGAATCCTCGTCAGGCTCGCGACCATCGGACTCCAGTGCAACTCCCGTGTCGCAAACTCCTGCCAGATGTCCCCAATGGGCCCGACGGCCGCCTCCGGATTCACGCCGGGTTTGAGCTTGATGTTGACGTTCGTCGCCAGAGGGACCTTCTTGTCCTTGTAGAGCGCACTCTGCAGCGTTTCGATCGGGATATACACCAACGTGCTGTCGAGCACATAAGCCCCGGTGAACATGACGTCCGCAATGCTGGAAGGGGATGGTCGTTCGCTTGGGGACGCGCTGGCCTTCCGCATTCAACTCCATCGTCCCCGTCATCAGGGAAACCGTGCTGGCCGATCCACTTCTTGGCAGATCGCCGGTTGATCGTATTGGTCGGTCTGTTCGTCAGGCTTGGCCAGGATGCCGATCCCGACGAATCCTCCGGTCGCACCGGGGGCTCCGGGAACCGCGAACGAGGGCTCCCCTGCCGCCGCCGCCTGACAGATCAGATGCTTCTTCAATTCCACGACGCGGGCCCGGCGCTGGGGCTCGATCCCCCAGATGGACACCGGCCGGACGTTGCCTCCGCCGAGGTGCAGCAGACCGTCGGCCGATAACGAGGCGGTCGCGGCCTCGACGAGATCGCTCTGCTCCAGCCGATCGAGGAAGGCCGGATAGTTCTCGATCAGGAACCCCTCCGGCGTACGCATGACGATATCGCCGATCGCTTCGACGGCGCTGCGCTCGAACGCCGCGATGAAGCCCGTAAAGAGGCTGGCCACGGCGATCAGCAGAGAGACCGACATCGCCACGGCGACCACGCTCAAAAGAATGATCCGCCGCCGGCGAACGTATTTGAGCCAGAGGAACAGCTTCAGCATCGAACTACCGACCAGGAAGATGCTATCTCAGTAAACGCCCAGCCGCACGCCACCGCCACAAATCATGCAGAGATGCTTCGTCTCGAGAGATTGCTTCGTCTGCACGCTGCCGCAATGACCCATGACCTGTCAGCTACCTGTGCATGTCGTTCGCGGACGAAAAGCGTAGCAGCACGAAGCAATCTCTGACCGCGCGAACGATCGCTGCGATCGTGCCACGTGCGGCGTCCAACGCAGTAATACTCCGCGCCGGGCTATTTGTTCTCCGGCCCCGCGGGCTTCAGGAGCGGGAACAGGATCACGTCGCGGATCGTCGTGGCGCCGGTCAGCAGCATCACGAGCCGGTCGATCCCGATGCCCAGCCCGCCGGCGGGAGGCATGCCGTACTTCAACGCCGTCACGTAGTCGGTGTCCATCTTCGTCAGCGACTCGTCCTGGCCGCGAAGCTGGTGCAGGAAGTTCTCATATTGCACGGCGGGGTCGTTCAGCTCGGTGTAGGCGTTGGCCAACTCCATGCCCGACGACGAACAACTCGAACCGCTCGGCATACTTCGGATCGGTCCGGCTGCGTTTGGCCAGCGGGCACAGGATCGCCGGATAGTCGATCACGAAGGTCGGCGCGATGAGCTTGTCTTCCACCGTGGCCTCGAAGACCTCGTTGACCACGACCGGATCGTCCAGCCCGGCGTCCTCGATCTGCAGAGCGCGGGCCTTGGCGCGGATGGCCGCGATGTCGTCGATGTCGCAGCCGCTGTGCTCCTTGAGCAGATCCGCGTACTTCGCCCGCCGCCAGGGCCGGGTAAAGTCGATCTCCACGTCGCCGAACTGCACCTTCGTGCTCAAGCCCAGGGTCTCGAGGCACGCCGAGACGATCTCCTCGGTGATCTCCATCATCACGCGGTAATCCGCGTAGGCCTGGTACAGCTCCATCATCGTGAATTCGGGGTTGTGATGGCGGTCGAGGCCCTCGTTGCGGAAGTTGCGGTTGATCTCGAACACCCGCTCCATGCCGCCGACCAAGAGCCGCTTGAGGAACAGCTCGGGCGAAATCCGGAGATAGAGCTCCAAATCCAAGGCGTTGTGGTGCGTGATGAACGGTTTGGCCGCCGCCCCGCCGGCGATGGTCTGCATCATCGGCGTCTCGACTTCGAGGAAGCCCTTGGAGCCCAGCAGCCGCCGGATCGTGGCCACGATCTCGCTGCGCTGCTGGAAGCGGTCCAGCACCTCGGGGTTGGCCCAGAGGTCCACGTACCGCTGCCGATACCGCTGATCGACGTCCGCCAGGCCGTGGAACTTCTCCGGGGGCTGCAAAAGGCTCTTGCTCAGGAACTTCAGGCCGCCTTCTTCCACCCAGATCGTGATTTCCCCGGTCTTGGTTTTGCCCAGCTTGCCGGCGGCCCCGATGATATCGCCGATATCGAGGAGCTTGGCCAGGGGCCACTGCTCGGTCAGCAGGCCCTTGCTCAGGCCCACCTGGATGGTGCCCGTGCGATCGCGGAGGGTGATGAAAATCAGCTTGCCGATGTCCCGCAGCAGAACGATTCGGCCCGCGGACCGGGCCCGCTGACTCTCATCCCCGTCCCGATACCGCGCCTTCACGGACGCCGCCGGCTCGACGTCGTCGTACCGCGATCCGTAGGGGTCCAGCCCCATCGCGGCAATCTGCGACAGCTTCTCTTGCCGTTGCTGCTCGAATCTATCCGTGTCGGCTGGGTTGGCCAAAGTCATACTCCCGAGCGGACTATCCGTCGTGTGAACAGAATGCCTATTTGGCGACAAAGACACTGGTGGGCGTAGACGGGAGCCCCGGCTTCGATCAGCTTCGTCTTGGCGACCAGCAGCCCCACCGCCAACTGGGGGTCGGACTGCAGGGTCTCTTCGATCGTGCGCCGGCCGGCCGGGGCGGGCTTGTCGCTGTCCCGGTGCGTCTGGGCCAGCACATCGTTCTTCCGCTGCGCTTCCAGCATCTGCCGAAGCTCGTCGCTGTTCAGATCGACGGTGACGTCCGGCCCGACGCCCCAATCCTTGCGTCCTTCCTTCTCGACCTCGTCGCGGCTCTTGACCCGCTGGCCGGAAGGCAGGTGATAGTAGGCCATCGTGTATTTCAACTGGGCCCCGCCGCCGGGATAGTACGTGATGCCCTGCACGCTCCCTTTCCCGTGCGTCCGCGTTCCCACGAGAATCGCACGCTCATGCGCCGGGTCGGCCAGGGCGCCCGCCACGATCTCCGAGGCGCTCGCCGAGCCGGAGTTGATCAGGATCACGAGCGGATAGTTCGGGTGCGTCCCGCGTTTGTGCGCATATTCGAACGAAGGAATCGCGTTGTCCTTCGGCTGCGTCCGGACGATGAGCCCCTCGGAGAGGAACTTGTCGCAGATGGCGACGGCGCTATCCAGCAACCCGCCCGTATTGAAGCGCAGGTCCATGATGAGGGCCCTGCAGACCGCTCGATTCCAGCTCGCGGAGGACCGTCTCGAGATCGCCGGCCGTCTCGCCGGAGAAGCTGGTGATCCGCACGTAGCCGATCTTGGTGGCCTCATCGACCATGTACAGCCACTTGCCTTCCGCCGTCCGCTGCCAGCCGCGGACCGTCGGGACGACAATCCGATCGCGGGTGATGGTGACGTTGCGGGGACCGGCCTCGGCCGGGCCGCCGGATCGGTGAGGGCGACCTTGGTTCCCTTGGGACCCGTGATCTTCTTGACGGCGCACAGCAGGCTCATGTCTTTGGTGGCCACGCCGTCCACCGCCTCGATGACGTCGCCCGCGTCCAAGCCGAACTTATAGGCCGGCGTGTCGGGCAGCAGGCTGGCCACCGTCAGCAGGCCCTTGGTCCGGGAGATCTCGATCCCGATGCCCGTGAACTGGTTGGTCATCTGCTTTTCGAAGTCCTGCACCTGCCGGGGCCACACGACCACCGTGTAGGGGTCCAGCACCGCCAGGGCCGCCTCGGCAAAATGGGCAATCAGCGGCTGCTGCGGCAATTCCACCGTGGTGTCGTTCAGAGACAGCACCTTGTCCAGGGTGGCGATGAGATCGCTCTTGCCGAAGTCCTGGCCCGCGTGCTCCACCTCGTTGCGCAGGCTCGCCAGGGCCGCCGACCACGCCGTCACGCGCACGGGGTCGGGCGCCGTCAGGGAGTTCTTGCGGGCCATGTTGGGGTCCTTCGCGCACGCCGTGACCAGCACCTGGGCCAGCAGATCACACCGCTTGATGGCTTTCGACGCCATCTGGGCGTAGTCGATGGTCTTGACGTAATGCACGTCGAGCACATCGAGCGACTTCTCGAACATCCGTTTGTCGACGCCTTCGAAGCGTTCCTTGCGCGACTCGCAGGGGCTATCCTGGAAGGAAGCGGCGATCCCGGCACGATCCAGGATCTCCTCCGCGTGCTCCGTGTAGCCCTTGTTGTTCGGATCGATCGCCTGGAGCCAATAGAAGTAGCTCGTGTACGCGTCCAGCCATTTGCCCTCGGTCTCCAGCGCGGCGCCGCGATCGATCGTCGCCTGGAAGACTTTGGTGACGAAGGGGTCGTTCAGCAGCTCCTTCTTCTGGTCGGCGTTGGCAAATTCCGTCGCCTTGGCGATGACGGCCAGGACGTCCGGAATGTCGTTGGGCTCATTCGGATCGCGGGTCCGATTCTGGACGAAGCCGTCCTGGTCCGACGCGATGCGACGATCCGGCCGGTCCAATACGCCGCAGGTCTTGAGCCGATTCAGCTCGGCGAGCTGCTTCTTGAAGGCCGCTTGCCGGGCCGTGCCGCGCTGACTGCCGAGATCCTCGTACTTGTGAACGATGCTCGTCAATTGCGCCATCCGGGGCTTGCTCGGCCGTGTCGGCCTGCTGGCACAACTGTCCGGCGTCAACGAACTTGCCCCTGATAGATCATCCGACAGGCCGCCGTGACGGCATCCGGCTTGGACGCAGCCTCCGCCGACGTGCTCGAAGGAACCGTGGTGACGGACGCCATTTCCCTGGCCACGGGCGTCCCCAATGCGACCTGTCGCGCCGGGGCAGCCCGCGCTGATCTTCCCGGGTTGGGCCGAGCAACTGTAGCCGCCAAACCAGCACGCGAACACGAACACGGGAACGCAGAAGAACAGCACCGTATACGTGACCCGGGCACTGCGGCTGCGCGTGATCCGCCCCTGGCCGGTGAAACCGAATCGTCTTGGTCTTTGAGGCTCCAACGAACACCCCTTTCAATTGATGATTTGCGATTTACGATTTATGATTTGAAGGATAGCGAGCCGAAACGACCGTCCACTCCTCAGCACCAGCCAAATCATAAATCATAAATCATAAATAATAAATTCCTACAGGCACTCCCCGGCCTTGCCCGCGCAACCGAGGACATGGAGCTTGTGACGCACCATTTCCCGAATGGCGTCCCGGCCCGGTCCCAGGTACTTGCGGGGATCGAATTCCCCGGGTTTCTCGGCGAAGACCTGGCGGATCTTGGCGGTCAGGGCCATGCGCAAGTCCGTGTCAATATTGATCTTACAGATAGCCGTCTTCGAGGCTTTCGTGATCATGTCCTCAGGGACCCCCATGGCATCCGGCATCTTGCCGCCATACTTATTGATCAGGGCTTTGAACTCCGGCAGCACGCTGCTGGCGCCGTGCATGACCAACGGATAGCCCGGTAACTTTTTACCAATCTTCTCTATAACGTCAAACGCGATGGTTGGTTCGGTCTTAAATTTGTACGCCCCGTGACTGGTCCCGCAGGCGACGGCCAGCGAGTCACAGCCGGTCCGCTTGACGAAGTCCACGACCTGCTCCGGGTCCGCCAGGTGCTTGCTGACGTCATCGACACCCACCACGTGCTCTTCGATGCCGCCCAATTGTCCCAGCTCGGCCTCGACGACCACCTTGCGGGGATGGGCATACTCGACGACCTTCTTGGTCAGGGCGACGATTCTCCTCGAAGGGCAGATGCGAGCCGTCGATCATGACCGACGTGAACCCGTCATCGACGAACTGCTTGCAGGTCTCGAACGTGTCGCCGTGGTCGAGGTGGATGGCAATCGGGATATCCGGATTCTCGGCCACCGCCACGTTGATGATGCGCCTTCAAATAGCTGTTCTTCGCATATTCCCGCGCACCCTTGGAGATCTGGAGGATCAGCGGGGCCTTCTCCTGCGCGATGGCATCGACGATGCCCTGCGTGATCTCCATGTTATTGACGTTGAAAGCGCCAACGGCATAGCCGTTCTTATAGGCCATCTGAAACATCTTCTTCGTTGTAACCAACGGCATATTCTGCTCCTTACAAGACCATCCAACCCTATTGCCACACCGGCAAATCCAGCTTGGGCACAAGAATACTCGAAAGTCGCGCCGGACTCAAGCCCCGGCCGAGGAATCTGGCACAGGAACATGACTTCCCCCTCTATTTTATCCAATCTCGGACTGCCCGATGGCAAACTGGGCAATCTGCTGAGTTTAGTAATGATAAACATCCGAGGCCCCAATGCCCATATATCTCCGCAGATCGGGGGCCAGCTCAAAGATGCCTTCGGGCCACAGACTCACCATGACCCGCGCGTCGCCCGTCGTTTCATCGACGCCGAACGTCAGGGCCAGATTCAGCCGATGATACTTGCGGATCAGCGTCACGTCCGTGGCGATATTGGCGCCCAACCCGTAATCAAATTGATTGGAGAGCATCAGCGTGTACCGGGGGTCCAGGATGTACGGTGATGACGACCGTGAGGGCATTCGAGGTCCTCTCCTCCGTGCCGACGAAATACCTCCGCAAGTACCGCGTCCCCACGTAGTAGCTCAGGTCCGGCCAGCACACATGGGTAAATCCGATGTCTGCCTGTTCGACCGTGTCGGTCTGCATGCCGAAGTAGCCGCCGGCCAGGATTGACGTTGTGTCGGTCAAGCGCATGATGGCATCGGTGCTGGCGTAGTTCTGGCGCGGTCCCCAGAGAGTCGTCGACCGCCGGTCGATCGGAGGGAGCACCCGGGCGTAGCGGTCGGTCAGCGGGATAAACGGCGTGCCCCAGGGGAGCCGGTCGGGTCCGGCGGACGCGGTGTCCGGGTTGCTCACCCACACAAAATCGCTGTTCCACTCAATCCAGTCCACCGTGCGCCGGTTCAGCGCAGGCCCCCGCTTTGTCTGCCATCGCTGCGCGAGCCCCAGGTCCACGGTATCCCGCTGATCGGCAACCGCGTCGCTGGCGACGTACTTCACCGCCGTTACGGTCGGCGCAATCACGTGGCGAATCTCGTAGAGGTCCCACAACTGGGACTGGACCTCTGGGTACACACACCAATATGGCGGCAGGGCCATCCGCATGCCCCCCTCGCCGATCCAGATCGCGTCCTGGGGGCTCGCCCGGCTCGTCATCGAGCGGAGCGTGAAAACCCAAACCGTCGTCGTAGCCAAACGTGCCCGCGAGAAAGGGCACGACTTTCACCCGCTCGACGTTCAGCGGCAGGTCGAGCTCGTTGCGGGTGCCCGTGAACAGGAAGTAGTCGTCGGGCGTCTGCACGGGGTTCTGCGAGCTGGACCGGTAGCGGTATTGGCTTACCTGGGTATCGCTGTAGAACGTGAAGAGATCGTCGAACAGCGACTGGCCCGTCAGGTGGTACTCCGCCGTCGGCAGCTCCTCCACCTGGTCGAGGAAACTCGTTGACCCGCACCTTGCCGAGAAACGCCAGGCCCCAGTTATCCTGGATGCGTTTGAGATACAGCAGCGTCTCCTGTTCCTTGCCGACGTTGTACTCGGTGCGGTAGAACTGTTCGAGGAAGTTCTGGTCCGACAGATAGCTGACCTCGGCGGTCAATTGCCAGCCGTCGGGCAGGTATTGGCGATGCTGGAGCCGGAACCGGCCGCGCAGGTCCTCCGGCACATCGACGTCCTCGCGCGTCCGGCTCAGACGGTCCGTCCCGTGATCGTCGATCACGTAGCCCAGGACCGAGCCGAAGTAGTCCTCTCTCTCATAATTGACCTCGATGCCGCCGCCCGGACCACGCTTGCTGTAGTAGTCCAGCGAAAGCGTGCTGTTCGTCCCCGGCGGCTCGCGCAGACCGAGCAGCCGGTTCAGATACCAGCGGGTCTCCAGCGTGGCCCCGAAGGTGTTGTCGTACCCGGCGTTGATGCTCCGAATCGGGACGTCCGGCCTCTCGCCGTTGGCACGAACCGTCGGCAAAGTCAGCAGCGTCACGTCCCCATATTTGAATTGGACCTTCTTGAGCTCCACTTCGAAATCGCTGGGCGGGACGGGCCCTTCCGCTTCGGCCGTCTTGTCATCGAGGCGGATTTGGGCGGCCGCCAGCGAAATCTGCGGCTTCCAGAACTCGCTCGTGGTCAGCACGACGTCCTCGGCGTCAAATTGATTGGGGCCGGTCTGCCGGAGCTGCTTGGCCCGGATGTAGATCGGGTATGCCCCGCGTGGTGTCGAAGGTCTTCAGGACCACGTTGTTGGCCACCGCCCGCTTGTGCTGCAGATCGTAATACATGTCGTCCGCATACACCGTGCGATTGCCCTGCCGGAACACGATGTTGCCCGTGACATAAATATCGCTGACCCCCTGCTCCTGAAGGCCGGACAAATCCGTCCCCTGCGGCTTCGTCTCGGCCGCCCGCCGCCAGATGACGAGGCTGTCCGCCTCCACTTCCAGCCGCTCCGACGGTTCTGTCGGCCTGTCCGTGGGCTGCTCCCACCAGATGTAGATCCGGCCGATAATGGTCCTGATTTCGCCGCCCTCTGCCGTCGTCGTTTGCTCGAACTTCAGCGGTGCACGTCCGTGAGCGGCGCCCAGTTGATCGTGTAGGTAACGGGAGGCTTATTCGGCTCCGCCGCACTCGTCTTGGCGGCCGGAGGCTGGACCGGCGGCGCGGCGCCGGCGGCAAATCCAGACCGGCCTTGCTGAAGGCCGCCATCCCCTCCTGGTACAAAGGCAGCTTCCGCGGATTCCCCGCGTCATTCTTGTCGGCCGTGACGAAAATCTCGCCGCTAATGCTGGTCCGGATCACTACGGCCTGGCCCCGTTCGAGCACGGTCTGGGTCAGATCGAGATCCTGCCCCTCGTCCGGCTTGCGGCCGGAGACACGCTCCGCAGAGATAGACCTGGACTTGGTAGCCCCTGGGCCCCCTGGGACCGCCGATCTCCCGATCGGCCTTTTGAAGCGAGACTCCGATCGCGAATATCGGCCTGTCCCGGCCGGCGCGATCCACACGAAGGCGCGTCGGCTGGTGAACTGCTGCCCGGCCACGGTCATGGAGAACCCATCCTGGCACAGGAGCAGGTGCTGGCCGGGGGCCACTTTGTAGCTCAGGAGCGAGCCGGCGGTCAGGTGCAAATCCTGGCTGAGCCACTGCCGGTCCTCGGCACTGAAATTCGGCTGCCCCGGCGTCTGGGACTGCCCCGCCTGGCCGCACGCCTCGCGGCCGGCGAGCGCGACCAGCGCGAGCAGGACGCTCACCATCGTTGATGTGTGTCTTTTGCCGCCCAGCATCTCGTACTCAGCAGTCGGGTCCAGAACTCCCCAATGCCACTTCTCCCGTTGGCAACCCCTCCCAAACGCGATCCGTCGCGCTTGGGACCCTTTGGGCATCAACGCCTGGCTTTGGTAGCGAGATTATAGCCGCCCGCGTCGGGAAGGCCAGAAAAAACGCAAGAAGCAGACAGAAGTTGGAACAGTCAAGTTGGAAGCACCGACCGACAAATCCCCCAACTTCACACTCGACACTTCCTACTTCAAACTCGCCGCCAATTGCTCCAGTGCAAGACTGTAGGATGGGCTTTAGCCCATGCGGACTGTCCAGAGAAGCAGCATGGGCTAAAGCCCATCCTACGCGTGCTCGCAATTGATTTCTGCACCGGCCCGGGATATAAGCGACGCAGATTTGAATTGATTCACAGGATTGATGTATGGCCCAACGCGACTATTCCGAACACCAGCAACGGATCATCTCCAAATACTACAACCAATTGGACACGATCATGCTCCAGAAGCTTCAGGAACTGGTCGGCGAGCTTTATCTGGCGGACACCGAGGCCAAGCGTAAGCGTCTCTGGGAGCGGGTCCACAAAGCCATGCTCAACCTGAAGCTCCCGGACGAGATCGTGGCGCACATCATGGCCCAAAAGGACGTCGAGACGCTCGCCCGCAACCTCCAGGAGTGGCTCCGGCAAAGCCGCCAAAAGTAGGGTGGGTTCTTAACCCACGCGTGGCGGCTGGGTGGACAAGGTCACTTGGCAGCCGGCGGCGACCCCGCCGGACGACCTAGCGGCGGCCGTGGATTCGGTCTTGGCCTACACCACCGGAGGCGATGGCAACTGGAGCGCCGTCAGCGGCGGCTATTACGGTGGCAACTCGGCGGCCAGCCCGTCGCTGTCGCTGAACCAGGAGTCCTGGATGCAGACCACGGTCCAGGGCGCGGGGACGTTCAGCTTCTGGGCGAAGCTCTCGGCGGCGTATTCCGACCCCCAGCCGACGCCGCCGGACCAATTCGCGGCGGCGACGAATTGCCTTATACCCTTCACCACAGGCGGGGATGCGTCGTGGCAGGTCATCGACGGGCGGGCACAACGATTGGAATTCGGTGTACAGCGGCAACCTCGATGCCGATCAGTCGAACTGGCTCCAGACGACGGTCACCGGTCCGGGGACCTTCAGCTTCTGGTGGGAGAGCCCCTCCTCGGACGAGTTCAGCGAGTTCTACTTCTACATCGACGGCACGGCCTATGCCAGCCTGACCGGCTTCAACGGTTGGGAGTACCAGACGTTCACGATCAGCGGCAGCGGCACCCACACGCTGAAATGGGTCTTCACCCGTTCGGACGACCCGAACAACAGCGGAGCGGGCTATGTGGACGCGGTGGGGTGGACGGGCTACATGGCGCAGCCGCCGGTCCCGCCGGCCCCGCTGCGGTTCTATATCGACGGCGTGGAACAGTACGGCTGCAAGACGAATAGTTGGGAGCAAAAGAGCTATTCGATCTCCGGCTCGGGCACCCACACGCTCAAGTGGCTCTTCGGGCGGTATCGGTCGGACTGGTCGGGCACGGGCTCCGTGGATGACGTGGGGTGGACGGGCTATACGCCGCAGCCGCCGGCCCAGCCGGAGCCGGGCCCCGAGGCATGGAAGCTCCTGAGCTATGTCTATGACGCCGACGGCCGGCGGATCGAAAAGAAGTACGACGGCAACACGCAGGTCAAGTACGTCTACGATGGCGACTCTTGCATCGCCGAGTACGACGCCAGCGGCAACCTGCTGCGGAAGTACATCTACGGCCTCGGTATCGATCAGCCGGTCAGCATGATCGAAGCGGCGGGCAGCTACGCCGGCACGTACTACTACCACCTCGACGGCTCCGGCAACGTGGTCGCCCTGACGAACGCCGGCGGCAACACGGTCGAGGTTTACGAGTACGACGTCTATGGCAAAGGGGGCGCCTCCGATGGCAGCCATCCCAACCGCTTCCTGTTCACCGGCCGCGAGTTTGACAAAGAGACGGGCCTGTACTAGTACCGTGCCCGCTACTACAAGCCGGAAATAGGGCGATTCCTTCAGGCAGATCCTGCCGGCTATCAAGCGGGGATGGATCTATATCGGTACTGCGCCAACAATCCTATTGGCAGAGTAGATCCCCTCGGGTCATCTGTTATCCCGGCGGACTGTACTGCCACTGGTTTTGCCTGGGACGGCACAAACTGGCTTATACTGTACACGTGTCCGGGGTGGGGTACTTGGAATATTACCGGGCTGGCCGACCGGATTTTCGGTACTACACCAGACTCGATCACCATTTCGACCGCTCGGAATGGCCTGCCGATCTACTCGGCCGGGGGTACGCACAATGAATGGAATGAGGGGGACTTCACCGACGAGGAGTCTGGCCTCCAGCAGGTCCTGACGCCAAAACAGGTCAGCCAATATGGTCTGACACTGCCTTCCCCCACCCCGCCCACCCCGCCATCCCCGCCTGAGTACGGAGGTCGAAGGCCACCGGCTTTTGGAGGAATGCCCGGATATGATGACGGATGGGCTCCTGAAACCACGCCGAAACCTCTGGACGATTGCCGCGAAGAAACGGGTAGATATTTCGATAAGCACCTACACAAGTACGTTACGGGTCTTCATCACCATATCATAACGTATGACTGGGACGGGAAAGACTGGATACCGAGGGAGCTTCGCGACCATTTCCCAGGCCCGTGTCCGCCGGATACTGACATAGTGGGCTCAAAGCGTAAAAAGGGAGGGAACCACTAATGGAATATTGTTGGCGCATCGGCACCGACGAGAAATGGCTTGCGGCGATCTGGGCCAATAAAGCTGACCAGGTACCGTATGGTCTTCACACAGACGGAGTGCTATACTCATGATGGTAAGGCGGCTCGGGTGAAGAGTCTTCTGGATAGAGGACCGTCGTGAGAGCTTCTCTTGGTCTGGCGGATATCGTCTTGCGGGGGTACAAGAGGCTGGATGTGGGTTGGCCTGGCGCGGTTTGGAGAGAAATGTGTCACTGGGAAGGGGCCAGGATTTTCGACAGGCCAACGTGCTGGGTGTCTTCCATACACTAGAACGTTGATAAGGATAGGGCCGGTGGAAGAGAAGATTCTTGGATATGATGTGCGCGAGATGTGGTACAAAGAGAAGTGCGACTTTAGCATGGGCAGCAAGCTCGTGAAGATGCTGACTGCGGACGTGTGGAGTTCGATACTTGACTATGGGGATTCTCCCGATGTTGTGGGAAAGGATCGAGAGGAATTGGGCCTTGGGATGATACAGTTGCCCCGCATTGTGCCGCGTTTCGGCACAAGCTACCCTGTGTGGAGCAATCTGGCGGACCTGCTGAATTACCTTGGTCCGTACCGTTGTGCAGAGGGAAAGCCGTACTGGGTGGTTGCAGTAACTCTCCGCACGGAAGATCTGGAGCGAGAGCCGCAATACCGAGAGGACTGGCCGCGCGATCCCAAGTCCAATCCGGATAGCATCCAAAGCGGTTGGGTGCTGGTAGGCTACGATCTGGGGAGCGAGTGGTCGTTGAGCAGGATAACACAGCATCTCGGGTCGAGTGCAGAAGCCCAAGTTGTCCCCGAGTTGACAAGAGAACTTAATCACTATGGCCTGTTCGCGAATATTGAGACGGCGGGTGAATTCGCAATGCAGTGGGATACGGCCTTCCCTGAGAATGCACCACACGTAGTCTATGGAATCTGGCGAATTGAGGAGGCTCGTTACAGGCCCAGTGAATAATGGGGAATAAAGGGGGGGAATAAAGGGGACAGCTACTAATTATGGCGCAGTCGCGGCGAATTAACATGGTAAGTGCAACAAGAATATAGAGGCGACATCGCGGGCCGAATCCGGTAGCTTGAAGTTGGTCAAGGACTTCACAGCTAAGGAGAGCCCGCGATGTCGTACCGTCATCTTAGCATGGAGGAACGGAATGTCATCTACCGAATGCGTTTTCAAGGCTACCCCGATGCCGAAATCGCCCGCTGCTTGGGCTGCCATCGTAGTACCATCGGGCGGGAGTGCCAACGCAATGCCACCCCGGAGGGACGGTACTTTGCCGAGTCCGCCCAGACGTGGGCCCACGTCCGCCGGCGGGCCCACCTGCGGCGGCCCAAGACCGGCGATCCCCGCCTGATGGCGTAGGTGGACGACCGCCTGCGCCAGCGCTGGTCGCCCGAGCAGATTGCCGGCCGTCTGGCCGCTCAGCCCCCGGCGGACTTGGAGGGGCTTTCGCTTAGTCATACGACCATCTATCGCTCGATCTGGAGCGACCCCGAACGGGCCCGGGAGTTCCGCCCCTTCCTGCGGATTGCCTCCAAGCCCCGACGCAAGCCCTATGGCAAACCCTCCCGCCAGGGCCAAATCCTGGGCAAACGCTCCCTCGAGGTGCGGCCGGCCGCGGCCAACGAGCGTCAACGTCTCGGCGATTGGGAAGGCGATACCATCATCGGCAAAGGCCACCGGGGCGTCGTGCTGACGTGTGTGGATCGGGCCAGCCGCTATACGACGCCCGCAAGGTCGAGGCCTGTGCCACGGAGCCGGTGACCGAGCAACTGCAGCAGACGATCCGCCGCCTCCCGGACGAGAAACGCCAGAGCCTGACCCTGGACAACGGCCGCGAATTCGCCCGCCCGTTGGAGCTGGAAAAGAAGCTGCAACTGCCGATCTACTTCGCCCACCCGTACCACTCTTGGGAACGGGGCACCAACGAAAACACCAATGGCCTGCTGCGCCAGTATATGCCCAAAGGCTCCGACCTGACGGAGGTCTCTACGCAGGAACTCGCCGGCTATGTCCGCCAGCTCAACCACCGGCCCCGCCAGTGCCTCGGCTTCCGGACCGCCTTCGAGGTCTTTCATGCTCCGCCGCCCCACTAGCTCTTGCGAGGACCGTCTCTTCGCGATACACTGGCAGCGCCGCGGCGGAGGCTAGGGCGCTGCTGGGAAGCAACCCGAGCGCCGCCGCGACCCAGGGACAGGGGCGACGTAGTTGCTATCCTACGTCGCCTTATCCTCTTATCCTGCCTCTGGCGTAAAGCGACAAATCCCAGGGGCCTGGGGACAGCGTCCCCAGAGGTACCCAAGTGAATAGGCGACCGGATGACTCGTGATCGTTACGCCGTGTTGCACTTCGCATGTTAATGCGCCCGCTTGCTCTTTGAAAAGCTCATAGGGAGGTTTCGACGCACCAACTGGCACACCGCCACCGACGGTGCCGGAGAGCTTGGCGGAGGCGGTGGATTCGGTCCTGGCCTACACCACCGGCGGCAATGGCAACTGGACCCGTCAGCGGCGGCTATTACGGCAACGACTCGGCGGCCAGCCTGAGCTTGTCGCTCAACCAGGAGTCCTGGATTCAGACGACGGTCCAGGGCGCGGGGACGTTCAGCTTCTGGGCGAAGCTCTCGGGGAATTCCGGGGACATCATACTATTTTCCGGAGATCCCCGTTGACAGGTTGAGGCGAGTTGTATAGGGTGGCGTCATGGCTCGATTGGCGCGAGTTGTGGTTCCAGGGGTCGCCCACCACGTCACGCAACGTGGGAACCGGCGACAACCCACCTTCTTTCAGGAGGACGATTACGCGGCGTACTTGGCCTTGCTGGGCGAATGGTGCACGCGCTGCGAGGTCCAGGTGTGGGCCTACTGCCTATGCCCAATCATGTGCATTTGATCGTGGTGCCGGGCGGCGAGGACGGGTTGCGGCGGGCTCTGGGCGAGGCGCATCGACGCTACACCCGGCGGATCAACTTCCGCGAGGGTTGGCGGGGGCACTTGTGGCAGGGACGCTTTGCCTCCTTCGCCATGGACGAGCACTATCTGCTGCGGGCGGCCCGGTATGTGGAACTCAATCCCGTCCGGGCCAAGTTGTGCCGGGTGCCCTGGCGCTGGCGGTGGTCGAGTGCGGCGGCCCACGTGGCCGGACAGGATGACGGGGTGGTGCGTGTGACGCCCTCTGTTAGAGCGGGTCAAGGACTGGCGGGAGTATTTGATGGAGCCCCTGGAGGCCAAGGAAGAGGAAATATGGCGTCAGCACGAGCGGACGGGACGGCCGTTGGGCGAGGCCGCGTTTCTGGATCGGGTCGAGAGCCTCCTGGGACGACTGGTGCGACCCGCCAAACGCGGCCGCAAGCCGAAACCGCCGGAGAAATAAGTATGGTGTCCCCGGAATGCCGTCACGATGAGCTCAACCGCAGCAGAGGGAATTCCTCCTCAAAGTGGGAAATGCCGGGGGGTAGGGGGCAGCGCCCCCGTAATAGGCCGTTCGATGCTTCCCAGAGAGAGTTGCTGGATGTCACGCCGCGGTAGATGACGAAGGTGTTCTTTGGTCCCCCTCCGGGCTCGGGCTTGTTCTGACTCCCGCCTTGAAGCATCCCGCCGCGAGCCTCCCCCCTATCCGCCGTCATGGCCTGCTTTCAGACTGGGCACGTTCAGCAGCCAAGAGGGTGTGTGAGAAGTGGCACGGACATCGTGCCCGTGAGACTTGGTGGCATCGGGCATCCTTTCGGCTTCGCTCCGAGCGGGCTCTGCCGATGACGCATGGGCTGGAAGCCCATGCCACACGGACCGGGCTTTCCACACACCCGTTAAGAATTCTCGCCGGCTTTTAGATTTTTGCGTAACATACGGGCACCAAGAAGCGTCTTTATAAGGAAGCGCGGCAGCAAGATCGCAAACGGAAAGAGTACCAGGTCCTGTCTTCATGACGGTCTGTACAAACAAAGCCAATTGGAGGAGAAGGGAGAAGGCAGCCGGGACCAATCATGCGAAACAAACCCAATTGGGCCCGCGGGCAAGGGCTCAGGGGTCGCCCGGCGGTGGGACCGGTGGTACAAACAAAGCCAATGGGCCGTGGTCCCGGGGGAGGGCTGGCCGGGGGCGACAGGAAACAAGAGGAAATCGGGCGGGGACGCCCGAACTACGAAGAAACGCCTTGCGGCGTCACTACGAGCGCGCCGACCGGCCCCGCGTGTGAAACAAAGCCAATTTGGTCCAGTCGCTACTGGGTGGGCCAGGAGACGGTTCTACTCCATCTCCGTGCCCTCCGTGGCCCCGTGGTGATGATCCGACCAAACAAAACCAATTCCAGAGGGAGTCTCAAGTTGGAAGTGTCGAGTTTCAAGCGAAAGGAGCCGGGCGGCGAATCCTCCGAGTCTTCCGACTTCACACTTCCCACTTCAAACTGGCCGCAAGGCAAACCCAAGTAATTGCAGGAAAAGGACTTACGACACATTGGGCGCACCAGAAGCCTCGGCAAAA
>CAVVRJ010000060.1:0-248850 GCA_963750205.1 uncultured Planctomycetota bacterium
TCGCGCAGTTCGATGTCCCGTTGCGGGAAGACGTGGTGACCCATATCCTCGAGCTGCAACACCGCGAGCCGGAGGAAGTGGCCAGTCTGCTCGACGCCGTCCTGGGCGATTCCGGCGGCCCCTCCACCAGCACGTAGGGCCAACCCGTGCCGGTTGAACTGGTTGGTGCAGGCCGTGCGCGTGGATCGCAACGGTATCGTATGGCCGCTCGTCGAGCCCGACGGGGATCAACGAGCAATCGGCGACGTTCATCCCCGAGCGACGCCGCAAGTGGATCATTGTCAAGGCCCGTCCTGCCGACCTCGAGTCGATCAAGGACTGGATCAAGAAGCTCGACGAGCCGATCCGACCATCGCCGCCTCCGAGTTCCTCGACAAGATCGAGAACGAGATCGAGATCGTCCAGCGGTTCATCAGCTGGACGTACTGCAGCTTGGTGCGCATGAACGAGATTCTGTCGCCCTCCTGGGACCGGACGGACGCATCCTCGCCGACCAGAACACCAGCACGCTGCTGATCACCGACACGGTGGAGAACCTGCTGCGGCCGGAACAGGTCATCGCGGAGTTCGATGTGCTGCCGCGGGAAGACGTCCTCACGCAGGTCTTCGAGCTGCAATACCGCGAGCCCGAGGAGATCACGGGCGTGCTCAGTGCCGTCCTGGGGGACTACAGCGGCTCGTCCACGAGCAGCTTCGGGCGCGACCGGGGCCGGGCCAGTTGGTCGCTGCAGGCGGTGCCGCGTGGACCGGGCGCGGTACCGGAACGGCCGCTCGTGGAGCCCCACGGCGATCAACGAGCAATCGGCGACGTTCATCCCGGAGCTGCGCCGCAAGTGGATCATCGTCAAAGCGCGTCCCGAGGACATGAAGACGATCACCGAGTGGATCAAGAAGCTCGATAAGCCGATCCCGACGGTCGCCGCCGCCGAGTCGCTCGACAAGATCGAGAACAAAGTCCAGATTGTCCAGCGGTTCATCAAGCTGGTGCATTGCAACACGCGATCGCATGACCGAGATCCTGATGCCGCTGTTGGGGCCGGACGGGCGCATCATCCCGGAGCAGAACACCAATACGCTGCTGATCGTCGATACGGTGGAGAACCTGCAGCGGCTCGAGGAAGTCGTGGCCGAATTCGATGTCACGCCGCAGGAGAACGTGGTCACGCAGGTCTATCAGTTGGAGTACCGCGAGCCGGACGACATCGCCAGCCTGCTCAGCGCCGTCATGGGCGACAACACGGGCTCTTCCACGAGCACCTTCGGGCAGAACCGGGGCGGGGCCAATTGGTCGGTGCGCGCCGTCCGTGTCGATCGCTCGCGGTTCAAGACCGGCCGCCAGTCGGTGCAGGCGGCCAACGAGCAGTCGGCGTTGTTCATTCCGGACCCGCATCGCAAGTGGATCATCGTCAAGGCGCGGCCGGAGGACATGACTTCGATCACGGACTGGATCAAGAAACTCGATAAGCCCATGGTGACGGTCACCGCGGACGAATCGCTCGATAAGATCGAGAACAAAAAGGACGTCGTGCAGCGGTTCATCAAGCTCAAGCACGCCAGCGTGGACCGCATGATGACCATGATCCAGCCGATGCTCGGCGATGCCGCCCGGATGACGCCGGAGCCGACCACCGGCACGCTGCTGATCGTCGACAGCGTGGAAAATCTGCTGCAGATCGAGAAGGTCGTCGCCCAATTCGACGTGCCGCAGCGGGATGATACCGTGACGCAGGTGTTCGAGCTGCAGCACCGCGAGCCGGAGGAGATTGTCAGCCTGCTGGGCTCGCTCGTCGGGCGATAACTCTCTTTCGACTGCCTCCACCAGCCAGACCGGGCAATACCGGCAAAACTGGGACTGGATCGGCCGGGCTGTGAGCCTGAACCGCTACCGGACCTCTGCGGCCAAGCGCCCGCCGAGCACCCCGGTCGTGGCGGGCAACAACGAGCAGCCCATGCTCTTCGTGCCGGAGCCGCATCGCAAGTGGATCATTGTCCGGGCCCGGCCGGAAGACATCGAGGTGATTGGCGGCTGGATCAAGAAGCTGGACAAGCCCATGCCTACCGTGACCGCCGATCATCCACTCGCGGAATTTACGAGCAAGAACCAGGTGGTCCAGAAGTTCGTGAAGTTGGAACACTGCGACGCGCAGCACCTGAGCGAGATCATCACGCCGCTGCTGACCGAGACCGGCCACGTGACGGCGGAAGAGGAGACCGGCACGCTGCTGCTGATCGACACGGTGGAGAGCCTGACACGGATCGACACGGTGATTGCGCAGTTCGACGTCGCCGAAGCCGACACCAACACGGAGATTTTCGAAGTCCGGCAGCGCAGCCCCGACGAGATCATCACCCTGTTGGAGACAGTCTTAGCGACACGGAAAGCATGGCGGCCAGCGCGACTCCCGGCAGCCGTCCCCGGCCGACAGCGCGGCCGCGCCGGCCCGGCGGTCCGCGCCCGGCTATCCCGGCGTCCCGTCGTCCGCCAGCGGCGTCTCGACGGTGATCGATCGCCCCGGCGGCCGGACGGTCGTACTGGTGCCGGAAGCCAAACAAGGCTGGATCATCGCCAAGGCGCCGCCCGCGGACATGGCGGAGATCCGCAAGTGGATCGAGCGGCTGGACCGGCCTATGACGACAGTCACGAGCGACACGCCGCTGAGCACCATCGAGAACAAGAACCAGGTCATCCAGCGGTGCCTCAAGCTGCACAGCTACAGCGCCAGCCAGATGGGCGAGATCGTGCTGCCGCTGCTGACCGAGAATCGGCTACGTCAGCGCCGATGAGAACACGGGCAACCTGCTGCTGATCGACACGGTCGAGAACCTGATGAAGATCGAGACGATCATTGCGCAGTTCGACGTGCCGGGGGCCGAGCAGACGACCACGCAGGTCTTCGAGATCGCCCACGCCGATCCGGCGGAAGTGGTCCAGATGCTCCGCATGCTGCTCAGCGATGCGCCGGGCCGGCCCGGCGCCGGTTACGGGGGCGGGTCCGGCGGCTACGGGGGGCGGTCCGCGTACAGCCCGCGCAGTTATTCTTCCAGCTATGCCTCCAGCGGCAGCCGGCTCAGCCGGGGCGGTCTTTCGGCGGCCACCGCCAACTCCGTCATCATGGGACACAGCCAGATTCCCATCGTGCTGATCCCGGAGCCGAAGCGCAAATGGGTCATCGCGCGGGCCTCGGCGGAGGACATGAATCTGATCAGCGAATGGGTCGCCAAGCTCGACAAAGGCGAACCCAAAGAGCGAGAATACGAGACCGTCCCGATCACCTACGCCGACGTGCAGGAGGTGGCCCAGCGGATCAACGAGGCCCTGCAGCAGATGCCGGGCACGGAGCTGCAGGCGAGCGTCCTGGTGCAGGCCCTGCAGCAGGCGCGGCAGGTGATGATCTTCGGCCGCCCCGACCTCCGCGACAGCGTCAAAAAGATGATCGAGGAGATCGACGTGCCGCCGGGGCAGTTCGAGACGCAGCACTTCCAGATCAAGTACGCCGACCCGGACCAGATCAAGAAGAATATCGACGATCTCTTCGGCACCGGGGCGTTGGGGGGGAGTTCCGCCTTTCGCGCGTACAGCACTTCCATCGGCCGCGGCGGCGCGGGCGGCATGTCCCCCGACACGGTCAAGACGATCTCGCACGTCTCGCTCAAGCAGGTGACGGTGATCGCCTCACCGGAGAACATGAAGAAGATCGCCGAGCAGATCGAGCAGTGGGACGTGGCCGTCGATGTCAACGAGGTCCGGCCGCGGATCATCGAGCTGCACAACTCGGACCCGAAGCAGATGGTCACCCTGCTCAAGGCGCTTTTCAGCCAGGAGATGAACAACCAGTATTCGTTCATGAGCTACCTGTTCGGCAGCAACAGCCAGGACAAGGAACGGATCGTGGGGCCGCTCTACGGACAAGTGACGTTCGAAGAAGTGACGGGGACCAAGAAGATCGTGGTCATCAGCAACATCCCGAAGGCGTATGATGTGGTGGAGGAGCTGGTCAAAGAGTTGGACAGCCGGGAGGCGGCCGAGGTCCCGAAGGTCGTGCGCCTGAAATACGCCGATGCAGAGAACCTGGCCCAACAACTCAACGCCATGTTCAATGAGGCGGGCACATCCGCCTCCATTCGCCTGAGCCAACGCGGGCTGAGCTCGTATTCCATGGAGGAGGACCAGTCCGGGAGCAATGGGAACAATGCCGCACGGGCCGCCACCGCGACCGGCGCCACCAATCCGACGCCCACCAGCGAGTACCGCCCGTGGTGGACCACCGGTCGCAGCAACGCCAATGAGGCGCCGATCAGCAACATGATCGGACGCGTGCGGTTCATCCCGGACACGCACACCAAGTCGATCCTCGTGCTCTCGCCCCCGGAGTTCCTGGACAGTCTCCAGGCGACGATCGCAGAGCTCGACATTCCGGGCAAGCAGCTCATGCTCAAGGCGATCATCATGCAGGTGGACCATCAGAACATGACCTCGCTCGGCTTCCAGTACAGCTCCGACTCCTCGCGCTGGAGCACCCTGGACAACGAGAACGCCCTGGTCGCCCGCAATACCCTCGGGCGCTGGAGCAGAACGGCACGCTGACGGTCGATCCGGCGACCGGCGCCGCCACGGGCCATGGCTCGGCGATCGGAGTCGGGGCCAACATCAACGTGCTGATCGATTTCATGATGCGCGAGCTGCACGCCAAAATCCTCAACCAGCAGACCCTGTGGACGAAAGACAATGAGGAAGCCCAATTCTTCAAGGGCCAGCAAGTGGCGTTCCAGACGAACATTTCGATCTCGGACACGGGCGGCCGGGCGACGTCGAGCTTCACCTACGACAAGGTCGGTATGACGCTGCGGGCCCGGCCGAGCATCACGCCGGAAAAGAACGTGGACATGATCATCAATATCATTCTGTCCCAGCTTGATACGGAAGTCATCAACGGCCAGCCTGTGCGGACGGAACTGGACACGACCACGAACATGGTTGTGCAGGACGGCCAGACGCTCATGCTCGGCGGCATGCTCTTCCAGGAGGACAGCCGGACCAATCGGAAGGTGCCGTTCTTGGGCGATTTGCCTTTGATTGGCGGGCTTTTCCGGCACAAGCAGAGCACGGAGGCCAACAGCGAGTTGGTCGTTTTCGTGACGCCGTACGTGATCGAGACGTCGGAACAAATGCTGCCGGAGGCCCAGCGCGATCTGGAAAAGGCCCGGCAGAAGCTGCACCATGTGCAGGAAGAGTTGAAGCCGTTGGCCGACGATGGGGATGAGTCTTCGGCGGATGATGACAGCGATTCTCCCTATCCGCCGATGAAAGCTCCCGCCGCGGACGTCAAGCCGTCGTCCGGCGACGAGACGAAAGAAAAGCCGTAGTACGCCGATCCTGCGGCCCACCCCATGAGGAGCAGTCGGCGTGCCGATGGCTATTTACGCCCGCACGAGACGTCCTTTAGACGCCTTCCGGCGGTGGGGCCTCTTGGTTTTCCTGGGGGCGGCCGGGGTCGAGAGCCGTCTCTCGCTGGTGAAGGGGCGGTAGAGCCATAGGGGGCAACAGACGATCGGACATTCCGCGATCCGGGTGCGTTGCCAGTACATGCAATCGAGGCATTTGGCCGCAATCGCCGCCTCGGGGTCGCGGCCGGCCATGGCCTTGTCGTACTTCTTCTGGTAAGAAACCTTGCCGATGCCCGGGATCGACGCCCGGTACTGACGTCTTCTTTCCTGAACTTTCCTGATCATCTTGCGCTACCGTCCCTACTTCGAGCATCACGTCCAAAGGTCAATTTATGTATGTTGTACCATATTACTGAAGAAGCCGCAAGGGCCTGCAAAATATATCGGCCCTAGGGCCCTGCCACAATAGCAGATTGACGCATCCGAGCGGCGCAGGGGCAGACGTGCGCCGGGTTTTGAGACCTCGGCGGAGTTTCGTATGTTCTGGAAGGGGAAAGGAATGACACGGGATGGCGGCCCGGTTGTTACGGAGGGCCAGGCATTCCCTGACGGGATGGACGTGAAACCGGGCGGAAAGCCCGCAGGGGCGTTGATTTGAGGTTTATCCGATGATCCGGGAAGAATATGCGGCACTCTCTCCTGCGGCGCAGGAGGATCGAGGCGGCCTACAACGCCCAGGACGCGGCGCTACCTGCCGGTACCGGTCGTGGCTGTGGCGGCTCGGCGGCTTGCTGCTTCTCGCCGTCGTGGGCCTCGTTTGCACGGGGATCGTCGATTCCAGCGGCCTCAAGGCACAAGTCCTGGCCCAGATTGCCAACGCCTGTTCCGGTGATGGCAGCGTCTTAGCGCTCGTGAAAGAGTACCGCGGCGCTTCGGCCAAGTCCCACGGCTCGGTGGCTGTTTGCCAGGAATTGGTGAGGCTCAAGCCAAACGACGCAGGCGCCCAGGTAATGTTGGGCCGAGCGTACACGGACACGGGGCAGGCGAAGGACGCCATGGCCTGCTATCAGCACGCCCTCGCCCTGGACCCGAACTGCTTCGAGGCCCACCTCGGGATGGGGAAAGTCTACTTCGACCAAAGCTCCTACCACGAGGCGATCGCGTCCTACCAGAGAGCGCTCAAGATCCGGCCCCGCTCGGCGGAAGCGCATTTGTCGCTGGGGCTGGCCTTGTCCAACGCCGGCCAGTACGAAGAAGCGATCCAGGCTTTTCAGAAGGCCAAGGAGCTGGACCCTGCTATCGTGGAGAGCCATGTGACGGCGGGCCAAGCCTGTTTGCAAGCGGGCCTGTGCGCCCAAGCCATTGAGTGTTTCAAGAACGCCGTGCAAGCGGACCAGGGCTACGCCCAAGCCTACTTCAATCTGGGCCGGGCATACCTCCGCGTGGGCGACAAGGGCTTGGCTCTGGAGCAACAGCGGATCCTGCAGGATCTCAACCCTACCATGGCGGATCAACTCCTTAGCCTGATCAACCCCTGATCTCCGACCGGGATAGCCGTGTCTCTCTTGGTCTGCCACACGCACTTGTGGCTAAGCGGACGCCTGTTCCTGGCACCCGCCCACACACTATTCCTCAGCCGTCTTTCCCCCTCCGGCACATTCCAGAAACTCCCGGCCACCGACTGCGATGGCAACCCGCGGCCGACCGGCCGTGGCACCGATATGAGCGCCTATGAGCACCAGCCGTAATCGCCCAGTGCCGGACGCACGGCCCCGCGCCGGACGTTATTTCGGCGGTCTCGTTCTCTTACGCGAGTTCCTCCCACATATGCCCGGCCTGCGATCTCCCCGGAATATCTGGGAAGTGGCTCGGGCATGAGCTGAAAGGGGACCCGACTCCTGGGAACCCTGCTCTCCCGAGCGGCATAGAAAAGAATGCCAATCAGGAGATTGGCGGTCCCGGGGATTCGAACCTGCCCCCGCGCCGACACGGGGGCAGGCTCTATTCCCGGATTAACATCGTTGTGCGAATCAACTGCCGGCACACGGACTGGTGGAAGCTGCCGGTTGACTTTCGTAGGCTCCCATGTCCACGGCGGAGCCCACGACGCGTGCCTTTCCTGCCAGATCAAGCGGCAGGGGCCCTTTGACGTCCCCGTTGCCGTCCAGATCGGCAAAGTCGGCCGGCAGCGAGACCGTGCAGCCGTGGTCGACGCAGGGGGAACCTGTTCCCAGACGCAGATTGTCATCCTCTGTGCCGGCCAGGCCGTCCAAGCCTACAGACAGCACAAAGAGCGGATCGGCGTTGATGTTCCCCGTGCCCGGCCAGCCGCCCTGAACATCCGTATAAGTAACCGTCACGACCGACTTGCCTTGGCTCAGGATCTCGTTGCCACCGTCCCAGAGAATGGAGTTGATAATGGTCAACTGACTATTGTTCTGGTCCAGTGCGGGTCCGCAGTTGATGGCCGCCGGTCCACCCGCCGGGCGGTTGTCCGCGATGGTGCAACTGGACAGAATCGCCTGGCCACCGAAGAAGTTGTCGATCACCCCGGCTTGGACCTTGCCGGAGTTGGCGTGCAGGCAGCAATTGACGGCATACAGACTGCCGCCCCAGCCATTGGCGATGGCTCCGCCGCTGTACTCGGTGCGGTTGCCGTTGAGGATGCAGTTGACGGCATTCAGCGTGCCGCCGCTGTTCCAAATGGCCCCGCCACCGGAATTGGCCGCGTGGTTCTGGATGAAAACGCACTGCGTGAGAGTGACGCTGGTCTTCTCGTTGTCGAAAGCACCGCCCTGATTGCCGGCGAAGTTGCTGTAGAATTTGTCCCGGGTCAAGCTCAGTTGGCCGGTGCCCTCATTGCGAAGGGCCCCGCCGGTCCCCCGTGCCTGGCCGAGGGCAGTGCCGGCGCCGTTGGCGCGGAACGTGCAATCGGTCAGCTCCAGGCGGCCGGCATTGAGGTAAACGGCCCCGCCATCGCTGGAGGCCCAGTTGCCCGAGAACGTGCAATTGCGCAGGGCCAGGGTGCCGCCGGAGAAAGCCAGTCCTGCCCCCTGCAAATCCTCCGTGAAGGGTGTGGCGGACACGCCGAAGGCATAGCCGCCGACGACCTGGAAACCGTCCAACACGGTGGGCTGGTCGATGTTCAACGCCGTCAACACGTGTCGGCTGTTGTCCGTGCGCGACGGCTCTTTCCAGAGGTTGCACGGATCGGCCACCGGCAAATCGTTGGCCAACAGGTCGCCGCTGAGGATCGTCGCGTTCGCCTGGACATCCCGCGTGTTCGGATCGGAAGCTCCTGTTCCCGCGTAGCCGCCCAGGACGGTCATGCCGCCGTGGAGGGTGAAACTGGCCTCGCGATTTCCACGGATGATCCCGAACCCCTGATCGGGGGTATAGGTCCCGCGGGCTACCCGGACCTCCCGTCCGGGCAAAGCCACCGCCAACGCGTCCTGCAGGCTTACAAAGGCATTCTTCCAGTCGGTGCCGTTATTGGTCCCCTGCGCCCGAGCATCCACATAGATCGTGGACAGGGACGGGCTCACGACGCGCAGCAAGGGCGTGCCCTTAAACACGATGTTGTTGGCCTTGTTGGTATCCGCTGCGAAGGCGTTCTCGGGGTCGATAATCCACCCCAAGTAGTAGGAGCCCTCCGGAATGTTCGTGGGGAACGTGGTGTGCAGCGTGAGCAGGGCCTGCGCCCCGCCGGAGAGCCACGCATTGGCTCGCCCGAGATAGTAATCGGCAGCGGTGATGGACGCGTCTTTGGACGCGTAGAAATAGACATTGATCGCACCGGGATCGTCCACCCCATCACAGACCAGTTGCATCTGTGCGGTAAACGCCTGGCCGGGCTTGCCGGCGATCACGACTGTCGGTTCGAAACTGCTGTATTGGTCGCCTCCGTCACGGAGGTCGTCCGGCTGCACTATGTCATCAGGGGCAGTCGGGCCGCTGAAAATTCACTGACGCCGAGATGCGGTCGCCTCCTCCCGTGCCAGGAGCGTTGGGCACCGGACACTGGAGAGACGCGGAGTCCTGCGCCTGCACGGGCCGGGGCCGAAGCCGCGAGGCCCGCGCAGAATGCCAGAAGCATTGCGGCCGTTCGCATGGTCATGGTCTTGTCCTTTCATCACGTGAAGGAATTCCAAACCCCACTTGCCCTGCGGAGCACGACAGCCACCCGCCGGGCATAAACTCCTCCCGAGTCATCGTCCAAGTCCATCCCTGTATTTATATATTATACCACAGAGGAAGGTCATGTCAACCGCCAACTGAAAGCGGATGCTGGCTCAACGTGCCTGCCCCGCGCTGGAAAAAACTCCCTTTTTCTTTGTTACCGGACGGGACTTTTTCGCCTTTATAAGGTAGAAAAGGGTTCCCGAGACGCACAGTAATGCGTCCGGGAGCCCGGAAGAACCCAGGCAGGAGCACGGCAGAATGAAACCTTAAAGCCTGGAAAACAGTAGAATTATGGTGAGCGGTTGTTGGTTTGCTCTGCGCAGGTGCAGCATGCAGCTGGGTTCGGGAAGGAGCAGTAAGATGTTTGCCGAAAAGAAAATCAACTCGCGAGCGGCTGTGGCGGCGGTGCTGATCGCTGTGTTGCTCTCGCCGCCGGCTAACAGGCTGCTACAAGGGCGTGAGAGGTCCGACGGCGCGGGTCGGGGCACGGCGGGGGCGTCCGGCTTCCAGAGGTCCTTCTCGGGCAGTCCCAGCCCGTCGTTTGGCTCGCGGTGCTTCGCCACGAGGCTTCTCCAGCCAGTCGGGTCCCTCCTTCAGTCCGTCCCGATCGGCGCCTGCTCCGTCATTTGGCTCCAGCCCGAGAGCTTTCGGCGGGGGGGAACGATCGTTCTCGACAGCCCCCTCGCAGCATTTCTTCACCTCGCCCGGTCCGTCGGCGAGCGGCGGGTCTGTGGGCAGCTTCGGTTCGGGCACGTGGAGTTCGCGAAGCCTCGGCATCGGACCGAATCCGGCTCGTCCTCGGTCAGGACGTTCCGGTTCTCCCCCAACGGAGATAGCAGGCAAGGGGGCGAGTCGCAGACGTTCAGCGTGGGCAGTTCCCGAGGGACGGACAGCATCGGGAGCCGGCTCGGCGCCGAGGGTGTGACGAGGTCGCCCCAAATGTCCACGCCCTCCACTTCGGCCGAGCGGTCACGAGTGGAGCGGTTCAGCGTACGACCGGAAGGCACACGGCAGAGCCCGAGCATCGATAGGTCCACGTCGGCGCCGTCGGGCCGAATTGCGGGGTCGCGTTTTGGTGGGCAGGTGTCAAACGATCCGGGTCGTAGCGGCACTGTGGAAAGAAGGGCGGAGACGTTCCAGCCGCAAAATAGGGTGGCCGCGTCGCTTCAGACGCAGAGAGTCCAAGTCGAGGCGCGGCACCAGGGGCTGGATTCACGGTTGGACGAGCACCGGCAGGCCGTGCAGACGCGAGGTTTTGGCTCCACGTGCGCCCGGATTCGGGCACCAGATTCAGCGTCGGCGTCCGTGCCGACTTCGGGGCGGGGCGGTCTAGCCTATCTGCACGCGCGGTACTATGACCGGCCGGACCTGATCCGGTATTCGGATCGGCATATCAGCATGTATTATGACCCCTACAATCGCCTGCACCATCGGATCATCTGGCCGTCCTACTATTACCCGCTGTATTACCCGTTCGGTCCCTATGGCTATTGCGACTACTTCTGGCCGTACTACCATCGCAAGTATGTGTTCGTCAGCCTCGGCGGCTGGTGGCCCTACGACTACGACTACATGCGCTATTACTGGTACGGATATCACCCCTACGTCTGGTACGGGTACTACCCCATCCCTTACGAGATAGCCGCAGGGGGCGACAACTACTACAGCTACGGCTATTATGGTGATGAAGGCAACTACACGCCCTATGGTCCGGATATGTCGATGGATCCGGTCACGCAAGCGCGGATTCGTGCTCAGCTCGAACAGCAGAGGGCGGCCGGACCGGCCCCGCAGACGCTGGCCGACACCCGGTTCGACGAGGGCGTCAAGAGCTTCGAGGCGGGCGATTACGCCACCGCGGCGGCGAAATTCAACGAAGCGATCCGGCTGTCGCCGTCCGACATGATTCTGCCGTTCGCGTACGCCCAGGCCTTGTTCGCCGACGGTCAATACGACCAGGCGGCCGACATGCTGCGCGAAGCATTGAAGAACGCCACTCCGGAAAAAGAGGGCGTCTTCTTTCCCCGCGGCTTGTATGCCAATGATGACGTGCTGTTCGCGCAGGTCGAGAAGCTCGTGGATCAAGTCGAACGCGCCGGCGGCGATGCCGACCTGCAACTGCTGCTCGGTTATCAGTTGCTGGGCGTCGGCGAGACAGGCTATGCACGCGAGCCGCTGGAGCAGGCAGCCCGAGACCCGCAGGATGCGGCCGCCGGCCGGGGTTCTGCTGAACGTGCTCGACAAGATGGAAAAGGAGGCCGGCTCGGCCGTCAAGACCAATAGCGACCGGATCCGGATGCCCGTGCCGAAGGCGGAAGCCTCGACCCCGGTTACGGTCGGAGAGATGATGTCCGATGCCCAGGCCGGGACGGCGGGACCTGCTCCAGCGACCGGCACGCCCGATGGTTCCGCAGGAAGTACCCCGTCGGTGCCGGCCGAGACTCCTCCTGCTATCCCGCCGGAAGAGAAGCCTGATGTCCCGACGGCAGGACCCCCAGCCAGCCTGCGCCGAACAACGACAATGGCGGCGGGGCCGGAGCCGGCCAGGCGGGTGACAACGGTGCGGTTGTGGAGAAGGCCGGGTTGTTCGGCAGTCCGGACGTCCTGGTGTCCGGTTTCTCCCGGCTGTTGGGCCGATCACGCTCCGAATACCAAGATCGATGTCGCGATCTTCGCTTCGATCTTGTCGCTGGCCTTGGCCGGGGTGTGGGTCGAGTGGCGGCTGCTGGATCGTCAGCCGCGGTGATTCTGGTCCGGACCGGTTGTATTGTTCCTATCTCCGCGTTAAAATCAGGGATTACGGGTTGGTGACCCGTACCCGCCGCCCGCCGGCAGCACCGGCGGCGGGGAGAACGCAAAAGCAGAGATAGGAGTGCGAAGGAACCGGATGGACAAGCGGCTGCGAAACGCTTTGAAACAATTGACGGCCTCCGATGATGAGGCACGGCGCCGGGCCATGGAGCCTTTTGTAAGGGCGACGTTTGAGATCTTTATCCGGCACTTGCATCGGTACTTGGGCAACGAGGTCGAATGTGAGGACGTTCTGGAAGATGTGTACGCGGATATCTGGGAAAACCCGGAGCACTTGCGGGCCATCGAGAGCGAGCAGCAGCTCTTGCGGACCGTGTACCTGTACTACATGCGCAAGCGCCTCCGCGAAGTCTATCGCCGGTTGAATCGGAGTACCTACCTATCGCAAAACGATGTGCAAAACCTGGTGGCGCCGGAGCTGAGCTTGTGCGACCTGATCTCGCAAGCGGAGCTCAAGCAGGTCCTGCACAAGCTGCTGGGCAAGCTCAAGGCCCGGGAGCGCAAGGCCATCGAGCTGTGGATGGAAGGGATGTCCAACCGGGCGATTGCCAATCAGCTCGGCACGACGGTCGGGGCCGTCAAGATGCTGGAGTTTCGGACGATCTTGAAATTGCGGCAAATGCTGACAGAGTACTGCGAGGAGGACTGAGGGTCTCCTCGAGCAAGGAGTGGTGTGCCATGGCGAACACCGATAATACACACCGAGAGATCCAGGAACTGCTGGCCGATTACGCCGGGGCGCTGCGGGATGGGGGCATTCCTACCTTTTTGAAGTCCTTGACCCGCGAAGAGGCCAAGCGCATCAGCGAATCCGGAGACTTCTGGGAGGCGGCGGAGGTCGTCCGGCTGATGAACAGCGCCGGTTTCGGGGACAACGTGGTGACGCCCGACGTGGGCCTTTTTATCTCCCGCGTTGACGCAGGGGTCGCGTCCCGGCTCAAAAAAGCCGGTGCCTCAGCGCGGGAACGCACGCGCAGCCCGGCCCCGGTGGCACGCACCCCGGTCAGTGAGCAGTGAAGGAGGGAACTGACGTAGCGATATGATCCTGGATTCCTATCAGTGTTCATCCTGTTACTTCGAGGACAAGGAGCCGAGCACACGGATTGACCCCATCCACGATCTCCCCGGCGCAGCCGCGGGTCTCGTTCAACGACGTGCTGGTCGTGTTTGTTTGTGTCGAGCGGTATGACAGCCGCCAGGAGCTGGAGGAAGCGGCCAACGAGTTCGGCGCGTTGGCCAATCTCCTGGGCAAGCGGCCCATCGTCCTGTGCCCCAACGTGCACCTGTCGATCGATAAAGCGCCGGAAAAGCAGGCCATCGCCCTGATCACCGAGTTGGAGAAAATGCTCCAGGAGCGGGGCTACAAAGTTCATCGCTTGTCTTTCGGCTACCACAAGAAGTACGGCCTGGAATGCAACGGCAACGTGGGCAGCGTGGTCGGCCGGCGTTTCTACGGCTCCGAGCACAAGCAGTTCCTGCGTCTGATGACCCGGCTGGGCGTCTGCCCGCCCGAGTCGCTGCCGGGCGACATGCCGCCTTGGGCCCAGGTCCTGACGGAACGCCAGTTGAAGGTGCTGGGCAACCGGCGCGAGACCTACAACGCGGCCAAGAAGATGCTCCAGGACCAATTGGACGCGACGGGCAACGGCGAGCTGTGGACCTGCATGCTCTTCGAGGGCGAGCGGCAGCCCATGGAGGACTATCTCAGCCAACTCCAGACGATCCTCGAAGACTATCCGGATGTCCGGGTGCATCGGGCGATGAACCTGAGCGTCCCCGGGTTTTCCAACGCCGCCCGGCACTTGTTCCGCCGCTTTGCCGGGGCCATCGAATCGGGCCGGCTGCGGATCTACAACAGCCAGGTCTCCGACCTGGAGTTCCTCCTGTCCCGCGACGCCGTGCTGCTGGCCTTTCCGCAGATGCCCCGCAAGGCCGGTTCCCACGCGGGCGAGATTTCCTTCGGGATCTACTGCAAGGACGACGACTTCGCCAAGAAGATGATTCAGTGGTATCAGACGTTTCTGGTGGATGCCCGCTTCGGCTGGATTCGCACCGAGGCCGACCTCGACAGCGTGATCAGCGAGGTGGAAGAGGAGACGTTTGACAAGGGACACGAAGTAGCACGACACCATCGGGTAGGTTGCATTGCACGTACTCAGATGCGAGGCTCTTTGTGGCGTGAGGTGAGGGATTCGATACCTGCTTGGGGTCCACAACGTTGACACGCTATACTCGGTGGGCGCGGTCATTGTCTACGTGATCGTGCTCACGTTCGTAGCTCTGCGTGCGCGCGTGGCCCGCGAGTACGAGGAGTTCTCCGTCGCCAAACGCATCCTGCCGCTGGCGCTGGTCTTCGGCAGCATCACCGCCACCTACGTCGGCCCGGGGTTCTCCATCGGTTTTGTGGGCAAGGGGTTCCACAGCGGCTTTCTCTTCTGGATCGTCGGGCTGGCCTACGCGATCCAGAACATCACGCGTCGGCCTGCTCGTCGCCCCCAAGCTGCGCGGGCTCAAGGGCTGCTATACCCTGGGCGACGCCATGGGCCAGAAGTACGGCCGCGAGTGCCAGATTCTCGCCGGGATCATCTCGGTGGGCCTGTGCATGTTGTTTTCGGCGGTCATGCTCAACGCCGGCAAACTGGTCCTCCACCAGATGCTCGGTCTGCCGGAGACGGATCTCGGCGTTTCTCCTGGCGTTCGTGGCCGCTACGTATACCACCTTCGGGGGCTTACGTGCGAGCGTCACGACCGACGTGTTCCATTTCGTATTGCACGCCTTGCTGTTGCCGCCGCTGCTCCTGTACGTCTTGCTGTTTCACTTCGAGGGCGGGGCGACCAGCCTTCTACCAGCAGGCGGTCAGCGCCACGGCGGAAGGGTTCCACACGCTGTCTCCTCTGCAACTGGTCAGCCTCGTCACGGCCTTTCTGCTCGGCGAAACCCTCATCCCGCCCTATGCGAATCTGACCCTGGCGTCCAGGACGGTCAATGTCTCTCGCGGGCAGCTTCATCCTCGCGGGGTTGTTCAGCACCCTATGGTTCATGGTGATGATCGCGCTGGGGATTGTGGCCCGCCAGACGGTCGCCCCGGATACCGCCGAAGACCAGGTCCTGATCAGTCTGGTCAAAACCATGATGCCCACCGTGGGGTACGCGCTGTTGCTGGTGACGCTGGTCTCCATCGTGCTGTCGAGTCTGAACTCTCTCCTGAACGCCGGGGCGGTCGTGCTCACGCAGGACATCCTGCGCCGCTTTGCCAACTTGCCCGACCGGGTCGCCTTGCGGGCGGGACGCGGTGCGACGATCCTGGTCGCCGGCCTCGCGGCGACGGTGGCGATGTTCGTGCCGAGCATCATTCGGGGGCTGCTGTTCTGCTACAGCATCTGGGCCCCCGCGATTCTGCCGGCGTTGGTGCTCGGCTTGTGGCTGCCGCGGCCGCGTCCTTGGGCCGGGGCGCTGTCCATGACGGTCGGGACCCTGGTGGCGGTGGCGTTCAAGTGGCCTTTCTTCTCCCGGACCGGGATTCCTCCGATCCTCCCGGCCCTCGCCTGTTCGCTGCTGGCCTATGCCGTGGGGCACTGGGCCCAAGGCATTTACGGGCGGGTCAAAAGCATGCACGTGATTCTCCTGGCTCTCGTCGTTCTCGCGGCGCTGCTCATCATCGCCAGCGGCATCTGGGTGGGCGTGGCGCTGGTTCGGGCCCTGGCCCTGCCGCGCCGCGCGGAGTCTCCGGCCACAGACCCGGCGAGGAAGACGCCCCAGCGTAGGAGCCGGCCCTGTGACGGGTGCCATGCTTACGCTTGCGTAAGCATGCGTGCGAGCTATAATCGGCTTCATTTCCCGGCATGTAGGATGGGCTTTAGCCCATGCTGCTCTTGTTCGGCTGTACCAAAGCATCCGCATGGGCTTAAAGCCCATCCTACGTGGCTACAAACAAGACCGATTCCGGGAGGTCGATATGACATCGTTTCGTACCCCAAGACTTGTGCCGTGGACATCACTCATCGCCATGCTTGCATTTCTTCGCCGGTGCCGGCTTTTGCTGGTGACAAGCCATGTTCGGTGACGGTCGGCGATCTGCGGTGCGAGTACCTGCAAGACCCGCTCGGCATTGACGTGCGACAGCCGCGGCTGAGCTGGAAGCTGGCCGCCGTGGACCCGCAGGCACGCGGCCAGAAGCAGACGGCGTTCCAGGTTCTGGTGGCCAGGCACGAAGGCCCTCCTGGACCAGGATCAGGGCGACCTTTGGGATTCGGGCGTCGTCTCGCTGGACCAGTCGGTGCACGTGGTCTACACCGGCAAGCCCCTGGCCTCGGGCCTGGAGTGCTTCTGGAAAGTCCGCGTCAAGGACGAGAACGGCGTGACTTCGGCCTGGAGCCGGCCGGCACGCTGGACGATGGGACTGCTGGACCCGTCCGACTGGCAGGGCAAGTGGATCGGCACCGACCAGGTCTTCCAGCGGCAGGGGGGCTTCGCCGCCGCCGGACAACAAGTGCCCGACCCGTGGCTGCGCAAGACGTTCGAGCTCAAGGCCAAGCCCACGCGGGCGACGGTCTACGTGGCCTCGGTCGGCTATCATGAGTTGTACGTGAACGGCAAGAGAATCGGCGATGCCGTCTTGTCGCCGGCCGTGACGAACCATCGCAAGCGTGCTCGCTACGTGACGTACGAGATCGCCGACCAGCTCCAGGAAGGCAAGAACGTCATCGCCCTGTGGCTGGGCGTCTCGTGGTCGATCTTCCCGCCGTACAAGACGCCGGACAAGCCGCAGACGCCGATTGTGCTCGCGCAGGCCGACATCTGGCTGCCCGGCGGCGATTCGGTGCGGGTCGTGACGGACGGGAGTTGGCGGACGCACGCCAGCCCGAACACGCTGCTCGGCGTGTGGGACTTCACGCACTTCGGCGGCGAGCGCTACGATGCCGGCAAGGAAGTGCCGGGCTGGTCCGAGGCGAGCTTCGACGATTCCGGCTGGAAGCCGGCGACCGTCTACACGCCGAACCTCATGCTCTCGGCCCAGATGGTCGAGCCCAACCGGCAGATCAAGGAGATTCGACCCGTAGCGGTCCAGGAGAGCAAGCCTGGCGTGTACCGGGTCGATCTGGGCGTCAACGTCACCGGCTGGCTCGAAGCGGACGTCCGGGGCAAGCCGGGCGACCGGATCGAGTTCAAGTTCTCCGAGCGGCCCGAGAACGACATGACCAACCGCCTGCACAGCCAGTACATCATCGGCCCCGCCGAAAAGGGGACCTTCAAAAACCGGTTCAACTACTTCACGGGCCGCTGGGTCACGATCGAAGGGCTCAAGTACAAGCCGGCTCTGAACGAGATTCGCGCCTACCTCGTGCGGCACCGACTACGCCCGGGCGGCGGACTTCGAGTGCTCCAACGATCTGCTGAACCGAATCTACCGCACGACCCTGTGGACCTTCGAGGACCTGAGCCTGGGCGGTTACGTGGTCGATTGCCCGCACCGCGAGCGGATGGGCTACGGTGGGGACGGCCACGCGACGACCCCGTGCGGCCTGAACAACTACAGCCTCGGAGCGTTCTACACGAAGTGGACCCAGGATTGGCGCGACGTCCAGGGCGGCGGAGCCGCCTGGGGCACGGCCGAGAACGCGGCGGTCAAGGATTCCGCCGAGAGCGGCAACCTGCCCTACACGGCCCCGACCTACTGGGGCGGCGGCGGCCCCGGCTGGTGCGGCTTCTGCATCACGCTGCCCTGGGAGGTCTACCAGCGTTACGGCGATACCCGCATCCTGGAGGAGAACTTCCCGACGATGCAGCGTTGGCTGGCGTTCCTCGAAACCAAGTCGAAGGACAACATGCTGGCTGCGGTGGGGCGGCCAGTGGGACTTCCTGGGCGACTGGCTCTGGCCCGGCGCCAAGGGCGTCAACGGCGATACGCAGGAGACGCTGTTCTTCAACAACTGCTACTGGATCTACAACCTGCAAACGGCCGCCAAGATCGCCGACGTGCTCGGCAAGAAGGATGCGGCCCACCAATATCGCACGCGGGCCGATGCGGTCCGCCAGGCGGTGCATCGCAAGTTCTTCCTCCCGAGCGACAGCAGCTACGTCAACGGCTTCCCGGCGTACCTGGCGATCGCGCTGTTCGCGAACCTCCCGCCCGAAGACGTGCGGCCGGCCGTCTGGCAGCGGCTGGACAACGAGATCCTGGTCAACCGCCAAGGCCACATCTGGGCCGGCATCACGGGCGGGGCGTTCCTGTACAGGACGCTGCTCGCCGCCGACCGGCAGGACTTGCTCTTCGCGATGGCGAACAAAGAAGATTATCCCGGCTGGGGCGACATGCTCCGCCAGGGCGCCACGACGATCTACGAATCGTGGGACATGGACAACTCCTGGTGCCACAGCTCTTATCTCTACATCGGAGCCTGGTTCATCGACGGGTCTGGCCGGCATCAAGGCGGACCCGCAAACTCCCGGCTTCAAACATTTCCTCCTCAAGCCGGGCCTCGTGAACGACCCGTCCCTGAAATGGGTCAAAGCTCACTACGACTGCCTCTACGGCCGGATCGAGAGCAACTGGAGCCATCGACGACAAGCGGACCGCTGACCTGGAACGTCACGGTCCCGCCCAACACCACGGCCACGCTGTATCTGCCGGTTGCCGATGCGAAGACGGCCACAGAAGGCGGCCAGCCGCTGGCGCAGGCCAAAGGTGTGAAGCAGGCGGCCGCCCAGCCCGGCCAAGTGGTCGCTCGAACTCCAGCCCGGCGCCTACGAGTTCAAATCAACTCTTGCGGGCAGCTTGTAGGAGAGAGGCTCGGCGCAGGGAGGTAATTGATGACTCATTTCTGGATATGCCATTGGTAGAACCGCACTTGGCGTGATGAAATCAACGGACCGGAGGGGAAGGCTGTTCGAGGTTCTCTCAGCAACAGTTTTCGAAGACGCGGTGTGTCTGTGGGCGACGTTGCGTATGTCGTTTCGTTAATTGATGGTCAGATCTTCTTAGGTGGTAGAATGACCGTCAGCCGCATCATCTCTCGTGAGGAAGCTGTCTGGGCCTCCGGCGACGACAATCTCTATCCTGCCGAAGAATGCATCGTTGATGACAGAGGCGGCAGCCCACTCACCTTCCATCGGCGTTTGGCTCCGTCGCTGTCCCGTCAACTCCGATTCTTGTCCCCGAAAGGTCAGGTCAAGGGCCTTTGTTTTGTCTCCGACACGCATCTGGATACTCAAGCCACGCGGGGAATCCGCGAGCTCACTGGGGAGTCGGCTGTCTTACTCGACCGCATTATTGAGATCACCGATCTGTTGCCGAGATCGGGACAACTCGTGACGGTCAGCGAAGAGATGCTTCTCCCTGGGGGCATTGCGGATTCCCGAGAATCGGTCAAGCTGCCCGAAGAAGTCCCAAGCGGTTCAACGTATAGCGAGGGGAGCGTGGAGCGCATCTTGGTCAATCGCTACGAGCGTGATCGGCGTGCTCGCGACGAGTGCATCAGGCACTACGGGACAAGTTGCTCCCTTTGCGGCTTCGATTTCTCTGCGGCATACGGCGAGGCAATGGCTGGCTTCATTCACGTTCATCACCTCAATCCCTTGTCGGATGCGGGGAAGGGTTATCAGATTGACCCGATTCGGGACCTCAGGCCCGTATGCCCGAATTGCCACGCGACACTTCACAGTCGGGAGCCCCCGTACTCACTGGAAGAAGTGCGTCGGCTTCTGGAGACCCAAAGGGGATGGATGAATGCCAAGGGTGCATGACGTTCAGAAGCTTTCGTTTGAAGACGGCCGCCTGCATCTGCAGGTCGATGGCAGTGAATACACCTTCGATTTGGCAGATATCTCCCCGAGTCTGTTGCGTGCCTCGCCGGAGGAACGCACGAGGTACGAGATATCCCCGTCTGGTTACGGTATCCACTGGCCGCTGATCGATGAAGACCTCTCCATCGACGGCTTGCTCGGCGTGAAGCACTATCCGCCTGAGATCGAAGCGAGATCCCCCACATTTCCGGCGGATGAGTGGCTCCGCGACTCTCAAGCCAAGGCAGTGGGAGCCTATTCCGCGAACAGCTCGCCGAGGACCGTCAAGGTCGTCTGTTGCGTCTTGGTGTCAATTGGCCCGAGACGCTTGACCAGCCTCGTCTTGTCCACGGTTCGCAACTGGTCAAGCACGATCTGCCCGGTCTTGCCCTGGAACCGGCATGGCACGCGCGTTGGATAAGGGATGCCCTTTGGTTGTCATTGGTGCGACAATGACTGTGCTGATAGGGGCGTTCATTTCATCCGGCGAGACGATCAGGCATGGCCGGGTCTTGCGGATTTCACTGCCGATGGTCGGGTCGAGATTGATCAGCCACACGTCGAACCGTTTCACTTCCACTCCCACTCGTCCTGATCCCATCTTGTCGAGCTGACTGCTTCTGCATCGAGCAAACGGTCATCGCCGCGTTCAGCCATGCGCTTGAACTGCTCCTCCCAGCCACTGCGTGGCCGCCTGCCGGGCCGAATCACCAACTGATCCCCCTGGACCGACAGTTCCACTTCTTCGCCCAAAGCGAGTTGCTCCAAGATCGTCTTGGGAATCCGCACACCCTTGGAATTGCCCATCTTGATGATCCGCGACTTCACTGCATTGCTCATAATCGTGCCTCTTTGCTCTATGTGTTTACATTGTATACACGTCGGAGATACGGGTCAAGGGATTCCCTTGCTTTTTCTGGTGATGATGGTCAAGGGTAGAGGGTACTCAGCACCTGATATTTGGACTCTTCTTGCTGCTCCAGCGCGGTACAATGACCTGCAACTTGGCAGGGCGGGCTTTCAGCCCACGTGCTGATTAAGGACAGGACCATGAACAGGCGATATGGCTCCACCTTGATCGAACTGCTGGTCGTGATCCCCTGGCTGCCTTGCTGAGGTTCGACGCCTCTGGTCGCGGCGGCTCTGGACAGATCATTTCTGACTCATCCTCCCGCCTTATCCGGTCGATACTGTTCTCGGACCACAGTGTTAGACTGTGCGGTCACGGCTGTGGCAAGAGCGGATGGTACAGTGGAGACCAGCATATGGCAGGGCAATTGGTTGATACAGAGCCGGCGACCGTCGAGAGCCTGCTGGCCGTAGCGGTCCAATTGGAGGTCGCCGCCCGGCGGTTCTATGAAGGGCTGGCCGAGAGGTTTGCGTCGTGGCCCGCAGTTGCGAAGTTTTGGCGAGTTATGGCTGCCGACGAAGCCTGCCATGAGAACCGGCTGGTAGAATGGCGGGCGTCTCTGAACGCCGAGAGGCTGTCGCAGCGCGCGGATGCGCGAATGCTGCAAGCGGGGCGGTTGCTGCTCGGCACGAGCGTGGACGAACTGCTGGCCGAGGTGCGGAACCTCGATGACGCCTACGAGACGGCCCACGACCTGGAGAATTCCGAGATCAACGCGATCTTCCGGTTCTTCATGCAGGAATTTGCGCAAGACCCCCGCGTGATTGCCATATTGACACAGGACCTCGACGTGCACACCGAGCGGCTGATGACGGAATTCCCGGCCTCGTACGCTACGAGAGCGCAGTGCGTCGGCGTCCCGGTCGCGTAAGGGCAGGCCCGGCGAACGCGATCCATCAGCTTCAAGAACGCGCGGCCGTGCCCGTCCTTCTCGGCAGCTCCGAGAAAAGCCCCCACCGATGAGCTTTCGCCGGTTCCAAAGCCGTCGGCGAATTCCCTTCATTGAAGCGATCTCAAAGGGGCATTAAGATCCCTTCCGTCTCGGAACAAGCTCCTGCGATAGGCTCGCCCTCCCCGCCGGTATCTCAAACACGACAAACGCCCTCTGTACGGCGGGCAGAGACCACTCCCGGTGAGCGACTTGTGGCGAGTCTTCAGGGACATTCATACGCAAGCCATGGTCAAGACGATCGCGGGACTTTTCGACAATGTGGACTCTTTCGGTTTTCGGTCCGGAGAGGACATTTTCTGCTTGACGGGGACGTTCTACCGGTGCCCATACTTGTCGAGATAGCGGTTTTCGGGAGTATTGCATGGCTGAGATTACAGGATTTGTGGCGCTCGGCATCAATCGACGTCGTTATTCGATCGTCTCGACCGCGAACGCTGGGCCAAGGTCTTGTTGGTGCCGGCTTGGCCATCCTGTATGTCTCGCTCTTTGCCGCCTACGGCCTATACGGGCTGCTGCCGCAAGCCGTCACTTTCGTTCTCGTGGCTATCGTGACGGCGGGGGGCGTAGTCCTGGCCGTGCTGGGCGGCCTCCTGACGCCGGTTGTGCTTCGGACGGAGCGCGACCCACGCGACGCCCTGTTCGCCTATCTGCTCCTGCTCGATCTCGGTGTCCTGGGCGTGGCCTTCTTGAAACGCTGGCGAGCGCCTTGATGTCCTGGCCTTCCTCGGGACATGGACGCTCTTCACGGCGTGGTATATCACGTTCCGCCACACGCCGACGTACTCGACCGCACCACCGTCTTGTGGCTCGCTGCCTTCTACGTCGTGTTTCTCATTCGAGCTTTCGTCTACCACCTGCGGCTGGCGACGCCGATCGTGGGCGAACGTTTCTGCCTGGCGGTGGCGAACGCCGCGGGGATGTTCGGGCTGACCTACACGATCCTTCATGCCGAGCACAGGCACGCTGCTTGGTCCCACTGATCTGGGTGGCCGGGGCCACCGGCTACTTCAGTGCCGGATTCCGTCTGCGGTCCTTCGAACTGAGGACAGTCGGCCTCGCCTTGCTCGGCGTGGCGGGCATCCTTGCCTGTCGGGGTTATGCGTTCGATCTGGAGGCCGGCTACCTTCTCTATCTCAACGGCCGGCTGCTGGCGGCACTGACCGTCGTCTTAATGGTCTTTGCGTACGGATTCGTCCTTCGGCACTTCCTGGATTTTTGCCGGCCGGAGGAGCAACTGACCGCGAAGGTACTCTATGGCGTTGGGGTTGCCCTGCTTCTTGTCCTGTTGAGTTGCGAGACGTACTGGTACTTCCGGGGGATAATAGCCGATCGCGAGAGGGCCGGATGGGTTACTCAGATGGCGCTGTCCGTAACGTGGGGGACCTATGCCCTTGCGATACTGGCCCTAGGCTTTTGGCGCAACGTGCGGAGCCTCCGACTCGCCGCACTCGGGCTGTTTGGCTTGACGGCTCTCAAGCTCGTGCTCGTGGACATGGCGGAGGTGCAAGAGGTCTACCGAATCGTATCCTTTTTGGTGCTCGGCGTCCTCATGATCGGCGCCTCGTACCTGTATCACCGGGTTGAGAAGCGGCTGGGCCTGTCCTCTTCCGCCGGAGACGCCCAGGGGAAGAGAGAATGAACGCTCTTGCCAGGCTTTGAGTCGCTCGGCCCGGCTCTGGAAGCTGCGGGACATCGAACGGGTTCGCGCTTTGAGCAGGAAGTGGCGGCCCTCCGGCGTGCGGAAACGTGTTCATCCGGCCTCAGCCCCGCAGGTAACGCCAATAGAGATAGGCCCCGGCGACCTGCACCAGCACGATGGCAAGGAAGACGAGTTGAAAGCGGAGCTTGCGCGTTTTGTGCAGAAACAGCCGTTGGCCGAGCAAGGCCGCCGGACTGCCTCCCAGCAGGGCCCCGGCGTGCAGCGCGATCTCCGGCACACGGGTCCGACCGATGACCGCCTGCCGCTTGTCGTATCCGTAGAGGAGGAAGACCACCGCGTTGATGCTAATGAGCCAGGCCCAGAGCGGACCGAAGCCCAGCCGCCACAGCATCAGCAGCAGCGCCAAGACCACACACGCGGTCAGGCCGAGAACATAATGTACGTACCGGTGTCTTTGCACGAGTTCCACGCAGCGGACAATCCTTCTGTCCGGGCGGCATGATACCAACAACGGATCGACGCCGCAAAAGGCTATTTGAGTCTCGGCTCCGGCCCCAGTGGGCTCGGCGACGAATCGACGCCGATTTCCTCGTTGATTCGCGCGATCGCGGCCCGGGCCAGCGCCACGAACAGGACAGCGCGATCCATGCAGGCGAGCCGGACCTTCGGGTCCCTCCAGGCTTCAAAGACCTGTCGCGCTGTGCGGCTGCGCGGCTGTCCGTCGGGGTCGAGCCGCGCGGACAACTCATTGAAGATCGCCTTGGCCTTGTCGAGATCGGCCTGGGCCCCGTGCGTGAGTTCTTTTGCCCATTGGGTCATCGCGTCGGTGCAGGAGAAGGGGTTCCCGACGAGGGCATACTCGTCATCTGCCAGCTTGTCCCGCAGGATTTTGTCGAGCTCCGCTCCCGTGTAACGCCGGGGTGGGGACGCTTGGACGAACGTGGGCGTCACGTGGAAGCTATCGCAATCTGCCGGCGTTCACAGCTCCTGCACGTGTCGCTCACTTGAGCATCGGGTCGGCGCGGTGGACGAACTGGATGGCCAGGCCCCAGGGGTCGCGGAGCATGGCGAGCTTGTCACCGGCCGGCTGTGGTCGTGACCTCGCCCACGGGCGTGGCCCCGGCGGCGATCAACTTGCTCCGCAGGGCGTCCACGTCATCGACCATGAACGCGACGTGCAGGAGCAGGGGGTCCATGGCGGCGTAGTTGGGCACGGCCCCGGGCGGGTTGTGGTAGATTTCGAGCATCATGTTGCCGCCGGCGTCGCCCAGGAAGCGGGTATTGGCCGGTGCCGGGGCCTCGCGCAGGATTTTCATGCCCAGGTTGTCCACGTACCACTGCGCCGCCTTGATCGGATCGGCGACGTTCAGCCCGACGTGCTCCAGACGCACGCGATTGGCTTGCGCTGTCCCTTGCTTGTCCTTGCTCTGTCCACTTGCCATAAGCACTCCCAGGGTCGCTGTCGCCACCATCAGAGCAGGACGCACAGGCGACCAATACGGTTCCGGTTCTTTGTCTACAAGTCATTGCGATCTCCTTTGCCGCATGTAGCCCAGCCGCCGTCGGCTTGTGCAGAAGACGCCCCCGAACACGGGCAAGATGCTCCGTGCCAGGACGGCTTGACTCAACCTTCGTAGGGGTGTTTCCACGGCGCACGGTACGGCCGCTTGAGCAGCGCGGCCGCCTGGGCGTTGCCGACGATCTGTTGGGACTTTTCGTCCCACGTGACCTTGGCGCCGACGTCATACGCGATCATGGCCAGCTTGACGGTGGCCGTGGAGCGGATAGCCGTCCTCAATCGTGCAGCCCGGCTGCTGGCGGCTGCGGACGGCGTTGAGGAACTCGGTCATGTGGGCGGTGCCCATGTCGGCGGTGGCCTTGTGCTCTTCCCGCTGCTTGTTCTTGTCCTTCGGAATCACGACCCAGCGGTCGTCGGTCACGAAGACCGTGCCGTTCTCGCCGTAGAAGAAGATGCCGTTCGACACTTCCGGCGTGTACTCCTGGGCGCCCCAGATGCGATGCCTCCAGACGACCGGGCAGGCGTCGAAATCGAAGTGGACGGTGAGGACGTCCGGGCGTGGTGATCTTGTCTTTGTAGTAGTAGAGGCCGCCCGCCGCCTGGACCGAGCGTGGCATGGTCAGGCCGAGAATCCAGCGGGTCGCGTCGATCAGGTGAATGCCCCAATCGACGAGATGGCCGTGCCCGGTGGTCTTTTCCAGCCGCCAGGTGTAATGGCCGACCTGGGGCGAGTAGGGGATCTTGGGGGCGGGGCCGCACCAGAGGTCCCAATCGAGCGAGGCGGGCGGGTCCTGCGGCGTCGCGTCCCGCGGGCCGGCCAGATAGTGAATCTGGGCGTCCACCTGGACGATCCGCCCGAGAGAGCCTTGCTGGAGATAGTCGCGGACCTGGCGGAGCGCGGGGCTCTGGCGGCGCTGGAAGCCGATCTGGACAACGATGTCCTTCTTCTTCGCCGCCGCCACCATGGCCTGGGCTTCGCGAATGTCGTAGGCCAGCGGTTTCTCACAATAGATATCCAGATTCTTCTCGACGGCCGCCAGGAAGGGCAGGGCATGCCAGTGCGGCGGCGTGGCGATGATGACGGCTTGAAGGCCGGGGGTCGCCAACAATTCCTGGTAGTGCTTGAAGGTCTTGGGCCGGGTGCCCTGCATCTTCTCCAGGGCGGTGGCGGTCTCCGTCAGATGCTGGCTGTCCACGTCGCAGAGAGCGACCATCTCGACGCCGCCGGCCTTGAACGCCGCTTTCGTATCGGTCATGCCGTAATTGCCGCAGCCGATCAAGCCGAACTTGAGCTTGGCTTGGTCCGCCGCCGAGGCGTGGTGCAGCAGACCGTTCAGCGCCAGTGTTCCGGCCGCGGTGGTCCCCAGGAAATCCCGCCGATTCATCTGTTCCATCGTGTCACGTCCTTTCCCAACCGAATTGGTTCATAGGCCGATGCCGTTCCTTCCCAGCCGTGTCCGAGCGGCACGGCTTGTCCCGTGACGCAAGGCAACGCTGGCGCCACGTAATCATAGCGAAAGCGACGATGTCGTCAACTCCGGCCTTTAGAGACTTCAGGAAGAAGGGGAGAAGTGAAGATGGGTGGAATGGCAGTGACGAAGGGAAAGGGCAACATGGCGAAGCGTCGCCCCGGCCATATCCCCATGCTCCCGTGGCGGACGGGTCAACCGATCATGCCCCCGTGGATGCGGAACGGTCACTGCGGTTTCGCCGCGATGTTCAACAGAAAGAGGAGCATCACGAATGCAGTCAAGAACAATTCGTTCATAGCTGTACACCACCCCAATTCAATGTCACGTATTATACCACGAGCCCCGCAGGTTGTCAACATATTTTCCGGCAGCCTCAACGATGAATGATGGAATGATGCAATGATCGGGCGCGGCTCACTTCTTGTCGTACCCCCGCGGGGTAGTGTAATGACGGTTCTGTCTTATGAGTGGTCTGGGCGGGGAGGACGGTTACCCAAGTCCTGTCCCCGGCGTGTTGTCCCCAAGGCATCGACATCCTGAAGATCGTCTCCCCGGGGTCGCCTTGCCACCCGGGGTGAGCGGGGTCATCCGGTGCAACGAGCACCGCCGCGGTGGCCAGGGTGGCCACTGCGGCTTTGACCACGTTGACGGCAAAGGGGTAATTGTAGGTGACGCCGCTGGGGCTATTGGGGTCGTTGGCCAGGCGGTCACTGGCATCCTCGGCCGTGTGATAGTAGAGATTACTGCCCTTGTTCCACATCGCGTCGGCCGAGTTCTCCACGGCGGTGCAGGCCGCGTATCCGGCGTACAAGAAGGCGCCCTCATCACCGTAGTCCCGGAGCGCGGGGAAATGCGTGTTCGGGTCAATGACGAGGTCCGGCACATACGTGGCGGCCGCACCCACAAACATCTCCATCCAGGCGGCACAGGCCGGCACGTTCTCCGTCTCCACCTCCAGGTTTATGGGGGCTCTCGGATCGCTGTCCCACCCCGGCCGGAGAATCATGTCGAGGTTGAGCACGCCCGCAATATGGGTACCGGGCGGCAGGTCGCGGACGTATTCCTGGCTGCCCGTGGGCCAATCCTCCTCGGCGTTGAAGGTGATGAAGCGTAAGGTGGACTTGAAGCGGTACTGGGTCAGAGCCCGGGCCGCTTCGAGCACGCCGGCCACACCGGAGGCATTGTCATCGCCTCCGGGCCGCTCGCCGTCGGCCGTCGTATCGTAATGGGCGCAGAGGATGTAGATTTCCTCCGGGGTCTCGATGCCGGGCCAATCGGCGACTACGTTCGTGAAGGTGCCTTGGATGCTGACATGCAGACCCATGTACCAAAGCCGATCGGCGATGTAGAGCCGAGCCTCTTGGTTTCCCAACGTTCCGCCCAAGGCCCAGCCGTAACGGTTGCGGCAACCCTGGTTATAGTCAGGACCGCCATAAAGACCGAGCCCCATGTCTTGGATGGCGATTTGGTACGTCTGGTATTGATCCAAGGAGATCTGGTCCACGGCGTCTTGAATCATATCGCCGCACGCCCCCGGCCCGCTCAGCGCCAGCAGCAAGAAAGCAAAGCCATTACACGCTGACGTTCGACGGCCGGCCCTCATAATACCCTGAGCCACTTCGCGCGTACTGTCTCCCTTCGCCCCTTCCGGCGGATCTCACAATGACAACACCTACGGAAGGACGATGCGAAGAGGAGAAGCGGGCAGCGTGCGTGGCATGATAGGACTGCACGCTTGGTGTTCTGACTCGGGCCGCAGGACCATCGGATCGCCCCGATGCACCTGCGCCGCCTGCTTAACGATCCGCTCCGCCTTTCGTAGGTCGTGCCGGACACATCGTGCCCGGCGTTTCTTGCAATTGGTTAACCCACTCACTTTTCCTGGGAGTCGCAACTCCATGGAACACGATAGCAGATCGCTGTTTCCTCTGCAAGAGGAAAGTGACGAATCGTGTGATTTTTTTCAATGATCCGCTCAAAAGCTAAGGAGTCTGTTTGGGGTGGCAGCCTCAAGGCCGGAAGGCCTTGGGGATGGTTGAACGTGGACGGTGCGCTGGCCCCGGTTCATGGGGTTGGCCATCCCCAAGTCCGGAGGACTTGAGGCTGCCACCCGCGCTTGCCACGGCCCGTCTTAGCCTTCGAGCGGATCATTGATTTTTTTCCTATTACGGGCGCTCCGGCAGACAGACACGAAAGCGGATGGTGTATATCCAACATGATCTGGGCCGGAGCGATGCTGCTCCCCATGAAGAAGATCATGAGGAGGGACGATAGGGGCTGCTCTATCGGTGGTCAGATGGGTGTGCCAGCCCCACGTCATCCAGGAGGATCACGGCGGTTCTCGTGCGGTCGAAGCGGAACCGGATCTGCTGCAAACGCCCGGGATCGAAATCCGGATTGGCCTCGACGAAGTCCGCAGAGGAATCTCATAGGTCTGCAGGACGGGCTCGGTGGACGACTTGTAGCGGATGTCGCTCCCAGTAGGGCCATTTGGTGAACGTCACTTTGAGGATAGGTTGCAGAGGATAGACGTGACTGAGCGGCAGGCTCGCGACGGAGCCGTTGGACGCCACCAGATCGATCGTCAGGTCGATCGGGGACTTGCCGGGGCCCGGGGCCGGAGTGTTCGGCTCCTGGGTCGGCGGAGCATTCGGCTCGGCGGCCGGCTCGGCCTCCTCGTCTTTCGGCGGATCGCACGTTTCGCACGTATCGGCCAGGCAGAACGAAAGGACCGTGTGCCGGTCGAGCTGCCAGCGGCTCGGCAAGCCGTCCGGCAGGGTGATCGTGTAGCTGGGGGCATTCGCCGGCATTCCCCGGGGCGCCGGACCCGGTGTTCCAGCCCAGGACGGCGGCGCGGTCCTGGAAGGACCAGCCGCTGCGGCCTTCCAGCCGCCGGTGCCGCCACAAGCCCAGATTCGATCCCGTCTGCACGCCGCCCTCGACGGTCGTCTTCGTGACGTCGATCGACTCATCGAAATCGCTCACGATCCGCAGGTGGGAGTCCGCGAAGCGGTTGAAGTAGATCGTGTCGGGCAGCCAGGGCGCGGCCCGGCGATGGTCCCGGAACATGGGGACATATTCGCTCCGGCCGTGCAGCGTCGCCTCCAGGAAGGCCGCGATGTACACCTTGGCGATCCGGCGCTGCTCCTCGGGGTCCAGCAGGGAGCCGCGGGCGAGCAAGTGCTTCAAGCGGCGGACCGACGTCGTACGGGCCCCAGACCGTGTTGAACTGCCCGTGATTGGCGCGGTGGATATAGAGGGCCGTTTTCATCCAGTAATTGTGGTCCGTGAACCTGACCCGCCGGTAGGTGCGGGCGCCGGCGAAGAAATCGACGTCGCCGTCATGACTGCCCTGCAGGACCAGATAGTTGACGTTCTCGATCGGGGTCGGCATCCCCACGGGCTCGTATTGCCCGTCGATGGGCGCGATGGCAATGAGCGTCTTGATCGCGAAGCCGAAGTCGAACGAGATCTTGGCGTTGTCCGGATAGTACAGGAGCCGATTGAACGCGGCCGCGTGGACGATGGCCTCGCCGCCGCGGGAGTGGCCGATCAGGGCGATGTGGGACAGGTCCACCTTGTTGTGGAAGGGGTTCTCCTCCTGCTCGTTCCAGGTCCGCCACAGTTCCAGGTGCTTGAGCAACAGCCAGCCGCGGACGTTGTTCTCGCCGCCGAGGTCGCCCGCCCAATTGCTGTTGAGAAAGTTCTCGTCGATGGAGGCCAGGATGAAGCCCCGGCTGGCCAGAAGCTCGCCCAGATACGCGTACCCCGGATCGGAGAACTCCTCCATCTTGTGATTGCCGTGCACGATGAGGACCAGCGGGAACGGCCCCGTCGCCCTTGGGATACCACACGCGGGCGTTGAGCGGAAAGTCCTTCGGCTCGAATCCCCAGTACTTGTGCCGGGCCCAGGCCTTGAAGCCGCTCAGGTTCGTAATGAAGACCGAAGCATCGACCGGGTCGGTCTTGAGGTCCGCCTCTTTCCCATATTCCGGCCGGTGGCGGTCCGTGCCGCTGCCATAGCACAGGGTGGCCACTTCATAGGTGCCGGCCTGGGACGGGTCCGGGGCGTCGAGCCGAGGCACGGGTCTGTCCGGTCGCCGTGCGGATGTCGCTGGAGAAACGGGTCCTCGCCGGGGATGGCCAGCCAATAGACGAGAACGCCGCCGACGAAGAGGACGGCGATCAGCAGCAGCACGGCGACGAGGGCAGAGCCGAGGCCGGCGCGTCTGCGCCCGGCAATGCAGAAGAACCCGATGCTCGCGCCCGCCACCGCCGGCAATAGGATGAGACAGTCCGCCCAGCCGCAACGCGAAATCCGGCGAGAAGCCGAAAGGACTCCGCGATGGCGAGCAGGCTGCCGAAGGCGACGAGCGACCAGGGCTTTGAACCGCAGGGGCATGCGCTTGCGTGAGGGCCAGCCCGAGCAGGAGGATCAGAGTCGCCAGGGCCAGGACGATGGCCCCGAGGAGCAGCAGGCCGATCACGTCGATCAGCGGTGCCGAGACCGGTGCCCATGCAGAGTCCGCCGTACGCGGGAAGAACAAAGCGGCGACGATCAGCCCGAGCGCCGCCCCGGGCCACGCGAGGCCGCAGAAGCGCACGCACGGCCTGCGCACACCGTCCGCAAGAAGCCTGCGAGGCGACGGCCGACGGAGCGCCAGAGGCTTCACCGATGCGCCGGAGTCGGCCGCAGAAGCTTCCGGCAATTCAGGCATGAAGTCGCTCCTTCTATTCGGGAATATCAGTTGCGGGCCGATCCCTGCAAGGACTCGAAATGACGCACGACTTGTTTCCTCGCGTTCTGTTGCCGAGCTTCGACGGTGATCGTCTTGCGCGACGAGAGCGAAACGTTCTCCAGGAACAGGCCGTCCTCGGCGACCGGCACGACGGTGCCGTTGATCGTGATCCGCGTGCCGGGCTCGGCCCAGCCGTGAACGTCGATCGCCGCACCGTCGGCCACGCGGGAGTGCTCCATCGGCGTCGTTTGAACGATCAGGCGCGGCGATTGATCCAGGCCGAGAAGCTCGTCGATGATCTGCCTCTTGGCCGCGTAGAGGACGTTCGGATCGTTGCTGTAGTCGTCCGTCGTTCGGACGACGCTGGCGGCGATTTCGATGCCGCGCTGCGACGGCTCGATCAGTGCGGCCGACCCGCTGGCTCATGCCCTTCTTCATCTGCCGGATCCTTTCTTCGAGCAGGCGGAAGTATTCGTAGTCCTGGATGCCGTTTCGCATCTGCTCCCAGCGCAGCGAATCCAGGACGCCGCCTTTGGTCGGGATATACGTGCCAGCCGTCGCCGCGGTGCTGGCCGGGGGCTTCGAAGGGATCGTCGGTCCAGGAATTGTAGCCCCAGTGCAGATAGCCGGTCAGGCCGAAGCGGTAGTTGAGCCAGTGCAGCGTCCGCGACTGGATGAGCGGCACATCCACGGTCTTGTTCATGTACGCGCCGGCCTGAAAAATGCCGACCGTGTAGAACCACATTTCATTGCCCCGCCTCTGGGCGTCGTCGTACGCCGGCTGCCACGTGGCGTAGTGATCGAGCTTGGGGACCCAGATTTCCAGCCGGTCGAGGCAGTGGGGCGTCTCGATGGCGTCGATGCGCCGCAGGCGCGGGCCGTAGCGATGCACGAAATCCGACGCTTCCCGCCAGGTCATGATATTGTGATCCGAGGGCTCGTCGGCGATGTGAAAGACGGTCTTGTCGAGCCAGCCACGCTCCTGCAGATGCTGCTCCAGTGCGGGCAGAAACTGCGGCAGGTACTCCTGGCCCGGCATCGTGATCGAGGCGGCTTTTTCCTCGTCGCGCACGCGAAAATCCTGCAGCACGATCTCTCGGCTGGACCAGCCGCCGTCGCGGAAACGCGCGACGAAGCCGGTCTCCAGCAGGTCCATCCGCCCGGTGCTCCAGAAGACGTCGCACCATTTGTCGAACCGGGCGAAGTCGAACGTCAGCTTGCCGTCGCGGTGCTTGGTGGCCGCGATCAGATCGGGGGAGACGCGGAAGACGTTCTGTCGGTGGTCTGCCATATCGCGGGCGTAGACGGCCAGCATCTTGTAGAAGGCATTGGGATCGGAGGAGTCGACGCCGTGGAACTGCTTGAATCGGTTCGTGGAGAACCACTCCGTGACCATCAGGTGCCGCTCGTCGGGCAGCGTCAGCGGAAAGACCGTGAGGGCCAGAGGCAGCGTCCTTTCGCCCTGGTCGGCATGGAAGGTCACGACGCCCTCGTAGTCGCCCGCCTGGGCGTCCTTCGGCACGCGGATCGTCAGGTAGACCGCCTGATACCGGCCGGCCTCCACCGCCATCTGCTTGGCGTCGGACAGGTAATCCGGAAAGCGAGCCGGCGCGGGACGGAGCAGTTCCGATTTACGGTGATTCGGCGAATTCTCGGCAATCAGAATCGAGCCGACGAAATTCCAGGTCGCGCTGTCCGCGGGCAAGATGGCGTTGCCGGTTTTCGACTTCAGCGGGCCCACAGAGACGGTCAGGTCGCGCAGCGGCTGCCGCGGCCTTGACGACGCACTGGGCGGACAGAACCTCGTTCGCGGATGCCGAATACTTCGATCCGCTTCTGCGGCGCGGGGCACTGGTATCCATCCTCAAAGACCCGCGCCAGGTCCGTCACGGCGAAGCAGTCGAAAGGCGGCTCCTGGCCGAAACAGGATGAACCAAAGGCCAGAACGCAGACGACAAGAACAGACGCAACGACTGGATGAAGACCTTGCGCATACTCATAACCACCTCCCAGTTGCTAAACGATTGCTGTGCAATGCATCGTCGAGCAGATAGTGGCGCATGGCTCTTCGTCGAGCATGTCATCCCGACTCGAACGCGGAGCAATGAGGCTCCGCGACATGCACCTCGCGAGGAATCTTCCGTCGTGGCACGATGCCTTCGCCTGCGACTACAGGATGCAGACGATCCGAGACTCGAGTCTCTATCATCCGTTGAGGACCCAGCCCTCGCGGTATTCTTCGTGATGAACTTGTCCGCCTCCGGGCAGTTGGTGGCCTTGAGGTTCTGGGCGTCCCATTCGAGCTTTTGGCCGACGCGGTAGGCGACCAGGGCCAGCAGGTTGTTCTCGATCATCGCGCCGGCGTAGTCGAAGTTGCAGAGCGTCGTTTTGTCGGTCTTGCAGGCATCGATCCACTCCTGGTGATGGCCCTGCGACGGCGGGATCAGGTCCTCGTGCTTGGGCGAGCTTGTACTGGGTCATGTCGCCCTTGGTGGGCATCAGAGATGCGGTAGTCGTAATCGCACAGCAGGAAGCCCTTGTCGCCGCGGAAGAGAACGCCCTTGAACAGCTTCTCGCGGTTGAAGATCTCGGAGGGCATGCCGGGCTTCTTGCCGCCGTCGTACCAGTTGACCTTCACGGCCGGCCGCCAGTCGTTGGCGGGATGGTCCCACTTGGCGGTCAGCCACTGCGGGCAGGTGTCGGTGCTGATCGGCGTGCCCTCGGCCTCGCAGGTCGTCGGGCAGCCGCAGGTCCAGGGCCCAGTAGGCCAGGTCCATCATGTGGCTGCCCATGTCGCCGATCTGGCCGCTGCCGAAGTCCCAGAAGCGGTTCCAGCCCAGGCAGCCGCCCGAGGTAGCCGGGGTTGAACGGGTGGAACGGCGACGGGCCGATCCAGAGGTCCCAGTTGAGGCTTCCGGCACCGGCTGCCCTGCCGGCAGGTAGTTGCCGCCTTCGGGCGTGCGGCTGCACCAGACGTGCACGGTCTCTGACCGTGCCGATCGCGCCGCCGCGGATCAGCTCGACCACGCGCCGGTAGTTGTCGCTGGCGTGGATCTGCGTGCCCATCTGCGTGGCGAGCTTGTCCTTGTTCTTGAGGTACGTCTCGCGGACCGATGCGGGCCTCGTGGACCGAGTTGGCCAGCGGCTTCTCGCAGTAGACGTGCTTGCCGCGGTTCATCGCCCAGACGTTGACGAAGGCGTGGGTGTGGTCGGTCGTGGCGCAGACGACGGCGTCAATGTCCTTCTGGTCGAGGCACTTGCGCCAGTCGGTGTAGGTCTTGGCGTTGGGGAACTTCTTGGCGGCCGCCGGCGAGGTTGCTTCTCGTTGACGTCGCAGAGGGCGACGATGTTCTCGCTCTGCGACCTCGTCCAGGTCGTCGGCCGCCCCGGCCGCCGACGCCGATGGCGGCGATGTTGAGCTTCTCGTTGGGCGAGTTGCCCGCCTGGAGGATGCCCGACTTGAGAATGGTGATCCCGGCCCCGACGGCGGCGGTGTGGGTGAGGAACGTGCGACGATTCACTGGCTGGCTCATGGATTACCTCCTGTGCTGGTGCAGAGATGCCCTAACGTGCGTCTCTTGTGTCTGGTTGCATCTGCGTATGACCATGGCCAAAGCGTAATTCGGGCGTCAGCCGGATTCAAGGATATTCTTTGCTTTCGCGTCCCTCGGCCCGGTCTGTATTATGGGGACCTCCATACCCCATCGTTGATGGGACCGATAATTCGCTGTTTAAGCGGGGTGCATCCCTGCTGGCAGCGGCGGTAGGCCCGGACCCTATTCCGCGGGCGTTGGTTTGCCGATAAAGAGCCACGTCCGTACATCCTCGGAGATGTCTATGTATGACACGTTGGGTCAGTCGCAGCCTCGGATCGCGCCGGCGGCAGCTTGGTGCCGTCGGACGGTCCCTTATCCTGCCGCCGAGGGGGCCGGTTACTTGCCAGCCCTTGGCATCCTGCGGGTGACCGCAGCTTTCGGCGTGGCGGCCCTGCACATCATCAGCCTGTGGCTCAGGAGCACGGACCCGGGGACGACCGCCTGGTGGATCGCGGATTTCTACGACGCGGCCACCCGGTGGTGTGTACCGATGTTCATCATGATCAGTGGCGTTTTGCTTCTGGGACCCCGCGGATTCCAGCCGCCCGCCGTCTTTTACCGTAAGCGGATGGGGAAAATCCTGATTCCGCTGGTGTTCTGGAGCGGGTTCTACCTTGCTTTGCGTAGGGGCTGGGAAGGCCTGCCCGGGCCGATTCTGGTGCGCGATCTCGTGCGCGGCGCTCCCTACGGCCATCTGTGGTACATGTACGTGATTGTCGGCCTTTACCTGATCACGCCTCTCCTGCACCCGTTTATCACGAGCGTGAGTCGACGCGCATTGATGTGGACCGTGGTCCCGCTTCTGGCCGCCGTCTCCACCCACAGCTTGATCAGCACGTTCACCGCCGGCGAAGGCAAGCCCACCATCTTCTCGATGTTCGTCGTCTATATTCCCTACTACATGTGCGGCTATCTGCTGAGCCTGTTTGTCGTGCCACGCGCGTGGGTCAAGTACCTCGCGGTGGGAGTAGTGGCGCTTTGGCTGGGCATCGCCCTGGGCACCGGACTGCTGTTCCCGCGCATCGAGTTCTATCTGTCCAGCCATCACAGTGTGCCGATCATCCTCCTGGCGACGGGGCTGTTCCTGTTGTGTTCCGGCCTCTTCGGGCCGCAGAGTGCCAGCCCTGCGCCGGGCTGGAAGATACTGCGATACCTGGACAGCAGGTCTTTCGGCATCTACCTGAGCCACCCGCTGTTTCTGTTTTTCGCGGTGCGTGCCGGCTTCCCGACCCCGGCGATGCTTCACCAACCCCTCTTTTGCATTCCTGCCGCCTCTGCGGTGGTGATCTTGGCCTCCTTGGTCCTGACATCTTGTCTGAAAGCCATGCCGGCGGTTCGTCGCGTCGTGTAGGCCGCGGCCCGGATGCTCGTGCTGGTCAGACGCCAATATGCCATCTCCCACGCTGTGCCGCGCGGTGCCACCGGCGTTTCCGATGAAGGAGAATGTTGCGTGAGATGGTCTTGCTTTGTACGCGGGGTCGCGCTATGCTGATGTTCATCGGCCTCCGCCGGCATCGTTGCCAGAAGCTGGCCCAAGGACGGTTTCAGATTGAATCGGAGGTTTCTATGAAACGTCGCGTTGTGTCAGTCCTGGTGGTTCTGGTCGCCGTCTGCGTGGCATCCCTGAGCGTCTCAGCGAACGCCGCCGCGAAGAAAAGGGCAGAGAAGGCCACCCCGCCGGCACCTGCGTCTGCCGCCGGCCCGCTGCAGGTCCTCCAGACCTTCAAAGTGGGCGGCACGGGCGGATGGGACTATATCACCGTCGATCCGGACGCCCGACGGGTGTACGTGTCGCATGCCACGCGGGTCATGGTGCTCGATGCCGATAAGGGCACGTCCATCGGCGAAATCGCCGACACGCCCGGCGTGCACGGCATCGCCGTGGTCCCCGAGTACAACGTCGGATTCACCTCCAACGGCAAAGAGGGCATGCTCAGCGTTTTCGATCTCAAGACCCTCAAGACGCTGAAGAAGATCAAGGCCGGCCAGAACCCGGACTCGATCATCTACGACCCCGGCTCCAAGAAGGTTTTCGCCTTCAACGGCCGCAGCGGTGACGCGACCATCGTGGACCCCGCCGCATTGGATAAACCTCCCGTGTCGCTGCCGATTGGCGGCAAGCTGGAGACCGGCGTGGCCGACGGCGCCGGCCACGTGTACGTCAACGTGGAGGACAAGGGCGAGATCGTCGCGATCGACAGCAAGGCGGGCAAGGTCCTGGCCCACTGGCCGATCAAGCCCGGGCGAGGAACCCTCGGGCTTGGCGCTGGACAATGAGCATCATCGGCTCTACTCCGGCTGTGCGCAACAAGATGATGGTGGTCGTCGACACCCAGACAGGCAAAGTGCTGGCGACTGTGCCGGTTGGCACGGGCGTGGACGGGGCCGCGTTCGACGCGCAGTTGGGACTGGCGGCCATCCCCAATGGCCGCGACGGCACCTTGACGGTAGTGAAGGAAGCCCCGGCCGGTACGTTCAAACGTGGTCCAGACGCTCAAGACGGCCACCGGCGCGCGGACGATCACGAGCGATCCGAAGACGCATCAGTTCTATCTGCCCTGCAGCATCCAAAATGAGTTCTCGGTCCTGGTCGTCGGGGCAGCCAAGCCATAGGATCCTGACGACCTGATGAGTTTTGACGCACAAGATCTGTAGCCAGGACTCTCCGGCTACTGGGTGCCATGTCTACGCCGCGTAGACATGCCTGACTCGATGGGCCAGACATGCCTACGCAAAGCCGTAGGCATGGCACCCAACTCCGTTGTTCTCCGATAGCAAGATCACCAGCCCGATCTGCTCCAAATTGATTCGGGGCAGCCGGCCCTCCTTGATCCACGTGAGGCTCAGCAGCAAGGCGGAGGCCATCGCAAACCGCAGAAACGCGATCGTGAAGGGGCCGTGGTTCTGCGAGACCTGCCGGCCGGCGATGAACGTGCCGCCCCAGAACAGGGCGGTCAGGAAAAGCTTGATGTAGATCAAAGAAGATCTCAAATCTCAGATCTCAGATTTCAAATCTTTGTTGGTGAGCAGGGCCAGGAAATCCGCCGCTTTCAGCTCGGTCAGGCTATTGACAATGTGGTCCGCCTGGGCCAGGTCTTCGCGTCGCCGCGTTGTCGTGACGGCCACCACGCGCATCCCGGCGGCCTTCCCGGCCTGCACACCCGGCACCGCATCCTCGACGACCGCACAGCATGCCGGGGGCAGACCGATCTTCTCGGCCGCTTTGAGGAACGTCTCGGGCGAAGGCTTGCTCCGGCTGATCTCCTCTTTCGTCACGCGGGCATCGAACCAGTCCGCCAAGCCGAGCTTCTTCCAGAAGACGTCCAGATTCTCCGCCGGGGCGGAGGAGCCGATGGCTAAGCGAAAGCCGTGACGCTTCAAGTCCTGCAGCAGGGCTTGGGCTCCCGGCGCGAGCTCCACACGCTCTTGCACGATGTCCCGATAGCGCTGCTCCTTCCAGTCGGCCAGGCGATCCATCTGCTTCTTTCGAGAGGCCCGGCCGCAGCTGCGGGAGAATCGCGTCATTTTGCATGCCGAACGTGCGCCGAAAGAACTCTTCGGACATCGGCAGTCCTTCCTTCTCGGCCAGATCGAACCAAGACCGCCGATGGGCCCAGGCCGTATCGACCAGGACGCCGTCCATATCGAAAATCACACCCAACTTCTTGTTGCATGATGTCATGTATCCACGGACCTTTCCCATGCCGAATGCGTCGCACGCCCGGCAAGAACGCCCCATCCTACCGATTGGCCCGCGGGTCAAGACGCCGGGTGACGGATTGCCGGGGGTCTGCCCTTGTGATACGCTGGGACGGTCAGCGGCTCAAAATGAAAGGACAAAGACCATGCGATGGAAACAAGGGACTCACCCTCCGGCCTGTCTCGCTCAACGGCGCAGTCTCAAGACTCACCATTCTGATGGCAATTCTCGTGCTTGCCTTCTGTGCGGCGGGACGTGCCGCCGTCCTCACGTGGCAGTCCGATCTGATCTTCCTCAACACGAGCTTCGAGAACGCCTCGCCTTTCTACTGGGAGGTGGACGCGAATAATGTGGTGCACGTGTATCTCGTTTATGACCTGGAGCGGGCCTCTCCCAATCGGGCCAACGGGCACTGGTTCTTCCAGGTGCAGGCCAAGCCGGGGGCCGAGCTGACCTTCGTGCTGCACAACTTCGACAACGTCTGGAACGGCCAGAAGGGCTCGCCGATCGACCAGCGGACGGTCTGCTTCGTCTCCCCGGACGGCCGGACGTGGCAGGCGATGCCCACGGAAAAGACGGCCGACAATTGCCTGCGGTTCAAGGTGCGCGTGGACCAGGGCTCGCTCTATCTGGCCCGCCTGGAGCCTTATCGCTTGTCCGATCTCGAAGCGTTCAAGCGAGAGATCCGCGCGGACCGCCGGGTCGAGATCACGCCCATCGGCAAAACGGTGGAGGGTCGGGAGCTGGAAATCATCCGCGTCGGCAATCCCGACGCCGCCCATCGCGTGTTCCTGCGGGCCCGCGCCCATCCGTGGGAGCCGGGGGGCAACTGGGTGGTGCAGGGTCTGGTCAGGCGGTTGCTGCGCGACGACGAGAATGCCAAGCGGTATCTGGACGCCTACTGCGTCTACATCATGCCGATGGCGAACAAGGACGGCGTGGCACGCGGGCGAACGCGTTTCAATCTGCTCGGGGCCGATCTCAACCGCAAGTGGGACAAGCCGGCCGATCCTGCGATCAATCCCGAGAACTACGCTCTGGAAACCTGGCTGGGGTCGATGGTGGCCAAAGGCCGCAAGCCCGATCTGATGATCGACCTGCACAACGATGAGTCCGGCGGACTGCACGTCGATCATCCGGCCCAGGGCCTCGACGGCGTACCTCAAGAGCATGGACCGCCTGGAGATGGTGCTCCGCAAGTACACCTGGTACACGGAGCATTGCTCTCGGGCGACCGCCGGCAGCCCGGGAATTGGCGTGATTGGGGAGGGACTGCTCGACCGCTTCGGCGTCCATGCCTGCGTGCTGGAGCTCAATGCCAACTGGATCGCGGGACTGAACGCCTATCCCTCCGGGCAAAGGTGGGAACTCCTCGGCGAGCAATTGTGCGAGGCGTTCCTCCATTATTTCGAGGCCGGACGTGGGCAGAATGAAATAGCATCACGCAGGGTGGTTGGCCCACGCGTCGGCCGTTACGAACCCACCGCGTCCACGTGGCCTGCAGCCTACGCTGAGCCGCCGGCGTGTAGCCCAGCTTGCCGAAGACGCCGCGCTGGACGCGATGCAGGTCCTCGTTGCCGTAGGAGAAGGAGCCGGAACCGTTGCGGGTCGTGTTCTGCCACGTCGCATAGTCCGCGTTCGCGACGTCCAGCGTGCGGGGGTCCTTCCATTTCCAGTATTCACTGTGCCCATCGGCGAAGGAGAAGTTCGTGCCGTCGCCATGTCGGGCCGTGATCTGGTCCCACCAGCGCTCCTGATCGTACCAGATCGTCCAACTGGAAGGACTGAGCCGGCCTTCATCCAAGAAGACGATCTGGTCCGTCAGATTGGGAATTTGGGTTCGCAGGGTCCTGATCTGCTTCTTGGTCGCTTCCGTGATGGCGTAATACCCATTCATGGCGTCCGGGATCGAGTAGGTCTCGACTTCCCCGCGGATTCCGGTCGGACATTTGTAGAGCCTTTCGTTGGGGCAGTAGCGAAAGAGCAACCCATCCCGGATTCCCTGGAGCTGTTGGTCTTCCGTCGTTGTGCCCGACGACGTGTCCGTCCAGTAGACCCAGCAATCCTTGTCGCCGTTGGCCGTTGCGGTTCCCCGCGCCGTGTTGGCGTTGACCATCTTGCCGTCATAATCGTCGGCGTACAGGTTCCAAGCGAGAACCAGTTGCTTGAGGTTGCTCAGGCAGGAGGCGCGTTTGCCCTGTTCCCGGGCGCGCTTGAGGGCGGGCATCAGGATGGCCATCAAGATGGCGATGATGGCGATGACAACCAGAAGCTCGATCAGCGTAAAAGCATTGCGGCGGCTCATACACCATGCTCCTTCCTTCTGACTGAAAGACGGGTGCCCTGAAGGTCCAGGTCGATCTCCACACAGATTCCTTGCTACTATTCTAATCTCCGATTCCCGTCAATGCAAGCCTGTAGTGGACCGATTCGGGGATTCCCCGCCGGCCGGCCCTATGCAGCTTCGGACGGCTGCACATCGACTTCGAGCTGCTTCCCCAAGCGCAGGATGGTGACCCGCACCGGTTTGCCGGCCGGCCATTCGGTCAGGAATCGGTAGATGTCATCCATCGTTGCGACATCGCGCTCCCCGATCCGGATCAGCAAATCCCCGGTCTGCAGCCCGGCCTGGTCTGCCGGTCCGCCGCGCACTACTTCCAGGAGGACCACGGCACGCTGGGTGGACAGATTCAGGGCTCGCACCGTGCGGCGGCTCAGGGGTCGAGAGACTCCCGCGATGCCCAGGAAGCTGCGGGTGACGCGGCCTTGGGTCATCAGCTTCGACAGGACCCAACTGGCGGTACTCGAAGGAATCGCAAACCCGATGCCTTGTGCGGCGGCAATGATGGCGGTGTTGATCCCCACCACTTGACCCCGCGTGTTGACCAGGGGACCGCCGGAGTTGCCCGGATTGAGCGGCGCGGTATGCTGAATGATGTTCTCGATCAGCCGACCGCCGATGCTCCGGATCGTCCGTCCCAGGGAACTGACCACGCCCGTCGAGACGGTGGACTCCAGGCCCAGCGGATTGCCTACGGCGATCACCAGTTGACCCACCTTGAGGGCATTCGAGTCTCCGATCTCCAGGTAGGGTAGTCCCGAGGCCAGGACCTTCAGGGCGGCCAAGTCCGTGGGCGGGTCCTCGCCGACGATCTCGGCGGGCCGCACGGACCCGTCCGTGAAGTGCACGCTTACTTCCTTGGCCTCGTGGACGACATGACTATTGGTAAGGATGTACCCATCGGGTGCAATCACGACCCCGGAACCGCCTCCCTGACGCTCGAATGATCTTCCATCATCTCGGAACGTTAAGCGGCTGGCGATACTGACCACCGCCGGAGCCACGGATTCCACGATCCGAACGATCGGCGTTCGAGAATGACTCCAGCACTTCGATCTCAGCCCCGGCGTGGTCGTGGATTCTATCGCTCGGCCGGCGGCTCCTGAAGAAGTTGCCTGTCGGTGTCATCTGCCTCTTCCATGAGTGTACCCTCTATATGTCATTGCGAGCGTAGCGAAGCAATCTCGCACTCGGCGGATTGAGATTGCTTCCCCTGCCTCCGCGGGGCAGGCTTTGCTACGCTCCTCGCAATGACATTAGCGCCATAGTCAGCCTTCGTTCAGCATCTTCTTGCTGCGTAGAATGTGGTGGTAGTGCTGGGCGAAGCGGTGGGCTTCGTCGCGGACGTATTGCAGGAGCTTGCGGACGGGGGAGTGGGCCCCGAGCTTGAGCGGCTGCGTGCTGCCCTGGAGGTAAATGTCCTCCTCCCGCTTGGCGATGGAGGCCAATTTCGTATGCGGCATCTCCACCGGCTCGCCCGCCGCGACGCTGTCGGCGATCATCTCCTTGAGAGCGGTCTCGGCGGCGTGCAGATGGCCCAGGCCGCCGTCGATGAGGATCAGGTCGGGCCAGAGCTCCTCGCCGCGCAGAGCGTACTTGTACCGCCGCCGGACGACCTCGGCGATCATCGCGTAATCGTCGATGCCTTTAACCGTCTTGATCTTGAACCGCCGATAGCCGTTCTTGAAAGGCCGGCCGTCGATGAATTTGACCAGCGAGCCGACCGCCTCGGCCCCGCTGATATTGGCGATGTCGATTCCCTCGATGATGCGAACCTGGTTCGGCATTTGGAGGATATCGCGCAGCTTGACCAAGGCCTCGGTCGGATCGGAGGCGAACGCCTCCGGCTGGACGTGCTCGTTGACCGAGCCGCGCGAATCCAGACTCTCGATCAGGTGGATGCGGTCGCGGAGCATCCCGGCCTCTTCGTATCGGAGGCTCTTGGCGGCCTCTTCCATCTGCTGCTGGAGGTCGCGCAGGATCGTCGAACGTTTCGACCGCAGAAAGCGGACGAAATCCTTGATGATCCGCCGGTATTCTTCCTTCTCGATCCGGGCCCCGCACGGGGCGGTGCACTGCCTGATGTTGTGCAGCAGGCACGGCCGGAAGAACCGCCGCTTCGGGTCGTCGGCCTGGATCTCCAGCGTACAGGTGCGGAACTGAAAGATCTTCTGCAACTCCACCAGGACACCCCGCAAATCGCTGACGTTGGTGAACGGGCCGAAGAGAAGCGTTCCCTTCTCGTGGGGCTTGCGGGTGATGTAGACGCCCGGGAAATCCTCGCGGATCGTGATCTCCAGGTAGGGAAAGGTCTTATCGTCCATCAGGTCCATGTTGTAGAGCGGACGGACGTCCTTGATTAGCCGGGCCTCTTTGAGCATCGCATCGACTTCGCTCTCGGCCTCCAGGTAATCGACGTGATCGACCTTGTTGATCATCTCGACGATATGCGGCCCCCGCGAGGCTTCCAGGTTGCTGCTCGGCTGGAAGTAGCTGGACACTCGCGACCGGAGGTTCTTCGCCTTGCCGATGTAGAGGACGATATCATCGGCGTCCTTCATGAAGTACAGGCCGGGACCGGTCGGGAACTCCTTGATCCGCTCCCGGATCTTCTCCAGTCTGTCGTTGCCGTTGTTGCTCATTGTCTGACTCTCGTACCTGCGCTCGCGCTCGTCTGTGGCTTGTAGGATGGGCTTTAGCCCATGCTGCTCGTGTCCGGTCACATCCGAATCTCCGCATGGGCTGAAGCCCATCCTACGTGCTTCGGCCTCGGAGTCGCCGCTTGGTCCAAATCCACTGTCGCCGAAGAACAGGAATATAATATCGTCAAAACTGCCGGAACTCATTCCCATTGCGGATCGAATCCGTTCCTGTAACCCAATATCCGCACTCGCTACTACGCCGAAGTCCGCAAAAAAGGTCGAATTCCGGGCCACCAATTTGCTCCTTGCCCCATGCCACACGTCATCGTTAGACCTGCCAATCCGGCTCAAGAGCATAGGCCAAGAGGATAGTCCGATTGCGTTTACCGCTTTACGGGTGCCGACGGGGAGCTTGACCGGAACAACTGCCAATTGGTTGGCGTGTGAACTTGCATGTGGTAGACTGCTTACGCCGGCTCGGAGGATAGGGCAGGGACCCCAAACGCGATAGATCGCGTTTGGGAACCCGCAACGCTGGCGAGCGACCCGAGCGCCGCAGCCGGTGGTATACGGCGGGGAGGGCTCGGTGGCATGCCGGGCCTCTCGTGCTTCCTCCCCGTCGGTACCCGCAATGCGATAAACGCAATCTTCTTCCGTGTTGTATTCATGGTTTTCCGCCAGATCATCCACGTGGACATGGACGCCTTTTACGCGTCGGTCGAGCAGTTGGACCGGCCGGAGCTGAGGGGCAGGGCGGTCATTGTCGGGGGCGATCCAAAGGGCCGGGGCGTGGTCTCCGCCGCCTCTTATGAAGCCCGGAAGTTCGGCGTCCACAGTGCCATGCCGATGGCCCAGGCGGTCCGGTTGTGCCCGCAGGGAGTTGTGCTGCCCGTGCGCATGGACCGGTACGCCGAAATGTCGCAGATCATTCAATCCCTCTTCGAGCGATACACGCCTCTGGTGGAACCGATCTCACTGGACGAGGCTTTTCTGGACGTGACCGACAGCCGGAACCTGTTCGGACCCGCCGAGCAGATCGGCCGCACGATCAAGCAGCAAATCCGGGAGCAGACGCAATTGACCGCCTCGGTCGGCATCGCACCCAACAAGTTCCTCGCCAAACTGGCTTCCGATCTCAAGAAACCGGACGGGTTCGTCGTGATCACCGAGCAGAACAAGCGGGAGATCCTCGATCCGCTGCCGGTCGGCAAGATTTGGGGCGTCGGCAAGGTCACGGAGGCGACGCTCCAATCCCACGGTATTCGTACCATCGCCCAACTTTGCGGCAGGACCTTCGAAGAGCTGAAGTCCATCGTGGGCAACGCCGCCGAGGAATTGCTGCGGCTCGCGCACGGCGAAGACGACCGGCCGGTCGAGCCGGACCGGGAACGCAAGAGCCTCTCCAGCGAGCAGACGTTCGCGACGGACGTCCGCGACGAAGCAGTCCTGCTTGAGCGTTCTCCTGGAGCAGGTGGAAGAAGTGGCGGAACGTCTGCGCCGCCACCAGATCAAAGCGCGAACGATCACGTTGAAGCTGCGCTACGGCGATTTCCGCACGGTGACCCGTAGCGAGACCCTGCGGGACGCAACGAACTTGACCAAGCCCTTATGGGAAGCTGCCGAGCGGGTCTTCCGGCAGTGGCAGATCCGATCCGGCGGACCACTGCGCCTTCTCGGTTTCGGCGCGTTGGGCCTGGAGCCCGAACAAGCCGGACAGCAACTGCTCTTTCCCGACCCCGAGCAGGAGAAACTCAAGCGGCTGGACCAGATCGTGGACAGGATCCGCGACCGCTACGGCAAACGCGCGGTCCACCGAGGCCCTTCTACTCCCGAGAGCCCTGGTCATGCCTGATGCGTCCATGAGACCCTGTTGCGTGGAGTCCCGCGTCAGCGTGTAGGGTGGGTTCTTAACCCACGCGTCAAGTGCGCCTGACTGGGGAACGCGTGGGTTGACAACCCACCCTACAACCGGATTCCCGCTTTTGCGGGAATGAAGAACAATAGCTGCTGCGACACCCGCAGGATGGAATGAGAATCGGGCAACTGCGATTCACGCGAACGACAGGCCCTCGTTCTTGGCCACGCCGCGGATGTACGCGGCGGCTTGGTCGTAGTCCTCGGCCTTCGAGAGGTGCTCCAGCATCAGCGGGACGCCGGGCAGGCGGCTGAGCTCCTTCAAGTACACCGCATAGTCCAGGCCGCCGGTGCCGGCGCGGACCTCGTCGAGGTGCGTCGTCAGCTTTTCCTGCAGGAGGATGTCCTTGGCGTGGCAGCTCTTGATGTAGGGACCGAGCTTCTCGAAGCACGCGCGGATCAAGGCGCCGTTGGCGTAGTAACGCTGCGGGCTGCACACGAGGTTCACCGGGTCCAGATGCGCGCCGAAGTGCTTGCGGTCGATGGCTTGGAGCAGACGCAGGTACGAGTCCGGCGAATCCGGATAGGCCCAGGGCATGGTCTCCAGGGCAAAGAACGTTCGCGTCGGTTTGACGGCGTCGATGATCGAGCGGGTGGTCTCGACGATCATGTCGAACGTCTCTTGGGTGAGGTTCTTGGGCGAAGGGCCGTCCCAAATCGCGCCGCGCGAGCCGGAGATGTTGACGCAGCAACGGGCGCCGATGCGATCCGCCAGGGCCAATTGCTGCCGGCACTTCTCCAGGGCGGCTTGGCGCTCTTCGTCCTTGGGGCTGATCGGGTTGCTCCACGCTCCCGTTTCGGCAATGATGATGCCGGCCTTCTGGGCGGCGTCCTCGTAGGCCTTCACCTCGGCGTCGCTGGCCTTTGCCCCCACGGGGCAGTAAGCCGCGGTATAGCCGAGCTTCCGGAGGGCCGCGATCCACCCCTGCGGGTCCTGGTACTTCTCAAAGAGTGGGCCGCCCAGGTGCAGGGGAGCGTTGGAGGGCGGATTGCGCACCGTGAGCTTTCCTCCAGCCGCAATAGGCAATCGCTGCGCCGACGAGGGATTGCTTCAAGAGATTCCGCCGTGACATGGCCTTGCTGCTGCTCATCGTTCTGACCTCCTTTAGACCGAAGTTTGTCTTTTCCTTCAACGTCACGGCTACAGTAACGCGGGCACGCCGGGCATGCAAGTGCCAAGCTCCCTCTCTTGGGGGAGAATCGGCATTGCTGCTATCGGAAGGCGTAGAACGCCACGCCCTCGGCGGTGTAGACCTGCGAATACGTCTTGAGCACCAGGTCGCGTTCGTTGGTGTCGATCGTATAAAAATGATCGCCCCCATTGGGCCGCCAGAACCGATAGACCGGCTTGCTCGTCGGTGGCTGGGCGCCTTCCGGATAGGCGTAGAAGGCCACTCCTTCGAGCTGCCAGACCTTGGGGTAGTTGGCGAGGACTCGGTCCTTCTCGGCCGGATCGATGGTGTAGAAGTGGCCCTGACCCACGAGCGACCAGAAACGATAGACCGGCGCCAGGCCGGGGGCATTCGCCGTGGCGGCCGCTTGGAAGACCGGCCCTTCGTAGACCCAGGCTTGCGGGTAGTTCTTGATGACCTGGTCCCTCTCTTTCGGCATCGATCGTGTAGAAGTGCGACTTGAAGCACCGGCGACCAGAACCGGTACACGGCACTCAAGGTGGGCGTGGCGGGGCCGCCCGTATCCACGACGAAATTGTCGAAGGTACGCGTCGCCGGACTTGATCTCCTGGCCGTCCGATCCGCCGCCGAGATACAGCCAGAGCGGGCGACCGGACCAGGAGCCCTGGAGGAGGCCCGCCACCGTGTGCCAGGCATACTTGGGTCCGTAGCCGGTCATGCTCAAATAGAGGCTGTCCGCTCCCGCGTCGTAGGACACGTAGAGGACGCCTTCGTCCCCGTCCCTGTCGGCAAAATCGACACCGGCGGTTCGGTTGCCGTCGATGGCCTCGTACCAGAGCGTGCGAATAAAGATCGCCACATCCGGGCCCGAACTCGACATGATGATCGTCCAAATCGCCGATGTCCGGCGTCAGTCCGACCGCCAGCCATCCTAACGGGTCTGTGTACAGGCCGTAATGGAAATCGATCTTGAAAGAAAAGTCCCGCGTGGGATCAAGCTGCCAATTGTCGCTGACATAGTACGCCGTGGATAGACATGTCTTCGTCGTCGCCCGCAGCTCCAAGCGGCCGTGGGTCTCGTCCAGCCAGCAGTCATTGTCATCCGTAGCGCGGACCTTCCAGAGGCTCCCTTGTTTGCCGTCGTCGAAATCATCGCTAATCGTCGGTGTACCGGTGTCGTCCGTCAGGGCCAGGCTGTAGTAGCGACCGCAGGCGATGGCACTGAAGTCCTGGCCCGCCGGTGGATTCGCCTGCCCCCAATAAGGCATGGCGGCGACATACTTCCCTGCCCCCCAGCCGACGACGGAGCCATCGTTCTTCAAGGCCAGACAATGCAGATAGCCGGCCGACACGGCCACGTAGTCCTTGCCGGCCGGCACCTGAGCCAGGCCATAGTCGCATGTTTGGATGCCCCACCAGACGAGAGAGCCATCGCTCCGCAAGGCCACCGAAAAGGTGCTGCCGGCGCTGACGGCGGTGAATGTGCCGCTGGTAGGCGTTCCCTGGACCGCGGGCAGATAGCCCCAGGCGACCAGGGAGCCGTTGGACCGCAGCGCTACCCCATGGGCATCGCCCGCGCTTACCGCCTTGAACCCGCCCCCCTTCGGCGCCCCCGACACTTGACCCCAACGGTCATTGCCCCAGGCGACGATGGAGCCGTCCGAGCGCAGGGCCACGGCGAAGGCCGCGCCGCCATCGATCGGCGACGAAATTCCGGCCCGTGGGTACTTTGGAGACCTGGCCATCCGAATTGTTGCCCCAGGCCGCAATCGACCCGTCACTGCGTATCGCCAGGCTGAAGTCGGCGCCTGCCCCCACAGCCTGATAGGTCCCGGACGGCACAACACATTCGCCGTTGGCGTTCTGGCCCCATGCTACAATCGTGCCGTCGAAGCGTAGTCCCAGCCCGTGTTCGTCGCCGGCGGCAATCGCCATGAAGGTACTGCCCGCCGGCAGCTTGGTAATCTGGCCGTCGGAATCCCATCCCCACGCCCGCAACTGGCCCGCCGGCGCCGATCGGGTGAGGCAGACACCGACCGCCGCCGCCACCCACAATACGTCACGAAATGTCAGCCGTCTCATCGTTCATCCTCCTTAATGAGTGTTCCCCTTCTCAGCGGCCGCCACGCACATCCTCGTGCGGCCGACACGCTTGCCATCCGTGGTATAAGCAACGTGGCCCGGGACCGAAGTCCTCGTCGTGGCGACCTCGACCGCACCGAGCGCACGATGCCATGCCTCAACCGAATCCGAACGGGTCTTACCTAACGACGCGAGTCCTCCTTTGGTGGAGCATACGGACCTCTCCGCGATATCCCGCCCGACGGCAACTCGACTGTGGGTCGAAGCCGAACGGCCGACCCGCAATCTCCAGGACACAACCCCCAACACCGCAGCGTAACCACCTCCTCGGTCGCGCGGGACCGCTTGCTGAGCCAATGCCGCACCTCCAACCATTGTGCCGCGTTCGGGTAGACCTCAAGTCACATCGAGCTGCTTGTATTCCGGCTCCGGATCTTCAACCCGCAATGAGGCCCAGCCTTGTTTATTGCTTATATGTATTGTGCCACCTCGTGACGCGAATGCAACTGTTTTTCTGCGCTTCGTGTATGCTGTGGGTAAACCTTGCTTGGGCCGGTCTTGGTTGACGCGGGTAGAGAAGGGGCATAGAATACGCCCGTCGTGTTTTCGGACAGGCGAATACCGGACAATTTGGCGAAAGGGTCCTGCGATGGCCATGGATCGCGATCAGGTAGCCTCGTGTTTGAAGGAGTGCAAGACGCATTTGACCACGGAACTGCTGCCGTTCTGGATGAAGCGGGCCAAAGACGATCAATACGGCGGCTTCGTGACACATTTCGATAAGGACGGCAAGGACTCCGGGACCGACGAGAAGTCGATGCTGGGGCAGATGCGGTTCATCTTCTCGATGTCCGCGGCCCATCGGGCCGGCTATGGCGGCGGCCAATGCGCCGAGTTCGCCAAGCACGGCGTGGATTTCGTGCTCCAGCGGCTCTGGGACGAGAAGCACGGCGGCTTCTACTGGATGGCCAACCGTAAGGGCGAGATCATCATCGACAAGAAGATCCTCTACGGCCTGAGCTTCGCCATGTACGGGCTGACGGAATACACGCTGGCCACCGGCGACCCCGCGGGCAGGAGTACGCCGAAAAGGTCTTCGATCTCGTGAAGAAGTACGCCGCCGAGACGATGTATGGCGGCTATTACGAGATGTTCGAGCGGAACTGGGCCCTGTGCGGTCCCGGGCCCAAAGGCGGGGATCGCAAGACCCTCGACGTGCACATGCACCTGATGGAAGCCTTCACGAACATGTACGAGTGCACCAAGCAGGAGATCCACCGCCGGACGCTGCTGGAGGACATCGACCTCCTCCTCAAGCGGATTCTGCACAAGCGCTACGCTACCGGTATCCCCCAATTCACGCTTGACTGGAAGGTCGCCCCGCAGATCAAGTTCGACATCGTCTGGGGCTGGGACCGGTTCGCGGAGGGCGGCCAGAAGGCCCACGCCGAGGATAACACGTCGGCCGGCCATAACGTCGAGTTCGCCTGGCTGCTGGCCCACGCCACCGATGTGCTGGGCAATGTGGCCCAGCCGCCCGCGGCTGGGAACTCGACCACCCCCGGGGGCGGGGGTGCTACATACTGGGACCAATACAAGACGGTCATCAAGAAGGCGATGGACCACGGCATGAAGAACGGCATCGACCCCGAGTACGGCGGGGTGTACACCGAAGGTCCGCACGCCGGCGGCGTCTACGACATGGAAAAGGAATTCTGGCAGCAGGCGGAGGTGATGATCGGCATGCTGGAGGGCTGCCTGCGCTTCGGGCCGAAGCTCTACTGGCCGGCGTACTTGAACGTGCACCGCTTCGTGTTCGACAAGATGATCAACCACCCGGTCGGCGAGTGGTGGCCGCTGCTGGGCCGGGAGGGCCAGCCCGTCCACTGGACGCACATGAGCCACTCGTGGAAGGTGAACTATCACACGATTCGCTGCATGGTCGAGTGCATCAAGCGGCTGGAGAAACTGTTGGGCTGATCTTGGAACGAGGACTTACGTTGGATGGCAGTCTCGTAGGGTGGGTTCTTAACCCACGCGTTCCGTGCCACCGGTCGAGAACACGCGTGGGTTGAGAACCCACCCTACAAAGTCGAGCGATGAGTTTCTTGGGGATGGCGCCGGACGAGATCATGAAGAGTTGATGGACACGTATGGAATACAGTGGTCGATACAAAGCGTTTAATCCGACCGGGATCAGAACGTATCCGCTGAGCACACGCAGCAACAAGGTCACGCTGAGCGATCTCGTCCTTCCCAAGAACTTGGACACGCTTCAGCCGGACCTGCCGCAGAAGGTACAGCGGGACATCAAGACAGTCGCCCAGGCGATAGCTGCCGCTCGGCAGGGGGGCAGACCCGTCATTCTCTTTACGGGAGCCCACCTCATCAAGAACGGTCTGGGCCCTTTGCTGGTCGATCTGGTGGAGCGGGGGGCCGTGACGCTGGTGGCGGGCAACGGAGCGACGGCTATTCATGACTTCGAGCTGGCCCTGATCGGCGCGACGAGCGAGAATGTGCCGGCCGCCCTGGACAAAGGTCAGTTCGGCATGGCCTATGAGTTTGCCTATATCAATCTGGCTCTGTCCCTCGGCAATCAGCAGAAGCTCGGCTACGGCGAGTCGCTGGGGCGGATGATCTGCGACGAGACCTTTCGCCAGGCGGTCTTGGCGTTGGGGACCCAGAAGGACGCCGTTGCGCAGTTTCAGCATCCGGAAGTCAGCGTGCTGGCCGCATGCTATCGCCGGGGGATTCCCTTCACGGTGCACGTCGGCATCGGGACCGACGTGATCGATCAACATCCCAGCTTCGACGGTCAGGCCAAAGGCGGCTGCTCCGGCCGGGACTTCCTCCTCTATACGAATGAGGTGACCAAGCTCACGCAGGGGGGCGTCGTCCTGAATATCGGTAGTGCGGTCACGGGGCCGGAAGTGCTGCTTAAGGCCGTCTCCATGGCGGCCAACGTCGGGGCCGTGCCGCATGGCATCCTCACGGCCGACTTCGACCTTCGCGCCGACGAGCCCCGCCACATGACCGACGAATCGGCCCCGGAGTATTACTTCCGGGACCAAAAGAGCGTTGCCACGCGGATTCCGCAGGCCTGCGGCGGCCGGGGGCTCTACCTCCAAGGCGACGAGACACGGACGTTTCCCTTCCTGTGCAAGCAGATCATTGAGGCACTGTAAGTACGTATGGATCAGCGGCGGATCAAAGAGATTCTGGCGAAAATTGAGCACGTCACCGTGGCGGTCTACGGCGATTTCTGCCTGGATGCCTATTGGATGCTCGACCCGAGAGGTTCCGAGGTCTCCGAAGAAACCGGGCTGCACGCGCGGGCCGTGGCCCGGCATTACTATTCGCTCGGCGGGGCGTCCAACGTGGTGGCGAATCTGGCGGCCCTCAAGCCCAAGAAGATCCACGTGATCGGCGTCATCGGCGACGACATCTTCGGCCGGGAATTGCGCCGCCAATTCGATCAGCTTGGCATTGATACGACGTACCTGGTCGTCCAACGGGAGAACTTCGATACGGTGACGTTCGGCAAACCCTATCTCGCGGAAGCCGAGGAGCCGCGCATCGACTTCGGTTTCTTCAATCGGCGGAGTGCCGGGACGGACCGGGCACTGCTCGAGGGGATTCGTCACGCGCTCCAGACCGCCGATGCGCTGATCGCCAACGAACAGGTGCCCGGCAGCATCACGGACCTGAGCTTCATCGAAAAGGCCAGCCAGCTCTTTCACGAATTCGGCGACAAGGTCGTGCTGCTCGATTCGCGGCACTACGGCGACAGGTTTCAGCACATTTACCGCAAGACGAACGATCGCGAGGCGGCCCGGCTGAACGGCGTCCAGGTCGGCCGCGAGGACGTTATACCGTTGGCGGAGGTGAAGAGAGTACGCGCAGAACTTTATCAGCAATTTCACCGGCCGGTCTTTTTGACACGCGGGGCCCGCGGCCTTCTGGCCGTGGATAGCGCGGGAGTCCATGAAGTCCCCGGCATCCAACTGCTCACGAAGCTCGACCCGGTCGGCGCGGGGGACACGGTGACCAGTGCCCTGGCCCTGTGCCTCGGTGCGGGGGTGGCGCCGGCGGAGGCGGCGGAGTTTGCGAATTTCGCTGCCGCCGTCACGGTGCAGAAGCTCTTCCAAACCGGCACCGCCAACGGCGCGGAGATCCTGGCCGTCGCGCAGGACCCGGATCTCATCTACCGGCCGGAGTTGGCGGAGGATCCACGCCAAGCGTGGTACGTGCTCGGAACGGAGATCGAGATCTGCGAAGAGAGTTGGAAGTCGGAAGTGGAAAGTGGGAGGAATGTCCTTGCGAGCGGAGTGCAGCAATCTTCGACCGCGGGGTTGAGATGGCCGCGTCGCTGCGCTCCTCGCCATGACATGCTTGACGCTTCCCACTCTCTGATCCGCCACGCCGTCTTCGACCACGACGGTACGGTCAGCACCCTCCGGCAGGGCTGGGAGCAGATCATGGCGCCGGTCATGATGAAAGCCATCCTTGGCGACCGCTACGAGACCGCGGACGAGAAGCTCTATGAGAAGGTGCGCCGCCGTGTGCTCGAATACATCGACCGGTCCGCCGGCGTGCAGACCCTCGTGCAGATGGAGGCCCTCGTCGGCCTTGTGCGCGAGTTCGACCTGGTGCCACCCGACAGAATTCTGGATCGCTTCGGATACAAGAAGTGCTACAATGACGCCCTCATGGTGGTCGTGCGCGAGCGGATGGCCAAGCTCCAACGCGGGCAGCTCGACGCCAGCGATTTCGCCGTCAAGAGCGTCGTCGCGTTCGCGCAGGCGCTGCGGCAGCGGGGCGTCACACTCTATCTGGCCAGCGGCACCGACCATGCGGATGTTGCCGCAGAGGCCCAAGCTCTGGGCTATGCCGAGTTGTTCAACGGCGGTATCTATGGCGCCACAGGCGATCTCGGCACTTGCTCCAAGAAGATGGTTCTCGATCGGATTGTGAGGGAGAATCACTTGCGCGGCCCGGAGTTGGCTGTCTTCGGCGATGGGCCGGTTGAGCTGCGCGAGTGCCGCAAACGGGACGGCCTTGCCATCGGCGTGGCCTCCGATGAAATCCGCCGCCACGGCTTGAACCTGCACAAACGGGCGCGCCTGATCAAGGCCGGCGCCCACCTGATCGTGCCGGATTTCTCGCAGGCAACGGAATTACTGGCGGTACTGTTTCCCGAGTAGCTCCGGGATAGACGACATGGACGCGGTGGACAAAATAAGCCGGGCGCGGTGTCCACGCTGCCCATCAAGTCCATGGCATCCACTATGTCCGGCCTGCTACCGTCCACGAGGCCAACCGGTCAATGCGTAGGCTGGTAACCGAGTTTGCCCCACGTGGCTTTCTGGACCGCGTAGAGATCGTCGAAACCCTCGTTGGTGGTCGGCTGCCAGCCCGGTCCGGCGAACGTGCGTTCGAAGTCCCGGCCGTGCTTGATCGTGTCCACCCCTTCCCATTTCCAATGCTCGCTGTGCCCATCGACGAAGGACAGGTGGGCGGCGTCACCATGCCGGATCGGCGGGTCGTCCCACCAGCACTCCTGCCTGTAGTACACGGCAAAACTGTCCGGCGTCACCCAGCCCTCGTCGATGAACACCGCCATGCTCTGGGGCCGCCGGATTTCCGTTCTCTTCTTGATCCACAAACCGGGATCTTTCGTCCCGTCGCCGTTGCCGTTCATCGAGTCCATGATGGAGTACGTGAGCATCTCGCCCCGGTAGCCCGTCGGGCAGCGGTACAGCTTCAACTGCTCGCAGTACGGCCACAAGGCCCCGCTTTTGATCGCCGCGCTCTGGTCGTCCTCCGCCATCTGTCCGCCGGTGCGGAAGTTGTCGTCCCAGCACTGGCCGACCCACGGCGGCTCCCCGTTGGGCGGGACGCTCGGGATGCCGGCCCTCCCGCTGACGATCTTTTCATCGTTCGCCTCGGCGTACAGCATCCACGCGAGGGCCAACTGCCGCATATTGCTCAGGCAGACCGCCCGCTTACCCTGCTCCCGTGCGCGGTTCAACGAAGGCAGCAGAACCGCCATCAGGATCGCGATGATCGCGATGACCACCAGCAACTCAATCAGTGTGAAACCCTTGCGCCAACTCATAGCGTCATTTGTTGCACATCCTCCGAGCTTTCGCCATTAGGGATTTTCCCCTGGACGCTCGCGATGGTGTTTCCGTGTGCGCCCGGCGGCCTATGATAGCACACCTGCCGCGGCAAGTTCAAGAGTCTTGAGAAGGAATTCGGTATGGAGCGCCGGATAATAGGAGGGGGGCGGGCAGGCCCGAGGGGTCCGATCCCGGAAACCCGGGTGCAAAATACGTCGTCGGCCGCCTCCGAAAAACATCGGGGCCTGCATCGAAGAATGATACAGGCCCCGATTTCTCTGCTGCGTCCTGGGAGCCGCGTTTTCTTCTTGGCACGCCATGTAGGGTCGCGTGCTGCTTCGGTCGGCTTAATTGACCGAGTGGCCAAAGCCGATGTCATCGATGTACACGGTACCGGTGCCGCCCGCCGCCGGAGTGGTCTTATTCCCGACCCCGATCGTGATCTTCTGGATCTTGGTCGTCTTAACGCCGGCCGCCGTCAGATCGCTGAGCGGGATCTTCCACTGGGTCCAGGCCGCCGTATTGGCCGCCGCCGGGTCCGCATTGACCTCGAGCTTGCTCTTGCCCGAGCTGTCCGTCACCGCGACGTACATACCCGCCGGCGCGTTGTACTGCGGGCTGTTGATATAGGCTCCCTGCCAGGAGCCGGTCCCGCTGCCCGTGATGGTGATGTTGTCGAACTGCATCGTCCGCTGCTCACCCGCTTGGTGCGAGGTCTCGCAGATGCCGATGCACACCGGATCGGTCATCGCAATGGCCTGGGGCGTGCCCTGCTGCGTCCACGTCGTGCCGTTGGCGGAGACAAACGCTGTGATCGTGGTCCCGACCCGCGTAATCTTCACCCAGTACGGGGGCGCAATGACCGTCGCCATGTCCTGGTTGGCGCAGGCGCCATCCGTGGCGAGGCGGTAGGCGAAGCTGCCGCCGTTGCCGGCGCTGCCGGTGATGACCATGTTGGCCTGCATCGCGCCGCCATTAAGGCCGCTGCGAATCATGACGCCGCCCTTGGCCCAGGTGTTGGTGCCGGTGCCGACGCTGACCACGCGGGCCACGATCGAGCCGTCACCCGTGAACGTCTTGTAGGCGAAGGCGAAGTCATCGGAGTTGTTCCAGATGTCCGTGCCGTCGCCGGTCACGCTCATCACGCTGCCGGTCATCGTGACCGCGAAGGTGGTCGGAGCCGGATAGCCGCGGTACCACAGGTCCATGTGCGTGGCCCCATTGCCCGTCCAATCCTGGGCCGTGCCCAGGTCGCGTGTCGTTTCACTGTAGAACGGCGCCTTGCTGTTGTCGTATGCGATCGGCATCGACTGCTTGCCGCCGTGAATGATAGTCTGCTCGGCAAACGGGGCCTGCATGTAGCCCACGGTCGAGCCGCTCTTGCTGTCCGTCAGGCCATCGATCCAGGACTCGTAGATCGTGCTGCCCGTGTTGTCGTTGTAGCTCTCGAAATCATCCACGACCGCGAATTCCTGGGTCGTGAAGCTCCAGACAGGGCCGGGATAAGTGGTGGTGGCAACGACCTCATCGACCCGCCAGTAGTAAGTCGTGCCGAAGTTCAAAGAGGCGGGGGCAAAGCCGTGATCGGTGACCGTGGCCGCCGCGAGGGTGCCATTGGTGACCGCCGTCTTATCCGTGCCGAGGTACACCTTCTGCGCGGTCACGTCCCGGCCGGGCCGCCAATCCAGGCCGGCCGTCACGCTGACGCCCGTGGCGTTGGCGGCCGGCTGCGGCGCGCGGGCCTGCGTCGGCACATAGGAGAACTGCACTTCGCTCAGCCCGACGTAGGGGGCGAGGCCGCCCCAGTTGCTGTTGATCGTCAGCTTGACGTACTTGGCCATCGCGCCGGCAAAGTCCACCGTGGTGTTCGCCGCATAGCCGTCCAGGCCCGGCGCCCGGGCAAACTGGGGCACGTTGGCCAGGATCGTCCAGGTGGCGCCGTCGGTGGAATACTCCACCTTGACGTCCTTGGCGCCGAAGCCCATGATGCTCTCGACCATCTGGTTGTAGTTCCAAACCAGCATCTTGTCGAGCTTGTAGACGTTGTCGAACTGATATTGAATCCAGTTGGGCAACGGGCCGGCTTGGCTCAGCCACATCGTAGTCCCATCGACGCCGTGCAGGCCGTTGGCGTCGAGACCGGAGCCGTTGGCGGTATTCTGGGCTGACGCGCTGGGCTGGGTGCTCGAGGCGGTGACGGTGATATTGGTGATCGGGTAGGCATACGGCTCGACGGTGAAGCTCCAGACGAGGCCCTTGGCGACCGACGTACTGGGTGCGGCGTTGACCTCATCGACCCGCCAGTAATAGGTTTTGCCGTATTCCAGCAGCGTGGACACCTTGTACGTCACTCCCGTTTGGCCTTGACTGACTAACTGGGGTTTCGTCGTATCGGCCGCGTTGACGTCCGCAGAGGTCGTCCCGAAGTATACGTTGTGCGTTGCCGCGTAGGGGCCCGCTTTCCAGCTCAGGGTCACATCGCGGATCACGTCCGTCGCCTTGTCGTTCGGCACGGGGCTGGTCGCGGCGCGATTGCTCTTCAGGACCGTCGGCACGTAGTCCCCTTCGTACCATTGGACGTCGTCGATCCAGTACTCCTGCGCCTTGTACAGGGCGAAGAACGTGATGGCCGCCGGTGTCACGTCCGCCGTCATCACGGTGGTCGTACTGTGGTATTCCACCCATTTGGTGGTCATCGTGACGTCCAACTCGCCGTACCCGGTCCACGGATCTTGGTTCAATTGCGGCTTGATGTGGATTTGCTCGCCGCCGACCTTGCCCTTGAGGAAGATGGACAAAGTGTATTTCTTGCCCTGCTTGAAGACCCCTTGTCCGGAGGCCAGCCCCGGGTTCACCGCGCCGTCCCAGGTGTTGGTGCCGGCCCCGGAGATCTTGACATTGAGGCAATACCTCCCGTCGATGGGCCCCTCGGCGACGGCGGCGCCGGCGCAATCCGTCACCACCGTGCAGGTGACGGTCTGGCCATCGCCGCCGTAGGATGTCCAGGGTGACAGCACGCCGGTCTCGAGGCCTCCGTTGTCAAGCAGATTCGTTTGTGCCTGGCTGGGCCCGGATGCCAGAAAGGCGATCGTCAGGGCGGCCATCAGCCAAATGACTCGATTTCTCATATTGCTTTTCCTCCTAATGATCATTTGATAGGACCTCGGGGCCTGTGCCAGACCGGCACAGGCCCCGATTCACTCACCTTGCCGCCGAGGATGATCGTGCCACCAACGGCATTTTCCTCCCGGACGGTTCAAACTCAAGAACCGACGCGGCTACTTGGCCAGCGTCAGAATCTCCGCCGGGGTCAGGGCATAGTCGTACAGGCGGACCTCATCCAACGCCCCATTGAAGGGGTTGCCGCCGCCGCCGTCGTCATTGCCAATCTCCACGGCGGCGTCAGTATTGGGCCCGAACGAGAACGTGCCCGCGCTCGGCGCGCCCGCCTTGGCCCCGTTGATGTAGAACTGGGCTGTCGTCTTGTCGAACGTCAGGGCGATGTGCGTCCAAGCGCCCACCACCAGGACCGGGGCTGTGGCACCCGTGATATTGTACCGCGAGAACGATAGGGCGCCAGTGGTCTGGCTGGCCTCGATCTGCCACATCGTCTGGCCGTCGGCCCAGGTGTTGCGCTTGCCGATCAGGCCCTGCCAGTAGGTGGTCAGGCCGTTCCACTTGGCCCACAGCGAGACCGAGAGCATGCCGGTCTTCTCCGACGGGTCGAACGTCCCCAGACTGACCATGTTGCTGGTGGTGCCGGGGAACAGCATCCCCGTGCCGTGGTTGGGCGCGCCCGTCACATACGTGGGAGTGCCCACGATCATGCCGTCATGGCCGTTGCCGGTGACGTCTTTGACGTTGTTCTCGAACGTGTAGTTGGCCACCAGGCCGACCGGCAGAATGGGCTTGCCGAACAGGATGTCATCGATGAACAGCATGCCGCTGCCGCCGGCTTTCGGGTTGGCGTTGTCGCCGACGCCGATCGTCAGCTTCTTCACAGCCGCCACGTTGACGCCCGAGAAGCTGCTGAGGGCGATCGCGCCATTCCGTCCACGTCGTCTGCGTTACGGCGGACGCATCGGGGTTGACCACCGTCTTCTTCTTGCCGGCCTTGTCTTCCACCGTCAAGTACAACGGGGCGACGTCATTGCTATTCTGCGTCAAACCGATGGACAGGTTCTGCCAGGCGCCCGTGCCGCTCGTTGTCACGTTCGAGAAATTGGCGATGGTGTACAAGGCGGCGTCGTGGCTGGTTACGCACAGGCCGATGTAGACGTTGGCTACCATGGTGACGTTCTGATCGGCGCCTTGCGCCTTCCACGTCTTGCCGTCCGGCGAGGTCTCCGTCCGGAACGTGTTGTTGGTGCGGGTGACCCGGACCCAGTAGGGGGCCGCGACGGCCGTGCCCGTCCAATCGGTGCTGGCCGAGGCGGCGCCGGTGGTGGTGCGATACTGCTGCGAGCAGCTATTGCCCGGCGTCACCACGACGGAAACGTGCTTGGAGCCGGCATCGAGGCTCTCCCGGATCATGACGCCCGCTTTGGCCCAGGCGTTGCTCGGGGTCTGGTCGTCCACGCGGGCCGTGATCGAGCCGTTGCCGCTGAGGGTCTTGTAGACGAACCGGAATTGATCGCCGTTGTTCCAGATGTCCGTGCCCGTGCTGGCCACGGTAAAGGCGTTGTTGCCTTTATCGATGAAGCCCGTCGGGAAACCCTGGAAGTACAGCGTCAGGGTGTCGGCGCCATTCACGGTCCAGTCCTGCGGCGTGTCAAAGGTCCGCGTGGCCTCGGAGTAGTAGGGGGCCTTGACGTTGTTGTACTCCAACGGCATCGACTGCTTGCCGCCGTGCGTGATGTTCTGCTCGGCAAACGGGGCCTGCAGGTAGCCGACTTGCGAGCCCGTGCCGTTGCCGCCCAAGCCATCATACCAGGCATCATAGATGGTGCTGCCCGTCTTGTCGGTGTAACTTTCGAAATCATCCACCACCGCATACTGCTGCGTGCTGAACTTCCAGACGTCGCCCGGATAGGTGGCGGCGCCAATCTCATCGACCTTCCAGTAATAGACCGTGCCGAAGTTCAGAGAAGCGGGCGTGAAGCCGTGATTAGTCACGGTGCTGGCCGCCACGGTCTCATTGGTCACAGCCGTCTTGTCGGTGCCGAAGTAGACCTTCTGCGCGGTGACATCGCGGCCGGGCCGCCAATCCAGGCCGGCACTGACACTGACGTTCTGAGCATTGGTGGCCGGCTGCGGAGCGCGCGCCTGCACCGGGACGTAGTAGAAGCGGACTTCGCTCAAGCCGTACTGCTTCAGACCCACGAGGCTGTAGTTGCTCTTGACCGTCAGCCGAACGTACTGCGCCGTGACGCCGCCCATATCCACCGTCGTGTTATGAGCATAGCTGTCGGCCGCGGGCGCCTGAGCGAATTGGGTGTCCTTCAGCAGGGTCCAGGTCTTGCCGTCGAGGGAGTACTCAATGGTGACGTCTTTGAACCCGTAGCCGAGGATGGCCTCGAAGAGCACGTTGTAATTCCAGACCCACATCTCGCTGAGCTTGTAGGCCTTATCGAACTGGTACTGGATCCAGACCGGCCCCGGATCGGTGATGTTGCTCGCCCACATGGTGGAACTCGTCGTGCCATGCAGATCGCCGGTCAGGCCGGAGCCATTGACCGTGGTCGCGGGGTTGTTGCTGATTGTGTCCGAGCTGGAGGCCGTGGCCGTAATTGTGGTCAATTGATAAGCATAAGTCTCGACCGTGAAGCTCCACACGGGGCCCTTGACCACCGTGTTGCTCGGCGCGGCGTTGACTTCATCGACCCGCCAATAATAGGTCTGGCCATACTGGAGCGGCGCGGGCACTTTGTAGCTGGTCCCCGTCTGGCCCGTGCTGACCGCTTTGCTCAGATCGGCCGTGTTGACATCCGCGAAGGTGGTGCCGAAATAGACGTTGTGCGTCGCGGCATAGGGACCCGCTTTCCAACTCAGGGTCACGTCCCGCGGCACGTCCGTTGCTTTATCATCCGGCACCGGGCTGGTCGCGGCGCGATTGCTTTTCACGACCGTCGGGACATAGTCGCCGACGTACCATTTGACGTCGTCGATCCAGAACTCCTGCGCCTTGTACAGGACGTGGAAAGTGACGTGTGCCGGCGTGACATCCGCCGTCATCACGGGAGTGGTAGTGTGATATTCCACCCATTTGTTGGTCATGGTGACGGCCGTCTCGCCATATCCCGTCCACGGATCCTGGTTCAACTCCGGCTTGAGGTTGATCTGCTCGCCCCCGACCTTGCCCTTGAGGAAGAGGGCCAGGGTATATTTCTTGCCGCTCTGGAAAGTACCGGCGGTGGACAGTAGGGCCGGTGTCACGGCTCCATCCCAGAAGTTGGTGCCGGCCCCGGAGACCTTCACGTCGAGGCAATAGGTTCCCTCGACCGGCCCTTCGGCGACAGTGGCGCCGACGCAGTCCTTGACCACCGTAGCGGTGACAGTCTGGCCGTCGCCGCCGTAGGCGTTCCAGGGGGTCAGAGCGCCGGTTTCGAAGCCGCCGTTCTGAAAGAGGTTCGTGACCTGTTGTGCCTGGCCGGGCTCGGAGGCCAGAAAGGCGATCATCAAGCCCGCCAGCAACCAGACTACGCGATTCTTCATGGTACTTCCTCCTTACGATCGGCCGCGCAACGGCCTAACATGGTTAACTGCCGCTCGTCCATCAACTGCTCCCAGGGACGTCCCTGGACCCGGCGAGAGGTGATGCCCAAAAACATCGGGGCCTGTATGCAAAAATACAGGCCCCGATTCACTTGTCTGGCCGCCCAGAGCCCTGACCCCTGCGGCGGTACTTCTACGGTCGGAGTTCCGACGTCAGAGACTACGTCTTAGTTCGACGGGACATAGTCGCCCACATACACTTTCACGTTATCGATCCAGAAATCTCCGGCCGCGAACGCAAAGTGGAAGGTGGGGCTGTCCGGACCCAACACGGTCGTGGGCAGAACGGCGGTCGTCACGTGGTACTCCACCCATTTCTCGGTGGCCGTGAAGACGTTGCTGCCGTAGTCTTCATAGTTGCCGCCCGAGTGCTCCGGCTTCATGCGGAACTGCAGGGTGCCCTTCTTGACCTTCACGAAGGCGGAGAACGTGTACTTCTGGCCGCTCTGGAACGTGAGGGTGGCCTGCGTCATGCCGGCGTCCCAGTTGTTGACTCCGGCGGCGGATACCACCACGTGCAGGCAGTACTTGCCCTCAATGACGGGTTCGGGGGTATTGGCGCCCGTGCAATCCGTGACTACGGTTGCGGTGACGACAGCGACCGCGCTGCCGTAGGTGCCGTACGGCGTGATCTGGCCGCTCTCAAACCCACCGTTCGCGAGCAGGTTGAGGACCCCGGCTGGCTTGCCAACCCCAATGTCGTCGATGTACAGCATGCCGACGGCGCCTGGTGTCGGATTGGTAGTGCTACCGACACCGATCGTCAGCTTCTTCACGGCCGCCAGGTTGATGCCCGACAGATCGCTCAAAGCGATCTTCCATTGCGTCCACGCGGTCTTGTTCACGGCGGAGGCATCCGGGTTGACGACCGTCTTCTTCTTGCCGGCCTTGTCTTCCACCGTCACGTACATCGGGGCCGCGCCGTTGCTCCACTGCGTCACGCCGATGGACAGGTTCTGCCAGGCCCCCGTGCCGCTCGTCGTCACATTGGAGAAATCGGCGACGGTGTATGCCGAGGCAGTGTGGCTGGTGACGCACAGGCCGATGTAGACATTGGCCACCATCGTGATGGTCTGATCGGGGCCCTGGGCCGTCCACGTCTTGCCGTCCGGCGAGGTCTCCGTCTTGAACGTGTTGTTGGTGCGGGTGACGCGGACCCAATACGGGGCCGCGACCGCGGTGCCCGTCCAGTCGGTGCTGGCGGAGGCGCCGCCCGTGGTGGTGCGATACTGCTGCGAGCAGCTATTGCCCGGCGTCACCACGACCGAGGCGTGCTTGGAGCCGGCGTCGAGACTCTCACGAATCATGACGCCCGCCTTCGCCCAGGGGTCGCTGGCGGTCTGGTCATCCACGCGGGCCGTGATCGAGCCATTGCCGCTGAGAGTCTTGTAGACGAAGCGGAACTGATCGCCGTTGTTCCAGATGTCCGTGCCCGTGCTGGCCACGGTGAAAGCGTTATTGCCCTTATCGACGAAGCCCGTCGGGAAGCCCTGGAAATACAGCGACAGCGTCGTGGCACCGCCGGCGGTCCAGTCCTGCGTCGTGTCAAAGGTCCGCGTGGCCTCGGAGTAGTAGGGGGCCTTGACGTTGTTGTACTCGAACGGCATCGACTGCTTGCCGCCATGAACAATGGTCTGCTCGGCAAACGGGGCCTGCAGATATCCGACTTGCGAGCCGGTGCCGTTGCCGCCCAAGCCATCGAGCCAAGCGTCGTAGATCGTGCTGCCCGTTTGGTCGGTGTAACTCTCGAAATCATCCACCACCCCGTATTCCTGGGTCGTGAAGTTCCAGACGGTGCCCGGGTAGGTGGCGGTGCCGATCTCATCGACCTTCCAATAGTAGACGGTGCCGTAATTCAGAGAGGCGGGCGTGTAGCCATGACTGGTCACGGTCTGCGCCGCCACGGTGCCATTGGTCACCGCGGTCTTGTCCGTGCCGAGGTACACCTTCTCCGAGGTAACGTCGCGGCCCGGCCGCCAATCCAGGCTGGCGCTGAGGCTGACGCCCGTGGCGTTCGTGGCCGGTTGCGGCGCGCGCGCCTGCACCGGGACGTAGTAGAACCGAACTTCGCTCAAGCCGTATTGCTTGAGACCCACCTGGGTGTAGTTGCTCTTGACCGTCAGCCGGACGTACTGGGCCGTGATGCCGCCCAGGTCCACCGTCGTGTTATGGGCGTAGTTGGCTGCCGCGGTCGCCTGGGCGAACTGGGTATCCTTCAGCAGGGTCCAGGTCTTGCCGTCGAGGGAGTACTCGATGGTGACGTCCTTGAACCCATAACCGAGAACCTGCTCGAACTCCACGTTGTAGTTCCAGACCCACATTTCGGTGAGCTTGTAGGCTTGGTCGAACTGGTACTGAATCCAGACCGGCCCCGGATCGGTAATGGCGCTCGCCCACATGGTGGAGCTGCTCGTGCCGTGCAGATCGCCGGTCAGGCCGGAGCCGTTGATCGTGTTCGCCGGTCCACTGCTGCTCGGGTCCGAACTGGAGGCGGTGGCTGTAATGCCCGTGATCGGGTAGGCATAGGGCTCGACGGTGAAGCTCCACACGTCGCCCTTGAAGACCGTGCCGCTGGCGTTCACTTCATCCACGCGCCAATAATAGGTCTGGGCGTAGTTCAGCACGGTCGCCGGCTTGTAGGTGGCGCCCGATTTGCGCCCTTGCTGACCAGTTGCGGCTTGGTGGCGTCGGCCGAGTTGACATCTGCGAGGCTGGTGCCCAGGTACACGTCCGAGGTCTGGGCATACGCACCGAACGTCCAGCCGAGCGTGACATCGCGCGGGATATCGGTGGTGGTGTCGCCCGGATTCGGGTTGAGGGCCTTGCCCGCAATATACGTGCCGATCACCACATTGTCGATGTGAATGCTGCCCGTCGTGGCGGCGGCGGCATCGCTGGAGATGGTCACGCTCCCGATGCTGGTGAGAGCAGTGTTGGTGATCGTGCCGCACACCTTGCCATTCAGGGTGACGGTGACCACGCCACCTTTGCCGAGTTCCATGATCAGGTTGTTGTACTGCCCGGCCACCGTAGCCGCATTCGTGGTGAGGGCGACCCAACCCGCCGAAGGCCAGTTGCCGTCGAGGGAATTGGCGTAGCTCAAGGAGCCACCGGGATAAGTGTAGACCTCGACGTAGGCGCCGCTGCCATTCCCGAGCGCGATCTGCATGTGCATGTTGAACGCATTATCCGCCCGGATGTCACAGGTGACTTTGGTCTCCCCGACCACGGCGCGGCGGATACCGCAGCGCACCCAGTCCGTGGCTTCCGTCCCGGAGACGAGGACCTCGTTGTTGACAATGGTGGACGTCACGGTCCCATTCGTCAGGATCGCCCAGCCATTCCCGACTGCGCCATTGGCCCGGTTGAAGTCGTCCTTGAACGGCACGCCCCAGGCGCTGGCCGCCCAGAGCACACTGACAAGGACCGTGAAACTCAGGATCTTTTTCATCGCGTTGCTCCTTTCTTCGTCGCTGTGCGACTTGCCTCGTTGACTTCGGCTCGTTCACTCCTGACGCTCTCAGGTGTTCCCCGAACTCGTAAGCCATACTGAAATAGGGGCATCAGGGCCCGTACCTGCGATACGGGCCCTGATTCCCTCGTCTGGCCTGCCTCGGCATTCCGACGCAGGCGGTTATGCCTCAGTACGTAGGGACGTAATCCCCCTCGTAGAACTTGATGTTGTCGACCCAGAACTCCTGGGCCTGGAAGCCGATGTGGAAGGTCAGCGACATCGGGCTCACGGTAGACGTGAAGACCGGGGTCGTCACATGGTATTCGGCCCACTTCTCCGTGATCGTGTACTGCGTTTCGCCGTAGCCTTCATAGGCGCCGCCGCCATGCTCCGGCTTCATGTTGATCTTGCCCGTGCCACTCTTGGTCTTGAAGAAGGCTGACAGCGTGTACTTCGTGCCCTGCACAAAGGCGGGGATCGGCGTACTATTGAAAGCACAATCCCAGAAATTGGTGCTCGGGCCGGAGACCGTCATGTGGAGGCAGTACTTTCCTTCCACGGGACCTTCGGGGACATTGGCTCCCGCGCAGTCCGTCACCACCGCCGCCGTCACCGTGGACACCGTGCTGCCCCAGTAGCCCCAGGGCGCGATCTGACCGGTCTCAAAGCCGCCGTTGACCGCCAGATTGGTAACGGTGATCACGGCCGGCTTGCCGAACCCAATGTCGTCGACGAACAGCATGCCGACGGCTCCCGGCGTCGGATTGGTGGTGCTACCGACACCAAAGGTGAGCTTCTTCACCGCCGCCAGGTTGACGCCCGACAGATCGCTCAGGGCGACCTTCCATTGCGTCCATGCGGTCTTGTTCACCGCGGCCGCATCCGGATTGACAACCGTCTTCTTCTTGCCGGCCTTGTCTTCCACCGTCACGTACATCGGCGTCGCGTCGTTGCTCCACTGCGTCACGCCGATGGACAGGTTCTGCCAGGCGCCCGTGCCGCTCGTCGTGACATTGGAGAAGTCGGCGACCGTGTACGCCGCGGCGTTGTGGCTGGTGACGCACAGGCCGATGTAGACATTGGCCACCATCGTGATGGTCTGATCGGCGCCCTGGGCCTTCCACGTCTTGCCGTCCGGGGAGGTCTCCGTCCGGAAGGTATTCGTGGTGCGCGTGACCCGGACCCAATACGGGGCCGCGACCGCGGTGCCGGTCCAGTCGGTGCTGGCGGAGGCGCCGCCGGTAGTGGTGCGGTACTGCTGCGAGCAGCTATTGCCCGGCGTCACCACGACCGAGGCGTGCTTGGAGCCGGGGTCAAGACTCTCCCGGATCATCACGCCCGCCTTCGCCCAAGGGTCGCTGGCGGTCTGGTCGTCTATGCGGGCCGTGATCGAGCCGTTGCCGCTGAGCGTCTTGTAGACGAAGCGGAACTGATCGCCGTTGTTCCAGATATCCGTGCCCGTGCTGGCGATGGCGAAGGCATTGCTGCCTTTATCGACAAAACCTGCCGGGTAGCCCTGGAAGTAGAGCGACAGCGTCGTGGCGCCGCCGGCGGTCCAATCCTGCGTCGTGCCAAAGGTCCGTGTGGCCTCGGAGTAGTAGGGGGCCTTGACGTTGTTGTACTCGAACGGCATGGACTGCTTGCCGCCATGGACAATGGTCTGCTCGGCAAACGGGGCCTGCAGATATCCGACTTGCGAGCCGGTGCCGTTGCCACCCAAGCCATCGAGCCAAGCATCATAAATGGTGCTGCCCGATTTGTCGGTATAGCTCTCGAAATCATCCACGACCGCGTATTCCTGGGTGGTGAAGCTCCAGACGCTGCCGGGATAGGTGGCCGTGCCGATCTCATCGACCTTCCAGAAGTACGTGGTGCCGAAGTTCAGGGCGCCGGGGGCAAAGCCGTGATTGGTCACGGTCTGGGCCGTCGCGGTGCCGTTGGTCACGGCCGTCCTATCGGTGCCGAAGTACACCTTCTGCGAGGTGGCATCGCGGCCGGGCCGCCAATCCAGAGAAGTGTTCACAGCCACGTTCTGGGCCGCGGAGGCCGGCTGCGGAGCGCTCGCCTGCACGGGCTCGTAGTAGAAGCGAACTTCGCTCAGGCCGTACTGCTTCAGACCCACCAGGCTGTAGTTGCTCTTGACCGTGATCTTGACATATTGGGCCATGATGCTGGCCATATCCACGGTCGTGTTATGGGCATATCCGGCCGTGGCCGTCGCTTGCGGCAAATTGCATGTTCTTCAGCAGCGTCCAGGTCGTGCCGTCGAGCGAGTACTCGATGGTGACGTCCTTGAACCCGTAGCCGAGGACCGACTCGAATTCCACGTTGTAGTTCCAGACCCACATCTCGGTGAGCTTGTAGGCCTTATCGAACTGGTACTGGATCCAGACCGGCCCCGGGTCGGTAATGGCGCTCGCCCACATGGTCGTGCTATCCGTGCCATGCAGGTCGCCGGTCAGGCCGGAGCCATTGATCGTGCTGGCGGGGTTGTTGCTGGTCTTGTCCGAGCTGGAGGCCGTGGCCGTAATGCTCGTGACCGGATAAGCATAAGGTCTCGACGGTGAAACTCCACACATCGCCTTTGACCACCGTGTTGCTGGGCGCGGCGTTAACTTCATCCACGCGCCAGTAATAGGTCTGGCCGTACTGCAGCGTCGTGGCTGGCTTGAAGGTCGTGCCGGTCTGGCCGGCACTGGCCGCTTTGCTGGCATCGGCCGAGTTGACATCCGCGAAGACGGTGCCGAAATACACGTTGTGCGTCGCGGCGTAGGGACCCGCTTTCCAGCCCAGGGTCACATCCTGCGGCACATCGGTCGCTTTGTCCACCGGGGACGGGTTCGTCGCAACCGGATGGCTCTTCACCACCGTCGGGACATAGTCGCCGACATACACCTTTACGTCATCGATCCAGAAATCCCCGGCGGCGAAGGCGAAGTGGAAGGTCGGGCTGCCGGGACTCAACGCGGTCGCATCCAGGACCGCGGTCGTCACGTGATATTCCACCCATTTCTCCGTGGCCGTGAAGACTTGGCTGCCATAGTCTTCATAGTTGCCGCCCGCGTGCTCCGGCTTCATGCGGAACTGCAGCGTGCCTTTCTTGACCTTCAGGAAGGCGGAGAACGTGTATTTCTTGCCGGCTCTGCCAAGTGAGGGTGGCCTGCGTCATGCCGGCATCCCAGTTGTTGGTCCCGGCTGCGGTCACCATGACGTGCAGGCAGTACTTCCCCTCAATGGGGCCTTCCGGAACGTTCGCCCCGGCGCAATCCGTGACCACGGTCGCAGTGGCGACGGCGATGGCGGTGCCGTAGGTACCGTAGGGGGCGATCTGACCGCTCTCAAAGCCACCATTCGTAATCAGGTTTGTGACTTGTGCCTGGCTGGGCACCGACCCGAGCAAACCGATCATCAGTGCCGCCACTAACCCACCGACTCGAACTCTCATACAAGTTCCTCCTTACCATCCACCATTTTTCGATCAAGACTGCTTGCATTGCACACATCTATCGCTGCTTGCTCTGCGACGATCCGGACACAGCACCAGCGCCGGCGTCACAAAGAAACAAGGGGGATATCAGTACTGTCAAGGGGGGTCGAGACCACTGTAGGCCGGGTCCGTTCGCAGGCCCAAAGGCCCTACGACCGCGGGAAAAGTGAAAATCCCGTGCACGATCGTCCTCCATCCCGTCCGAAGCATCGCACGCCGGGAGTTCATTGGCCACACACCAAGGCTCCTCCTTACGCCGGCGGATCCTCCGGATGCATTTTTGCCGGGAGCACCTTCTCCAATGCTCCAAGAGCCCATGATACCAGTAGCACCACAAGCCTGTCAAGCGTCAACTGTCACAGATTGGTGCACAAAGACATCAGGTCGGGACAAGTCCCTCCGGAGCGGGATAAAGCGGCTTCCGCAAATCTCTGGAGGATGCCCCGGGCACTGTCAACAGTTCCGTTTCCCCGCTATCTTCCTTCTTCACAGAGGCAATCCACGGACAAATGACAGTATGTTGGTAGTGTATCGTAAAGAAAGGGTCACCGCTTTAGGCCTGCGGCGGGTCGGCGTCCCCTTTTCCCGGTGGCAGTGGGAAAAAAGCGACTTTTTTGTCACCGCCGGCGTCGGAACGCCACTTTATCGGTAGAGATAGCGGAATACCACCCAGAAATGCCTTTCAACGGCCTGGCTGAGGATCGAACTCGCAGGTTCAAACCACTTCGCCAGGCTGTTTTTCTATCGGAGGGTCCGGCACTATAATGTAGAAGGCGCTGCCGTGGCCCTTGGCGCTGTGGATCTTCATGCGGCCGCCGAGCAGCTCGACGCGTTCCCGGATGCTCAACAGCCCGAACCCGGCGGTGACCTTCAGGTCCTGCGGATCGAACCCCCGGCCCCGATCCAATACCGACAGACCGACATAGCGGCCCAGCCGCCGGACCCGAACATACGCGTTCTTGACGCCGGCATGCTTGACTACGTTGAACAAGGTCTCCAGGGCCGCCTTGTAGAGGAAGCTACGCAGGGCGTCCGAACGCACGTCGATCGTGCCGGCCGCCTGGACGTGGACGACCAGGCCGTGCTTGGCCTGGACCTGCTCCGCCAGCCACCGCAGGGCCCCGGCGAAATCGCCGCCATGCAGCACCGCGGGACTGAGCTCGTGGGACAGACTGCGCGATTTCTCGATGGCTTCCTTGAGCATCTGTTCGATCTGCCCGGCGAGGGCCTGCTGGGAGGGGTCCTGCTTCACCTGGCTTTTGAGGAGGCCCAGATGGAACTTCGCCGCCGCCAGGAGTTGCTGCAGATCATCATGGAGAATCTCGGCCAAACGCCGCCGTTCCTGATCCTCCGCCTCCGACAACTCCAGGGTCAGCCGCTGCAATTGCCGGGCCCGATGCTCCAATTCCGCCGTGCGCTGAGCCACCTTGGTTTCGAGCATTGCGTTCAGGTCGCGGAACGCCGCTTCCGCTTCCTTACGCTCGTTGATATCCTCGATGGTCGCGATGAACCGACGCGGCCGGCCGTCGGCCGCGTGGATGACGGACACCGTCACGTGGACCCACAGCCGGGAGCCGTCGCGCCGGAGATACCGCTTCTCATAGTCGATCCGCTTGCTGCGTCCGTCATGGAGCCGGGCGTTCCAGGCATCGCTGGTGGCTCGGTCTTCGGGCGCGGTCAGCTCGTGCACCGTTTTGCCGATCAGCTCCGCGCGGGAATAGCCGAGAATCTGGCAAAGACAATCGTTGACGGAGATGAAGCGGTATTCGGTCGTTGCCTCCGCCAGCCCGACGCCGGCGTTATCAAAGCTGGCCCGCAAGCGCTCCTCACTCGCCCGCAGAGCTTGCTCCACGCGTTTGCGCTCGGTGATGTCCACGCAATACTCGATGATCTGCACCAACTGGTGCGCTGCATCGAAGATCGGAAACGCGTGGACTTCGACATTCCGCGCGGCGCCGGCCGCATCGTAATGGACGTGCTCGACGACCGTAGGCTGGCCTGTCCTCCGGATGGTCTCGATAGGGCAGGGATGATCCTCCGTATCGCAGGGCTTGTCGCGGCGGTGGGTCAGGGCGTAGCACGTCGCGGCCCCGTTTTGGCACGTCTCCTGGGCCGTACGGTTGGCCAACCGCACGCGATGACTCGCTACGTCGATCACATAGAGTGGGTACGTCAGCGAATCGAGCACCGTTTGGAGCAGGACACTGTTCTGGGGATCGTTGCCGAACAGGCGGGTTTCTTCGGATTCGGGAGCGGCATGCTCGTGAGGATCACGCACCATCTACCACTTGGCCTCATGTTGCTGTGCTCTACTTCGGATCGTTTCCGATCGGTAGAACGCGGATCAACGCCCTTCACCGCCCGATCGGGGCCGTCTTCGCTCTATCATACGGCTCGTCCGGACGTCTGTTCGCGTCATTCTGAGTCAGAGGACTCGTGGCGGATGGCGGCCAGCAATTCCTCCAACGGGGCGGTCTTGAGCACATAACTCTCGGCCCCGGCCCGGCGCACCCGTTCGCGCACCTCGCGTTCTTCGAACATGGACAGCGCGACGATGCGGGTCTGCGGCTGATGGTCCTTGATCTGCCGGGCGGCCTCGTCCCCGCTCAACACGGGCATAGACACGTCCAGGACCACCACGTCGGGTCGAAGCTGCTCGGCCAAGTCCACGGCCTCGCGTCCGTTGCTGGCTTCGCCGACGATCTCGATGCTCGGTTCTTCGCTCAAGAGCCTCGTCAAGCCCTGCCGCACGATCTCGTGATCGTCCGCCAGTAATACCCGGAGGACGGAGGACGGAGAACGGATGTCGGAAGACAGAGGACGGACGACGGAAGACGGCGTTCTGTCCTCTGTCTTCTGTCCTCTGTCTTCGGCAATGCCGCCCTCCGGCACGATGATCAGGAAGGTGCTGCCCCGGCCGCGTGCGCTTTTGATGGTCAGGCGCCCGCCGAGCAATTGGGCCCGCTCCTGCAGGACCAGCAGCCCGAAGCCATTCGTTCCCCTGAGGTCCTGCGGGTCGAACCCGCGCCCCCGGTCGCAGACCGACACGCAGAGGTAGCGGCCGAACCGGCGGACCCGGAGAGCCGCCTCCCCGACCTGGGCGTGCTTGACGATGTTGAACAGCAGTTCCTGGCTGGCTTTATACAGGAAGGCTTTGATCGCATTGGACGGCGTGCCGAGCTCGCCGTGCGTCTGTACCGCGACCGCCAGGCCGTGCTTGGTTTCCATCTCCCGCGCCAGCCCTTCCAGGGTCTCGAAAAAATCCCCTTGATGCAGCACCGCCGGACTGAGCTCGTGGGAGAGACTCCGCGATTTCGCGATGGCGTCGCGGAGCATGGCCTCGACCTCCCCGGCGGCGGTTTGCAGGGCGGGATTCTGCTTGAACTGGTGACGCATCAGGCCCAGGTGGAATTTGGCCGCTGCGAGGGTCTGCTGCAGATCGTCGTGCAGAATCTCGGCCAGACGCTCCCGTTCCCGGTCCTCCGTTTCGGAGAGCTCCAGGGCCAGTTTCTGAAGCTGGTGCGCCCGGTGCTCCAGCATCTGGGATTGTTTGCGGAGCTCGCTCTCCGCCACCACGCGGCCGATGGCCTCATCCTGCATGCGGTTCGCCGTGCTGCGCAGCCGTTCGGTCTGGGATTGCGCTTCCTCCGACAACTGATCGTTCAACCGCCGCAACCGGTCCTCCATCTGTCGGCGACGCGTGATGTCGTACATGACCCCGATAATGCGAACCGTCTGGCCCTGGTCATTGCCGATGGCTTTGGCATGGGAGGCCAGCCAGGAAATCTCGCCGCGCGGGTCCTGGGGCTGACGGAAGACGCGAAATTCGACCTCCAGATTCGTCTGCTCGCGCTGCGTTTTGGCCAAATGTGTGCTCACCGCCGCGCGGTCCTCCGGATGAACGCGGTCGAGGAAGGCCCCGATATCGGCTTTCGTGGACGGGTCCAAGCCCAGCAACTCGTAGATCCGCCGACACCAGAACATGGAATCGGTCCGCAGGTCCCACTCCCAGCGGCCCATGCGACCGCCCTCCAGGGCCAAGCGCAGCCGCTCCTCGCTCACCCGCAGGGCCTCTTCCGCCTCACGGCGGGCCGTAATGTCGCGCACCACCCCGGCGAAGTACAGCGGCCGGCCTTCCTTGTCTTTCTGTACCGTGAAATGGTCCGCCAGCCAGCAAAACCGGCCGTCCTTGCAGCGGAAGCGATACTCGATCTTGCCCTCGCCGACGGCGATGGCCTCGGACAACTCCTGGCGCATTCGCTCCGCGTCGTCCGGGTGAATCCGTGCGATCGCGTCCTCGATGCCCCACCCGCTCATCTCCACCGGCGTGAAGCCCAGGGCTTTCTCGGCTACGGGGCTCATGTAGTCATAGCGGTCCCGCCGCAAGTCGCGTCGGTAGACGACATCCAGAGAATTCTCCAGAGCCGCCCGCAGCCGTTGCTCGCTCTCGCCCAGGGCTTGCTCGGCCTCTCTGCGCTTGCTGATATCCACCGCCATGCCCTGGATGTACGTTTCCCCGGTCCGCTCGTCCATCAACAGCATGGCCGACCCGAGGGCATGCAGGACCGAGCCATCCTGGCGGCGGAGAGACGCCTCTCGGGGCGATACGGCACCGTCTTTCTGCAACAGAAGAATTGCCTCTTCGCGCACCCGGGGATCGGCGTAGAAATCAGACGAACGATGCTGGAAGACCTCTTCCCGCGCGTCATACCCGAGCATACGCATCATGGCCTCGTTGAAATCGAGAATCGTGCCGTCGAGCTTGGTGAGGTAGATGCCCACGAGGCTGGCTTGGAAGAGCTTGCGGTAGCGCTGCTCGCTCTCTCGGAGTGCCTTTTCGGTCCGTTTACGCTCGGTGGCCTCTTCCAGGAAGACGGCCAAACCGCCGTTAGCCGGATAACACCGCCAGGCGAACCAACGTCCGCACCGCTGGCAGTACTCATCGAACTTCACAAACACCCTCCGCTCGGCGGCCTGCGTGATTTGGTCGTGAAGCTGGCGGTAGCGCGGGACCGGAAATGCCTCCCAGATAGGCCGGCCGATCAGCGCCTCGACAGTCGTGTTGAGAAAAGCTGCAGCGGCCCTGTTGACATACGTGCAACGGTAGTCTCGATCCAGGGCGATGAAGCCATCCACGATGTTCTCCAGCACCTCCTGAAACTGCGCCTGACACGCATCATCGTCGCAGACGCGCGACGGGTCTCCATCCGCTCCCGGTCGTTGCGCGTGTCGCATCGCGCCTGCCCCATCCGGAATGCCGCCATTCAAGCATCTCGCCATGCTGGAATCCTTTGCTGGAAGAACCTCCCTCCACACGCGGGTTCGTCTTCTCTTCTCGCACGCCAGCGTCTATCCGCCGTGAACCCGGTGCGCAAGTCAGTTTCTCAGGTTACCACGGCTTGGATATGATGTTTGTTCAGGGGATAATTGGATCTTTCCCCAAGAGGCCACGGAGAACTCGGGAAGTGCGGTCCTATGCGCGAACCGGCTTGCCGCGGATCGCGTCGAGGAGCTCCTCGGCGGGGGCTGTCTTGCGCACGTAGGTCTCGGCCCCGGCCCGATACATCGTCTCCTTCATTTCGGCTTCCTCGTACATGGATAGCGCAATCACCCGGGTCTGGGGCAGGCGCCTTTTGATCTCGCGGGTGGCATCGTCGCCCTTGATCAACGGCATGGCCACATCCATAACGATCACGTCCGGCTGGAGTTGGAACGCCCGGTCGATCGCCTCACGTCCGTCGGCCGCCTCGCCCACGACCTCCACGTCGCCCGCCTCACGCAGCAGTGAGATCAAGCCCTCCCGCACGATCTCATGGTCGTCCGCCAGCAAGACCCGGAGGACGGATGACGGAGGACGGATGTCGGAAGACGGAGGAAGGACGACGGAGGAGGGCGCCTGTCCTCTGTCTTCCGGCCTCTGCCTTCGACGCTCCGGCCGTCCGGCACCACGATAAAGAAGGTGCTGCCTTGGCCTGCGGTGCTGTGCATCATCATCCGGCCGCCCAGAAGTTCGATGCGCTCGCGGATGCTCAGAAGTCCAAAGCCGGCGGTCTGGCGGACTTCCGTCGGATCGAAACCGCGCCCCCCGTCGCAGACCGACAAGCCGAGGTAGCGCCCGAACGGCCGGACCCGGATGTGGGCCTCCTTGACACGGGCATGCTTGACGACGTTGAACAGCAACTCCCGGACCGCTTTGTACAGAAAGCTCTTGAGAGTATCCGAAGGGATGTTGATCTCCGCGGGGGCCTCGACGTGAACCGTCAGGCCGTGTTGGGCCTGCATTCGGCCGGCCAGCCAGCGGAGGGTCTCGGCGAAGTCGTCATGGTGCAGCACCGCCGGGCTCAAATCGTGCGAGAGACTGCGCGACTTGGCGATGGCGTCGACGAGCATCTGATTGACCTTGCCGACAATCGCCTGCGGGGAAGGGTCGTTCTTGACTTGGGCGTTCAACAGGCCCAGGTGGAACTTGGCCGCCGCCAGCACTTGCTGCAAGTCATCGTGCAGCACCTCCGCCAGCCGCCGGCGCTCGCGGTCTTCGGCCTCCGACAGCTCCAGCGTCAGCTTCTGAAGCTGGCGGGCCCGGTGCTCCAGTTCCGCCGTGCGCTCGGCCACCTTGTCCTCCAGCGTCGCATTCAACTCGCGCAGCGCCTCTACGCTGTGCCTGCGCTCCGTGATATCCTCGATGATGGAAATCCGGTAGGGGCTGGACGTGCGCACCAGCGAAGAGGTGACCCGCACCCAGATCGGGTGCCCGTCTTTGTGGAGGTAACGCTTCTCAAGGCTGTAGGACGGGGTCTTTCCCGCCAGGAGTTGCTCCAGCAGGGGCAATTCGGCCTGCAGGTCGTCAGGATGAGTGATCTGGGCAAACGTGTGTCGCTGCAGTTCGACCTCACGGTAGCCGAGCATTTGACTGAGCCAGCCGTTGCCGCGCAGGAATCGTCCTGCCAAATCGAGCATTTCCATCCCGATGGCCGCCTGCTCGTACGCGGCCCGGAATCGTTCCTCACTCTCCCGCAGGGCCTGCGCACTTTCCCGCAGTTCCTCGTTGGCCGTGGTCAGTTCCTCGGACTGGGCCTGCAATTCCTCGGTCTGCTGTTGGAGCTGCTCGTTGGCCTGATGCAGCGCCGCCGTGCGCACGCCGACCAATTCCTCCGAATGGTCCCGCGCGCGTCGGTAGAGTTCCGCCACCACGCTCATGAACAGACCCATGGCACAGAAGAACACGATCCCCACGCCATCAACCATGCTCTCGATCTTGAGCGACCCCTGCGGCGGCAACAACCCATAGTCCACCACGGCGGCGGTCGCGAGAGTAGCCAAGAGACCGGGCCTCCAGCCTCCGATCAGGGCCGCGAGCATGACGGCCGGATAGAAAGTGATGTACGTGGGCAACCCGGGCCCCACGAAATGCGTCAGCGCCAGCCGCACGAGCATCCCTCCGGCCACCAGCAGCAGCGCCAAGCCGTAGTGCCGCAAATGACGCGACCATCCAGCCCGTACCACTACGACCCGCCTTATTCGCTCCACCGCCGTGTTCGGGGCTCGCTCAGAGACGTTGTTCATTGTTGCTCCTGATGCGCTCGCTTCGTCTCATTGAATAACACGACTTGCGGTTCGCGTTTGTTCGGCGGAGAATCTCTTCCGTGAGCGGAGAAAACACGAACCTCCAACCATGTGAGACAAGTATCAAGGGTGTCTTCTTCAGAAGTATGATGGTAATGATGCAGAGGCAAATGGCATGGCTATAAGGATCATTGTCGCCGACGATCATGCTCTGATTCGCGAGTCCCTGAGCGATTTCCTCCGGCAGCAGGAGGATATGGAGGTGGTCGGGCAGGCCGCCGATGGCGAGGCGGTCATGGAGTTGACGGCGAATTTGCAGCCGGACGTGGTTGTCATGGACGTCAGCATGCCGCCGGTCCTGAGTGGCTTGGAGGCCACTCGCTGGATCTGCGCCACTTGGCCCAAAGTGAAAGTCATTGCCCTTTCGATGTATGCGACCAAGCGGTACGTGACCGAGATGCTCAAAGCCGGCGCCGCGGCTACTTGCTCAAGGACGGCGATTTCGACGAGTTGTTGACGGCCATTCGCGCGGTGGCCGAGGGCAAGACGTACGTCGGCGCCGGCGCGGACGCCCCCACGGGCTAACGACCGGACTGGGCCACTCCCCCCAACCACAGGTTATACGGATTCGGATTCACTCGTGCGCTCCACTTGTCATCCTGAGCGTAGCGAAGGATCTGGAACGCGAGCGAGAGAAGCGTTTCCCCCGAGAGCCAGATCCTTCGGCTTCGCCTCAGGGTGACAAAGCCTTGGCCGTGCATCGCACGCAATGACCCATAACGCCAATTTATGTCATTGCGGGGAGCGCAGCGACAAAGCAATCTCAGCTCTGCGGCCGGTAGATTGCTTCGCTGCGCTCGCAATGACATCTAACGTACGGACCTATCATGGCTTGGCGATTTCGCTGACGTCCTTGAGGACGTAGTGCGGCTTATAGGCGTAGCTTTGCAGGTCGGATTCCCGGGTGATGCCGCTGAGGACCAGAGCGGTGTCGATGCCGGACTCGATGCCCGCGACGATGTCGGTGTCCATGCGGTCGCCGATGATGATCGTCTCTTCCCGCTGGCAGCCGAGCAGTTGCAGCGCGTGCCGCATGATGAGCGGGTTGGGCTTGCCGATGAAATAGGCCTGCCGGCCGGTGGACATCTCGATCGGGGCGATCAGGGCGCGACAGGCCGGGGCGATTCCCTTTTCGGTCGGACCGGTCAGGTCCGGGTTGGTCCCGATCAGCTTGGCGCCGCCCAGGACAAGCTGGATCGCGATCTCGATCTTCTCATAGTCGTAGCTGCGGGTCTCGCCCACGACTACGTAGTCGGGTGCGCTCTCGTCGATGGACAGCCCCGCCTCGTAGAGAGCCTGGTACAGCCCGGAATCGCCGATCGCATACACCCGCCCGCCGGGGCACTGGGCGGCAAGGAAATGGGCGGTCGCCATCGCCGAGGTGATGAAGTGGTCCTCGCCGACCTCGATGCCCATGTGCGACAGCCGCTGGTGCAGCTCACGCGGCGACCGGGCGGAGCTGTTCGTCAGAAACAGGTACTGCTTGCCCTGCGTCTTGAGCCAGTCCACGAACGCCTTGGAGCCCTCCAGCAGCCGCGGAGCCGTGGTAGATCACACCGTCCATGTCGCAGATGAAGCCGCGTTTGTTCTTCAGGGCATCCATAGGCATCCATGACTCAAAAGAATGTCATTGCTTCGCTACGCTCGCAATGACATGCCTCATGCTTTGAATTCTCCACCTGCGAGACTGGCATTTCCTCCGGGAGCGGCCGCACGTTGCTGCTCTCGGGAGCGGCGCCGAAGATCGCCCGCAGCCGCAGCGAGGCCCGGGTGAGCATCACGTACAGGGAGGGCACGACCACCAGGGTCAGGATCGTGGCGAAGGTCAGGCCGAACATGACCACGACGGCCATGTTCTGCCACCATTGCGTGGATTCGCTCTTGGTGGCCCAGGTGAACGTATGGAAGTCGTAGGAGACGCCGATCGCCATCGGGACCAGGCCGATCACGGTCGTGCCGGCGGTCAGCAGCACGGGCCGCAGACGCGTCACGCCTGCCTCGGCGGCCGCCGCGACCAGGTCCATGCCGCGCGCCTGCAACTGCCGCGTGTAGTCGAGGAGCACGATCGCGTTGTTCACCACGACGCCAGCCAGGCTGATGACGCCGATGCCCGTCATGATGATGCCGAAGGGCAGACCCCAGATCAGCAAGCCCCACAGCGCCCCGATCAGCGAGAGAATCACCGTCGTCATGATGACGAAGGGCACCAGCAGCGAGTTGAACTGGATCACCAGGATCAGCAGGATGATCAGCAGGGCGACCACGAACGCCTTGCTCAAGAAGGCTTGCGACTCTTCCTGCTGCTCCTTCTCGCCGACATAGCGAACGTCGTACCCGGCCGGCAATCCGGCCACAAACGGCTTCAATCGTTCCTGAACGTCCTCCAGCACGTCGGTGCTGAGCCGGCCTTCGGTGTCGGCGGTGAGGGTGACGACGCGTTTCTGGTTGACGCGGTTGATCGTGCCGAAGCCGCCCTGATAGTCGAAGCGGCCGAGCGAGCTGAGCGGCACGGCCTGGCCCAGGATGTTGGGGATCTGGATGCGGTTGAGGTCGTCGATCTTGACGCGATCCGCCAGAGGCAGCCGGACCGTGATGTCGTACTCGTCATTGAACTGTCGGTAGGTGCCCACCTTGGTGCCGAAGATCGCCATCTTGAGGAAGTTGCCGACGGTGGCCGTGTTGACGCCCAGCAGCACCGCCCGGCGGCGGTCCACGGTGAAGGCCAACTCCGGCCGCGTCGCCTCCAGGTCGCTCCGCAGATTGACGAGGTTGGGCACGTCCTCGATCATCCGCTTCGCCTGCTCGCTGTACTGCTCGAGCGTCTTGAAGTCCTCGCCGCTGAGGCGGACCGTCACGGGCGCCCCGGTCGGCGGGCCGTCTTTCTGCCGCTCGACCTTGATCTCGGCGCCCGGAATATCGGCGATCGCCTGCGCGAATCCCGGCGATGACCTCCATCGAAGGACGTTCGCGGATCACGTAGTCGTAGAAGACCAGGGTGACGCCCGCCAGATGCGGACCGCCGGCACTGCTGGTGAGGTCCATGACGCCGCCGGCCGAGCCGACGTTCGTGACCGTATGCTCGATCCACCGCTGGAAGGGCTTGATGCGCTCCTCGATCAGGCGGACGATCCGGTCCGTCTCGTGAATGTTGGTCCCCTGGGGCATCCGCACGCTGATTACGGCCCGCTCCGGATCGCTGTCCGGGAAGAACTCCACGCCGTGTCCGGCCTTGCCGTAGAGCATGCCCAGAGCGATCAGCAGGGCGACCGACAGGAACAACGTCAGGCCGGGGTTGTCCAGGCCGGCCTGCTGGAAGCGCCGATAGCCCCGGATGAACCAATGGTCCCGCTGGCGGGGCTTGGGACTGCGACCGGACCAGACCGTGCAGATGACCGGGTTGAACACGAGGGCCACGAAGAGAGAGGCCATCAGGCCGATCGTCAAGCGTGATCGGCATGTACTTCATGAAATCGCCCATGATTCCCGGCCACCACATCAGCGGGATAAACGCGCCCACGGTCGTCAGGGTGGAGGTGGTGACGGGCCAGGCGACCTCCCGCGTGCCCGAGGATCGCCGCCTCGATCGGGCGATAGCCGAGCTGCATGTGCCGGTAGATGTTCTCCACGATCACGATCGCGTTGTCCACCAGCATGCCCAGCACCAGCACCAGGCTGAACAGCACGATCATGTTCAGCGTGTAGCCCAGGGCCTGAACCAGGTAGAACGTGATCAGCATGCTCAGCGGGATGATCGTGGCCACGATCGTGGCCGACCGCCAGCCCATGAAGATCAGCAGAATGCCCACGACGAGAATCAGGGCGGCGACGATGTTGTTCTCCAGGTCGGCCACCTGGTTGCGAATGTACTTCGACATGTCGTAGACAAGGTCGAACTTCACGGCGCCGGGCAGCCGCTTCTGGGCCTCGGCCAGGACGGCTTTGACGCTGTCGGAGACCTGCACGACGTTGGCCCCGGCGCGCTTCTGGATGCTCAGCGTCACGTTTTCGACGCCGTCGAAGCGGGAGTAGGTGCTCCGGTCCTTGAACGCGTCCCGCACGGTGGCCACGTCGGCCAAGTAGATCGGCTTGCCGTCGCGTACCGCGATCAGCAGATGATCCACTTCCTCGGCGGAGACGAACTCGGCGGGAATGCGGACGTTGAACTTCGTGCCCTGCGTCTCCAGGCCGCCGGCGGAGATATTCACGTTCTCCGTCGGGATCAGTTGCATGATGTCCGAGATCACGAGGTTGTACATGGCCATGCGGTCGCGGTCGAACTCCAGGCGGATTTCCGGCTCCAGCGCCCCCAGGACCTCGACCTTCAGGACGCCGGGAAGGGTCTCGATCGCGTCCCGCATGTCATCGGCGATCTGCTTGAGCTGCACGGGCGAGACGTCGCCGGAGATGCTCACCTGCATGATCGGGAACTCGGCGAGGTTGATCTCCTTGATTGTGGGATCTTTCACGTCCTGGGGCAGGTCGCCCTTGGCCAGGTCCACGCGGTCGCGCACCCGCTGCAAGGCCACGTCGGTCGGCACGTTCGGCATGAACTCCACGTCGATCATGCGAGAGGCCCTCGGCGCTGGTGGAGTTGATCTGCTTGACGCCGCGGATGCCGTTGAGCTGCTTCTCGATCTTCATCGTGACGGACGTTTCGATGTCCGCCGGCGAAACGCCTTCATAGACGGCGTTGACGAGAATGTGCGGAATCGGAATATCCGGGAACGCGTCCCGCGGCAGGGTCAGATAGCTGTAAACCCCGAGGATGACGATGATCAGCCCCAGGATGGCGACGGTCGTTCGATTCTTGATGGAGACATCGGTGAGAATCATGGCTCGCCTTGCCCTCCGGCACGATCTCGACCTTCTGGCCCGGGGCGACGAAGCGATGGCCGGCGACGATCAGTTGGTCCCCGGACTTCAGGCCGCTGCGGATCAGCACGCGGTCGCCCCGGATGATCCCGAGCGTGACGGTTCGGCGCTGCGCTTTCGACGGACTCCACGACGTAGACGGCTTTGCCGTCCTCCATCGGAATGACCGCGGCCAGGGGGACCAGGATGGCGTCCTTGAGGATTTGCCGGGTCAGGCGGGCGTGCACGATCTGGCCGCTGCGCAGGAGGCCCTCCCGATTGGGGACCGTGATCTCCATGCGAGTGCAGCGTGTTCGCGGGTCGGCCACCTGGCTGAGGAACGTGGTCGTTCCCGTCAGCGAGACTTCGCGGCCTTTGACTTCGGCGACGACTTCCGCCTTCTGGCCGACGGAGAGGAAGGACGCGTCCCGTTCCGGGATCTCGACGGCCACCTTCACGACGCTGGTGTCCACGATCTCGGCTACCGTCGTGCGCGGCATCACCGTCACGTACTCGCCCACCTCGACCGGCACGTCGTTGAGCACGCCCGTCATGGGCGCCACGACGTTGGCGCGGGCCAGGCGGATATGTGCCTGCTCCAGTTGCGCCTTGCTGATCGCCAGTTGCGTGGCGGCGGCGTCCACGTCGCGGCTCGTGGCGGCCCCTTTCTCGAACAAGTCCGTTGATCCGGTCGAACTCGGTCTGGTTGTTCTTGGCCTGGGCCTCGGCCATCTGGAACTGGGCCTGCGGTAGGTCGGTGTTGAGCCGGATCAGCGGGTCGCCGGCGTGCACCAGGGTCCCTTTTTTGGGCCCGATCCACTCCACGCGGCCATCGACTTCCGCGGAGATCGTGACGACCCGGTTGGGCTCGACCACGCCGGGCAGGTCGAACGCGTCGGCAAACTGCGGCTCCACGGCGACGGTCATCACGCTCACCTTGACGGCGGGGGTCTCCGTCGGCGGGGACTTCCTGCTTGCGTGCCGGCAGTTGCGCTACGCCACAGACACCGGCCAGCGTGGCCAGCACGATGACGGCCACGACGACGCCGGGAAGCCCGCGTCTTTTCGTCGTGCTCCCTTCGGTTTGTACGGATCTATTGCCCATCACCTGCACCTGTGTCTTTCATTTCTCCACACACAACTGAATACCGCCAAGTCCACTTCCAAAACGCACGTTTCATACGACAGTTTAAAACAAACGTTTGATTCGTCAAGATGGCGTGTCCGATTCTTGGCGGAAAGACGAAACGGCTTCTCCCAAGTGCCTGTGACAAAAGAGGTTATGTGCATCCGGCAATACTCTGAGTGCCGCCGGATTTCGCGAGTTCCACGACGCTAATGAGTTTGGACGAGCAAGATCGGTAACGCAACTCTCTGGCTACAGGGTGCCATGTCTACGCTTCGTAGACATGTTCAACCTCATGGGCCGGACATGCCTACGCAAAGCCGCAGGCATGGCACCCAGCGATTACCGAAGTTGCTCGTCCACACTCATTAGTCGCAGAATGCGCGGCACTATTGCGCCCATTTCGTCAGATCGGGGTATAGGTCCTGGAGGATAGGCGAGGCGGGTCTGACCCGTGCGTTCATGCTGAGCTGGCCGCGGCCGGCGATCTCGAACGCACAGCGAAAGACGCCGGGGGCCTTCTGGGCGTCCACAGGCTGCATGGGGACGACCCTGTGCTCGTTTTGCTCGTGCAGCACGTAGAACAGCTCCACCGCGATCCTGTCCGGCGGCACGCCGTTGAGGTCCACCCTGCACGTGACCTCCACACGCTCGCCTTCCGTGACGACGTCGCTCTTGTCCACGCTGGTGGAGAAGCCCGATAGGGTGATCTTGTCCCAATTCGCCAGCATTTCCTTGCCGCTGCGGATGGCTTGCTTGAGAAGCCCGTAGTTGTTCTCGGAGAGCTCCTGGGCCGTGGCCCGCGAGGGCGCGTAGAACTTGTCGATGTAGTCGGCGAGCACGCGGTTCATGTTGAACCGGCAGCAGGTCGAGGAGATCGACTCCTTCATCATCTCGACCCAGCGCACGGGCACGCCGGCCTCATTGCGGTCGTAGTACAGCTCCGTAATCTCGTCTTCGATCAGGTCGTAGATCTGCTCGGCCTCGGCGGCTTCCTGCATCTCGTATTGATGGTCATACTCCGCCCCCGTGATGGCCCAGCCGTTCTTGCCGTTGTAGCCTTCGGGCCACCAGCCGTCCAGGACGCTCAGATTCAACACGCCGTTCATCCCCGCCTTCATCCCGGAGGTGCCGCTGGCTTCGTTCTCCCGGACCGGGTTGTTGAGCCAGACGTCGGCGCCCCACGCCAGGTGCCGGGCAATGTTGATGTCGTAGTTTTCGAGGAAGACGACGCGGTCCTCGAGCTGGTGGTCTTTGGCGAAGTCGATGATCTCCTTGATCATGCTCTTGCCCAGCGTGTCGGCCGGGTGTGCCTTGCCCGCGAAGATGAGCTGCACCGGCTTGGCCGTGTTGGTCAGGATCTTGGCCAACCGCTCCTTATCGCGCAGGATGAGCGTGGCCCTCTTATAGCGGGCAAACCGCCGGGCGTAGACGATGGTCAGATACTCGGGATTGAGGGCCCGCGTCAGCTTGAGGATCTTGGACTCGATGTAGCCCCGCAGGGCCAGGTCGTCCGCCAGCTTCTTGCGGATGAACGTAATCAGGCTCTGCTTGTTGCGGTGATGGGCCTGCCAGACCTCCTCGTCGTCGATGGCAAAGACTTTGTCCCACCGCTGCGGCCGGCTTTCGCACCGGACATAATCCGGGCCCACGTACCGGCCCAGCAGTTCCCCGATCGGGTCGCTCACCCAGGAGGGGTTGTGGACGCCGTTGGTGACGTAGTCGATCGGCAGCTCGATCTCCGGCGTATCGGGAAACAGACCCGCCCACATCCGCCGGGACACGTCCCGATGCATCTTGGAGACCGCATTGACGTAGCGGGAGAATCGGATCGCCAAGGCCGGCAGCCAGAACGTCTTGCCGTCGTGGTTGATGAACGCGTCCGAGGCGAAATCCTCGAAGGACAGGCCCAGCGACCGCACGTCATTTTCGAGGTACTCCTTCACCATGTCGGTGTCGAAGTTCTCGTTGCCGGCGATGACGGGCGTGTGGGTGGTGAACACGGTGGAGGCGCGAATGATGGCCTTGGCCTCCATGAAGCTGAGGTGATTGTCCTGCATCAGCCGTTGCAGTCGCGCCAGGATCAGGAAGGCGGCGTGTCCCTCGTTGATATGGTACACCTGCGGCGCGAGGCCCAGCCGCTCCAGGGCCCGCTGGCCCCCGATCCCGAGAACCAGTTCCTGCTGCAAGCGCTTGGCGCGGTCGGCCACGTACAGCTCGTGGGTGATGTCCCGCAGGTGCGGCGGGTTCTCCTCGATATCCGTGTCGAGCAGGATCAGCGGGATTTTGCCCACGTCGATCTGCCACAGCTTGACCTGGACGGGCTGGCCCAGGATCGACACTTGGATATAGACCCGCGCCCCGTCGGGACCCCGCACCTCGTGCACCGGAATGAGGTGGTTGTCGAACTCGATGAACTGCTCCTCCTGCTCGCCGTTCATGTTGATGCGCTGCGTGAAGTAGCCGTACTTGTAGATCAGGCCGACGCCCACGACGGGCAGGTTCAGATCGGACGCCGCCTTGAGGAAGTCCCCGGCCAGGACGCCGAGACCGCCGCCGTAGATCGGGATGCACTCGTGCAGGCCGAATTCCATGGAGAAATAGGCCACGGTGTCCTTCGGACCCAGAGGACGGCCGCCGCCGGTCTGGAATTGGCCGTCATACCGCATGTACTCCTGGAACTGCTCCCACACCCGGTCCAGCTCGAACAGAAAGCCCTTGTCGTCCGCCAGTTGCGCGATCCTCTCGCCGGGCAGGTTGACCAGAAACTGGATGGGATTGTGATTCACGGCCCGAAACAACGGCGCGTCGATCCGGTAGAACAGGTTGATTGCTTTGTAATTCCACGTGCCCCAGAGGTTGTACGCCAGCGCTTGCAGCTTGCTCAGGTTCTCGGGGAGTTTCGGGTAGACAAAGACGCTCTTGAGGTTCATCATTGATCTCCGATCCAATAGGTCCGGTCGCAGGGTCCATCGCGTATATTGTGGCGGCCCGGGCGTCGTTTTGCCAGGGACTTCACGTCTACGGCCCCATCTTATTATCGTCCGTTCACGGTCGAACTCCACCACGAATGCCCGCGAAATGGATACCTGCGGCGGGAAGTCCGATAAAGAGGCGGCCGATTTCTCCCCGATCACGAGGAAATGCAGCCTTGACGACGTCGCGCAACCGCTTTAGCATGGGGCTACTGTAACGAGCATCGCAACCGCGGCCGCTGAACGGTCATTGATCGGGGTGTAAGATGGCTTCTCTAATCGTGATGAGTGGAAAACGGGAAGGGGACTATTATCCGCTGGGACACCGGACAAACGTCGTCGGCCGGGATGAGGCCCTGCCGATCCAGATCCTGGACAACATGGTCTCCCGCAAGCACCTGCAGATTCGGTTCGATGCGACGACGAACAAGTATTTCGCGTTCGACATGAAGAGCCGCAACGGCGTCTACGTCAACAACCGCAAGATTGAGGGGGAGGTGATCCTCAAGGACGGCGACGAAATCCTGATTGGCCTGACCCGCTTGCTCTTCACCGACCAGGATTTCAAAGACAAGGAAAGCGCCCTGCAGCACTACAAGAAAGCGGGGGAGCGGATGCGTGTGACCACCTACGGCCCCCGCGAGTTCGACCAAACCCCCGTCGGCCCCGGTGAAACCGGCCATCCGGTCGAGGGACGGTAATGGCGGCAATCCGAAGCCGCATGGGCGGAAATTCCAAGCACCAAATCCCAAATCCCAAACAACTTCAAATGCTCAAAATCCAAAATCCAAAACGGACTTGCTGGCCCGCGTGAGTGTTTCGGTCATTGGTGCTTTGAATTTTGAATTTGTTTGGAATTTGGGATTTGGAATTTTGGATTTCCGCACTTCGCGGCTTCGGATTCCCACGTCTGACGGGAGTTACGGTACCTTCTTACCAACGGCCTCGCGGGTGCCGCGCTCGCTGGTGAACGCGCCGGTGAGCGTGCTGCCCTCGACCTTGCCCTTGAACTCCATCGGGACCTCGTTGTCATTGTACTTCACGGTCACCTTGAAGCTCACCTGGTCGCCGTTGACCGTCAGAGCCGTCACCGGGAACTCGGCATCGCGCATCTTGTACGTGCCGGTCATGTCCGCCTTGATCGTCAAGCGTGGTGACGCGTTTGGTGCCGTCCTGGGCTTCCCGGACGAACTCCCACGTACCGACCACCCCGGCGGCTTTCGGCGGCTGGGCCGCTTCCAGCTTCTTGCCCGTCACTTCGGCGGTGCCAAAGGAGGAGGTGGTCTGGCCCTTCAGGGTCTTGCCGTCTACCTTGCCCTTGAAGGTCATGTCCGAGGTCTGATCGCCGAAGCCTACCTCGACGGTGAAAGCAAGCTGATCGCCCTCGAACTTGAGGCTTTTGGTGGGGATCTCGCCCCCGAAGAACTCATACCGGCCGGTCAGGTCCGGGTAAACCACCAGCCGGCCCGGGAAGGTGCCGCGCTCGGAGGTGGCGGTCAGTCCCCATTCGCCGATGAGCGCCGCCCCGAAGCGCTGGCCGCGTCGCCGCTATTTCACCGCGTTCGCTCTTGAAGGTGCCGGTGAGCTTGTCGCCTTGCACGGTCCCCTCGAAGCTCGACTTGAATTCGTTGCCGTTGAAGTTGCTCGTGCGGTCGAACGACAGCTTGGCGTCCTGGCACTTGACGTTGGAGATCGTGCTCTCGCCTCGTTGGCTGGTCCACTTGCCCTCCAGGGCGCCGTCCGCCTTCTGCGAGATCGTCAGCCGGCCGGTCACGTCCCGGTCCCCGATCTTGTACTGCATGTCCCACTGACCCACGGCGGCGGCCAGGGGCTTCTTCCGGGCCCCGTTGGCGGCGAACTCGCCGTTGTCGGTGGAAAACGCGCCGGTGATCTTGCCGTCCTTGAGGGTCCCGGCGTAGTTCATGGTGAACTCATTGTCCCCGAACTTGACCGTCCGCGCGAAGGTCAGCTTCTGCCCGTCGAATTTGACGTTCGACAGGTCCGCCGCGCCCCATTTTCCGGCGAGCGTCCCGTCCGCTTTCTTGGATGATCGCCAGGGTGGCAAACGACGGCCGGCCGCCGAAGTCCATGGTCATCTCCCACGAGCCGGTGATGTCGTCCGCGGCACACACCACGGCCGCCGGACCGGCGCAGGCCAGAAGAAACAACACAACCAGGGCTTTTTCCACGCTGGCATGACGTGCGGTGGTAACTCATTGCAGATCCTCCTTAGACATAAAAGTGTTCCGATTCACACCCGGGCCTACCGGGCAACACACGCAAATCCGAAACACAGAGCTCGAGTTTGGATCTCCGCACCTGCTTCGCTGCGGGGTCGGGAACGCCTCCCTACGATTCGCTCGTTCTGCTGCGCACCTTGCTTCTCCGTGCCGGCGGCCAACCGCCGGATGTTCTCGCGGTGGCGCACGATGACCAGAACGGGAATCACTACGGCCGCAATCAACAGGGGCCATAAGCTCGTGGAGTGCCAGCTCGGCACGGCGACGATGCCGAGGACCAGGGCAATCGGGAAGGCCACCGCCGCACAGATCGACGCGAGGGAGACATAGTGCCAGATCAGCACGACGACGATCCAAACCACCAGCGCGATCAAGGCACAGAGCGTGAAATAGGGCCAAAGCCCCAGGGCGACGCCGAAGCTGGTGGCGACGCCCTTGCCGCCCTTGAAGCGCAGGTAGACGGGAAACACATGCCCGAGGATCGCCGCGATGCCAACCAGAAGCCATAAGGACAGAAACCCGGCGTTCTGCGGCGCCCCGATCGATGGCCCTCACGAGCGCCACCGGCGTCAGCCCCTTGAGCACATCGAGGGCAAAGCAGACGTAGCCCCACTTGCGGCCGACCGCGCGGGCGAGGTTCGTCGCGCCGATATTCCCCGAGCCGATGGTGCGCAGGTCCTTGCCGTGCGCCCAGGCAATGAGGAAAGCGAACGGCACGGCGCCGAGCAGATAGGCGGCAAGGATGGCGACGGCAAACACAACGTACATCACAGGGGCCCTTCCCCTTCCGGATTTACGATCTGTGAATTATGAGTTATGATTCTACGCCGTCGATTGTAAATCATGCATTCTAAACTGTAAATCGGAAACATGAAAACGCGCGAATGGAGATGGAGTCTGCTGCGAACCGGCCGCACGATTCTCCGGCTGGAGATTCCCGGCTACCGGGGGGTCTTCGACCGGCGGCTGGCCCCGGAGCAAGGGATAGCCGAGTTTGTTCGAGGGCTGGATGCCCTGATGCAGACCGGTCAGGTTCTGAAGGAGGACAGGGCTTCCTTCGTCAGTCGCGTGCTCTGGAACGGCCAGGATGCCGTGGTCAAACGATACAATCACCGGGGCCTCTGGCATTCGTTTCGGCACACGATCAAGGGCTCGCGCGCGCCGCGCAACTGGCTCAACGCGCATCAACTGCTGTCTCTGCAAATTCCCACGCCGGAGCCGCTTGGTTATGTGGACCAGTATCGAGGTCCACTCCTGTGGCAGTCGTATTTCGTCACGCGTTTCGTCCGCGGAACGCAGGTGCATGAAATTCTCCGCGACGCGGCCGTCAGCGTGTCTCAGAAGCAGCGCATCAACGACATGGTCCTGACGCTCTTGCACGTGATGGCGGAACACGGCGTCAGCCACGGCGACATGAAACACACGAATATCTTGTACGACGGGACCGGCTGTCGTGCTGACGGACTTGGACGCCATGCGGATCGGCGGGACCGGTTGGCTCGGCAGCACCGCTACCGGCGGGACGTCAATCGCTACCTGCGCGATCTTGACATAGGAGGAAATATGGGCTCGTGACGTGCAGCAGGAGGAAACATTCCGCTCCTATTCGCGACAGTGCATTCGGGTGCAGGTGGTGCCAATGATATCCAAGATCATGTTCGTCAACGCGATCAATGCGGCCAAGGAGATCGAGACGACTCTTCCGCCTTTGGGGCTGGGCTATCTGGCGAGCTCCCTGCGTAGGGAGTTCGGCCCTCACCGCTTCGAGTTCACCGTGGTAAACCGTGACATCGAGCGGCAGATCAGGGCTGTCCAGCCGGACCTCGTGGGCATCACGTCTGTCAGCCAGAACTATAACAAGGCCATCGAGTACGCTCGCGTCGCGAAGAAATGTGATTTGCCGGTGGTGCTAGGAGGGGTGCATATCTCCGCGCTGCCCGCAACGTTGTCCACCGATATGGATGTGGGGGTGCTCGGGGAAGGGGAAAGAACGATCATCAGTCTTGTGACTCTTCTCGACCGGGAAGGGCGGTTCGAGGCACGATCTCTGGCGAAGGTTCCTGGCATCGTTTTCCGGGAGAACGGCCAGATCGTTCAGACCCCGAACGCGGTTCCGGTAGAACCTCTGGATTCCCTGCCCGCGCCCGCGCGCGATCTATTGGGCGTTGGGAGATCGGCCTCCATGCTGACCTCCAGGGGCTGCCCCTATCGATGTCGTTTCTGCGCCTCGTGCCGTTTCTGGGGGAAAGTCCGGTTCTTCTCAGCCGGGTACGTCGTCCAGGAGATTCGCGATCTCGTCGATCGGTACGGAGTGGAAAAGGTGTCCTTCTGGGATGATCTGTTCGTGGCCGACAAGGCGAGGTTGGGGCAGATAGCGGAGCTCCTGCGGAAGGAAGGAGTCCTGGGGAAGGTGCGATTCAGTTGCCATGTGCGCTCGAACCTGGTCACCGAAGAATTGGCTCTCCGGCTGAAAGAGATGAACGTGACCTCCGTCGGCATGGGTCTCGAATCTGCTTGCCCGACGACCCTGGAATACTTGAAAGGGGGGAACATCCGCGTCCAGGACCATGTGAACGCCATCCACATCTTCCGCCGGCACGGCATCAAGTTCCACACGAGTTTCATCATCGGCGCACCGCCAGAAACCCGGGATGATATTCTGCAGACCTTGTCGTTCATCCAGGAACATCGACTGGAGAGCTTTGACATTAACGTTTTGACCCCTTTTCCCGGGACCCCCGTCTGGGACGACGCCCTGGCCCGTGGGCTCGTCCGGGAGAACATGGACTGGGATCGCTTGAACGTCCATTTTGGTGTGAATCATGAGAACGCGGTGATTCTGTCGGAGAAGCTCACGAGGGGGGAGATCTACGAGTTGTTCCTGCGCTTCGCCGCGATCAAGAAGAGAACGCGGATCCGCAAGGCACTGACGGACTCCCAAAGCTCTACTCCAGCTCCTCCGCGAGGTGCTCTCGGGCAAGCCCTTGGTAGAGAGATAAGGCGTGGTTACCGGAGGCATCGAACCGATGACAGCGAATCTCAGCGATCTGCACGCCAAGCCCCCAACGTATTACAGGGCTGAGCGTCTGGACATGCTCAAGTACATCCCGGCGGGCGCGCAACGACCTTAGACTTCGGCTGCGCCTCCGGCGTGTTCTCCCATCTGGTGAAGCAGAAGCTCGGCACGGAAGCGTGGGGGGTGGAGATCGACGCCGCGGCCGCCCAGGAGGCGGCCCGCAAGCTCGACCGCGTCATCCACGCCGATGCCCTCGAGTCCCTGGACCGGATTCCTGACGAGTACTTCGATTGTATTCTCTGCCTCGACCTGCTGGAGCACCTTGTCGATCCCTACGGTCTCCTGCTGGCCGTCAAACGCAAGCTGACCAGCCAGGGCGTGGTTGTCGCCTCGATTCCTAACATCCGCTACTATCGCATGCTCGTGAAGCTGGTAGTCCACGGAGAGTGGCGCTACGAGGACCAGGGAATCCTGGACAAGACGCACCTACGGTTCTTTACGCGCAAGAGCATGGGCGACACGTTCACGCAACTCGGGTATGAAGTCCTCGTTCTGGAGGGAATGCACCCCACCTCCAGCCGGACCTACCGGATCCTGAATACGCTTCTGTTCCACGCCTTGGACGACGTTAAGTATCTGCAATATGCGGTGGTCGCCCGGCCCATGGGCCGGGGCGAGGGACCGAGGTCCCTCGCACAGGAAACCCAGGGAAGCTCCCCCTGGCGCGCCGCCGGGGCAATTTCCCGGTTCATAATACGTGATGCTGTCCGCTGCCTCGGCGCAGCAGATGGGCCCATAAACTGCCCAGATTGCCGCGCAGGGCGCGATCGCATCTGTGCCGGTATAGGCATTGAACACGTCGCATTGCCCGGTCAGTCCAATGAAGTCCCGGTAGTCAAAGTGGAACCGCTGCCGCAATGCGTCCGCCGTCCGAGGATCGCCCAGCAAGCGGTAGATGATATCCAGCGCGAAGGCTTGGTGTCCCTGCCGGCGGGACCTCGTTCGCAGGGCGAGCAGAGCCAGCACAAAGGGCACGAGTTCTTCCGAGAGGTCCTTAGCGTACTTCCCGGCTTCCGGAAAGACGCGCAAGAACAGGGCCGGATGGCGGATGGACAGGTAGTTGTCGAGGATGTGGCGGTACTCCCACCAACGCCGTTTGATGCTGTCGGGGCGTCGGCCACTCATGTTGGCACTGCGGGGCAGCCAGCGGAACGCCACGAGATCGTCGGGCATGATGTACATTTCATAGTGCAGGCACAGGCGAATCCACAGATCGTAGTCCGCCAACTGCGCATACCGCTCATTGTACGCTCCGACGATCTCATGACACTGCCTTCGGATCAGCACACTGGGATGGCATAACCGATTGTCTTTATAGAAAAACCGATTCAGCCACTCGAATCGCGACATATTCTCAAGGAGGAAGGGACCCTTGCCCCGCACCGGTTGGTCACGGTCATCGATGATACGCGCCTGACAGAACACGGCTCCTACCTGCGCGTGCTCGTCCAGGAACTGGACTTGGCGCTCGAGCTTGGTAGGCAGAAACGCATCGTCCGAGTTCAACACCGCGATGTACTCTCCCGTTGCTTGGCGCAGGCAGTGATTGGTGGTCACGAACTGGCCGCGGTTTTGCGAAAAGGGGAAGAACTTGATTCTCGGATCGGCAAACTTCGCTACCTCGGCGGCGGTGCGATCCGTGGAGCCATCGTCAGCAATCACCAACTCGAAGTCCTGGTAAGTCTGGTCCAAAACGCTCTGCACGGCCTGTCCCACGTACTTCTCGTGGTTGTACGAAGCCATGATGACGCTTACTTTTGGCATAGGACCTTTTCCGGGCGGACTCCATTGCTTGCGACGACAGCATAGCACCGGTCGCGGACGGCCGCAACTGTTTCCGAGCGACGCAGTTTTCGGGGTGTGCGACTACCTTTTGTGGGGCACCCCTCGGGCCACGCCCGGGGACTCAGGTCGACAGCACCGTCAGGTCCAGCGACCGGAGGTTCATCGGCTGCCAGCCCTCGGCGATCGGTCGCACCGCCACCCGGGTCTTGCCGGTCGAGGTCAGTTCCACGGTGCCCACCTCCACCTGCTGGAACCGCCCGTAGTCGCCGGTGTTGGGCACGCAGGCCGTGAGCGTTTGATTCGCCAAGATCACCTGGAACCGATCGCCGCCCACGGCGGCGATCTCCGCTGTGACTTGGAAGCGGCCGGGTTGCGTGATGTCGAGAGACCACTCCACCCAGTCATTCGCGTTGGTCCGGAATCTCAAGCAGTCCCGGTCCGGGCCGGCCTCGTAATGGATCTGCCTGCCATGCATGATGGCCCGGGCGGCGGACAATCGTGACGAATTCTTGTCTTTTGGCCTCGGCCCAGACGGCTCGGCGGTGCGCGGAGCTTGTTCTGCCGCGGCCTGCGTCCTCTTCTGGGGTCGCGGGGCTCTCTGCTCAGTAGACGCCGCGTTCTGAGTCACGGGATCTGCCGCCCGTTGGGGTGTTTTCTTGTCCTGCGGCAGCGTGTCCGGGGCGGCAGTCAGAGCATGCGTGCCGTCCGGGACGGCGCTGCACACCGCAGCCTGTTCGCGGGCGGCAACCGTGACGCAGCCCGCAATCCCCTGGGCCAACTCAGAAAGTCCTCGGAGGTCGCCGGCCAACTGGCCCTGGTACGCCACCAGACTCGCTACGGCGGCATTGATGGCTTGCTCCTGGCTCCGGACGGCCTCGGCGAGGGCCACCTGTTGAGCTCCGACTTGCGTCACTGCCGGTCCCAGGTTCTGGACGGTTTCACGAATGGCGCTCTGCTCCGCCCGCACAGCCGTTAGTTCCCCGGCAGCGGCCAAAATCGCCTGCAAGGAGCTGTCCGTCGCGCTCTGTTCGCGGGCTGTGTCGGCGACAACGCCGGCCACCTGCTGGGTCGACTCGCGGAGTTGCTGGAGAGCACCGCTCATCTGCTCCTGGCCGGCGCCCAAGGCGGCGAGGGCCGCGTGGACGGCTTCCTCTCGCCTGCCCAGCCTCCTCGATGGTGGTCTGCGCGGCAATGCCGCTGACTTCTTCACTCGCGTGTCGGATCTCCGTGATCCCGCCAGCCATTGCCTCGATCGCTGCTTGCAGTTTCTGGATGTCGGCAGTTAGCGTTGCCTGCGCCCCGGTCAGCGTGGCGATGGCCTCACGCGTGGCTTGCTGCCCAGACTGGTGCGCCTGCCCCAGCGCGGTCACCTGGGCGGTTACGGCCTGCCAAGTGCCGGCCAGGTGGCTGCCCGGCTCGCGCTGCGTCCGCTCGGCCTGTCGCGCCAGGGTGGTGAGCTCCTGGTGGCCCTTCCCTACTGTGGCGTCAAGCCGTGTTTGCGTCTCTTGCAGCCTGCGGAGCTCGGCCACGATCGGCCGGACACCCTCCTGCGTTCGGACGAGCCATTCGTGGTACTCGCTCACCGCGAGAAAGATGGCCACCAGGCTGAACAGCAGTGCCGCCAGAACAAAGAGAACGACCTCGCTGTGCCTCCAAACCGGCCGTGGTGCCACGGCCCAGACCGCCACCAGAATCGAGAGCAGCGCCAGCAGGATCAGGATCCCGAATCCACCGGATAGACTCCGTCGTCCCCGCGTCGGTGCCGTCGAGAGCGTCCGGAGGAGTGTCGGTCTCCATCATGATGGATTTCTGTCTATTCATACGGATGAAACGGAACCGCAACCGCAGTCAACGGGCCCTTTTATCGGCCGAATTCGGGCGGAGATTCACAGGAGATGCCGAAAAAAAACAACGACCCGCATGAAGGCTAAGGAGCCTGTCGGGTGGCAGCCTCAAGTCCTTCGGACTTGGGGATGGCCAAACCCGCGAATCGAGACCGGCACCTCCGCTGCGTGCCACCATCCCCAAGGCCTTCCGGCCTTGAGGCTGCCACCCGATCCCACCACGCTCGACCTTAGCCTTTGTGCGGATCGTTGAAAAAGAACGCGAAATGAACGTCGATCGAAGAAGGTGCGTCGGCCCCTACCGACAATAGGCTGCCAAAAGTAGGAGGGCGGGGTGGTCCGAATAAAGCGAATTTCCTGCTTCCTACGCTCTACGTGAGTCGATGGCGGAACATCCAGGAGGCCGTTGTGAGCGTGATCCCAGCAATGATGGCCAAAGGCCAAAGGTCATATAGCAGATCCCCCAGACCCGCGCCCTCCAAGTACACCCGCTGGGCCATGTCGATCGCGTAACGGAGCGGGTTGTGCAGGTCAGGTATTGGAGCGTCCTGGGCATGTTCGCGATGGGCGTCGTCAGTCCCGACAGGAGGGTGAAGGGCATGATCAGGACAAACGAGTACAGCATCGCCTGCTGCATGGTCGCCGCGAAGGACGACACGGCCAGCCCCAGGCCGACCGCCGCCAGCAGGAACGGAATTAACCCGGCGTAGAGCACCAGGAACGAGCCGGCAAAGGGGATGCGGAACCAGAGCTGTGCCACTAAGAGGATCGTTGTCGCCTGGACGGTGCCGATCAACATGGCCGGCACGGCTTTGCCGACCATGATCTCGGCCGGGCCCAGCGGCGTTACCAGCAATTGGTCGAACGTCCCTTGCTCGCGCTCCCGCGCTACCGACATGGCCGTCAGGATCAGCGTCTGAAGCATCGTCAACGTGCCGATCAAGCTGGGGATCATGCTCCAGCGGGTGATCAGATTCGGGTTGAACCAGGCTCGCAGGGTCACTTGCACCGGCGGGTTCGCCAGTCCGTGCGACCGGCGCCAGTCCGCATTGAACGTCGCCACGACGGCGGAGACGTAGCCCATCGCCGTGCCGGCCGTATTGGAGTTGCGGCCGTCGGCGATCACTTGCACGTCGGCGGACCCGCTCGAATTCAGGCGACGCTGAAAGTCCTGGGCGATCTGAATGACCAGCAGGGCCCGCCGCTCGTCGATCATCTGTTTTATGTCCGCGGCCCGGTCCAGATTGGCGACGCGATCGAAAATGCCCGAGCCGTCGAGTCGCGTCAAAAGGTCGTGGGAGGCGGCGCTGCGGTCCTGGTCCAGAACCGCATAGGGCACGTGGTTGAGGTCGTAGCTGGCGGCATACCCGAAGAGGAGGGACTGGAGAATCGGCGGAATGAACAGGCTGAAACGGGTGCGCGGGTCCTTGAGAACGGCCAGCAATTCCTTGCGGATCAGCGCCAAAATCCGATATATCGCGTCCAGCACGGCGAATCTCCCTCAGGCCAGCTTCTTGCGTGTCACGCCACGGGTCAGGAGCACCAGCAGCATGGCCATGCCTGCCAGCACGGCGGAATCGGGAATGATGACGCTCCAGACGTTGCCGGCCAGGAAGACCGTCTGGAGCAGGGTAACGAAGTATCGCGCCGGCAGGAAATACGTGATCGCGCGCACGACCGCCGGCATGGAGCGCAGGTCGAAGAGGAACCCCGAGAGCATCATCGCCGGCAGGAATGTCACCAGCATCGTCACCATGATGGCCACGAACTGGCTCTTGAGTGCCGACGAGATCAGCAGCCCGATGCCCAGCGCCACGAGCAGGTAGAGCATGGACACGCCCGTCAGCACCCACAGCGACCCGCGGAAAGGCACGTGGAACAGGAACTTCGCGGACAGCAGGCACAAGCCCAGGCCGATCAGACCCAGCACGAAATACGGTATAGTCTTGCCCAGCAGGATCTCATCCGGCCGGACCGGGGTGATGAATAACGCCTCCAACGTGCCGCGTTCCCACTCGCGGGCGACGACCAGGGCCGTCAACATCGCGCCGATCAGCGTCATGACCAGCACCACCAGGCCCGGCACGAGAAAGTACCGGCTGTCGAAGGCCTCGTTGAACCACAGGCGGTTCTGCACGTTCACGGGTCCCGGGCCGGCAACGCCCTTGCCTTCCGCGTTCTGGCGGGCCATCCACAAAGCCACGGCCCCCTGGGCGTAGCTTTGGACGATCCGGGCATGGTTGGCGTCGATGCCGTGGGTCAGCACCTGAACCTCGGCGTCGCCTGCGCTCAGGCGGCGGGCGAAATCCGGCCGGAGACGGACGATCGCGTCCACCTTCCGTTGGAGCATCAACTCATGCGCCTGGGCCATGGACGTCAGGAGCGTCGCACGGAAGTAGCGTGACATCTGGAACCCGGCGGCCACGTCGGCCGACTGGGGCGTTGGGTCTTCGAGGACCACGGCGACGGGAACACGCGTCACATCCAGCGACAGCCCGTAGCCGAACAGCAGAATCAGGATCGTCGGAAGGACAATCCCGATCGCGATGCTGCTGGGGTCGCGGAGAATCTGCACGCTTTCCTTCCCTACCAGGGCGCGCAGGCGTCTGACCTTGGCCCGCCTGGTGCCGCGATCGGATGGCTCGTGTGTCATGCGGCACCTCCCGGTGGCGCCGGGGCGTCCCCGTCGCCCCGGCCGCGCGCCTCCTCCACGATGGCCAGGAAGGCTTCCTCCATCGTCGGCTCGGCCGGCCCACGCCGGGAAGCACGCCGCCGCAGCGCCGCCGGCGTGTCCTGGGCCCACACTCGGCCCGCATCCATAATGACGAGGCGGTCGCAATACTCCGCCTCCTCCATGAAGTGCGTGGTCACGATGATCGTCACGCCCTGTTCCGCCAGCGCCGTGATCCGTTGCCAGAACTCCCGCCGGGCCAGCGGGTCGGCCCCGCTCGTGGGCTCGTCGAGAAAGAGGATCTCGGGCTCGTGCAACAGGGCCGCCGCCATGGCCAGACGCTGCCGATGACCGCCGGGCAGTTTTTCGCTGGTCAGACGCGCGAAGGACCCCAAGCCGAATTCGGCGGTGGCCCAGCCGATGCGGTCGTGCTTCCGGCTGCCGCGCAGACCGTAGGCACTGGCGAAGAAATCCAGGTTCTCTGCGACCGTGAGCTGTCCATAGAGCGAAAACTTCTGGGCGACGTAGCCGATCCGCTGGCGCGCCGAGGCCCGCGCCCGATGCAGGTCCACGCCCGCCACGGTGATCTGTCCGCCGGTGGCAGGCAGCAGGCCGCAGAGCATGCGGAACGTCGTGGTCTTGCCGGCCCCGTTCGGGCCCAGCAGGCCGAAGACCTCGCCGCGCCGGACCTCGAAATCGACGTGATCGACCGCCGCGAAGTCACCAAACCGTTTCACCAGGTCCCGTACCTGGACGACCACGTCCTCCTGTGTCTGTCGCGTCCACGCAGGAGTTGCGGCCGGGTGCTCCTGTGCAGGCTTATCGCCCGAGGCTTCAGAGCCGCCCAGGAGCACCATGAAGCCGTCGCGAAACTCCTCGGCCGTGGGCGTCACCGACTCGGCCAGGCCCGGCGGTAGCGGCCCAAGGGGGGGCGTGGCCACGATCCGCACCCGACCGGCTTCGGGGACGGCGTCGATGATGCCTGCGGTGCCGAGCAGCCGAGCCTGAAGTCCGCGCGCGGTCTGTCCCCGGACCGGCTGGACCAGGAAGACTCGGCCCGTGGCCAAGGCGCTCACCTCCTCGGGCCTGCCTTGCGCCAGCACCTTGCCCCGGTGCAGGACAATCGCGTGCTGGCAACGTTGGGCCTCGTCCAGGTAGGACGTGCTGACTACGACGCTCAACTGCTGGCGGTGCACCAACTCGAGGATGATGTCCCACAACTCCCGCCGGGAGAGCGGATCGACGCCGACGGTGGGCTCGTCCAACAGCAGCAGTTCCGGCTGGCGGATCAGCGTGCAGGCCAAGCCCAGCTTTTGTTTCATCCCGCCCGAAAGCCGTCCCGCCAGCCGCTTGGTGAACGGACCCAGAGCGGTCATGTGGAGCAGCCGCTCATAGCGCTGCCGGCGCGCGTCGCCCGTGACGCCGTGCATGTCGGCGTAGAGGTCCAGGTTCTCCTGGACACTGAGGTCTTCATACAATCCGAAGCGTTGTGGCATGTAGCCGATGCGGGCCTGGATTTCCGCCGCCGCGGTGCGGACGTCCAGGCCGAGAACGGTCAAGCTGCCGCCGTCCGCGTCCATCAGCCCGGCCGACAGGCGCAGCAGCGTCGTCTTGCCGGCCCCGTCAGGCCCGACGAGCGCGGCCAGGGTCCCGCCGGCGATCTCCACGCTGACGCCATCCAGCGCACGAACCACCTCGCCCGTCTCACGGCGGAATGTCATGACCACGTCCCGGCCCGCCAGAATTGGAGTACCCACCTCGGTCTTGTCGTCGGCGGTATGCGTGTCGTGAGACATAGACGTCTACCCGTGGGACGAATCTTCTGCCGGCCGTGGGGCGGACGTCGCTTCGAACGCGGTCCAGCCGCCGCCCAGAGCCTTGTAGAGCACGATGAGATCGGCGCAGACGTTCTTCTCGCTCTGGGAGGCCTGGTCTTGCGCCTGGTACAAAGCCCGTTGCGAATCCAGCACATCGAGGAAGCTGCCCACGCCCCGCACATAGCGATCGTTGGCGATCCCCAGCGCCTGCCGGTTGGATTCGACCTGTTCCTGCAGGGAGCCGTAGCGGACACGTTCCTTGGCGTAAGCGACCAGCGCGTCCTCGACTTCCTGAAACGCGGTCAGGACGGTCTTCTCATAGTTCGCCAGCGCCTCTTCCTGCCTGGCGTTACGGGCCCGAACCTGGGCTTTTATGCGGCCGGCGTCGAAGACACGCCACCGGACGGCCGGCCCGAAAGACCAGTACCGGCTGTCGCCGGTGAACCAATTGCCGGCGTCAGCGCTTTGCAGCCCGACGCTGCCCGTCAGGGAGAACTTGGGGAACAACTCGGCCACCTGCACGCCGATCTGCGCGGTGGCCGAGGCAAGCTGCCGTTCCGCCTGCCGTATGTCGGGCCGGCGGCGTAGCAGATCGGAAGGCAGTCCGGCGGGCACTGGTGGCGGGCCGGCCGGCAGCGGTGCGGCGGGCGACAGTTCTGCCGTCAGGACGCCGGGTGGCTGTCCCAGCAGGACGGAGAGCTTGTGGATCGTCTGTCTTATCGACGCCTCCAGCGCGGGGACCTGCGCCTGGGTACCGGACAACAGCGCCGAGGCCTGGGTCACGTCCAACTCACCGGCCAACGCCCCCTGAACGCGCTGCCTGGTGATTTGCAGTGTCTCTCGCTGCGACACGATCGTCTCTTGCGCGAGGGCCAGTCGGCGCTGAAGGCCGCGCAATTCGACATAGTCGCGCGCCACCTCCGCCAGCAGGCTCACCAGCGTGCCGCGCCGCGCGTCCGCGCTGGCTTCCAGGTCTGCGGTGGCCGCCTCCAGGGCCCGGCGTTGGCCGCCGAACACGTCCATCTCCCACGCGGCGTCGAAGCCCGTCTGGTAGAGGTTGCTCTCCAGCGGAAAGCCGGCAGGCAATGCGCCGCCGGGCGGGTCGGATGCCGCACCGCCGGCGCCGGGGCCCCCCGTGAGACTGCCCGCCAAGCCGGCGATGGTGGTGTTGCCGCTGATTCTCTGGCGGGTATACGAGGCAGAAACGTTTCCTACCGGCCAGGAGTCCGCCACGACCGCCTCGCGCTGGGCCCGCGATTGACGCAGACGGGCCTCCGCCATGCGCAGATCGTAATTGGCCGTCACGGCCCGCGCGATGAGCGTGTCCAAGGTCGGGTCGCCAAACGTCGTCCACCACTGCGAGACATCCGTCTGGCCCCTGGTCACCCCGCCTTCCACGGGCTCGCTCCAATCGGCAGGCACGGGCATATTCGGCTCGCGGTAGTCGGGCCCGACGGAACACCCCGAAAGCCAGACCGTCGCCAAGGCCGGCATCAGCACTATCCATGGGGCCGTTCTCATGGCGACGCCTCCCGCGCGGGCGTCGTTGCCGGCGCCGACAGTGACGAGGGCGGCGGGGCGAGGCCATCCTGCGTCCGGGGCAGATGGACCGTTGCGGGCATGCCCAGGCGGAGATCATCGTCCGGGTCGTTCACAAACACGCGCACCTCGTAGACCAGGCTGGTGCGCAGCTCTTCGGTCTGCACGCTCTTCGGGGTAAACTCCGCCATGGGCGAGAGGAAGCCGACCCAACCGGTGAAGCGCCGCTGGGGAAAGGCATCGACAGCCACGGACGCCTTGGCGCCCGGACGCACCTGGCCGAGGTCCGGCTCGGAGACATAGGCCCGGACCCATTTGGGGTCGGTGAGGGCCAGCGAGAAGACCGGCTTGGTGGGCGCGGCCATGTCGCCCGGTTCCAGCAGACGCGCGCGGACAACGGCATGCGCCGGCGCGGTGAGCTCCGCGTCGGCCAACTGCTGCTGCAGCAGTCTCAGCCGCGCTTCGTTGGCGCTTAGTTGGGCTTGTGCCTGGGCGATGTCTTCCTCCCGCGGGCCGACGCGGGCCAGCTCCAACGTCTTCTCGTTGACGACCACCTTGGCGTGGGCCATGTCCAGGGTGGCTTGGGCGTTATCGACATCCTGCCGAATGACGCTCTTGCCCCCGGACGTCTCGAAGAGGGACTTTTGTCGCTCGTAATGCAGGGCCGCGTTGGCGGCCTCCGCCCGGGCGGATTCGAGGTTGGCCTGGGCCTGGGCGATCTCCTCGGGGCGGCTGCCATGCTGCAGCCGCAAGACCGCCTGCCGCTGCGCCTCGACCTGGGCCCGGGCTTCGGCGACCTGGGGCTCCAGGCGGCTGGTCTGGAGCCGCGCCAGGACCTGTCCCGGCCTCACGACGTCACCCTCCTGCACGGCGACCTGGGCGATGCGTTCGCTGTTGTGGAACGCCAGGTCCACCTGGCGCAGGTCCACGTTGCCGGAGAGCGTCAACTCGGATCTTTCCCTGGAGCGGTGGGTCCACCACCACGCCAGGACGCCTGTCACGCCGGCCGCCAGTAGCAGCACGATCACCAGCACTCGTCGCATACGATCCCCTTTCTGGCCCGCAGTATACCCTGTCAAAATACAATTTCAAACTGAGATTTGAAATTAGGATTTTGACAAGCCCGTTGGGATTGGGTACAGTGGCAGACATGAAGCACGGGAAAGCAACGTCCCAGGCCGGCAAGACCGCCGGCGCCTCCAAGGCGCCGCAGCCCCGGCAACGGCTGCTGGAGGCGGCCGGGGAGGTATTCGCCACGGTGGGCTTCGATCGGGCCTTGGGCAAGGATATCTGCCGTGCGCGGGGATGAACAACGCCGCGATCAACTACTACTTCGGGGGCCTGGAGGGTCTGTGCCTGGCGGTCATGGCGGAAGCCGAAAAGCGTCTGGTCACCTTGGAGAAGATGCAGGCCGCGGTGGCGGCGCAGCCCAAGCCCGAGGACCAGCTCACAGCCCTCTTCGAGCTCTTGCTGACGACGGCGGCGAACCCTCCGTCGGATTCCTGGGTGGTGCGCGTGCTGCTGCAGCACTTCCTGGCGCCGTCGCCGCTCCTGGAGCCCATGATCAAGAAGAACTTTCTCGTCCGAGCGAGCCTCTTGCGCGAGATCGTCGGCGGCATCATGGGTTTGCCGGTGGACCACCCGACGGTGGCGACCGGTTGTATCAATGTCTTTGCTCCGTGCTTCCTCCTGCTCTTTTATGACAAGAGCCTCCTGAAGCGTGCGTTTCCGGCGTTCGGCCTTTCTCCGCAACACGTTCCCCGACTCGCGGCCACGATGTGCCGCTATGCCATGACCGGCCTGAAGGCGATTGCCCGCGCGCGCCACGTTAAGGAGCGGCGGCCGGAGGAATGCCGAGGCGCGACACGGATTCCTTCGACCTCCCCTGGAAGTGCCACTCAAGGGCTGCCTCCGGAATTCTCTTTGGCCTTGGGTCCTCGTAACCCTTTGGGCGGGAAGTCCTCCGGGAAATTGAGATAGGCGAACTCGCCCTCCAGTTCATACGCCTTGTGGTCCCGGGCCTTGGCGGCTTCAATCTCGGTCTCGAACGTCCCCAGGTAGTACGTCACTCCTTGATGCTTGATCATGGCATACCACTTGTCCCCATCGGGATAGACGCCCTTGTATTGCGACCGCTTGCCACGGGGCCCTTTGTTATACTCATTCTGCGCCGCCAAGCACGGGCGCAGATTGTCCGCCCGGTTGTCCAAGGTTTGGCGGTTCTTGTGATCCACGGCCTTCCCCTTGGGCGCATGGATAACCTCCCGGTGCATCAGGATGGTCCCTTTCTTGGTATTCCGCCGGGCGTACATCTTCCCGCCGCCGCTGGGCGAAGCGTACCAATGGTGCTTATTGAGCCGGTCGAAGTCGGCCTCATCGACGGTGGCCCACAGCCTGCGGGTCAGCGGGATATATTTGATCCCCGGCGGCGGCTCCGGCGGCTGCCCGCGCACCGCCGGCTTCGGTTTGCCCCGGAAATTCGGGCAAGTCCCGCCCGGATGCACCTCCCGGGGTAGGCCGGGCGAGTCCACATGATGCACGCACACCGGCAGGGGTGGTTTCTCGCCCGGTGCCTGCACATGCCAACGGTAGAGCCGCTGCGGCCAGGCCAGATTCACACAATAGAGGCAGATGCAGTCCCACTCGGGCTTACGGACCTTGTCCCACAACTTCGCAATCGCCTCCGGCGAAAACGCCTTCCAGCTCTGCTTACGGCGCTTCTGGGCCCGCGACCCCTTCGTCTGCATCTTCCGTTGCTTCACCGGCCTCTTGAGCTTTCTCGGCTTCTGTGGTCGCCTTACCTCTGGCCTCTCCTGCTCCAGCCTCTCTTCCTTCCGCGTCGCCTTCTTCCTCTTCTGCACCATTTCTCGCCCTTTCATGTCATTCCTGCGGAGGATTGTCACCCCCGGAACGCCCTTGTCGGGGGCAGGAGTTGTCATTCCTGCGCAGGCAGGAATCCAGTCGTCGTCTCGACGATTCGCACACCATCTGTCGCCCGTCGCGACATCAGGAATATGATACTTTCACCATGCCCCCCTGTAAAGAAAAAAGTGGAAAGAGGCACGCCCGTAACCTCTTGTCCCGCAAGGAGTAAGGAGAATTTGGTCAAGAAACATATAACCACGGAGGTCGCGAGGGCACGGAGAAGGCAGAATTGTCATTCCGGCGAAGGATTGTCACCCCTGAAACGCCTCTGTCAGGGGCAGGAAATCAGGTCTTCCACTTGCCCAAGCGGGCGTGGGCTATTTCATGCGCGGGACAGCTTTTTCCAATCCATGTTCCATTGTTTTTTCAGCTTCTCTTGCAGTTCCTGCGCACTGTTTTCGTAGGCCTCGATGATCGCCTTGATTTCTTCCACCGAAGCTTTGGTCCATCTCTGACGCTCGGCGTATGCCGCAAACTGAGTCTCATGGACCTTGCGTCTGTGCCCGTTCTGCATGTAGTCAAACTCACCGTCAGGTTTGCAGTGGCTCCGGCCCAGAGTGCGCGTTGTCGGTGCACACGGGCCATCGCAATACTTGGCTCTGGCTTGGGACAGGATGAATCCCGCCAGCTTATCATCCCACACCTTCTCCCTTCCGTTCGAGAGAATGGCTGGTGATTCCCCGGAGCCGGAAGGGGCCTTCGCGGTTGCGGTGAGTTCGGCCGCAGTCAAGAACCATTGCTCCACCCGCAGGAAATCATCCCACCCCACCACATGTCCATCTGCCGGGATGGGCACTTCCGGCAGATCACAGTCAAGGTAATAGGCGCGCACCTCCAGAGCCGCCTCGACCGCTTCCCGCAGCACCTTCTCGTTCATCGAGTGATAACCCTGGAGCATCAGGTTCCTGCGGTAATAGTTGATGTGGTCGTAGGTCCGGAGTGCGGATTCGGGATCGTAGGTGAAGTCGTAGAAGACTTTCGCTGCGTCCTGCATCCTTTCGAGGGATTGTTTGACGTCCGTATCGTTGTTCATGTTGCGCTCCTTTAAGAGGCAGCCGCCCGCGTAACGCCGGCGGCGATCACAGCGGACAGTCTGCCCGACGGTCATTATACCACGATGGGATCATGCGCACAATCACGGCGTGGAAGTTCGGGCGGCTCCGCGGGGACCGGGGCATTGTTCCCGAGCGGCGGCCCGCCGCCGAGGACGTTAAAAAGATCGGACGGCGTCTTCCCGCCGCGCAGAAGAAACTGCCCCAGCCGATCGAGCGATTCGAAGGCCCGACGACCGAAGCTCGGCCCGAATTCTCGCTCCCCGGCTACGGCTCTTCTCCACGCGGGGTCCCTTCAGAAGGAGCACCCGCCACCCCAAGTCCCCCGACGTGACCCCGTTCTTCTCCCGGGATGTGTAGGAACGAAACCGCGGATGAGCGCCGATGCCTATGTGTCATAGCGAGCGAAGCATTGTCACCCCGGACTCGGATCCGGGGGCGGCAATCTGCCTTCTTCAACCGCAGAGGACGCAGAGGAAGGCCTGCGAGGATCATCAAGCCGCGAAATACCCGAAGCACGCGAACGAGGCCGGGAGGGGCGAGGCAGACTACCGACCATTGTTCTTTTACCACGGAGCACACGGAGGGCACTGAGAAAGGAGGGGACGGAGGGCAGAAGACTGAGGACCGATGACAGCAGGGGGGAAGGCTGTACTGCCCCTTGGCTTACCGACTACCGACTACGGACTACCGACAACCGCTCTTGCGACACGGATTCATACGGGATGGACACGGATTCTGGCCCGAGGGAAAGGAGGAAAAACGGCTGCGCCGAGAACGGGTAGGTGTGCCGTGCACACCGATGCCTTCGGCCCCGTGCGAAGGAAGTGCCTGATACCGTCGGCTTCCTCTTCGCCCAAGGCGAGAATGTGCAAGTGAATGCCTGCCCCCTGTTCACTGACCCCTTAATCCCCAAGCGGAAGGAGCGGTAGCGCCTGGAGCATCCGGTGCAGCACAATGTTAGAACTCGTTTCTCGCAGTCTCCGTAACCATGGCATTTGATAGCTCTTCGAACTTGGTATCAATTTCAGCCATGCACGACTTCAGTGTTTCCTGATCGGGACTTTGTTGTAGGTTAACAATAGCCGCATCCAAAGCTTTCAAAGCTGAAAGAACGGCGGCATCTCTATAATGCGCCCGTATCTGAATCTCGTATGTGTTAATCTTCGGAGCCTTTTGATATAGAGCCCAAGTATCTTCATAGAGCCTATTTTGGGAGTTGAAGGCCTCTGGCGCCACGGACGTTTCATTAGCTTTGCGTTTGGCCGTGATATCAGCCAGGCTTAACTTGTTCTTATGCATTGTACCGAGAATCATCATTGTGGACTCAAAATTCTGAACAAAGCTGTTCAACAAATCGTACCGTTGTTGGGAAGCGCTCTCAAGTCTAAGGATTTCCTTTTGCCGATGGAGTGATGCTTCCTGCCACAGGTGCCCAAGAAAAGCAATGACTATGCCGCCAAGTACGGTTACGAAAAACGCGCTATTTAAGAACCCTTTAATCGGGTGTGTCTCTTTGTTGTGTTTCGCACTGAGTAGTATTCTGATTTCTTCCCTGTAGTTCATCTCTTCGCGAATGCGTACTTTTTCTTCTTCGCTTAAAGTGCCCATATGTCCTCCTTGGGGTTCTCATGGCAAAACTGGCGAATCTGCGAATCTGGTGCGAATCCAGGGACAGTATAATCAGTTCCAGGCCGAAATGAGTATGCTGTCGCGACAATTCCCCGCAATTCCTCGCCGCCGCCGATTCTCTTAGTCTGCTTTGAAGAGATTCTCCGCTCCGACGATCGCGGGTCCGTCGACCGGGTTCACAGTAATATTGACGTGTTTCCCTGACTGCAGGCCGGCTGGGACTTTGACTTTAATTGATGATTCCTTCCAAGGATTCAGGATTTCAGCGCCGATTTTATCGAAGAGCACCGAACCCCACGGGCCGAATCCCTTGCCTTCGATTTCAATGACGTCGCCCTGCTTTCCATGATCAGGATTCACTCTGGAGATCGAGCCTCCGGGCTTAGCTGGGGTGATCGTGGATGGCTGGGCAGCCGCAGTCGCTGCATCGGTGGCGAGTTTGCCGCCAAAATAGAAGCCGGTAATTGATGTGACCGCGCCTGTGAGCAAGGTGAGGAGCTTGTCGACTGGGCCGCTGACGCCGTCTCCGCCAAATATAAGAAGGTGGAATACGGCGACTCCGATTATGAGCAGAAGCGTGAAGGCGAGAGCGCCGCGGGTCAGACCTGACACTCCCGACGGGGATTTGTCGAAGTCGGCAACGAGCGCCTTGACCTGATCGGGCGAAATGCTCGAACCCATCTTGTCCAAGAGCTTGGTCCGGATCCTCTCTGCTGACTTATAGGATTTCTGTATATCCACTACCTCCAGGACAAAGGGGAACGCGACGAGAAGGGGAATGTAAAGTAATAGCCACCATGCGTGCTGTCCTTTGTCTCCGTCCCGATTTCCGGAACCGCTTGTGCCGGCTTGGGCATTTGGAGTTGGGGATCCCGTTTGGGCCCCGGGAGTCGGAATGCCCCTTTGGGCCTCGGAGGCTGGAGCTCCCGTCTGGGCTGCGGGGGTCTGGACGGCGTCCCCACTCGGCGCGACACCTTTTTGGTCTTTCTTCGTCGCGCCGGGTGCAGGAGATCCCTGCGCAAGAAGGCGCCGCCAGTAGGACAGTACAGGCTACCGCAGAAGCAGCAAGACTAAACCTCCCTTGAATTCGACCACGTCCACCGAGCATGATCACCTCCCATCTTGGACACTGCCGGAATTCCGGAAGTACGTCCGTAATCTGGGTAACCTAGGGATGCCACACTCAATTAGGCACCGAAATTAAGTAAGATGTTCCCTGAATTGCCCCTGACCACAACTTTGCCAGCTTCTCGTTCATGGTTCCCCCTCTGCGCCGAATTACTGATACTGATAAGAAATTGCCTTTTGCCCGCCCGCTCGTACTGAGCACTGCACGGGTGAGCAGGGGGAATCTGGGAACAGCACACTCAATACCGGGCCGAAATAAGTGTGCTGTCCCCCGAATTCCTCTTATTCCTCTTCTTGTCCGTGACTACACGACAACGGCAAGCTTGCGGGCGAGTTCGACGAGGTCGTCAACCAGACCGACAGCTCTTACGATGAGTTGGGCATTCTTGAAGTCTTGTTTTATGGAGGCGGTACAGTCCGTCACGTTGCTCTCGGCCTTCGCCAGATCCGCCGTAATTGCGGGCACTTCCTCACTCCACTGCTCGATGACCTGCCCAATGAGCACGTCGATCTCTGTGGCGAGTCGCTGATTGGCGGCCCAGATCTTCTCGGCGGCATCAAACTGCCCCTTGAGCCGCAATGAGAGCTCGACCTGCTGCAGGTCCCACGAAATGGACTGGAGAATGCCGATGGCTTTCCGTTTCTCTTGCGGGGTGGCCATTACAGTTCCTTTCTGCTATTTCGGTTCAGGCAAAGGTTTGGCGCGAAGTGTTTCATAAGTTTGACCCAGACGAATGCCACGCTCCAGAAGTTCGACGACCGTGCTGAGATCGAAATTGTTGGTCTTGAGCGCACGGATCAGTTGAGCGTGAGCCGTGGGAAGCGTCTCGTAAACGGCGTTGAGATCCTGCAGGGCTTGGATGCGATGAAGGTATTCATCATTGAGATCAAGGATCTGCGCGGCGATCTTCTTCCTATCTTGATCGGACATCGCGTTGATGCGAGCGAGGTCTGCGTCGTTCTTTGGTGTTAGCGGTGATACCACATTGCGATAATCTGTCTGATAGATACCCCGCAGGACGAGAATGGAGGTGGAAACCGCCTCGTTGGCGTGCTTGCACGTACGTTCGATAACCGGCTGATTCTTCTCCATCGCGGCGATTAGATCCTTACGCTGGCGGGAACGGAGATAGGTCTTGAGGCCTTCGCCCACGAAGGTTGAAACAACGGCGGCTTCCTTGGTGGCCGCCTTATCAGCGCCCAGAGCCACGGATGCTGAGCGGATATTCTCGTTGAGGGTGGTGGTCAGGTCATCAATATCTTTGTCGCCGACGAGTTCGGGAGACGCCAGATCAATCAACGCGAGAGAATACCGACTCATGGCGCTATTGAGACTCTTGAGACCCAAGCGCATGTTGGCTACCCGAAGGTAAAGAATCTGTTCAGGAACTGAGACCTGCGTTGGGTCGGTGGGGTTGGGTCCGATTCCGAGAGCGAGGAGTGCTTCGGGCGTCCACTGGCCGGTCCGGGCAATCAAGTTCTCGCGCGAGGCTGTCTCAAGTTGCACCATCGCTGCATCCGAGCCCGAAGCGGCGGCATTAATAGCATCGTGAAAACGCGTGAACGGTGTCGCAGAAGGAGCATTCGAGGAGCATCCTACCACGAACAGGGCCAACAGCAACAGAAACGATGGCAGAGCTGCATGCCGCACGATACGAACATTGCACATGTCTCGGTCCCTTCAAGCACAAACAGAAAACAAGGCACGTTGGAACTTTCTTCCGTGCCTTCCGCGTCACGAATCGCAAGTCCCTCGATCTCGGACTATTCTGTTGCCATAGGGGGCAGATACGTGGATTTTCATGCGTCCCATTCTTCTTCGCGTCTTCGCTCTTCCACCGTCATTCCACGTACTTCGTTCTCGTCGCCTTTGTCCGGCCCACCGTGGGCTCCAACCTCTTCGTCGCTGCTTCATCAAGGTGCGTTTACAGGTGTAGTTATGACCGGCGGCGCGGGGAAATCAAGTAGAAAATAGAAAAAAGGTGAAATATGACAAGAAAAAGTGACAAGTGGCACGTGACAAGAGACAAGTACGGGCAGAATGCGCACACACCATCCCTGCATCGCCTCCTTTGCCTGTATAGGCGATTGTCACGGGGGAATGTTGACGGGAAAATTGCGGCCAGCCGCAATTTAGCGACAAGGGACAGGTGATAGGGAAGACGAGGCGCCGGGTCCAGGAACGTAGTCGCCGGTGGGTTCCCGCCCGCCCGCAGGCGGGTGGCAATTGAAACCGGTAGAGCCGATCGGGTGATCGGTGTTCCCGGGGCAGCTACGCTTACAGCCTCCTGACAGATAGTCCTCAGTTCCCAATTCTCCGTCCGGAATCCGTAGAAGTCCATGGTGGCAAAGGCGACCGGTCGCAGCCCGGCGGTCTCCCCGCCGGTATCTGAAAGGCGATCAACGCAGTCTGTTCGGAGTTCCGCCTTCAGGCGGGAAAGAGTAGTCCGACCCGCGTAAACGCGGAACTCCAAACGGCGGGAGTCGGAATAGGTCACAGGGCCGGATCGTCCCAGCCTTGGCCGTAATCGTCGAGCGGGTATTCACGCCAGAGTCGCTTTGCTTCATCCGGATCGGTCTGGGCGAGGAATTCCGTCGCGCTGCTCCGTTTCTTTCCAGAACCTGTCGGATTCCAACAACTTATGGCAAATCCTGCCGGCGGCGAAGATGCCGTGCCAAGACGCACGGCGCGAGAGGCGAGGGAGGATGCTCACGCTACGAAGAGAAAACGCCCTGTTCGCGCGCCGTCGTCGCGGTACAATCAGATCATGGCACCAGAATTCCAACATCTTGAGAAATTGCCCCCGGCCGAACAGATCCAGTTGGTCGAGGATCTCTGGGATAGTATCGCCCAGACGTCCGGCGCGAGCTTGCCCGTGCCGGAATGGCAGAAGAAGGAACTCCAGCGTCGTCGGCAGGAGTACCTGCGAGACCCGGAGTCTGTCATACCGTGGTCGGAGGTCAAGAGGTCGATCCTTGAGTCTACGTGGTCTTCTACCTGATCGAGCCGGAACGCATCGTTATCCATGCGGTCTTCCACTGCTCCCAGGATCCGGACAAATGGAAGGCGAGACGGCTGAATTAGGGTTCCGGGAAGTTCATCTCAATGTGGCACACCCGTCCTCGGGATGATACGTTCTGATTCCCCAGCCGGGGGTAATCTGGGTTCCCGCCTGCGCGGGAATGACAACGCTGGGCTACATAAGACGACTCGCTTTCTTTCGTATTACTACTTGCTTGAATCTTGTTCTCCTGCGCAAATTTCGGATCGACGGTAAACCCTTAATCCACAAATACTTGGCTCTCTCACAAAGCCACGAAGGCACGAAGTTCTGGGGCCTATTTCCGTACCGGTCTTCTTTGTGTCTCTGCGTCTTTGTGAGAGCATCTCTTTTGGTTGCGGCCGAAGGCCGCGCTGGGTGCCTCGTAGCCTTCGTGGTTCGGAATGTCGGCTGGGATGGCCTTGACGACCAGTTTATCGGTCTGTATTCTTGTGGGCCGAGGGGATGAGCAAGGAATGCTAAGTCATGAGCGGTAAAGAGGTAACGGCGAGTTTGTTCCCGCAACCAGGGCAGGAGGCTGTAGGAGGGCAGCCAAGTGTGCCTACAGCCGGGCACATCATTCGCGTGGCGGTCGAGTCGTCGGGGGCGGATGCGGAGTTCGACTATCTGGCGCCGGAGGGGCTGGGGGCGATTCGGGTCGGGCAACGGGTCGAGGTGCCGTTCGGCAAGAGCAATAAGCTGGAGGCCGGGTTCTGCGTGAGGGCGGATGTGCCGGCGGGGGAGTCGTTTGTTGGGAAGCAGGGGGGGCGGCAGCTCAAGTGCGTGGCCCGGGTGATCGATGAGGAGCCGCTGCTGGGCGATCAGCTCATGGAGCTGGCCAATTGGATCGGCGATTATTATGTGTGCCCGCTGGGGCAGGTGCTGGCGGCGATGGTGCCGGGGGCGGTCAAACGGGCGGCGGGCGATCAAGAAAAGGCGGTATGTGTATCTCGGGCCGGCGTGGGAGGAGATGGTTGGGGGGCTCAAGGGGGCCAAGCAGAAGCAGATTGTGGCGGTTTTGCGCGAGCGGGGGGCCTTTACGGCGGAGGCGGCGGTGGAGGTGGCGGAGGTTTTGGAGATCGTCGGGTGCGGGGCGCCGGCGGTCAAGCATCTGGCGGATGGGCAGGTCGTGCGGGTGGTGCAGAAGAAGGTGTTCGCCAATCTGCCGGTCGTGCCGGAAGGGATGGTGGCGGAGGCGGGGCAGGAGATTACGCTCAACGAGGATCAGCAGCGGGCGCTGGAGCATATCGCGCGGGCAGATCGAGGCGGGGCGGTTTGGGGTGACGGTGCTGCACGGCGTGACCGATAGCGGCAAGACCGAGGTTTATATTCGGGCGATCGAGCAGGTGGTGAAGAAGGGCAAGGCGGCGATTGTGCTGCTGCCGGAGATTGCGCTCACCGCCCAGACGGTGCAGCGATTTACCGCCCGGTTTGAGCGGATGGCGGTGCTGCATTCGGGGCTCACGGCGGGGCAGAGGAACCAGGAGTGGCAGAAGGCCAAGGCGGGGCTGACGGATGTGGTGATCGGGGCGCGGTCGGCGATTTTTGCGCCGATCTCCAATTTGGGGCTGGTCGTCGTCGATGAGGAGCACGAGCCGAGCTATAAGCAGGATACGGCCCCCCGCTACCACGGGCGGGATGTCGCGATCAAGCGGGCACAATTGGCCGGGGCGCATTGCATTTTGGGGAGTGCGACGCCGTCGCTGGAGACGCTGCACAATTGCCGGACGCGGGAGAGCTTCAAGCTGGTCCGGCTTACCAAGCGGGTGATGGATCTGCCGATGCCCGAGATGCGGCTGGTCGATATGCGGGAGAGCAGCCTGAAGGATAATCATCTGGATTTGCTGAGCCGGCCGCTGGCGGAGCATCTGGCCGAGGTGCTGGCCCGCAAGGAACAGGCGATTTTGCTGCTGAATCGGCGGGGGTACAGCAATTTCGTGTTCTGCTCGTCGTGCAAGCACACGCTCCAGTGCCGCAACTGCGATGCTTCGCTGACGTTTCATAAGGTCAAGACGCCGGCGACGCATATGACGACGGTCACCGGGGAGCATATGGAGCATGGGTATGCGATGTGCCATTATTGCCTGGCCCAGACGCTGGTGCCGCGGGATTGCCCGATTTGCGGCAAGCGGATGACCATGATCGGGGTGGGGTCGCAGCGGCTGGAGGAGGAGCTGGCCCGGCGGTTCCCCGAGGCGCGGATCGCCCGGGTCGATAGCGATTCGATGGCCAGCCAGGATTACTACCGGCTGCTGAAGGAGTTCGGCGAGGGGCGGGTGGATATCCTGGCCGGGACGCAGATTCTGGCCAAGGGGCTGCACTTTCCGAACGTCACGCTGGTCGGCGTGGTGAGTGCGGATACGTGCCTGTATCTGCCGGACTTTCGGGCGAACGAGCGGACGTTCCAGCTTACGTCGCAGGTCGCCGGGCGGGCCGGGAGGTCCGAGAAAAAGGGCGTGGTCTTCGTGCAAACCTATTTTCCGGAGCAGCCGGCGGTCAAGTTCGCCCTGGCCCAGGATTTCGAGGGCTTCGTCAGCGAGGAGCTCAAGCACAGGCAGGCGTGCGATCTGCCGCCGTTCTGGCGGCTGGCGATTGTCATGCTCCGCGACCAGAAGTACGACAAGCTGGAGGCGGCGGCCAACACCATGCGGCAGCGGATCGACGCCATCGTCCAGCAGCAGCGGCTGCACGCGAAAATCCGCGGCCCGATGCCTGCCGTGATCAGCCGGATCGAGCGGTTCCACCGCATCCAGATCATCGTCCAGACCCCCGATGCCGCCACGCATGCGCGGCTCTTCACCACGCTGCGGTCTGACCGGCCAATTCGACCCGCCGTAAAAATTGCTGTTGATATTGACCCGGTGAACCTGTTATAACTTGCACTCTTTCGACGGCGGCTGTATAGTAACTGTTTTGCCGACCGGGGCGTAGCTCAGCTTGGCTTAGAGCGCTTGGTTCGGGACCAAGAGGTCGGTGGTTCGAATCCACTCGCCCCGATTCTTCCCGTTGCTTTTCCATTTGCCCGCATGGACCGCCGTTGTTTCTCGTTGCTGCGAATACGTCATGGTTGATCTGGGTGATGGTCGTGGAGCCTGGATGGACATGGGCAAAGACAAGGCGAAGTACTCGAAGCGGTTGCCGGCGGCTGTTCTGGTAGTGTGCGTGCTCGGTGGGGCCGTATGGTTCTGGCAAGGCGTTGCCAAGGACCGGCTGATCCCCAAACGCTGGGCGGTCGTCGAAGGGCACCGCATCTACCGTAGCGGTCAGCTCTCCGCCTCTCTCGTCAAGGCGGGTGCTGGCCCGCCACGGCATCCAGGTTATCGTGGCCCTGACGTTCGACGATCCGCGCGACCAGGACCAAGCGGCGGAAAAGAAGGCGGCCGCCGAACTTGGCATCGAGCTGCTTCGCTTTCCGCTCCTCGGCGACGGCACCGGGGACGTCAACAACTACGCCGGGGCCGTCGCGGCCGTCATCCGGGCCGAGCGGCAGGGCCGGCCCGTTCTGGTCCACTGTGCCGCCGGTGCCCAACGCACCGGCGGCGTAATCGCCTTCTACCAGCTCCTGGTGGACAAGAAACCCCCGGCGGCCGTGCTCCAGGAATTGCGTCAGCACGGCTGGAACCCCAAGCACAACCCCAACCTCCTGCCCTATCTCAACGCGAACCTCGGCCCACGTCGCGGCGTTCCTCCACGAGCAGGGCCTCCTCGACGCCATCCCCGACCCCTTGCCCGTCCTGCCCACGGACAATTGAGGGCTCCTGGACTGCCGCCGGCCGCCCGTCGCCGCACTTCCCGGCCACCCCATCCCCTTCGCCCCTTCCCCCGTGCCACTCCCGGAACTGGCAGCCCCGCCGCTCTTGTCACCTGTCACGTGTTACCGATCACTTCGTCCCCCGATCGGACAAGTGCGAGCGCAGCAGCCACTCCCGCCTCAGGCGACCAAGCGTGGACTCGCCAGGGCGGTGAACCGGTCCTCGGCGAATTCGAACAGATCGTCAATGTGGGCAATGGTGAAGACCCCCCGGGTCGCAGGCGCCACATCGCAGAGAATCAGCTTATGCCCACCCGCCTGGACCAGCCGCTGGATCTTCTGAAGTTGCGTCAGCCACGCCCCGCCCACCACCTGCACCCGCGAGAAATCCACCACGACATCGCACACGCCCTCCTCGCGCAGCAGGGCGATGACCGCGTGCAGATCGTTATGCCTCTGCAAGTTCTCCGTCAGTTCCACCAGGATCACATCTTCCGACCAACGCTGAATGCTCATAATAATCCTCCTGCTTCGGCCGCCCTCAATTCGCGACCTCGCACAGCGTGCGGGCGTTCCACTCTTCCGCGAAGCGGCCGACCGCCGTATGCAGCCGGCTCTTGACCGTGCCGACCGGAACGCCCAGGATCCCCGCCAGCTCCGCGTAGGGCAGCTTCTGGAAATACGCCAGCAGCAAAACTTCGCGCAGCTTGGCCGGCATCCGCGCGATCACCTGCCGGACTTCCGTCGCCGTCTCCTCTCGGATCAGCCCGTCATACGGCTGGACGTCGTCGTGATCCAGCGTATTGAGCACGTCGTCGATCGAATGCTCCTCGTCATCGAACAGGCTCCCCAGGTTGATGGCGTCCACCCGCTGCCGCCGCCGCAGGGCATCCCGCGCCTTGTTGGCCGCGATCGTGAACAGCCACGGCCGCAGCGGCTTGGACACGTCGAACGTCTCCCGGCTGACGTACGCTTGCAGGAACGTCTCCTGGAACACATCCTCCACCAAATCCGCCCGGCCCAGGAAGCGGTGGAGAAACGCATAGACCCCATCCTTGTACCGCCGGACGATCTCCTGAAAAGCCCCTTCGTCTCCGGCCGCATACTGTTTCACCAGTTCCGTGTCGTTCGTGGTGTTCATCGTGTTGTTCATGACGATCCCTTTCAATCCAACCGTAATTCACTGGGTGTCATGGTATCCGCGCCGGGACCGCCCGGAATCGGGCGACCGCTGCTTCTCCTATCCGGCCCCATGCTCGTTTTCATATCAGGGAATCCCTGATGCCCTGGCCTGGGACCGCCAATCTCCCGATTGGCATTGACTGTCCTTCCTTCCCATAGTGCTCAGGAGAGCGGCGTGCCCGGACGGCAGGCCCGAGATCATAGACCGCAACCGCAGATAAACGCTGATGGACGCGGATGCTTGAATGTCATTGCGAGCGAAGTATTGTCACCCCTGCAACGCCTCTGGCAGGGGGCGGCAATCTCCCCCTCCTGTCATTGCGAGCGAAGCGCGGCAATCTCCAGGTTCCGCGCTGACAACGTTGTCACCCGCAACTTGATCCGGGGTCCAGATGCCAACTGTGTACTTTCATCTCCCCGTCCCTTTTTCCCTTGCTCTCGCTCAGATACGCCGGTAGGATACGGACGGAATGCAAGGCCGCAGGAAGTGTTAGGAGGTCGCGACATCAACTACGGTCGGAAAAGAACGGGTGGTCTCTTTGAGGCGGAGACGGCGATGGTCTACAATCTACTCGACGAGCAGTGGATTCCGGTGCTTTACCACGATGGAACGTGGGAACGCGCGCGGATTCGTAAGAGGCTGGACGATGCTGGTCAGATGTGCGATGGCTGGAAGGAGGTTGCGGTCTATGCCCGACAATCAAAATGAACCAGAGCAAGAGTCGGACTGGAATGTGCTCGCCAGTCCTTGGCTGGAAGTACAGGACATCAATTCTAATGCGAGGGTCTACTCTCCTCTGGAAGCACTGAATCGAGCGAGTGAGATACGCTGCATTGCCAGCGCCAGTCCGCTCGACCTGTTCGCCTCGCAGCGGTTCCTCTTGACGCTCCTCTACTGGAAGGCAGACGCAGGGGGAGGAATGGAACAAGTCCGCGAGTCGCTGCTGAGGGGCGAGACACCTCGTATCGTGCTTGCCGCCATTGAGGCGGAGGCTCGCAGATTTCGTCTGTTCGACGATCAATCACCATTTCTGCAAGACCCGTCGGTGAAGAATACGAAGGAACAGGACTGCAAGTCGGCTGGCTCTCTCTTTGTAGAATTCGCATCGGGCACGAACATCGCGCACTTCCATCATGGCGACGACGACAGCATGCGCCTGTGCTTGCGGTGCGCCACAATTGGGCTGCTGCGTGTTGTCCCGTGGAGCCAATCGGGCGGTGCGGGACTGTCTCCGTCCATCCACAACGCACCGCCGATTATGGCAATGGCATTGGGGCCAAGCTTGGCTGTGACGCTTGGCTTAAATCTCGTTCCTCTCAAGGGAAGATCAGGCGAGCCGAAATGGAGTGGTCACTTCGAACCGACTGACAAGGACGGCGAAATCCCGTATCTTGAGGCATTCACCTGGAATCCAAGACGCGTGCATCTTCGGTCTGTCGAAACGAAAGGCATCTGTTGGCGTTGCGGACGGTCAGAAATACCGGTCGTTGGCCCGATCGTTTACGCGAAGAACGAGAATACGAAATCCAACAAGAAGGGCGGGAAAACCATCCCTTTTGTCTGGCAGGACCCGTCGGCGTATTATGACCCCGATGCGCCGTACGTCACAATCAAGAGCCACGCTGAAGAATTCGCTGCCACCGGCGCGGACCTGATCGGCCTGGTCGACAAGAGCGACTCACGGCCCACTGCGGCAGTGCTACGGGGCAATCCTGGGCATTGCGGTTGGCGGCTGGTGGTTCCTTGCACAGACCTGCGCAAGAAGACCTACGATCATCGGCAAGTTGAATTAGCGGATCTCTCCTCGGATACGCTTCGGGCTCTCGTGCCGCCTGCGCCGTTGCCTTGGCGACAGCAGGAGATTGATGGCTGGGCAAGCCGGCGCGCGGCTGGCCCAGCGAATGGTGCCACTGCCTTCGTCCAGTCTGCCGTGCGCCTCCTCACCTACACTGATTGGGCTGTTTTGGCATCAGCCGCCTATCGCCCGATGCACGACTCCCCGGCGGCGTTTGACCTGCTCAGTGGTTTGCTCTGGGCGCTACGAGGTCGAAAAGTCCCTGGCCTTCCTTCACGAAACGTCGCCTGGCTCGTACTAAAGTTCATGAGCGTTGTGCCTTCGCATCTACGGGTCCTGCACCAGCACGCGACGTTCTGTCCGCTTGATGAACTTGCAAAGCGGCAGCCTGATAAGCGACGTGATGAACGTTCGCCTTACCCTGTTTCCTTGCCGCGCGGACAGAGACTGGAGGCCGCCCTGCGCGGTGCTATTGACCAGCATCTGAGGCAGCGAGCGGCAACTCCGATCGACTGGTCAAGTCTATGTTATCGTCTTGACCGACTACTCGACCGATGACCCCCCAAGAAAGGAGATTGACATGTTCATCCAGATTCACATCCTTCAGAGTATGCCACCCGGGAACCTCAATCGCGACGAGCATGGACACCCCAAAAGGTGTGTCTTTGGTGGCGTCACGCGAGGACGCATCAGCAGTCAGTGCCTCAAACGCAATATCCGGCGGTCCGGGCAGTTCAAAGAGACATTTGGTGATGCCCTCGCGGACCGGACCACATACCTGCCGCAGATGGTCGCTGACGAACTAAGGAACGATGAGACGCTGGGTGTTCCCCGAGAAGAACTGGATCAAATGATGGTCGCCATCGCCAGCCGATTCGAGAAGAAAAGGAGCCGGGAGGAGTCTGACGAGACGGAAGAAGAGAATACCCCGGCGGTCGATACCAATGAGTCCGCTGGTGATGAGGTTGGCCAGACCCGGCAATTGGTGTTCTTTCCGGCGCCATTTGCCAGGCGCATTGCGGAACTGGTGGCGAAGTTTCGAAAAGAGAAGCCAGCAGCGTACCATCTGTTCGTGACCGGCGAGATCAACGAGACCGCTGAACAGCAGGCGGCACGAAGGACAAAAGGCAAGGACTTGAAGGAGCGAAGGAAAGCGATCAATGTGGAGAAGAAGGCCGCCACGACCGACGACCAAAAAGCAGCGATCAAGGAGAAAGAAGACGCGATTAAGAAGGATGAGCAGCAATACAAAGACGAATCGCAGAACGCCATCGAAGCCCTCAAGAGAGAAATCAACGCGTTAGTCGCGGATATCGCCAAGGCAGGCAACTCATTCACCGTGGACATCGGGCTGTTCGGGCGGATGACCACCAGCGATCTGGTCGTCAATGTGGAGGCAACGTGCCAGGTCGCACATGCCATCAGCACTCACGAGACGGTGATCGAGAGCGATTGGTTCACTGCGATGGACGAGGGCAAAGAGAAGTATGCAACGAGCCAGAAGGACAGAGCCGGCGCGGCGTTCATGGGAACGGGCGAAAATCAAACCTTCTACAACGCCTCGGTCTATTACAAGTATCTCAACCTTGACCTCGACGCTCTCAGAAAGCACCTGAGTAAGGGTGGGCAAGCATGGCCCGATACTGAAGCGTCCAAAGCGGTCGGCACTTTGCTGGCGGCCGCGGCGTTGGCGAACCCCACCGGCAAGCAGAACAGCTTCGCGAGTCATGGAGCCCCTGAACTTGTCTTAGTCGAACTGTCGAACGTCAAGCGTCCGATCAGCTACGCCAACGCGTTTCTCCAGCCCGTTGAGGGGCCGAATTACCTGACCAACTCGGCCGCAGCCCTCAAGTCCTATGTGGAAGCGGTCGCTCCGGCCTTCGCTCCTGCCGATACCCAGCGCTTCTTGCTCGCGGTCGGCCACGCTAAGACAACAATCGAAGGTGCCACACCTGCGGAGACACTCGACAAGCTGGTCGAGGTGGTTGGCAAGGCTTCCGTTGCCCCACGGGCGGAGGCGACCGCATGAACGACAACACGCTCTTCCTTCGCCTTGCCGGTCCCATGCAATCATGGGGAACGTCCTCGCGGTTCCAGCTTCGGCGCACCGACACCTATCCGAGCAAGTCGGGAGTGCTGGGGTTGTTGCTCTGCGCCAAGGGGGTGCGCCGGGAAGACTCCGCAGAGGAACTGAAGAGGCTGGCGTCGCTCACGATGGGCGTGCGTGTGGACCGGCGCGGATCGCTCGCATGGGATTACCACACTGCCGGGGGAGGTCACGCCCACGGACCACAACGAGCGATCGGTATTCGCAGCGCCGACGGGAGGATCAAGAGGACGGCCTCGACCCATGAGTACGAAACGCTGCTTTCCCGCCGACAATATCTCTGGGATGCGTCATTCCTCGTCGCGCTTCATGGTGATCCAACGGTGATCGGTGACTATGTCAGATGGCTGAATGATCCTGTCTGGCCTGTGTTTCTGGGTCGCAAGTGTTGTGTTCCTGCGGAACCCGTGTTTGCGGGGACGGGCACATTTGGTTCGCCAGTGAGCGCCTCTTGCGTCTGTCAGATGGCGGCCGCGAATTGCTGCGATCGATGGCGGCGGTCGCTCTACAACGTGCCGACTCGATTGCTACATCGAACATCCATCTGGCTCGCCGGCGTCTGATGGCGCCCGGCTCGTCCATGACGTTCCGCAAGGGTTTGGTTACTACAACCACGGTGCACGCTTTGTCATCTCTGGTACGATTACCGTCTCTGTTGGTGAGTCACTGCACCCGCCCGCAGCGTCTCGCGCGTGGGTTGATCCGTATGGACCTGGCTGGGACGCTCTGAAGCGCAGCCGGTTAGAGTTCGATCATCATCTTTGTGTATTCTGCAAGTCCGCAGCCGTCGAGGTGCACCATCTGGATTACACTGACGTACGACTGGAAACGTTGCGATCCCTCTGCAAACTCTGTCACGAAGCGTGCACCTCGCTGGAGTACGGCGGGGACATGTGCCACCAGCGAGTAGATCCGGCGGAGCGGGAACAGCGTCCGATCATCCTTCGACAGATTGAGCGACTTTTGACGGAACGGCGACAAGGTCGTCGACGCGAATTGCTCAAAGCGGGGCGGGAATTCGCCGGAGACTTCTTCGATGACGCGCCCGACGGTGGTGTGAAGGAGGGCCGCTGAATGTTCTTGTCTCTTCTCCACGTGAACGTGGGCCGTGATCCTGACCACCCGGCTCGGAAATGGCTGGGCGACATCTATCGCGTCCACCAACGGCTCTGGATGGCTTTCGCGGATGACAAACGGCGTGCGGAAGACCCGTTCTTCCTGGGCGTGTGGGAAGGACCGTCCCTCCCCGAGCGCAAACCCCAACGTCGCGAAGCAGGTTTCCTCTTCCGCATCGAACGTGACGGCTGCCCGAGGATTCTCGTGCAGTCCGTGGAGGAGCCGGAGTGGGATTACGCGTTTCAGAACGCTCCGTATCTCATCGCGCGTAGACCTGACGACGTGAAGAAGTCTGACCCCTCGCCACTTCGCAACGCCTCCTATCGTTTTCGGCTTCTGGCCAACGTCGTCAATCCCAAGAGTGTCATCCATCCGGACGGTAAGATGCGGACAACTCGCTCCGGTCTGACTATACATTGCAGAAAGCGCACCGAGATTCCGGTCTTCCCCGCGCCTGTACCGGACCCACTGCCGACGGATCCCGTTGAGCGTCGGAGAGTTCTTCTTGCTCGCTGGGACCCATGGCGGGAGTGGCTGACAGCGATGGGTGCTCCACGCGGGTTCCGCGTTCTTGACGAAGAGGCGTCGCCGCTGCTGATGGAGGCGGTTCACACCGTCGTGCGCCATCCTGGCGAGGATTGCGGTGGCTCAAACGAAGAGAAGCCTACGCGAAAACGCTACAATGGAGGCCTTTTTGAAGGCGTACTCGTCTGCACGGACTCAGACCTGCTGCGTGACGCGGTTATCAACGGTGTCGGGCACGGGAAGGCGTTTGGCTTCGGCCTGCTTTCCATTGCTCCATTGCGCGAGTGACTCAAGGGCGGCCTGAAACAGGCCGATATAGCTCTTTGACAACTACATAGGAGGAAATCCCTTAGTTGCTGGTGGGAAATGGCGGTTAGGATAAATCCTGTGGGATACTCCGACCGTAACTGACCGGCTGCCATAGGAGGGATAACGAATGCAGAACCTGCAAGAACTGCCCAGGTTCGGGGACAAACTCAGTTATCTGTACGTCGAACACGCCGTCGTGGACCGGCAGGAGAAGGCTATCGCCGTACATCGCGCGGACGGCACCACGGCCGTGCCCGCCGCCTCGCTGGCGGTGCTGCTGCTCGGGCCGGGCACTACGATCACCCATGCGGCCGTCCACACGCTCGCCGAGAACAATTGCCAGGTCCTCTGGTGCGGCGAGCATGGCGTTCGTTTCTATGCCCAGGGTCTGGGCGGGGCCCGCAACAGCCGCAATCTCCTCCAGCAGGCGGCCTTGGTCAGCAACGACCTAACGCGCTTGCAGGTGGTTATTCGGATGTACTGCATGCGCTTCGAGGACGACATCAGCGACGACGTTACCTTGCAGCAACTGCGCGGCAAAGAAGGGGTCCGGGTGCGCCAGGCTTATGCGGAAGCCTCGCAGAAGTACGGCGTCCCCTGGGAAGGCCGCTCCTATACGCGGGCGGCGTGGGACTCGGCCAATCCCGTCAACCGGGCGCTCTCGGCGGCCAACGCCTGCCTGTATGGCGTGGTCCATGCCGCGATCTTATCGGGCGGCTACTCGCCCGCCCTGGGGTTCGTTCACTGCGGCAAGCAGCTCTCATTCGTCTATGACGTCGCCGACCTCTACAAGGTGGCCTATACGATTCCCGTCGCTTTTGCCGCCGCCGCCGAGGGGCACGCCGAGCTGGAGCGTCGGGTGCGTCTCTCCTGCCGGGACCGCTTCCGCGAGGCCCGGCTGATGGAGCATGTTCTCCCGGATATCGCCAAAGCCCTGGACGTCCCGGGCAAAGAGGCTGTGGAAGACGAATTCGCGACCGATGCGGCGCGTCCGGGCGAACTCTGGCAGCCCGAATCCCTCTCCGACAGCACCCCGATTGGCAAAGTGCTGAAGATGCAGGCTTTCCTGAAAGCCAAAGCGGTAAAGGGCCCATCCGATGATTGTCATGGTTCTGGAACGAGTGACGCCGTCGCTGCGGGGTGAATTGACGCGGTGGCTGATTCAGCCCAAGACCGGCGTGTTCGTCGGGCGGGTCTCGGCCCGCGTGCGCGACCTGCTCTGGGACAAGATCGCCTCTGCCAAGAAGGGCGGGGCGGCCCTGCTCATCTACCAGGATGCGACCGAACAGGGCTTCTCCATCCGCACCGCCGGGCGAACCAGCAAGACCATTGAGGACTTCGAGGGGCTTTTCCTGCCCAAAACGCCGATTCCAGCGCAAAAAGGCCCCTGAGTCCAGTATTGTCCCCACGCACGTGGGGGTGAACCGATCGTGGTCTGCAAAGGGCGTGTCGACGTCTGTCCCCACGCACGTGGGGGTGAACCGTGTCGGCCCTCGGAAGAAGTGTTGCCGGGCATTGTCCCCACGCACGTGGGGGTGAACCGGGAACGGTTTTGCCAGACGGTGAAGTGATTCCATTGTCCCCACGCACGTGGGGGTGAACCGCATCGTGGTGAGTGTGCCCATTTCCAGTTCCAATTGTCCCCACGCACGTGGGGGTGAACCGGAACTGCGGGGGATGACGCTCAAGAAGCTCCAATTGTCCCCACGCACGTGGGGGTGAACCGGATATGCCCCCTCCGCCCTGCGGGCCTACGAGATTGTCCCCACGCACGTGGGGGTGAACCGTATTGCCGCTCCCTGGGCAGTCTCTACGCCGGATTGTCCCCACGCACGTGGGGGTGAACCGCTCGCTGGTACGGAAATTGGGGGGTCTCGTCCATTGTCCCCACGCACGTGGGGGTGAACCGCCCGAGTCCTATCCCGCCCCGCAATTGCCGGCATTGTCCCCACGCACGTGGGGGTGAACCGTTCATTCAGGGCCCGGCCGGGTCGCAGGCGTAATTGTCCCCACGCACGTGGGGGTGAACCGCCACCACCCTCGAAACTCTCTCGGCGTTGGGAATTGTCCCCACGCACGTGGGGGTGAACCGTTGGCGTGGAGACAGCAGGTGGTGACCTCGATATTGTCCCCACGCACGTGGGGGTGAACCGCCTGCCAACGCGAAGGCAACTTCGAGTTCTGGTATTGTCCCCACGCACGTGGGGGTGAACCGGAAAACGACATGGCCCGGCGCAAGCGCGCCATTGTCCCCACGCACGTGGGGGTGAACCGTACTGGTGCCCAGGGAGATGGTGTAGAGTTCCATTGTCCCCACGCACGTGGGGGTGAACCGCCCCCTCGGTGCCCTCCTTGACCACGGTGATCATTGTCCCCACGCACGTGGGGGTGAACCGGAAACGGTCTGGGGTTCCTGGACCTGCGCCTCATTGTCCCCACGCACGTGGGGGTGAACCGCCGAAGTCCTGGAGTTTGAAGTCCACGCCCGAATTGTCCCCACGCACGTGGGGGTGAACCGGTGGACCTCTCAAAGAATCGCATCCGCCACTGATTGTCCCCACGCACGTGGGGGTGAACCGGATACCACTACGGGACACACTCACGTCGTACAATTGTCCCCACGCACGTGGGGGTGAACCGCGTGCGCCGAGTACGCCCTTCTGGCATTGACATTGTCCCCACGCACGTGGGGGTGAACCGCGGGACTTGAGCTATTCTCACCCAATTTTAGAATTGTCCCCACGCACGTGGGGGTGAACCGGAGAACCGCATGTCGTGGAAAGAGAAGATGAAATTGTCCCCACGCACGTGGGGGTGAACCGTAGGACAAATCCGGGTTCGTGTCGATCTCGTGGATTGTCCCCACGCACGTGGGGGTGAACCGGCCGAACGCTGGCATGGTTCGGCCTTTGCTCTATTGTCCCCACGCACGTGGGGGTGAACCGCATGAGGCCGAAAGCGATCTTCGGTACGAAGAATTGTCCCCACGCACGTGGGGGTGAACCGAGTTTCAGCCACGCCGCCAAGAGTTGCCGCATATTGTCCCCACGCACGTGGGGGTGAACCGACTCCCGTCGGCGGCCGCCCTCCCATTCGTTCATTGTCCCCACGCACGTGGGGGTGAACCGGCTCCGGCGGTACTTGGTTTCGGACCGTAAACATTGTCCCCACGCACGTGGGGGTGAACCGTATGGGAAGCGCCGTTGCACCCACGGCTTTTCATTGTCCCCACGCACGTGGGGGTGAACCGGAAAAACTATGCAGTGGTTGCTGTTGGGACAAATTGTCCCCACGCACGTGGGGGTGAACCGGCCGAACTCGATGACGTGCAGGAGAAGCAGATATTGTCCCCACGCACGTGGGGGTGAACCGCACCGGCAATCTTCCGGGCCGTTCGGGGCTCCATTGTCCCCACGCACGTGGGGGTGAACCGAGTCCGCAGACCGTCCGGCAGATCAATCTCGCATTGTCCCCACGCACGTGGGGGTGAACCGCCGCACAGACCAGACTAAGGTGATGGAGAAACATTGTCCCCACGCACGTGGGGGTGAACCGAACTGTTTGAACGAGCCAAAGTCCTGGATGCATTGTCCCCACGCACGTGGGGGTGAACCGTCCGTCCGGAGCTGCTTCAAGTAGCTGGGCATATTGTCCCCACGCACGTGGGGGTGAACCGGCACAAGGCACATTCTACGTTGGCGATGTTCCATTGTCCCCACGCACGTGGGGGTGAACCGTCGGTGACTTCCATGATGTTTGAGGAGTTTAGATTGTCCCCACGCACGTGGGGGTGAACCGATTACAGTAGACGCACATGGGGTCTGAATCATATTGTCCCCACGCACGTGGGGGTGAACCGGAGCGCGAGCCCTGGACCCGCGCGTGCGGGACATTGTCCCCACGCACGTGGGGGTGAACCGACAGACGAGGAAGTCGATCTGTTCGATGTTGGATTGTCCCCACGCACGTGGGGGTGAACCGCCGGCGAACCTACCGGCGAAAAAAGAGATTCCATTGTCCCCACGCACGTGGGGGTGAACCGGTGACGAGGCGGCGGCAGTCGTGGACCGTGAAATTGTCCCCACGCACGTGGGGGTGAACCGATGCCACCTGTCGAATCGCGTCCAGCACAGCCATTGTCCCCACGCACGTGGGGGTGAACCGTTAGCGACGTTAGAACCGTGTTACGCGGTCCGATTGTCCCCACGCACGTGGGGGTGAACCGCCAGATCACCCAAATACTCAAGATCATAACACATTGTCCCCACGCACGTGGGGGTGAACCGGGTGCGGCAGATAGTCTGGAGCAAACGATTGCATTGTCCCCACGCACGTGGGGGTGAACCGCCGTAGCAGTACCAGGAGTTGGTCACGTGGGTATTGTCCCCACGCACGTGGGGGTGAACCGGCCCTGGTCCAGCAGGTCTACGACTACGATCTATTGTCCCCACGCACGTGGGGGTGAACCGCCGGAGCCGTTCAATCCCGGAGCCCAGGTTGCATTGTCCCCACGCACGTGGGGGTGAACCGCGAAACCCGCTTGAGACCGGCGGCCCACTTGCATTGTCCCCACGCACGTGGGGGTGAACCGGAGGCGGAGTCAGGCTGAAGTGCAAATCCGCCATTGTCCCCACGCACGTGGGGGTGAACCGATCGCCGGGATCACGACGACCGGGGGGGCAAAGGGGGTCACACCTACACTTTCCACTTTGGCTTGGGGCCGGGCGGAGACTTGCCTGTGGGGACGGAAACCTATGGCCGCTCGGGATAGGGCTCCCCAACGCGATACATTGCGTTGGGGGACCCAGATCGGCGGTCCCGGGGGCAGGGGGCTCCGGACAAGGAAAGAGGCACGGGGGAAAAGGGGGAGCGGCGTGACGCCGCGAGCGACAAGCCCACGGGGAATACCTCAAGTTGCGGACGCAACCAGCCGATGCGAAGATGCCGGGTGGTGTACGAATACGAGGCGGGCGCACCCGGCCGGAGGTTGGGTTCCCTTCAACCGGAGGGCAGGCAGCAATAATCACTCTCAAGGGTCCATTGTTTCCTGACGATAAGGAGACTGGCAGCACTGGCTCGGGGGGCAAAGGGGGTCACACCTACACTTTCCACTTTGGCTTGGGGCCGGGCGGAGACTTGCCTGTGGGGACGGAAACCTATGGCCGCTCGGGATAGGGCTCCCCAACGCGATACATTGCGTTGGGGGACCCAGATCGGCGGTCCCGGGGGCAGGGGGCTCCGGACAAGGAAAGAGGCACGAGGGAAAAGGGGGGAGCGGCGTGACGCCGCGAGCGACACGCCCACGGGGAATACCTCAAGTCGCGGACGCAACCAGCCGATGCGAAGATGCCGGGTGGTGTACGAATACGAGGCGGGCGCACCCGGCCGGAGGTTGGGTTCCCTTCAACCGGAGGGCAGGCAGCAATAATCACTCTCAAGGGTCCATTGTTTCCTGACGATAAGGAGACTGGCAGCACTGGCTCGGAAGAACGTTCCGGGTCGGGAACGCTATGTGTCGCGTTTGCGCAGGTCTGTGGGGGTACATAGACAACCGACAGGAGAACACCAATGAGGGCAAACCGAGGGGCCCGCAGAGGGGGATTCAGTCTTCTGGAAGTCGTGATTGTGGTGGCGATCATCGCGATTCTGGCCGCCATCGGCATCCCACGGATGAGCCGTCGCGCGAAGGCGCGAACGATTCGGCACTGGCCGGCAGCTTGCAGACCCTTCGCAGTGCCATCGACCTGTACACTACCGAGCACTCGGGGTCCTATCCTGACGGGACGAACATCAACGCCCAATTGACGCAATACTCCAATGCGTCCGGGAACGTGGCGGCGGCCAAGGACACAGGGCACATTTACGGTCCGTACCTCCGCACCATTCCGCCGGCGCCGGTAGGAGCCAGGAAAGGCGGCACGACAATCGCGACGGCGGACGCCGCCGGCGTCGGCTGGATATACGATCCGGTCCAAGGAAAGATCACCGCCAATACAACAACAGAAGCCGATGACGCAGGCAAGCTGTACAATGGGTACTGAGCCTTTGGGGGCACACACCTACACTTCCACTTTTGCTTGGGGCCGGGCGGAGACTTGCCCGTGGGGACGGTAACCTATGGCCGCTCGGGATAGGGCTCCCAAACGCGATACATTGCGTTGGGGGACCCAGATCGGCGGTCCCGGGCGGGGACCGAACGCTGTGCCGATCCAGCGACTCGTTCCCGGATTGTCCCCACGCACGTGGGGGTAAACCGCTGACGCCAGGGCCCGGGAATTCCCCCCGGTCAGAAGGCGGTAGGCTCAAGTCCGGACCGGCCGCTCCGGTTGCCCTACTTTTACCTTTTCACTTTTTCCTTTTTCCTTCTTACCTTTGCCTTTTTCCTTATCCGCTCCTCTTCGTCATTTCTGCGTACCGAACCGGTGGGATGGTTGACAATCGGACCGCCCCCGGGCAACATGAATACCATTACCGATATGACAACGGGGGATCTCAAGCGAAAGGACAGCTCATGAGCAAGATGCTCAAGGAATTCAAAGAGTTCGCGATGCGGGGCAGCGTCGTAGACCTGGCCGTTGGAATCATCATTGGCGCCGCCTTTGGCCGGATCGTCACTTCCGTCGTCAGCGACATCATCATGCCGCCCATTGGGAAGGTGACGGGCAATGTCAATTTCGCCGATCTGTTCGTCAGTCTCGATCCCGACAAGACCGCGGGGATCACCTCCTTGGCTCAGGCCAAGGAGACAGGGGCGGCCGTGATCGCCTATGGGCAGTTCATCAACACGGTGATCAATTTTGTCATCGTGGCCTTCTGCATCTTCCTGCTGGTCAAGCTCATGAACTCGCTGCAACGGCCGGCCCCGGTCACGCCCACCACCAAGCCTTGTTCTTACTGCCTGCTGGACGTCCCGCTCAAGGCGACGCGCTGCCCGCATTGCACCTCGGAGCTGACGGCATAGTCTCCGGCGGACGCGGCCATCTGCCAATCTCTGACTGAAAACTGACCACTGAAAACTACGAACTTTGGATCATCGGTCACATGCCATTGCCCTGGGCTCCGCATTTGCCTCCTTGACACGCCTGCCCCAGCCGCGGTACGATCAAGGTGTTCTGGACGGAGAAACCCGATGAGCAGCCGGCGTACATCCTGGGGGCATACAGGCCCAAGCGCGGACCGGCGTGGGGCATTTACGCTGATCGAGCTGCTCGTGGTTATTGCTGTCATCGCCTTGCTGCTGGCGCTCCTGTTGCCGGCGGTCCACGCGGTCCGCAAGCACGCGGCGGCTGTGACCTGCCAGTCCAATCTGCGACAATGGGGGATTCTCCTCGACACCTACACAACCGCCAATGACGGCAAGTTCTTCAATGAGTTGACACGTGTGGACGTGCCGAGCATTTCCGGTGCGGCCGTCCGTAGCTGGTGGTATACCTTCCTTACCGATTTCGGGAACGTCCGGGACATCTGGCTCTGTCCTATGGCGACAGCGCCGTCGCCCGCCGGAGAGATTGGCTCCACGTTTCGGGCATGGTGCGGCGAGAAAGGCGCCGCGCCTGCCCAACGGCGCCTGGTCCGACGCGCCGCAGGAGTTGCGCGGCAGCTATGCCGTGAACGGCTGGGTGGGGCTCGGGCGCAAAGACTATCCGGAGCCGGACCGGCCCGATGCTTCCTGCTGGACCACGCCTTATGTAAGGGGCGCTGCGAATGTACCGCTCGTTTTCGATTGCCGTCTCTCGTGTTACTACGGCGCGATGGACGATCCGCCGGCCTCCGAGGACGCGGACCCGAATTCCTCCTACAGCAGCGGTATCTGCATGAACCGGCACCAGGGCGGGATCAACAGCGTGTTCATGGATTGGTCGGTCCGCAAAGTCGGTCTCAAACAGCTCTGGAGCCTGAAATGGTGCGTGGATTACGACACGGCCAACCCCTGGACACCGGCCGGCGGCGTCACGCCGGCGGCCTGGCCCGCTTGGATGCGGCCCTTCAAGGATAACTAAGGCGGAGGTTCTCCCCCTCTTCCAACCGCCTGCCCGCAACCGAGGAAAGGTGTCGCCCACCTTTCTTCGGCAGAACCGTCTTGCTACGCCGACCGTCATGAGTTAGCATTCCTCTCCGTAGCATGGGCGTCCCGCCGGTGATCTTGACTCCGTGGGCGCTGGCGCTCATTCTACGTAAGAGGAATGCCTTATGAAAGTTGTCGCGTTCAATGGCAGTGCTCGCAAGGACGGCAACACCGCGATCCTGGTCTGGCGGGTCTTCGCCGAATTGGAAAAGGAAGGGATTTCGACGGAGCTGGTCCAACTGGCGGGCGAGCCCATCCATGGCTGTTGCGCCTGCGGCCAGTGCTTCAAGAACAAGAACCAGCGCTGCGCGTTCGATGATGACATCGTCAATTCGTGCCTCGAGAAGATGGCGGCCGCCGACGGCATCATCCTCGCTTCGCCCACCTACTTCGCCGACCTGACCTCGGAGACCAAGGCCCTGATCGACCGGACCGGTTACGTCGCCCGGGCCAACGGCGACCTGTTCAAGCGTAAGGTCGGCGCCGCGGTGGTGGCGGTCCGCCGGGCCGGGGCCATGCACACCTTCGACTCGATCAACCACTTCTTCCTGATCGGCCAGATGATCATCCCGGGCTCGAGCTACTGGAACATCGGCATCGGCCGGGCCAAGGGCGAAGTCGAGCAAGACGAGGAGGGACTGCGAACGATGGAAGCCCTCGGCCAAAACATGGCCTGGCTGCTCAAGAAGATCAACGCAGGCTGAGAGACCAGAATGTGCCCGGGTGGGCCAACCTTGAGAGCCTACAACTTGTCCTGTTCCTCAGGCTCCACGTCAGCCACCTTGGCCATTGCCTTGCGGAACTTCTCTTTGCTGCCGCGCCGGGCTCGCTTTCCCAAGTACTCTTCGGTCATCAAGGCCGATACTTTTTCAGCCAATGCCAGCGTAATCAACTGGTTAATCGAGATGTTCTCTTTCTCAGCCAACGCGCGGGCGCTTTCATGCAAGGATTCAGGCAAACGCAGACTGATGGTGCTCATGGTAGCTCTCCTATCCCCTGCAGAAACGCCTTCGGGGTTGCCACGCGAATGCCGAACCGTTCTGCACCTTGAAAATCACGCCGATTATATGTAACGATATGACTACACTTGGCGACGACAGCCAGTTCCAGAACCATGTCATCCCGTGGATCTGCCAACAGCGGACGCCACAGGTAGAAGACCCTTCGTGGTTTCGCTACCTTGCAGATATAGTCAAGAACCTCTTCCACATCCTCAGCGGTGAGCCCAATCCGACCGACCAGCCGCTTGGCCACCTCTTCGTATTCTAAGACCAACGGCACGGAGATGTTCATGGTAAACAGCCCCCTGTCAATAAGCGTCACCAGCCTGTAGGATGCGCCCCGCTGCGAACGCAGGGCCGCGATGAAGACGTTCGTATCAATAACGATGTCTGGAACAGGCATGATGGTATCATACATAATACCAGACTGCCCGTCAACAACCGCCTTCGCGGACCTGACCTCGGAGACCAAGGCCCTGATCGACCGGACCGGTTACGTCGCCCGGGCCAACGGCGACCTGTTCAAGCGCAAGGTGGGTGCCGCCGTGGTGGCGGTCCGCCGGGCCGGGGCCATGCACGCCTTCGATTCGATCAACCACTTCTTCCTGATCGGCCAGATGATCATCCCGGGCTCCAGCTACTGGAACATCGGCATCGGCCGCGCCAAGGGGGACGTGGAGCAAGACGAAGAGGCCCTCCGCACGATGGAAGCCCTCGGCCAAAACATGGCCTGGCTGCTCAAGAAGATCAACGCCTGAGGGTCATGTGGCTGCCTCGTTGCCGGTCTTGTTCGTAGCCAATCTTCTTCAGTGCCCGGACCACTTCTCGCCCGGAGATTCGAGGCAACTCACTCACGCGTTAACCTCGACAATCTCTTCAGAGATCGGAGGCGGAACCGGTTCGTTATGAGCTTCCCGGCTGTCAAGGTAGCCTGCAATGGCTTCTTTGATGTTCTCCAAAGCTTGCGAACGAGTTTCTCCTTGTGAGATGCAGCCAGGCAAAGAAGGTACTTCGGCGACAAAGACTCCATCTTCATCCTGCTCTATCAATACTCGGTACTTCATTCTCTATTCTTCCTTCCCCAATGGTGCGAACGATACACGGCTCACCGCCACAAACATCGGGGCGACTCTCAATGCCGGGAAACGCATCCCCCAAGTCCTGCACGATCCGCTGGAGGAGTTGCGCCTTCTCCGCCCGGGCCATTTCGCGCAGCAGTTTTTCAGCCGCTTGAACCGTGTTCATGCCTGGCCCCCATCTCTGATAACTCGCCCATTCGGCGCCCGCGGCGTAGTCACCGCCCCTCCAGTGGTGTTAGCACGCTCGCTGGGCTGTCCTCTTTTTGCGTGCGGCCGAAGCCCTTCGTCTGACAGAAACGTCCTGCAAACGCGGATGAGATACCTGCCTCAGCGTTCGCCGCACGGCCTGGGGAAACTCGACAAAGACAAAGTAATTCGCGGGATACAAATAATCCTCGCCTTCGTTGTCGACGACCTGAACATAGCCGGACTTCGCCGCACTCTCATCGGATAGGATTTCGTATACGCTGCGAGGGGTCAACAAATCCGGATCATCCGTGTTGATGCAGATGGCGAAATGGGGGATCGAACTTCGTTTACTCATATCTCTGTCAGTCCAGGAAACGCTTGATTCTGATCTGCATCTGGAACCATTATACCTGCGCTATAGTTTCATGCAAGAGAGCACGCCACCGGGCGGGGCCATGCACACCTTCGACTCGATCAACCACTACTTCCTGATCGGCCAGATGATCATCCCGGGCTCGAATCATTGGAACATCGGCATCGGCCGTGCCAAAGGCGAAGTCGAGCAAGACGAAGAGGCCCTACGCACGATGGAAGCCCTCGGCCAAAACATGGCTTGGCTGCTCAAGAAGATCCATGCTTGGCAGCAATTCCCAGGCTAAGCGGTCCAATGACGTGCGGGAGACGTCAGACGCGTGTAGTCTCCTGTATTCTCTCTGCATTTTATGCTGACGTTCAATCACTTGTCGGACTTCATTATCTCCGTGAAGGATGACACTGCCGGCTCCAAGCTGGAAAAATGATCTCCCGCAACTGTTTTGATAGTCAAAGGGGCGCCCGATTGTTTTATCTCCGCCTCGGCTGCGGGTATTACATTGGCCAGACTATCCTCACGCCCCAGGTAGGCGATATGTCGGCGTTTCATAAACCTGATATTCCCAATCAAGAGGCGAAGGCTCGTTTCTTTCTCACTGTTCAGATCAAAGGGGACAAAGTCTTTCCATCCATAAAAGACGTCCTTTGGATACAGTCCCCCAGAGCTGCCGCCTATACGGACAGGAATATCGTCCCACAGTGATAATAGCGCCGAAATGCCCCCACCTATGCTGTGACCGAAAGTGTATATTCGGTTCTTGTTGATGTCCGGTTGACTGGCAAGCCATAGTACCGCTTCTTGCGCGTCCTCCACTTCGCCATAGAGAAGTTCAAAGGTGCCTGGATTTCCGTTCTCGCCCCTAAATGTAGGTATCATTACTACAAACCCGGCATCCAAGAAAGGCTGGCAATCGCTGAATTCCTCTGTCCCAAACGCGAACCCGCCGTGAAAGTAGACGACCGCCGGCGCTGTGGATTGAGCATTTCGGGGCTTCGCCAACCAAGCCTTGAGTGTCAGACTGCCAGAAGGGTACAATACTTGCGTTATTCCTTCCGGGACGCTCACGTCTTCCCATTCTTGTGGGGCAGGGCCACGATGGGTCAAGACTGTAGTGTGGGATTTGCGCAAATCCAAATACGTTGAATTCGTCCCACCCTGATTGACGGATTTGCGAGTACAGCCTTGCAGAACCAGAGAAGAGCAAAGTAGAAGAAGCAAGCACGAATAGGAACGCATGTTTGTCACTCCTGTGTCCTCTCTCTATTTCAGTGCAAGAAATTCTGGGGGACACCAGACTTGCTTCCCGATGTCACTTGAGCGGTGGCAATAACGCGACCACAGCACCTTCCGGAGGCGATCCAACAACTTCAGGCTGCCTGTGGGCATCCTCCTTCCCACTGCACGTGGACCGACCACTACCCCATGCGTACTGGGTGAGCCCTTGCGATTGTCCGTCTCCAGCACTGCCACCATGCAATTCTCTCCAATTGTCACCCACGATTGTAGCTTGTCCGGTCGGACAGGTCAAGCGGGCAGATGGAAAGGTTCGGCCGTCCCTTTCGCCTCCTTGTGGATGGGAACCCACCGGCCAAGGGCGAGGTCAAGCAGGACGAGCAGAGTGCACACGCGATACAAACCCTCGGCTGAGGAATGGTCTGGCTGTTCAAGAACGACCATCGAGTTATTAGGGAATGGACGCCGCTTTCTGGGTTCCATCAGGACTGTCGCCGGAGCTGGTCGAGGCGGCGTTTGTTCTCGTAGGGGGCGATGAAGCGGCGCGGTCCTCGGGGGGAATCGAGAATGGTGTCCAGGCCGCCAATTCCTCGTAGACAACGAGACGCTCGGCGAGCTTCGCGCAAGCGTAGTCTGGGCACTCCCGCAGTTGGCGAATCCGCGCTCGATGACGCACGGCCTGACGGGGCACGCTTTGTCGATGAGGCGGGGGCTCTCGGCCAGGCAGCCATCGCAGATAATCTCTTCGGCGGGGATGCGGAAGCCGAAGTACTTGTGCCAACCGTCACTGAGTTCCTGCCGGCCGACAGGATTCGCCTCAGCGTTCGGCCGATATGCCAAGCACTGGTCACACCGGAAGCCGCATCGACTGACGATCTCGCCCATAGTCCTTTCGACCTCCAGAGCCGTGCCATGCCGCTCAACAACCAACGATTACACCGTCTATGTGGGCATTCTATCAATGGTAGGGATATCGCATCAAGTGCGTTCGACCGGACGACCCGACTGGAGCCGGATACCTGGGGCAGAGTCTGATTAGCCGCGTCGGCTGGAGGGACCCCAAACGCGATAAGTCGCGTTTGGGAACCCCGGCCTATCCCACGCACTACAGATTATCCTTGAAAACAGCAATCGTACCTCTGTTTTTCAACCGATTTCTACAAATAGCAGGCTCGGATGGCACGGATCATCTGACTCTCTTTCCCTCGCAATCGGGAACACCTACGCGAGGGGAATGGTGAATGACCGGCGTCGCTTCGCCTTTGTCATTGTTGACGAAGGTCAATTGCACGCCGTTGAGCTTGATGAAGAAGCTCGTTTCCGACTCCGGATAGATATCGAATACGCCGGCGAGCGTGTTCTCGCCCTGGAACTGGCCGACCAACTGGTCTCCTTCACGCCAGATCGTGAGTTTCGCTCCCTTGGGAAACGTGGTGCTCGGCGCGAACTCGTACTGGCCGACGACGGCGTCAAGACGTCTTGTGCCCAGCTTGATGGCGACACGTGGTTTTGGTGGTTCGGGAGCTTGGGGAGGTCGATCGGAGGTTTTGGCCAGCGAGAAGTCCACGCCGGGGGTCTGCACGGCCAGGCGGATCACCTGGCCTCGGTCGTCCCGGAAAAAGGTCACACGCATGCCGGTTAGCCGGTTGAAGAAGTGGTCGGCCGATTCCGGCAAGAGCTCCACCGCCAGGGGCGGCCATAACACGTCCAAAGGCTGCGACCTCGACCCGGCGGGTAGGGCGAAGAGCCGGTCCCCTTCCCGGCGGATGCCAACGCCGGGTGGGGCGGCCGAGCCGGGCTCGTGGCTCGGCTCGTACTGGCCCACATAGGAGTCATAGGACTCGCGGCTAATTCGGGTCGCGTTCGGGCGTCGGTCCGATTGCCATTCGCCGGCGAGTAAAAGCCTGCCGAGGGTGCCCATGTCGAAGTCCAGAGAATTGGACAAGACGACCACGCCGCGACGACGCGCCAGATCAAAACAGATAAACGTGACAAATCCATCCGTCAGCCCGCCATGCTGGACGATCGTGGCCCCCTGCCGGTCGTGCGTAATCATCCAGCCCAACCCCAGGTCGGTATCCGTGTCCAGACCGGTGTCCGCAATGCGACCCGCGTGAAAGTGGGCGACATGCGTCTTCTCCATGAGCGGCGTAAGACGCGATGGCGCCAGACCGAGATTAGCAGACACGTACTTCAGCAGGTCATGAGCCGTCGAGCGCAGCGCGGCACCAGGTGTCAAAGCTCCCCAATAAGAGCCCGGCACCGCGTAGCCGAAGGCATTGTGTCCGGTCGCAAATCTCTCCTTCTGTTCAGGAGTGAGGGTGATCCGCGTGCTGTTCATCCCCAAAGGCCGGCAAATTCGCTCCACTACGAGCGTCTCGTAGTCTGTGCCGGCCTTCAAGGCGATGGCTTGACCCAGCAAGACGATGCCCACAGTGGAGTATTCATATTTCGTGCCCGGGTCACGGGTCAGTTGGAAGCCAGTGACGAAGTCGTACATCCGTCCAACAGTGTACTCCGCCCGCGGATTCTCCGCTCGTTTCGGGGTCCAAGTGACGCTCGTCGTGGGGAGCCCGGACGTGTGCGTGGCCAGGTGGAGCAGCGTGATTCCCTTGCCGTTGCGCATCGGCGCTTTGACCGATGGGGGCAGGTACTGGGCCACAGGGTCGTCCAGCTTCATCTGGCCGCGTTCGACCATGTCTTGCAGCAAGAGCGCGGTAAATGTCTTCGTGATCGAACCGATCTCAAACACCGTGTCGCCGTCGACTTCCCGCTCCGTGCCGTTATCCAGCTTGCCGCAACTGATCACGCGACTGCCATGCTCATCCACCAGGCCGATCACCATACCGATGTCCCGCTTCTCTACCTCGACACGCTGTTGCAGGAACGCGTGGATGGCCCCCGTGAAGTCTTCCGCCCCGGCGGGAGAAGAGAGCACCGTCAACAACGACGCCAAGCAGACGACTCTCACCGCCTGGATCATTCTGCACCGGACTTTGGGCCGGAGCCGACGGTGACCGCTTGGAGGACCAACTTCACCGTGGCGCTGCTCTTCATCTTTCGACTTCCAACAAGGGCTATCGGGTTCTCCCGACGACCCAGTCTTTCCGCGTTCGACGGCAATGTCAAGAGAATCCCGCTGGCAGTGCGCGGCGAGTTCCCGATAGAATGGGGTCGTCGGCCTGATGAATGAGTGTCGCTGTGGAAGGGAACCAAGCCACTATGAGCCAGAAGCACAGCCGAAGTCCTGTCGGTCAATCGACCTTCGTGACCTTGCTACTGAGTGGCCTCCTGCCAGGGCTTGTCACCTACGCCCAGACTCCGGGGTCACAGCCACGACGCTTCTTGTCCCCCTCGGTTGAGGAGGTCGTCAAGCTCTGGCGCGAGCCGCCGCAGGTGTGCAGCCAGGCGCCGTTCTGGTTCTGGAACGGGCCGCTCGATCCCAATACGATGCGGCAGCAGGTTCGCCTGATGGCGGATAAGGGCGTTCACGCCGCCCTGCCCCATCCGCGCTTCGGCATGGACCGGCGGCTGTACCTGGAGGAGCCCTTCTGGAAGGCAATGGACGCCACGCTTGATGAGGCGCAGAAGATTGGGTCGTCCATCTGGCTGTATGACGAGTACAACTGGCCCAGCGGCGGAGCCGGCGGACGCGTCACCGATGGTCACCCGGAGTTCTACCCACGCGGCCTCGATTATGCGTTTGTCCCGTGCGAGGGGCCACGGGACTTCACGATCAGCAGGCCCGAAGCATCCGAGAAGGTGATGGAACGATTCGAGAAGGTCGTGGCGGCTTTCATCGCACCCGGCAGCGACTCCATCCCGCACGAGCCCTGGGGACAGGTCAGCCCCGACGGCCAATCCGTCATGGGCGCTGTGCCGAGTGGGCCGCACCGTATCCTCGTGTTCTCTCAGTGCCTGGGCGCAACCCCAGCCCGCTGGACGACGGCAGCAATTCCATGATCGACTACCTCCGGCCGGAGCCGACGCGCCGGTTCATCGAGCTGACCCACGAGGCCTACGCCCAACGCTACGGTGGCCTCTTCGGCAAGCAGATTCCCGCGATCTTCTACGATGAGCCCAGCACGATGGCCCCGTCGCCCTTCCCGTGGACGTTCGGCTTCGAGACGGTCTTCCGGGAGCGACGCGGGTACGATCTGGTTGCGAAGCTGCCGGCTCTACTGGACGATGGGTATCCCGACGCCGGCGCGATTCGGGCGTCGTACTGGCAAACGGTCTCCGAGCGATTCAATGAGTGTTTCTTCGAGCAGATCGGGCAGTGGTGCCGGGCCCACGGGCTGGCCATGACCGGACACTGCTACGAAGAGAACATCGCCTGCTACACGAACGCCCCGCAGTTGATGGAGCAGCTCCGCCGGGCGACTTGGCCCGGCTATGACGCCCTCGGGACGCGGGCCCGGCCCGCCGCCACCAAGACTGCCGTCTCCGTGGCCCATCTGGAGGACCGCGAGGAGATCATCTGCGAGTCTCTGGGCTTGGCCGGCGGGTGGAATTGCACGCTTGACACGCTCCGGGGCGGCTATAACCAGATCGCCTGTCTCGGAGCCACGACCTTCATTCCGCACGCCTTCTTCCAGACGGTCGAGAACCCGCGCGTGGAGTGCCCGCCGAGCTATTTCTTCCAGAATCCCTATTGGAAGTACTACGACCGTCTGAGCGGCTTGACCAGCCGGCTGTCGTTGTTCAACCGCCTCGGCCGACACGTCGCCCCGGTATTGGTGTACTACCCCATCGAGTCTCTCTGGATGGACTCCACCGGCGGCAAGGGCCAGAAGTCCTTTCCCTGGCAGCACACGACCGTCGGCAACAAAGGAGCGGCGGCCACGATCAACGGCTTCGGCGATCTCGTCGATGGCCTCTTCAACAGCCTGTGGGACCTGGACGTTGCCGACGGCAAGGCCCTGGAGAGTGCCAAGGTCGTGCGGACCGACAGCGGCGTCTGCCTGGGTGTAGGCCCGGAGACGTACCGCGTTCTCGTGTTCCCGCCGGTGCGTGCCATTGCCCCGTCGGCGCTGCGCGCCGCGACCGATTTCGCGAAAGCCGGGGGCACGGTCATCTGGACCGGCAGACTCCCCGAGACCTGCTGGCCTGCAGTGGTGGGCGAGCCGCAACGAACATTCGAAGGGACCGCATGGGCCGACGCCCATCCTACATACAAGGTGCAAAAGATCGGTCTGGGGACAATGGCGCTCTTTGCCCAGGCCCGTGACGTCGGTCAGGAGCTTGGGCGACCTCGTTGCCAAGGAGATCGCCATCGGGTCCGGCGACGGCAAGGGCCTGCTCATCCACCACCGCAAGACGCCAACCGCCGATCTGTACCTGTGCTTCAACGATTCGGACCGGGCGTTGGACTGTCATTTGGCCCTGTCCCGCGCCAACCGTCCCGTGAATGGTTGCGCCTGGAAACGGAAACGGGTGAAGTCACGTCGATCAGCGGCACCGAGGCGTCGGTCCCCCTGGACCTGGCGCCGCACGCGTCCACCGTGCTCTTGTGCACCACACACGTGGGGAGCGACATGGCGCATCGTAACGTGGTCGGTGGGGCAAGCCCCACCCTACAAATACAAGGCCCCTGGACCGTTCAAGTTGTGGGGAACGCTCTCGATGACGTCTGGAGCTTGAATCCGGGCGATACGGTTGTTGAGCTGCCGGCCTTCCGGCACCGGGCCCGCGATTTCCAGCCGCAGGTGGGCTGGGAGCGGCGGGACTGCAACGACAGCTCCTGGGACCAGGCCTACGCCGTCCGCGACGGGGCGCTGTTCGTGCATGCGTCGCCCGTGCTTTTGCGTGGCGTGCTTCCGCCAGGCACCAAGGCCATCGAAATGCCACTGCCCGTAACAGGGGAATACGTGCTCTACGTCAACGGCGTCGAGCTCGACCGACGTCTCGGCCCGCCGCCGCAGGCCGGACGAATCAATGTATCGAGGGCGGCAACCGGATTCGGCGACGTGGTTGCCATCGAGACGACCTCGCACAGCGGTCCGGCGGGTCTGCCCAGTCCGCTCCGCGTGATCTGCGGACCGGTGCCAATGGATCGACTGCAAAGCTGGTCGAAGTGGAATCTGGCGTGGTACTGCGGCCGCGTCTTGTACCGTACCCAAGTGAAGATCCCTGAATCCGGGCCGGGCCGGCGCTGGTTTCTGGACTTGGGCAAGGTTCAGCACTACGCCGAGGTATGGCTCAACGGCAAGCTCGTCGGCACGCTGCTGTGGCCACCTTACCGCATCGAGCTGACCCAGCACCTGCAGGAGGGCAGCAATGAGCTTGTCCTCGTCGTGTCGAATTCCTTGGCTAATCGGTTCGCCTGGGACATCTGGGGCACGCGGGGCGAAGGCAAGACGGAGCCGTCCGGCATTCTCGGCCCGGTCCAGCTTCTCGCGACGAAGGACTGATGCAACGCGGCGATCTCGTAGTGCTCCGGCTATCCCCAAAAGGTGGGTGGCAGCGGCAAGGCCGCAGGCTTTGCGGAGGTCTCGCCGATGGCTTGTGCGTATGCCTGCACCCCATCGGCAAGCTCCGAAGACTGCGCTTGCCGCTGCCACCCGGAATCCACAAGATTAGCATAGCCGGAGTAGTAGGTGTGCCGTGCACACTTTTTCTGCTGGCGGATTTTGCGCCTGAAGACAAATAATGAGTTCTGACAAACAACTTCGGTAAGTGCTGGGTGCGGGTCCCCAAACGCGATGTATCGCGTTTGGGAGCCCGGTGCCATGCCTACGGCTTTGTGTAGGCATGTCTGGCTCATGGGGTCAAGCATGTCTACGAGGCGTAGACATCGCACCTCGCAGCCAGAGAATCTCGGTTACCGATCTTGCTCGTCAAAACTCATCAGCCAGGCGAGCGCGAAGGAAGGCCTTCTCAGCCCTCTGGACCGGTTGCGGATGGGCTCCGAGACCGCGGGGGCAGCCCCCAGAGCCGCCGGAAGGCGTCCTCGAGCCGAGCCAGGAAGAGCGCCGCTTCGGGGCTGTATTCCTGCGGGGCCCACGAGGCGAAGTCCTTATCATACGCCGGACTATACGGCCCCGGCTTGACTTCAAAGAGGACCGTGTCCGGGGCTAAGGCGAAGATCGTGTGCCAAACGCCTGGCCGGATGTCGCAGCCGAAGACGCCTCGTCCGGCCTCGAGGAGGAGCATGCCGTCCTCACGCCATGAGCCCTCGTCCCCAAAGGACACGTAACCCAACATCCCCTGCAGCAAGACCAGGGATTCCGATTTGGGCGGGTCGAGGTGCCGGTGAGGACGGATGTAACTGCCCGGCTGGATCGCGTTGAGCATGCGCTGCAGCGGGTCGTTATCGCCGGTGTGAAAAGCATGAATCTCGCGCTGGCGCACGCTTCGCCGGGCGTCGTAGGCCTTTCGCTGCACGAGGTCCCGGTCGATAAAAGCCACTGCCTCGTGGCCCGATTTCGTCGCGACCGGGGAAATCCGGATGATCTCGGCTCGATCCATATGAATCCTCCCAAGGGTCGTCAAGAAGCGGCAGTGCACGGCTCGCAGCGGTGGCGTGAGCTGTAGAACGGTGCGCGCCACGCCTAAGAATGAGTTTCCGTATGTCAGGGCAGGGAACGCAGCGACGCAGCAATCTCAAGTTCACGAGTGGGCGATTGAGATTGCTTCGCTACGCTTGCAATGACATGGAGGCACTCCTCTTCTGTTAGATGCTCCACGCACGAAGGACCGAAATTCAAATTCCGAAACGGGGCCGAGCAGGCGCCGGGTTTTGGTCCTTCGAGCTTTGACTTTGTTTGGAATTTGGTGCTTGGAATCTGGGATTTTGTCACATGGGTTGTCCGCCGCGGGACATGGCGTCGAGGAACTGCTCGTTGGTCGGGTACTTCCGCAGGAGCTTGAAGAGAGCCTCCATGGCGTCCCGCGGCTGGTAATTCGCAATGACGCGGCGGAGCGTGACCAGGCCCTTCATGTGCTGCGGGCTGTAGAGCTTGGCTTCCTTGCGGGTGCCGCTGGCGGGAATATTGATGGCCGGGAAGATCCGCATCTCGGCCAACTGCCGGTCGAGGACCAGCTCGCTATTGCCGGTGCCCTTGAATTCCTCGAAGATCAGTTGGTCCATCTTGGAGCCGGTATCGACCAGACAGGTGGCGATGATCGTAACGGAGCCGCCGTTCTCGATGTTGCGGGCCAAGCCGAACAGCCGCCGGGGCACTTCGAGCACCCCCGCCTCCAGGCCGCCAGTCATCGTCGGGCGGGAGGATTCGCCGCCCCGCCGGGGCCGGCTGTTGAACGCCCGGCCGACCCGGGTAAGGCTGTCGATCATCAGGACGACATCATGGCCGCACTCGAGCTCCGTCTGCACGTGCGCCAGCATCAACTCTGCCAGCTCGCAATGCTCCTCCGCCACGTGGTCGCTCGTGCTGGCCACCACCTCGACGCCCTCGCAGCTTCGGCGAAAATGCGTAACCTCTTCCGGCCGCTCGTCGATCAGCAGCACGATGATCCGGGTCTTCGGTTTATCGTAGAGGATGGCATGCGACATCTGTTCGAGCAGCACGGTCTTGCCGGCCTTGGGGGGCGAGACGATCAACTGCCGCGAGCCCTTGCCGACCGGCGAGATCAGGTCCACGATCCGCATGCTTTCCTGCTTGGAGACGCCCAGATTGAACCGCTGGTACGGATCGACCGCCACCAGGTCGGTGAACCGCGGCCGCCGACGAAAGGCTTCCGGCGACAAGCCGCCGACCCGCTCGACGGAGACCAGCATCCGTTTGCCTTTTTTCTCCTCCACTTGTCCGGCGACCAGCGCCCCTTCCACCAGTCCGAACCGGCGGACCAGGTCCGGGGAGACCGACGCCATCGACGGGCTGGGCCGATACGACTTGTCGCCGGTCCGCAGTGAATACTGGTCCCTATTGACGCGTTTCAAGATTCCTGTAGCTGTTTCGCTCATCGCAGACCTTCCCTGGAGAAAAAAAGGGCGGAGTTTCACGCCTGAAGCTGCCGGTGCGGAGCAGGAAGACTTGCCACTTCAGACCCCCACCTTCCAACCTCCAACTTCAGCCCTGAAGCTCCCACTAAAACCTGTGGTCAATCCTCACTATACCACAATCTCCCCCCTTGGCAACCCCCCGCTGTACGATTTGCGGCAGGAATATGCACGCCGCCGGACCCACCGGCAAGCCGGCGACCAACCCACGCTACGGCGCAAATGACGCTCACCTTCTTCCTGGGCTCGCCTCCGCGTGTCCGTCACCGCTGAATCACTGTTTCTTCGCGAGGGCAGCCTTCTTCACGCGGAGATGGTGGCGCCCGACCAGATAATACCCCCGGAGCCAAAGGAACCGGATGCTCGCGACGGTCTGCTACGTCGATCGTCGTTCACCGTCGAGTCTCCCGGCCTCACGAGTTCCACGGCTTTCCGTCGCCGCCCGCGTTCGAACCCCGGCGTGTGTCCGTCCAGCTTTTTGCCGGGCCTGTGGCGGCCTCGAAGCGGTCGGACAGAGCCTTGTTCGCGTGAAGGAAGGCACAGGTCGAGATGCCCGCCGCCAGCAACAGATTCACTACGTATGGCATGGTCAGCTCCGGCGCGGCAATCACGCGGGCGTTGAGGACGTCGTCAAGCTGCTTGATCGTCTCGACGTAAGGCACCACGAGGCCCAGGATCGTAATCACGAGATTGACGGGGCTCTCGAACAGGGCCACGACCGCCGCGTACTCCGGCAGAAAATACACGGCCACGCCGCAGAGAACACAGAACCCGTAATACAGGTTCTTGTACAGCGGCATCCCCTCGAGCACTGCCACCCGCACGTTGATCCCACCCAGATAGTCCAACAAAATGAACGCCGGCGTCACCAAGTAGTACAAGCGCGGAATCGAATATCGCACAGGCGCCTCACTCGCAATAAAGACACACGTCCGGCATAACCTCGGTGAGCCTTCCGGCTCCGCGAACATTCTGCCTTCAATGCGTACGAAACGCAAGACACGCTATTCCCTGACAAACCAGCCAACTTCCTGCTTGCCTTCTCCCCTCCCTCCCGTGATAATCCTTCCTGGAAGAGGCGACTAGGGTGCAACGCGGTCTTCGGTGGTCCGGGCAGCCGAGCCGGTGGCCCGGTTGCGAGGTCCTGAGGGTCGATCGTGAGAGGTGTTAGGTGAGGCCATGAGCAAGCGGAATGATAAAGGCGTAGGGATCAAAGGCAAGAGCGAGAAGTTGATTTCCTATTGCGGGTTGTACTGCGGCGATTGCGGTGGGTACAGGGGCACGATTGCCAATCTGGCACGCGACCTGAGCCGGGAGCTCCGGCGCGAGCGGTTTGCGGAGTTGGCCCCGATCCTCGCCAAGGTCCCCTTCTTCAAAGCCCTCGAGAACTACCCGCAATGCTGCGCGGTGCTTGAGGCGCTGCCCAAGCTGCGCTGCCAAAAGACCTGCCGGGGCAACGGGGGACCGCCCGACTGTGCGATCCGCACCTGCAATCGCCAGAAGGGCCTGGACGGGTGCTGGCAGTGCGACCAGTTCCCGACCTGCTCCAAGCTGCAATTCCTCCAGGCGGGCCACGGCGACGCCCACCTCCGCAACCTCCGCAAGATCAAGCGCAGTGGCCTGACGGCCTTTGTCGAAGGCAAGCGTCACTGGCGCACCGCCCTCAAACGTCGGTAGGCCAAGCCTGGAAGACGGATGACAGAAGGCGGAGGCCGACGCGGCTGCCGGGTGAAGGTCATAGGGGAAATTCCGGTTGAGGTTAAGATGAAGTCTTTGCTCTTTGCTTTCTGCGTTGTGTTTCCGTTCGGCGCTTTGAGCGCGCAGACGAATGTCTGGCAGCCGGCGCCGGGACATACGCAAATCCCGATCTGGCCGGGGGCGGTGCCGGATGCGCAGCCGGTCCCGGGGCCGGAGTTCGCCAAAACGACGGAGGAGCTGGTTGCCGGCAAGCCGGCGGTGGTGGTCTATAACGTGTCGCAGCCGACGATGACGGTTTACGCCCCACGGAACGAATACCGGCGTGGCGGTCGTCGTGTTTCCCGGCGGCGGCTACACGTGTCTGGCCATCGACCTGGAAGGCACGGATATCTGTGACTGGCTGACGTCCCGCGGGATTACCGCAGTGCTCTTGAAGTACCGCGTGCCGACTCCGAAAGTGGGGGCGTATTTCGAGTCGCGGCTGGCGTTGGAAGATGCCCAGCGGACGGTCGGCTTGGTGCGCTTTCACGCGGCCGAGTGGCATGTAGATCCGCACAAGATCGGCGTGCTCGGGTTTTCGGCCGGAGGGCACATGGTGACGGCGCTGAGCACGCATTTCGACCAGCGTTCGTATCCGGCGGCCGATGCGGCGGACCAGGAAAGCTGCCGCCCGGATTTTGCGATCGCGGTGTATCCGGGACATCTGTGGTATGCCAATAAGGCTTTCGTGTTGAATCCGAATGTTCCGGTCACCCGCCACACGCCGCCTACGTTTTTGGTGCAAGCGGAGAATGACCCGGTGGACAACGTGAACAACGCGCTGGTGTACTACATCGCCCTGAAGAACGCGGGTGTTCCCGTGGAGATGCACTTGTATGCGCAAGGCAAACACGCGTTTGGACTGCGTTGCACCGAGCTGCCGATCACGCGGTGGCCCGAGTTGGTGGAGACCTGGCTGCCAACCATCGGCATGACATCGGGAGAACGCAATTCTCCGGCCGCGTCGGCCGTACCCCTACCGCCGGAGACGACCAGGCCGCCGAGATTCCACCTCGTACGCCAGGGGAGACCTTGTCCGGGATTTCCTCTGAGTATTACGGATCGACCGGCACGTGGCGAAAGATTTTCGAGGCCAACCGCGGGACGATCAAGAATGCGAACACGGTCAGCGCCGGAACAAAACTGATCATACCCGACTAAACCGTCCAGGATGCCGGGGTTGTGCCGCGGCGGTATCGATCAGCCCTGTGACTTCTTCCAGCTCAGTCTCTTCCCCCCTGCAGCTTCGCCGCTGCCCCCCCACCTCCCGCCTCCGGCCTACAGCCCCTTTTACTTCTGTCTTGTCACTTCTCGCCTGTCACTTATCACAGATCCAAAGTGGCATGGGCTTCCCGCCCATGCAGCATCGGCAGGATGCCGATGCCACCGGCTGAGCCCGGCGCATCGCGCAGCCACAGGCAATTGCCGGGGCTTCCTCGCTTGCGTAATGGCGGGCGGGGAGGTAGACTGACGCACAACTGGGACGCCGTGACGGCGCGAAGAACGAATTAGGTCCAGTTTGCGATTGACAGTGGAGCGTGGCCCAAACAGGGAATCACAAATTATAAACTGTCGATAGTAGATGGCCAAGGGGATTGGGATATGAAATGTGCGATCGGGTTGGATTACGGCACGAATTCCGTGCGGTGCGTAATTGTCGATACGGCTGATGGCCGGGAGCTGGGGACGTGCGTTTACGAGTATCCCACGGGCGAGGCGGGGATCATTCTCGATGCCGCCGACCATAACCTGGCCCGGCAAAACCCGGCCGACTACCTCCAGGGGGCCGAGGTCACGATAGCCGGGGCAATTGCGGCGGCCCGGAAGGCGGAGCCGGCGTTCGGGCCCCGGGACATCGTCGGCATCGGCGTGGACACGACCGGCTCGACGCCGCTGCCGGTGGATGCGAGCGGCACGCCGCTGGCGCTGCTGGGGGCGTTCAAAGACAATCCCAACGCCCACGCGTGGCTGTGGAAGGATCACACGGGGTACGCCGAGGCCGGCGAGATCACGGCCCTCGCCCGCGAGAAGCGACCGCAGTATCTGGCCAAGTGCGGCGGGACCTATTCCTCCGAGTGGTTCTTCAGCAAGATCCTGCACTGCCTCCGGGCAGCCCCGGAGGTTTTCGACGCCGCGTACACCTGGGTCGAGCACGCCGACTGGCTGCCGGCCGTGCTGACCGGGACCGAGAATCCCGACAAGCTGCGGCGCTGCCGCTGTGCCGCCGGGCACAAGGCGATGTTCAACGACGCCTGGGGCGGCTACCCGGACGCCGAGTTCCTCGCGAGCTCGATCCCAAGCTGGCGGGCTCTGCGCAGCACTTTGGGCAATCAGACGTATGCCGTCGATCAGGCGGCAGGACGGTTGACGAGCGAATGGGCGGGAAGACTGGGCTTGACCGCGGGCATTCCCGTGGCGGTAGGGGCCTTCGACGCCCATTTGGGCGCCGTCGGCTCCGGAATCACGCAGCGGCGTGCTGGTCAAGATCATCGGCACCAGCACCTGCGACATGGTGGTTGCCCCGAGCGGCACGCAGCTGGCGGATATCCCGGGCATCTGCGGCATCGTGGACGGCTCGATCCTGCCGGCTACTTCGGCCTGGAGGCGGGCCAGTCGGCGGTGGGCGACATCTTCAACTGGTTCGTCAACTACATCCAGCCGGGCGGCAAAGAGGCCGGCTCGCACCAGGCCCTGACGGAGAAGGCCGCCACGGCTCAAGCCCGGCCAGTCGGGCCTGCTCGCCCTCGACTGGAACAACGGCAATCGCACGATTCTGGTCGATCAGCGGCTCACAGGCCTGCTGCTGGGCCAGACGCTGCACACCCGGCCCGAGGAAATCTACCGGGCCCTGATCGAGGCGACCGCCTTCGGGGCGCTGACCATCATCAATCGCTTCGAGGAGTTCGGCGTCAAGATCGATCAGGTCGTCAACTGCGGCGGCATCGCCGAGAAGAACGCGCTGCTCATGCAGATCTACGCCGATGTGACGGGCCGGGAGATGAAGATCAGCCGCTCGGCCCAGACGTGTGCCCTCGGCTCGGCGGTCGCGGCGGCCGTGGTCGGCGGGGCCCATCCGGATTTTGCCCGGGCCCAGGCTGCGATGTGCGGCATCAAGGAAACGACGTTCAAGCCGATGGCCGCCCACCGCAAGGTGTACCAACAGCTTTACAAGCTCTACCGCCGGCTGCACGACGGTTTCGGTATCCAAGGCAAGGTCCTGGGGATGGGCGGCGTCATGAAGGAACTGTTGGCGATTAAAGAAAAGGCAAATGCGTAACGGATCGTCGCGCGGTTGCGGTTGCGAGGCTCGTCACGTGGGACGTCGGACGTCAGTCGAAACGAGCCGCGTGACCGTTCGACGATAGACGAGTTGTATCTATGTACGATGAACTCAAGCAACAAGTCTGTGAAGCGAACCTCGACCTGCAAAGGTACAAGCTGGTCGTCTTTACCTGGGGCAATGTCAGCGGCATCGACCGCGACGCCGGCGTGATCGCCATCAAGCCCAGCGGCGTCAGCTATGAGAAGCTCACGCCGGAGAGCATGGTGATCGTCAATCTGCAGGGAAACGTAGTGGAAGGCGATTTACGACCGTCTTCCGACACCCCGACGCACGTGGAGCTCTATCGCTGCTTTCCCGGCATCGGCGGCGTCTGTCACACCCATTCCACCTATGCGACGATGTGGGCCCAGGCCCAGCGGGAGATTCCTTGCTTCGGCACCACGCACGCCGACCATTTTTACGGCCCGGTGCCGGTGACGGAGACGCTGACACGCGAGGAAGTCGACGGCCCCTACGAGTTGAACACCGGCCGGGTGATCGTCCGACGCTTCGCCCACCTCGATCCGCTGCAAGTGCCGGCAGTCCTGGTCGCCAATCACGGCCCGTTCTCCTGGGGCAAAGACGCGGCCCAATCCGTCGAGAACGCCGTCGTCCTCGAGCAGGTGGCGTTGATGGCCTACGGCACCCTGCTCGTCAACGCCCAGCAGAACGGCATTTCGCAAAACCTCCTGGATCGGCATTACCTCCGCAAGCACGGCCAAGACGCCTACTACGGTCAGCGTTGACGCAGGGCGGGCTTCTAGCGCATTTGCTGACGCGTGGGTTCGGTGTCCCGCGCCGTCGCTCCCGAAGCGGGTGCGCCCGGAATACGGTGGCAGTGTTCGCGGGAAGAACGCCGGCCATCGAGCAACAGGCTTGCCAAGGGTCTTCATTCGATTCCGGGTGGCAGCGGCAAGGGGTCCCAAACGCGATGAATCGCGTTTGGGGGCCCCATACTTGCTTTGCCGATGGTTCTACGGAGGCGCGAAGGCCATCGGCAAGCTCTGAAGACTGCGCTTGTCGCTGCCACCCGAAAAAGATCACAGGGAATCCGCCACCGCATGCCGGCCGCACGCCCCGAAACGAAAGTGCCCCCTTGGGACTTGACAATCAGCCTACGGAGGTGGTACAATCTGGGCGTTGGAGGATCGCCGCGAAATCAACCGGGCGACGCGGCTCGGCATGGATCGCCTTCCAGGGAATGTGCGAGATGGCACCCCGAAGATGCGGAAGGAATCCTCATTTTCCAACGACTACGGCATGGGCCGTGGATCGATAGCCGGTTACGGGCATATGGAGGAGGTTCGGAGAATGGCAGCGGCACTGTCTTCATGCCCGGGGGATGGGCGTTCTCAAAAAATCTGCCTCGCGTTTGCGAAGGGCTGCCCGCGCAATGAGATGGATACGGCGTGGCTCTTTTCCTACTTCGAGGCCAATGGCTGGGAGGTCACCAATCGCGCCTGCGCTGCGGACACGGTTGTCGTCGCGACCTGCGCCTTCGACGCCATGAATGAGCAGCATTCGGTGCGGCTGCTCGGACTGCTGCGCCGGAAGATGAAGGCGGGGGCACGGTTAATCGTGACGGGTTGTCTGGCAGGGATCGTGCCGGACCGCGTCCGCCACCTGTTCGACGCCCTGGTGGTTGCTCCGATCGACATCGAGAAGCTGGACGAGATTCTGGGAGCGCGTGTGAAGCTGCGGGACACGCCGCCGGTGAACGATCCGGCCGAGGTGATCCGCTACGCCAAGCGCTGCTGGACGGGGTTCGAGCGTTGTCCTACCGCCAAGCATCTGGCCGAGACGGCGCTGCGTAGACTCGGTGGCCTGCGGCACAATCCGTCGAGTCGCCCGGTCTTTCACATTCGCGTCGCGCGGGGCTGCGACGAGAAGTGCAGCTATTGCGCCATCCGTTTTGCGGTGGGACGGTTCCGGTCCAAGCCGCTGCCAGACGTGTTGGCCGAATTCGACGCGGGCCTGGAGCGGGGCTACGCCCTATTCGAGCTACTGGCGGACGACGTCGGGCCGTATGGCACGGATCTCGGGGCCGATCTCCCCACGTTGTTGCGGGGGATTTTTGACCGCCGCGCCTCGTTTCGGCTCAGCTTGACGGATGTGCACCCCCGGTATCTGATCCGATACCGGGCGGCTCTGATCGATCTGCTGGCGGCCCACGGCGATCGGGTCGAGGTGATGAGAGTCCCCGTGCAGTCCGGCAGCGACCGAATTCTGGGCCTGATGCAGCGGCCCTACGCCGTGGCCGAGGTGGCAGGCGCGGTGGACGAACTGCGCCGCGAAGCGCCGATGGTCAAGCTGGAGACGCACATCCTCGTCGGTTTTCCCGGCGAGACGGATGGCGATTTTGAGGAGACGATGAGTTTCCTGCAGCGTGTCCCCTTCGACTGTATCCGGGTCTACGGGTACACCGACCGTCCGCACACCCTGGCGACCGCCATGCGGAGCAAGGTGCCCGCAGACATCATCCGGCGGCGCATCAAGCGGCTGAACGCGGAGTTTCGGCACGTGGCCGTGTGAGATGTTCGCTGAGGACGGATCGCGATCAGAGGACCCGGCGGACCCATGCCGGGCGGCGGATCAGGTTCGCGAACAGGAATGTCAAAGGCACGGCGGTAGCGGTCACGAGCAGGAATTTGGTGAAGGGCGACAGAACGGCTTGCACGAGCATGTACTGGATCAAGACCACGATTGGGAAATGGAAGAGATACGCCGCATATTGGCCTTCCGCCATCGCCTTGGTCCAGCGGTTCTGCCGATTGAGCTTCTCGCGGAACAGATAGAGCAGGCCGATGCACAGGCCGCAGCAGAGCAGTGCCTCCCACACGGGATACATGATGCCCATAGCGTTTCCGCTTATCGGGAGGACCTGACGCAGGCCCATCGCATAGGCATACCATAGCAGGGCCAGGGCGAGACCGATCAGCAGCCACACGCGCCCCGCCCGGTTCGAGAGGCTGAGGAGCCATTGGCGGTGGTAGGCGATCGCGCCGAGGACAAAGAAGCTCAGGTCCCGCGGGACATCGGCAAAGGCCACTTGAATGAAGCCGAGAAAGCCGATCCACCTGTCGATCGGGTACCAGATGCGGATCGTGGCAGACGCCAGGGCCAGAATCAGGGCAAAGACCACGATGGTCAAGTAGCCCGGCAGATTCGTTTGTGTGGCACCCCCGCCCTCGGGGGTGAGAGTTCGCCCAGCCGAGGGCGGCTGGGCTACAACAGAGCGACGCCAAACCGCCCGCAGCGCGGCGTAGCACAGGCTGACGATCAGCAGGTGCTCGACATACCACAAATGGCCGAAGTTCATCTCCGGCCAGCGGCCCTTCCAATCGGCCGGCGGCTGGCCATGTCCGAGATAGGGACCGACGTAGTATTGGCCGAGCGTCATTGTGCCGCAATCGCCGACGTGCCAATGGCACAGGTACTGTTGCAGCGGAATCACCAGAAAGAAGAAGGCCAACAGGGGTACACCCAGCCGCAGAAGACGGCTCTTCACAAAAGCCAGAGGCCGGCCGCGGTCGTAGGACATCACCATGAGGTAGCCGGAGATCAGGAAGAACAGGCTCATGAAGAACGAGCGGTTCACGGTGAAGAACGGCCCGAGGATGGGGGCCCGAGTTGCCTCCTGGATCGGCCACGCGCCGCCGGTCGGTCCGTAGGCCTGCCCGACGTGGTGCGCGATCACGAGAATCGTCAGGGCGATCCGGAGGTTGTCGAGGAAATACAGTCGTCCGGTTTTCCCTGTATCTGGCAGGGGCAAGCTGGGTGATCCGGCCATGCGTGAACTGTCGCCTCCTTTCCGTTGCGATAGCCGCTCAATCCTTGGGTAGTTCGAGGGCCTTCACCTCGGGTGCTACGGCGCGGAGCGCGGCCACGTAGTCCTCCGCTTCTTCCGGGGTCCTCAGATTGTCCGTGAGGCGGACCAGCCATTGGCCGTCGTCCGTGGCCACGAGGTTGAAGGCCCAAGTCATGGTGATCGGGCTATCTTTCATGGAGACCGGATTGGTGATTACCGCGGCTTGTTCTTTGCCCACCCACACTTGGGCGAATGTCGCCTGATCCCATTGGAAAGGCGTATCGTGCATGCCTTTGAGACTCTGTTCGGTAATCTCGTCGGGGATGCTGAATGACAGCGCCCGCTGATAATTGCCGGCGGTGATGGCACGGAGAAACTCCCGCGTGGTGATGAGGACGGGATGCTCGTTCTTGTTCGGCGGCGCCGGCGTATTGCTTTCCGCTACTGGGGCAACTTGCGGCGGCACCGAGGCTGCCTCAGGCGGGGCGCTTTTCTTAGAGCAGCCGCACACGGACAGGGCGACGATCAGTATCCAACACAGACCTCGACACATACCGGATCTCCAACAACTACTGCGCCCGGCGGGATTCGAACCTGCAACCTCCGGTTTAGGAAACCGATGCTCTATCCTATTGAGCTACGGGCGCAAAGCCTTGTCGCACCTTCAGGTTACAGCTTACGTTACCCGAAACCGGCATGTGCTGCAAGAGGATTAGGAGCAGGATCAGTGAGACGATCCTGCGCCGGCGGGGTGCGGCATGAGATCGTAGCAGACCAGACGCTGCATGTACCGCAGGTACAGTCGGCCGTTGGCGATGACCGGCGGGGTCCACGCCGGATCGACCACCTCTCCCAGGGCCGCCTTGACCTCGGCCAGCTTCTCGAGCTTGTCCGGGCGCGGGTTGACGAGATACAGATTCCCTCGGATGTCCAGGCAGAGCAGACAACCATCGACATAGATGGTCGTGCCCCAACCGAGGGCGCCGGTGCTCCTCCTCTCCCGGCCGGTGGCGAGCTCGATGCATTTGAAATAGCCCGTATTCTGGTTGCTCTGGCCGGAGTAGCCGTAAAGGAAGCCGTCCAGAATGATCGGGTCCGAATGGTGCGAAGCGATGACCTTGCTTTGCCAGAGCGGTTGCACTTGGCTATCCACGGCCTGGAGCGCCTGGCAGCCTGTGTTGTAGCCCGAAGTGATGAAGATGATGGTGTCGGCGATGGCGGGCGTCGTGGCATTGACGTCGTAGGAGGTCCTCCAGGGAACCGTCCAGAGCACGGCCCCCGCTGCGGGGTCCAGGCAGGCAAGGCCCGTGCCGTGGAAGACGAGGAGCCGCGTGGCGTTCTCGGTCTTCCAGAGCACGATCGTCGCGTAACCGGCCACGCCTTCCATCGACTTCCATAGTAGCCGCCCGGTCATCTTGTCGTAGGCCACCACGAGCGCCCGGCCGCCTCCTTGCACCAACACCTTATCTTCGTAGACGACCGGCGAGGCGGCGTGTCCCCACGTGGGCTCTTTGCCGCCCACAGCTTTGACATTCTGCTGCCACAGCAATTCCCCATCCAGCAGCCGCCAGCACGCCAGATCGCCACTGCGGCCGAAGGTGTAGACCCGGTCCTGATCGATCCAGGGCGTGGCGCGGTCCGGGGCCGTGGCTGGTGCCGGGCTGGGCCGGGTAGGACTTGGACCAGATCAGGTTGCCCGTGCCGGAGTCCAGGCAGAAGACAAGGTCATTCCGTGCGTCCCGGCCGGGGACCACGAGCCGGTTGCCACAGACCACGGGCGACGACCAGGTGGCGGTGTGCGTGCCCTGGCAGAGAAAGCTGACCTCCCAGAGCTTGGTCAGGCCGCCGGACCAGTTCTTGCGGATGCCCGTGACGGGACTCTTGCCGTCGCCGGTGAGGCCGCGCCAGCCGGGCCAGTCGGCCGGGCCCGGCTCAATTGGGGGAAACGTGCGCATCGCCTGGGGAATGGCTTGCCGGGCGCCTTCGAGATGCTCGGTGCCGTGCATCGTGCGCCAAGCCATCCACGCGCCCAGAACTACCGCTGCAACAGCGATGACGATCCCGGAACTGATGATCAGTCGCTTTGGTCTCATGGCACCATCCTAATCCAAGCTCCGCCATTTTTGAAAGCAGATTTCAACGGATATTCGCGCCATCCCACAACCTGCGGCTGACCGGTCAATGCGTGTTCCGCCCATCTGCCCCGTAGCCGGTGAGAAGGGGGCATTCTACTTTTTCGCCCGGGAACGCCGCTCTCCTGAGCGGTATAGGAAAGAAGGCCAATCGGGATAGGGCTCCCAAACGCGATACATCGCGTTTGGGGACCCAGATTGGCGATCCCGGGATCGGAAAGTAGAATACTCCCTTTTCCTGGAGAGCCTGAATGGAATGGAAACGGTCGCATGCGGTCGTGGCGCTCGCCGTCCTGGCGGCGGCCCTGGGCTTCTTTGTCGATGCCTACGATCTGCTGCTCTATAGCATCGTACGCAATCAGAGCCTCCAGGACCTGGGCCTGTCCGGCAATCAGATCCTTGACGTCGGGGTCGACCTGCTCAACGCGCAGCTCGTGGGCATGCTGGTGGGTGGCGTCGTGTGGGGCGTGCTGGGCGATATCTACGGCCGGCGGTCCGTGCTGTTCGGCTCGATCATCCTTTATTCGGCCGCGACGTGCGTCAATGCGCTGGCGGGCAGTGTGCTCCTCTATGGCGTGTGCCGGTTTGTCGCGGGGCTGGGGTTGGCGGGGGAACTCGGGGCGGGGGTCACGCTGGTCTCGGAGCTGATGTCGAAGGAGAACCGGGGCTACGGGACCATGATCGTCGCGGCGGTGGGGGTGTTGGGCGTGGTGACGGCCTCGCTGATCGGCGACGCGTTTCCCTGGCGCACGGCGTATCTCGTCGGGGGCGGGCTGGGATTCCTGTTGCTGGTCTTGCGGCTCGGCGTGCGGGAGTCGTCGCTGTTCCATCGGGTCAAGACGGCCTCCGTATCCCGCGGCAAGTTCCTGGCACTGTTCACCAACGCGGCCCGCCTGCGTAAGTACGCCTGCCTGATCCTGGTGGCCATGCCGATCTGGTACGCCATCGGTATCCTGATCACGCTGTCGCCCGAGGTGGGCCGGGCGCTCGGCCTGCCCAGCCCGCCGGCCGCCCCGCGGGCCGTGATGCTCTACTACCTGGCCTTGACGTTCGGCGACCTGACCAACGGATTCCTGAGCCAGAAGTTCCGCAGCCGCAAGAGGATCATCGCCGTGTTCCTCCTGCTGACGGTGCTCTCCTGCGGCGCCTACTTCACGCTGGGCGGACGGTCACTGACGGCGTTCTACGCCACGTGCTTTCTGCTCGGGTGGTCGTCGGGCTACTGGGCCCTGTTCATCACGATGTCCGCCGAGCAATTCGGGACCAATTTGCGTGCCACAGTGGCGGTGACGGCTCCGAACTTCGTGCGGGGTCTCACGGCCGTCCTGACCTTCGCCTTCAAGAAGGCCGGTCCCGCTCTGGGCGTCGTACCCGCGGCCGCCCTCATCGGCGCGGTCACGATCGTCGTGGCCTTCCTCTCGCTACGACAGCTTGAGGAGACTTACGGCAAAGACCTGGACTACGCCGAGCCAGTGTGATACGAGAATCGCAATGGTGTAGGGTGGGGTCTCACCCCACGCGTTTCGTACGCGTCGGCGGAATAGAACGCGTGGGTTAAGAACCCACCCTACGAGTCACTGCCCCTACCTTGCTCGGGCCACCGTGAGCGCCAGTAGGGCCGGCACGCCACGGCTGTCATCGACGTACACTATGTCTACAGATGCGATCTCCGCGTCGGGACGCGGGTTGTTCCACTGCTTGGCATAGGCCACCGTGCTCTCCCGGCTGCTCTCATAGGGCTGCGCCCAGGCGATCTGAGCGCCGGGCAGGGCCGCGGGATGCTGCTGCACGTAGTGGTCGATGTCGATCTCGGCGTAGATCGGCACTTCTTCCTTCTGCCCGTCGGCGTAATGCACGACGTACTTGAACATCGCGAACTTCTTGTGCTCGCGGCGCTCTTGGTCGTTCATCCGCTTATCCAGCCGGGCCGTGTGCAGGAAGAATAGCGCATCGGCCTTGGCATGAATCGCGATGTCAGTGATCTGCTTGGGCAGATTGTTGGGGACACCTTTACCCCCGAGCATCAGCACTTGGGGCACGGGCGAGGTCGGCATCTCGTAGATATCGTAATCCACACCGGCGCAGCGCTGAAGGCCCGAGGGCAGGCCCTTGAAGGTGTGGCGATTATCCCCGAAGAAACCGCGTTCGTCTTTGTAGGTCGTGGCCTTGGTGTGGATGTCAATGGGGGTATAGTCCACGTTCGCGCCCGCGATCACGGTCCGGCCGGCGAAGGGGGCCTTGAGGTTCCGCAGCACGGTCGCGAGGATCGTGCGTTTCTTTGTCTTGTTCATCGGCACGGCTTCGTTCTCCTGGAAGTTCAGGTTGCACAGGACGACGCCGCCGGTTCCGTTCTGACCTTTCACATATTGCAGCATCGCGCCGACGTTCAGCATCGGCTTGACGGTCTGCGATGAACTGGGCCGGCCGCTGGACCTTGATCCAGATATTGTCCATGCCGATGTTCTTCGCCTTGTCGGGAGCGAATTGGTAGCCGCCGAGCCGGACGGTAATTTCTTTAGCCTTTCGCGGCGGGGCGATCGGACAACTCACGGCAGCGCCATCCGGCGTCAGATCGAACTGCACCGGGTCCTTGCCGTCGAATAGCAGCGTCACGTTGCCGGTCGGGTTGTAGTTGATCGATTGGTCGTGGATGTACTCCGTGATCGTTTCTTCGTGTGGGAGCACAATCTTGAACTCATACGGTGCGCCATCCTGCGGGGCCGGGAAATCCATGATGAGCGGCCAGCCGTCCGAGCCGACGAAGCCGTTGGTCATATTGTCCCAGCCGAAGAAGGTGCTCGTAGCGAAGGGGGCGATCTCGTCGTAATCGACGACGTAGGTGAAGATATCGGAGGCGACGTACTCGTCGGCTGTCCAGCCGAAGATCTTCTGGCCGGAGAGCATGACGATGTCGCCCGTGGTCAGGCCACTCGTGAGCGGATTGCGGACGGTGGGGAAGGTCACACGTTCACGCTTGAACTTGCGAATGACATGGTCGAAGCCGACGATCCGGTTGTAGTCGGCCAGTCCCTCGGGCGTCAGGCCGTGCAGGACCACATGACCGCCGCGATCCCAGAAAGCGGTGAGTGTGGCCGTGTTGGTCGCGAGGATCTTGAGATTGGCCGGCGTGGCGGAGACCACGGCGACTCTCTTATCCGGATCGCCGATCGCGGCGAGCACGTCGGTGGCCTTGCTGTACTGCACGCCGATGGCGTCCATTGCCTTGCCAAGTTGCTCGTCGGCGATGACGGCGGCAACGTTCGCGATCTCCTGCTTATAGCTCCGGCTGTAGGCGACCAGGTTCGCGAGGAGCGTTTGGGCGACGGCCGATTCGTTGAGCTTGGCGCCCAAATCGAGTTGGCACAGGTACATCACGCCTTTGCCGACCGGCACCTCCACCAATGCGCTATTGAGCAGACGCGGGCCGACCTGGAGCAGGCTTTTGCCGCCGCGGGTAGGCTTCACGTACGCGTTGCGATACACCCAGTGATCGCCCGGCCAGGTGAAGAAGTCCTTGTCTTGCAGGCCTTTGAGAACCGGATGAGACGAGTCTTCGAGGAACGCCGTTTTGCCGTCGGCGGCGGGCACCGGCATGCCGAACTCACTGCGACGGGTACGCTCGGCTAATTCCATCTCGGCCGGCAGCGCTTGATACTTCAGGACATGGGTCTGATCGAGCACGATTACGGCCTTGCCCCCGGAGGCGAAACCGGCCAGTGTTGTGGACGTGCTCTCGGCCTCGCTCAGAGCATCGGGGCCGACGATCAGCACTTTCGTCTGCGGCAAATTCTCAAGGCTGTTGACCTGAACAGACGCAATCTTGGCATGATCGAGAAACGTTGAGCGTTCCCTTGGGATCGTATACGGCGACAGCACCGCTGGCCTCGGCCCTTGCCAGTGCGGCAGGATGGAGACGGCCTTGGTGTCGCGGAAGACCTCTTGGCCATTGACTGCGAGCGTCAGGAGCAGTTCGCCTTCCTGCCGGCTGCTCACCGGTGGCATCAGGATCGCCTCGTCAAACTTCTCGGCGGTTCCGGGCTTGACGTTATGCTGCGAAGTCTTCCGGTAGACCTCCTTGCCGCCGATGGTCAGCACGCGGGTAAAGGTGATCGGGTCGGGATACTGCGTATCATTGAAGATGCCGAAGGTGCGGTCGACGTTCTGGCCGGAGCCGAATGTCCAGTCCCATTGGCGGACCAGGACCGCGCGGGGGGCGTTGGCCACGCGGGAGCGCGGGCCGCCTTCGCCGCCCAGCCACAGGTGCCAGCCGGCATAGAGCCCGCCCCAACGGTAGCCTTCCTGTAACATGCGGTAGCAGGTGGCGACGGCTTCTTTCGTCGCCGCCTTGCCCTGGAAGGCGATCTCGCCGCCCCACATGGCGTAGTCGGCCGGATTGATGCCGGTAGCGTAGTACTCCTCCCCGATATAGCGAGGGCGGTTCATGTCCCACTTCCACCGGCCTCGGCCACCACCTTCAACGAAGGGTTCATAGGCTAAGTCGGGGTAGCGGGTGTCGAGCGTGGCCACGTAGTGGTCGCCGTGGACGCCCAGCGTATTGTTTTTCATCGCGCCGCCGCCGTCGGTCATCACGCTGCGCGTCGGGTCGGCTGCCATGACGGCGTCGTGGCACTTGGCGATCTCGGCCTCGTACTGATCCATCAGCGGGCTGTTGCCCAGCAAGTTGATGAGATTGATGAAGGCGAACTCGTTCTCGATGGACCAGATTTGGATCGAAGGATGATTCCGCTCGCCTTTGGCTTGGGCGACGCACTGGTCGCGCCAGTTCTGCATGAGCTTGACCTTCATCTCGGAGCCGCCTTGCTTCTGGCGAATCTCCGGGTCCTTTTCGGAGAAGTTCGAGCCGATGGCCTCGCCGTCCAACGAACAGTTGCGGCGGACGACCAGGCCATTTCGATCCATGAAATTCAGCGCCTCCGGGATCTCCAACCCGTACCACAGGGTGCTGCCGCCCGCTTGTCCGGCGGTGGCATAGCGCATCAGGCGGACGTTGGCCTCTCGGTATGCCTTGACGAAGCTCTCGGGCGTCTGACCCGTGTCGCCGATCAGGTCCGCCCACAGGTGCCACACAACGCCGTTGAGCGTGAACTGGCGGCCTTCGATTTTCCACTGCCGATAGCCGAAGGTGGTCTCCTTCGTATCCACCACCTTGCCGCCGATGGTGACGATGGTGCGGAGCCGGTAGAGGCGTGGGTGTGTCCGGCCACCAGAGCTTGGGATTCTCGGGGCCCCCAACGCGGAATTTCGCGTTGGGGACCCCTCCCAGCCGTCGCGGAGCGTGAGCGTCTGGGTATTGCCGTCGGAGAAGGCGTAGGACTGAGCGGTGAAGACCTTCTCGATTTGGCCGGTCTTGTCGTCGATGGCTTCCCAACGGATCTCGCCGGAGAAGCCCTGAGGGATGCTCTTGGTTAGCGTGACATCGATCTCAAGCTGCTTGGTGTCCACCAGCGGCTTGACGAACACGTCGGAGGCGTAGACGACGCCGGCCGCGACAAAGCGCGGCGTGCCGAGAATGCCGGACTGCGGCGAGTTCCAGATCGGATAGTCCAGGTCCTGGAAGCCGTCGTGGAAGAACTTGATGGGGGCGTTGAAGGTGCGGCGGAGCTTGAGCGGCCGGTCGGGGTCCGCGGTCCGGCCGTACCAGGCATCGCGGACGCCGACCCAGATCTCGTTCGTCTGGCCCGGCTTGATGGCTTTGGTCACGTCGATCTGGAATTGGCAGAACGGGTTCTTCTCAAAACCGCAGTAGACGCCGTTGACGTAGACGGTTGTGTTCAGGCTGTTCTGCGGGAAGTCGAGGTAGAACGACCGTCCCGCCAAGCGCGCCGGTACGGAGACGCGCGTGCGATACCAGAGCCGGTGGGCGAAGAGCAGGTCCGGCCGGCTCGTGTTCTTGTCGGAGGGCACCTCGATGGCTCGGAAGAACGTCACCTTGGGGAGCGCCCGGATTGGCTCGGCCACTTCGCCCGGCATTTGCTCATCGTCACGCGTCACTTCCCAGAGGCCCTTCAGCGCGACGCTCAAACGTTGGCCCGGGATTGTGTCGCGGGCATCCTGCCCGCGCTTCTTCGTGGCATCGGCATCCTGCCGATGCTGCATGGGCTGGAAGCCCATGCCACTTTCGCCCGGCGAGCCGGGGAGCCGGAACACGTTCTTCGCGGCGGCCTCATCCTTCGGGTCTCGCCCCGTTTCATCGGGTTTGTACTTCGAATTGGGGTGGAACTCGCCTTCCGTGAGACAAATCGCATCGCTGGCATAGAGGATGCGTTGTGGCTTGCCATTCTTGTCCTTCACCTTGGGAACGCGGATTTCCAAGGTGTGGCCGCCCAGGCTGAGTTGTGCCTCGCCCATCTTGATCCAGGCGACTTCGCAGAAGAAGGAGATCTCCATCAGGTCGGTAGTCAAATCGTCCGGCGTGATCTGCTTCCAGGCACTGTCGTCGATACGGTACTCGAAGGGGGAGCGGGCGAACTCGAAGCCGATGCGGTTCCAGATTTCGTACTGGGCCGCCTTCTTGATCTCGAAGGGGTACTGAACGGTGACAGCATCGGCCTTGACTTCGGCCTCGACCTTGTCGGCGTCGAAGGAAATGTGCATCCACCGGCCTTCGGAGAGGAACTGGGCATTGCCCCAGCCGGCGTTGTTGACCTTCACACTCGCCTGGCCCGCCTCGCCCTCCAACCAAACAAATTCATTAGCTTGGCCCAGCGACGCTATCACGCTCACCACGGCCACCGCCGTCACGGCACGCATCCAGCTCATCATGACTACTTCCTTTCGATCGGTCCGATACCCACGCCGGCAGACACCCGGCACGTCCCGAACAGAATATGGGACCAGGCCCGAAACGGCAATCCTGCAAATGCTATCAAGGCGAACGTAAAGTCGCTTGGCCGGTCTCTCTTGTGTCATTGCGAGGAGCGCGGCGACGAAGCAATCTCAATCGCAGCGGTGAGAGATTGCTTCGCTTCGCTCGCAATGACATGAGAGGTGGTGCCCCCAACAACTTTGCCTTCACCCTGCAAATTCTATCCCCGGACCGGGATTTTTGTCCGTACACGGGGTCAGATCTCTCGTCTATAGCTGTAGTGAATGGGAAAATCGTCCAGATGAGTGAATGTCCGACGAGTCCTGCCGCCGAAGGCGCGGGTCCCAAGGTGCCGCCGACGTACGATCTGATGGCCATTGTGGCGCAGTACCAGGGTCCCTTGCTGCGGTACGTGGGCCGGGTCCTGGGCACAGCCCACGACCAGAGCGAGGACGTGGTGCAGGAGACGTTCATCCGGCTGCACCGCCAGGTCTCCACGCAGGGGTGGAACAGCATCAGGCACCCCACCACCTGGCTCTTTCACGTGGCCCACAACCTGACGATGGACGTGCTGCGCCAGCGGGTCCGGCGGCAGGAGGCCGGCCAAATCCCGGAGGACCCGGCCGACCTGGCCGCAGGGGCGAATGACTATTCGCCCGTACAGGAGATGGACGCTCTGGGCGCGGCGATCCGGCAGGAGGCGCGGCACGCGGTCCTGCGCGAGCTGAGCCGGCTTGAGGACGAGTACCGCCAGGTGGTGCTGCTCAAGGTCATTCAGGGCCTGTCTCTCCGGCAGGTAGCCGAGGTCGTCGGCGTATCGCTCTCCACGGTCAACAGCCGGCTCAACCAGGGCCTGGGTATTCTGGCCCATCGATTGCGGTGCGCGGGGGTTATCTGAAGGGAACGACAACGATCGCACATCGACGACGGACAATCGAGCAAAGACAGCGACCTTTCCGGCCCTGGGGCCGGCTAAGGAGCTACGTATGAACCGTGAACAAGCAGACAGATTATTGGCCGCCCTGATCTTCGACGATCTGGACGAGGCCTCGAAGGCCGAGCTTCTGGCCTATCTCCAGACCGATGACGAGCTGCGGGACCGCCTGGCCGATCTGCGCATGGCGGTCAAGCTGACCAGCGACGCGGTGAACGAAGGGCCGGAGCCGGTTCTGGCGGAGCGTCGCTTGAAACGGTTGAAATGCCTCGCCAAGACCGGGAAAGCCAAAGTGCGGGTTTTTCCAATGCGTTTGCTGGCCGTAGCGGCCGTCCTCGTATTTGCCTTGGTGCTGCTGGATTTGTCCCTGCCGCGCTTGAGTGCACCACCTCGTAATCTGCCGTCGCTCGGGGCCGTGGACGCCCTACGCGGACGAATTGGCGGGGTGGGCAGATCTGCCGCCAGTCGAGTCGCACCGGCTGAATCCCGTTCTTCCGCTGTTGCCGAGTCTGTCGCGCCTGCGCGGTATCTTTCCGCCGAACCAGCCTCAGTGCCGACGGACCATTTCACGAATGAAGCCCAGCAGGTGAGGAATGATGGCGTCAACGGCATGACGTCGAACGTGATCGAGTGCTACGCGGTGAGTGGCGCGGGCGGAGTGGATGGCACGGCCGGAATGGGCGGGATGATGGGTGGCATGGGTGGCCCGGGTGGTGCGGGCCAGATGATGGGTGGCATGCGCGGCTATGACGGCATGCACGGGGGGACCGGAATTGTCGCTTTCAAGCCCTCGGATTACGAGGATGGCAGTCTGGCGAACAAGGTGGTCATGAATCAACGCCCCGCGCCTGCGGCTCCGGTCGTGGAGTCAAACGTGTCCGCCGGGCGGAGGGACGCTCTTTCCATCATCAAGGGATTGGGATCGGAGGAGCAAAAGGCGGTATCGCTGAAAGAAGCTGAAGACGGGAGGGTCCGATTCGAAATGGGACTTGGGAGAACACTACGCGATGAGAAAGTGGCCGCGACGGATCAGCCGGCTGGCTCTGCTCAGGACCAGGTTAAGTCCAGCCGAAACGTGGCGGGCGGGACGCCCGTATTCAGTGAATCGGTTAGGCTTGGGTGGCCGGGACCGGTCACCGCCGGAAAAGCCACCCTGCCTACGTCCGCGACAACCTCATCCGATTCCGTAGCGACCGACGCCGAGAAGCCGGATCAGCCTGTCGCCTTCGCCGGGTCCAGCCGGCCTAGGGGGGGGCGTGGTCAGGGGGTGGGGGACCCACCCAGATGAATCCGATGCAGATGATGATGCAGATGGCGGGCGGGAATCGCGAGCCCGTACTGGGCGATCAGACGCTCACCGGAGCGAAGTTCGGCAAGGACGGGTCTTCTGACCAGCGTGGCAGTCTACCTAGCAACCAAGGGGCCTGCCACAATGTCCTCGGGCCCGATGGTGTTTCAGGAGGTGCGGAAAGACGAAAGCGGTAGATTCAGCGCCCCGGCAGAAGCTGGGAATCGCGTGCCCTTCCTGGGCGACCAGCCGCTCACCGGCGGACTGTTCCGGAAGGACAGATACTCCGGCGCGGTCGGCGAGTTCCGCGGCGGCCCGCTCGCACAAGACGACACGGGGGGGCCGCCGGCTTCGTCGTACTTCAAGGTGACGCCGGTGAATCCGTGGGTCCTGACGGAGCGGGATGCCCTGTCGACTTTTGCCTTGAATGTGGACACCGCTTCGTATGCCGTGTGCCGACGCTACATCGGCAGCGGGTTCTTGCCGCCGATCGGCGCTGTCCGCATGGAGGAATTCATCAACGCCTTCGACTACGCCTACCCGCAGCGGAGCGATAGGACCTTTGCCGTGTACTCCCAAGGTGCGCCGTCACCGTTCGCTCCGGCCGGTCAGGACCTGACGCTGCTGAAGGTGGCGGTCAAGGCTCGGACTGTAGGCCGGGACCAACGCCGGGCAGCACATCTGGTCTTCGTCGTGGATGCTTCAGCGTCGATGGGCCAGCCGGATCGGCTGCCGGCGGTCCAGTCCGCCCTGAGTCTCCTGGTGGACAGGCTCTCTGGGGCGGACCGCGTCTCCCTGATCACCTGTGCTAATGAGGCTCGGCTGCATCTGGAGGCGGTCCCCGCCCAGCAGAAAGCGACGATCCGGCAGGCGATCGAAGCCATCCAGCCGGCGGGTCCCACGAATCTCTCGGCGGGGCTCAAGCTGGGGTACGAGATGGCCCGCCGGGCGTTTGTAGCCGGCCAGATCAATCAGGTGGTGCTCTGCTCGGATGGTGTGGCCAACGTGGGGCAGACGGAGGCGGAAGAAGTGCTCAAGGAGGTCGCCCTGGACCGCAAGCAGGGGATCACGCTGACCTGTGTGGGCGTGGGATACGGGGCTTACAACGACGCCTTCCTGGAAGCTCTGGCCGATCATGGCGATGGTCGCTACGTGTTCCTCGATCCCTCGCAGCAGGCCCGGGAGGCTCTGGTGGGCCAATTGGCCGCCACGTTGCAGACCGTGGCCCGGGATGCCCGTATCCAAGTCCAATTCAACCCCGCGCGGGTGCGGCGGTATCGGCTGATCGGCTACGAGAACCGGGACATTGAGGACCAACGCTTTCGTGACGATACGATCGACGCCGGCGCCGTCGGGTCGGGCCAGTGCTCTACGGCATTGTATGAGCTGGAACTGACGACCCCATCGTCCGGCGGCGCCGGTGCCGATCTCGGGACCGTGTTCGTGCGTTATCGCAACGCCGAGACCGGGCAGATGGAGGAGACTTCCGCGTCTCTACCCGGCTCCGCTATTCGGCGTCGGTCCGTGGAAGAGGACCCGCGCTTCTTCTTGGCAGCCGGGGCGGCTCGGTTTGCGGAATGGCTGCGTCAATCCGAGCACGTTCAGCACACAACCTTAGGTGATATTCAGCGTTTGCTCGATCAAGTCAGTGCGGCTCTGCCGCTGGATCGCGATGTTCAGGATTTGGCCGCTGTGGCCCACCGGGCCGAAGGACTACCCCGGGCGCCGCAAACGCCGTAGAGACGCAAAATCTTGCGTCTCTACCCCAGGGGTGGGAAGGGACTCCAAACGCGATTCGTCGCGCTTGGGAACACAGATTGCTTCGCTACGCTCGCAATGACATATCAGCGGAACCTTGAGAAAGGGTACTATTGTGGGGAACAAGATGCGAGGCCTCTTGACCGTTTGGATAGTTGTCGCGATCGGTGGTGGAGGGTGGCAGCGGCAAGCGGAGTCGGCGGAGCTTGCCGATGAGGTAGATATTCATGCAGCGACCATCGGCAAGCCGCCGTTTGCCGCTGCCACCCGTGATTCTTCCTCTGAGGCCCAGATCGACCAAGTCCAAGTCACCTGCCGGATCGAGGGCCGACAGTTGGCCGTGACGATAGATTTCGAGGCGCGCACCAAGCAGCCCTCCTGCCGGATGGCTCTGGTCCAGGGGGATGTCGTGCTGGAGAAGCTCGACCCACCCCTGGCAGACGGCCGGCTGGATTACGATCCCAACCAGAAGGCTTATTACATTGCTTGGCCCGGACCCGGCCGTCATCATGTGACTGCGGCGTTCATGGCCCGGAGCTTGACGGAGGCCGGCAGTCCCTGGTGCCAGGCACATCTGCAAGTGCCTCACGGCCGCGTGCGCTCGATCCGGCTGACCAGCAGTCAAACCGATCTTGAGGTCCAGTTGCCGGGGCGCTGCGGGTGCAGCGCCGCGTGGACGAGGGGCAGTTGGTCATCGAGGCCCTGCTCGGGCCGCAGGAGCCGCTGGAAATTCGTTGGAAGCCGCAGGTGCAGTTGGCGGACGCCAAGCTTGTCCTGTCGAGCCAGGCGCACGCCGTGGTGGACGTGCGGGCGGGTCTGATGCAGGTCGATGCTCAATTCGACTTCCTGATCGCGCAAGGCAAGCTGGAGGTGCTGACCTTCAACGTGCCGGAGGGTCTGAGCATCACGGCCCTGCACGGATCGTCCCTCCGCACCTGGGTTGTTGGTGACAAGGGGGCGGACGGCGTGCGGCCGCTGCGGGTAGAGCTGAGCCGGGCCCAGGACAAGGATTATCATCTGCATATTCACGGCGAGATGGCCATCGACGCTTTGCCGGCTACGGTAGAGGTCCCCGCCATTGAGCCGATGGGCGATCTCCGCGCCGGCGGCCATCTGGCCGTGGGGACGAACAGCGCCCTGCAACTCGTGGTGCAGGAGTCGTCCGGCTTGACCCAGATTGACGCTGCGGCCTTTCCCCGCGTGCAGGCCACGGATGCTCAGGCAGTGCCCATCCCCCAGGCCAAGGCGTTCTTCTACACCCACGTCGGCAGCCGGTATCGTTTGCGTCTGCTCGTCGATGACGTCGCCCCGACTTACGAAGTGGCACACCGGCTGATTGCCAAGGTCAAAGAAGACGATCTGGTGGTGGACGCGGAGTTGGAGATCGACGTGCGAGATGCGCCGATTCGCCAGTTGGAAATCATGACGCCGGCCAGCCTGACAGTGGCCGCCGTGGATGGCAACCAAGTGGGAGATTATCACGTCTCCGATGCGTCTTCGTCGGCAGGTCAACCCGCTGCGGTCCGCGTCGTATTCAAGCAACCCGTGAGCGGCCGGACACTTCTCCATCTACGGCTGGAACTGGGACGCAGCCCCTTGGGGGAAGCGCGGAGCCTCCCGGCGCTCCGGGTGGTCGGAGCCAAGACTCAGCGGGGCTACCTCGTGGTTGCGGCGGACCCCGGCATCAAGCTGGACCCGCCGCAAGCGGGGAACCTGCGTGAGGTGCATACGGCCTCGGTTCCCCTACGCGTGCCCCAGGCGCAATACGCGTATCGCTTCCGTGATGCCGACTGGACGCTGAGCCTCACGGCCCGACGCCGGCCCGCGGAGATCCGGGCGGAGGTCTTCCAACTCCAATCGATCGGGGAGGCCATCGCCTACGGATCGGCGGTGGTCAACTACTTCATCACCGGCGCGCCGCTCGATGAGCTGCGGTTCCGTTTGCCGGAAGGCTTCGAGAACGTCGAGTTTGTCGGGCGGGATGTACGCCGCTGGCTCCGGCAAGACGACGCTTGGGTGGTCAAGCTCAACCGCAAAGTCCTGGGCGATTACAGTCTGGCCGCGACTTATACGCAGCGCTATGGCCCCGACCGGCCTATTCAACTCGGTGCCCTTCATTGCCAAGACGTGCCCACGCAGACCGGCTATGTCGCCGTGACCAGTCCGCTCGATTTGAAATTGCAGTTGGCGCCGGGCCAGGCCACAGACCAAGGAGGACTGCTGGCCATCGCGCTCGATGAGGTGCCCGCCGACTACCGCCTGCTTACCAGCAGCCCCATTCTGGCGGCGTACAAGTACGTCACGGAGCCGCACACGGCGCTGCTGGCGGTCGAGCCTTACCAGCGCAGCGGATTGCTCCCCGTGGTGGTCGATATCGCGGACCTCCAGACCAAGCTGGCCCTGCGTCCGGACCAGCGGATCGAGTCCCTGACAACGATTCGCTACAAGATCAAGAATACGACCGGCCAGTTCCTGGCCCTCACTATGCCGGCCGAGGCGCGGGTCTGGGCGGTGTCGCAGATCGAGTCCCGCCCCGGCGGAGGCGAACAGGCTGTTCGTCTGGCGGCGTCCCACGAGCAGGAGACCGGGCAGTTGCTGATCCCGCTCCGCCGGCAAGCCAACCCGAACGACCCGATGACGATCGAGCTGGAATACGGTCAAGTACATCAGAGCACCGCCTGGTGGAGCCGTACGGTGGACCTGTCGGCGCCCTGTTGCACCGTGCCTATCACCTATGCTAACTGGCAGGTCAGTGTTCCGCAGCGCTGGGCCATCGCGCCGACGAGCGGGAACATGCAGGCTCGCCCCGCGTCCCAAGCCCGGGCCGGTTTGGCGGACCTCACCAAGGGTATTGCTTCCCTTTGGAACGCCGCCTTCAAGCATGTATTTGCAGGTGCGGCATTCCGCGCGTTCGCCGGTCTCATGGGGCTGCTGATTATCGTGTGTGCGGCCACCAGACGCCAGCACGTGCCTGATCTGGCCCTGTTCCTCTGCCTGGTCTTGACCGTCTGGCTCGGCATCGAGGCGGGAACGGGCCGCCTGCAGACGCCCAAGCCGGCCGCATCGCTGGACTATGCGCAGGCCGTGAGCGTGGACTCCAATCAGGCCCTGCACGTGAGCGCCAGCGTGGTCCCGGCTTGGCGCTGGGCCGTTCGAGTATCGGATTTCATCGCAGCGAGCGTGATCCTTGCGGCGGTTCTGGGTCTGCTCTGGCAACGCCGTTTGCGTAAGGTCGCCCTGGCGGCCGCGGCGGCGGCACTGATCTGCCTTTCGGCCCGCCTCCCGATTACTTGGCCTGTGCTCAAAGCCTTGGCGACGTGGCTGGTGCCCGCCGTGGCAACCGTCTGGTTCGTGTACCGTCTGTGGCGGAGGCAGATGGTGTCTTTGCGAGCCGTGGCCATAGCATTGATCTTGGTGGTCGCGTGTGTTGGCGGCTGCGCCGGTTTTGACTACGGCCCCCAACCGGCCGGCGGGCAGCCCGTGCTCGAGCGAGTCGAGTGCACGCTATCTGCCGGCACGGACAGCATGGAATTGAAATACAACCTGCACGTCAACGTGGATCGACCGTCGTCCTTCCCGCTTGTGGAGGAGTCGGCCATCCTGGTCGCTTGTAGTGTGCCCGTAAGGGCATGCGAGCAAACGCCTCACGGCGTCACTACGAGCGGTGCAGCGGTGACCATTCAGGCCGAGAACGGCCAGCACGTGGTGCACGTGAGCAAGGCCGGCATCTACGACATAGAGGCGGTGTTCCTGGCCGCCTTGCCGCCCATCGGTGAGGACCAGCAGCGGCGGTTCGAGCTGGCCCTGCCCTTGGCGTTAACCAATCGTGTCCGCCTCGTCATCCCCGATGCCAACGTGTCGGTTGAAGCCCCGGAGGCCGCCTTTGTGACCAGCGGGCAGCAGCAGGGGGAAAAACACAGGCCGAGGCCATGTTCGCGCCGGGCCGGCCCGCCGTGTTCACGTGGCGCCCTCTGGAGCGACAAGCGGCCCAGGAAGAGACGCGCTTCTATGCGCAAGATCTGCGCTGGCCAGCGTGACCCCGGGCCTGTTGCAGGTGTATCACGAGATCCGCCTGCAAGTGGCCCAAGGGCAGGTGGATGAGCTGATGCTCGACGTCGCCGCGGGCCAGACCGTGACCTCGGTCGACGGGCCGCAGGTAGGCGCCTGGCGTTTTGACCCGGTCGGCCACCATCTGGAGGTCCGCCTCAACCAGCCGGCGGCGGGGTCTTACGCACTGACCGTCGTGACTCAAGCAGCCGCTGCCGGCATGCCTTACGACGTGCGTCTGGAGCCGCTGGTGGTGCAGCGGGCCTTGGAGCAGCACAGCATCGTGGGTCTGGCCGCGGAGCCCTCTGTGTACGTGCAACTGGAACAACATCCGGCCGCGATGAACGTCCAGGACTACGTGCGCGAAGCGGAGAGTCTGGTCAAGGCCACGCCCGGACTGGCGGTCGAGCAGATCGGCAATGCCTTCCGGTTCGAAGCACAGAAGAGCGTGGTGACCGGCCGGGTGCAGGCGGTCCAGAGTGAGGTGCACAGCCGGGAAATGGCCCGGTTCAACGTGGAAGATGACCGGCTGGTGTACAACAGCCAATGGGAGATCGAGATCGCCAAGGCGGGCCGCTTTGACTTGGACCTGTTGCTGCCCGAGGGCTTCGACATCGACGCCCTGGAGGCACAGGAGATCAGCCACTGGGATGAAACCCCGGCGGTTCCCGTCTCCACGGGATTGACCACCCCCGCGCAGGTGGGGGGCCGTGCGGCAGCGGGGCCGGCGGACCCGCGCCACGTCCGTGTGCACTTCAAACGCAAGCTGACGGGCTCGGTCCGCATGAAGCTGGCCCTGAGCCAGGCGATCGCGGAGATCCCGGAGCATCTGACCGTGCCTCGCGTGACGGTGGTGGGGGGACTCAAGCACGCCGGATACGTGGTCATTGGCTCGGAGCAGGGCGTGCGCGTCTCCGTGGCGTCCCGCCAGGGGGTCAGCGAGGTCAACCCCATCGAACTGGGCCAGACGGGCCAGGGCTTGCTCGCGTTTGCATTCCTCCGGCCCGATTGGCAGCTTCAGTTGCAGACCGAGATCATCCAGGCCCGCGTCACGGTGCAGAGTCTCCACATGGCCCGCGTGGCGGACGGACTCGTCCGTCATCAGCAGACTCTTCGCTATCGGCTGTACCACGCCGGGGCCAAAGCGTTTGGCCTGACGCTGCCCCCGGAGGCAGTCGGGGTAACCATTACAGGTCCCGGCATCGCCCGGCGCGAGCAGTCCGGCCCGGGCCAGTGGCGGATCGAGCTGGCGGAGAAAGTTTACGATCGACCCTACCTGATGAGCGTGGCCTACGAGACCCGGTACAACTCAGCCGACGGCAACGTGCCATTGGTCCCGGTCCGATGCCAGGATGCGGACCTTCAGCAAGGGTACACCGTCGTGTTCGCCACCGATCGCGTGGAGGTGGCCGCCGCTTCTACGGATGCCATTCTGCGTCCCGCGGACGCTCGGAGCATCCCGGACTACTTCGGGGCGGGCGACCTCTCCGGGGCCGCGATGTGCTACCGTAGCGTCTCGCCCCAGTACTCCTTGACCGTGCGGGCCAGGCGGCATGCCGTGGCCGACCAGATTGGTGCGGAGGTCCGCAAGACCGACCTGACTTCCGTCGTCACGGCGACGGGGCAGACGATTAACCGGGTCGTTCTGCAGTTGCACGCGGGCACCCAGCGCCACCTGCAGACCATCCTGCCTGAAGGAGCAGCGCTCTGGTCACTGGCCGTAGACGGTCAGGCGGTGCAGCCGTCCCTGCGCACGACAGCGGAGGGCCGCCGGGCACTGCTCGTTCCTTTGCCGCAACAGGCGGCGGAGGATGTGCTGGTGGACATGATCTACATTACCCAGGTTTGTAGTGTGCCCGCAAGGGCATCGAATGACCGCCTTGCGGCGTCACTACAAACAGCCCTTTGGTCCGGGCGGCACACGCTCTCCGGGCCGCGGTTCGACCTGCCGCTGAAGAACATCACGTGGCGGGTCTACTTGCCGCAGGGCTTCACCTACGGCGACTTCGGCGGGACGTTGACCACCGATGCACGGATCGTCGAAGCGGGGACCCTCGGACACTATGACATACAAACCTATCAGCAACAGATTGTGGAGTCCAACCGGCAGAACGAGCAGGTCGCTCAGCGGCAGCAAGTCCGGGCCCGCGAGCTGCGCAGCAAGGGGAGCAGACGGCCGCGCGCCAGGCGCTGACCAAGGGATACAACTTCTCGGTCGGCAACGTGGCCTTGAACGAGGACATCCGCGTGGACCTCGACAACTTAGTGCGGCAGCAGGCGAAGGTGGGCCTGGCCAACGCTCTCGGCCGCCTGCGTCAGCAAAGCGGGGCGGCTTCGGAGAGTCCGACCCGCGGCGGGCCACCGGCGGCCGGCCCGAGTTTCAATCCTCAGCAAGCCGAGCGCATCGAAAGCTCGCTGGCCCAGGCCGACAGCGAGAATCTTGAATTGATCACCCGTCGAATCATACAGACGCAGGCGGCGGCGGAGACGCCTGTGTCTCAGATCCAGGTGACGATGCCCGTTTGCGGCCAAGTCCTGCGCTTCGATAGCCCGCTGCAAGTGGAGCCCGCATCCGAAATGGCGGTGGCCTTCACTGCCCGGCCGCAACATTTGGCGAAGATCGACCCCAGCCTGTGGCACGGCTTTGGCCTCTTTGCGTCCCTGCTCGTCGCCGGCGCCATCCTGGGCCGAATTCGCTGCCGCTGGGCGGCCCTGTGCGAGTCGCTACGAAAGACATCAGGACCTGCCGCTGGGTCGATCCAGCCACTGCGACCATCCGAATCGAGCGAATCCTCTCGACACGACGGTCCGGAGGACCCTCCTGACCAGGTCTCCGCGGAGGAGTTGCTCTGAGGCAAAGTGGCACGGTCCTCGCGTCCGGCCCCGGGACCGCCAATCTCCCGATTGGCCTTCTTCCCAACGCCGCTCAGGACAGCGGCGTTGGGTCCCCAAACGCGACACGCCGACTTCGCGAATTGGCTTTGTTTGGCATGCCGGCTCTTCGTAGGTTGGGCGTCCCCGCCCGACTTCAGCCTCCTTTCGTCACAGGACCCGCAAGAAGAGGGAGAAACAAGCGGCACCCAGGCAACCGGTTGCCAAGAAACGCCTGTCGCAGTAGGATCGGGCCCATGCAGGAATTGGTAATCGAACGCACGATCAAGGACCGAATGGAAATCCTCGGGCCCCTGGTCCGAGGGCATCAAATTCTCGACCTGGGCATCGTGGACAGCCGGCGCGGCCGGCGGGGCACGGGGGACCGTCTGTCGGAGAAGGCCTCGGATTTGCTCTTTCGCCGCATTTGCGCGGTCAATCCGGATACTCTGGGCATCGACCTCGACGCCGAGGGCGTTGCTCTCCTGCAAAAAGAGGGTCTCCACGCCCGCGTGGCCGACGTGATGACGATGGACCTGGGCGAGCAGCTACGATGTGATCGTGGCCGGGGAGCTCATCGAGCACCTGGCGAACCCGGGGCAGTTCCTCCGCAACATGCGAAAGCATCTGACGCCGGCGGGGACCCTGGTGCTCACGACCCCCAATCCCTTCTCGTGCCGGCAGATCTGGAAGATCTGGCGCTACGGCCGCCCGCGCGTCCACGAGGAACACGTCTGCTGGTTCGATCCCATCACGCTGTGCCAATTGTGCCGTCAGTGCCAACTGGAGCCCTATGCGGCCTACTGGATCCGCTCGGACGGCGGCAGTGTGCTGCGGACCTGGCCCCGTTGGTTCCGCCCGTATTTCTCCGAGTCCTTCATGATCTTGGCACGACCGGGAGGTCCTGAATGAACTTCGAGGAAGCGGTTGGCAGGGGTTCCCTTCGTCAAAGCTGATCTCGCTGCCTAACCCCGTTAATCCCTCTTGTTAGCCAAGCCCGACAGCGATGACAGGCCCGAATGGCACTGCCGTGAGTTTCAGGCGTGCCAACGCACAGACTACCCACGGGACAGGAAGAGAATCTTGTTGCTCTCCGTCCTGCACGAGAATCTTGCTCCGGGCGGTCGGAGCGGTATCATGTTTTCGGCCTTCCTTAGCCGATATTGTTGATAGCCCTCCTTGGCGTGTCTTCCCATAGAAACCAAGGAGGGCTTTCTCATGACGAGCCTATCCACACCACGAACAGAAGGCAAGAATACCTTTGCCGTCATTGCCGATTCTTTTCTCCATGATCCCGGTCTGCCCTTTGCTTCCGTGTTGGACGCCGCCGCGATCCAGCGGGTCTTCCGCGAGGAAGAGGCGCTCTTCGGGCAGGACGACATTTTCTCCACCGAGATCGTGCTGTGGGCCTTTCTGGCTCAGATGCTGCGGGACGGCAAAGGGGTCGCCTGCGCGTCCGCCGTGGCCGACATCGCCACCTATCTGCTGCAGACGGGTCGGCAGCCCCCGTCCGGGGACACGGGCGCTATTGTCGCGCCCGGGCGAAGTTGAAGCTGACGGCGTTACAGCGTCTGGTCCGGGAGTCGTCCCGCCACTTGGAGGAGACCGTGGCTCCCGCCTGGCTATGGAAGGGCTTGCATGCCAAACTCGTCGATGGCTTCACCTTTACGATGCCCGATACCCCTGAGAACCAAGCCGCGTTCCCGCAGATCGGCGAACAGCGGCCGGGGGTGGGGTTGCCCATCGCGCGGGCCTGCGTGGTGCTCTCGCTGGCCACGGCCGGCGTGTGTGACTTGGCGGTCGGGCCTTGCGAAGGCAAGGAGACGGGCGAAAGCGCCTTGCTCCGCGGGCTGCTGGAGACGTTTGCCCCGAACGACGTGGTCGTCTTCGACCGGTGCTATGGTTCCTTCTTGATGCTGGCCCTGCTGTCCCAGCGGGGCCTCCACGTGTGCGTCCGCCTGCACCAACGGCGGCGCAGCGACTTCCGGCGGGGCCGCCGGTTGGGTCCCGGGGACCACCTGATCACCTGGACACGTCCGAAGAAGCCGGCGTGGATGACGCAAGAACAGTACGACTCAATCCCCGAGACCCTCACGCTGCGTGAGGTGCAGTTTCAGGTGACCGTCCCCGGCTGCCGGGTGGAAACGCTCACCGTCATCACCACCCTGACCGACCCGGCGGTCTATGCCCGAGAAGACATCGCTGATTTGTATGGTTTCCGCTGGAACGCGGAACTGGATATCCGCTCGATCAAACAAACGCTGCACCTGGACCACGTCCGCTGCAAGACGGCGGAGATGGTCCGGCGGGAATTGTGGGTGACCTTATTGGCCTACAATCTGATCCGCAAGGTGATCGCCACGGCGGCGGCGGTTCATAAAAAGCAGCCACGCCAATTGGGCTTCACTTTGGCCTGTCAAAGCCTCTTGACGTCCTGGATGTTGCTCGCGACCGGGGCTTGCCGAAACTCCCCTGCGCTGTACGACCTGATGTTGGCCCGCCTCGCGGCCAACGAAGTGGCGAACCGGCCCGGGCGGATTGAACCGCGTGTCTTGAAACGCCGCCGGCATCGCTACCCGCTTATGCAACGACCACGCGCAACTGCAAGCGGAACTCGGGAAAACATAACCCCATACCCATAAAGGAGTTGCCGACGGCAGTGCCATTCATGACAGGCCCTCATTCACCGGCATAGTAATCGACAGCACTGTCTTTCATAAAGACTCCCCTGATTCCGCTGCCAAACACGCCGACTTTGCCGGAATCCGGGTAGAAGACGACCTCCGCCGGGTGCCTCGTGTCGACATCGAGGTAGGTCAACGTCTCGGTGTCGGAGGTGTTCGTCAGCTTGTGCGCGCCTTGGTCCGACGGCGGAAAGACGATCACATCGCCAGCTTTGACGCGTTTGTCCCCTGAAGGTGTCTTAAACACCCCGGTCCCGCTGATGATGTAGAATATTTCCTCATTGGCCGTGTGATAGTGATACGGGAAGTTGGATTTCCCGGGAGGCAGATCGTAGATATTCACCGTGCACTGATTCCCCGTCATGAAGCCGGCGACTTCATACCTGAAGAACTCATACGGCGGGTGCGCGTTTTGATGCATGGGCGTAATGTGCGTCTTATTGGCGTGAATGACCTCATTCATAACGTAGCTCCTTCCCTTATCCGGGCCGACAGACAAGAAGTTCCGGGGCGATGGATAGTTGCCCTTACCTATCTCCTAACCCACCAATATACCGCCATTCCCACCGGGAATTCAAGCGTAAGATGCTCCCTCCCAGGGGGATACTGGGGACGCACCCCAGTTCTCATCCCGGTCCCAATACCCAGTCTGTCTGTTTCGACCCGCGCGGCCTTCAACCAGTTTGTCGCAGCTTCGTCAAGGTGTCATACTGGACGAATGCTATGGCACGCGGGCATAGAGGACGCAAGAGAAAAAGGCGAAAAGGCGACGAGTACGAGCGCCGCCAGCGGCCGCGGTAGCTGCCGCTGGCCCTCGGCGAGAAGGGCTTGGCTTCCTGGGAAGACTACTTCCAGGCGGAGCGCAACCGGTAGACCTCTAGTGACTGGATCCTGGCCGTGCCGTCCTTCCCGAGGAGTTGGAGAGATTGGTTGTCATCGGAGGGAATCACGCCAAGGGACATGTAGATTCTACCGGCGTTGGCGAAGATCTCTATCGAGGTCCGGTCTACCAGGATTTCGAGTTGGATCGTGCCGCTCTCCGGCTTGAGCGGGGCGGTTTTGCCTTGGCAGGACAGTTCTTGTTTCGCGACGTTGTAGATGACCGACACACCTCGAAGCGTGAAGATTAGCTCACTGGCCTTGCCTACTTCGAATTGGCCGCGGAGGTGGAAGAGGTCGCCCCCGAGGTCGGCCAGCGGGTTGGTGTCAGGAGGCAGGGGCTCGTTGGTCCAAGTGTGTTTTTGCTCGTGGAGTCGCTCGATTTCTCTCACGGGGACGGCGCACATTCTCAGGCCGTCCTCGGTGGTGCGCAGGGTCAGCTCGCAGGGGAAGAGCATGCACTGGTTGAAGGGCATGCCGGGGGTGGCGATTCGGCCCCAGGCGATCTGGATGCGGCGGCTGTCCTCCGGCGGGATATTGCTGTAGGTTTGGGAGGCGTAGAAACAGTTGCCGTAGCTGAAGCGCTGTTTGGGGGATTCGGCGGTGAAGGTCTTGCCGTCGAAGCGGCCGATCACGTAGTCGCCGTCGGCGGCGTGGACGATCCATTTGGTGTTGTTCTTGTCGCCGCCCACGGGCAGCGCAAAGAGCTCGGGACATTCGTAGAAGCCGTCGAGGCGGCTGGCGAATTGCCAATTCTTGAGATTGGGCGAGGTGTAGAAGGCGATGCCGCGGGACTTGCCTTGCTCGTCGTAGACCGCCATGACCCAATGCCGGCCCGGGCCGTACCAGAGGACCTTGGGATCGCGGCCCTGGTGCGTCACGACCGGATTGCCTGAGTAGTCGGTGAACGTGCGGCCCCGGTCGTTGCTGTGGGCGAGGCACTCACCGCGGCCGGTGCTCGTGTAGGCGGCGACGATCACGGCGTCTGGGCCCGTCTTGAAGCCGGCGGTGTTGTTCACGTCCACGACCGCACTGCCCGAGAAACACCAGTCGCCGAACTTCTGCGGGTACAGGGCGATCGGCAACTCCTGCCAGTGCACCAGGTCCGTGCTCACGGCATGGCCCCAGTGCATGTTGCCCCAGTCCCAGCCGTAAGGGTTGTGCTGGTAGTACAGGTGGTACTCGCCCTGGTAGAAGACCAGGCCGTTCGAGTCGTTGTTCCAGCCGCGACGCGACGAGAAATGGAATTGCGGCCGGTGCTTCTCACGGTACAAGTCCTCTGTACCTTTTATCGTGTCACTCTGTGCAATCGCCTGCAACGCCGCGGAATTCCCGCCCAACTCTGCTACTCGGATCGTGGCGTTCTTGCCGCGGAACGTGCTCACATCCAGAAAGACCCAGAAATCGGGCTCGCCCTCCGCCAACTCGATCTCGAACTCGCGGACGATCTGCCCGCCGACCGTCAGACTCATCCGGCGTTTGGGGGCTCCGTTCTTGACCGGCAGGTTCAAGTACCGGTTCTGCAGGGCAAGCTCTCTCACTCCGTCTGAGGCGGACGTCTCCGCGGCCAGTGCAGTGTCCTGCATCCGGCACAGCAGGGCACCCAGAAGAATTACGATGCCGAAGGATCGCCTCATGGTGGTCGTCCTTTATAGAAGGAGCGTGCATCCAGGCGCGTTCGGAGTTCCGCCTTCAGGCGGGAAAGACTATTTCGACCCGCGTAAACGCGGAACTCCAAACGACACTCCCAACGACGCCCTGGCTCAGTTGCCCCAGGGCGAGCCCGGGCTGCCGGCTTCGGAGGCCTGGGGACGCTCCGCAAACGGCGGCATCTTGCCGGAATGCACGTTCAGCAATTGTCTGTGCGTGGCTTTGGCGGCGGCTATCAGCTCCGGGTAGGGGCGGTCCGTGACATCCACGAAACCGATGTTGTAGTTCTCGCCGTCCATGCGGCCCAGGACCGGCTCATCCCGCCAGGTGAACCAATGGGCGCCTACGAAACAGGGCAGCGTGGCGGCCTGTTCCATGTAGTAGCGGTAGCCTTTGCCGCGCTCGATCTGATTGGCGGTCTGCACCAGCCCAGCGCCCAGGCCGTCGGCCGGGACGCCGAAATGAAACTCGCCGATGAGGACCGGCCGGCCCGTGACTTCGTTGACCCGCTTCATGGACCGGGTCGGCTCGTACTCGTAGACGTTGATGCTGCACACGTCGAACATCTTCGCCAGGCGCAGGACCGGCTCCGGCGGCATGCCGCCGAACCGGATGCCCAGATTCAGATGATTCGGGTCGTATTTCTTGATTGACTGGCAGACCAACGTCAGGTATCGCTCGAACATGCCGTATATGAACTGCCGGCGCCGGCCGGGGGTGTCGCCCTGGGCCAGGAACTCCTTGAGCTTGTGCTGCGTGGCCGTGTCGGGGCCTTTGAGGAACAGATCTACGACCTCAGATTCGCGATTGGGCCACGGCGGTTCATTGCCGATGAAATAACCCAGCAGCCAGGGATCGTCCTTGCGCGAGGTGCATTGTTGGCTGGCGGCGGCATCGGCGCTCGCGGCAAACTCGTCGGAGTACACATCCTGCATCCCCAGGTACGAGGTCCGGGTGCGCGGGCCGCTGAACGTCATGACGTAGGCCTTCCGCTGATTCTCCGGCGGTCGGAGAGAAGACCAGTTGCCGATCGTGGTCAGGCCCCAGGCCTCCATGCGGGCGACCGTCCGATCGGGGCCCGGGGAAGAGGCCAATCGGGAGATTGGCGGTCCCGGGGGGCCGCCGCGGCCGAACCTGCTGCCCATGCCGTTGGAGCCGGTAGAGAGGAACAGGTGGCCCTCCGGATCGACGAACCACCACCGGCCGTCGATCTGCTCGACGCGGAAGAAACCGGTGGCCGCGGCCTTGGTGGCGGCGTAGCCGCCGTACTTGCCGTAGCCGAAGTCACCCGGACCGAAGGACTTTTCTTCGTCCGCCAGTTCCTTCTGGAGTTGCTCGCGGCTCTTGATCTTGTGCGGCCAGTCGGCGTGGGCCCATTGGCCGAACTCGTCCAGCACGGGCAACTTGTCCTTTTCAATGAACTCGGACCCGGCGTCTTCCTTCGACAACGTGACGGACCGGATCTCCAGGGTGGGCTTATTCAGTGGATAGTCCATGGCCACGCTCATCGCCTCGACGTTCTTAAGAACGCCGAAGGGACCCCACACCGACATCCAGAAGGAGTTGGTGCGCCGGTTGCTGGCGGACGCCATGTCCGAACCCTTCTGGTCCCGGCCCTTGAAGTATTGCAGCGGAATCGAGGCCCGCAGCCAGACATTCTGGCCGAAAGGCTGGAGCATCAGCCGACGTTTGCCGTCGGTGGTATGGAGCCAGAGGGAGAATCGCTGCGGCGTGGACGTCCGGATTTCCAGCACGAGGTAGTTGAAGTCCGACCAGTCCGCAGGCAACTGCGCGTTCAGTTCCTGCAAGGACCATTTGTGCTCGGCGGATTTGCCCTCGAACGTCACCTTGACGGGCTGGTCCATGGCGAAGCTCGCTGTGCCAGCGAGCAGCAGGGCGGCGGTACAAAATGCAACATACCCCGTTGAGTGGGTGAGGACCCCGGATCCGCCGGGTGGCAGCCTCAAGCGCAGCGCCCCTCCTGAGCCTGCCGAAGGATTGGGGATGGTCTTTCCCGCGAGTGAGGATTTGTCTGGAGTGGTGGTCAAACCATCCCCAAGGCCGGAGGCCTTGAGGCTGCCACCCGTTTTGGTGTCGCTCACGGTCTTCTTCATTGGATCGTTCACCTTCCAAAGGGTGATGCTGAGCGGTTTGACGGAGACGACATCGGACAACTTCGTGGCCCCCGGCTCCCGAATGTCCACTTTGCGGGGCTCACCCGGCTGGTTGAAGGCCAGCGGGTCGCTGCCGGCGATGACCCAGGTCTGGGCCGAGCCCGCGAGCTTGATCGAGCCCAGGTTCAGCTTCAGTTGGGCCGTCTCTTTGGTGGGATTGACCACGGCGACGGTCAGGGCCTTCTTGTCCGCCGTCAGGGCGGCCGAGATGTCCAGCGGCGCCGCCTGGTGCTCGACGGCCACCGGGATCGTGCCGAAGTGCTGGCGGTACAGCATCAGGGGCATGGCCGTGGAGTCGAAGTCGGCGGCGGTCTTGGTCGTCTTGATGCACCCGATGACGTTGACGGTCTGGGCGTAGTTGGCCATGAAGATGATGTCGCTGTTGCGGAAGTACTCGTGCAGGCCCGCGGCGATGCCCAGGGCGTCCTTGAGGAAATAGCGGGTGCCCAGCTCGCCGAAGACGTGCGGCCCGTACCAGTAGTTCCACTCATCCAGGGAGATGCGGATGTCCTTGCCTTTCAAAGAGGGCAGCTCCTCGCGGAGCTTGCGATGGGCGTCCGCGATCCGCTTGACCTGATTGGGGATTTGCTGCACGTGCTGTGGGATATCTTCCTTGCTCTGGCAGTAGAAGTGCTCGCTGATCAGGTCCATGTGATCCGCGCAACTGGTGAGCATGCCGCGGGTCCAGCTCTGGGGCCCGCCATCGCCCACCTCGCCGCTGCCGACCGTTTTGATGGTCGGGTCCACCTGCAGCATCTTCTCCTGGACCCAGTTGTGCTTGAGGACATAGTGGTTCAGTTGCATGTACCCAAGCTGCCAGCGGCCCCACATCTCGTTGCCCACGCACCACCACTTCACGCCAAAGGGCTTGGGACTGCCGTTCTGGGCCCGCAGCTTGCCCATCGGGGTGTCGGTCGAGCCGTTGGCGTATTCCACTTCGGCCGCCGCCGAATAGGCGTCGCCGAAGCCGGTGTTGACGGCGATCATGGGCTCGGCCTTGATCAGCGCGCAGAGGCGGACGAACTCGTGCATGCCCATGTCGTTGGTCTCGATGCCGGTCCACGCCGGGTTGGTGCGGGTCGGCCGCTTGTCCCGGTCGCCCAGGCCGTCCCGCCAGTCGTAGCCGCTGACGAAGTTGCCGCCCGGCCACCGGTACACCGGGGCATTGAGCTGTTTGAGCAGTTCCAGCGTGTCCTTGCGGAAGCCCTCCACGTTGTCGGCGGGCATCAGGGACACGCAGCCGATCTTGAGCTTGCCCTTGCCGGCGGTCGTGATGGTCAACCTGCCGTTGTCACTATCCGCCTTGGCCGTGAACTTGAAGGCGACCTTAGTGTACTTGTCGCCGACCGACTTGATCGTGTATTCGGCCTTGTCCGTGTCCGCCTGGCCCCAGGACAGGCTGACAGTCACGGGGGCAACCTTGGCATCTCCGGTCACGTAGAGATATCCCACATACGCCTTGCTTTTGACGAGCCCAGCTCTTCCTGGTAAATGCCCACGGCCGTGCCGTCGCCCGGTGCGGTGATCTGCGGGGAGTGATCGCCCACGAACGCGTCCTGTTTGACCATTTCCACCGTCCCTTGTGGTCCGATCACCTTCCAGGGCGAGGCGGCCAGCACACGGGCCTGCTCGCGGGTCAGCCGCCAGATTTCCTTGTCCGCCGGGACGGGGAAGTAGAACTTGCGGTCCTCCAGCATCTGGGCCCAGATGCCGCCGTAGATGCAGCGGCCCAGGTGCTCGATGAACTGGCCGTAGATGTACGGGCTGATCGGCTCCCGGGTCTTGGAGACGTCAATCGACACCTCGGCTACGGCGGGCTTGGGGACCGGCCCAACGGGCTCCGCGGCCTGCACGCCGATCGCCATGATAGTCGTCAAACACACAACTGCCCCCAAAGAGGAACGCCAAGGAAGGTGCCGACCCATGCCCATCTCCTTTCAAGAACAAACCATAGAGCTGCCGTGCACACCGGACCCAGATCATACTGGATGGGCCTGAGGTTGTCCACCGGTCGTGGATGCGACCCGGAGCAATTGCATGCGGGCATCGCGGCACCGTGGCATGGGCTTCCAGCCCATGAATCAGCGGCAGGATGCCGATGCCACAAAGCTCCACGGGCGGGACGCCCGTGCTACTGGGATCCCGCTCATGGGCAAGATGCCCATGTTACTTGGATTTCTTCCGAGTCTTGGGGGTCAATTGCTCCAGGCGGGCCTGGGCATCTCTTTTGCCGATGCGGCGCAGGGAGGCCAGACGCGCCACTTGCTGGCGGCGCGGCCAGGCGGTCTCGTGCTCCCAACTGTAGATGGTCTGGCCGGTGACGCCGATCAGTTTGCCGTAGTCGGCCGCCGAGAGTCCCAGACGCTGACGCTGAGAGCGCAGGCCCTTGGCGGTGAAACGCACGCCGTTGGCCCGGCTGGGGACCGGCGCGGACGGCGTGGTCTTGAGCACCTGCTTTTGCAGGGGGCCGAGCCTGCGTTGCAGGTCGGCGAGGCGGCGTTTCATCTCCGCGAGGTCGCGGCGGTGTTGGGCCGAGGCCCGCTTGAGGACCTGCGTTTCTTCGCGAATCTCCTTGCGGGCCACGCGCGCGATCTCGGCTTTGAGCACTCCAGCGATGTTAGGCATCTTGTTTTCTCCTGCTTCTCCTGTCCCAAGCCCGGCGGTGCATGATGTCGATCCAAAATGTCAAGGGCTTGATACTCCATAACAACAGCGCCGGGGCCGGCGTGTCAACAAGAAATCGTGCGTGAAGCCGAAGGCAAAGAGGAGAGAAGGGAAGAGGCGGCTTTCGGCTTTTTGCATATTCACAGGCTCCTACTTTCTTCCCTTGCGGGCAGGGGGGCGGTACAATTATCGCTCTCGTGGGTGCGTGTGCAGACCCCGGAGACGTGAAGTATCGGTGCAACCGTAGAAAGGAGCAGTCATGTTCGGATCGGCAAAGAGCCTGTTTCATCATTGGACGCGTCCTTTGGGAGTCCTTCTGATCGCTTCGCTGGCGGCGGCGGTCTGCCAGGCGGAGTCGGTGTCCCTGTCCAAGCTGGACCTGCGCAAGATTCAGCAGAATCGCCCGCGCGGCATGCGGGGTCGGCCCGCGACCCCCGCCACGATGGCGATTGCGGGCCAGACGTTCGAAGATGGCGTCAAGACCTTCGGCCGCAGCACGCTCTGGATCGATCTGGGCCAGAAAGCCAAGCGGTTTACAGCCCAGGTTGGGGTCGATGATGAGGCCAAGGCCGCCGAGGGCACCGCGACGTTCCGGGTCTACGGGGACGCCAAGGAGCTGTTCAATAGCGGTCCGATGAAGGCCAACGAGGCCGCCCGCAAGGTGGACGTGGACGTGACCGGCGTCAAGAACCTGCTCCTGATGGTCGAGACCGGCGAGGGGAGCACCGTCAATCGCACGGATTGGGCCAGCGGCAAGATCGAGTACGAAGGCACGGCCCCTGTGACGATCGACGGGCCGGCCGAAGAAACGGTGATCCTGACCCCGAAGCCCTCCCCCAAGCCGCAGATCAATGGCGCCCGGGTGTTCGGCGTCCGGCCGGGCCATCCCTTCCTGTATACCATCGCCGCCACGGGCGACCGGCCGATGACGTTCAGCGTCGAGGGGCTGCCGGCGGGGCTGACGCTCGATCCGACGACCGGCATCATCACCGGCGTGCTGAAGGATAAGGGCGAGTACGTGGTGACGCTGCGGGCCAAGAACGCCCTGGGCACGGCCGAGCGGAAGTTCAAGATCGTCTGCGGCCCGACAATCGGGCTGACGCCGGCCTTGGGCTGGAATAGCTGGAACTGCTTCGCCAGCGCGGTCACCGCCGAGAAGGTCCGGGCCGCCGCCGACGCCATGGTCAAGAGCGGCCTGATCAACCACGGCTGGACCTATATCAACATCGACGATTTCTGGGAGGTGAACCCCAAGATCCAACGACCCGACGCTCCAGGGCCCGGAACGGGACGCCGAGGGCCGGATTCTGCCCAACCCGCGTTTTCCCGACATGAAGGGACTGACGGACTACGTGCACGCCCTGGGGCTCAAGATCGGGTTGTACTCCGGGCCTGGCCCGCTGACCTGCGGCGGGTGCATCGCCAGCTATCAGCATGAGGACCAGGACGCCAAGCAGTACGGCGCCTGGGGCTTCGATTACCTCAAGTACGACTGGTGCAGCTACGGCCAGATCGCGCCGAGAAACCCGGGGCGCGAGGACCTGATGAAGCCCTATGCCGTGATGCGGGCCTCGCTCGACAAGGTCCCGCGGGACATCATCTACAGTCTGTGCCAGTATGGCATGGGCAACGTGTGGGAGTGGGGCGGCGAGGTCGGCGGCAACAGTTGGCGCACGACCGGCGACATCACCGACACGTGGGCCAGCCTGTCGGACATCGGCTTCCGGCAGGGCGGTCACGACCAGTATGTCGGCCCGGGCCACTTCAACGATCCCGACATGCTGATCGTCGGCAAGGTCGGCTGGGGGCCGAGCCTGCATCCCACGCGGCCTCACGCCCAACGAGCAGTACACGCACATCAGCCTCTGGTGCCTGCTGTGCTCGCCGCTGCTGATCGGCTGCGACATGACGCAGTTCGACGACTTCACGCTGAATCTGCTCACCAACGACGAGGTGCTGGAGGTCGACCAGGACCCGCTGGGCCACCAGGCGGCACGCGTCGGCAAGGACGGCATGCTGGAGGTCTGGGCCAAGGACATGGAGGACGGCTCGAAGGCCGTGGGCCTGTTCAATCGGTCCGAATTTGAGGCGACCGTCAAGGCGACCTGGCAGACCCTGGGCCTCAGCGGCAAGCAGAAGGTCCGCGACCTGTGGCGGCAGAAGGACCTGGGCGAGTTCAGCGATCAATTCGAGGCCAAGGTGCCGCGTCACGGCGCGGTGCTGGTGCGGATTATGCCGGTCAAGTAGCGGCTCAGGGAAGTGCGAAGAAGCTGTAGTACTCCGGGTATCCTAAAAGGGTGGGTGGCCGCGGCAAGGCCGGAGGCTTTGCGGAGGTCTTGCCGCTGGCTTGTGCGGATGCCTGCACCCCAGCGGCAAGCTCCGAAGACTGCGCTTGCCGCTGCCACCCCGTATTCACGGCACACCCTAATCAGTTTTGTCGAACCAGTTCGGTGATGCTTGGGTGCCATGCCTACGGCTTTGCGTAGGCATGTCCGGCTCAGGGAATATGGCATGTCTACGAGGCGTAGACATGGCACCCAGCAATAAGTGACCTTGGATTACTGGTTCTGTTCGTCAAAACTCATCAGGACACGGCGGCCTTACGCGGATCGCCAACAGAGGCCGCTCAGGCCCTCGGAACGCGATCCAGGACCACGATCAAGAACGTGGCAATGGGACCCAGGAGCAGCGATAGCAGAAACCAGCCAAGGCCGCTGCGGTTCTTGGACTGGGCCAGCTCATGGACATCGGCAGGATGCCGATGCCACCCAGCGACGAGGGCGGACTGCCGATCTTGCTCGTCAAAACTCATAAAGGGTCCACGCGGCCCCATGTGGTCCTCTCAAGACAGACGCGTAGAACGACAAAAGATTTCGGAGCGATGGTGACAAAAAGGCTCGGCGATGGTAGGCGGAGGGGCAAGGGGTGTTGGAGCGGCTCCTGCCGATATGGCTACACCAGGATGATACGCGTGCCATCCCAGCCGCGGACTAAGGTTTTTCCTTATACACAGCCTCCGATTCACTGCTATGATTCTGGCGGATGGCTTCTTGTTTGGTTTCGTCCGGCTGTGACGGTTGGATGTCCCCCAGCACGTCTCTTCACGTGGGAAACGGGCGCCTGGTGCGGAAGGATGCCCTTGGGGACCCGAACCGATGCCGGTTCTTCGGAGGAAGTTCACGATGACAATAGAGCAACATCGCGATGCGGGCGATGGTGTACAACTGTCACAACGCGGTCCGACGCGGTCGGAGGCGCAGGCGGCGCGGACGCGGATCGAGGCCCTGCCGGCGGCCGGAAAGGCCGGCACGTCCCCACCGGACGACCGCCAAGGTCCTGGAGAGCATTCAGGATGGTTTCTTTACGGTGGACCGCAACTGGCGTTTCGCCTATGTGAATCGGCGGGCCGCGAGCAACCTCGGCTTGGAGCCCGAGGAGTTGACGGGAGAGAACCTCTGGGACAAGTTCCCTGAGATCGTGGGCACGGCCCATGAGGCCGCCTACCGCCGGGCCATGGAGACGCGGGAAACCCAGCACTTCGAGATCCTTGGCGTGCTGACCGAGCAGTGGTACAGCATTACCGCTTATCCCTCCGACGCAGGGCTCTCCGTCTATTGGCAGGACATCACCGAGCGCAAGCAGACTGAGGACGCCTTGCGCCGGGCCCATGAGGAATTGCAGGTGCGGTCCGAGGAACTGGCGGTGGCGAACGAAGAGCTCCAGGCGCGGTCGACCCAACTGCGGGAGAGCGAGCAGCGGCTGCGAATGGCGCTGGAGGGCGGACGGATGGGTTGCTGGGAGTGGGACCTGGTGACCGACACCATGTTTTGGTGCGCGCGGACCTACGAGTTGCTCGGGGTGGAGACCTTCAGGCGGGCGCGCGTCGAGACCCTGTTGGATTGCATCCATCCGGACGATCGCCAGGCCATGAAATCGCACATCGCCCAGGTGATGAACGAAGCGACGGATTTTCAGGCCGAGTTTCGTGTGCTCCGTCCTCGGCACGAGCCACGGCGCGAGGTCGTGTGGCTGGCCCTGCATGCCAGGGTGAGTCCGGGACGCGCAGGAGCGGGCCGTCCGCGCGATCGGCGTCGTGTACGACGTCACGCCGCGAAAGCAGATGGAGGCCGAGCTGCGCCGGCTGAACGAGAGGCTGGAAGAGGAGGTGCAGGCCCAAACGACGGAACTGCGGGACCTGGTGGACCGGCTGCAGGAGGAAGTGGCCCGCCGGGTGCTGGTCGAGGGCGAGCTACGCAAGAATTCCCGGCTGCTGGAAGCCTTCTTTCGGCATACGATCACGCCGTTGGCCTTCCTGGATCGGCACTTCAACTTCGTGCGGGTCAACGAGGCGTTCGCGCGGGCGGACGGCCAGGCCCCCGAGTTCTTCGTCCAGAAGAACTACTTTCGGCTGTATCCCAGCGCGGAGAATCGGGCCATCTTTGAGCAGGTGGTGCGGACGCGAGAGCCGTACCATGGGCGGGCCCGGCTCTTCGCGTTCTCGAACCCGCCGCAGCAGACCCTGAAATACTGGAACTGGCATGTCACGCCGCTCCTGGACGACGGCGGACCAGGTGCAATTCCTCGTCTTCAACCTGGAGGATGTCTCCGAGCAGCAGAAGGCGTTCGGCGAGCTCGAGCACCGGGCCCACCTGCTGCAGAAGCTGACGCTGGAGCTGGCGCAGGCCGAGGATCGGGAGCGTCAGCGTCTGGCGGAAATCCTCCACGACGATCTCCAGCAGACGCTGGCGGCGGCCAAGTTCCACCTGGGCCTTCTGAACCACCGGATCAAGGACGACGAATCGGCCCAGGAGTTGGCCGAGCATCTGGGCCAGATGATCAAGGACGCGATTGAGAAGTCCCGCAGCCTGTCGCACGAGCTGAGCCCGGCGGTGCTGTATCAGGGCGACCTGGGCGAGACGTTCGAGTGGCTGGCCCAGCAGCTGCAGGCCAAGCACGGCCTGACGGTGCACACGGAGGTCCACGGCACCCTCGGTGCGGTGTCCGAGCCGATCAAAGCATTCCTGTTCCGGGCGGCCCAGGAGATGCTGTTCAACACGGTCAAGCATGCCCAGGTGGCGGAGGCCCGGCTGCGGCTGCAGCGCCGCCGCGGGCAATTGTGGCTGACCATCGCGGATCAGGGGCGCGGGTTCGATCCGGCGACGCTCGGCAAGACGACCGGGTTGGGCCTGTTCAGTCTCCGCGGGCGAGTGGAACTCCTGGGCGGCCGCATGAAGATCCATAGTGCCCCGGGCCAGGGCAGCGTGCTTCTGATCGCCGTCGCCGACGAGCCGAAGGCGGAGGACGGACGGACAGAGGGCTGAGGACCGAGGGCCGTCCTCTGTCGCCGTGCCTCCGTGCCGTCCTCCGTCGCGTCCGCTGGCCTCTGGTTCCCGGCTGCGCATCCTGCTCGTGGACGATCACAAGACGATGCGCGAGGGCCTGGCGGCGCTGATCGGCGAGCAGGCGGACATGGAGGTAGTCGGCCAGGCCGGGGACGGGCAGAAAGCGGTCGAGCTGACGCCGGAATTGCGGCCCGACGTGGTGATCATGGATGTCGCCATGCCGACGATGCCGGGCGATGAAGCGACGCGGCAGATCAAGGCGCTCCTGCCGCAGGCACGGGTCGTGGCGCTCTCCATGTTCGAGGAGCCGGGGGTCGCACGGAGGATGCGGGACGCCGGCGCCGATATCTACCTCTCGAAGAGTGGACCTTCGGAGAGCCTGCTGGCGGCCATCCGGGGGCAACGGTGATAGGTGTACAGAGCCGTGTCCTTGCGAGCCGCGCAGCTGCTTCGCGCTCGCAATGACATTTTGCGAAGCTCGAATATCGGGCTTCCCACTCAATGCGGTGGGACCTTGCGATGGGACGCCCGGTCATTCCCGGGCCGTTCGCCGTCGAGGCGTGGCTTTCGTCTGCTCCGATGGTTGGTCCTTGGGTGGACGCGTCTGCGCACGTGGTTTTCGGGCCGGCTTGGCCGGTTTCGTCTCTTCTTCTCCTTCGGGAGAGGTCGCGGTCGGCACCACAGCGGCCGGACGAGGATTCAGGTACTGGCCGATCCGCTCGGATCGGAACGGGGCCTGGCACTGGCCGCACTGGACCCACTCGGTCGGATCGCCCTCGGCGTCCTTGGGCTGCGGAGCGGGCACGATACGTGCGATCTCGTGACTTTGCTCGAAGCAGGACAGGCAGAAGGGGCCCTCGAGGATGGTTTCCCTTTTGATGTAGTACGCGGACCCGTCGACGACCATATCGCCACGGACGTTTCCAGCGGCTTGGAGCTGAGCGATCAGCTCATCTTTTTCCCGGGCGGCCCGCTGGGTCTCTTCCAGCAGCATTTGCAGCTTGGTCAGTTCCTCGGAGAACGTCTCGCGATGCTCCGCGACCGAAACGGGGAATTCCGGCCCCAAATCCAGCGTGTCTTTGATCGTCGCGATCCATTGCGAGATCGTCTGGCGAAGTCCCATAAGGTGGTCTCCTCAGGGTTCCCAACGGCACGTCGCGTTGGGTCCCACCCTCTTGCATCCTTCATATTCTTTGCATCACCGACCTTCCACGGCCATTCATCGGCCAAATCCGCCGGGGGCTTTATCGGTAATCCCATCGTCTTGGCGGGGAGTGCAGGCGGGCTACCCCCCGGAGACGAGCAGGCCCAGACGGCCTTCGTAGAACTCCGGTTATCCTAAAAGGGTGGGTGGCCGCGGCAAGGCCGGAGGCTTTGCGGAGGTCTTGCCGCTGGCTTGTGCGTATGCCTGCACCCCATTGGCAAGCTTCGAAGGCTGCGTTTGCCGCTGCCACCCGGAATCCACAAGATTAGCGGAGCCGGAGTAGTAGCGTGTGCCATGCACACCTTCTTCTCGTCCGAGTCTTGCGCTCGTAGCTACCATAAGGAAAGGTGTGCATGGCACACCCTACCCAGTTCGTCATTGACGTTGTATGCTTATGGATGCGAAGGAGGGAAGGACGTCTGTGCAAAGGAGTCATTCGGCTATGACTTGGATGTTGAGTCTTCTGATGGCGGGATTGGCGGCGGCGGGTTCAGGTGATGGGCCGCCGGTCATCCCTGTCGGCCTTGACGCCTACCGGCAATGGGACGCACTGGCCCTATCAGCGCCTCGGCGCCCGGGCCTACATGCGGAGCACCTACGACCGGCGCGGCGGCAACGAAGGCGCCGACGCCAGCCATTTCCTGTACCAGCTCGCGGACGATTTCAACGTCACGTTGGACGTGGCGGGCCCCGGGGTCCTCTACTTTGCCCGCTACAATCACTGGCACGGCAGCCCGTGGCACTACGAGGTGGACGGCGTGGACCATATGGTCCGCGAGACGGGCACCGCCGATCCGGTCAATGCCACGAAGACGCTCCGAGAAACCGTCTTCCTGCCGGAGGCCGCTTTCCCGAGTCCGCTGGCCGTGACGTGGTCGGCTACGAAAGGCGCGGACTTGATGTGGGTGCCGCTGCCGTTCGAGCGGATCGTTCCGCATGGCCTACTCGCGCACCCGCTACGGCACCGGCTACTACATCTATCACCTCTATGATCGCAGCGTGCCGCTGTCGCAGCCCATCCGATCCTGGGATGGCAAGACCCCGCCTGCCCAGGACGTGCTGGATCTGCTGAATCGCGCGGGCACCGATATCGCGCCGCGTCCGGGCACGCCGGAGGGTGACCGCTTGGGCGTGAAGGAGGGCGCCGGCGCGGTCAATCTCATGCCGAATCAAACCGTGGCGTTCGCAACGCTGGCCGCCACGTCCGGCATGTTGCGGGCCATCGAGTTCTCCGTGTCCAAAGAGCAGGCCCTGGCCTTCGGGCAGGCACGCCTGCGCATCACGTGGGACGGACGCAAGGAACCGTCGATTGATGCGCCGGTGGCTCTGTTCTTCGGCGCCGGCACGCTCTACAACCGCGACGGACGCGAGTTCCTGGTCAAGGGTTTCCCGATCCATATTCGCTTTGCCGAGGATCGCGTGCCACTTGGCGTGTTACTTCCCGATGCCGTTCTTCCAGGTCGGCACGCATTTGAGTTGGTCGGTGCGGCCGAGGCGGTCGCGGATATCCAATGGCGGCTGCGCTATCATCCGCTGAATGTCCCGGCCAACCACGTCGGCTACTTCCACGCCACGTATCGCGACCATCCGACGCCGGAATTGGGCCAAGACCTTGTGCTTCTCGACACCCGCACCGTCGAAGGCGGCGGCGACTGGTCGGGCAGCTTCGTCGGCACGTCGTGGATCTTCTCCCATCGCGGCGTGCTCAACACGCTGGAGGGCGATCCGCGTTTCTTCTTCGACGACAGCCAGACGCCGCAGGCCCAGGGCACCGGCACGGAGGAGTGGGGCGGCGGCGGCGATTACTGGGGCGGTTTGAATATGACGCTGCCCCTGGCCGGACATCCCTGCGGCGCGCGCAACGCGAAGGAGGCGAAGGGCGACGAGGACTTGATCGAGTCGGCCTACCGGTTCCTGCTGGCCGATCTGATGCCGTTCGGCCGCCGGGCGGTCATTCGGCTGGAGCACGGCGGCGACAATGAGTCCACCGAGCACTATGAGACCGTGACCTATTGGTATGGTGCGCCCGTGGCTACACTCGTCCCGACGGACGAGCTGAAGATCGGCGACACTGCCAGCGAGCGGTCGCATCGGTACCGTCACCGCAAGCCGGCGAACCGCTACGAAATCACGTCGCGCTACGAGTGGGGTCCGGACACGGTGGCCGGCAAGGAGATCTATCCCGCCGCACACGGACACCGGCCGCAAGACGACAGGGATCTCGGAATTCACACTGAAGCTGGACCGCAGAACTTCGGCGTGCTGCTGCGCCGGAAGCTCGACTATTCCTTCCCCAATCAACGGGCGGAAGTCTCCATGGCGGACGCAGACCGAGCGGCTCAGTCGGTGAATTCAAGTCCGCCGGTATCTGGTACTTGGCCGGGGCGAACACGTGCGTATATTCGAATCCCAAGGACGAACTGGGCGCGACGCAGCACAATGTCCAGACCTCCAACCGCCGGTTCCGGGACGATGAGTTCCTCGTGCCCCGGGACCTCACGCGCGGCCGGTCCCGGATTCGCGTTCGCCTCCAGTTCACGCCGGTGAAGGTCCCGCTCTTCCCGGGTCACCCGCTGCCCGAATTGGCCTGGAGCGAGATCCGTTACACGGCCTATTGCTACGTCCTGCCGCCTGCCCGATCGCCGGCCGTACCATAGTCGTAAGATGGGCTTTAGCCCATGCGGCACGGTTGGCGAATTATCCGCATGGGCTGAAGCCCATCCTTGTATGTTACGAGTAACCAGCTATTCTGTGCTTTGGCAGGAGATGTTCGGACGGTTCGGTGGGCGGCCGCCCACCGAACCGCGGCGGCGACGAGATCGTCCCATCCTGGGGCTTGGAGCCCGGAGGTATACGGGCCGGTGCCGGGGCTGCGATGGATGCAGGTCGATAGACATTGATGCTTCGAGCTCGAAGCGGAGCCTGACCCGGACATCGCCCGCCACGTCAAGTGTGTGGAAGGGCGTAAGACCGATGTCAAGGACTGCCAGTGGCTGGCGCAGTTGCGGGTGATCTATCACTTGCTGAGTTCCGATCAATCGCATAAGGACCTGGGTGCCGACTACTTCCTGAAGCTCAACGGCGCCCGTGCCGTACCCTACCATCGTCGGGTGCTGGAATCCCGGGGATATAAGATCCTGCCGCCCGACGTGGACAAGGCCGCCCGAACGGGAATTTTCAGAAGAGTCTCCGGAGCTTGCCGATGGTTCTGGCACGTATTCCACAGACCATCGGCAAGCTGCGTTTGCCGCTGCCACCCATCATGAGCTACCCAAGACCAACGAGTTCTCAACGTTGCTGCAGGTGCTTGTCGAGGAAGTAGGTCAAGCCAGGCAGGTCGATCACGTGACCTCCGTTGTGTACGTCGAAGACCACGTTCTCGGGTCTGGCCATGTCCTTGTAGATCGTTCGGACCTCTTCCATCGCCTGCCGGGCGAGCGGGACGTAGAACTGCGTGGGTGGTTCGAGCAGGCCGTTCTGGCATTGCAGGGGACGCGGGGCGATCAGGGAGTAGATGTCGGCGTAATCTACCAGCTCCCGCAGGCCCTCGAACTTCCAGCACAGGCAGTGATTCTGCTCCATATGGTCCATGTTCGTCAGGAAGCCGGCACTGATCGTAGCGGCGATTCGCTCGTCCATCGCTCCGAGCCACATCGCCATCTCGCCTCCCAGGGATAGACCCGCACAACCGATCCGGGTCTTATCCACTTGTGGCAGCGATTCGAGGTAATCGACACAACGCATCAGGTCCCACAGCCGCTCGCCCATGAGGAGGCGTCCTGCCTCGCGGATTTCGTGCTGGCTTACGGTCGTGGAGATGGTCGCATATCCTCGCGGCCAGGACCGTGCCAAAGCCGCGGTAGATGAGGTCGGCCTTGGCCTTGGGCGGTTCTTTCGTCACCGTGTTGGCGTCATACGGGCTGTACAGATTGCTCCCATGGCCGCCAATGCAGACGACGGCGGGGCGTGGGCCGTTCGGCGAGAAAGGCGTGGTGACAATTATCCGGATGCGCCGCCCGGGCGTCGCGTTGATCTCGACCTCTTCGACTCGGTACAGCCCCTTGTTCGTAGACAAGAGCTGTTTGGGCTCCAGCGGGATGGTGTGCTTGTCACGCAGAAGGTCATCCAGCTTGAGTCGGGCCAGCAGCCTGGTCCTGACATCATTCTGCCACGCCTTCGCGTCGCCCTCCGACCGTGTCGTGTACTTCATTGTGCGAATTTCGCCCGCGGAGGAGACGCTTGACGGGATGGCGGGGATACAGAGAGGGACAAAAAGACATATGCACCAAGGGCATCGCGTTAGAGTTGTCTCTCTCATAGCATCGACTCCAAAATGACCATTCGTTGACACAGGCGGAGAATAGCATGGGACTATTTCTCTGCGAATGACCGGGTTCGCTCAGATTTCTTTCAGTCTCTTTCGGGCGGCCTCTTGAACGTCGTCGTACTCGGAAGTGTCAGCCGCAAGCTCCTGGAGACGCTCAAGAGCACCGGGCGTCGAGAAACTCACCCATTCGCAGCCAAGCGCACGCGTACCGTCGTCGCAGTCCCAGAGGCACTCGAACGCATACTCACTGGCAAACTCGACGGGTGCCGTCACCGCCATGGCTTTGGCAGCGTAGTATCTCCAGAAGGAGTTCTCAATCTGACAGAATAGTCGTTCCAACTCGGGGATCCGGCCGTACCCTTCGAATCGGGCCAGAGCCGCCAAAACGCCCGATAAGCGAGGATCTTCCCCGCGGAGGGCCTCCGGCGTGCGCAACGCCTCAAGCAGCAGGGGGACATCCTCGCGCATGGCATGCTGGTCCAGGATACGCCCGGCAGCCTTCCGGAGATGATGTTCGGGGCGTTGGAACCACCGGCGGGCAATTTCTAACGTCAAGGAGCCGGGCATTTTCTCGATCGCCGAGCGGGCCTCTCCCGCAACCTTCCAGTTGAGGTTTTCGTTCTCTTCTATAAAGCCCTTGACGCCATCAAAAGCGCCCGGGGTGCCCAGCTTCCCCAGCCCTCGAAGCGCGAGGATCATTTGGAGCGACTCGCCCGTGGCAAGCTGACGCAGGAGATGGTCTTCGTCGCCTGCCGCGACCTTCTCCGACAGGACGCGCCGGAACGTATTAAGGTTCAATTCGTTGACTAACGAGAATAGGTCGTCCAGGGATAGTCCCTCCAAATACTCCTTGCTCAGCTTCGCCTGGGGCGCGGGAGGCTGGTCGTAGTCGATTCCCACACTCTGGAAAAGGTCCGCCAACTCCCTGTTTCGGGTGCAGATGGTCTTCCAGGGCTCGCAGATTGGCAGGAGGTACCCGTACCACGCTCGCGTCTCTTCATCGTGCTGGCTGTACGCTCCCCAGTCCTCCTGCACGTACTCCGCGAACTGCGCGTGGATGCCTGGGTCGTCCTTGACCCGGCGGCAGAGCCTTGCTGCAGCCTGCTCCAAGCCCTCGGGAGTGTCCACGCCTGCGAGGAACTTCAGGACGCATTTCCATGCTCGCCCGTACGAGACATAGTCCCGCATGATCTGGTAAATCGCATCCTCCTCCTCGTCATCAACAAAATCACCAAGGCACATCAGCGTGGCGAGAGGCAGGCCCAGATGCGGGGCGGGGCCGTCGCCACTGCCATCGTTTTGCACGATATACTGGTGAAGGGGTTCGATATCCATGTGCGTGGCCGCCATCAACGGGGCGTAATACTCCGACCTATCCTCCCACAACGTTTCACGTCTCGGATCGTGAGTGATACAGTGAAACAGCAGCGGCCAGGCCGTTTCCGGAGCGCTTCCAGAGCGTCCAGATAGCCTTTGCCCCGTCCCCGTTGGAGCATGCCCAACAGGCTCGCGGGGTCAGCCAGGTTGTTCTTGCTGTCATTCATCATTCTTGCTTCGTCAGACAACCTCATTCTACCTGGGGGCGTTGTGGGAATCCAGTCTTGACAGGGCGGGCGCGAAGCGGTCTAACTGTGGCGTGTGACCATTTGCCGGGATCTTCAGAGGACTCATATGAAGAGAGCTTCGAAGTCCGTCATCCGCTACCTGCTGTGGGTAGTTAGTCTGTGTCTGGCACCCTCATTCGTCCTGACGACACTGGGCTGCCGAGGATCGTCCGCATGGGCTGAAGCCCATCCTACCGACCGTCCCGCCGGGGAGGTTTCCGGGACGTTCTCCATTGTGGCCGTCGATCCGAATACCGGAGTTTGCGGGGCGGCGGTGGCGAGCAAGTACCCGGCGGTAGGCAAGGTCGTGCCTTATGCCCGCGCGGGCGTGGGGGCGTTCTGCACGCAGCATTGGCACAATCCGCCGTGGGGCGAGAAGGCGCTGGACCTGTTGGCCAAGGGTAGTCTGCCGGAAGCGGTCCTGGCGGAGCTGCTGCGGGACGATCCGGACCGGGATAAGCGCCAGTTGGCGATCATCGACATGTCCGGCCGGGCGGCCAATCGCAATCCTGCCAATGCCGATGCGTCGGGCATTTGGTGGGGCGCGGTTTCCGGCAAATACTATGCTTGCCAAGGCAATACATTGACCGGCTCGGAGGTTGTCTTCGCGATGGCCCGGGCTTACGAGCAGACGCGGGGCAGCCTCGCCGACCGGCTGATGGCGGCCCTGGTCGCGGGGGACAAGGCCGGAGGCGACCATCGCGGCCGGCTGGCGGCCGGAATCCGGGTCGCCAAGAAGGGCGTCGAAGGCTACTGGCTGGAATTGTACGTGGACCAAAGTGACGACGCGGTGGCCGAATTGGCCAAGAAATACGCGGCGTTGGAGAATGAGGCCAAAGGGACGCCAGCGAGCCCCACGGCCTTGAAAGTTATCACGAGGCATAGATTGGGAGAAAACGCGATGATGAAGTCTCTGGCTTGTAGGATGGGCTTTAGCCCATGCGGACTATTCAGAACGAGTGTACTGAGGCAGCATGGGCTGAAGCCCATCCTACTCTGTATCCTGCTCTCCATCGCGCCGGCGGTCTCTGCGGCCCCGGACGCCCGGCCTTGGTTGGGGGTGCACCTGGGGATGTCCAGCGACAGGCAGGCGGCAGCATTGACCGAAGTCGTCGGTCAGTTGGCCGATCTCGGCATCAACGTGATTATTACTGAGATCAACTACGGGTTCGAGTACCAGTCACACCCGGAACTGCGCAGCCCCAATCCCTGCACGAAAGAGCAGATCGGCAAGCTGGTGGCGGAGTGCAAGAAGCACCACGTGCGCCTGATCCCGCAATTCCAGTGCCTGGGCCATCAATCGTGGAGCCGCAACACGGCGCCGCTGCTGACCAAGTATCCTCAATTCGATGAGACTCCCAGCCTGTATCCGGAGAACAAAGGCATCTACTGTCGAAGCTGGTGTCCGCTGCATCCCGAGGTCAACCCGATCGTCTTTGCCCTGATGGACGAGCTGATCGACGCCTTCCAAGCCGACGCTCTGCACGTCGGCATGGACGAGGTCTTCCTCATTGGCGAGGATGCCTGCCCCCGCTGCAAAGGCAAAGATAAGGGCGAGCTTTTCGCCAAGGCGGTCAACGACTATCATAAGCACCTGGTGGACGAGAAGCACGTCGAGATGCTGATGTGGGGCGACCGCCTGATCGACTCCAGCAAACTCAAGTTCGGCAAGTGGGAAGGCAGCGAGAACGGCACCGCTGGAGCGATCGACCTCGTGCCCAAGGACATCATTATCTGTGACTGGCACTACGAGCTGCGGCCGGCCTACGAGTCGGTCCCGCTGTTCCTGGAAAAGGGCTTCCGCGTGTGGCCCGCCAGTTGGAGGAAGCCCGATGCCGCCAAAGCCTTCGTGGACTACTCCCTTACGCAGGCGAGCAATCCCCGCATGCTCGGGGCACCTGAACACGACCTGGGGCGCCGTCCGGACTCCCGAGCTGCCGAAGTTCGAGCCGCTGCTCATCGCCACCAACGCCTTCAAGAAGCTGCCGGCGACGGTAAAGTAGGCCATGCTGCGTCATTGCAGATGGGGTGCGGCAGTCACTCATCTGTGGGATTGAGATTGCTTCGTCGCTGAAGCTCCTCGCAATGACATGGCGATGTGAAGGGACGTGGATCATGAGGTTATTACGGGTGACGGTCTTGTTGTCCATGGTGAGTTGGGTGGGGCTCTCAACGGTGTCTGCCCAGATGCATGACCCGCCGGATCGGGGGCAGCCGGGCGATGAGATGATCCAGGAATATCTCAAGCAAGAGACCCAGAAGATTCACGACACGTTCCCGCAGGACTACGCGTCACCCGAGCACTGGAAGAGTCTCCGGGACAGGTACCGGCAGGAGTATTTCTATATGTTGGGCCTTTGGCCCATGCCGGAGAAGTCTCCCCTTAAGCCTACGATCACCGGCACGCTCCAGGGTGAGGGCTATGTGGTGGACCTGCTCCACTACCAGAGCATGCCCCGGCTATACGTCACGGGCAATCTCTATCGGCCGGCGCAGGTCGAGCAAGGGCAGCGGCTGCCGGCTGTGCTTTATGTCTGCGGGCACTCCAACTGCGGCCGCAACGGCAACAAGGCCGCGTATCAGTCGCACGGGATCTGGTTCGCCCGGCACGGGTACGTCTGTTTGGTCGTCGATACGCTGCAATTGGGCGAAATCGCGGGGATTCATCACGGCACGTATCGGGAGGGCCGGTGGTGGTGGCATTCTCGCGGCTACACTCCGGCGGGGGTCGAGTGCCTCAATGGGATGCGTGGGATCGACTACTTGGTCAGTCGGCCCGACGTGGACCCCGAACGAATCGGCGTGACCGGCATCAGCGGCGGCGGGGCGGCGACGTTCTGGATCGCGGCCGCCGACGAGCGGGTGAAAGTCGCGGTCCCGGTCAGCGGCATGGCCGATTTGATGTCCTATGTACCCAACCGCGTTATCAATGGCCACTGCGACTGCATGTTTCTGTACAACACGTTCCAATGGCCTTGGACCCGCATCGCGGCCTTGATCGCCCCTCGCCCGCTGCTGTTCACCAACAGCGACCACGATGACATCTTCCCGATGGACGCCAACCGGCGGGTGATCAACGAGCTGAAGCGAATCTACAGTCTCTACGGTGCGAGCGATTTCGTCGACAGCGTTGTCAGCATCGGCGGCCACGCCTATCGGCAGGACATCCGCCAGGCCGCCTATCGCTTCATCAACATGCACCTCAAGAATGACCCCCGCGTGGTCACGGATAGCGAAGTCGATCTCGTCACCGGCCCGGAGAACAACCGCCGGTACCCAATCGCGGCGGAAAAACTCCGCGTCTTTCCGCAGGATTCCGACATTCCGAAGGATCAGCTCAACACGACGATCGATCAGCATTTCGTGCCGATGGCGAAAGTCGAACCGCCCAAGCAGGGCGAGTACGGAGCATGGCGTTCGAAGCTTGTGGCCGAGCTGCGCCGTGTCACGTTTCGGTATTTCCCCGAGCGGATCCCGGCGGCCGAACGCGGGCCGGAGGGGCTCACCTCCGAACCGGGGATCAAGATCGGTCCACTGGCGGCGTCGAAGCCTGTCTCCGGCGAAAAGCCAGCCCGGATCGTGCTGTTTGTGGAGCATCCCGAACTGAGCCAACAGACCGTGGATTCGGTGCGGGAGTCACGCGATCAACTGTATGTGTGTGAGCCTCGCGGCGCGGGTCAGACGCGCTGGACGCGGAAGGACCCGCCGAACTATGTGGAGCGGTCGCACGCGTTGCTCGGACGGACGGTGGACACGGGACGTGTTTGGGACATTATTGCGACGGCTCGCTATCGGCATACGGAACACGCGGATATTCCGCTCTATGTGGCCGGCGAAGGGCCTGGGGCCGTGCTGGCCGCTTATGCGGCTCTGTTGGAGCCGGATATTGCCGGCGTGATCGCGATCAATCCGCCCTCGTCCCACATGGACGCCAAGGCCCCGCAGTTCCTGAACGTGCTGCGGGTCTGCGACATTCCCGATGTTTTCGGCATGCTCGCACCCCGTCCTCTGATCGTGCTGGGCGGCAACACTCCGATGCTGGCGAAGGTGGCTCAGATCTACACCGCGGCGGATGCCGCAACAAAGCTCCAGCAAAAACCTTGAGGGCTACGAGTGATTTACTGGTCCTCAACGGGCGCTCGGTTCCGTGGCCACCTGCTTGATGCCGCCGTCGCCGAACTGAACGAAATAGAGTCTGTGGACAGGGATGGCTTGGTAGCGGAGGTCCGGATTGTCTCGGAACCGGATCAGCAGGAAGTCGTGGTAGAGCTTGCCGTAGGCATTGATGTTCCAGCGGCCATTGCCGCCGGGCACGGCCGAGGGCACGTTGAGCCGGGTAAAGCCTTCCGTCTGGGCGTTGCCGATTTCGTACTGGACGGCGTAGATCACCCCTTCTTCCACCGGTTTCTCGGGCGCGTACTGTGTGCACCCGCTGAGGGCGGCACAAACCAGCGTCAGCGACAGCAGCAAAGGAACTCTTGGCTTCATAGCTTTAGCCTTTCATCAGGTTGGTGAACGCGATTCCCACTCGTCGATAGGTATACGGGAAAACGTCGCCGCAGTGCTTGCCTTGGCCGGGGGGCGGGCGTATCTTATGATCGACTCGTAGCATGGGCGCGAGCCCATGTGCATCACGGGCGTCTGGGTCCCAAGCGAAACAGTGCGTTTGGGGGCCGTCTCGCCCGTGCCAGCAGGGCCAAGACGGCCCTGCGACTTGGGAACTCCCTCATGGGCAAGATGCCCATGCCACGGCGATCTGACAGGAGTCTGGGATGAAGCAAGATTATCTGCGCTGGGCAACCAGTGAAACCAAAACAAGCTGGTGGCACGACTCGGCGGACCCGGCGGAATTGAAACGGGGCTTGGAGCGTGGGGCCGTCGGGGCAACTACGAATCCCTTTCTGGCGAGTGTGGCACTCCATGCCAACAAGGCTTTGTGGGCCCGGGAGATCCAAGGTGTGCTCGCGCAGAATCTGGAGCCTGAGCAAAAGGCGGAAGGGCTGATGCAGATCGTGGTCCGGCACGCGGCCGAGCAGTTGCTGCCGCAATACGAGAAGACCGAAGGCCGGACGGGCTACGTTTGTGCCCAGGTGAATCCGTTGCGGGCCGGGGAACGTGAGTCGATGCTGGCCATGGCCCGGCGATTCAGTCGGTGGGCCCCGAATATCGCGGTCAAGCTCCCGGCGACGGCGGCCGGAGTCGATGTGCTGGAGGATTGTGCCGCCGAGGGCATCACGTCCACGCTCACGATCAGCTACACGGTGCCTCAGGTCGTCGCTGCCGCCCAGCGCCACCGCCGGGGTATCCAGCGGGCGAGAGCGAAGGGGATTACGCCGGGCCGGTGCTTTGCCGTCATCATGATCGGCCGGCTGGACGACTACCTGCGGGAAGTCGCCCACGACTCTCGTGCTGCCGTCAGCGAGTCGGATATTCGGCAAGCGGGTTTGGCCGTCACGAAACGTGCCTATTCGATCTACCGTCAGCAGGATTATGAGGCAGTCCTGCTTATCGCCGCCCTGCGGGGCACGTACCACATGACGGAATTGGCCGGGGGTGAGGTCATCATGTCGATCTTTCCCTCGGTTCAGGAAATGTTGCTCTCCGCCGATCTCGCCCGACAGGAACGGATCGACGCGGAGATCCCGGCCGAGGTGATTGCGCGTCTGTCGCAGATCCCGGATTTCGTGCGGGCCTATGAGCCGGACGGCATGAAGCCCACCGATTTTCTCACCTATGGCGTCACGCAGAGAACGCTCTCGCAATTCATCGAGAGCGGCTGGAAACTGATGGAGAATTTTCGGCTGTGACGACGTTCGGTAAGGAACGTGGTTCTGCAAGCGGCTTCGCGGCTGGAGGCATCATGGCAGCGAAGGCACAGGACGGGCCAGAAGAAAAGGTGTGCACGGCACACCCTACAAAAGGAGCTGACGGATGAAGAAGATTGGCTTTATCGGTTTGGGGATCATGGGCAAGCCCATGGCCCTGAACTTGCTCAAAGCGGGGTATGAGTTGACCGTATACGACACGGTGCCGGAGAGAATGGGGGAACCGGTCAAGGCCGGGGCGCGGCGCGGCTCGTCCAGCAAGGACGTCGCAGCTCGAAGCGAGGTCGTGATTACGATGCTGCCCAACTCGCCGCATGTCCGCGAAGCAGTACTCGGGCCCAACGGTGTGCTCGACGGGGCCAAACCGGGGACCATTCTGGTCGATATGAGCTCCATCGCCCCTGCCGCGAGTCAGGAAATCGCCGCCAAGGCTCAGGCCAAGGGCGTGGCCATGCTCGACGCGCCCGTCAGCGGCGGCGAGCCCAAAGCCGTTGCCGGAACGCTGGCGATCATGGTGGGCGGGCCGCAGGAGACGTTCGAGCAGGTGAAAGACATTCTCGCCGCGATGGGCTCCTCCGTCACGCGGGTCGGCGCGATCGGCAGCGGCAACGTGACGAAGCTTGCCAATCAGATTATCGTGGCTTTGAACATCGCCGCCATGTCGGAGGCGATGGTTCTGGCGACGAAGGCCGGCGTGGACCCGGAGAAGGTCTTCCAGGCGATCAGGGGCGGCCTGGCCGGCAGCGCGGTCCTCGACGCCAAAGTGCCGCTGGCCTTGAGAGGCAATTTCAAGCCGGGCTTCCGCATCGAGCTGCACATCAAGGACATGGGCAACGCTCTGGACACCGCCCACGAGCTTGGCGTTCCCGTACCGCTGTCGAGCGTGGTCATGGAGATCATGCAGGCCCTTAAGACCGACGGCAAAGCTGCCGACGATCACGGCGGCATCATCCAGTTCTACGAGCAACTCGCCAAGGTCCAGGTGCGGGCATAAGAAGACTGGAAGAGTGGAACGATGGAATAATGGAATGATGGGAAGACCGGGCGGTGTTCCCCACTATTCCAAGGTTCCAGTATTCCATCATTCCATTATGGACGGTTACTTCTTGGCGATGCAGTAGAGGGATTTGTTGCCGCGCATGTACAACTCGTTGCCGATGACGGCGGGGCTGGCATCGAAACCATCGCTCAGCTTATTGGTCGCCAGGACCTCGAACGTATCGGCGTTCTTGATCACGACGGTCACGCCGTTGCGGCCGGGGCAATACACGCGATCGGCCACCCCCACGGGCGACGCGTAGACCTGATTGATTCCCTCCAAGGTTTGGCTGGTGAAGAGGGGCTTGCCGGTCTGGGCCTCATAGCAGGATAGCCCCGGCGTGAGGACGGAGAAGACGTAGATCCGGTTGCCGTAAAGCAAAGGCGAGGAGACGTAGGGCGTTCCTTTCTTGACCTGCCACGCGACGGCGGGCGTCCCGCTGATGTCCCCTTTGCTGCCGGCCAGCTTGAGCGCCTGGAGAGAGGAGCCCTGGTAGCCGCTGGTGCAGAAGACCATGCCGAAACCGAGGACCGGGCTGGGAATGACGTTCTTCACCTGGCCGCTGCATTGCCAGATGAGGTCGCCCGTTTTGGCATCGTAGCTGCGCGTAAAGTTGGTGGCGCTGACGATGACCTGCGTTTTGCCGTCCACCTCAGCGACCACGGGGGTCGCCCAGGAGGTAGGCTCGTCTCGGTCCTTGCGCCAGAGTGGCTCGCCTGTAGTCTTGTTGAAGGCGAAGATCGCGGAGCCGGCCAGGTGATCGCACACCACGATAATGGCATCGCCGGCCAGGGTAGGGGAACTGCCCTCACCGAAGCTCATCACCGTCTTCATCGTGGGCAGGGGCTTGCTCCACTTGAGGTTGCCCTCCAGGTCGAAGCAGTGCAGACCCCGCGAGCCGAAGCTGACCCAGAGGTACTTGCCATCGGTGACGGGCGAGTAGTTCGCGAAGGTGGCCGTCGGCTGATGGCCCTCATGGGGCACCGCTTCAGTGGCGGTCTTCTGCCACAGGGTCTTTCCCGTGGCCCGGTCCAGACAGAGAACGTCGAACTTGTGGATCGTCGTGGGAGCCGGCGTGCTCAGCCCAGGCTTGGGGGCAGGCGTCGCAGGTCGGTCCGATTGCGTCCCGGCCGATTTCGTTCGGCCCGTGTCGATCGCCGTCAGGAGGAAGATCTTGTCGCCCCAGATGACGGGGGACGAACGGCCCTCGCCGGGGATTTCGACCTTCCACTTGATATTCTCCGACTCGCTCCAGGTCACGGGAGGATTGCCTTTGGCGGCCGTACCGTTCGCGGCAGGCCCGCGCCATGTGGGCCAGTAGTCGTCCGCCCCCGCCGCCGGCGCGGAAGCAGCGATAAGAGCGGACAAAATCGCGACCGTGATTCCCCGTGTCCCCGGATGCTTCTCCATCTATGGTTCCTTTCGTTTGGAGTTCCGCCTTCAGGCGGGTCAACAGTCCGTACGGCCTTTGGAGTTCTGCCTTTGCACGTCGTAGAGCCGGCTCCGCCGGGAGACTCTCGGACCCGCCTGAAGGCGGAACTCCGAACGACGCGCAAACGCGGGACTCGAAGCCGCGGGCAATTTCTATCTTGTTGAGAATCGGAAGATCGTGGTACTCTGGAAGTTCTGGCCCGGCGCAAAACCGTGGACGGGAAATGCAGCTTGTTGGGGGAATCCGGGAAGTGCTGCGTCTCTAAGCAGAAGGCGTCATGGGCATTGTAGACCTTGCCGCCCTTGCCCTTCACGCTATTCATGTTATTGGCCGTATAGAGCTGCACGCCGGGCTCTGTCGTGCGGACCTCCATCACGATGCCGCCCGTCGGATCGTAGACCCGTGCGGCCAGATTGGCGGTGCCGGGCGAGCCGGGCAGAACGTAGCAGTGATCGTAGCCACGCGTTTGCGGCAACTCCTGGATCCGCGCACCGATGGTCTTGGGCTCGGTGAAGTCAAGTGGGGTCCCTTTCACCGTTTGAATCTCGCCGGTGGGGATCAGGTCCTTGTCGGCGGGGAGATACAGGCTGGCGTTGATCGTCACCTCGTGCTTGAGGACGTCGCCGTTGCCGGCGCCGGCGAGATTGAAATAGCTGTGGTTGGTCAGATTGACAACCGTCGGCTTGTCCGTCGTGGCCTCGTAGCGGATCTGCAGCTCATTGTCGTTGTTCACGGTGTAGGTGACGTGGCAATCGAGATTCCCCGGGAAGCCCTCCTCGCCGTCCTTGCTCAGGTAGCTGAAGCGCACGCCGACCCAGCCGTTGCCTTGGACCGTTTGCCCCTTCCAAAAGACTTTGTCGAAACGCTTATTCCCGCCGTGAATGTGGTTCTTGCCGGCGTTGGCCGTCACCTTGTACTCGACGCCGTCCAGGGTGAAACGGGCGTCGGCGATGCGATTGGCGTAGCGGCCGATCGTGGAGCCGAACCCCGGATGTCCGCGCGTATAAGACGCCAGGTCATCGAATCCGAGCGCAATGTCCACGAACTTGCCGTCGCGGTTGGGGACTTCGAGTGAGACGAGAATCGCGCCGTACTCCATGACCCGGGCCCGCAGGCCGTGCAAATTGGTCAATTCGAAGATCGTCACCGGCTGGTCGTCGGGCGTTTGGCCGAAAGGCTTGGGCTCGACGCTCAGCTTGCCGGCTGCAGCCGCGACAGGGGCCATTTGCCACAGCGTACCGGCAATCAAAAGGACGCTGGCGAGAGCGGATCGGGAGTTCATCGGTCATACCTCCAAAATTCAGGGATCGCGCATGTCACACGTGCTGTTTATACGCGAGATTTGAGGCCGCGGCAAGGCTTTGTTGCGTTGACGGGCGTGGCGCCATTCACTATGATTCCCGCATGAGATTCGGTCAACTCGACATCGATCCGGCGGTCAACCCCGCCGTGCTGGACACCGTCACGTGGGACCCCGTGCAAGCCTGCCGGATCGTCGGTTCCATCCCCGTGCGATATTGGCATCGGGTCTATCAGGCCATTGCCGATCATCGCTCTCTGCCGAGTCATGATAGTTGCGTGGTGTATTCCGGCTCCCTGGCTGGCCAACGGGCAACCGTGTACGCCCTGGCTCGTTTGTCGGACGGGCAGCACGTGTTCGTCGCGCTGGGCGTCGGAGAGAGAAGCTTCGGCGTCCCCCTGCAGTTGATCCCTCTGGATGAGGCCATGACGTTTGCGATCTACGCCGCGGACGCGGCTCGCGTGCGCGAGTATCTTTGGCTGCTGGCGCCGGACAAAGCTCCCCAGGCCCTGGGGTTCACGCCGCGTCTGGGGATCGGCACGCGGATGTCCACGGCGGTCTGGCCGGGCATCTGGCAGGCGATGGCGGAAGGCCAGTTCGCGGCCAATGCGATTCAGAACTCGGTGCGGGAGCTGAACCTGCTCGAAGACGTGCTGGCCGGCCGGCCGGCGCGGACCAATTACCTGTACGGTTTCGGCACGGTGCCCGAAGGACACACGGGGAGCACGTTCGAGGGGCTCTGGCTGGCCGGCGTGATTGAAGCATTGAAGACCGAGACGATGCCGATCTACGGGGCCGATGCCGATCACATCACAGTCCGGCGGGAGCCGGACGGGCTGGAGCGGGCCAAACGCGTGATCGACGCCGCCCGGGACTACACATTCTTCACGCTCGATGTATCCGACCTGGTGGACTACGCCGCGACGGGAGCGGACCGGTTGGCGGACAAGTACGGGCGGGCCTTGGAAGTTGTCGCGGAGCTTTCCGCTTATCTCAAGGGCCTCAAGAGAGATACCCCATTCGACCTGGAGCTCAGCATCGACGAGTGCCCACCCCGGATCGACGCGGCGGCTTGCCTGACGACCGAGGCGGAGCTGTTGTTCCTGATCGAGCAGTTGCGCGGCGCGAGGTTCCCGTCACGCACATCGCCCCGAATGTGGGAATTGTCAAAGGGCAGGACTACGCAGGGGCGGATGGCCTGGCGGGATTCGAGCACCGGATCGCGGGACTCCAGACGGTTGCCACGGAGCACGAGATCATGCTCGATTTCCATTCGGGCGACGATCTTTGCCCGGCGGCCCGGCAGGCGATCAGCCGAGCCACGCACGGCTGGTGCCACTTCAAAGTCTCGCCTTCGCTGCAGGTGATCTTCGGCGAGGTCCTCCACCAGGTCTGCCCGGAACGATTCCGGCTTTGGTGGGAGGATACGCTGGCCTACGCTCGGCGTGAGGCCTCGGGCGGCTCCGCCTTCGCGGCGCAATGCCTGCGCGAGTACGAGGCGGCGGACGCTCCGGCCCCGGCGCCACATCATGCGGTATTCCATCACTACAATTTTGCGTCCGTCGGCCGACGGGATGAAAATGGCCAATTTGTCCATCGCAGCAAGTTCTACGATCTATCAGCGGAGTTCTATCGCGAGTACCACAGCCGGATTCAGCGTTTCCTCTGCGAGGTTGCGGCGGACCTCTTTGCGGCGTAGCACGGGCATCCTGCCCGTGTGTTTCACGGGCGACGCGTGGCCGATACTTCAGAGCATTGATGGGATTGTATGGAACAACGGTTGTCAGACAAAGCGGCGGTTGTTACGGGGGCGGGCCAAGGGATCGGCAAGGCGGTGGCACTGCGTCTGGCGCGCGAGGGAGCCGCTGTTGCTGTCGCGGAGATCAATCCCGAGACGGCCCAGGCGACTGCCCGTGAGATCCGGGCCCTTGGCCACCAGACCCGGGCTTATCCTGTGGACGTCGGCCGCTTGCGCGAGATTCAATCGATGGTAGAACGCGTTGTCGCGGAGTTCGGCCGGATCAATATCCTTGTCAACGTAGCGGGGGTCGCGCGGACACAGGCGTTCCTGGAAATGACGGAAGAGGATTGGGACCGTGTCGTCGATACGAACCTCAAGGGCACGGTCTTCAGCATGCAGACCGTCGGGCGGCAGATGATCCGGCAGATCCCGCCGGAAGTCGGCGCACAAGGCCGAGCGGATCGCAGCTATGGCAAGATCGTGAACTTCTCCTCAATCTCGGGCCGGCGGGGCCGCAGTGTCCAAATGGCCTATGCGGCGAGCAAGGCGGGCATCATCAGTGCGACGCAGTCGGCGGCCCTGGCCTTCAGCCCCTACAATATCAATGTCAACGCCGTTTGTCCCGGCGTGGTCCCGACTCCCATGTGGGAGCAGATCGACCGGGACCGCAGCCGGCTCATGGGGGCTCAGCCGGGCGAAGCGCTGAAGGCGTTCATCGAGAAAGTCCCGCTCCTGCGGGCGGGCCGCCCCGAAGACGTGGCCGGGGCGGTGGCGTTCTTGTGCTCATCGGATGCCGACTACATCACCGGCCAGACCTTGAACGTCGATGGTGGATTCGAGATGGATTAGATGATTCGCAGCAATCCTAACCCGTCGCTTGGGAGACTGTTTCGTTGCGATCCTAAGCAACTAACGTCTTCGGGTGCCATGTCTACGGCCTTGCGTAGATATGTTGGACGTACGGAAAAGACATGCCTACGAGGCGTAGGCATGGCACCCACCACAACAGTTGCTTTTTCTGCCTGCCCGCGCAGCGGCTTCCCGACTCGCAATGACATGAGAACCATGAGGTGTATTTCGTGCACGTGAGACTCGCTTACGGCAGGACCGGTCTGGATTTGACTTTGCCCGGTGATCTGCGGGTGGATATTGTTCAACCCGAGCATGTTGTAGCTCTGGCTGACCAGGCTGGAGCGGTGCGGCAAGCCCTGCGCGATCCCATCGGCTCGCCGCCACTGAGAGATCTCGTCCGGCCCTCGGCTACCGTCGGCATCGTCTGCAACGACATCACCCGTGCGACACCTTACCAGACTCTTTTGCCGGCTCTGTTGGAGGAACTCCGCCAAGTTCCCGACGAGGCTATCACCCTGTTGATTGCCACGGGGACCCACAGGCCCAATACCACCGACGAACTCAAGACGATGCTGGGCAAGGAGATCGTCCAGCGATTTCGGATTGTTCAGAACAACGCCACGGACCGCGACTCGCACTCGCCGGTTGGGACGACCAGCGGCGGCAACGAGGTGTGGATCGATAAAGAGTACTTGCGCTGCGACGTGCGGATTCTTACCGGCTTCATCGAGCCGCATTTCTTTGCGGGCTTCTCCGGCGGCGGCAAGGCCTGCATGCCGGGGCTGGCACTGCTGGAGACCATTCTGAGGAACGCAGCTGCGCGCCATATCGACCATCCCAAAGCCACTTGGGGTGTGACACAGGGCAATCCGATATGGGAGGAGATTCGCGAGGCGGCGCGGATGGCGGGCCCCGCGTTCCTGCTGAACGTGGCGCTCAATCGGGAGAAGCAGATTACGGCCGTCTTTGCGGGGGACTTGGACCAGGCCCACGTAAGGGGCTGTGCCTTCGTGCACCAGCACGCCATGTCTCCCGTAAAGGCACTGTACGACATCGTGATTACGAGCAATTCAGGCTATCCTCTCGATCTGAACCTTTATCAGTCGGTCAAGGGCATGAGTGCGGCGGCCCAGATCGTGAAGCCGGGTGGGAGCATCATCGTCGCCGCCGACTGCTGGGATGGGATACCGGAGCACGGTCTCTACAAGAAGCTGCTGTTCGATGCAACCAGCCCGGCCGCGTTGCTGGAGAAGACGCGTAGTGGCCAATGCTGTTGCCAGGATGCGTGGCAGGCTCACCTGCACGCAACGATCTGTCAGAAGGCCGATGTTTACCTGTTCAGTCGCCATCTGAGGGACGACCAGATCGAGCGGGCCATGCTTAGACCGTGTCACGATATCGCCGCCATCGTGAATCGTCTCCTGCAATCCTATGGCGGGGATGCTTCCATCTGCATCCTGCCGGAAGGGCCGCAGACGATTCCGTATGTTGGAAAGTAGCCGTGATAGACACGGGCAAGATGCCCGTGCCACGAGAGGAGTGACCGCTTGAAAATCGTAGTGGCATTGGATTCGTTCAAGGGATCGTTAACCGCAGTGCAGGCTTGTGACATCGTTGCCGGGGCGATCCGTGCCGAGATGCCCGGAGCTATGGTAGTGACGAAGCCGATGGCCGATGGGGGAGAAGGAACGGCTTCCGTCCTGATGGCAGTCGCCGGCGGGCAGTGGGTCCGCAAGACCGTGATGGGGCCACTGCCGGAGATGGAAGTCGAGGCGGGCTTCGTCTGGCTGCCAGGAAGTCAGACGGCCCTGGTGGAGATGGCCACGGCCAGCGGTCTGCCGCTTCTGGCACTGGCGCAGCGGAATCCTCTGAAGACCACGACCTACGGCACGGGGCAGTTGATTCAGGCCGCCATCGATCATGGCGCCAACCACATTCTGCTCGCGATCGGCGGCAGTGCCACGGTTGATGGAGGTGTGGGGGCGGCTATGGCTCTGGGCTGGAAGTTCCTCGCGGCCAATGGGAGGGAGATTCATTTCGGCGGGAGCCAACTGCCGAGTATCACCACGATTTTGCCACCGCCGCAGCCAGTGCGCGTGGACGTGGAGGTGCTATGCGACGTGGACAACCCCCTGTGCGGGCGCAGGGAGCGGCGCGGGTCTTCGGACCGCAGAAGGGCGCGACGCCCGAGATGGTGAAACAACTCGATGCGGGGCTGGCGCATCTGGCCCGGCTGGTCAAGGACCAACTGGGCCGAGACATAGCCAACCTGCCTGGCGCCGGAGCGGCCGGGGGTTTGGCCGCAGGGGCGGTCGCTTTCCTGAAGGGCCGGCTGATCTCCGGGGTCGATGCCGTCATGTCTCAGATGCGACTGCCCGAGGCGGTCACCGGCGAAGATTGGGTGGTCACGGGGGAGGGCTCTTTCGACGAACAATCGCTCCGGGGCAAGGTGGTATCGGGTGTGGTACGGGTGGCCCGGACTGCTGGGGCTAAGGTTGCCGTGTGTGCCGGCCAGGTTCGCCTGGAGCCGGAGGTGTGCCGGCAGGCGGGGATTGAAACGGCCGTCGCTTGCATGGAGGCCGGGATGGGGTTGGACTATGCGCTCGTCCACAGTGCGGAATTGCTCGATTGCGCAGGCCCGCCGACTCGCGCGGGACTACTTATCCACCTCGAGGTAGCTCCGTGGCTGTGGCAAGGGGTGCATGACCGTCGTTGCGTGGTTCGGAGTTCCGCCTTCAGGCGGGTGTGAGAGTCTTCCGGCGTCGCCGGCTCCGTTTTCAGCAGACGCAGGACTTCCAAGGCTATCTGGACTGTTTGACCCGCCTAAAAGGCGGAACTCCGAACGTCGCTGAAGTGACGCAAGAACGGACATGCACCCCGGGGGCGATTCCGGCTTGACAGGTGGGTAGGGGAGGGCTACGCTTGTGCGACCTTGTGGGCAAAGGCCGTAATCAGCGAATGAAATAGGATGCACCCTGGATGGCCTCACTCTTTGTCACCAAACCGGTCGAGCGGCTGATCGCCGAGACGCATGAGGGCGAGCGTTCGCTGCGTCGCGTGCTCGGGCCGGTCGATTTGATCGCCCTGGGGATCGGGGCGACGATCGGCGCCGGCATTTTCGCGACCATCGGCACGGCGGCGGCGGGGGATGCGTCCCGGCCCGGCGCCGGCCCGGCCTTGATCCTGTCGTTCGTGCTGACGGCGGTGGTCTGCGCGTTCACGGGTCTGTGCTACGCCGAACTGGCGTCGCTGGTGCCCGTCTCCGGCTCGGCCTACACGTTCACCTACGTCACGCTCGGCGAGGTCGTCGCGTGGATCATCGGCTGGGACCTGATCATCGAGTACGCCATCGGCAACGTCGCGGTCGCCATTTCCTGGGCCAACTACTGCAACACCCTGCTGGCGGGCTTCGGCCTCGACCTGCCGCGCTGGCTGACGGTGGACTACCGCACGGCGGCCCAGAAGATGCCGGACGTGATCGCCGCGGCCCCGCACGTCTTCGGCGTGCCGGTCGTATTCAACCTCCTGGCCATCGGCATTGTGGCGGTCCTGTCCATCATCCTGGTCTGGGGTGTGCGCGCGTCGTCCCGCGCGACGACAGTCATGGTCGTCGTCAAGCTCCTGGTGCTGGGGCTCTTCGTGCTGGTGGGGGCCCGCTTCATCAAGCCGGAGAATTGGCAGCCCTTCGCCCCGAACGGGTTTGCGGGGGTCGCCGCCGGGGCGGCCATCGTGTTCTTCGCGTACATCGGCTTCGACGCGGTCTCGACCTGCGCCGAGGAAACGCGCCGGCCGGGCCGGGACCTGCCCATCGGCATTCTCGGATCGTTGGCGGCCTCCACGCTGATCTATGTGGTGGTGGCGGTCGTGTTTACGGGGCTGATCCCATTTCCGGCGCTGCAGAGCATGACCGCCTCCGATCAGGCGGAGCCGCTGACGGTGGCACTGCGGTACGTCGGCCGGTCCAACACGATCATCGGCCTCGTGGCGTTCGGCTCCGTCGTCGCCCATACGGCGGTGCTGCTGGTCTTCCAGCTCGGCCAGGCGCGGATCTTCATGGCGATGGCCCGCGACGGCCTGCTGCCGGCGTCGCTGGCCCGCATTCACCCGCGGTTCCGCACGCCGCACATCGCGACGATCCTGACCGGCATCGGCGTGGGGGTCCTGGCGGCCGTCTCGAACATCGACGAGATGGTCGATCTCACGAACATCGGGACGCTCTTCGCCTTCGTGCTGGTCTGCATCGGCGTCTCGATCCTGCGGTTCAAGGCTCCGGACCACCCGCGTCCTTTCCGCGTGCCCGTTCGGCCCCATCCTGATTCCCGCCCTGGGCTCGTTCTTCTGCCTGGGGATGATCGCTCATCTACCCCAGACGTCCTGGAAGCGTTTCGGCATCTGGATGGCTGTCGGGCTCGTGCTATACGCCAGCTACGGGTACGCCATTCCCAACTGCGTCGAGGAACGCGACAAGATCGGATCAGCAAGGTTCTATTCTCATTTACGGGGCGAATCGGCCGTGCCACGTTTTGGGGTGTTCTGGCCTCCATTTTGGTCATTGGCATTGCCGTGGTACTGGTGTGGGACATGATGGGAGGAAGAAAGACCACAGAGTTGTTCGCGATGCTTCTGCTTCTGCTTTGGGGGCTCACCTCGTTCTGGATTGGTTTGGCCGTACAAGCCAAGAGATGGCACGACCGGAACAAGTCGGCATACATGATTTTCATCAATCTCATCCCCGTCCTCGGAGGGCTGTGGACGCTGATGGAGTTGGGGTTCTTCCGAGGCACGACCGGGGCAAACCGATACGGCGAAAGCGACCGCTCACAGCTCCCCGCTTCCTTTGGCACCTAACGTGAATAGCCTTTCGTGCCGGCTCAGAACACATGAGATGTGAACTGGGCCGAATGCGGCCGCGACGTTCCCTCCGTGCGGGATGGCGGACTTGGCTACCTGGCCGGCGTCGCGGGGGCGGTAGTAAAGCTCCAGACGTCGCCGGGATGCGTTGTGCCGGTCGGCTCGATCTCATCGACGCGCCAGTAGTAGGTGACGCCGGGCTCGAGTCCGGCGACAGTGGTAGTAGAGCGGGTAGGACAGACGCGAGGCGACCTTGTTCGCGGCGGTCAGCGGGGCGGCCTTGCCGAGGTAAACGTCGTGGAACAAGGCCATGTCGCCGGACGTCCACCGCAGCAGCGGCACCGCGACACCGGTGGCGCCGTCCGCCGGCGCGGGACTCTGGGCCGTATAGGTGTGGTACGCGTCGATGCGTATGTCGTCATAGTAGACTGACGACGCCTTGTTCCCGAATAAGTCGATGGCCTGGAACGTGCCGTGGGCGTCGTCATCCCATTGCCCCGCCGCGATCCGGCAGCCGTGGTAGATACTCCTCGAAGGTGTTCTGGTCCAAGTCGATCAGGAGCTTGATCTCGACCCACTGGTCGAAGAGAATCGTGGCGGCCCCGGGAATCGCGCCATGCCAGCAGGTGATGGCCCCGGTCTGGAGGTTGTACTGGGTCTCGATGGACCAGTCGTCGTAGTCATTGGAGCCGCCGTTGCGGTAGCGGTTCAACAGGATGAAGTCGCTGATCCCGGTGCTGCCGGAGGGGATGTACTGCCGGAGGGAGAGAGCCCACTTGCCGCCCGCCCGTCGGAACTCGTGGACGAGGTCTGACGACCCGAGAATCTCGGCCGATTGCGTGCCGCTGCACGCGAATTTCGTCGACACATTCGCCCCGGCCGCGGGGTCATTGTTCCAGCCCTTCCATCCGCCGTGGCCATGCAAGGCCGTTCCCGCCGCGTAAGATTCGAAATCTTCCGAGAAGACACTGGCCGGTGGAGCATTGGACGCACCCGCCGCGGCGTAGACAAACGCACACCATCCGACGCAAGACAGAATCAAGCATCCCATGCAGGTGCACCGCCTACTCACTTCAGCCCCTTTCCGATCATGTGCCAAGCGGCCGCCCAGCCTTTGGCATTTCCTGTAGCTCTTATTATAGCATGATTTGGCGGAGTTTCGCAAGCTTTCGCGATCGTGCGCGAGCCGCTATTGCGAGTCGGGAAGCCGCGGCGCGGCGGGTAGGCAGAAGAAACGGTCCCTGTGGTGGGTGGGGGTTCCCAAACGCGACACTTCGCGTTTGGGAGCCCTGCCATGTCTACGCAAGGCCGTAGACATGGCACCCGGGACCATCAGTTTCTTAGGAGAGTCTCTGGTGCAGCGCGATGGCGGTCAGGGCGACGTGCCGCCAGAAACGCCCGCCCTCCGGGAAGACGTCACGCAACGGCTTCTGCTCGTAGGCGCGGATGAACCGCAGGCGGTCGGTTCGGGTCAACCCGATGTCCATCGCGGAGAAATACAGTCCGGCCAAGTCCTTGACGAGCCAACGCCGGGGCGTCCGCCGGCGAATCTGGGCCCGGTGCAGATCGATCACGTACAGACGCAGTTTGTCGGCTCCAGGTGTCCCGTCCGGAGGAGGTGTCCAGATGGAAGTGACAGAGGTAGCAGTCGCGATGATTGAGGCCGTGCGTGTGCATACGCCGCACCGTGGACGCGAGCTGCTCGCACAGGGCCTTCCTCAGCCGAAACGAGGGCGGCTGCGTGACCCACGTGGCACAGAAGTCTTCGAGACTCGTCGTGCCCGTCAACTCCTCAGTGATCAGGAACGACTGTAGCCGGGCAGGGTTGCTTCCCCCTCAGGCCGAACGCCACGGGCGTCATCGTGGGCACACCGATCTGGCGCAGCAGATTCAGGGCCGTCCACTCGTTCCGAGCACTGAGGACCGGGGCTTCAGGTGCAGGAGGTTCTTGACGATCTCCCACCACCCGACGCCATAATGGATCTTGGCGAAGTAGGGGGCGCCGTCGAGGGTGACGCGGATCGTCTTGCGGGACGCCATCTGGCGAAAGACCTCGCCCTGCAAGCGATCGACTTCCTCAAACGGGTCTCGTCCCTGCCCACAGGGTGCGAAAGCGATCGGACAGCCATAATTGGTTCATGATTTCGGATTGTGGATCATGTCATTGCGAGCGGAGCAAAGCAATCTCAAACCCACGTGTGAGACGGAGATTGCTTCCCCTGCCTTCGCAGGGGCAGGCTTTCCTGCGCTCCTCGCAATGAGATATTGACGTTCATTCTGTTAGACGCTCTTAGATTTCGGGTTCTCTGTCGCCACCTTCTCGATGAGCTCGACGGCGGCGCCGTCGATGCCGTACTGGTCCGCTCGGCGGGCGAACTCGACTCCTCGACGGCCGATCTCGGCCAGGTCGCCGCCTTCCAGAGCCGTCTGCACGGTGCGGCCGAACCAGCTCCTGATCGAAAGGCTCCGGAAGGACCCAGCCGGCCTGGGCCTGCTCGACGTAGCAGGCATAGCCGCAGATGCCGCTGACCACCACGGGCAGTCCACTCGCCAGGGCTTCCAGCAGCACAATGCCCGCGGCCTCCTGGTAGGCCGGGTGGACGAGCAGATCGGCCGAAACCAGAAGCCGGGGGACATCATCGCGCGGGCCGAGAAAGACAATGTGGTCCGCCACGCCGAGTTGCCGGGCCAACCGCGCGAAGGGACGCTGGGAGCTGTCTGCCCACGACGTAGAGCCAAGTCCTCGCCCGCAGCGGTTTGCGGCAGTGGAGCCAGGGCGCGAATCGACCGATCCAGCCCTTTCGTGCGAAATCCGGAACCCAATTGCAGCAAGAGCCGGTCGCTTTCTCTCAGAGCCGACGTCCTTGCGAAGGCCGCGGCGAATCTCCGGGGCCTCCGGGCCGGCAATCCGGTCCCGCGGCACATTCGGCGGCATGCGGTGAAAGCGGTTCTCCGGCGTGCCATAGTGCTGCACGTACTGCGCCTCCTGGATTTGGGAGATGATCAGGATTTGCGTCGCGAGTCCCGCCCGAAGACCGCTTCCTCGAAGGCCTGGTATAGGCGATATCGCGGCAGGAGCCGGTAGAGCCGGCCGTGTTGTTCCAGGGCCTTGGCCTGGTAACAGCCATCGGCGTCGTAGTAAACGTCCAGACCGGGCATTTTCTGGAAACCGACCACGCAAGCCGGCGGGTTTTGCGCGAGTTGGCGGGTCAGCCAGGCATGATACTGTCTCATGCGTCCGTGGTTGGTCAGGGCCCGGGGCCGTGGAGATGAACTCGCAGGGATGGCGGCAGGTCGCCGCCCACGCCGTAGTATAGACGTCGACCTCATACCCGCGCGACCGGCATGCCAGAGCGATGCGCAACATGTCCCGTTGTTGCCCGCCGTGCGGAAAGTACTTGAACAGGCAGAACGCCAGGGAGGAGGTTGGATGGTTGATGGTCACTTCTCTTTCAGAAAGTAATCGGAGATCACGCCCATGAACCGGTTGTACTTGATCGCATAATGGGAGAGACCCTGCGTGCAGAACTGCCGCGAGTACTCCGCGTCCTGCTCACGCAGGTGCGGGACCGCTTGCTGCCAGGCGACCTCGTCCATCCGCAGGACCTCCTCGACCCTGGCCCGGTAGAAATCCGCAGGCGGCAGGTCGGACCAGGCGTTGACGAACCAGGGCATGATCCGGCCGATCTTCTGCAAGAGGAAGTTGTGCTCCGGGCCGAAGTCCAGGCACGATTCGTCGGTGAAATTCTTCAGCTGCTCCATTTTCTGCGCATTGACGAACCCGCCTTCAATGCTGATCTCGTGGGCCCGCGTGCCGGGGAACGGGAAGAAGTACGTCCAGCGGAACCGTCCCGGCTTGGCCTGCCCGAGCAGCCGGATCGTATCGAACACGTCCTCGCGGCCCTCGTGCGGAAAGCCGATGATGATGAAGACCGAGCTGTGCATGCCGTGGCGCTGGACCGCGGCGATCGCCTCCACGATGCTCTCATTGGTCATGTGGCGATTCAGGATCGTCCGGCGAATCTTCGGACTACCCGACTCGACGCCAAACTTGACGATCCGGCAGTTGGCCGCCGCCAGATAGCCGGCGCACTCGTCATCGAAGAATCCCACGTGGGCGTTGACGACGAACGGCAGTTGCGTGACTTTCCGATAAGCCTGCGCAGAATTCCCGGACATAGGTCTTATCGAACGTGAACAGGTCGTCGTCGAAGATGAACATCCGGATGTTGCGGTAGTTCTTCAGCAGGTATTCGATCTCCTCGATCATCTGCCCCACGCTGAACCGCCGGATATAGTGCAGCCCCTGAAAACTGCATTGCAGGTCTTTCTTGTACGCAGCGACCATCACGTGGTTGAAACAGTACGTGCACGAGAAGGGACAACCGCGCGAGGCCATCAGGCCGACCCAGCCGTTCTTGGCGTCGATCAGCCGCTGAAAGTCCATGCTCTCGTAATCCTTCAGCGGCAGCTTCGTCAAGTCCGGCAGGGGGCCGACGGGATTGACCTTGACCTGGTAGGCACCCCCGCCCTCGGGGGTCGGATCCGGAGACCCAGCCGAGGCGGCTGGGCTACATAGGCGAGATTGGGCACATCTTCGACACTCTCTCCCCGCTGGAGCCGGTTCACAAACTCGAGAAACGCATTCTCGCACTCGCCTCGGAAGACGTAATCGAACAGGCCGGTTTTGAGGATTTCCTCGGTGTTCGCCAGGGTGTGGACGCCGCCGATCACGAAGGGGCACGGTGAGCCTCGGTCTCGCCCAGCGGGCGAGCGTTTCGGTGTATCCCCACTGATTCGTCACAACGGAAAAGGCGAGGATATCCGGGCGTTCTCGCGTCGAGACGCTGCACGAATTGCTCTTCGGTGGGCAGCGGCTCGAGCTCGTCGCAGAGCTGCCAGAAACCCACTTCGTGGCCGGCCCACTTGAGCAGCGCCGCCATGTGGGCCACACCGTAATTGAAACCCACTTGGGAATCCGTCGAAGGGTATAGGAAGAGGACTTTCATCGCGATCCGTTCACCAAGCCGGCTATTTCCTCGCAGTCTCCGACGTCGCTGGGCCGGGCATCCGGCCGGCGTGCACCTCCTGCACGTGCGGCGCCCCTGCCCTCAGGGGTGAGGGTGAAGACCCAGCCGAGGGCGGCTGAGCCACACGCACCGTCCGCAGGGCCCGCTCCTGCATGACGCGGGCAATCACCTCGTTGACGTCGAGGTGGGCCGGATCGGTCAGCGTGTTGACGTGCACGATCCGGCAGTCGGTGTCGCCGCACGCGCTCCACCGCCGGACGAAATTCTTGTTGTTGGTGCCGGCAAAGATCGTCAACGTCGGTGTCCGTGCCGCCGCCGCAATGTGTTGGCACGCCGAGTCATAGCCGATGTACTCGTCGCTATGGCCGATGAGTGCGGCCATCTCCCCGATGCCGCATTCCAGGGCGATGACCCCGTGCGACAAGGGGGGAAAATCGCCGGCGGTGAAGGCCGTTTCGATGCTGCGAACGCCGGACTCGCGCATGTCAGCCATCAGCAGAGCACAGCGCTCCTCCTCATCGGCCCCGAAGCCCCGATCCAGAACCACCACAGTGCCCGGGGTTGCCACGAGCGCCCGCAGCAGTCGCTTCTCGAATTCCAATCCCACCCGTTTTCTCGGATTCTGCCCGACCCCGAGATTCATGGTCACCACGTGGCGCGCCCCGGCGATCCGCAAGGAATCGATCCTCGTCCGGCCCGCTTGCAGCAGATCGGGCGGCGTCCAGAGCGTGGGATATGCGGGCTCGGACGCGCCGAACACTTCACTCATCCAATCGTCTGTCGCTTGGGCCATGCACCGCCCATTGGCGGTCAGCACGTGGTCCCGCGTGTTGAAGAACAGGTAATTGTCTCCGCGCGTCAGCGGCAGCACGCCGAGTTGGGTGATGCGTGAATCCGGGTCGATCACCAGAACGTTCTCTTCGCCGACATCGGCCGATTCCTCGTGCAGAATATCGAGGGCGGCGTGCCAGCCAGCGAACCGCTCGAACAACCCGCCGCGACGGGCATAACTCAGCTCCCGGATGCGAAGATCGGGATTGCCTCCGAACAGGCCGTGCAGCTTGCGACTGCCCACAATGACGAGGTCCGCCTCCGGAAAGAGACGGTGCAGCCGCTGGATCATCACGCTCAAGATGGCCACATCGGCGCCGATCGTCACGCGGGACAATAGAACAATCCGGCGGGGGGGCTTGGTCATGTCGTAGCGATATGGCTGGCTGTGGATCGCGGTTGCCCGCCGGTACAGTTGGTCGAAGGACATGAGGCCGAAGTGGCTAAGCTGCTCGTCGAGGCTTTTGCCTGCCGGCACGGTCCGGCAATAGGAGATCACCTGGCACATCACCCGACTGTAAACCTCGACCGGCAGGTCCTCGAAGTCATCGCAGAGCTTCTCTACAACGACCTCGAACAGGGCCGAGGATGCAATGCCGCTGAGCTCCGTGTTCGAGTGGAACGTCGCCATTTCGCAGAGCAGGTCAATGTAATCCGCGACATAGGTGCCGCTCTGGAAGTGCTTGTCGACGAAGGAGAAGGCGATCTGCCGGGCGAGCTGGTGCAGTTGGTCCGGGTCCGCCTTGCCGTCGCGGAGCTTCTGCCATCGCCTGCGATATACCGCCGGGTCCATTTATACGCGTTCATCCACCAACTCTTCGGCCGCGAGCAGCACCTCCGCCGGCCGGATTTCTCTCATACACTCGTGCTGCCGGGGACATACTCTCTTATGACAGGGCGAGCAGTCAAGCTCTTTTCGCACCACGACCGTCCGCTCCAAGCACAGATTCGTGTAGCGCGGGTCCGTCGGACCCATCAGAACGACCGTAGGGACATCGAAAGCGACCGCGTAGTGGCGCGGCCCCGTGTCGTTCGTGATGAACAGATTGCACCGCTGCACGAGCGGCTTGAGCAGCTCCAGATCGACCGGATCGGCGCGCGTGTCGATGATCTTCGCCTTGGTTCGCTCCAGGATGGCCTGGGCGATGCCTTCTTCGCCGGGACCGCAGAAGAGGATCACCTTGGCCCCGAAGCGACTCTGGCACAACTCGGCCACTTCCGCGAAATACTCCGCCGGCCAGCACTTGGACGACCCGAAGCTGGCCCCCGGATTGAGCCCGACGAGAAAATCCCCCTTCGCCACACCATACTTGGCCAAGAGCGCGTCGCCCCGCCGGCGCAGCTCCGCTCCGATGAAAAGCCGAAGCCTGGGGTGTTGCGGCACATCCAGCCCCAGCCATTGGCACAGCCCCAGGTAGTACTCAATCATGGGGCTCGGGACAATCTGGCCGTTGCGCGTGGCAACGGGGCCTCCGGTCAGGAGCAGACCGCGTCCTTGCCGTTGGTAGCCATAAACTCTCGGGACGCCGCTCAGCCGCATGGTCAGCGCGGACCGAATCGAATTCGTCAAAAGGAGCGCCGCCTCCGGCGCCTGGGACCGGAGCTGCCGGCGCATCTGGAGAAAGCCAGCCCAGGATCGGTCGTTGCCATCGACCAACGCGTCAAACCAGGGCCCGTCGCGGACAATGCCTTGGGCGCTGCGCTTGAGCACGCCCACGATCCGCGTCTGCGGCAGGTTCTGGCGCAGGCACTCAAACACCGGCGTCGCCATGACAATATCGCCCACCCAGTTCGGGCAGCGCACGGCCAATGTCGAGACGTCGCCAAGCTTCGATGTCATTTTTCCTCACGATGTATGATTTTTGATGGTTGATGGTTGACTTGCAGGCGCACTCCTAAATCAACCATCAGCCATCACACATCAACCGTCCCTATCGCCGGCCGCGCATGATGTAAAACGTCAAAGCCATAAGTTGCAGGACCGCCGCAAAGCCCAGGGCCACCAAGATGTTGTTGTCCTGCCGCTTCGATCCCATCAGGAACCACAGAGCCAGCAGCAGGCATAGAGGGACAAAGACCTGCACGACGCCCGCCAGGAGCCTCATGAACGAGAACTCCCCGAACATCTCTCGCTCTTCCGTCCGGCGCAAGTGCTCGAGGATGTTCGTCAAGAGTTGATCCGTCTTGCTACGGTCGGGCGCCGAAGGAAGCGCCGGAGCCACGGGCGCCTCGGCCGCTCGCTCCGGGGGCATCGACAGGATCTCGGCGGACCGGGAGGCCAAACTCTGCGCGCCGCTCGTTTCCGTCGCTGGGGCCTCAGGCGGCATGGGCTTGTCCGCCGGCGTGTGCCGATATTTTTTGACGATGTTCACTGCTTCTCTCATATTCACAGCCACGTAATCCGGTTGGCATTTCTGAGCTTGCGCCGTATCGGACGGCATCGCACCGATCAGGATCGTCTTGCACCCGGCGCTGCGCCCGGCCTCCACGTCCCGGTCATTGTCCCCGATCATCCAGGACCGCGACAGATCGATGTCCATCTCCTGGGCCGCCGCCAGCAGCATGCCCGGCTTGGGCTTGCGCCAGTCGCTGTCCTGGCGAAACTCGGAGATGATGCCCTCCGGGTGGTAAGGGCAGTAATAGATGGCATCCAGGGCGGCCCCTTTGGCGGCCAGCAATTCGCGGATCCGGTCGTGAATGCGCTCCAGCATTTCCACGGTGACGACGCCCCGGGCGACGCCCGACTGGTTCGTGGCCACGACCGTCTTGTAGCCCAACAGCCGGAACTCCTTCAGGGCTTCCGCCGCCCCGTCGATCAATTGCACCTGGTCGGGGTGGTTAAGATAGCCCGGATCGTGAATCAGCGTTCCATCCCGATCGAGAAATATGGCGGTATTCGACATAGACGTCTCTGATGTTTGACGTATGATGGTTGATGGTTGATTTTTTTGATCTTAGCCGCCGGGCCTTCAATCAAACATCAAACATCAAACATCAACCATCAAACTTCAACCATTATTTTCCTTGCTCAAGCTCCGTTCCACCAGATCGCAAATGATGTGATACGCCAACTGGTGGATCTCCTGGCTGCGGGCCGTCAGGGCCGCTTCCGCGCACAGGCACAGATCGGCCAGCGCCTCCAGCTTGCTGCTGGGCCCGGCCCGTAAAGGCGATCACGCGGGCGCCTTTGCGCCGGGCCTCCTCGGCCGCCGCCAGCACATTCGGCGAGGTCCCGCTCGTGGAGAACGCCCATAGGACATCTCCCGGCCGGACCAGGGCCTCGACCTGCCGGGCGAAGACCCGCTCGAAACTGTAATCGTTGCCGATGCAGGTCAGGATGGACGTGTCCGTCGACAGCGCCACAGCCGGCAGGGCCCTGCGCTCCGCGCGAAACCGCCCCACGAACTCGCCCGCGATATGTTGCGCATCGGCCGCCGAGCCGCCGTTGCCGCACAGGTAAATCGTGCCGCCGGCCCGCAGTGACTTGACGATCATCTCGGCCGCCGCGACGATCGTGTCCGAGGGCGGACCCGGCGAACGCGGCCAGCATCTTCTGGTGGGTCTCGATAGCCTCTTGGACGATCGGATGATCCATATTCGCTAAATCCCAAATTCCAAGCACCAAATTCCAAACCGCCCGAGGGCGGCTTAATCTCCTTTCCCGTCGGCCTGCAACGCCTTCATCTTCTCGATGGTGGCGGTCGAGCTCTTGCCCTGCACCAGCGGCGCGACAATCACTTTGCCGCCGTAGGACTCGACGAAATCCCAGCCGACGACGCCTTGCTTATTGCCCCAATCGCCGCCTTTGACGATCACGTCGGGCTTGACCTTCTTGACGAGGCCCAGCACACTGGGCTCGTCGAAGATCGTGATGAAGTCCACCGTCTCCAGTCCGGACAGCACCGCCGCACGATCGTGCTGGTTGTTGATCGGCCGCTGCGGTCCCTTGAGGGCCCGGACGGAGCTATCGCTATTGAGGCCCACCACGACCACGTCGCCCTGGCCCCGGCAGAACCGCAGGTAATCGATATGCCCGCGGTGGATGACGTCGAAGCAGCCATTCGTAAAGACAATCGTCTGTCCCCGGCTGCGCCGCCAAGTGAGCTCCTCCAGCAGCGCATCGAGCGAGCGGAGCTTGGTGGTCCCGCCGCCAAACTGGCCGGCGATTTCGTGGACCATCTCGGACACGCTGACGGTGGCGACGCCGAACTTCTCGACTTCGATCCCGCCGGCAATGTTGGCCAAGTGGGCCGCGGTCAGATAGTCGCTATCGGCCGCCAGACTGACCGCGAGAGTCGCCAGCACGGCGTCGCCCGCCCCGGTCACGTCATAGACGTTGCGCGGCCGGGCCGGGATCATGCGGCTGACGTCATCCGTGCCAAGGTACAAGCCCTCTTTGTCCAAGGTCACGACCGCCGCGTCCAGTCGCAGCCCTTCGCGCAGGACCCGGGCGGCCTTGGCCGCCTGGGCCTCGTCGCTCACGTCGAACCCGACCGCCATCGAGGCCTCGTGACGGTTCGGCGTCATCAACGTGGCGCCGGCATATTTCGTATAATCGCGGCTGAGCACGGGATCGACGAGGACCTTCCGGCCCGCCGCGATCCCCAGCCGGATCATCTCCTTGCACACATCCTCGGTGAGCACGCCTTTGTGGTAGTCCTGCAAGCAGACGATCTCCACCTGCTCCAGGGCCTCGCTATACGCCTGGAGGAGCTTCTCGTTGACGGCATCCGCCAGCGGCTCGGTGCTCTCCTGGTCGATGCGCATAAGCTGCTGCTTGTGGCGGTGCTGGGCCAGACCGATCAGACGTTGTTTCGTGGTCGTGGGGCGGTCCGTCACCTCGTAGAGCCCCGCGATCTGGGCCCCGACCGCGGCCAACTGCTCCTTCAACGTGTCGCCATTGAGCGTCCGCGCCTACCACGCCCAGGCAGACAGGCACCGCGCCGAGCGCCGCCAAGTCGGCCGCCACGGAGCCGGCCCCGCCACAGCGCGACTCGGTCTGGGTCACCTTCAAAATCGGCACCGGGGCCTCGGGGCTGATCCTCGTGGCGTCGCCGAAGACGTAGACATCGAGCATGAAGTCCCCGGCGATGAGAATCCTCGGCGTCCCGAGGTTCCCTATGGTCTTGAGCAACTGTTCATACATACGCACGTCAATCCTTTGCCGGTAGCAATCTCCGCTTATGGGGCTGGAGATTGCTTCGCTTCGCTCGCCATGACATACGAAGCGCGTTCATGTCATTGCGCGGAGCACAGGAAAGCCTGCCCCTGCGCAGGCAGGGGCAGCCATCTCAACCACCCATTGCGGGTATCTATCAGGTCGGCATTGTACCGGCCAAAACGCGATCAATCAAGGCCGTCAGTCTCTCGGCCCCGGCGGTGACTCGCAGCTCGATGGCCAGATACGCCCAAGGCGGCTGCCCCTGCGGGTCGGCCCAGCGTGCGATCTTTGTCCAATCTTTCTGCGTGGTCAGGACCAGTGCCGCCTCTCGCGCAACCGCTTCTCTGTGAATTTCCTCGATCTCACGGGTGCTGTAGCGATAATGGTCGTCGTACACGCGCGACTCAACCAACAGGCCCCCCAGATGCTCGACGGTGCGGAAAAATGACTGCGGATTGCCGATGCCGCAAAACGTCAGTACGCGTTCGCCCCGAAGCTCGCCCAGCCCGATCTCGGTCCCGGCGGCGGTCTTGATCCCGACCGGCACGTGGACCGACCGCGCGATAACCAGATCGCGGTTAACCCGCCGAATCTCCTCTTCAATGCTTGTCAGCGTCTCCTCGGGGACCTGATCGCAGCGGGTGAGAACCACGGCGTGGGCCCGCCGCAGACCCGTGACCGGCTCGCGCAGCAGTCCGGCTGGGAGCACCTTGCCGTAGCCGAAGGGCCGCGTCGCGTCGATTGCGACAATATCCAAGTCCCGCGCCAAACGCCGATGCTGCAAACCATCGTCCATGACCAGAACCTGCGCCTTATGCCGGGAAACCGCCTCCGCCGCTCCGACCACGCGGTCCGGATTCACCACCACGGATACTCCCGGGCATTGGGCTGATAGCAGGGCAGGCTCGTCAGAGAGTTCACCTTCTTGCATCCTGTAACCCCGCGTCAAGATCGCGCAGCGAACCTGCTTCCGGCCCAGATACCGGCAGAGCCAGACGACCAACGGGGTCTTCCCTGTGCCTCCGGTGGTCAGATTGCCCACGGACAGGACGACGGCTTTGGCACCATGAGTGCGGAGAAAGCAACGGTCATACAGCTCATTGCGGACACGGACGACAAGGCGGTAGCCGAGCGCGGCCGCACCGAGCAGAGCCCTGGCGACGCCGGCCCGCGCATCCCTGCGCCGACCCGACACAATCGCCTGGAACTGCTCCTGACTGAACGCCATGAGCGGCAGTGTTAACCGACAACGCCCACCCGGTCAAGCCTCGGCCGCCGTCACCGAACGCGATCCCAGCCAAATCCGAACCGGTCCGCCGCCCTTGACGATCGCCCCAAAAGAGGTACGATACGGATGGATATTGTAGGATCTAATGCTATGTCTGACGCGAGTAAGAGAAACTTCGATAAGATAGCGGACCGCCTCCATCACCAGGCTGAAGTTGAGGCTCTTCGCATCACCACCCATGCGCATCAGGAAATGGTGGAGGAAGATATTTCTCTCGAAGACCTGATTACGGCGTTGCGTCGGGCCAGGGTGCTCGAAGATTATCCTGATCACCGGCACGGAGCTTGCTGTCTGGTCCTCGGAGAAACCCGAACCGGGAGATTCTTACATGTCGTCTGCACGACGTGGTTCGACGTTGCGATCATTATCACAGTGTATGAACCGAAGCCACCCAAGTGGGTGACTCCATCACAGAGAGGTAAGAGACAATGAAATGCAGTATCCAGGGTTGCCCAGGGCATTACGAACATCGACTCATCGTTCATACCGTAAAGCGCGGGGCAGAGGTGATCGTGTTTGAAGATGTCCCAGCCGAAGTATGTGACGTGTGTTCGGATACGCTTTTAGCTCCGGAAACCATCCGCCATCTTGAGAGACTGATGAAGCAGGAAAGCAAGCCCAAGAAGCATGCTCCTGTCTACGCCTACACGTGACTGTGCTCCCACCCGGATTGGGGAATTTGAGAGAAGACGATTTCTCCCTTTGCGGGTCCCGTGAACTACTGGAGGTCTGTCCGATTAGATACTACTTCCAATGCCCCGGGTGCGGGAATGATGACGAGTTCTTTCTCTTGGAGGAACAGTCAGCCGGGTTGACTTATGGGCTGCTTCTCCTGGGCGACGTGCTTGCGGCTCTTCTCTATGCCGATGCCACGCGGTGTCGTGTCCAGTGTGCCCACTGTCGGCATATCTTCCGCCAGCCCTCTCTCCCGCGGACCTCCTTATCGACCCTGGCGACTTGGATCATCGGGATCATCGTCGCGTTTGGAGTTCTCACCGTCCTTCTGATCGGGGCTCCCGAGCTCGCAAACCTGCTTCCTTCCTCCCCGACCCTCCAGGCGGTTGAGCGATTCATCTCCGAGAACCCCAAGGCCGTCCTCTTCGGGCTCCTGCCGATGATCGCCGCGCTTCTCCTGGTTTCCCTGGTCGCTTCCTGGGCCAGCAATCACGCCGCCCACGCGAACCTGCGGAGACAGTTCCAGACGAAACCCAAGCCCTACGCTGAAACGAAACAAACACCCCCAACCAGTAGCTGAAGTTGCCCGTACCGATTCTCTCTACACGAGAGCAGGTTCCCCCCGCGTGATGGTAGGGTGGGGCTTGCCCCACCAGAATCCGCGAGACAGAGAAATCGGTGGGGCAAGTCCCACCCTACAGGCGTACGAGCATCGGTGTGCCGACTTCTTTGGCTTTCGCGGGGCCGAGGAGCAGCTCGACCAGCTTCAGCGCAAACTCGATAGCCGTGCCGGGGCCTTGGCTGGTCACGCAATTGCCGTCCACGACGACGCGCTCGTCGGAGGCATAAGCGGGGTCCAGCTTGTTTCGCAGCCCGGGAAAACACGTGGCCCGGACCTTCTCCAGCAGCCCGTGCGGTCGCAGCGCCACCGCCGGCGCGGCGCAGATCGCCGCATAGAGCCGGCCCGCCTGCTTCTGCTTCTTGAGCATCCCGATCAGCTCGGCCGAATCCCGCAAGTGTTCCGCCCCGGGCATTCCGCCGGGCAGGGCGATGCCGTCATACGTCTGGCCCGTGCAGTCTGCGATCCGGGCGTCGGCGACCAGCTTCACGCCCCGGCTGGCGGTCACCTGGAGTCCATCGACCGAGGCGACCGTAACCTCCGCCCCGGCTCGTCGCAGCGTATCGATGATGCAGACGGCCTCGATCTCCTCCGAACCATCCGCAATCGGCACAAGCACCTTCTTAGCCATGCACGCGTCCTTTCTGTTTGGAGTTCCGCGTTTACGCGGGTCGGACTGGTCGTTATCCGCCTAAAGGCGGAACTCCGAACGGACCGAACTCCGAATTACAGCCTTCTCGATGATCGCATCCGCCATCTCGCTGGTTCCTACGGCCGTGGGGTCATCGCGGTTTTCCTTCAGGTCATAGGTCACCTTTCGCCCTTCGGCGATGACCGCCGCGACGGCATTTTCCAGCCGATCCGCTTCACGCGTCTTGCCCAGATGCCGCAGCATCAGCACGCCGCTGAGGATCAGGGCCGTCGGATTGACCTTGTTGAGGCCCTTGTATTTCGGGGCGCTGCCGTGCGTGGCCTCGAACGTGGCCCCTTTGTCGCCGATGTTGGCCCCCGGCGCCACGCCCAGCCCGCCGACCAGCCCCGCGCACAGGTCGCTGACGATATCGCCGTACAGGTTCGGCAGCACGAGCACGTCGTACAACTCCGGCTTCTGCACGAGCTGCATGCACATGTTGTCGACGATCCGGTCCTCGAACTCGATCTCGGGGTAGCCCTTGGCGACCTGGCGGCTGACCTCCAGCCACAGGCCGTCGGAGAACTTCATGATATTGGCCTTGTGCACGCTGGTGACCTTCTTGCGGCCGTTGGCGCGGGCATAGTCGAAGGCGAACCGCACGATCCGCTCGGTCGCGGTGACGGAGATCGGCTTGATGCTGATGCCCGCATCCGGCCCGATCTTCTTCTTGCTGTGCTTATTGAGCCAGTCGATCAACTCCAGCGTCTCGCCCTGGCCCTTGGCATACTCGATCCCGGCGTACAGGTCCTCGGTATTCTCCCGCACGATCACCAGGTCGATATTCTCGTACTTGCTCCGCACGCCTTCATAGCTCTTGCACGGCCGCAGACAGACATACAGGTCCAGGCTCTGCCGCAGGTAGACGTTGATACTGCGAAATCCCGTCCCGACGGGCGTGGTGATGGGGGCCTTGAGGGCCACGCCGTTCTTCTTGATCGACCCACGGTCGCATCCGGCAGGGGGGTCCCCAGCCGGGCCATGACATCCACGCCGGCCTCGGCCATCTCCCAATGAATCCCCGCCCCGGTCGCGTCGATGCACCGCCGCGCCGCCTCGGCAATCTCCGGCCCAATCCCATCCCCAGTGATCAGCGTTACGTTCGTCATCTCCAGGCTCCAAACAACAGTTCACAGTTGGCAGTTCGCAGTTGTCAGTTCCCCAGTTCACCGCAGACCGTCAACCGAGAACTGACCACTTTTGTGTGGCGTCATCCTACCGCCCGCTCCGTTTCTGGTCAACCGCCTGCCACGCCGGCCCCACTTTCTCGTTGACGACAGGGCGGCGCATCCGGTAAGTAGAACGCCCATAAGGGCTGCGGTGCGACGCCGGTCCGCCGGGGCAGCCACGGCAAGAGATCATGGTCATTTACGAGGGCGAAATCATGGTGCGGACAATGAGCAAAGCTGGGTGGGGCGTGGTCGCAGTGATGTCCTTGGTGGCTCTGGCGGGCTGCCACGATGCTTCGAAGAGCAAACCGTTCACCACGAAGGTCGTGCTCTGGAACGGCCAGGACTTCACCGGCTGGACGCGTGTGCTCCAAGACCCCCACGTCGATGTCGACGAGGTGTGGCGCGTCCGCGACGGCGTCCTCTTCTGCTCGGGCAAGCCCTACGGCTACATGCGTACGCAGCAGCCCTACACGGAGTATCATCTGCATGTCGAATGGCGCTGGCCCGAGACGCCAGCCAACAGCGGGGTCTTCGTGCATGCCGGCGGCCCCGATCGCGTCTGGCCGGTATGCATCGAATGCCAGCTCAAGGCGGGCAGCGCCGGGGACTTTGTGCTGATGAACGGCGCCGATCTGACGGTGGCGGGCAAGGCACGCCGCGATCCCACCCAGCAGTTTGTCTCGATCCGCAAGAAGAACCCTTCGACCGAGAAGCCGGCCGGTCAATGGAACACCTATGACATCGAGTGCCGCGGCGGCGCCGTCCGCTGCCTCGTCAACGGCACGCTGCAAAACGAAGGCACGAAGGCCGCACCCTCTTCCGGCTGGATCTGCCTTCAAAGCGAAGGCGGCCCCATCGAATTCCGCAACATCTATCTGCTGACCAAGTAGCTGGCACGGAATCACCAGAGCGAACTGGCCGCTCACCCGTAGTACTCCGGCCATGGTGATTTCGTGGATATCGGGTGGCAACCCTATGGGTGCGTATCACGCACCGTTCCATTGATTGCCCTCTAACCTCTGTGTCTGGGCGTCCGCACGTGGGTTGGCTTGGCTGCGGCCCGCGTTTTCTTCGTGGTGGATTGCTTTGCCTTTCGCCGGCATTTGCCGCGTTTCGGCTCTCCCAGGCGGAACTTCCGTCCCTTGCCTTTCGGTGTCCCGGCGCTCTCGTGCCGCTCGGCCATGATCTCCCGTCGCCGCTCGGGCGGCCATTCCTCGGGGAAGTTGAGATAGGCGAACTCGCCGTGGTATTTGAGGGCCGCCCGATCATAGGCCCGGGCCGCGTCGATTTCATTCTCGAACGGCCCGAATTCAAGCTGCTCGCCCCGGTACTGAACCGTCGCATAGTACTTGCGGCGGCGTTTGTCGAAGTAGACCCCTTTGTACTGCGAGGATTTGCCGCCGGCCTTGCGATTGCAGTTGTTCTGGCCGTAGTTGCAGAAGCGCAGGTTGCGCAGCACCGTTTGGTCGCCTCCGCCCGCATCTTCGCCAGAAACTCCGCCCGCGCCCGCACCCGCCCCGGCGGCTGGCGAACGGGAAGGCCGGTAGGCGGTAGCCGGTAGTCTGTAGTCGGTGGCGAGCCAGGGGGCAGGGTGGTCGAGTGGTCAGTTCCCAAGTGTCGGTTCGCAGTTGACGCCCGCTCCGTCTTCTTCAATCCGCAATCGCCCTGTCCTCCGCCTTCTGTCCTCAGACCTTTGTCGTCGGCCATCGGTCTTCTCCTTCCCTTTTTCAAATGTTGTCACTCCCGAAACGCCTCAGTCGGGGGCAGGAATCATCACATCAACTTTTCATCCGAGGAACACACGTGTCCCTCTACCCTTGGGCAATGTTGCACAAACGCTCAGGTAATTCTGTGCGCGCGAGGGGTCAAATCGCCGTAAGTCCAGGCGCACAAGGAATAAAAAAAACTGTGCGCGAGGGCCGTTTTGGGGGTCCGAATTGTTGCACGAATTTTGCTACTCCTACTCGCATAGTAGGGATATTCTTGTCAAAAACGTGCGGTCATACCGCAACTTATTACGCGAATTTCGAGGGTCGGATTGTGTCACCACGGAGGCCATGAGGCCTGAGGACGGATGGCTGAGGACAGAAGACTCAGAGCATAGGGTCGCAGGTGCTTGAGTTCTTGGCGCTCTCCTCGTCTTGGCGGGAGACATAAATCTTGTTCTCTTGTGGACTTACGCAGCAATCTACCGTTTGGCACAGATTCGCAACTGACAACCGGGAACCGAGAACTGTTCGTCGCCCGACTGCCGGCTACTGACTACCGACAACCGAGTCCGCAGATAAAGCCTTATTGGGCAAGGAGTTAATTGCATTTCCTACTGGGAACCGACAACTGGCAACTGACAACTTGCCTTCCCAGTTTTCCGCTTTGGGCCTCCAGTCAGAGTGGCCGGAGTATTACAGGCTTGCTCGGTTCCGCTCTTTGGCGTATAGTCCTTGGCATGATTCACGAGAGCCAAATACGACATGTGGCGGCACAGTTAGGCGAGGCGGCGCAGGTGATTCTCTTCGGTTCCTATGCCCGCGGGGAAGCCACCGAGCGCAGCGACGTGGATCTGCTGGTCGTGGCGCAGACGGATTTGCCCCGGCACAAGAGGGCGGTCGGTTTGTACAAGCAGTTCCGGCCCTATCCCTTTGAGATGGATATCGTGGTTTATACGCCGCAAGAACTCGAAGAAGGGAAGAAGTCGGCCCTGACTTTCGTGTCCACCGTCCTACGCGCAGGCAAGACGCTCTAGGAACGCCGAGATGGATCTGGCCAGGCAGTGGCTGGCTAAAGCCGAAAACGATCTGCTGAACGCCGACAACAATCTCAAGTCTGGGGGAGATCAAGGGACTGTCCCGCCTCCGCTCGTGCTCCGGGATGACTCCGGGGCGGACAGCGACGTCGAGGTCACCTCAAAATGGGTTGTGTCGGCTCCGCTGTGCCTGTAGAATGGAGTCTATTGGTAGCATACACGCGGCCCCGACAGGACGCGGTATGTAGATGCCCGCGAGTAGTGTGCTGGTGGCTTTTCTCCTTTGCTGCGGCTACCGTGTTGACCCAGCCACACGTTGGCGGTAACCTGACGCCTGATGTACGTGGTGCAAAAGGAGTGCTCGGCGCATGGCTGGTTTGACCTTCAAAGGGAAGTCCTTCGTTCAGAATCACCATCTGCTGGTGAAGTACCATCAGCTTATCCCCCGCAAGGACAAATCCCTCACGGACAAGGTCAGTCTGCGGGACAACCTCATCATCCACGGCGATAACCTCAAGGCGCTCAAGGCCCTGCTGCCCATGTACGCCGGCAAGGTCAAGTGCATCTACATCGACCCGCCCTACAACACCGGCAACGAGAACTGGGTCTACAACGACAACGTCAACTCCCCCATGATGCAGGACTGGCTCGGCAAGGTCGTGGACCGCGAAGACCTCACCCGCCACGACAAGTGGCTCTGCATGATGATGCCCAGACTCAAACTGCTGCGCGAACTGCTCTCTGACGATGGCGCGATCTTCGTGAGCATCGACGACATCGAAGCCGCTCGCTTACGGCTGCTAATGGACGAAGTATTTGGCGAAGAACGATTCATCGGGCAGTTCTGTTGGAAGAGCCGGCAGAACAAGGACAACCGGAATGTAACGGGTGTATCCGTTGACCACGAATACGTGATCTGCTATGGGAGGAGACTTCGCGGTGATGAGCGCAAGGTTGGTCAGTTTGCGAATCCAGACAACGATCCGAGGGGCCCTTGGACAAGTGGCAACATGGTTGGCCTCGCAACAAGAGAGGCAAGGCCCAATCTGCATTACGACCTTGTCAATCCCAAGACCGGCATCGTCTACCGAAGCCCAAACTTGGGTGGCGGTACGACAAAGCGCGGATGCAGAAGCTGATTGGCGAGGGTCGTATACTGTGGCCGCCGGAGGAGAAGGGCAGACCAAGACAGAAGGTCTTCCTTTCGGAGTTCCGCCAGAAGTTCACTGGCTTCTCGTCCATAATTGGGAGAAACATCTTCACCAGAGACGGGACCGCTGAGATCGATGGGATCTTTGGCGAGCGCAAGTTTGAGTTCCCCAAGCCATCGTCACTGATACGTGAGTTCATCATTCAGTCGACAGATAAGAGCTCCGTCGTTCTGGATTCGTTCGCAGGGTGTGGGCCTACCGCACATGCTGTACTGCAGCAGAACCGCGAAGACTCGGGTGAGCGTCGATTCATCCTGATTGAATGCGAGCACTATGCGGATGAGGTCACGGCGGAGCGCGTTCGGCGCGTGATAAAGGGTGTACCGAATGCGAGCGACGAAAAGCTGCGAAAGGGTCTGGGTGCCACCTTTAGCTACTTCGACCTCGGACCGGCCATTGAGATGGAGAGCATCTTGAGCGGCGAGAACCTTCCGACCTATCAGGAATTGGCGCGATATGTGTTCTATACGGCGACGGGGGAGGAGTTTGACGAGACCGCCGTGGACGAGAAGAGGAACTTCATCGGCGAAAGCAAGCAGCACTTGGTCTATCTGTTCTACGCCCCGGATTTGGAGTACCTCAAGAAGACAGCTCTCACGCTCGACCGGGCCAGGGCTTTGGGCGAGTACGCCGGTAAACGCCGGCTCGTCTTCGCCCCGACGAAGTATCTGGATCAGGAGCATCTGGACGAGATGCGCATCGACTTCGCGCAGCTTCCGTTCGAGATATACCAGTTGGTGAAGTAAGGATGGAACCGAAGGAATACCAGGTCAGGACCTTGCGGTACGTCGGCACGTACCTTCAGCTTCTGTACGAGTGGCGGCAGAAGAACGAGAAGATCATCTCCGACGTCGGGAAGTGATGCGGCCATCGACTTGCCCGGCAAGGCTTGGGGCAAGATGGAAGGCCTCTATCGACCCTACAGCCCGCGCCGGGACGGCTTGGGGCGCTACCTGCCCTGTTTCTGCCTCAAGATTCCGACCGGCGGCGGGAAGACTTTTCTCGCGGTCAAGACCATCGACCTGATCAACACGAATTACCTCAAGAGACGCACGGGCCTGGTTCTGTGGGTCGTCCCCACGACGCAGATCTACGCTCAGACTATCAAGGGTCTGCGAGACCGGGACCATCCTTACCGCCAGCATCTGGACATTGCCAGCGGCGGCCGCACCGTGATTCGGGAGAAGGCGGACCACTTCACGCCGCAGGATGTCCGGGAGAGCCTTGTCGTTCTCATGCTGATGCTGCCGTCGGCCAACCGGAAGACAAGGAAGTACTTGCGCCTGCTTCGAAGACAGCGGCGGATTCGCGGACTTCTTTCCGGCCGAGGACGACACCCAAGGGACGGCCCAACTCATCGAGCGGGTACCGAACCTGGACACCTTCGAATCGGAGAATGCCTTTTGGGGCAGGCAAATCAAGACTTCGCTCGGCAACACGCTGCGTTTGCTGAATCCGATCCTCATTCTGGATGAGGGACACAAAGCCTACAGCGAGATGGCGCAGGAGACACTCGAGGGCTTCAATCCTTCGATTATTGTCGAGCTTTCTGCGACGCCGCCCAACGGGGCAGCAATATCCTCGTGGACGTGACCGGGATCGAGCTGAATCGCGAGGAGATGATCAAGTTCGACATGCACGTCGTCAACAAGGCGAGCCCGGACTGGAAGGACACGCTGCTCGACAGCCACAAGAAGCTCGAAGAGCTCAAGATCAAGGCCCGCGACTACGAGGCACGGACGGGCAACCACATTCGCCCGATCTGCCTGATTCAGGTCGAACGGACCGGGGCGGCCCAGCGGGGGCAGGGCAAGATTCACTCGGAGGATGTGCGCGAGCACTTGATCAAAATCATCGGCCTCCCGCCGGAGGAAGTGGCGGTTAAAACGAGCGAGAAGGATGAACTGAAAGAAGTGGACGATATCGGCGGCCTGATGTCGAGGGACTGCCGCATCCGCTACATCATCACGAAGCAGGCACTCCAGGAGGGTTGGGATTGTGCTTTTGCCTACGTGCTTGCCATCCTCACGAACCCCGGCTCGAAAACAGCGCTGACGCAATTGGTCGGGCGCATCCTGCGGCAGCCCTACGCGCGCAAGACCGGCATCAAGGACTTGGATGAAAGTTACGTCTATTGCTTCCAGCAGAGGGGGCATGAGCTTCTGGAGGAAATCAGGCAGGGTTTCCGGGGCGAGGGGTTGGGCGACCTCGTCGGGACGCGTGGCGGTCGAGGATGAGGAGAGCGGGTCGCACGCGGACGAACGCGTTTGTCAGGTCCGGGAGAAGTTCAGCGCGGCGGTCGGAGCAAGTCATCCTGCCCGTGTTCGTAACGCGCAACGGAGCCAACTGGCGCAAGGTGTCCTATGAGGTGGATATCGCCAGCCGGATTCCGTGGGACCGGGCGGACCTGGCGCCGACTGTACGACCTGACGCTCTCGATGATGGAGGAGAAGGACATTGAGCAGGTTGCCGGCCTCTCGGATGATGCCTCGCAAGTCTTGGAACTGAAGGCGACGGCTTCTCTGCGTACCGGGGTGTTGCGACTCGACCCCGTGTTTGTGGCACGTCACCTGCTTGACATTGTCCCCAATCCCTGGAGGGCGCACGCAGTTCGGCCAGACCGTTCTCGGGAAGCTGCTGAAACGGTATGACAGGGACATCATCATCAACAACTTCGTCTTCATCATTGAGGAGCTGCGCAAGCATCTGTTGAAAGAGAGAGACCGCCTCTCGGAAGAGGTCTTTGGGGAACTGCTGTCCACGGACGCTTTGCGCTTCCTGGTGATTGCCAACGATTTCGGTTGGAAGCTCCCGAAGAAGAGGAAGGCCCGGTCGCCCTGGCTACCGAAAGAGTACAGGCGCGGGCCGGAACGGAGTCTCTTCGACTTTGTGCCGAATGATCTCAACGACATGGAGCAGAGGGTGGCTTGGTATCTGGACGACCAGGACAAGCTCCTGTTCTGGTATCGAAATATCCCCAAGCAAGATTACGCGGTTCAGGGATGGCGGCGGGGGAAGGTCTATGCGGATTTCATTTTCACCGACGTCGATGAGACCGGCAATGGCTTCAACCGCGTCTTTGTGGTCGAGACCAAGGGCCTACATTTGAAGGACTACGAAGATACCCGGTACAAGAAAGCCCTCCTTGACCTCTGCAACAGAGTGGCGAGGGAGACCACCCTCAGCCAGCTTGGTTTGAAGCTGCACGCCAAAGAAGTCTCCTTTGCTGTCGTCCACGAAGAGGAATGGGAGCGCCGATTTAACGAACTCTTTGCGTAGGCGCGCCGGAGGAACTCGAAACACTCCTTCCGCTCGGGTGTGCCCTAAGAAACTGCCCGGCCGGAGAACGGCACGATGGTTTTACAGTCTCGCGGTTTAGAGGAATGCCTCTACAAACATCCTCGGTCGAATCACCTCAACGCCGCGGAATCCGGAAGCGTCCAGGAGATGCCGGTCCCCACTTACGAACACGTTGGTGTCCAAGACAACCTTCATCGCTTCCGGCGTACCTCGGCGACCGTTGCCGCGATGTCTGAACGCTTCAGACCGGACGCCTTGGCTTGAGTCCTGGCCTTCTTGATCAGAGCGTCGAAGTCCTTCGTGGATGAAGCGCGCACCATCTTCAGAATGACAGCATCTCCTTCGCCCGGGACGACGAATTGGGTCCCCGGCCCAAGTCCAAGTTCCCGTCGGACCTCTTCCGGAGGGGCATGGGGGTCACAGCTACAGGTTTTACTTTCTCTTGGGGCAGGGCGGAGACTTGCCCGTGGGGACGGGAACGTCCAGCCGATCGGGAGAGCGGCGGTCCCGGGGGGCAGGGGGCTCCGGACAAGTAAGAGGAATGGGGGGTCAAAAAGGAATAGGAGGTCAGGCATTCCGTTTCACATTTTCGTCTTGGGCAAAGAGGAATCGGACGGAATCAGGCACTTCCTTCGGACGAGGCCGAGAGAAGTGGTGTGCCCGGCACACCCTACCGTTCTCGGCGAAGCCGCTTTCCGGCATCTTCCTCGGGCCAGAATCCGTGTGCATCCCGTGTGTGAATCCGTGTCGCAAAAGGACTGTACTTGTCCGCCCACACGACGGTTGCGGATAGGGAAAAGGGGGAAGCGGCGAGACGCCGCGAGCGACAAGCCCACAGGGACACGTGAGGCCATTGACCGTTTTCGGATTCCCGCAATCGATTCCCGGTTCAGAATCTGTACTACCAACCCGTAACAACTGGAAAAGGTTTCCAGATAATCCGGAATGCATGACGTAGGTCTCGATGACCGAAAGGATTATTTCTTGCGCAAAGATGCAGAGACCGCCAAGGGGAAGACGCATCTGGGCTCCGGTCTGCTTGGCGCTCGCAGTGTCTTGGCGAGAGGAACTCTTGGTTCCGGCCGAGGGCGCAGCCCGAGGCCGGGCAGGGGAAATCGGGAGATTGCCGCCCCCTGCCAGAGGCGTTGCAGGGGTGACAATACTTCGCTTGCAATGACATGATCTGTGGACCACCTCCCCTCTTTCGTTCGCGTTTTTCGGTGCGTCAGTGAAACTATCGTTATCTTGTGACCTGAAAGGAGGTCACCATGGAATGACCCGTTTGCCATGTAGCCCCCCTGGCATGCCGGCGGGTAATCGTGCGGTGTGAAGCTCCGGGGCGGGCGAAGACATGAGCCGTAGCGCAAGCGAACTCGATTTGGCCTCGATATACGAAGTCGAGAGCGGCCAAGCTGCCGAATATGACGAAGCCTATTACCGTCCCTGAAGCAGCGGGTAGGTGCAGGGGACGGGCTCTTCGGGGTAAGTAGAGACGGCGCGTGTCGAAAGAGAACGATGGGAACTGAGAGGCCCTTCCTGGTCCCAGGCAAGCTGGACGCGGCCGGGGGAAACCATAACCCTGGACCGTGCCGGGAAGGGAGTCGGATGGGTTCATAGTAGCGACGAAGCGGGGTAACGCCCGTGGAGCGAAGGAGCCCTGACGGAATCGCAGCGAAAGCAAAAGAAGAGGAGATCCGCTTGCCAGAGAACCTGGTCACTACGGGAGAACCGGACGCCCTGCCCGAGACGTTTCGCGTCAACGGCGAGGGTCTGCCGGGGAAAGTCTTTTCTTTGCGGCAGAAGCTATACCGTAAGGCGAAACGACAGCCCAATTTTCGGTTCTATGCGTTGTATGACCGCGTGTACCGCCTGGATGTGCTCCAAGCCGCGTGGCGACGGGTGCACGCCCATCAAGGTGCGCCCGGCGTGGATGGCGTGAGCCTGGAGGCGGTGGAGGTATCCGAAGGCGGAGTGGAGGGCTTTCTGGCGGCGATCCAAGGATCGCGGCGGGACAAGACCTACTGCCCGCAGCCGGTGAAGCGTGTGTACATCCCCAAAGCCAACGGCAAGAAGCGTCCCTTGGGCATCCCGACGGTCCGAGACCGGGTGGTGCAAATGGCGGTCTTGCTGATCTTGGAGCCGCTCTTTGAGGCGGACTTCCTGGACTGCTCGTATGGGTTCCGACCGGGCCGCAACGCCCCTCAGGCGCTGGCGGAGATTCGGCGGAACCTCCAGCAGGGGCGGCGGCAGGTGTACGACGCGGACCTGAGCAGTTACTTCGACACGATTCCGCACGACAAGCTGATGGCCTGTGTCCGTAAGCGGGTGGCCGACCGTAGTGTCCTCCACTTGCTTCGGATGTGGCTGTCGGCGGTGGTGGTGGAAGCAGGCGAAGGGCCGGAGGATCCTCCGAGATATAGTCGGCCCACGCAGGGGACGCCGCAGGGTGGGGTGATCTCGCCCTTGCGGGCGAATCTGTACCTGCATTGGTTCGACTACAAATTCCACCGGGCAGATGGTCCGTATCACTGGGCCAATGCCCGGCTGGTGCGGTACGCCGACGACTTCGTCATCCTGGCGAAGTATGTGGGCGGACGCCTCGAGCAGTTCGTGACGCAGACGTTGCAAGAGTGGATGGAGCTGAAGGTCAACCCGGACAAGACCCGCACGGTCTCGTTATCCGAGCCGGGCGTGGGCTTGGACTTCCTGGGCTACACCTTCCGCTACGACCGCAACTGGTACGGCCGAGAAGGGTACTACCTGAACCTGATTCCCAGCGAGAAATCGCTCCAACGGGTGCGGGACAAGCTGCGGGAGATGACCGACGCGCACCAATGCTTTACGCCGGTCCGAGATCTGATCGAACGGATCAATCGGACGCTGCGGGGCTGGCAGGCGTACTTCTCCCAAGGCTATGCCCACCAGGTGTACCGGGATGTGGACAGCTTCACGCTGCGGCGTTTGCGGAACCATCTGAACCGCCGGAGTCAACGCGGGTACAAGAAACCGAAGGACGCGACGTGGTGGGACCACCTGCAACGACTGGGATGGCTTCCGCTGCAGAAGCGTGCGGTGCCGTCGTGACAGCCGCACGGCGAACGATCCGTGAGAGCCGGATGCGGGAAATCCGCCCGTCCGGTTCGAAGAGGGGGGACTGAGCGGCGTCTTCGCCGCTCAGTCCTCTACTCTACTTCAAGGGAATTCACCGCCGATGAGGTGCCACAAATCCATATCGGCTATCCTGACATCGGTGATCTGAAATAGCTAAGACTTGATCTGACACTTTGACGATAACAGAGGAGAAGTGCCGGGTGTGACGGAGCGTAGCGCAGCGGAGCGAAGTCACACCCGGCGGCGACCTCGCAACCCGCCCCCCAGGGGGCCAAAGGAGTGTCAGACATGACGACCGAACAGAAGATCATCAAGAACAAAGTGGGCCTGCTGGAACTGGCCCGACAACTGGGCAACGTCTCCCAAGCCTGCAAGATTCTGGGTTATTCCCGCAACAGCTTCTATCGCTTCCAGGAACTCTACGAAACCGGTGGCGAAGAGGCCCTGCGGGAGATTTCCAAACGCAAGCCCATCCTCCAGAACCGCGTCGAACCCGCGATTGAACAAGGCGTGGTCCAGCTCGCCTTTGACCAGCCCGCCTGGGGCCAAGTCCGGGTCTCCAACGAGTTACGCAAGAGAAGCCTGTTTGTTTCGCCCGGCGGCGTCCGCAGCGTTTGGCTGCGGCCATGACCTCCAGACGTTCCAGCTCCGTCTCAAGGCCCTGGAAGCCAAAGTCGCCCAGGAAGGCCTGATCCTCACCGAAGGCCAGATCATCGCCCTGGAGAAGGCCAAGGACGAGAAAGAGGCCCACGGCGAGATCGAAACCGAGCATCCGGGCTACCTGGGCTCCCAGGACACCTTCTACGTCGGTACCCTCAAAGGCGTCGGACGCATCTACCAGCAGACGTTCGTCGACACGTACTCTAAGGTCGCCTCGGCCAAGCTCTACGACCGTAAGAACGCCCTGGTCGCCGCCGATATGCTCAACGACCGGGTCCTGCCTTTCTTCGAGACGCACGGGATTCCCTTGCTGCGTATTCTCACCGATCGAGGTACAGAATACTGCGGAGCCCGGGAACACCATGAGTATCAGCTCTACCTGGCCCTGGAGGACATCGACCATTCGAAGACCAAGGCCCGCCATCCCCAATCGAATGGCATCTGTGAACGCTTCCACAAGACGATCTTGCAGGAGTTCTACCAGGTCGCCTTCCGCAAGAAAATCTACCACACCCTTGACGAACTCCAAGCCGATCTGGATACTTGGCTGAAAGAATACAATGAGTCACGACCGCACAGTGGGAAGTACTGCTTTGGCAAGACCCCGATGCAGACGTTTCTGGACAGCCTCCCATTGGCGACAGCAAAGATGTTGAATCAGACCGTACAGACAACTGTCGCTACGGCGTAACTGTCAGATCAAATACTGGCTACTACAGGTGATCCTACTTCCTCCGCCCTTGCAGTGCGGCTCGTGAGGAACTGGCAACTGAGGGCGCCGAGCACTTCGAAAGTTGTCCATAGTCTACAGTGTGCCTCCAGCATCAGCTCTTGCAGTTCATGCGACGAATACGGGTCGTCCATTCAATTTGTTATTGATTATGTATGATCAAACCGCGACTGTAAAGAGGAAGCTGCAACTTGCGCGTCACAATTCCGCAGCCCGAGAGCGAGGAGTCACTAGTCACGGGTTGTCGCTAAGCTTAGTGCGGAACAAAGGCATTGACAGGTGCCAGTTAGCAGCGTTCACCTGACGCATATCGGCTACTGCCTGTCAGCTTCATCTTCCGTCTGTCGTTCGTGGCACTCTCGCTTGCCACCTCATCCTTGTGGCCCGTTGTCACTCCGGCTTCCTCCGGGAAATTCAGCCAGGCGAATTCGCCGAAGAGCTCGACGGCTTTTTTGTCGCGAGCCTTGGCGGCTTCGATCTCGGTGTCGAAGGGGCCGGCGTAGCGGTACTGACCCTTGTGCGTGATCTGATAGATCCGCTTCTTGCCTTGGCGGGTTGTGGTTGGAAACGTCCTGTGGTAGAATCATGGCGGATGTCCGATGGTTGCTGGAGAACGTTATGGCGGAACCGATGCGAAAAGATGAGGCGCACGAGTTGGTGAACCGGATGCCGGAGAACGCCACGTGGGACGATCTGATCGATGAGATCTATGTTCGCGAAGTGATCGAGCGGGGGCTGGCCGACAGTCAGGCCGGAAGAACCACCGACGTCCAAGAGGTCCGGCGCAGGTACGGCTTGCGGGAATGAACGTCCATCCGACCAACGCCGTAATCCTACGGCCTGCTGCCCATGGCCTTCCGCCCTTTACTCTCCATCCTCCGTTCTTGGCGCTCTTTGCGTCTTGCGCGAGGCAATCTTGGTTCCGGCCAAAGGCCGAATTGGGTTGATCCGCGGTTTCATCGCCTGTGCGAACCCCAGCGCCCTCTGCGGTCGAAGAATACAGATTGCCGCGCTTCGCTCGCAATGACATACGCGCCGGATGATCTGTTTCGACCAGGGGCGTGACGCCCTCGCCACGGCGGCTGTGCTACGTGGTTTCCTCTGCGTCCCAGCGTCTCCGCGAGATTCGACCGTCTCTCAGTCCTCCGTCTTCTGCCCTCCGTCCTCTGCCTTCTGCTCTCCGGCTTCCTCCGGGAAATTCAGCCAGGCATATTCGCTGAGGAGTTCGGTCGCTTTCTTGTCGCGGGCTTGGGCGGCTTCTATGTCGGTGTCGAAGGGGCCGTCGTAGAAGTAGTCGCCTTTGTGCGCGATCTTGAAGAACCGGATTCCTGCCCCCGACAAATACGTTTCGGGGGCGACAATCCTACGCAGGAATGACATGCTTGTCGCCCCGGGGATAGACGCCGATGAAACGGGAGCGCTTGCCGCTGGGACGGGTGTTGTGCCGGTTCTGCACCCGCGTGCAGTTACGCAGGTTGAAACGGGGGTTGTTCAGGCTGTCCCCATCAGTCCTTCAGGTTTTTTCCCCGAGTTGCAGCTCGTAATGGAGCGTCTTATCCTTGGCCGGATCATCGAAGCAGGCCGGGTCCAATTCGGGCGACGAGGGCGTCTTTCCCACCCCAATAACACCGAGGGGATGCCGGCCTCCGATGAAGTAGTTCCTGATAGCGAAACGCACCGCCGGCTGCATGCCCGCAGGGTCCAGGATGGCTAAGGCCACGAGGTAGTCACCCTCAGGCACCTTGCCCGGCACCGCAAAGGAACCGCCAACCTCATAAGTCTTTGGCTCCATCTCGTACCTCCTGCTCTGCTTGTTCCACTGGTCCCCCGGCAACCAGGTGCGGATGTCCACGTCCCGGAAAACACTCTTCCATACGACTTCCCTGGACTTGGGATCCAGCAGGCTGACCTCGACCGGCCAGTTGTAGTAGAACGGTGCCGACCCCGTGTTGCGGAGGCGGAAGGCCACACGGAATCCCTGGCCCGGCAGCACCACTGCGTCGTACCGCACTTCGTCGATGACGAGGCGATAGCCGAAAGCCTTCTGCACCTCCTGGGCCCCGGCGTGAACCAGCGGATCGCCGGCATCATAGTTTGCCACCCAGCCCAGGTCATTGCCGTGCAACCAGCGAATCGTATCGATCAGCCAAGCGCGATGAGCCGGATCACGGAGCGTGTCGTTGGGGTTGTCGCCGGGCTGCTCCCGGTACCGGCCCCAGTTGTACGCGCATTCGCCGTCCATGGGACAGCTCTTCCAGCGGCCCCGCTCGGCATTGAGCTTCGCCATCGCCGCACCGTCCATCGGCACTTGCTCAATATGGGCCCAGGAGTCCCAGTAGATGCCGAACTCATAGTCCGGGAACTCCCGCGGATTTCGCACGGTCACCTTCTTGTTCGGGAACGCGGCCGTAAACGCGTCGCCCAGCAGTTGCTGCATCCGAGCATCGAGCGAGGGATGATGATGCTCGCCCCAGTAACCGATGAGCCCCATTTGGACCCACGCGACCCGGGGGTCACGGTCCCAGCACTGGCCCAGCCGCTGAATCAGACGCTGCAGCCGCTGCCGGAACTGGTCGCTGCTGTAGTCGTGTGTCTGCATGTCCGCCGGCCAGTACTCGTTGCCTTCCTTCTCGTCCCAATCCAGGTAGACCCGCGGGATGACCTTGATATTGTACTTCTCCACGTCCTTCCACCGCTCATTGCAGACCCGCATGATCCTGTCAATGCCGTCGCTCTCGCTGTTCTCCAGCTCGTTCCATTTGAGATAGCAGCGGGCGAGAGTGGCATACTCCTGGGTGAACGCCCGCGGGCCCGTGTCGGGCCGGAATCCCTTCAGCGGATTCCGCAGTGCCCCCTGATACTCCTGGGGCCGGATCACCACCTGATTGTTGCTGCCGGCGGCAAGGGAGGCCCAACATCCCAGGATCAGGATGACGCGAACGGCCGGCGAACTACCAGTCAACCTATCGCAAATCCGGTTCCTCACCCATGGTCGGTACGACTTCATAGATCATGCTCCTAAACATCATGCCTCACATGATATCGAGATACTGCCGGAACCCTCAAGACCATCGGCCCCCAAATCGTCGACGAATAACGGGGACAGCCTAAAACTATGACGGCAATCCCGGAATTCCCCGCTGCAGATCTTCCTAAGCTGGTCAAGGATCCACCAGGCAGCCGTTCGCACGGCGTACATTGCGGCGAATCATCCCCTGCCGCGGTTCATTCGAACGGTGCCGGCCTTGTCCGGCGACGAGGTCGATACGGATGACGTGGACTCCAGGGCAGAAAAGCACGTGGGCGATGAGACCCACTACCGCGCACGGCCCACCCGCTGCGCAGAACGTAAGAATTCTTCCCCTTTCGCACAGATTCTCGAGAGAACTCGGCAGAAGCTGTCCGGCGAGTTATGGGGGCTAAACCGGGCAAGCACGCAGGGCAGGGCAAGCAACAGTAGGTCGGCCTGCCGCTGAGTGGGTGACCTGGGATTGGCCGAAAGGCTCCCGCGGAGCATCTCGGCCGACCCCCTTGACGACCCCTGGCTGTGCCGCTTCCAAGCGGAGGGAGAAACACTGGTGTGCCGCGCGGCGCTTTGCCGATGGGTACTCCTGTATGGATGAAGACAGCAGTATCCGGATGGGCAACGATGTTTTCCGGAAAGGGGACAAGAAGACCTGACGTGACGTGACATGTTGATCGTCGATCGGAATGGTCGCCCCTGGGGTGCGCGACAGGCGGATATTTCAAACACTGCAATTGAATTGACTTTGGGAATAATCTCGCTCTGCCTCCCCAGGGGTTTCTTTTTTGCCTGCCGGAACGTGGCTCATGACTACTCCTTTCTGAATGCCCGGATCTTGCTCTCCAATTCATCAAGACTGAATCCCTCCGCCCGGACGATATGGTTCTTGTCTGCCAGGATCAGCCAGGGCAGGGACTGCACTCCCCAAGCGCAGCGGGTCTCCTCCTCATCAGTTCGCAGTGTGCCGATCGGCAGGGGCATGCCATTATTCTGGAGCCATTCTTGCAGCCCGTCCTGTTCTTGCTTGGTCGCCTGGATGCCGAGAAGGACTGCTCCGTGCTTCGCCAAAAGCTCCGTCTTCTGCGCCAGTTGCACCAGACAGTTGCGGGACGGCCGCTGCTGCACGTCAAAGAAGCAGACCGCCAGCATTTTCCCCGCGTCGTCGGCGGGATTCCAGTCCACCTGGATCGCCTCCAGGCCGGGCAGAGGTTGGCCCAGCAGGCTTTTCATGGAGTATTTGCGGATGTCAGGCGTGAACTTTCCCTGCGACCCCCATCCCGGCGGTGCTGAATATCGTACTTCCAGTGCCGAAAATCCCTTCCCTGATGGGCCATCGAGTAATCGCATTCGATGTGCATCGCCACGGATCTGTCCCACGCGGTCACCGCCTTTTGGTAGCGGTTGAGCAACTCCCGCGGACCCGGGACAGCTTCCGCTCCAGCGCTCCCTTCGGTCGCCTTCTGAACCGCGCCAGGGGGCGTCGCCGAGGTATCTTCTGCCGGCAGCAGGACGAGCGCGGCGGCCACGACTACCGTCAGGCCCCGCGGCCAGATCCAATGACGCACGACGGCCTTGACCCGTTTCCGCAGGGCCAGATCCAGGAACGCCAGGATGATGATGAGCAGACTGGACTGGATCAACATGCCGCCGGCAAAGTCCACGAACACTCGACCGGCTGCGTTCGACGCGCTAACCAGCTCGTCCATCGTAATTCCTCCTGCTCTCCCGAGAGGACCCTCCGCAGGCTCCTCTCGGAAGTTCCGGCCGGGTGCCCTTCCTCACCCTGGGTTCTGAATCATCGGCCGGCAGTTGCCTCTATTTGTTTATCTAACTCGTCTATGCCAAAACCCTCTGCGGCCACGATGCGCTTCTTGTCCGTCAGGAGCAGGTGCGGCAGAGAGGCTGCCCCCCAGGCCAACCTCGTCTTGTTGATGTCTCCGGCGATTGTCCCCGTCTTGAAGGGGACCTTGTTCTTCTCCATCCAGTCACTCAAAGCACCGTCTTCGGCCCGGGCCGCGTGGATGGGGACAATCATGATCCCTTTCTCGCTGAGCCGTTCGGCTTGAGCGGCCAACTGCGTCAGGCAATTGCGCGGGACGCTGGCTCATGTCCCAGAAGCACACGAGCAGCATCTTGCCGGCGGCCTCGGCCGGCAATTCGATCCCCAGGTCCTTCAACGGTGGCAGAGGTTTGCCTTTCAGCGAGGCACCCCTCCGGGGCACATATGTCAGGGGCGAGTGTCGCTCGGCAACCGGGACTCGCACATTCGTTGCACCGCCTTCGGCCTGAGTCGAGCCGCGCAGGTGCGACAACCCGCGCGATCCACGTTCAAATGAATCGGCCCCGGACAGACGCCTTTGATGGTGAACCTGCCCTGGGCATCCGTCTGTACACTGTGAAGGTTCGGTTGGCCGGTGCCGAAAGCGGAGACCTCGACGCCGACGACCGGCTCGTCGTTGGGATCGACCACAATACCGGAGATGGAAAGACCGCTCGGGGTGAGCTTGATCCGGCCGATGTCGTGCTGCTTCTCCTGCGGACCCAGGGCGGCGATGTGGACTTCCTGCTTGCCATACCCATCCGCCTCGACTTCGACCGTATACTCCCGCTCCGGCGGAAGCGCCTTGATTTCGAACGTGCCATTGGGACCCGCGGTCGCCAGTTCTTTCCAGCTCAGACGCAGCGTGGCTTTGTCGACACGCAGCAGGGCGCGGGCCGTGGCGCCCGGCAACGGCTGGCCTTCTTGGTCTACCGCCGTGCCCGTGACGATCACGCCCGGCTGGAGCTTGAGGTCGAGTGGGCCGGTGTGGTCGTCGATCTCCTGGGTTTCCACAAGATTGTGGAGCGGATCGCGCGCCACGAGGATCACCGTACTAGCGCCCTGGCTCAGGGGTGTGGTTAGCCAAAGGATCTCGAACTCGCCGGACGCATCGCTCGTGGCTTCAATGCCGCCCGAGGACAGCATCTTGATCCAGGTCACCTGGACCTTGACGCCGGCCAAGGGGCGGCCGGCTTCGTTGTCCCGGACGATGCCGGTGATCTTCGGCATGGCGGTCATAGTGCACTCGACGCGCTTGGTCTCGCCCTCCTGCACTGTTACCTGCGGCGTGTCTTGCGGGGGAGCGTAGCCCGGCCGGTAGAGTTGTCCGACCTTGTAATCGCCGGCAAGGACGCGTATGCGGGCGAGGCCGTTCTCATCCGCACGATCTCCGAAGTCCTGCTCTTGCCCAACACGTTGGAGATACGCGTAGACTTTTTCAACGGGCTTTCCGGTAGTGTCTTTGACGCGCACCTCGATGATAGCGCCCTTGGTGAGCCGCATGCGAATATCGCGCTTGGTCTCGCCCGCCTTCATGAACGTGTGCACGTCCTCGGCGACCCATTCCGGCATCTGCCCCCGGGCTCTCCACAACTCGAGGATGCAAGCGCCGTCGGAAAGACCGCTGAGGTGGAACGTGCCGTCCGGAGCTGTGACCGCCCCCCGGCTGGGGAGAAGCACACCGCTCCCCCGTCGGTCGCCGTGGGCCGCCACCTCGATACCGCCGATGGGTTTGCCGCCGGCCTTCTCCACCACGATGCCCTCGATCCGGGCTTCCTTCGGCAGAGTGAACCGGATGCCCGTCTGGCCCGGCACGTACTGACATCGCTCCCCTGAACGCGATGTCATATCGCAAGTGCCAATCGGGGCCCGCCCCGGTGCCTCGACGAGGAATTCGAAAGTGGCCTCGGCGGGCATATCCGCAAAGACAAAATGGCCATTGCGGTCGGTCTTGGTCCGCAGAAAACCGGTCGACCGCAGCTCACGCCGGTTCTCGCCCTTTCCGATTTTGGCCAGGGCAATGTGGACTTCGGCCTCGGCAATGGGCCGGCCGGCCTCATCGACCACATCGCCCGCCAGTTCCTTCGGCTCCGTCGGCAGCCGGAGATCCAGATGCTGATCTTCCTGCATCGGCCAGTCCGCCCAGATCAGGGCCAGTCCCGCCTTGCGGGCGATCACATGGCCCTCCCGGTAGTCCTTGGCCGTCTTGGGAACGGCAAACGAGAAGGCCCCATCGGCCCCGCTCATTTTGCGATCCAGCACCTGGATGATCGGCAAGATCCCTATTTCGCCCGCCGTCTCCAGGTAGAACGTTACTTCAGCCCCTGCCACCGGTTTGTCCTGGGAATCCAGGACTCGGCCAGACCAGGTGATCTGATCCACGGGGGCACCCGCGCCAGCTTGAGAAGCAGCCGCGGTCTTGGCCCGCTCCGGTGCGGCACTCGCCATGGGCAGCAGCGTGACGGCAATTACCACCACCAGCACGGCTCCGATCCATCCGAGCTTGGCCGTTTGGGGGAAGGGGCGGCTGACGATGTGACGGATGCGCTCGGTCAACGCTCTCTTGGATTCCGCCACGCCCAGCAAACGGAGGCTCAACGTAGGCTGCCCGAAAGCCAGCCGGGAGATGCTCAGTAGGGTGCGCGGATAGTCTTCCGCGTCCTCGCCCAGGGCGGCCAAGACCGTCTCGTCCACGGCCTGCTCCCGCACCCTGCGAATTTGTGCGTTGGCCCACCACAGCAGGGGGTGATAGAAATAGACCACTTGCAGCAGGGCCTGGACCAGATTAAGCCACAGATCGCCGCGCTGGACGTGCGCCAGCTCGTGACACAGGACGGATCGGAGCTCATGGCTCTGCAACTGCGCGAGCATCTCTGCGGGGATGAGGATCACGGGACGCCAAAGGCCGCAGACCGAGGGACTCGCCGAAAGCGGGCTGAGCCGCACCGTCACATCCGTTCGCACTCCCACGCGCCGACGGCACCGCTGGAGCAATTCGGCGACTTCCGGAGGAGCTTCCTGAGATTGTGCCACCAAGCTGCGAACAAACAGGGCCCGCTGGATTAGCAGAACAGCCATGACCACAACCACGACCGACCAAGCGAGCAAGGCGAGGGAGCACGGGGTGAGGGAGGCGGGGGGAGCGTTGCCGGCCGGGGTGAGCCGGGCCGTCGGGGCGGTCGGCGCCGCCGCAGAACTGGGATCGAGGGCGCCGGATAGAGGGAAGGCAATCGTTTCGCTATTCGGCGGTGCGGGAGCACGCGGCACGCTCGCGACGGACTCAACCGGCGCCGGTGGCACGGACAGCTTGCTGCTGATCCAGTAGGCGAGGCCCGTCGGAGAAGAAACGGACGGGGGCAAAATGAGTTTGGCCAGGACGAGCAGCCAAATCCAGTACCGCACGACGGCCTTGACCCGTTTTCGCAGGACGAGGTCCAGCGCCGCCAGGATGAGGATCAGTACGCTGGACTGGATCAGCATGGGGCCGGACCAGGCCACGAACACTCCGCCCGCCGTGTTCAGCCAATGAACGAGTTCGCCCATCGCAATTCCTCCTTTTTGGTTTGTTGTGAGAGGGCCCTCCGCCGGGCCCTCTCAACGTTTTCGGTCGGTTGCCTTTTCTCTTTTCTATTCTGAATCAGGTGCTCCAAAGACTGATAGTCCTCCTCGGACAGCTTTTCGCTCTTGATCAGGAACTGCATCATCGGGGTCAGCGCGCCGTCAAACGCCCGCCGGGCCGTGCGCAGGAGCTCGCTCCGCTGGGCTTGCGCCGCGTGACGGCGGAGCGGTACAGGTACAGGTTTCGGATCCGCTCCGTAGTGAGAAGCCCCTTGCGGACCATGCGGTCCATCATGGTCTTGACGGTCGTATAGGCCCAACCTTTGCTCTCCTGGAGCACTTCCTGGACGGTGGGGGCGGCGCAAGGCTCCCGCTCCCAGACCACCTGCAAGATCGCCCATTCGCTCTCGAACAACTCGAAATTCAACTTGGCCATACATCCTCCATAACTCTATCAAGGTCAACGTTAATCTACTGCAGTAGATAGCTGCAAGAGAAAAAACGGCATTTTTTGCAGAAAATTTGACAGGGTGTTTTAACCTGCGACATAGAAAGCAGTTGCATGGCTCGGTCGAGGGCGGCCGCGGCAACACGCCTGGCCTTATGTGCCCCCCAGGGCGAACCCGAAGTAGGTGCCCCGACCCCTGCCTGTCATTGCGAGGAGCGCAGCGACGAAGCAATCTCAGTCTCACGTGTGGAGAGATTGCTTCGCTACGCTCGCAAAGACCTACGGTGGGGTGCCGTTAGGGGACTCTGCGATTGGCCTCACGTGTACCCGGTAGGACCGTTGTCATCGCCTGGTGGGCTGTGGTACAATCGCTGTGACGTCGAAAGGAGCACTGTGGGTTTTCGCAGGAGATCGTATGAGCTACTCGAAATCTGTGAGGGCGTGGGGAACGACGAAAGCATGCGTTTTGTTTGTTGCCTTGGCCGGGTGGCTGCTGGTGGTGGGGTGCGCGGCACGACCGCAGGCGGCGGGAAAACCCGTGCGCATCTACATCATGACCGATCTGGAAGGGGCCAGCGGGGTGTATCAGTTCGCCCAGACCCGCGAGACGGGGCCGCTCAATGACAAGGCGAAGGAGTACCTGATGGGCGATATCGCGGCCGTGGTCCGCGGGCTGCGGGCCGGCGGGGCGACCGACATCGTCATCCTGGACGGCCACGGGCCGGGGGCGTTCGTGTCGCACCTGATGGAGCCGGGGGCCACGTACATCACCGGCAAACCGCGACCGGGGCCGCTGACGGACTTCGACGGGTCGTTCGCCGGCGTCGTGCAACTGGGGGCCCACGCGATGAACGGAACTCCCGACGGCGTGCTCTGCCATACGCAGTCGTCGCATTCGGAGAATCGCTACTGGTACAACGGCGTCGAGTCCGGCGAGGTGGCCCAGGTGGCGGCCATCGCCGGAGGCTACGGCGTGCCGACGATCATGGTGACAGGCGATGAGGCGACGTGCCGGGAGGCCCGCCAGTTCTTCGGGCCCGAGTGCGTCATGGTGGCCGTCAAACGCGGCGTCGCCCGCGAGGCGGCCGAGTTGTACCCGTTCGACGAGACGCACCAGGCGCTGTACGAGGGGGCCAAGCAAGCGATGGCGGCCCTCCCGCGCTGCCAGCCGTACAAGCTCACGCTGCCCATCCAGGCGAAGAAGGAGTATCTGGTCTTCGACACGCCGGGCAAGCCGGGCCGCAAGGTCACCAAAGAGGGCACGATCGAGGATGTCCGCAAGCTGCTGGATTTCTGAGTCCACGACGCGTGAATCGGTTGCGGTTGGGGGTTCCGCGTTTACGCGGCGTTTGGAGTTCCGCCTTCAGGCGGGTTTGACAGTCCGAGCGTCCTTCTCTCTTCCGTGTGTAAGTAGCGTGGAGCCGGCTGCGCCGAAAGACTCTCGACCCGCCTGAAGGCGGAACTCCCAATAGGTCGAGGACGAGCAGGTGACTATGACGAGCGGGTTGCACGCGGAGTCGTTGCGCCGGAAGATCAAGCTGGTGATTGCCTACGACGGCACCGACTACCACGGCTGGCAGATTCAGCCGGGGTTTCGGACGGTGCAGGGGACGCTCTGCGAGGCGGCGGCCGCCGTGCTGCGCTGCCCGACCCACGTGCAAGGGGCCAGCCGGACGGACGCCGGCGTGCATGCCCAGGGGCAGGTGGGCCTGCTCGAGACCGCGCATCCGATCCCGGTGGAGCATCTGGCTGTCGCTCTCAACGAGCGTTTGCCGCGGGATATTGCGGTGCTGGACGCCCGGGAGGTCGGCCCGGACTTCGACGTGATGGCGGATGTCACGCGCAAGGCGTATCGGTACACGATCTGCACCGGCCGGCTCCGCCCGGTCCAACGAGATCCGATTCTGCTACCATTACCTGGGCGGCCTCAACGTCGAGGCCATGCAGGCGGCCGCTGCGCCACGTCGTGGGGACGCAGGACTTTCGCTCGTTCGCGGTCAAATTGGACGAGGGCCAAAAGACCGTGCGGACCGTGTTTCGTTGCGAGGTTACGCGAGCGGAGGGCGGCGGCGACCGCGACTGGATCACGATCGACGTGGAAGGGGATGGCTTTCTGCCGCACATGGTCCGTCTGATCGCGGGGACCCTCGTCGACATCGGTCGCGGGCATTGGCGACCCGAGGAAATGGTGGACATTCTGGCCGCCCACGACCGTGCAGGCCGCCGGCCACCTCGCCCCGGCCAGCGGCTTGTGCCTGGAGTGGATCCAGTTTCGTCAGGACGACCCTGCGGATCCAGGGGCAAGCCCCGAGACCGGGTGAGGGTATGGGCCGTCATCTCCTGATTGCCTCTGGCATTGGGTTCGGCCGCGGTCGTTGTCCCTCATGCCTAATCACTAATCAAGCTCTGACCCGAATGGCACTTCCATAAGCCCTATGTTGTGTTGAGGAGCCGTGCTTTGGCGACGGCTCGCGGCTCGTTCAGATAAACCTGTTTCTTGGGTCGCCTTTTCACGGCCCGCGGCTCGACGCGGTCCGGGCGGTCATGGACACGATGCGTGGCCACCGCCCGCAGGATCGCTGCATACAACTCGTTCTTGCGCTCGGGACACGACCAGCCCGCGGCGGCGAAGGCGACCAGGGTTTGTAGGGTCCCTTTGAAGCTGAGGTCCCGGGAGAGACCCCGGCCGCCGCGGCCGCCTGGGCCATGAGCGTGCGGATCAGATTGTAGGCCAGCAGGTGCATCCAAATCTCCTTGCGGACCATCGCCGGAGTCTTGCAGCGCAAGACGTCCATCTGCATCACGGTCTTGATCGAACGCAAATCCAATTCCGCAATGCCAGCGGCAACGGAACGCCGTCGCCGATTCCTGCCGGG